>CAJPFG010000006.1 GCA_905339235.1 Phycisphaerales bacterium
ATTTCAACCGTCGGCAGATTCCCCCGACGTACGCGTACAGGTCCGGCTCGACGCGCTCCGGAATCATCGACGCGCGGCCCTTGGTCGAGAACGTGACGTGCAACAGAATCTTCGTGAGCGTGGATGCCATGCGCGGCAGGAAACCACGAGCAGCCCTTCAGGCTGCGACCCTCGCGCTCCGTTCACCGGGGGTGTCGCTCCGGCGAAGACGCCTGCGCTCCACGCCCCGGCTACTTCCGGCCAGCCCTTCGGGCTGAAGATCGACGACGGCGGGCTGACGGTGAGCGGCGGCACGGCGCTGCTGATGGCGGCGTAGCCCACGAGGAGTTTCTCGCAGAGTTCGCAGAGGACGCAGAGGAGATCAGGAGGGTTCGGGCGACGGCTCGGGCCCTTTTCGTTTTCGGCCTAGGCTGAAGCGATGTCTCGTCGCGCTCATGCACGTCGGATCGCACGCTGGTCGCTCACGGTGATGTGCGTCATCATCGCCGCGGCCTGGGTCGTGAGTGGATTCTGGAGGTTGAGTTGGGACTCTGCCCGGCCCGGCCGGTTTGACGGCTTCGACCTGCGCAAAGGGTCTGTCGAGTTTCTGGTTCGGACCGACAGACGTCGACTTATCGCTGGCTCGCCACGGCCTGTGGATTCTGCCCCTGGGATCGTGGGAACGCGAGCCGGGATGGCGGTGGCTCCCGAGCACAAGGGACAAATTTGGCGCGTCCGACATCGTGATTCCCGTGTGGATTCTCTTCGCACTTTGTGCAGCCCCGTGCGGGGTGCTGTGGCGCCGGGCGTTGCGTGAGCGCCGCCGCGCACGGCTCGGCCTCTGCCCCTCCTGCGGCTACGACCGTCACGGGCTGACGGAACTCGCCGCGCCCTGCCCGGAGTGCGGGATGATCCCCAGCCCCTCCGGGTTACGATGAGTACATGCAGTGCCGAAGGAGAATCCGGCGGCTGACCATGTCGGTCTGCCTCTGGTGCGCGGTCTTGCTCTTCGTAGCGTGGCTGGGCAGCGGGTGGTGGTTCATCTCGTGGATCGGGGCGTCAGGATGGTCGGCCGGCATCGGGCGGGGCGGGTTCGGCTTCGGGCGCGTCGTCGTTCCGCGTGAGTTTGCGGTGTCGCCCGGATGGGTGGTCGGCCCCGATTATCCGCCGGCACGAAGTGGGTACGCCCCAATCTGGGAGTGGACGGTTCACTGGGCTTCGCCCCATCCTCCGAACTTCTACACCTCCACGCCGCTGTGGATTCCGTTCGTTACGGCAGCCATGCTGGCGGCGTTCCTGTACAGAAGGCATCGACGCGAGCATCGCCGCACTGAGGCAGGCTTGTGCCCCACCTGCGGCTACGACCGTCGCGGCCTGGCGAGCCCGGCCGCGCCCTGCCCGGAGTGCGGATCGCCGTCCAAGTGAGTGCGTGCCGCCGCAGAAGCACGGGTCGAGGACGCCCCGTGCCACGCGAGGCCTCAGGCGCTTCGGAAGATCGCCGCGCACGCCGTGTGGCCGTGGACGAAACTCGTCCCGTCCAGCGGGCCGATCTCGCCCGCCGCGAAGAAGCCCGCGAGGGGAACCGGGGCCTGTGTGATCGGCTCGATGCGGATGCCCGGCTTGGCCGCGCTCTCGCCCGCGGCCTGGGGCATGAAGGCCCGCATGATGGTCGCGGCGTCGTGGTTGGGGGCGCCGAACATCTTCCGCCCTCGCCCGTTGCACGTCACCAGCAGGATCCCCGCGGGCTTGGCGTACAACTTCTGCGCGTCCAGCAGCAGCACCAGGTCCTCGTGGGCCGTGTGCGCGTCGCGCATGTGCAGGCGGATGGTCTGGCCGACACTGACCTGCTCGGCCACCGCCACGGCGCCGTGGTTCTGGTCCACGCCCATCACGTTGCGGATCAGGAAGTCGCCCCGCCCGAAGCGGCTCTTGAACTCGTTGATCACCCGCCCGATGAACAGGCCCGACTTGAGCCCCTCGCGCTGGTCTTCGGGGAGTTCGTTCACGACCTCCGAAACCACTTCCATCGCGGGCTTGCCGCCCAGTTGGAAGATGATGTTCCGCCGCGCCTTGGTGATGACGAAGTTGGGGCCGAAGGGGCGGCAGCCCTGCGAGACGATGGTGTCGATGCGGATGGGCCCGCGCAGCGAGAGCATGACCCCGCCGCGGTTCTCGACGCGGTCGTCGAGGATGATCGCGTTGCCGCCGGGGTCACTCGAGGCCGAGGCCAGCCCGCCGAGGATCGGGGGTATTCGCCCCGCGCCCCGCGCCTCATTAAGCGCGGGAAGCAAGCGCACGAGCGGGACGGAGAAGGGGTCGGCCAGCAGGATCGCCCCGCGCAGGGCGTCGTCGGCCCCGAGCAGTTCGGCCATCCGCGCCCTTGCCTGGTCCTCATCGTCAACGATGAGGTCGTCGGTCCAGCAGGTCGAGAGGCCCACGCCCGGAAGGGTCGCCGCCAGAACCGTCAGGCCGGGGGAATCTTCCAGTTCCGTCGCGTCCGCGATCACCCCCGCCGCCGAGCAACCCACCAGCACCCGGGGCTTGAGCCGGGAGCGGATAAGCGCCCCGATCATGGCCGCGTGCGGCACGTGATGCTTGGAGAAGAACACGCAGACCAGGTCCGGCGGGCCCGGGAGCGTCCGCGAGCATTGCTCGCACACCGTCTCCACCGCCCGCGAGGGATCGGTGTGCCCCAAGAGGGCCGAGGCGAACCGCATGCTGCTCGGGTGGGGGGGAGGGCTTGCGACCACGGGCGAGTGTAGGAAATCGCCCGCCCGCGGCCGCCGGGATTCGCACCGGGCGGCGGCGACCAAGCGAAAGCCCCCCACCGGGTCGGGCGAGGGGCTGAAGTTCGGTTCGGTTGAATCCGGGCGACTACTTCTCGCGGGGCACGTCGGCTGGGGTCGCGGTGGGAGTCACCGTCGCGGTGGAGTTGGACGCCGCTGCCGACCGCAGCACATCCACGTGCACGGGGGTGATGATGTTCAGTTGGAGCGAGCGGTCGAGTTGGGCCTCGCCCACGACTCCGATCACCTGGCCCAGCATGTCGTCGAGATTCACCACGTCGGTCTGCCGCAGATAGCCGAGCGTGCGGGGCGCCGCGGCTCCCACGGAGACCACGCGGTACATCTGCGGGAGTTGCTTGCCGTCGTAGACCAGGCTGGGCTGCAACTCGCCGATGATCGTGTAGTACCGGGTCCTGGCGATCTCCTCGAGTTGCTGGGAGACCTTGACGCGATCCTGGTCCAGGCGGGCGCGAGCCTCTTCCTGGGCGCGGAGTTTGTCGCGAAACTCGCGCTTGATCTGAAGGGCGTCGCGGCGCGATTCGAGTTGCTGCTTGACGCCGGGCTTGCTCGTGGGGGACCGCTCGATCGCCCGGTCGAACTCGGCGATCAGTTCATCGAACTCCGCGCCCAGCACCGGCTGCTTCCACACGCTCTGGAACGAGGCGTCCAAACGATCCCAGGTGCCGACCGCGCGTTCGGGCGGCGCGGCGGCCTGCACGGGTTGCGCGGGAACAATCGGCTCGGTCCCCGCGGGAGGCGTGGTACCGGGATTGGTGTGCTGAGTGATCTCGACGGGCGTGGCGTCGGTCGGGGCCGAGCCCGGCGTCGTGGCGTCCGGCGTGGCGATCGGGGTGACGCCCGGCGCTGCGGGCGGCTTGGCCGCGACTGTTCCCGCGGGCGTCGTCGGAAGATCCGGCAGCCAGACACCGGGCTTGGCCCGGAACGCGGCGACTTCGGTGTCGGTCGCACGCCGGAGCAGACGCGAGGGGGTGAAGCCCTTGGAGCCCTGCGGCGCGGCCACTTTGTAGGCCGCGATGGCTCCCGAAGCGTCCTTCACCGGC
This sequence comes from Phycisphaerales bacterium, assembly GCA_905339235.1. GTDB lineage: Bacteria > Planctomycetota > Phycisphaerae > Phycisphaerales > UBA1924 > RI-211. The sequence continues at coordinate 3,827 of CAJPFG010000006.1, forward strand.
TCGATCACCTTGAGCGCCGTTCCGGTGGGTAACTCGGTGTCGAAGAGCATCTTGTACGAGCCGTCGTAGCCTGACGCGGCGTTCGCGGCCTTGAGTCGGCTCGGCTGCGAGAGCGTGGCGGCCTCTCCCTGCACGGTCACGTCCGTCGCGCGGACGAACGCCGAAAGGCCGCCGGGGTAGGCGATCCGGGTCCAACCCGCACCCTCGCCATCGACGAAGACCACGGTCCCCGCGGTCATCTCGGCGACGCGATAGAACCGGTCGCTGTCGTTGCAGTGGATCGGGGCCCGGTCCTGCGAGACATAGGCGTAGTACGGGGCGACATTCTGGACCTGCCCGAGGGCGGGCGAAACGAGAGCCACGGCGGTGAGGGCGAAAAAGCGATGCACGGCGCACTCCTTTTGGCGCAAGGGCCCGCAGGGGCGGACCCGGTTCCTTCCGGAGGCCGCGCCAACCTTGCGCGGCCTGAACGAGGCCAACGATACGCCCCGGCGCGTGCTGCGCAGTTGACGGAGACGACCCGGAAGCGTGTTGGCCGACAGGAATCATCGGGTGGAAACGGGCGTTTTCCGGACTTTGACGCTGTGCGACTTTGCGGCTACGTTGTCTGTCCGGATGCGCCCGGCTGGCGCGCGACGGGCAATTCGTGTAACCTATTGCCACGTAGATACTTATGATCTGGCGCTTCCCCGAGGCGTCGATCCCCTGTTTGGATGACCCGATGCCCCGGAACTCCGCAAGGCTGACATTGTGCGCCGCAGCGCTCGCCGCACTGGCCGGTTGTACGGCGTCCCCATTCGAACGTGAGAGCGAGCAGACCCTTCGCCGCAGCGTGCTCGACGCCGCGCAGCGGGAAATCCGCGAGGCCCAGACCCAGCCCCAGAGCCTGGTGACCGCTCGCGAAGACTCGGTGGCCCGGCTGGGCATCCAGGCTGAGTTCCTCCCCGAACTGGAGAAGATGGCCGGAGTCGGGTCGTACGACTGGAACAGCGTCGGTCTGGGCGACGATCTGCTCGGGCGGCCCGCCCAGAGCATCTCGCTGAGCCTGGAGCGCGTGATGCGCACGGCGGTGGAGCACAACATCGCGGTGCAGTTCGCGCGGCTGGGCCCGGCGGTGAGCGAATCGCAGGTGCAGGCGGCGGAAGCGGCGTTCGACTGGACGTTCTTCGCCACGGCGGGCTGGAACAACACCAACTCGCCGCAGGTCGCCAGCGCCTTCTCCGGCTCGACCAGCCCTGTGAACTCGACGAACGTGGAATCGCTCAACAACGCCCTGGGGTTGCGACGCACGCTGATCGGTGGCGGCCGGCTCACGGCCCAGTTGGACACGTCCTACACCGACAACAACACCCCCGGCCAGACGAACGTCCCCAATCCGGCCCAGCAGGCCGCGTTCACGTTGCAGTGGGACCAGCCGCTGCTGAAGGGCGCGGGGAGCGAGGTGACGCAGGCGGAGATCCGCGTGGCGCGGAACGCGGAGCGAAACTCGGTTCAGACGCTCCGGCGCGATCTGATCCGCGTGCTCACCGACACCGAAAAGACCTACTGGGACCTGGTGCGGTCGGTGTACGACGTGATGATCCTGCAGCGCCTGCTGGACCGCGGCGTGGAGGTGCAGCAGCAACTCGAGCAGCGAGTGCACTTGGACGCCAACCAGGCCCAGATCGCCCGGGCCCGGGCCCGCGTCGAGCAGCGGAAGTCGGACTTGCAGCGGGCTCGCACTCAGGTGCACGTGCTGAGCAACCGCATGAAGCAGTTGATCAACGATCCGCAGTTGCCGGTCGGAGCGGAACTGGTCGTCATGCCCGTGGATCGTCCCGTGGACCAGCCGGTGAAGTTCAGCCTCCTCGAGAGCCTTCGGCAGGCCGTCGCATTCCGGCCCGAGGTGCAGCAGGCCGTCCTGGCGATCGACGATGCCTCGATCCGCCAGACCGTCGCGCGGAATGCGCGGATGCCCGATCTTTCCCTGCGCCTGCAGACGCGCTGGTCCTCGCTGAACAACGACATCAACGAATCGTACAACGACCTGTTCGAGGGCACGTTCATCGACTACCTGGCCGGGCTGAACTTCGAGCAGCCGATCGGCAACCGAAGGGCCGAGTCCGACTATCGCCGCCGCCGCCTCGAACGGATGCAGACGGTCCACGCGTACCGCAACTCGGTCCAATCGGCCGTGGTGGACGTCAAGACCGCCCTGCTGCGGCTGAACCTGAACTACCGGCTGATCTCGCAGACGGCGGCGAGCCGGCTGGCCGCGGCCGAGAGCCTCCGAGTGCTCCAGGTCGAGAAGGACTTCCGCCAGGGGTATTCTGTCGAGCGGCTTGATCTTGAACTGAACAGCCAGGAAACCCTCTCGTCCGCCGAGCGCGATGAGATGCAGGCGATGGTCGAGTACAACCAGTCGATCGCCGACCTGTTCCAGGCGATGGGGACGACGCTGGAACGGAACAACGTGAAGATGGTCGTACCGTCCTCCGACCAGTCTCTCGCCGATCGGCCCTGAACGGGCAATGTTGCGTTGCGATCCGGCTCGTCCCTCGCGGGGGGTCAACAATGGGTCCGTGCCGGCCGGAACGCGGGACATCTCCATCGCTGTCGATCGCCTCCGAGGCGGGGGCCTGGTTGCGTTCCCGACCGAGACGGTCTACGGGTTGGGCGCGGATGCGCTGAACGAGAGCGCGGTGCGGCGGGTTTTCGAACTCAAAGGGCGTCCGGCGAACAACCCGCTGATCGTGCACGTGGCAGACGCGGCGGCGGCGCGAGAGGTCGTGGCGTATTGGCCGCGGGAGGCCCAGCGTCTGGCCGAGGCCTTCTGGCCCGGGCCGCTGTCGATCGTGCTGCCCAAGGCGCCGCATGTTTCCGGGGCGGTGACGGGGGACGGACCGACGGTGGCGGTGCGATGTCCGGACCATCCCCTGACGCTCGCCCTGCTCCGAGCATTCGACGGCCCGCTGGTCGGGCCCAGCGCGAACCTGTCCGGTCGCATCTCCCCGACGAGCGCTTCGCACGTACGGGAGTCCTTCGGGGCCGATGACGTGTTCGTGCTGGACGGGGGCGAATGCCGCGTGGGCATCGAGTCCACCGTGGTTTCGCTCGCGGACGACGAGGCCCGGATCCTCCGTCCCGGTGTCATCGGGCCCGAACAGATCGCGCGGATCATCGGGCGCGGCGTGGCGTACGACGAGGCCCCGCCGGCCGAGGGCCCGCTCTCGAGCCCCGGGCTGCTGGCCTCGCACTACGCTCCGGCCGCGCGGGCGATGCTCGTGGACAGCGAAGCCCTGTCGCGGCTGTGGCGTGAGGCCGACGGGCAGGTGGTGGCGCTGGCGATTTCGCCGATCGTGGCCCCTCCGCCGCACCGCGTTATCCCGATGCCCGAGACGCCCGAGGACTACGCGCGGGTGATGTACACCGCGCTCCGCATGGCTGACCGCCCGCGCACGGCCGTGATCGCCGTGGAAACCCCGCCCGCCGACGGAACGGACGAAGACCGCGCGATTTGGCGCGCGGTCCTCGATCGTCTGACACGGGCGACCGCGACTCGGTCGTGATCACGCGCGCCGGCGGCGGGCGGCGAGAAGCAATCCCAGCCCCGCCAGCACCGTGCTCCCCGGCGCGGGGACCTGCATGAGCCAGATCTGGTCGATTGCCGAGCCGTTGTACGCCCCGCTCGTAAATGTGCGCCCGTCGGCGCCGATCGTGATCGAGGCGTAGAAATCGGCGCCCATCGGCAGAGCGTCGGTCGCGGCGTAAGGCACTCCCCAGCCCGCGCTGTGTGCCCCGCCGCGGTAGGAGTCGTTGGGATCGGCCAGGAACGCCCGGGCGTTGGTTCCCAGAGCGCCGTCCACGCCCGCCAGCGTCAGAACGTGGAAGTTTCCCCACCAGTGACCGTTGTTCGAGTCGCCGTTGGGCGCGTTGTTCGGGCTTTCGCCGATCTTGACCACGGCGGTGAATCCCTGGCTCACGGCCGTGGTCAGGATGTCCCACATCGTGGTGAAGGTGCCCTGCGCAGCGCCCGCGATCGCCGGGTCGTATTCCGTGCCTTCCGCGCCCGTGATCGTTTCGACGCGCCCGGGCGTGGAGTTCCACTTGTAACGCCGGATGGTCGGGTCCACGCCGCCGGGGTTCTGGTCCGTGGCCGTGTTCGCCCGGACGTACGAGCGGACGGCGCTGACCCAGGCGCACCCGCCGTCGGTGGCGTTCTGCGTGAGGGCCAGCGAGCCGTTGGAGTAGGTGAACTGTTCAAGCCAGTTTTTGTCCGCGTGCGCGCCGCCCTGGGCCGAGCGATCGATGAGGCCCCGGTAGCCGTGATCATCCCAGTACTTCAGGGCGTTGACCCACGCGGTGGTGCCGCACCAGCCCCCGCCGACGCGGACGCCGTCGGAACGGGTGCGCCCTTCCCACCAGGCGTCCTGCGCGTAGTTCGGTGCGCCGGGGACCGCGGCCGTGGGAACCGGCAGCGGGTTGGGGCTAACCGCACGCCCCGGGTTGCCCAACTGGTGCTGGTAGTAGTCGGGAATGCTGGGCGCGCCGCCCAGCCAACTTACGGCGGCCCCGGCGCTGCCGGTGATTGCGGCGACGAGCGACATGGCGATGAGATTGGCGGGGACGTTCTTTGCGTTCGTGAACATGGCATGCTCCTGGTTGGTGGCGCGGGAAGACCCTGCCGGGATACCCACCCGGCCTTGCCTTCCGCAAGTTCGTGATCGCGGCGGCCGTTTCACCCTTCCACCGGGTCAGCCGCCAGATTGTGAACGGAGCATCTCCAACCCACTCACGCGCAACGTCGCGAGTTTTTCGCGCTCCGTCTTCCACTCGGCCCGCGGGACGGGCACCACCGTCCGGGCGCAGCAAAGAGCCCCGCCACCCCGCGGGGCTTCGCGCGTTCGGTCGATCAACTCAACTCCCCATCGCCGACGGCAGGCCCAAAGCCTTGCGGAGTTCGGCGATCTGGCCGAGGTGCCAGCCCTCGTGCCACGCGGCCTTGGCGATCGCGTCCAGTTTGTCGGCGCAGAACCCGCCGCTGTCGCTGGCGCACGGCTTGACCATGTCCGCGTCGGTACGGCTGCGGGCCGCGTCTTCGATCCGTTCGGCGGACTTGGCGTACGCGGCCTGGACTTCTGCGAAGGGCGGATAGGCCGCAGGATCGCTCGTGGGCTTGCTCTTCATGCCGAACATCTTGTCCCAGTCGTCGGACACACCGATCGGCGCGCCGTCGATGAGGCTCGCGAACCACGCGTTGCTGACGGCAAGGTGGCCGAAGCTCCACAGCAGGTGGTTGCTTGTCGGCGTGGGCTGAGCGGTTACCTGGTTGTCCGCGAAGCCCGACCCGAACTTGGCCGCCGTCTGGTGCGCGAACTTGAAGAGCGCCACGGCCCGCTCACGCTGGGCGTTCGACGGTGGGGCGGTGGCGGCCGACTTCATCACCGACTTCGATGCGGCCTTCTTGCCGACCTTCTGCTTCGCCGCCTTCTTCGGCCCCTTCTGGGCGGATTTTTTTGGTGCCTTCGACTTGGATTTCTTCGACGGTTTCTTGCTCATGTGGGTAAACCTCCACGACGATCTTACCGGACGGTGAGAGTATGTGCCGTGAGACTATCCTTCGGCCCGATTCCGGGCTACCCGGTCGGGCGTTTCTCAACCCCAAGCGGAGTCCTCCGAGCATGGCTGCGAGCCTGAGTGTCGCCCTCGCCCCCGGTGATGGGATCGGCCCCGAAATCATGAGCGCGACGCTGGAACTCTTTGCGGCAGCGGGGGTTCTGAATAGCGTCGAGTTCCGGCCGGTGGAGATGGGAGCGTCGGTTTTTGGCAGGGGCAACTCCCGCGGCATGACCGACGAGGCGATCGGGATCGTCGAAGACTGCGGAATCCTGTTCAAGGGGCCCATGGAGACCCCCAAGGGCGGGGGCGGGAAATCGATCAACGTCACGGCCCGCAAACTCTGGAACGCGTACGCCAATCTGCGCGTGTTCAAGACTCTTCCGGGAGTCGAGACGGTCTACTCCAAGGCGGGCCTGACCATCGACATGGCCATTGTGCGGGAGAATATCGAGGACACCTACGGCGGCGTGGAGCACCGACTGTCGAACGACACCATTCAGGGCAAGCGGCTCATCACCGCGCCGGGGTGCGACGAGGTGCACCGCTTCGCCTTCCGGACGGCGCGGAACACCGGGTTGAAAAAGGTCCACTGCGGTCACAAGGCCAACATCATGAAGATGACCGACGGCCTCTTCCTCGAACGCTTCCGGCAGACCGCCAAGGACTTCCCGGAGATCGAGCATGCGGACGTCATCGTCGATGCCTTGTGCATGAACCTGGTCGTCAAGCCGCAGACGTTTCAGATGGTGGTGCTGCCCAACCTGCAGGGCGACATCGTCTCGGACTTGTGCGCCGGGCTGGTGGGCGGCCTGGGCTTCGCCCCCTCGGCCAACATCGGCAATCACATCTCCATCTTCGAGGCCGTCCATGGCACCGCACCGGATATCGCCGGGAAGGGCGTGGCGAATCCGACCTCGCTGATTCTCTCGGGGTTGATGATGCTGCGACACCTGTGCCTGGTGAAGGCGGCCGCGGCCATCGAAAACGCGCTTCTCGCCACCCTCGAATCCGGCGTCCACACGGGAGATTTTGGAGATCGCACCAGGCCCGCGGCCACCACAAAGGAGTTCACGCGGGCAATCATGGATCGCCTCGGTCAATCGCCCCGAACCGTGCCGGCGGTGACGGCGCCCCAGGCCGCGCCGGACGTGTTCGACCGCCCGCGCCGTCCCACCGGCCAGAAGGTGATCCGGACCTTCAGGAACGTCGTGTCGCACGTGGCCGGGTGCGACATGTACCTCGACTCGCCGCTCGCGCCCGTGAGCCTGGCTGAAGAGATGCAGCGGGCGTGCCAGGACACCCCGTTCCGGCTGACGCTGATTTCGAACCGCGGCACGCAGGTATGGCCGACGGGCTCGGTCTTCACCGAGTGCGTGGACTACTACCGCGTTCGGTTCGAACTTCGCGACGGTGTGCCGCCGGGTTCCCTTGGCCAGAGCCGGGCGATCGCGCTTCTCGACCGCGTGGCGGAGGCGTTTACGGTGTGCTCCTACGAACTGCTGCGGACGTTTGATGGCGTGAAGGGGTACAGCCTTGCACAGGGGCAGTAGCCGCATGGAACCGGGCCGGCATGTTGCCCAATGATGGAGCGTGACCGGCGCGCTCGCCCCGACTACTCCGCCCACCGCCCCAGGCATGATCATCCCTCGCCGGTTCCCGGTTTGGCCTCGTGTACTGGCCATTCTGGGCTGGCTGGCCGCGGGGACCAGCGGGGTCCTGGGCATGTGCGCGATCGGGTATCCGTTTTTCTCGCAATGGCTGGGAGGGCGGGTAGGCCCGGACTTCCAGGACGACTTTGCCGGCATGCTCGTGCATTACCGCGCGATCGACACCGTCGTGGAACTGGCCACGATCGCGCTGGCCGTGTGGCTGTTCATGATCTGCCGCCGGCTCTGGCGTCAGGACCCCCAGGCCCCGAGCGCCCTGCGCCGGTGGTGCCTGATCAAACTGGCGGTGGAGTTGGCCAACATCGGCGTGCTGTTTGCGCAGATCCAGGCGCACGCGGCCTCTCGGGCAGACCTTTCCGCCGGGGAGGCGCAGGGGTTCACGCTGGGGATGACCGGGTGGAGCCTGGTGACGGGGCTCACGCTTCCGCTGATGGCGCTGATCTGGTTGATCCTGCCGCGCGTCCGCTCACGGCGAATCGCGTAGTTCAAGACTCTTCGGGCAGCAGCCTGCGGATCTCGCCCTTCTTGCACTCGATGATGACCTCGTCGGCCTCGGTGAGGAACAGGCCATGGTCCACGACGCCGGGGACGTGGTCCAGCGCCATCGCGAGTTGCTCGATGTCGCAGGTCTGCGGGATGGTCATGTCGAAGAGCACGCCGCCGCCGTCGGAAACGAAGACCTCGCCGTCGAGAGTCCGCCGCAGGATGCCGGAAAGCCCCAACTCTCGCAGTCGGTTCCGGGTGCTGGCGACGCCGAAGGGAATAAGCGTGATCGCCAGCAGCGCCTTGGTGCCCAGGTGGTTCACCAGTTTGTCCTCGGTCGCGAGGCAGACGCAACGGGTGGAAACCGCGGCCACCAGCCGCTGGCGCGTGATGGCGCCGTGGTGGCCCTTCATCATCCGCAACTTGTGGTCCACCTCGTCGGCGCCGTCGAAGGTGTAGTCGATCGTCTCGATATCGTTGAACGGCACCGTGGGAAGGGCCAGTTCCTTCGCCAGCGCCTCGGTCGCGAGGCTGGAGCACACGCAGTCGATATCCAGTTTTTCGTCGCGCACGCGCTGGGAAAGGGCGCGGATCGCGCGGTTGGCGGTGCGGCCGGTCCCCAGCCCCACGATCATGCCCGACCGGACCGGCTCGATCCCCGCCAGCGCCAGCCGGTCGATGCCGGCGGGAGGCTGGGCCTGCGGCGACGTGGTGGATGGATTAGTCAAAGCGGATCCCCTGTGCGAGTTTGAGTTCCGTCCCGAAGTTTACGGTGTTCGTCTGCCGGCGCATGTACGCCTTCCACGAGTCGCTCCCCGACTCGCGGCCACCGCCCGTCTCCTTCTCTCCGCCGAACGCCCCGCCGATCTCCGCTCCGCTCGTTCCCGCATTCACGTTCGCGATGCCGCAATCCGACCCCGACGCCGCCAGGAATGCCTCCGCCGCGCGAACGCTGTCGGTAAAGATCGCCGACGTCAGCCCCTGCGCCACGCCGTTCTGCATCGCGATGGCCTCGTCGAGCGTCTTGAACGAGAACACGTACAGGATCGGGGCGAACGTCTCGTCCGAGGCGATCGCCAACCGATTGGACTTGGGAGCCCGGATGATCGTGGGCTGAACGTAGAACCCGCGCAGCCCGGCCACTTCGGCCTTTGCGCCGCCCGCGAGCACCTCGCCGCCCTGTTGCTTCGCGGCATCGATCGCCGCGAGGAATCCGTCCACGCTCCGCTGATTGATCAGCGGGCCGACCAGCGTGCCGTCCTTGAGCGGGTCGCCGATGCGGACGGTCTTGTACGCCGCGACGAGCCGCCGGCAGACATCGTCCATGATGGATTCGTGCACGATGAGTCGCCGGGTCGAGGTGCAGCGCTGCCCGGCCGTGCCCACGGCCGCAAAGACGATCGCGGGGATGGTCAGTTTCAGGTCGGCGGTCTGATCGATGATCGCGGCGTTGTTGCCGCCCAGTTCGAGCAGGCAACGGCCGAATCGCTGGGCCACCGCCGCGCCCACGTGCTTGCCCATCCGGCATGAGCCGGTCGCGGAGACCAGGGGCAGCCGGGAATCGGCGATCAGTCGTTCACCGACGACCTGGTCGGCGCCGATGACCAGATTGAAGATTCCGGGATGGCCCAGGGCGCGGGCGACGCGGTCGGCGATGGCGTTGCTCGCCATGGCCGTGAGCGGCGCGAACAGGCTGGGCTTCCAGACGATCGTGTCGCCGCACACCGCGGCCAGCATGGCGTTCCACGCCCACACGGCGTTGGGGAAGTTGAACGCTGAGATCACGCCGATGGGGCCGAGGGGGTGCCACTGTTCCATAAGCCTGTGGCTGGGCCGCTCGCTGGGCATGGTCAGGCCGTACAACTGGCGCGAGAGCCCCACCGCGAAGTCCGCGATGTCGATGGTCTCCTGGACCTCGCCCAGGCCCTCCTGCAGGATTTTTCCGACCTCGAGCGATACCAGTTCGCCCAGGGCCGTCTTGTGCTTGCGGAACTCGTCGCCGATCGCACGCACCACCTGACCCCGCTCGGGAGCCGGAACGCTTCGCCAGCGTGCGAAGGACTCCGATGCCTGCGCGACGACGCGGTCGTACGCGCGCTCGTCATCGAGCCGCACCGCGCCGATCGGCTCGGCCGTGGCGGGGTTGGTGACCGTGATGGTGCCGGGAGCGCCGGGCGAAGCGAGGCGCTCGTCGCCGGCGATACCCAAACGCTCGAACAACTCACATGACATCGGCTGAGTTTAGGCCTCAGAATTGTGGATTCGTCAAGACCGATCAGAAAGGGGCAGGTTTCGCAGAAACCCGCAGAGCCGTTCGAGCGTCGGGCTGTTCGCATCGCGGACGTACGCGCCGCTCACCGCGCATCCGGCCGCGAGACACTCCGGCGGCGACAGGTTGAGAACCTGGGCAAAGGCGAACCCCGCGTTAAAGTGGTCCCCCGCTCCGGTGGACAGGTTGGGCGAATCGGTGAACGGCCCCTCGAACCACCACGAGCCCTCGGAGTTCGCCGCCGCGGCCCCCTCACGCGGGTGAATCACAACCGTGTCGAGCGACAGCGCGCCGCGAATGCCCGACGCCGCGGCCACCAACCCCTCGCCGGCGTGCGGGGCGCCGCGGGGAACGCCCCCCGGCAGACCGAGAACTTTGACCATCCGCTGGGCCTCCGACAGGTTGAGACCCAGCGTGACCGAAACGCCCGGCGTGTCTTCCAGCCGCCGCAGGAGTTGCATCGCGCGCGTGATGTCCTCGTCAAGCCGTTTGGCCGGATCGGAGAGGTCGATGAACACCCGCCGATCGGCGTGCGGCCCGGGGCGCGTCACCAGAATCTGGCGCAGGCCCTCCCACATGCCCTCAACACCGCCCAGGAGCGACCAGTTCACGACGCCGATGAGCGAGGCCTGGGCGACCATGGCCCGCAGCGCGTCGTGCCCGACGCTGCCGGCCACTCGCTCCCACGTCACGGCCTGCACATTGGCCGTGTCGTTGAACATCAACTTCCCATCGTCGAACTCCAGGCACAGTGTGTGCGAGGGGACGCCGACCGGGATGCACGTCGCGCACCGGCTCGCGAAGGGCGCGAAGACAGGGTGAACCGCTCCGGCGCCGTCGCCGACGGCCCCGACAAATGTCACGCCGGCGCCCAAGCCGGCCAGGGCCCCGGCCATCAGAGGTCCGTTCCCGCCGAAGCGGTCCTGCAGCGTCACCCGTTCGATATTGGCGCTCTTGCCGGCCGCCGCGGCGCAGCGTTGCGCGAAGGCGGAGATGGTCCGCAGCGGCTCGAAATCCTCGACCTTCATGGAACGGCGGTAATCGACCATCTTGACGATGGAGTCGATGAAGCCGTCGAAGCCGACCAGGACCGTGGGAAGTCGGTGCTCACGAACGGCCCGTTCGATGCCCGAGGCGGCGCTGTCGGCGATGGCTTGACGCTCCGTCATCGGCAGTGGTATAGGCCGGCGGGAGATACCCTTCTCCACATGGTCAAGCCTCTGGAGATCGTCGTCGCAACGGGCAATCCGCACAAGGTGCGGGAGATCAACGCGGTATTCTCGCGGGAGGGGCTCAGCGCCCGCCTGGTGAACCTGAATGAAGTCCCCGGAGCCCCCTTCGGCGAGCCCGAGGAATCCGGCAAGACGTTCGAGGAGAATGCGGGCATCAAGGCCATCACGTACGCCAAGGCCACGGGCCGGCTGTGCCTCGCCGACGATTCGGGGCTGGAGGTTGACGCGCTCGGGGGCCGGCCCGGGGTGATTTCATCGCACTTCTCGACCGATGGCGTCGAGACGGGGCTGGCCCGCGAGGAGCGGGACCGTCTGAACAACGAGCGACTGCTCCGCGAACTCGAAGGCAGGCAGTTCGGCCAGCGCGGCGCGCGATTCCGATGCGTGATGGTGTTCGCGGATCCGATCAAGGGCCGCCTGCACACCAGCCACGGCGCCTTCGATGGTCGGATCGGCATGCCCGGCGAGGTGCCCCGAGGCGAAAACGGGTTCGGCTATGACCCGCTCTTCCTGGTGCCCCCGGCGTACGCCAAGACCAGCGCGGAGTTGACGCCGGAAGAGAAGAACTTGCGAAGCCACCGAGGCGCGGCCGCGCGGGCGATGGCCGCGTGGATCCGGCGGCATCTCACCGGAGCGTGACAACACCGCGGTGCGGGTCAAAGCGCGGGACGACGGGCAGGGTGTCGAGCGTGGCGCAGAAGTCCACATCGGCGCCGAGGCCCTGGCGCTCGAGGTTCCGCCCGCCTCGTGATTGGCGCATGGCTTCGACCAGGCCGACGGGAGCGGCGAGCGCACCGCGCCAGGCCATCAGGGCGATGCGGGCGGAGTCTTCCGCGTCAAGTTGGCGACCCGAAGCGGTGAGGCGCTCGACGAACGCGCCGGCGGGCAGGACGTCGTCGAGCGAGAACTCGTCGCGCGTGCCGCAGCAGACCACGTGCACCGTGCGCGGGTCGCTCCGCACGGCCTCGCACACCGCGGACAGGTTGGCGAATGAACCGACGACGATCTCCGCGGCCTTGGCGGAGTTCAAGAGGGCCGCGGTGCCGTTGGTGGTGGTGAAAATGACGGCCTTCCCCTTGACGCGATCGGCGGTGTATTTGCCGGGCGAGTTGTCGAGGTCGAACCCGGGGATGAGCACGCCGCCACGTTCTCCGCCGAGGACCGCGCCGGGATAGCGCGACTTTTCGGCCAATGCCTGCTCAACCGTGAGCGCGGGCACGACGCACGAGGCGCCGTGGGCCAGCGCGGCCGTCATGGTGACGCTGGCCCGCAGGGCATCGATGACAACTACGACGGCTCCGGCGAGCGCCTCGGGCGCAACGAGTTTGACGTGCAGGTGGACGTGGAGAGGCCGCTCGGTCGCGGTAAACTGCGGGGGAGGTGGGAGATCGGGGGCGGGCATGGGTCAGCGAGGGGCGTCCGGGCTGTCAATCGGCGGTAGTTCGGGCACCAATGGCTCGCGGAGCACAATCAATGCCGGAACGTGCTGCGTAGCGACGCGCCAGATCTTGTCATCAACTACCCCCGCATAGCCATGAGCCACAATGTGCCGCTGTGCCGCTATTGGCTTCCACGGAACTTCGGTATGGGCAGCCTTGAAAGCCTGGGAAACACCACGCGACGCCTCGCCGATAATCTCGATCGCGCGCTCGACCGCAAGTCTTAGCGTTTCGTTGCCCTGATATGCGGGAAAGTCGATTCCACGCACGAGCCCAACGACCTTGCGCGAGTAGATCAACATGTCCCACAGATAGGACGAGTCGTGCTCATCAGGCCGCATAGATGACTCTTCGCGTGTTCAGGATTTCACGCCGGCGGAAGGGATTCCGGAGCGCGGCCTTTTCGACGAGATCCACCGGCCGCCCGAAAATCTCCTCGAGGCGCTCCGTCATAGCCGGCCAGTCCCAATAAGACCACGCCGCGTCGGGCGCGAAGGAAACCAGAACATCGATGTCGCTCGCGGGGCCAAAGTCCGGCCGCAGGACCGAGCCGAACACCGACAACTCCGTCACTTTCCAATCGCTGCAGAAGGCGATGATTCGTGGGTCAGTTCTGGTCGGGATCGAAGCAACCATGGAATCATTCTATCGCCCTGCTCATGTATGCGAAAAAGCCCCGCTTTCACGGGGCTCTTCGAATCGCGGTGCTTCGCAATCTACTTGTCTTCCTTCACCTTGAAGTCCGCGTCGATCACATCGTCCTTCTTGGCCTCGCCGCCGGGCGCGTCCCCGCCCGGGGCTGCTCCGCCGGCCTTGGCCTTCGCCGCCTCCGCCTCGTAGACGACCTTGCCCAGTTCCATGCTCGCGGTCTCGAGTTCCTTCATGGCGGCGTCGAGGGCCGCCTTGTCGTCGCCCTTGATCTTGCCCTCGAGGTTCGAGAGGGCGCTCTCGATCCGGCCGCGGACTTCCTGGGTCACCTTGCCGCCGTGCTCCTCGAGCGCCTTGCGGGTCTGGATCACGAAGGCGTCGGCCTTGTTCTTGGCGTCGATGAGATCGCGCCGGGCCTTGTCCTCGGCCGCGTGGGCCTCGGCGTCGCGCTTCATGCGGTCGATCTCTTCCTTGCTCAGCCCGCCGGAGTTGGTGATCTTGATATCGGCCTTCTTGCCGGTGCCTTTGTCGGTGGCGACGACCGTCAGAATGCCGTTGGCGTCGATGGCGAACTCGACTTCGATCTGCGGCAGGCCGCGGGGGGCCGGGGCGATGCCTTCGAGATCGAACTGGCCGAGCAGGCGGTTGTGCTGGGCGATCTCGCGCTCGCCCTGGTAGACCTTGATGGTGACGCTGGTCTGGCTGTCGGCCGCGGTGGAGAAGATCTCTTTCTTGCTCGTGGGCACCGTGGTGTTGCGCTCGATGAGTTTGGTCATGACGCCGCCAAGGGTCTCCACTCCCAGTGAGAGCGGGGTGACGTCGAGCAGAAGGATGTCCTTGACGTCGCCCGCGAGCACGCCGCCCTGGATGGCCGCGCCGATGGCGACGACCTCGTCGGGGTTGACGCTCTTGTTGGGCTCCTTGCCGAAGATCTCCTTGGCGATCTGCTGGGCCCTGGGCATGCGGGTGGAGCCGCCGACCAGCACGACCTCGTCGATCTTGTCCGGGGTCAACTTCGCGTCGCGGAGCGCGTTCTGGCAGGGCTCGCGAAGGCGCTGGAACAGCGAGTCGGTCAGCGACTCGAACTTGCTGCGCGTCAGGCTCACCTGCAGGTGCTTGGGACCGGTCTGGTCCGCCGTGATGAACGGCAGGTTCACCGTCGTCTCCTGCATGGTGGAGAGTTCGATCTTGGATTTTTCCGCGGCCTCTTTCAGCCGCTGGAGCGCCATCGCGTCCTTGCGGATGTCGATGCCTTCCTTCTTGCGGAACTCCTCCGCAAGAAAGTCGATGACGACCTGGTCCCAGTCGTCGCCGCCGAGGTGGGTGTCGCCGTTGGTGCTGAGCACCTCGAAGACGCCGTCGCCGATGTCGAGGATCGACACGTCGAACGTGCCGCCGCCGAGATCGAAGACCGCGATCTTCTGGTTCTTCCTCTTGTCCATGCCGTAGGCGAGGGCCGCGGCGGTGGGCTCGTTGATGATGCGCTCGACCTTCAGCCCGGCGATCTCGCCGGCGTCCTTGGTGGCTTGGCGCTGCGCGTCGTTGAAGTACGCGGGGACGGTGATGACCGCGCGGTCGACCTTCTCGCCGAGATAGTCCTCGGCGGTTTTCTTCAGGTCCTGCAGGATGAACGCGCTGATCTGCTGGGGCGTGAACTCACCCTGGTTGACCCGCACGTGGACGAACTCGTCGGGCCCGCCGGTGAGCGAATACGGAACCTTGCTCTCTTCGTTGCCGGCCTTGCCGTAGCCCCCGGCGCCGCCGGAAGAGACTTCCGCGCGACGGCGACCCATGAACCGCTTGATCGAGAAGACCGTGTTCTTGGGGTTGGTCACCTGCTGGTGCTTGGCCAACTGGCCCACCAGCCGCTCACCCTTGTCGGTGAAGCCGACGACGGACGGAGTGATGCGGTTGCCGGTGCTGTTGGTCAGCACCTTGGGGGCCCCGCCTTCCATGATGGCCACGCACGAGTTCGTGGTGCCCAGATCGATTCCGATGATTTTGCCTGCCATTGGGATTCCTTCCTGCTAAACCGGGCCGAGTCGATGCTCAGACTATCCGCGATTTGCAACCTGCGTGCCATGGGCCCGGGCCATCGCTCGGGCATTGTTGGGTACAGGGATTCACGCGAGGGCCGCGCCCAGCGGCCCGGGATCGTGCTCCGTGCGGGGCACCTGCATCAGCATGCCGATCTGGCAGGCCGATACCGCCCATCAGCCTCCGGAGTATGGAAAGCCCGGAAAGCCCAGGATCCGGCGTGAGTCTCGCGAGGCTCCATCGCTGCCCGGGGATGGTCGCGATTGGCCAGCCCAAACCATGTCTGCCGGCTCCGTTCGGCCCGCATCAAGTCGCCGCTCTAAGGAGAAGTTCATGACGTACCGCGTCACTGCTCTCGCGCTCGTGTTGTCCTGCGCCGCAACCGCTCAGGGTCAGGTAGTCTTCGACATTTCCAAGGGCCCGGGTTTGCTCGCGCTCGAATCGACCTCTCCGGCGCTCGCGGCCGCGATGTACGACAAGGCCCTGCTCGCCGGTTCGATCTGGGGAGGCAAACTCTCCGACGACATTACCGTGAAGATCACCCTCGACTACGACGCTTCGCTCTCGGGGATCGGCTCCTCTTCCGGCGGGGCGGGCGAACATTCGTACACGTCCGTCAAGACCGCCCTGGGGCTTGACATCACCTCACCGGAAGACGCCTCGGCCGCGGGGTCGCTGCAGGCCGGTCCGACCCTCGCCATGCGGATCAACGACACGACGATGGCGGTGCCTCCGCCCGCGCCGGGGTTCCTGCCGTACTTTGATTCCGACGGGTCCCCCAACAACACCCACCTTTGGATGTCCAACGCCAACGCAAAGGCGCTGGGGCTGGTGTCGGCGCACAGCGGCGCGGCCGGCTCCGACGGCACGCTCACGATCGGACCATCTTCGTTCGACTTTGAGTACACCGACGGCATCGCGCCCGGCACGAAGGACTACACCGGAATGGTCCTGCACGAAATGGGACACCTTCTGGGCTTCCACAGCGGCGTGGATATCGTGTCGGGGCTGCTTCCGCCCTCGCTGGGCGGCATCGGCGGCGATCAGGACGACTACTGGCTCGTCAACACGCTCGATCTCTTCCGGTATTCGCCGGTCTCGCTCACCATGGGTCCGTTCATCCCCGACCTGTCCATCCCCACGCCCGGGGACTCGCCATTCCGGTACTTCTCCATCGACGGCGGCATGACGCCGCTTGTCCCGTTCTCCACCGGCCTTGCCCTCCTCGGCGACGGCAAGCAGGCCAGCCACTGGAAAGACGACGCCTTCGGCCCGTGGTGGGGCCTGATGGACCCGACGCTCGCCAGCGGCTTCCCGCTCACGTCGATGTTCCTTTCATCCGCCGCGGGATTGCCCTTTGACCTCATCGCCCTGGACGTGATCGGCTACGACCTGGTCCCGGCGCCGGGCTCGCTCGCATTGCTGGGCATGGGCGTGGTCTTCACGACGCGCCGGCGCCGCGCCTGACTACCGCGGCGACCTCGTACCGATTACGCGGCGCGGCGGCGTCCCGCGTTGCCTTCGGTCGCCCACTTCCGGCACCTTGCGATCAGGTCCGTGCGGTTCACAGGCTTGGTCAGGTAGTCGGTGCATCCCGCGGCCATGCACTTGTCGCGATCACCCACCAGCGCGTGGGCGGTGAGCGCGACGATCGGGGTGCGGTCGCCCCGCGTCCGCAGCGCCGTCGCCGCGGCGTAGCCGTCCATCTCGGGCATCTGCATGTCCATCAGGATGAGGTCGAAAGGGCGTCCGCCGGCCTTAGCCGCCGCGGCCGCGTCGCACGCCAGCCGGCCGTTCTCCGCGATCTCAACCGTCGCGCCGGACTTGCGGAGATGATGCGCGATGAGCCGCTGATTATCCACGCCGTCTTCCGCGAGAAGGACCCGCACGCCCTCGAGCGTCGGCGACGGCGCGGCAGGAGCGCAGGCGGCCTCCTGCTCGACGACCTGTCCCGTAATCAACTCGCACGCGCCGAGCGGCCCGGTCTGGACTTCGAGCGTGAACTCGCTGCCTTGGCCGGGCGTGCTTCGGACCGACAGCGAGCCGCCGAGCAACTCCGCGAAGCGCTTGCCGATGGCCAACCCCAGGCCGGTGCCCCCGAAGCGGCGCGACATCGAACTATCCGACTGGCTGAACGGTCGGAAGAGCATACCCAGGCTCTCCGGGGCGATTCCGATCCCCGTGTCTTCGACGCCGACAATCATTCGCTCCGACGCGGCGTCCACCCGCGCATGGATCGCGACCCGCCCCTGCTGCGTGAACTTCACCGCGTTTCCCACGAGATTGATGAGAATCTGCCGCAAACGCCCGGGGTCCGAGCGGATCGTCCGGGGCATGGCGCTCCCATAGACCACGTCCAGTTCAAGCCCCTTCTCCGACGCCCGCACCCGCATCAGCGAGATCACATCCTCGATGATCGAAACCGGCGAGCACGGCACCGGTTCCACCGTCATGCGGCCGGCCTCGATCTTCGAGAGGTCAAGAATGTCGTTGATGACCGAGAGCAGGTGCTGGCCGGAGCGGTTGATCGTCTCCACGTTTTCGCGCCGGGCGTCCGGGGGCTGCTCGGGGTCGTTGAGCAGTTCCGCGAACCCCAGAATGGCCGTCATGGGTGTGCGGATTTCGTGGGACATGTTCGCCAGAAAATCGCTCTTGGCGCGGTTGGCCGCCTGCGCCGCGAGCATCGCCTCTTCGAGATCGTGCGTGCGAACCCGGACCTGTTCCTGAAGGGTTTCGCTGAACCGACGCGCGGCCTCGTCACGATCGCGGACCGCCACCCGCATGCTCTCGAACGCGCCCGTGAGCCTCCCGATCTCGTCGTGCCGTGCGTCGTCCAGCGGGAACTCGAGTTCGCCGCGCGCCATGCGCTGCGAGGCGTCCACCAACCGGTCCAGCCGTCGCGTCCAGGCTCCCGCCAGCAGCCACAAGACCGTACCGATCACCAGGCCCGCCGCGGCCACGATCCGCGCGAACGCGCGCTGGAGCGCCTCCAGCCTCTCGCGCACCGCCGAGGTCTGCATCCCGACCTCCACTGTTGCGATGCGCTTCTTCTCGGTGCTGGGCTGGGATCGCCCGGGGGCCTCGTCGAAGATGTCCAGGTCGTTCGCGTCGTGCGTGGTCACCCGGACCTCGGCGCTTCCCACGATCTGATCCGCCGCCCCGGCGTCCGGTGACGCGAGGTCGTCGAGCCGCACGATATCGCCACCCCCGTGACCGATGAATCGAACATGCGTCAGCCCGTTGGCCTTGAGCGAAAACCCGGCCAGGCGCCGCAGTTCCTCGCGGTCTCCCACGGCCAGGGGGACCTCCGCCGCGGCGGCAAGACCGCCCGCCACCGAGTCGGCCGAACGCTGGTTCTCACGGATAATCGCGTCCCGCATGGACCGGTACGCCACGAGGACCGCGCCCGTCATCGCGATGAGCACGACGCACATCACGACGATCGTGACCTTCGGTCGGAGATTCAGTTTCGTGAGGGGCATGGTCCTTGCTCAATCTCCCTTGAAGACGTGCGTGGCTTTCTCGACAACTCCGCCCGGCACCGACAACTGCAAGCGCTCCGCGACGACCAGGTTCACGCCGACCTCGAACGCCGGGTCCACGATCTCGGCGGCGGGACCTTTGCGGCCCGCCAGGTCGATCATCAGCGCGCCGGCCTGCGCGCCCTGCGCCTCCGGCGCGATTCCCACGCCCACCAGCGCGCCCGCTCGCACAACCGGCGTCGAGAACCCGAAGACCGGCACACCCTCCTCGAGGGTCGCTCGCAGCACCGCTTTGAGGGTGCTCGCGTCGTACAAGCCCCCATCGGGCATTGTCCAGAGCACGTCCACGCGGCGTTTCAGGAGCAGGCTCAGCGCGTCGCCCAGTTTTTCCTTGCTCTCCACCCGTTGCGCGTCCACCGAAAGCCCGACCTTCAGGGCCTCATCCCGCATGGCCGCGAGCCAGCGCTCGCCCCGTGCCGACCCTTCCTTGTAGAGAATGCCCACGCGTCCGGCCTTCGGGAGCGCCTCCCGGATCAATGACATCTGCGCCGCCGCGGGCACCTCCGAGAGCACCCCGGAGATGTTCGGCTGTGCCGTCAATCCCGCGCCCTCCGCGTCGGCGACCATGCAGAAGACCACGCTTGTCCCCTCGCTCGCCCTCGACTTGGCCCATGTCGCGGCCTCGGTACCGACGGCGACGACCCGATCCGCGGCCTCGCCGCCTCCCACCCGACCCTTGTCGTCGATTACCACCGTCCGCACCGTCCAGCCGGATTCCTTCAGCCGTGCGGCGACCGCCTTCTCGCACTTGCGGAAGGGCTCGGCCTCGCGGCTGAGCACGACGAGGGCCTCCTTGGGCGCTTCGGCCTCGCTACCCCACGCGCCGAGGTACATCACGCCGGCCAGGGCCGCGCCGAGGATGATTCCGAGGTTGAAACGCACCGGTTTCACGCGTCGCTTTCAGACCCTCCTAGAACTTCACCTGTAATCGCGCAAAGAACGTTCGGCCGGGCAGTTCCTGCGAAACCGTGCTGCCATAGCCGGTAATGGGACCGTCGGTTGAGTCGAATACGTCCTCGACACCGACCTGAATCTCGCCCTTGCCCTTGAATACCTCGGCCGTGACCGCCAGATCCAGGGCGTGAGTGCCCTCGGTCGCCGTCGTGCTCAAGGGGCTGGTCTCGAACGAAGACGTGTACCGATAGTCCGCGTTGGCCGTGAACCCCGTCGCGAAGTGCCACCGGGCTCCCAGACCGATCGAGTGCTCCGCGGGGTAGATGGCCCGGACATCCTGCCCGGACTGGTCGGTATCCAGCGCGTTGTAGGCGTACCACGCGTAGAGGCGCGCCTTGTCCACGGTGTACGAGATTTCAGCCTCCACGCCGTACCCGTTCGCGCCGTCGATGTTCTCGAGCGTTCCCACGAACGGCTCCGCCACGATCGTCGTGACTCCGATCAGGCTTTCGTATCGCTGGAAGTAGGAGTTCACCCGCACTTCCACGTCGTCCGTCACGCGCCCGGTGTACCCGGCTTCCAGCGCGTACACCTCCTCGTGGTCAAGGTCGTCCGGCGGCAGCAGCGTGACCGCGAACAGCCCCGGGGGCATGGGCGGTGAAGGCAGCGGCCCGCGCGTGGAGTTCAGCCCGCGCAGCGCGATGAGCGGCGCCCGAAACGCCTTCGCCGCCGCGAGCCGCACCACGTGCTTCTGTCCCTTGTCCAATGCGTACAACGCGGCCAGGCGCGCCGACCAGTCCGCCGACGTTTCCGTGTAGAAGTCGCCGCGGAACTGCGCCTCCAGCGCCAGCCTCTCGGTCGCCTGCCAGCGATCGGTCACGAACGCTCCGAACCAGACTTCGTCGGTGTCCCCGTCGGGGAAGATGATGTCCTGAGCGGAGAGAACGGTTTGATCGAGCCGGATGAACCGCACGTTGCCGCCGATCATCATCCGGTTGGCCTTCGACGTGTCGAAAGCGTACTGCGCCTCCAGGTCGTTCTCGAAACTGTCCACACGCCACATCGTCGGCCGGTTTTCGCTCGCGACGTTCCCGAACCACTGGAGGTACCCGCTCGACCCGCTCTCGAACTCGTGCTCGACCCTGGCGAACAGCCGGGTCTGGTCGATGCGCTCGTCCACCATCGGCCAGTAGCCGGCGAACTCGAAGTCACCCCGATCGGTGTGTGCGCCGGCGATGCCGAATCGCGCCCGCGTGCGGTCGTCAAAGTTGTACACGCCCTCGGTGTCGTACCGGATCGTCCGCGCGAAGTCTCGCGAGAAGAACGTGTCGTTGGCGACGGTGTCTTCGGAAGTCTCGTGCTCGTCGTAGCCCGCCGAAACCCGGAACGCCCACTTCTCGCCCTTGGCCCCCCACCGCAACTGCGAGTTGGAATCGCCGTACTCATTCAGGCGCGTGGTCGCGAGATAGCCGGTTGAGTCCTCCGGCTTCTTCGTGATGATGTTGATGGCGCCGTTGAACGCGTTGGCGCCCCACACCGCCCCGCCCGGGCCCCGCACCACCTCGATCCGCTCGATGTCCTCGGCCAACACCGGAAGCACGCCGAAGTCGGGCCCGCCCACCACCGGGCTGCCGGCGTTGCGCCCATTAATCAGCACCAGCGTGCGATCGGCGAACTCGTGGTGAAGGCCCCTGACGCCCACGGCCCATCGGTTGCGGTCCACTCGCAGCACGTTCACGCCCGGAACCTGCGTCAGAATCTGCGCGATGTCCGTCACGCCCCGATAGTGGATGTCCTTCCACGTCACCAGGCTCACGGGGACCGCCAGTTCGCTGAGTTTCTGGGCCCGCCGCGACGCCGATACCACCACCGGAACGTCCTCGAACAGCAACAGATCGTCGTTCGAGTCGATCGACTTCGGCGGCGGTTTGCTGTCCGGCGCGGCCTCGGGCGGCGCGGTGTCCTGCGCGCCCGCGGTCGTCGCGAGCGCGCCGAGGACCAGAATCAGGGGCTGTAATCGCCCCACGCGTTTCGTGTCTGGTATTCGTCGCATGGCGGCGAGTCTCCGGCAGAGTCCCGAGAACGGGCCCCGGGCAATAACCTCATCGACCCACCGGATTGACCGGTAAAGCCGCTTCGGAAACCCGGCTCCGGAACTCCTGTTTCCCGTTACCAGCGTCCGGATAAGCAGCGATCAGGCGACGCCGATTCAGGGTCATTTCGAAGGTTTCAATCGAAACTGAAATCCCGGGGCCGACCGCCTAAACTGGGCCGTGACCACGCTCGCGCAAACCCGTTCCCCAGCGCACCGAGATCGCCGGCTGGATGGCATCCGGACCAAGGTTCTCGCCGGCGATCGGCTCACACTCGACGACGGCGAGACGCTCTACTCCACGCCGGATCTCTGGACCGTGCTGGGTCTGGCAGACACGGTGCGCCGCCGCCTGCACGGCGAGGCCGCGTACTTCAACGTCAACCGCCACCTCAACTATTCCAACATCTGCGCCCTCTCGTGCAAGTTCTGCGAGTTCTACCGCAAGAAGGACGACGTCGGCGCGTACACGCGTGACATGGAGTATGTGAAGGACGAGGTCCGCAAGGCCGTGGAAGCGGGCGCCACCGAGATCCACTCCGTCGGCGGCCTGCACCCCTACCTCCCGTTCAGTTACTACACCGACCTGGTCGCGACGATCCGCGCGGAAGCGCGGCGTCTGGGGAGCGATCTGCACGTCAAGGCATTCACGGCCGTGGAGATCGTGCACCTCGCCAAGATCGCCAAGGTGTACAAGGGCGCCAACGACTTCAGCGACGCGGGACGCCAGGCGCGGCTCGACGGCATCCGGTGGGTGCTCACGGAACTGAAGAGCGCCGGCCTGGGCTCGCTCCCGGGCGGCGGGGCCGAGGTCTTCGACGACCGCGTCCATGACGAGGCGTATCGCGGCAAGATCCGGTCGGATGTCTGGCTCGACGTGCACCGCATCGCCCACGAACTCGGGATCAACACCAACGCCACAATCCTGTACGGCCACATCGAGCAACGCCGCGAGCGGCTCATCCATATGGACATGCTGCGGCGGGCGCAGGATGAGGCGCTGGCGAGGATGGGGTACGGGCAGGTAGCGAATGGCAAATCGCAAATGGCAAATCAGGAGGAGCGCCCGATTACCCTGACGCGGCCCGGTATTCCGTTGCCCGAGCACGCCGCCTTTTCACCGTCTCACCGTCTCACCGACGCACGGTCCCAGCCCGCCGGATACTTCCAGACCATCATCCCTCTGCCTTTCTTCCCGGACGGCTGCGACCTCGAGCACCTCCCCGGCCCTTCCGGCCTGGAGAACTACCGCACACTGGCGATCGCGCGCCTGATGCTCGACAACTTCCCGCATGTGAAGGCGTTCTGGATCATGCAGACCCTTCCCATGGCCCAGATCATGCTCCAGAGCGGCGCCGACGATATCGACGGCACCGTGGTGTGGTACGACATCACGAAAGTCGGCGGCGCGAGCACCCACCAGGAGGTCGACGTCTGGATGCTCCAGAAAGCGATTCGTGAGGCGGGCTTTGAGCCTGTGGAGAGAGATACGGTGTATCGACGGGTACGGCGGGATTCGACCGACGGGACCAAGTGGTCGATTC
Organism: Phycisphaerales bacterium; assembly: GCA_905339235.1. Lineage (GTDB taxonomy): Bacteria > Planctomycetota > Phycisphaerae > Phycisphaerales > UBA1924 > RI-211. The sequence goes on from CAJPFG010000006.1 coordinate 27,272, forward strand.
GGTGATCGAGCGCTTGGAGTCGTCGGTGTCCATCGGTTTTCAGGCGGCACATGCGCAGCGCCCGACCAATCCTCGGTTCCGCCCCGCTGCTCTGGCTTGCGTTCACCGCGTGCTCCTTCGGGCTGTCATCTTTTCTGGCCACCGTCTTTCACCCCGCCGCGGCCACCGCCGCCATCGCCATCCTCTTTTGCGGCAACTGCGGTGGCTGGATGGCCTTCGGCGGCGGGGCCGCGGATCGGGACAGCGCCTGGATGACCATGCTCACCTGGGGCATCCTCTTCCAGATGGTCGCGCCGATCCTCGGCCTGTCGTTCGCAAACTCGTACAGGTGGAACTGGTTCGCGCTCGCGTGGGGCGTCTTTCTGCCGTCCGCGATCTCTTCCGGGGTCCTGCTCTTTGCGACGAGGTCACGAATCGCCGCCGCGGGGCCCATCCTCGCCGCGGCGGTTGTCGCCGGCCTCAACGAGTTACCTCTCTCCCCGCTGGTATGGGGCCTTCCCACCTGGATCGGCACCACGTCCGCATGCCTGGGCTGGTGGGCTTCGAGGGAACGCCTGCGGACGGATCTCGCCGCCCGTGGCCTGCGCTGCGGTCGCTGCGGCTACGACCTTGCCGGGCTTGAAGGGCCGACCTGCCCCGAGTGCGGAGAGCCGCTCCGCTTCCAGCCTCCGGCGTTTGGCCGCTGATGCGGGTAGTTTCGGCCGCGCGGCGGAAGAAACGCCCGCGCGCATCATCACGATTCAGCCCTCTATCCTCCACGCGCTCACATGTCCGACGCCCCACCTCCCCACCGCCCCTACGCCGCGCTCCAATCGCCCAACTATCGGCGCTTTGCCTCGGGGTTCCTGCTCTCCTCCTGCGGCCTGCAGATGCTGAGCACCGCCATCGGGTGGGAGATCTACGAACTCACCGGCAACGCGCTGGACCTGGGGCTGGCCGGCCTCGCCCGGGCGCTCCCCGTGATCGCGCTCGCCCTTCCCGCGGGGCACATCATCGATCACCTATCGCGCAAGCGCGTGCTGGTGTGGACGCAGATCGCGATGGGGCTCGCCGCGGCCGCGCTCGCCGTCGTCTCCGCCCAGGTCGGCGACAAGTCCGCGCACGTCTGGTCGATGTACGCGATGCTGGTGGTGATGGGCTCGGCCCGCTCGTTCAACGGGCCTTCGAGGGCCAGCCTGCTCCCGATGATCGTCGAGCCCGACGACTTCCACAACGCCGTGACGTGGAACAGCGGGATCTTTCAGTTGTCGGCGACGCTGGGCCCGGTGCTCGCGGGCGTGCTGATCGGGCGGTTTCACGCCGCGTGGCCCGTGTACGCCTTCTGCTCCGCGTTCTGCATCATCTTCGCCCTCAGCGCGACGATGCTGCGCCCGCGTCACGCCGACATCCCCAGCGGCGGCATCTCGCTGCGCTCGATGACCGCCGGCGTGTCGCACGTGCGGCGCGAGAAGACCATCCTCGCGACGCTCACGCTGGACCTGTTCGCGGTGCTGCTGGGCGGGGCCACCGCGCTGCTCCCGGTGTACGCCAAGGACATCCTGAAAGTCGGGCCCGAAGGACTCGGCGTGCTCCGGTCGGCGTCGTACGTCGGCGCGCTGGTCATGGCGCTCGTGCTCGCGCACCGTCCGCCGTTCCGGAAAGCCGGGCGTGCGCTGCTGGTGTCGGTCTGCGGCTTTGGCGTCTGCACGATCGCGTTCGGGTTCTGCGGCTACTTCCCCGCTTCGTTCGGCTTCCCGGTTGCGTTCGTCTCTCTCTTCGCCGCGGGCGCGCTCGACAATATCTCGGTTGTGGTCCGGCACGTGCTGGTGCAGGTCCGCACGCCCAACCACCTACGGGGGCGAGTTTCCTCGGTCAACAGCGTCTTCATCGAGTCCAGCAACGAGTTGGGCGCGTTCGAGAGCGGTCTGGTCGCGAAGTTCTTCGGGCCGGTCGTTTCGGTGGTCAGCGGCGGGATCGGAACCCTGGTCGTGGTGGCCGTCATCGCCGTTCTTTTCCCCCAACTCCGGAAACTCGGCGCGCTGCGGGAGGAACCGCCCGATCCACTCGCGATGCCCGCGAAGTAGCGGCCGTTCAACGCAAGCCGGTCCCTCACGATCGCATCACGACGAGCACGATCCCGCCGATGACGATCAGCCCCGCGACCACCGCGCTCGCGATCTTCCACGCCGAATAGGGCCGCTGGCCCTGCACCTCGCCCGTGCGCGCGTTCACCAGGAACCGGAAGAGTTTCCCGCGGAAGCGGTACGCCGAAACCCACACCGGCAGCAGCAGGTGCTTGAAGGTGATCTCGCGGTAGGCCGAATGCTTCCAGGTGATCCGCTGCTCGTCCCCGCCGATGTCGGCGCAAATCGTCGAGTCGATCCGAGGCGACATGATCTGCTGCGCCACCCCCCACCCGCCCTTGAGGTCCACCTGGTGGCACTCCGCCCGGAACCCGGCGAGCCACTCGTCGGCGTAGGGCTTCACCTGCTTGAGGTCCCACGGTTCCAGGGCCGAGACCATGTCCGCGGGCAGTGTGTGGCTCGCGATCACAAGCACATCATCGAACCGGTCGTTCACGCGCCCGCTCACGCCGGTCCAGCGGATTCTCCGCTCCGTGCGGCGGTTCTTTCCGCTCCCCACGGTCACGTAGTACGCATCGCCGCGCTGGCCGCTGTACGAGGTGTCGGCCTTGCAGTCGTACGTCCAGGACGGCAGATACATCCCGGTCAACTGCTCGTCGATCAGGCTCTGCCTTTTCAGCGCGCTCGGCGCGAACCACCGCGACGCGATCCACTTCCTGAACGCCGCCACCGCCTTCTCGCGCGGAACATGGAAGGGCAGTACGCCGTTGGGCTGCACGCGGCTGGTTTCCTGCACCTGCGACACGATGTTCGTCCCGCAGAACGGGCACGAGAGGCTCGTCGCGTTCGCGGGCGCCGTCACCTCCGCCGCGCACGCCTGGCACTTGATCACCCGCACCACCACGTGCGGGGCGTTCTCCTCCAGGCCCGCCAGGACCGTAAGGAAATCCAACTCCTCCGCCGCTCCGTCCGCGCCGATCTCGTTCTCCGCATCGCAGTACGGACACTTCAGCACCGTCGTCCCCGGCGCGTACTCCACCTTCGCCCCGCACTGTCTGCACGGGAAACTCCGCATTTCATGTGCAATGGAAGAATCGGACGGCATTCATTCACCACGGAGGGCCACGGGGAACCACGGAGGGGAAGAACGTCTAGAGAACTCGCCTGACGATCCCATCGGCCATGCGGAGCCTGTTGAAGTTGAGAATCAGCCCTGCGCGATACCCGCCCAGTCGAGGATACGTCATCAACTGCGCCTCGTGAATGGGATCGACCTTGTCCACCACTTTCAACTCCACAATGACTGCATCCTCTACAAGCAGATCAATCCGATAGCCACGGTCGAGCCGCAGATCCTTGTACACCAGCGGCAACGCAACTTGACGTGCAACTCTTCGCCCTGCCGCAACGCTCGTGTGCGAGGCAAGTCTCATACGAAGATGAGAGCAGGCCGGGGCCCAGCACACGATGCACCTCAATCGCGCTCGCGAGGATGTCACTCGTGATGCCCTCGTGAATCACAGCCATCCTCTCCTACTCCGTGGCTCTCCGCGGCCCCAGTGGTGAACTATCGGGGCAGCGGAGGCGGTCCGCCCGGGATCGGCGGGGGCGTTTGCGTGAAGACCGGCGCGAGTTCTCCCACCTCTCCCGCCTTCACCCACGCGGCCATCCCCTGCTTCCACACCAGCGACTCGCGCGTCAGTTGCCCGCCCTTGGCCATGTTCGACAGCATCCCCGCATCGAACGGCCCCTGCTGCTGGCCGTTGATCGCCACGAAGAACGCCGCGAGCGGCGGAGGGGCCGCGCCGGCCGCGCCCTGCGCCGTCTGGCCCATCGTGCCCGCGAAGACCTGGCCCACGCCCATTCCGACTACCATGCCCGCGGCCCCGGGGTTCTTGGCCGCGTCGCGCAGCGCATCCGCCGCCTGGAACTTGGCGTACTGGTTCACATCGCCGATCACGCTCATGCTCGAGCGCTTGTCCAGAGCCTGCTCCACCTCCGGCGGCAGGCTGATGTTCTCGATCAGGAGCGTGGACAGGTCCACGCCGAGTTTGTCGAACTCCGGCTGCATCGCCTGCGCGATCTTGCCGCCCAGTGTGCGGAAGTTGCCCGCCAGGTCGAGCATCGGGATCTTCGCCTGCCCCAGCCCGTCGCCGAAGTGGCTCACGATCACGTTGCGGATCTGGTTGGTGAGTTCCTCGGTCGTGAAGCGGTTGTCCGTTCCCACCACGTTCCGGATAAACGTGCCCGCATCCTTCACCCGCATCGCGTAGGACCCGAACGCCCGCAGCCGCACCGGCCCGAACTCCGGATCGCGCACCATCACCGGGTTCATCGTCCCCCACTTGAGGTCCGTGAACAGGCGAGTCGAGACGAAGTACACCTCGGCCTTGAACGGGCTTTCAAACCCGTACTTCCAGCCTTTCAGCGTCGCCAGGATCGGCAGGTTTCTCGTTTCCAGCGTGTACGTGCCCGGCGGAAAGACGTCGGCGATCTGCCCCTCGTTGATGAACACCGCCGTCTGCCCCTCGCGCACCACCAGTTTTGCGCCGTGCTTGATCTCGTTCTGGAATCGCTCGAACCGGAAGCACAGCGTGTTGTTGGAGTCGTCCAGGAACTCGACGATGTCGATCAGTTCCTGCTTCAGCCTGTCCCAGATACCCATGGATGCACTCCTTCACTCTCACTCTTCGGAACCCAGCGCTCCGGTTTCACCGGCGAATCCTACTTCCCTCCGGTCCTCATGTTTGCGATTCGCCATTTGCCGTTTCTCCTCACCTCACCTGCCCATCCCCCCGCACCACCCACCGCTGCGTCGTCAACTCCTCCAGCCCCATCGGCCCGTACGCGTGCAACCGGGTCGTGCTGATCCCGATCTCCGCCCCCAGACCCAGCGAGAACCCGTCGTTGAACCGCGTGCTGGCGTTCACCACCACGCACGAACTCCGCACGTGATCGGAGAACCACTCCGCGGCCCGTTCATCTCCCGTGATGATCGCCTCGGTGTGATCGCTCCCGAACTGCTCGATGTGCGCGATCGCTTCGTCCATCCCCGGAACCACCTTCAGTGCGACGGTAAGCCCCAGGAACTCGCGCCCGAAGTCCTCGCCCGCCGCGGGAATCGCCCGCGAGTCCAGTTCGCACGTTCGGGCACACCCGCGCACCTCGACGCCCGCCGCGACAAACGCCCCCACCAGCCGCGGCACCGCCGCCGCCGCCACCCCTTCGTGCACCAGCACGCACTCCGCCGCGTTGCACGTCGCCGGAGCGCTGGTCTTGGCGCTCACGCACACCTTCTCAGCCATGTCCATGTCCGCGGCCTGATCCACGAAGATGTGGCACACCCCCCTGGCGTGGAACAGCAGCGGCACCTTCGCGTGCTCCTGCACGAACCGGATCAACTCCTCCCCGCCGCGCGGGATCGCCACATCCACATACCGGTCCAGCGTCAGCAAATCGCGCACCTCTTCCCGCGTGGCCTTCGCCAGCACGACGCACGCGTCCGCGGGCAGGCCGTGCCCCGCCAGCACCGCGTGGATGAGTTTCATCAGCATCAGGTTGCTCTCGCATGCCTCGCCGCCGCCCTTGAGGATGCACGCGTTCCCGCTCTTGAAGCACAGGGCAAACGCGTCGATCGTCACCATCGGCCGCGCCTCGTAGATCATGGCGACCACGCCCAGCGGCGTGCGCACCTTCTTCACGCGCAGCCCGATCGGAGTGGTTCGCTCCAGTGTCACCTGCCCGACCGGATCGGGCATCCCCGCGATCTGCCGCAGGCTCGACATCGTCTGCTCGATCACGCTCCCGTTGATCCGCAGCCGGGCGAGTTTGGCTTCGGCCAGCCCCGCTTTCTGCGCTTCCATCACGTCCTTGCCGTTCACCATCTGAATGAGAGGCGCGGCCCCTTCGATGCAGTCCGCCAGACCGTTGAGCACCGCCGCCTTGGTCTTGTCATCCAACGACGCGACCAGCCGCGAGGCTTCCTTCGCCCGCCGCGCACTCTCCACGACCTGGCTCATGACCGCTCCCCTTTCGAACCGGCCGTAAGCACCAGGTCGTCGCGATGGATGATCTCCTCCCGGTAGCAGTAGCCCAGCGTGCGCTCGATGTCCGCCGATTTCTTGCCGCGAAGCCGACGGATCTCACCCGAGGAATACGAGGTCAGGCCGCGTGCGAGGACCCGCCCGTCCTTGTACCGCACCGCCACGCAGGCGCCCTCGCCGAACTCGCCCTCCACCCCCACCACCCCGCTCGGGAGAAGACTCGCGCCGCGCTCGGTGAGGGCGCTCCCGCATCCCTCGTCCACCACGATCGTCCCGCGGACCCGCGTCGAACGGCCGATCCATCGCCGCCGGGCGCCCACCCCTCGCCCGGCCGCGGGAAAGTGGGTCCCGAGCGCTTCCCCTCCCAGGATCCTCGCCAGCACCCGATCCTGCGCCCCACGGGCAATCACCACGTGCGCCCCCGCTTCCACCGCAATCTCCGCGGCGTCGAGTTTCGTCGCCATCCCCCCCGTGCCGACCTCCGAAGTGCCGGCGCGAATATGCCGGCGTGCCGCGCCGATGTTCTCGATCCACGCGATCACGCGCTTCCCATCGCCCTGCTCGTATACCCCGTCGATGCTCGACAGGATCACCAGCAGGTCCGCGCCCACCAATCCCGCCACCAGCGCCGAGAGCCGGTCGTTGTCACCGAGTTTGATCTCCGCATAACTCACGCTGTCGTTCTCGTTGATGATCGGAATCACCCCGGCCGCGAGCAGTGCCTCCAGAGTCCGCCGCGCGTTGAGGTGCCTCGCGCGGTCGTCCAGATCGTCGGCCGTGAGCAGAACCTGCGCAACCACCCGTCCATGCTTCTGAAACGCCCCGGCCCACGCCGCCATCAGCCGCTGCTGTCCCACCGCCGCCGCGGCCTGTTTCTGCACGATGCTCCGCGGCATCGCCTCCAGACCCAGCGCTCGGAACCCGCTCGCCACCGCCCCCGACGACACCACGACGACCTCTCGGTCCGACGTGGCCATGTCGCCCGCGAGACGCACGATCGCCTCTTCATCCAGCCTTCCGCCGGGCGCAATCACAGCGCTGCCCAACTTCACGACGATCCGCCGGACCGAAGCAAATCCCAGGCCGTCACCGCGCGTTTTCGCCAGGCCCATGCGGCAACTCCCCAAACAGACCCCGTCACGAATCCCGAAAGTACCCCTCGACGAAACCGTCGGCGAACAGTATTCTCTTGCGACGGGCGATAGGCCCGCCGGGGATCGAGAGAGACATTCCCCATGATTTCGAAACGGGCTCGTCGCGGAAGGATTCGCGCGGTCATCGGCTAATCGCGGCATGCCCGCGGAGGAGATGAGTTCATGCGTGGTCGCACAGTGGCTTCGTTGTTCGTCCTAGCCGGCTTGGCCACGAGCGCGCACGCCGGAATCGCCAGTTCCATATTCGCCGAGACCGGTCCAAAGTCACTCGCCCCGGGCATGGGCGGGCTGGTCTTCACGGCCTTTGATCGGCCTTTCCGGTCGCTCAACGGAAACTGGATCATCACCGCGACCGTGAACTCCGGCGCAACCACGACCGACGAGGTGATCTACACCGGCTCGGGCTCGACCGGCACGCTCCGAGTGCAGGAAGGCGTCACCGGCCTCGACGCCGGCCGCACCTCCGACAGCGCGTCGATCGATACCAAGGTCGCTATCAACGACAGCGGAGATTACGCCTTCACCGCCAATCTCTCCGGCGCCACCACCGATGACGAGGCCATTGTGGTCGGCGCCGCCGGCGGCGGCTTTACCGTCGCGGCCCGCGAAGCCCAGAACATCGGCACGCCCCCCACCTTCACCGGGCCGGTCGCGCTCGGAACCATCGTCGACTCCCCCAACCTCACCAACGGCGGCGCGCTCTCCTACCGCAGCACCCCCGTCACCGGCGGAGGGGCCGGCTCGGGCAACAACACCATCGCCATGCGGAACAACAACGCCACCCTCGATCTCCGGTTCGGCGTCTCCACGCCCTCGAACATCCCCGGCCGTACCTACGACGCTCTGAGCGCGGGTGATTACTTCGTGGATGCCGCAGGCGCCAACTGGTTCGCTCTCGCCAGCGTCAACGGCAGCACCGCCGACGACGGCGTCGTGATCCTCAACGGAGCAGCGGTATTCCAGGAAGCCGTGACTTCCGTGGGCGGCGGGACCGCGTTGACCTTCAACGAGATCGGCATGAACCCCAACGGCGACTGGTGGGTGCGCGGCTCGAACTCCGGCGCTACCGGCGCGGGTGACTGGATCGCGCTCGGCAATCCGTCGGGCGCATTCAGCACCGTGGCGATCACCGACGCCACCATCACCACCTCCTCCACCGAGCAGTGGGACGACGGCATCTTCACCCAGACCTTCTTCCTCTTCGCCTCCGACAACGCCGGCAACTTCGTCGTCGGCGGTGTCACCAACAACGCCAACGCCGCCGCCAACGCCGTGCTCGTCTACAACGGCGTCCTCGAAATCCTCCGCGAAGGCGACGCCATCGATCTCGACGGCGACGGTATTCTCAACGACAACGCCTTCATCTCCGTCTTCAACAACGACGACTGCTTCCTCGACGGAACCGATTTCTACTTCACCGGCGACATCGTGGACGGCTCCGGCGCCTCCCTCGGCCAGGCCTTCATGCACATGACCGTCCCCGCGCCGGGCGCGGCCGCGCTCCTGGGCCTGGCATCGCTCTTCGCCGTCCGCCGACGTCGCTGATCTCAACCTTCGGCTGCACCCACGGGGCTCGGGCGATTACCCGAGCCCTTTTCATTGGCGTCCCCCGACGGCGCAAGCCCGCACTCGGGACATCGCGCGTCATCCGGGAGGCCGGCACGCGAGTACCCGCAGACGGCGCACCGTCGCGCCGGCGGTGCTTCCTCTCTTTGTGCAAGCCGATGCTGCGCCCACAGCACCACGCCCGCTCCCCCGATGGCCAGCATCCCCGTCGCCCATTGCAGCGGCGTCAGCCGTTCCCCGAAGATGAAGAACGACGCGATCGACACCGTCACCGGCTGCAACTGCACCACCGCCGTCGACACCGCCAGCCCCAGCCGCTTGATCGACAGAAAGTAGAACGTGTGCCCCAGCCCGATGCCGATCACCGCGCTCAGCGCCAGAAGCCCGAACTTCGACCCCGTCAGCGACATCACGCTCGCCCCGCCGTCCCACGCGCCGGTGTGCACGTCGCGCCCCATCGCCAGCATCAGCGCCACCAGCCCCACGCCCGTGATCTGGTTCACCGCCGCGAACGCCGTCAGCGGATTGATCCCCATCATGTACTTTCGCACCGCCAGCGCGTAGCACGCGTACAGCAGCCCAGCGCCGATCGCGATCGACACTCCCAGCACCGAGCCCTTCCCCAGCCCCTCCGGCTCCAGCACGATCGTCGCCAGCGTTCCGCCCAGCACCAGCAGGATCCCGGCGATGAACCCGGGCGAACGGATCACGCGGCGCTCCGCGGGAAACAGCATCGCCGCGCCCACGGCGAGAAACACGATCTGGAACCGCAGGCTGAAGGTCATCAGCCCCGGCTCGATGTAGTACGGCGCCAGCGCGAACAACGCCTGCGCGGGAATGTTCCACAAGCACGGCACCAGCGCCGCTTTCCACAGACCCTTGGGCAAGTTCTTCCGCCACCACCCCAGCAGCAGCGGCGGCAGCCAGATCAGCGCCGAAATCCCGTAGCGCCACCCGTTCGCCGTCCACGCGTCGAAGTCGTGCTTGAACGAAAACAAAAAAAGCGGGATGCTCGTCCACCCCGCCAGCGTCATCACCACCGTGAGCAGCCCCAGCCCCCGCCCGGAGCCGCCCGCCTTGGCTTCCTCGCTCATGATCCCCCCGCCCGAGCCCGGCCGCGGTCACCCCGCCACGACGCGAACCCGCCAAGTGGAGCGAAGGGGAGTCGAACCCCTGACCCCATGCTTGCAAAGCATGTGCTCTACCACTGAGCTACCGCCCCATCAGGCCCAAGCGTAGGGCAGCGCCCGCACAAAGCCCTGCCCGCGCCCCAAAAACCAGCCCCCGCGCACGCCCCGCCCTCGCCCGTCCGGTACACTCTCCCCCACGCCTCCGGGAGTCTCTCGAATGCCCAGCCGACTTCTCGCCCTTGTCGTGTTCGCCGGTCTCTGCACGTCCGCGGCCGCGCAGCACGGCCCGCCTGTTCCCCGCACGCCCGACGAAGAGGGCGGCGCGCCCGCCGCGTCGCGTCCCCGCCCCGAGGCGTCGCTCTTCCTGGGCCTGCAGCACGACTTCGCGAGCGAGTTCGACGACGCCGCCGGCGATGTTGCGATTACTCGCGTGGGTGCCGGCCTGGACGTCTCCATCCCGCTCGACGACCGCCAGCGCTTCGTGGTGGCGTTCTTCAACGAGTTCTCAAACTACGAGTTCGACGACGCCACCGCCATCGCCGGCACCACCGGCGAACCGTGGGACGATGTCCTTGAGCACTATCTCGGGGTGACCTACCGCTCCCGCGTCTCCGACCACTGGGGCGTCTTCGCGGGCGCCTCGGTCGACGCGTCCTACCAGACCAGCGCCGACTTCGGCGACTCCACCACCTTCGGCGGCCAGGTCGGGGGCACGTACTCGCCCAACGACAAGGTCACGTTGGGTCTGGGCATCCTCGTTTCCACCCGCCTGGAGGACGACGTCTTCGTCATCCCCTTTCCGGTCGTCAACTGGACCATTTCGGACCGGTGGTCGTTCCACACCGGCCGCAGCCACGGGCGCGGCCTGCGCGCCGAGGTCGCCTTCACCCCCATCGAGCCCCTGACACTCGCCCTGGGTGCGGGCGTCGAGGCCCGCGAGTTCCGCCTCGAAGATACCGGCCCCATCCCCGACGGTGTGGTGCGAGACTGGCGCGTCCCTGTCTCACTGGTCGCGAAATGGAGTTTTTCGAAGCAGGTTTCCGTCCAGGCCGAGGTCGGCGCCGATGTCTTCACGAACTACACGGTGGACGACTCCGCAGGCAACGAACTCGACGACGTGGACGGCAACGCCGCGGTCTTCGCGGGCATCGGAGCGACGTTCAACTTCTGATTCGCGTCCGGTTACCGGCCCTGCTCGATCACCCGGTCGGCATCCGCCGGCCGCTTCACCGGCCGCGGACCTGTACCCAACGGCGGCGCATCCACCAGCCTCGCTCCCAGCAACACGGGCGGGTTCACGGGCCGGTCGCCCTTCACCGGCGTCGCGCCGATCGCCAGGATCGCACGCTCGCCCGAGACCGCCTCACCGAAGGCCGTGTACTTGCCGTCGAGTTTCATCGTGCCCTCGCGGCTCAGGCATACAAACACCTGGCACCCGTTCGTGTTCGGATCCGCGTCTCGCGCCATCGAGATCACGCCGAAATCGTGCGGGAGTTTCGAGGGCTCCAAATCGATCGCGTAGCCCGGACCACCGTCGCCCGTGCCCGTCGGATCGCCGACCTGTATAACGAACGGGTTTCCCTGCGCCGTCTTGGGCACGACACGATGGAAGATAATGTCCGTGTAGAAACCGCCCTCCACCAGTTTCAGGAAGTTCCACACCGTGTTCGGCGCCTGGTCCGGCCTCATCCGAAACTCGATCGGCCCCTCCGTCGTGTCGAACACCACGTTCTTGTCCACGTACGCGCAGATCCCCGTGTACGCCGCTGGATCGGGCGTGTACACGATGTCCCCCTTTTTCGGATCGATGCTCTCCCGCCTGGTGGTCGGGTCTACGTAGTACGGCTTGGCCGCCTCCATGCTGTACACCATCGCGCGCGAGGGGCTCAGCATCGGCCGCAGCACCACCGGCGGACCCATGCGCGATTCACCGACCACCAACTGTGCGTACAGCAGCCGCGGCGTCGGATCGCTCCACAGCGATGGGAACAAACTCGCCAGGTTCACCGCGCCCGGCGCCACCGGCGCCGTCGAAACGGGCGCGACTTCGGCGCCCTCCTCCGCTCCCGATCCCGGGGCCGGAAACAGGTCGATCCTCGCCTCCCCGCCCGGATCACTGGGGGTCTCCACCTTCATCGGCATCGCACGGTTTACGCCGTAGTACGTGCGGTCCGGCGTCAGTTGTGCCCCGGCGCGCCACGCCATTCCCGCGACGCACGTCGCCGCGCAGAGAAACGTCCATCTTCGTCGATTGTGCATGCGCGCGATGATACCGCCGCCGCGCATTCCATGCCGCCTCTTCACACGATCAGTTCGGCTCGGTCATGCTCTGGTCGAACAGAGTCCACGCATTGTCCACGGGGGCCTGCGACTCCGCGTCTTCCTTGGATTCCGGCAACGAGAGCAGGAGCGCACGGTCCGTGTCGTCGTACCAGTGCACCGACAGGTCCGCCGTGAAAAAGTTCACGCCGACCTTGTGGTTGTAGTCCGACTGGGAACGCAGCCCATCGGCGATCAGCGACGAATGCGACGGATCGATGAAGTAGAGCCGATTCTGGATGCGCGTGGGGTTTCCCGCCGGCCGGGGGCCTTCGCCGCGGTAGTGGTAGTTGCAGATCACCTCCGCGAGGCCTTCATTCCACGCGAGGGCGTACGCCGAATACGGATTGTCGCCATGGTGCGAGGGACAGTAGAAGATTTTCGGCGTGGACAAGTACCCGTACTGGTACAGCAACCCCAGCCCGTCCCACGGCGCGCCCTCTTCACGATCGGGCGACAATCGCAGGGTGTCCATATTCTGCTTGCCCTCGCCGGAACGAGGCTGCACGGGTCGCAGGAACTCGCTGGGAGGCAGGAAGCCGTTGTAGTCGTCGGCGTACATCACCACGCCCAGGCCGATCTGGCGGATGTTCGACTGGCAGACCACCCGCCGCGCCGTCTCGTTCACTTTCGCGAACGACGGCAGGAGCAAGCCGATCAAGACTGCAATTACAGATATCGACACCAGCACGTCAAGCAGGCTGAACCCGGGCCGATCCGCCCCGAGCCGACGCCGCTCGCCGTCTGATCGCTGACACATACCACGGGTTGTGGCGGTCGCGTTCATGTCTTTCGTTCCACGAGGGTTTCCTCGAACGAATCCAGCCTATCTCAATCTCGTACGTATCGCAAGAGTTTTAGGTCGGATACCCGCAATCTCCCCTCTTCAGGGTCCCATTTGTTCGTTCATGGTTCGGTACTCAGGCCGCGCCGCTCCCCACCTGATCATGCGTCGATTTGCCTCTGGGATTTCAGGTAAACTGTGATTCAGGAATCCGCTCATTCGCGGTTCACGTATGGAACCCTGAGAGGTCCTGACTAGGGTATTTCTCTCAATCCATCGCCGGCGCAAAAATTTGTGGCGCCCGGACTTCGATGGGGAAGGGCTGAATCGAATGGGGGTTCGGCGGAGCCAGCCAGGAGCGGAAGGCGGTGCGGACTTGTCGCTCATGCGACGAGTCGCCGCGAACGAGGAATCCGCCGTCGCGGAACTCTACGACCGATTCGGTTCGCTTGTGTTCCGGATGGCGTATCAGGCTCTTCCGAACCGTCCCGAGGCAGAGGACGCAGTCCAGGAGGTCTTTGTCCGCCTGTGGAAAACCGCGGGCCGCTACGACGAAACTCGCTCAGCATTGGTGACCTGGGTCATGCTCATCGCCCGACGCCACCTGGTTGACAAACTTCGCCGCAGCCGCGCCCGCGTCAAAGCCACCAGCCTGGACCAACCTCAGGTCCCGCTGACCGCGGCCGCCGAATCCAAGAGCACCATGGATCAGGACGAGCGCCTCAAAGCACTCATGAAACGCATCGAGGCGCTCCCCGAACTCCAGCGAACAGTCGTGACAAGAGCCTATCTGGGCGGACAGACACTCCGGCAGATCGGCGAAGAACTAAACACACCTCTGGGGACAGTAAAATCTGCACTAAGCCGCGCGCTGGTGCGTTTGCGTGAACGTTCAGGCGAGGAGTTGGCCTTATGACGATCAAGGAGTTGCTGGAAAACGCCCACCTCGATGCACTGGGGCTGTTGGACCCGGAGGAGCAGGCGGCTTTCGAGAAAGCCTTCACCGCCGCTCCGCCCCGCGTCCAGGCCCACGTGCGCGCCGATCAGGCCCGCTGGGCCGACGCCAGCCCGCTGCTGCCCGATGTCCAGCCTTCCCCAGCGCTGCGCGAGAAGGTGCTCGGTGCGGTAAGCGCGGCCATTCTCGTCGAAGAGGGCGCCCAGGCCGACGCTTCACTCGAACTGCGCCCCTCGCGACGCGTCGCCCCCTGGTGGCGCACCGTTTCTTTCGGCATGCTCACCGCCGCCGTCATCCTCGGCGCCACCAGCCTGTACGTATTCGAGCAGAACCGCGGCCTGCAGAAGCAGATCTCTTCCAGCGCCATCACCGACGGCTTCATGGGCCAGCGCATGGGCGCCAAGGTCGTGAGCGACACCCTTCTGGACCCCACCACCCGGACCGACTACTTCGCCCGCTCCGACGCCGCGGACGCCGCCGGATTCGACGGCAGCGCCGCTCTCCGCCGCAACACCGCCTGGGAGCAGCCCATCTTCTTCTGCAAAGTCAACCGCGTAGAGGGCGTGCGGGGGTATCGGCTCGTTGTGCTCGACGCGAACAACCGCGTCGCGGGCGAACCGCTCGCCGATCTCGCGCCGGGTAACGACGTCAAGAACGTCGCGGTGCCCGCCACGCTCGCCGTCGGAACCCGCCTCGCCGTGATCGCTATCGCGTCCACCGGGGCCTTCGACCCCGCCCGGGACGTCATGCTCACGCTGACAATCTGAGCCAGTCGCCTGCTCATCGCGCACGGAACGGTCTTCCCGTTCCGTGTTTTCGTTTCGCGGGGCGCTACCCCCGATTCACGTCCGCCCAGCGCGCCTCGTCGAGGACCGACGCCACCTGCGAATCGTGCTCGAACCGCGACTTCACGCTCGAGAGCCGTTTCCACACCGTCATCGCCAGAATCCCCGCAAGCGCCGTCCCCACCCCCATCATCGTCAGGGCGTAGTACACCTGCGTGTTGTCCACCGGCGAATCGTCCACGTGCGCCGGCACCGGGATCACCGTCGATCCGCCGTCGATCCGCCGCTGCTGCGCGGCGTTCGCAAAGCTCGCCACCGACGCCGACAGCGCCTCCAGCGTCCGGCGCGTCTCATCCTTCCCCCGGCCCGTCAGGTTCAGCCGTATCTCCCCCGGCGCCATGCTGTCGGCGTGCACCCACGCCGTCATCAACCCCGACACCGCCGCGGGGGTGCCGAGTTTCAGCATCCCCTGCCGCGCAAACCGCTCCGACGCGGCCTCCTGGAACATCGGGTCGCCCAGCAACTCCATGTGATACCGCTTCCACTCCTCCAGTTCCGCCTCGTTCAGGTCTCTCCCCCGTCCATCGGCCTTCAGCGTCACCTCGGCCACGTACGTCGCGGGCGCGACCTCCCTCGCCAACACCCAACTCAGCGCTCCCAGCATCGCCACCACCGCCACGCTGCACAGCGTCACCATCGCCGCGCGCCCCTTGGCTTTCGATCGCTCCAGCCGGTGCTCCGCCTCGATGATCCGCTGCCTCGCCTGCGCCATCTCCGCCCGCTGCGAAAGCAGTTGATCCACCTGCTCCATCCGCTTGCCCAGTGCCTCGCTGGCCTTCCGCACCTTCAGCACCTGCCGGCGGACCGCCCGCCGATACTCCGCAAGCCTCGCCCGCCGGCGCGCCATGAACCCCCCGTCGCGCTTCACCGGCTCGCGCTTCGCCCGCTCCAGGTCGGCTCGCAGAGACTCGATCTCCGACGATGCCTGCGCCAACTTCGGCACGAGTTCGCCTGCCCGCTTTTCGTGCTGCGCCGTCAGCGTCCCCAGTTGCTCGCACCGTTGCTCCAACTCTTCCCGGCGCGCCTTCTCGCTCGCCAGCGCTCCCTGGGCCATCGACAACGCCCGCTGGAGTTCCTCCGCGTGCCCGCGCTCGCGCTCCAACTCCATCGCGTGGTTCTCGCCGGCCGAGGCCCGCAGTTCGAGTTCCTCGCACCGCTTTTCCAACTCCTCACGTTCAACCCGTCGCGCCTCTCGCTCACTCGCCGACGCCTCCTGCACCGCGGCCCGACTCTCCTCGTCCTGGCGCGCCAGGGCCGCTCGGTCTCGCTCGAACCTCTCCCGCTGCGCCTCAAACTCCCGGTCCTTCGCCAACAACTCCTCTCCCCGCGCCGCGAGTTTCGCTTCCAGCGCCTCCCGCTCGTCCGCAAACACCCGCTCCCGTGCGCTCAGTTCCTCCCGCTGCGCCAGCAACTCCGCCTGCAGCGACTCCCGCTGCGCATGCAGCGACTTCAGGCTCTGCAAGCCCGCCTGAAAGTCCGCCAGCACCCGCAGGATGTCGTCGTGGGTCCGCTGCTCCTCGCCATTCGCCGGCGTAAAGCGCGGCCCGACCCCCTGCTCGCTCACTTCAGGCAGGTTGTCGTTCGAGCCCGGGGACGTGTTCATTTCTCTGCTCCGATAACAGCGCGGCATCAGCCTCCGGCGCGCCCTTCACGCACTATCGGCGCGCCCCCGCCGCGGCTGAACCCCATCCTCGCCCCAACCCGCCCCGCCGTACACCCCGCGCGTACTATCCCACAACCCAAGGAGGTCCCCATGAAGTGCGCCTGCAGCCGCGGTTTCCTCTCTTCCGGCATCGCCGTGCTCGGCCTGGTCGGCCTGGGCTTCGGCGGATACAACGTCATCACCACCGGCTGCCCCCTGGGCTCCTGCCACAAGGGCGACTCGGCCATCACCACAGTTTCCACAACTCCCCCGGCCGACGCCGCGACCTGCCCCTTCTCTTCGAAAGACACCACCGCGGCCGAGTGCCCGCACTCCAACTCCTGCTGCGCCGAAGGCGACAAAGCCCTCGCTTCCGACCCTTCCGCCAAGTGCCCCGTCCACACTCAGGCACAGGCAACCGAGCCGGCCAAAGACCCGGCCTGATGCTCTGACGACCAACGCGTTCTGATCGCCGCCTCCCACACGGGAGGCGGCGTTGTTCTGGTACCATCGCGGATCCATGCACCGCCTTGCTCTGGAATCCGACTCCCTCCGCGCCCAGGTCGATCCCCGCCTCGGCGCCGCGATCTGCGACCTCACCATCCGCGGCCCCGGCAACCAGTGGTTCCCCCTCCTCCGACGCGCTCCCGCCGAAGCCTCCTGCTTCAACGATACCGCCTGCTACCTGCTCGCCCCATGGTGCAACCGAATCCCCGCGGGCGCGTTCACGTTCCACGGCATCGCCCGGAACGTAAACGTGAACTGGCCCGACAACTCGTCCATCCACGGCGATGTCTGCGGCCGCCCCTGGACTCTCCTCGACCGCTCGCCGGCTTCCGCGGCCTTCGAACTCGACGCGCGAAGCCTCGCCGACCGAAACTGGCCCTGGCCCTACCGCGCCCGCGTGCGATACGAGACCGCCGAGCGCACTCTGCGCTGCCGCCTCGAACTCACCAACGAGAGCAACTCGCGCATGCCCGCGGGGATCGGCTTCCACCCGTACTTCGTGCGCTCGCTCTGGGATACCAACGACCGCGTCGCCGTGCTCGCTCGAAACGCGGGCAAATACCCGCTCCAAAACCTCGTCCCGATCGAACCGGCCGCGGAAGATGCGGTCAGCCGCGCGCTCGCCGCCGGCACGCCGCTGGATGCGCTCGGCGAACTCGACGACGTCTTCGCCGGCGCCGACGGACGCGCCGAAATCACCTGGCCCGCCAGCGGAATCCGCGCCCGCTTCGAGTGCTCGCCGATCTTCGGTCACGTCGTCATCTATTCGCCCTCAGCCCCCGCGGGTGGCTTTCTCCCCTACTTCTGCCTCGAACCCGTATCGATGGTGAATAACGCAATCAATCTCTACGCTCAGGGCTGGCACGAAACCGGGCTCGTGCCGCTCGCTCCCGGCGACACCCTCGCCGGAGCCTGGAACCTGCACGTCGAACCGATGTAACGCCCCGAACCCGCGGCCGCTCACCCCCGTACCAGCACGACCACCGCATGCACCTCGACCGCGCGCCCTTCCCCGACCGCGTCTACGCCCTCGTGCGTCTTTCCCTTCACGTTCACCCGGGACTCCGGCACCTCCAGCAGGCGCGCGAGGTTGGCCCGCATCTGGCTCTTAACCGGCCCTACCTTCGCCGTTTCCAGGATCACGGTGGCGTCCATATTTCCCACGCGCCAGCCGAGGTCCTTCATCCTCTTGACAGCCTCGCCGACGAACACCGCCGAGTCCTGGGCCTCGTGCCGCGGGTCGGTATCTGGGAACAACTGCCCGATGTCGGGCTGGCCCAGGGCCCCCAGAATCGCGTCCGTCACGGCGTGATACAGCGCATCCCCGTCCGAATGCGCCACCGGCCCTCGGTTATGCGGAAACTTGACGCCGCCCAGCACCAGCGGCCGCGCCGGGCCGCCGGGGGCATGAAACTCCAGCCGGTGCAGGTCGTAGCCATGCCCGACCAGGAAGTGGGTGTCATTCTGAGCCTTGGGCGTGCCCATCGCACTGAGTTTACGCAGGCCTGTTGGGCTCTGGTCCCGCCCCCCGAATCGTCGATAGAGTTGTCGGGCCGATCCCGGCCGCACTCGCCGGCCACACGCCCGGCTTTACGGAGTTCGAGATGAAGACCGTCGCCACGCTCGTCGCCATGCTCACCGCCACCACCCTCGTCGGCTGCGCCGAACACGAGGCGTACCACTTCGTGAGCACGGCCTCAATGCCGCAGACCGTGACCCTTCGCAACTACCAGTCGGGGGAGAACATCTGGAGCCAGGAGATCCCGGTGGGTAAGCAACTCAATGTTGCGTTCCTCCGCCGCGCCGACATCGCCGACTCCCAGGGTTGGGACGAGATGCGCTGGTCTATCAGCGACATCGGACGAAACCACGGCGGGGTTTCCAGCACGATCAAGGTTCCGCCGCCCTCGGAGCGCCGATTCGATCTGCACGACCGTTCCACTCCCGAGGCCCGTCCGCAACTCGCCACGCCCGCGCCCGAGCCGGCCCTGGGCGCGCCAACACCCGCGACCGCCACCAAGCCCAAGCCCGCGAAAAAACCGCCGGAAGGCGTGGTGATGCCCGATCCCAAGCAGGCCGCGCCCAAGTAGTCGTCCTTCGATCCTCACCAAAAAACAAACCCCCACGCGCCGCCGCGGCCGATTGATGCTGGATGCGCGATCCCGCATCCATCTGCGGTGACCTTCCCCTCTCCCCCGCCGACCGCCGCGCGTACATCGAGTTTCACCGCCGTCGCAACCTTCTCCAGGCCGCGGCGTCCGCCGGCATCCCCACTCAGCCCGGCCCCCGCGCCCGCTTCCCGAATCATCCCGGTTCGTCCCCCTCGCGCGTCGCCGTCAACATGTTCTTCACCCTCGCCGCCCGTGAGGCACGCGCTCGATTCGCACGCACACCAATCACCCTCCTCGACGCCGGGTGCGGACGCGGCAACGCCATCGAGCCATTCGTCCGGGCCGGCCTCCGCGGCCGGTACTTCGGCATCGACATCTCGCGCCACCCCCACTGGACCCACACCCCCGCCGGCGAGTTCTCGCGCGAACTCATCCTCGCCGACATCAATCACATCGCCCCTTCCTCGCTCCCGCCCGCGGATGTCGTCCTCACGTCCACTTCCCTCGAACACATCCGCGACGACGCCGCGGCCGTCCGGCTTCTCGCCGACCGCACCCGCCCCGGAGGATTTCACGCGCACGCCGTTCCCGCCGAGGCCGCGCTCCCGCTCTACGGCGCGCACGGCTGGCGGCAATACTCGCCCATCGACCTGGCATCGCTCTTCCCGGGCTCCACGATTCTCCGCTACGGCGGACCGCTCTCCAACGCGTGGCATCGCACCACGATCACCAAAGCCCGTGGCCTCCTCGCGCGCCTGGCCGCGCGGCGGCCCGGCCTCGCAGCCCTGCTCCGCGATTCCGCGATGCTCACCGACCATCTTCTCGGCGACGCAGCGCCGACGCTCTACGGCGTGTTATGGGAACCGCCTGCGATCGACATCGGGCACCGCGACGAGACGACGCGGGTAAACCCCCGGGCCGCATAACGACCGGACGCAAGGCCCCCGCGGCCTCGACTTCAGAACCGGCTGATGTCCCCCAGCCCGCCCTGGAACTTCATATTCTTAGCCTTCTCGCGCATGCGCCGCAGCGCGGGGGTTTCCTTCTTGATCTCTTCGACCGACCGGCCCGCGGGCTTCTTGTCCTTGCCGCGACCGCCCGGCCCCCCGCCGATCGTGACTTCCGGCAGCGGCTTGAGCGCCTTGATCGACAGGCTCACGCGCCGGTTGTCCTTATCGATCTTCAGCACCTTGGCCCGGATGATCTCGTCGGGCTTCACCGCGTCCTCGACCCGCGCGATCCGCTTGTGATCGAGTTCCGAGATGTGCACCAGCCCCTCGACGCCCGGCCCGATCTCCACGAACGCGCCGAACTCCGCCAGTTTCGTCACCCGCCCCGATACCTCCCCGCCCTCCACCACCGTGTTCAGCGCCATCGAGAACGGGTCCGACTGCGTCTGCTTCAGCCCCAGCCCGATCCGCTTGTTCTCCCAGTCGAGTTTCAGGATCCGTACCGAGACCTGCTGCCCTTCCTTCACGTACTTCTCGACGTGCTTGGCGCCGAAGTTCACGCGGTCGTACGACAGATCCGAGATGTGGATCAGCCCGTCCACCCCGCCGATGTCCACGAACGCGCCGAAGTCCATGATCTTCCGCACCGTCCCCGCCACCGTCTGCCCCTCCGCCAGGCTCTTCTTCAGTTCTTCGGCGATCTGCTTGCGCTCTTCGATCAACTGATCCCGCCGCGACAGCACGATGTTCCCGCGCCCCGACCGTTCCACGCGCACCACCGTGGCCTTCATCTTCTCGCCGACGAAGATCGACAGGTCCTTCACGTGATCCAGCGACACCTGGCCCGCCGGCATGAACGCCGCGTGACCCGCGACCTCCAGTTCCAGCCCGACCTGCTTGGTCTCCTTCGTCGCCACCCCCGTCACCCGCGCTTCGATCACCTGGCCCGCCTCAAGGAACTCCCACGCGGCCTTCTGCACCGCCCCCGGCCTCGAGCAGATGAACACGCTCTCGCTCGTCTCGTACTTGTCGATCACCACCTCGATCATGCTGTCCTTCGCGGGCAGTTGATCGTCCGGATACTGCATCCGCGGCAGGATCCCCAGTTCCTTGGGCCCGAACTCCACGAATATGTCCGACGGCCCGATCGACACCACCTTCCCGTGCCGGTGCTCCCGCCCCGACTGAATGACCCGCGGCCCGCGGATCGCCCCCGGCTTCCCCTTCGACGGGTCGGCCGCGCCCGATTGCTCGAGTTCCTTCATCGCCGCTTCGATCTCGGCGTGCATTTCGGCGGTGATGACGGGATTGGACGGAGACGGAGCGGATTCGGGAGTCATGAGAGGACCAGACTTCGAGGCCGGCCAAGTCGGTAAAAACCCCGGCGGGCCGCAGCCTCGCGTTACGCCGGGGAGGCAAGTCTACCCCAAACCCGCCGCCGCGGCGTAAAGAGGACAAAAGAATGCACACCGGCCCCCATGGATACGGCCAGGCCGCCCTTTCTCGGACCCGGCCTGTCCCATCCTGCGGATCGAATCGCGGGGAGGCATCCGCGGAGAACACGCATGATCCGCAAACTCCCGGACGGCCAGTTCCGGCTCTATTCCCGAAAAACCAATCCCAAGACCGGCCGCCGCCGCAACCTCGGCACGTTCGCCTCCCGCGCGGCCGCGGAACGCCACGAACGCGCGGTCCAGTTCTTCAAGCGCGCCCACTGATCAGCGGTGCGCCGCCCGCGTTCGCGCCGCCTTCCTCGCCGCGGCACGCATCGCGGCATGGCCCTTGGTCCGCGCGGCCTTCCGTGCCGACGCCGACCGCTCCCCCGCGCTCCGCTTCATCGCCGCACGGTGCGCCTGCCGCGCCAGCGCCGCGTGCGACACCGTGCTCCGCGGCTCGCGCTTCAGCGCCCGCGAGGTCGCCCGCGAACGCCGCGCCGACGGACGCCCGCGCGGATGCCCGTGCCCCGCCTCATACGCCCGTTTCGCGTTCTCACGCGTCTTCTCCGAAGTCTTCCCGCGAGCCGGCGGCGGCAAGTCCACCCCCGCCCGGCGCGCCTGGCTCAGCCCGATCGCGATGGCCTGCTTCGCCGACCGCGCCCCATGCTCGCCGCGCCGGATCTTGTGGATCTCCTCCCGCACGAACTCCCCGGCCTGCGTCGAAGCGCTCCGCCCCCGACGCCGATCACTCCGCGCCCTTTCCAACGTTCGCTTGGTTGGCATGACCGATCTCCACGCACTCCCGGCGCTCTATACGCGACAGGCAGTCGGGGAGATCAAACATGAAAAAAAGTCAACTCCCAATGCCTCACTCGGCAATCGGAACTCGGCGTTCAACGCTCAGCCCATCACACCGTCCGCCGGATCGCATCCACAATCCGCTGCGCCGTCCGCACGTTCGCGAACCCCGCCTCCGCGTCGATCGCCGGCCGCCGGCTGAACCGCACCGCGTCGATGAACTCCGCCAGTTCCATCACGATCGGCTCGGCGTCATCCACCTTCAGGTCCTCGATGTTCACCAGTTGATCCCACTTCAGCGTCGTCAGGTCCTTCCCGTCCGCCAACTGCTCCCGCATCTCCTGGATCTGGATCTCGTTCGCGATCCGGCGGATCATGTTGCCCTTCTTCGCCCCGTAGTCGATCTTGATGTACGCGTTCTCGCCCGTGATCCGCGTCACCCGCTCGGTCTTGAGCGCCAGCCGGCTCGCCGTCACGTTCGCCACGCACCGCCCGTGCGGCGTGTTGAACTCCAGCCACGCGTTGCACAGGTCCTCGTGCGGCGTGATCACGCTCACCCCCGCCGCCCGGATGAAGTCCGGCTCCACCCCTCCCATCATCATCAGCACCACGTCGATGTCGTGGATCATCATGTCCATCACGACCCCGACGTCCACGCTCCGGAACGTCATCGGGCTCACCCGCACCACCTGCATGAACCGCGGGATGATCGGCTGCCCCATCGCCGCCGCCTTCTGCATCGCCCGCATCACCGGGTTGAACCGCTCGATGTGCCCCACCATCAGGCACGAGCCCGTGCCCTCCGACAGGTCCTTCAGACGCTGCGCCGTCTCCACGTCGCCCGCCAGGGGCTTCTCGATCAGGCACGCCACCCCCGCCTTCAGCAGCGGCTCGGCCCCCGCCCAGTGATAGATCGTCGGCGTCGCGATGCTCACCGCGTCCACGCCCAGGTCCAGCAACTGATCCACGCGCTCCAGGGCCCGGCATTCGAACTTCTCGGCCAGTTCCTCCCGCCGCTCCTTGCTCGCGTCCACCACTCCCACCAGTTTGCACCCCGCCAGGTCCTTCGCGTACACCCGCGCATGGTGCCGGCCCATCCGCCCCACGCCCACCACCCCGCACCGCACCGTCCGCCCCTCAAAGCGATCCCGGCTCGCTTCGACCGCAACTGGTACCGGCGACAAGGCGGTGCGCGTCATGGTGTCCTCTGCTTCCCCACGAGTTTGGCTCGATTCAGCGCTCACTTACTTCGCCCCGGCCTCGGCCAGCGCCGCGACAAGGTCGTCCTTTTTCTTGAACCCCACGAACTTCTTCACCACCTGCCCCTGCTTGAAAATGATCACCGTCGGGATCGCCGTGATCCCGAACTTCATCGCCACCCCGCGGTTGGCGTCCACATCCAACTTCCCCACCTTCGCCTTGCCGCTCAACTCGTCCGCCACCGCGTCCACGATCGGGGCCAGCGTCCGGCACGGCATGCACCATTCCGCCCAGAAATCCACGAGCACCGGCTCCGCCGCGCCCAGAACCTCACCGTCAAAGTTCGAATCCGTGAACTGCTTCACATTTGCGCTTGCCATATCTGCTCCGTTCGGGGGCTCCCTTCCCCGTTGTTTTTCCGCATTCCGCAACCCCCCAAAGTGAGAAGGGTTCCGTCCGGTACCGAGGCCAAGACCTCGCACTTAGATGCTACGCCGCGCCCTCGCCGCTCGAAGGAACATCCCGAACATCCGGCAAAACTGCCCACGCCGCGGCCAGCGCCTCCCGATGCTCGCGCACGTCATGCACCCGGAACACCCTCGCACCCGCCGCGAGGTGCGCCACGCTCATCGCAAGACTCCCCGCCAGCCGCTCCGCCGGCGCCGAATCCCTTCCCAGACTCACCCGCCCCACAAAACTCTTGCGGCTCACGCCCGACACAACCGCATACCCAAGATCCGAGATCTCGCGGGTCCGCCGGATCAACTCCAGGTTCTGCTCCACGCTTTTCCCGAATCCCAGCCCGGGGTCGAGCGCAACGCTCTCGCACGCCACCCCGGCCCCGAGCGCCGCCCCCGCTCGCCCCGACAGGTACTCCCCCACTTCCCGCACCACATCGCCGTACCCCGGCGCCCGCGCGTACCGATCCGAGAACGAATCCTGCTCCGGGCGCGTCAGCCGGTGCATTAGGATGATTCCCGCCCCCCGCTCCGCGGCCAGCGCAAGCATCCCCCCATCCTCCTCACCCGCCGAGACGTCGTTGATCGCGTCCACGCCCCCATCCAGCGCCGCCCGGGCCACGCTCGCGTGCGTGGTATCGACCGACATCGCCACCGCCCCGGCGGCCCCCGGCAACGCACGAATCGCCCGCACCACCGGAACGACCCGCCGGATCTGTTCTTCCGGCGATACTCGCGTGGACCCCGGACGCGTTGATTCGCCGCCCACGTCGATCACGTCGGCGCCCTCGTCAAACATCCGCCACGCCGCCCCCGCCGCGGCGGCCGCATCCAAATGCCGCCCACCGTCAGAAAACGAGTCCGGCGTCACGTTCAGAATCGCCACGATCCGCGGCCTGTCCAACCGCAACTCCACCCGCGAACTCACTCGCCATCGGCCCCCCACCATCCGCGTTACCTCCGTGCCTCTCCGTGGCTCACCCTCGCAACCTGCTTCCCGAACGCCAGGCAAAGCGCCCGCGTGACCTCCGCCACGCTCCACGCCTGCGCCGGGCATCCATCCGGCCGGCGAGGCCCCTCGCCGTCGTACACCTCCGCCAGCGTTCCGATCGGCCCCCCCGCACCCCAGGGCCCGACCAACTCCGCGAGCAGCGGCTCCAGCACGCGCTTCGCCTCCGCTCTCGAATCCTCCGAAAACCCCCCGACCCGCAGCACCGCCTCGGCGTATGCCCCGATCAGATACGGCCACACCGTCCCGTTGTGGTACGCCCCGTCCCGCTCGAACAGGCTCCCTTCGTACCGCGCCCGATACCCAGGGTCGTCCGGGCTCAGCGACCGAAGCCCAACGGCCGTCAGCAACTTCTCCCGTACGGCCGCGAGCACCGCCCGCTGCTTGTCCGCGGGCAAAGGCGACATCGGCAGGCTCACCGCGAAGATCTGATTCGGCCGCGTGCCATGAGCCTCCCGGCTCTTGTCCGGTTGATCCGCATCGGGCCCCACACAATCCCGCAGGCACTTCGCCCGTTCATCCCAGAACTCGCGCACAAACGACCCCGCCGCCTTCTCCGCCATCGCCAGCCAGGCCTTCGCCCGCGCCGCATCCTCCTTCTCCACCGCCACCGCCAGCCGTCTCAGCCCCGACACCCACAGCGCGTTCACCTCCACCGGCTTCCCAAACCGCGGCGTGAAGATCACGCCATCTCTCGCGGCATCCATCCACGTCAGTTGGGTCCGCTCATTCCCCGCGGCGATCAGCCCGTCCGCCGGGTCCATCCGAATTTCAAAGTCCGTCCCCTCCGCGTACGCACTCACGACGCCGATGCACGCAGGCAACAGGTGCTCGCCGAAGCCCGCCCGATCGCCCGAACTCTCCAGGTAGTCGCAGGCCCGCTGTATGAACCACAGCGACCCGTCCACCGTGTTGTACTTCACCTCGCCCGTCGCATCGTCGAAGCAGTTGGGCACCAGCCCCCGCCGGCGCATGGCCGCGAACGCCCGCAGCGCGCTCAGTGCTTCCTCGAACCGATTCGTCGCCAGCAGCAGGCCCGGCAGCGCGATCATCGTGTCGCGCCCCCAGTCGCCGAACCACGGATAGCCCGCGATCACGCTCGTCATCCGCGCCCCGGCCGCCTGTTCCGAAGCCGGCAATTCCCGCTTGACCACGAACTGATCGCCCGCCGCCGCCAGCGCCGCCGTCCGTGTCGCCTCCGCGCCCGGGCACGCACGACCGACAGTGACAGCCAGCCGCCCCAGCCGCGTCCGCTTCTCGTGCACGAGTTCCTCGGCGCTCCCCGGCGCCGGCCCGTCGTCCATCCAGACCGCGAACGACGCGTCGCGCCGGCTGTCGCACTCCAGCACGAACGTACCGGGACACAGCAGGTCCTCGCGCCCGTCCTGCCCGCGCTCCAGATCCCTCGCATACCCGAAGTTCCACCACCAATCCAGCCGCGGCGAGAACTGCGCCCCCACCACCAGCATGTGCAGCGCCCAATCCCCTACGCGCACACTCGCCCGCTCGCCCTCGCCGCTCGCGTCGTACCGCCACGCCTGATCGCGCCCGCGAACCAATCCGTGAAAGTCCCTCATCGCGGCCAGCGGCCGCAACTCCAGCCACGCGTGCCCCTTCGTCCGCACCGAATACCGAATCACCGCCGCGTTCCGGCCCTCCGCGAGCACCAGCCGTCGTTCCACTTCTCCCGCGCCCGCCACCTGCCACCGCCACGCGGCCTCGACCCCGTCCGTCCGAAACTCCGCCGGTGCGCTCCCCACATGTCCATCCCAGCCGTGGAACTTGAAGTCCGAGATCCCGAACCGCTGCACCCCGCCCGCCGCGCCGACCACCACCAGCGTCTCCGCCATGCCCGCCAGCCCCAGCACCCGCCCCACCGGCGGCCGCGTCGCCCCCACCAGCAGCCCGTGATACCGCCGCCGATTCACCCCATCCGCGCACCCCATCGCAAAGCCGCCCAGCCCGTTGGTGAGCAGCCACTCGCAGGTGCCCAACTCGGGCCGCGAGCCTAAGTCAACGACGTGCGACGGCAGCAGCGCCATACCGGCAGTTTAACCGACAACGCCCTCGCGACTTCGCCGGTTTGCCGCTCCGCCGCGCTTCCACTTCGGGCGGGCCCTTGACACCCGCCCCCACGCCCCCAACCCTATCCCATGGCAGCCATATCCAGTCCCAAAAAGACCGTCGCTCCGGGGCCTCCGCCCGCCGGCTTCCTCCCCGAAAACAAGATCCAGTTCGACGGCATCACCTTCGATGACGTCCTGCTCCTGCCCCACCGCTCGGCCGTCATGCCCGCCGACGCCGACACCTCCACGCGCCTCACCCGCGGCATCTCCATCAACATCCCGCTCGTTTCCGCCCCCATGGACACCGTCACCGAGTCCGCCCTCGCCATCGCCCTCGCGCAGGAAGGCGGCCTGGGAATCATCCACAAGAACATCCCCGTCGAAGTCCACGCCCGCGAAGTCGCCAAGGTCAAACGCTCCGCCAACGGCGTCATCCAGGACCCCATCACCCTCGGCCCCGACGACACCGTCACCCGCGCCAAGGAACTCATGCGTGCCCACAACGTCTCGGGTTTTCCGGTTACGGAGGACGGCTCGGCCAACCTCCGCGGCAAGGGCAAGGCCCTGGGCATCATCACCCGGCGCGATCTCAAGTTCGTCGAGAACACCTCCGTCAAAGTCCGCGACGTCATGACCGCCACCGGCCTCATCACCGCCCCTGCCGGCACCACCCTCGAGCAGGCCGAGAAGATCCTCAACGAGAACAAAGTCGAAAAACTCATCCTCGTCGATGCCGCCGGCCGTCTCACCGGCCTCATCACCATGAAGGACATCGACCGCCTCAGCCAGTTCCCCCACGCCTGCCGCGACTCCCGCGGCCGGCTCCGCTGCGGCGGCGCCGTCGGCGTCTTCCAGTTCGACCGCGTCGAGGCCCTCATCGCCGCCGAGGCCGATGTCCTCGTCGTCGATACCGCCCACGGCCACAGCGAGAACGTCCTTAAGACCGTGCAGCAAATCAAGCAGCGCTACAAAAACGTCCAGGTCATCGCCGGCAACATCGCCACCGCCCAGGCCGCGCGCGACCTCATCGAGGCCGGCGCCGACGCCGTCAAGGTCGGTATCGGCCCCGGCAGCATCTGCACCACCCGCGTCGTCACCGGCGTCGGCGTTCCCCAGGTCACCGCCATCATGCACGTCGCCCAGGCCATCGCCGATCTGCACGCCGACGTTCCCGTCATCGCCGACGGCGGCATCCGCCTCTCCGGCGACATCCCCAAGGCCATCGCCGCCGGCGCCAGCGCCGTCATGATGGGCTCCCTCTTCGCGGGCCTCGACGAATCTCCCGGCGAAATGGTCATCACCCACGGCCGTCGCTACAAGTCCTACCGCGGCATGGGCAGCGAGGGCGCCATGTCCGCCGGCTCCGCCGACCGCTACCGCCAGGCCGACAAGGTCGGCGCCGACGGCAAGCCCACCCAGAAGTTCGTCCCCGAAGGGGTCGAGGGTCTGGTCCCCTACCGGGGCACCCTCGCCGAGTTCGCCTACCAACTCGTCGGCGGCCTGCGCAGCGCAATGGGCTACACAGGCTGCAAGAACATCGAAGAACTCCGCACCCAGGCAAGATTCTGCCGCGTCAGCGCCGCCACCGTCGTTGAGAATCACCCCCACGACATCGTCATCACCAAGGAATCGCCCAACTACATGGTCGGCCGCAAGGAATAGCGGGAGGCCTTCTCCCGCTCCCCTGCTCTTCTCCGCTCCGCGCCCTCCGCGCCTCCGCGAGAAACTCCTCCCGTAACCCCACGAACTCCAATCGTGGCCCTGTAGCAGTTTGCTATTTGCTATTCGCCATTTGCCACTTCCCCCACCCCCACACCAGCCCCGCCGCTCCCGCCAGCCCCACGCTCCCCGCCACCAGCCACTTCACCACCGTCGGCCACTCCACCCGCTGCATCACAATCTGCGCGGCCCACACAATCGGCAAGTGCACGACGTACACCCCGTAGCCGGCGCCCGCCAGCCACTTGCCCACGCCGCCTTCCTCCGGCTTTCCGCTCACCACCCGCCATCCATTCCCCGCTCCCCCCATCCAACCCAGCACCATCAGCACCGTGAACACCGGCGCTCCCGCCAGCAGCCCCACCCACGCCCACTCGCCCGGCGCCACCCACATCCACCACGCGAACACCCCCTGCGCGAGCAGCACCGCCGCCCACCACCACCGCCCCACCACCTCCAGCCCCGCCCGGTATCGCCACAGCCCCGCCCCCGCCGCGAACACCAGCCCGTTGTACCCGAAGAACCACAGCCGCGGCGTGAAATCGTTGCGAAACTCCGTCACGAACGCCGGATCCATGGCCACGCACACCGCCAGCCCCGCCGCCGTCGCGCACGCCCCCGCCGCGATCACCCACGCCTCGCCCGCGGCCGTCGCCGCCAGCCGCCGCGCCGGCACCGCCCACCGCCACACCGCGAACGCAGCGGCGTACAGCATCAGGTATTCGAGAAACCACAGGTGGGCCGGGCCCATCAGCGCCGTCTTGTCAGCGGTCGAAAGCCGGTACGACAAGATCTGCTCCGGCTTGATGTAGCCCCGCAGCCACGCCGCCCAGCACCACACCAGATACATCGCCGGCAGCACGAGGAATGCGCTCACCACCAGCGGCACGCCGATCCGCTTCCACCGCGACTTGAGAAACTCCCCCGGCGAAACCCGCGCACACGATTCCGCGGCGAAGAAGCCCGACAACGCGAAGAACACCCCGATCACGCCCGTCCTCACATACAGGAACGCCAGGTCGAACAACGCCATGCCCGGGGGGTCGTGCACCGGCCACTGCTCGATCCGCGGCGGGTTCACCATGTACGACATGCCCGCGTGGGTGAACACAACGGCAACCATCGCGCCGACGCGGAGCGCATCGAAGCCGGGGCGGCGAGAGTGGGCGTCGCGGAGCATGGGGGATGGTTGGCTCCCCAATCGCGTCGGTCAGTGGATTCGGCGGCAGACTCGACCGCAACCGACCCCTTGACGAATCCGGCATGAATACCGCTCGGTCACCACCTCGCATCCACAAATCCGTGTGCCGGAGCCTTCGGCATGTCCACCATCACCATCCGCGACGAAACGACCGCCGGCGCCGAGACCGGCCGACTCACCCTCGACTTCCCCACCGAACGCATCCGCGGCGGCGCCTGGGCCGCCTCGAACTCGCCCTGACCACGCGCCCCCGACTACACCCTGAAAATCGACCCCAACTTCTTCCCCAAGAGCGTGCTCGCCGCGAAGATCGTCGTCGTCAGCAGCGCCATCCCCCACACGCCCATCGCGCTGGCGATGTACGGCCCATCCCCCAGCCGGTCCATGAACGCCAGAATCGCCTTCGTGATCGGGTAGTCCGTGGTCTGCTGCGCCAGGATCAGCGAGTCGCTCACTTCCAGCATCGAGAACGAGAACACCAGCAACCCTCCCGCGATCAGGTTCGCCATGATCAGCGGCACGATGATCCGCCGCACGGCCGTGAACCGGCTCGCCCCCAGGTTCATCGCGGCCTCCTCGAGATCGCCGCTGGTCTGCTCCAGCCCCGCCGCGGTCGAACGCACGATGTACGGCAACCGCCGGATCGCGTACGCCACCACCAAAAACGGCAGCGGGTTCGGATCAGTCGCCAGAATGCTCGCGAACCCCGACAGCGGACCGTCCTTGCCGAACGGCCACCGCAGGCTCATCGCCACAAACCCGAACGCCAGCACCAGCCCCGGCACCGCCAGCGGCAGCATGCACAACGCATCCAGCAGCCACCGCAGCCGCAGGTTGGTCCGCACGATCAGGTACGCCACCAGCAGCCCGAACAGGATGTCCACCGCCATCGCGACCGCCGACAGTTTCAGACTGTTGCTGATCGCCCGGAACGAATCGCCCGACGTCAGCGCCTGCTGGTAGTGCGAAGTCGTCAACGCCTCGGGAAGCACCGACTCATACCACTGCCCCGGATGCGTCAGGCTCGTCAGAACCACCCCGATATGCGGAAGCAGCGCGATGGCCGCGACCAGCGCGAACGCCCCCGCCGCGGCGTACCCCTTCGCGCCCAGCAACTCCGTAACGCCCCCCGCCCGCGACGCCCGCGTCTGCATCGCATACCCGCGCCGGCCGAACACGAACTTCCCCAGGAGGTACAGCCCGATGGCCGCGCTCAGCACCACCAGCGTCAACGCGTACGGCCGCGACGACCCCTCGACCTCCTTCAGCCCGTTGAAGATCTGCACGGGCGCCACCTCGTAGTAGTCGAACATCAGCGGCGTGCCCAGTTCCGTGAACGACCAGATGAAGACGATGGTCGCCCCCGCGAACAGCCCCGGCCGCACCAGCGGCAGCGTGATCCGGAAAAACCGCCTCCAGAACCCCGCCCCCAGGTTCCGCCCGCACTCATCCAGCGCCGGGTCCAGGTTCGCCAGCGAGGCCGTCGTGTTCAGATAGATGATCGGATACAGCGAGAAGGCCTGGATCACCACCACCCCCGCCGCGGCCGCGGAGCCCAGGATGTCCATCTCCGTCCCCAGCAACGCATTGAGCGCCCCCGCCCTCCCCAAGATCGCCCGCATCCCGATCGCCCCGACAAACGGCGGCAGGATCAGCGGCACCAGCACCGCCGCGTTGAAGAGCGACTTGCCCGGAAAGTTGAACTGCGCCGACAACACCGCCAGCGGCAGGGCGATGAGGATGGCCAGCGTCGTCGTGCTCGCGGCGATCTTCAGCGAGTTGAACAGCGCCCCCACCAGCCGCGGATCCTGAAAAACCAGCACCAGGTGATCGAGCGTAAAACCGGTGCGGGCCGCCGGATCCTCATAAAACCCCCCGCGAACCGTGAGCAGGATGGGATAGGCCAGAAAGGCGAGCAGCACAAACAGGCACACGCCCATCAGCGCGTACTGAACCGCCACTCGAAACGTGCGGGAAGAAGTCACGGCGGAGAGTGTACTCGACCAGGCCCTCACCGAAGAGGGTGCCGAGTCTTCGAGGCCTCAAGTCCTCCCCGAAGGGGGAGGTGCCGAGTCTTCGAGGCCTTTAAGTCCTCCCCGAAGGGGGAGGTGCCGAGTCTTCGAGGCGGAGGGGGTCGGCGCCACCCCGCACCCGCCCCGCCGCATTCGCCGCTTCGTCCGCCGCCCGCTTCGCCCGAGCCGTCTCGAACATCTCCGCGACCTCGTTCATCTCCTCGATCCGGGCCAACTTTTCGCTGAACGGAAGCGCGGCGAACTCTTCCTGCTGCTTCCTGCGAAGCCCCTCAAACGTCGTCAGGCTCCAGTCGATCTCATCAGCCATTTGAACGCATCCCACGTCGGCGCTCGAGTTCGGCAATGTCCGCCAAGTCCTGCGGCCGGCCGGCCGTCTTCTTGAGTACCAGCAGCGTTTCCAGCCGCACCACCCGCATCGGGACGCCCGGTCCCACCTCTTCGACCTTCGCGAGTGTGTACTCGCTCTGGAAGTCGAAAGGTTCGGACACAAACACATCCACCGGCGTCTGGTGATGTTGATCGCTATGGAAGTTGAGGATGGTCATCCCCTTTTCGGCGATCCAACGGGCCCGCTGTGCGGGGTCCCCAAATGCCTCGGCGGTTACCGGAACCAGGGGTCGATACCCAAGCGTCGCCAGCGCTTCAAACGCCCGGCGGATCGACTCTGGCTCAAGCCGGATGACCAGATCCAGATCCTGGGTATTCCGGCCATAACCGTGCGCCACCACGGCCAGCCCCCCGACGACGAGGAACGGCACGGAGGCGTTGTTCAAAGCGCGGGCGATGCTCTCGATGCTCGACTTCTTCATGGCGATCTACCGGCCAGAGTGTACTCCCCTCACCGCCGTCATTGACTCATCCTTGCTCTCACCAGCAAGTCGCTCAGCGGCTTAAGCGCCGTCGAATGCTCCGGCAGCGCCGAGCGGTCGCGCTCCTCTTCCAGCCTCGCCCGCAGCCGCGCGTACTCGCTGGCGTGGAACTCAAGGTCAGCGCCCGTCAGTCGCTCCCTCTCCGCCCCGCCGGCCTTGCGCGCGATCAGTTCCTCGATGTACGGCAGTCGATACTCCTCGTTCAGCCGTCGCAGGTTTGCTTCAACCACTCCCGCCCGCATGAGATGAATGCCGGTCAGCAGAACCCTGTAGACATACAGCAGCGGCTTGACGCGCGGCGGGTCTTCCTTGCTGAACAATCGCCACTGAGTCTCCGCGAAACCCAGATAGTGGAACGCGTGGAACTTGGTGATACACCGGGCCGAGAGAGCCTTGATCTCCGCGTGCTCGGGCGTGGTCAGCACGACCAGCGGCGACAGCAGTTGCTCGAGCACATACCCGTTCTTCTTGAGCATCAACCGGAAGAACTTGAACGCGTCGTGCGTGACCAGATCGATCTCGACGCGCTCACGCACCCCACCGGCCTCGATCGTGTCCCGGATCGGCTCGATCCGCAGCGCCTCCCTCGCCGGCACGATGTGCACGCCGCGGAGGTCGTAGTCGGAGTCTGCGGATGCGAAGCCGTAGAGATGGGCACCGCTGATCGTGGCGAACAGGAGGGGGTAGGGGTGCTCGGCCGCGAGGCGGCGGCAGAGGTCGTAGTTGAGCGAGGCCGCGCCGCTCATGTGCTCGGGCTCTCCACCATGCTCCTCCTCGCCCTCACCAGAAACCCGTTCACGCGCTCATAGTCCGGTCGCTCGGGCAACCTTGTCCGCTCGAACGCCCGTTCGAATCGCTCGTGCAGATCAAGCCGCCATCGATCCGCATCCTCCCATGGCATCACCCCATCCCGCAGCGCCACCAGTGAAGCCCGGTGCTCGTCCTCCACCCGCACCGGCAACTCGCCGGATTCCAGAGCACGAATCCCGGCAAGCAGCAGCCGGATCAGGTGCATCGCGTGCTTCCACTTGATCGTCCCCTTCGTCCGCAGATCCTGCTCCAACTTGCGGAACTGGCTCATCGCGTACCCATTGAACGTCTGGTACACCAGCCGCGTCAGAAACACGGATCGCATCCCCCGCAACTCCGCGCTCAGGGGCGTCTCAAACTCGACCAGGGGCGTGTAGAGCGCCTCCAGAACATTGGGGTTCGCCTTGAGCGCAAGGCCGAGGAACTTCTGGAGTTCCCAGTAGCACTCCTCAGTTTCCGTGCTCTCGATCTGTTCCGGAACTCCAAAGATCGACCAGTGCATGGCCGCCGGGGGTAGGTAGATCCCGCGCCGGTCGATGTCCGACTCGCCGTGGTCCAGCCCATACGCTCGCGATCCCACGATGCACCGATAGATCACGAAGCGCCGAAGGTCATCACGAGAGAGCGGGTCAACCCCGTACGCCGAGGCGTGATAGTGCTTCAGGACCTCAATCTCGCGGCGCTTCAGCGAGGCCTCATCCCCGCCCGGAAACCTGACCCGGTACGCGTGTTCCATGTCGGCGGGAGCGCTGACCACGACCCCGGCCGTCCCCTTGGGATGCGCGGCCCGGCCGTTACCGCCGCGGACATCCACCAGCACGACCACGGCGGTTCCGATGGGAAGGATGGGAGGGGGAGTAGGCATCAAAGACCGACTCGTCGAACATCTCTCGAAGCATGCAGCACTCGAACGACTTGGATCGGCCGGACATCCGGGTTGTACACGATCAGATACGAAAAGACCGGCCAGAACAACACCGGCCTATCCGTCAAGTCTGGTC
The DNA here is from genome assembly GCA_905339235.1 of Phycisphaerales bacterium. Lineage (GTDB taxonomy): Bacteria > Planctomycetota > Phycisphaerae > Phycisphaerales > UBA1924 > RI-211. The sequence goes on from CAJPFG010000006.1 coordinate 61,941, forward strand.
GGGCATGACCGATCCGCGGGTATTCAGCAAGACGTTCCAGCGCGGCCCAAATCGCTTCCCCAACGATCCCGGCGCCGCGAGGACTCTCAGACTGCAAGTAGGCTTGAATCCCGTCGAGATCAGCCTGAGCAGCCTCGGTGACGAGAAAGCGACTCTCACTCATCGGTCGGCCCGGAACCACCTTGTCGCGACTTCCAGCGAGCGATCGCGTCAGAGCCCGGTATCAACTTGCCCTGCCGGGCCTGCTCCCAGCCGTGGTCGATCTTGGCTCGAATGGTCGCGGCATCATCGCCGCCGATGTCGGTCGAGAGCAGCACCAACGCGGCCCGGATGACATCCTCCGCGGAATGGAACTCCCCGCCCGCGAGTCTGCGACGCACCAAATCCGCCAAATCCTGCGGCAGAGTGACGTTCAGGGGTCCTTGGCTCACCATGATGCACCTCAAGACTTGTCGTTCAAGTAAAGGATATGCGCCCGCGGCCATCAGCCCGAGAGTGCTCGCTCGTCGCCGCAACCGACGAGGGGCGTGATGAACAAGACCCCTGACACCAGCCAGGCGGGACCGCTCACGAACTCGCAGCATGGTGACCCCTGTCTCACCCCGGGCTCTTCAACCCCTTCGGCCCCAGCGTCACGATCGTGACCTTCCCCAGGGACCGTCTCGCCAGGTACGCGTTCAACTGGTCCAGCGTCACCGCGTCGATCTTCGCCGCGATCTCCTCCAGACTCCGCGGCCTGCCCAGCCTTCGCTGGTCCGACGCCAGCGCACTCGACCTCGCCCCCGTGGACTCCCCGCTGAACACCAATCCGCTCTTCATCCCCACCCGGGCCCGATTGAACTCCTCGGGCGTCACCCGCCCCGGAACGGACATGATCCTCTGCAACTCGCCCCACAGCACATCCAGCGAGTCCTGCGCCCGCTCGGGTGTCGTGCCCACGTACGCCGTCACCGCTCCGTAGTCGCGATCTCCCCGATACCCCGCGTTCACGCTGTAGCACAGCCCCCGCTTCTCGCGCACTTCGGAGAACAACCTCCCCGCCATCCCCCCGGAAAGCACTCCGACGGTCAGTTTCTCCAGGAGACTGTCGTTGTCCGGCTCGGCCGGGGCGTCGTGCGCGATCAGGATCTGCACCTGGTTGGTGTCATCCTCTTCATGGTGATACCCGCGGGCGGGCGTTGGCCCCACCGCCGGCTCCGGGTTCGTGCCCGACCACCTGTCCAGCAACGCGTTCAGCCGCGCCTCCAGCCCGTCGATGTCCACCACGCCCGCCGCCGCAAAGATCGACTCGGCAGGCTTGGCGCACTCACGCCACCCGTTCACCAACTCCTCTCGGCTCAAGGACTTAAGACCTTCCTCCGTCCCCAGCCCCGATCGGTCCAGCGGCGGGGGCTGATGCTTGGCCCGGATGAGCAACCCCGCCCGCTCGTGCGGCTCGTCGTTCACCGACGCCAGCGCCTGCAGCGCCAGGTCCCGCGCGGGCTCCACCGCGTCCTCGTCCATCCGCGGCCGCAGCGCCATGTCCACCAGCAGCGGCAGCGCTTCTTCCAGGTGCTCTCCCAGCAACGTCGCGCCGATCCGGAACGTGAACGCGCCCGACTCGGTCCCCCGGCTCACGCCCAGGCGATCAAACGCGTCCGCCTGCTCGCGCGAGTTCAACGCTCCCCCGCCGCGCATGAGCAGTTCGCCCCACATCGTCGCGCGTCCCAGCCGGTCCGCGGGATCGAACGCACCCCCGCACGGCACCAGCCACGTCACCGCGGCGGAGCGCACGCCGTCCATCCGCTCCACGATGAGCGGCGCGCCGCACTTCAGAGTCCGTGACTTGATCTCGCCCATGTCGCGCCGACTCCATCGTTCGAAGAAAGTCTACAGCGCCATCGCCCTCCGCGCGCGATCGAACAGAATCTACAAATTTTTTCGTGAACTCATGCACAAGAGGCCCAACTTCCGATAATCTGTCGTCCACGAGCGCGGCGGGTCGGCGCAGCGTGCGCCACCATGACCGAGGCTCACTCCCTTTCAGGAGATGGTTTCATGGCGAAAAAGAAAGCCAAGAAAAAGAAGAAGAAGTAAGGCCGGTTCACGCGCGTTCGCGTCGTTCCGTCCTCACTCACACCAAGGAGATCGTCATGGCCAAGAAGAAGGCAAAGAAAAAGAAGAAGAAGTAAGCGCGGCCGGTGACGGGCCGCGGTGGAGCGAACGCCTTCGAACGGCGCGCTTCCACTCACGCGGCTGTCCGGCGGAACTCCCGCTGGCCCACCGGCCCCCATGTCCGATCGCGAGCGCACGACAAGACGTGCGGCCCCGCCTTTCGGCGGGATGGCCTCGCGGACAACCAAGCAGAACTCGACGAAGCGGGGCCGACAACTCGGCCCCGCTTTGTTTTTCCTCCCGCGCGCACCGCACATCCCGATGCGCCCCCCACCACCACCCGACGCACCCACCGAGCCATCGTCCTTCTCTCGCCCTCCCCACTTCAAGCCCCTCTCCAAACCGCCCCCACCGCGACGCTGATCCGCCGCCCGCAACCGCCCCTTCATAAACGCCCGCTGCTGTCGTAACTCGTTTATTTCCAAAGACCTTGCGTCGCGGCCGCCCCCCGCGGACAATGCACCCGTGGACCCCGATCCCAAAGCCATCGCCAATCTCCGCCGCGCCCTTTCCCGATGGAGCGAGGGCCTGCTCCAGGTCGGCGAACGCATGGACCCGGTGCGCTTCGTTCCCGACCCCGCGACCGGCGAGCCGGTCATGCCCGTCCACGCGGATGTCCTCATGCAGGACAACCTCACGCTGTTCATTCCCGAAGACACAAGCGACTCGCTCCAGTTGCTCGGCGCGCCCGTCGAGATCGATCCCGCGCGACACGCCGCCTGCGATCGGCACGTCGCCTTCTTCGGTCGTCCCAACCTCACGCGCTGGATGCTCCTCGACCTCGAGTCGGTGCGGCGCGACGACATCGTCCTCGACGCCGCCGAGATCACGCGCGGCAATCCGCTCGCGCCGTTCGAGCCCGCGCTCTGCCGCGGCCTGAACGCGCGCCCCGATCTCCTCGCCGCCGCCTGCCGCGCCGCGCTCGGCACCGCGCCCGCCGCGCCCGTCGCCGTCGGCGTCGATCCCTTCGGTGTCACCGTCCGCGCGCGCTTCGGAGTCATGCGTCTGGACTTCTCCGACGAGGTGCTCTCGCCCGCCGACGCGCACCGTGAGATCGACGAGATGCTGCGTAAAGTCGCTCCGTGATCGCCGAGACCGACAGGTTGTCCACATCGCCGCGCCGCGAGGCTCACGCGCACATCGCGATGCACGGCCGCGCTCTCTCCATGCTCAGCCTCGCCGACTGCCGCTCTCGCGCCGAGTGTTTGGAGCGCGTTCGTGACGAAGCCGCGCGCCTCGATGCCGACGACCCTTCGCGCGAGCGCTGGCTGCTCGCCCACAGCGCGCGGGTCGAAGGCTGGACCGATCCGCTCTGGCCCACTCGCGCCGACTTGGACCGCATCGCCGGCTCGCGCCCCGCGCTGATTCTGTCCTTTGACTACCACGCCGTCCTCGCCAGCACGCCGGTCTTCCGCCGGCTCAATCTCACCGATTCCTCCCCCGACCCCCAAGGCGGCGTCATTGTCCGGGATGATGCCGGAACTCCGACCGGGCTGCTCCTCGAGGCCGCGGCCTTCAACGCCCGCAACGCCATTCCCGAACCATCGCGATCCGAGCGCGAGTTGCTCGTCCGGACCGGCCTGGCCGACCTCGCCCGCCACCAGTTCACCGAAATCCACGACCTGCTCGCCCCGAACTGGCTGGGGCCGGTTCTCGCCCGCCTCGCCGACACCGGGGAACTCACGCAGCGCGTGCGCGTGTACGTGCCGCTCGCCGAGTTTGATCGCGCCCTGGCCGCCGCGCCCGATTGGCAGCGGCAGGGAAAGGTCGAACTCGCCGGCGCCAAGGTTTTCGCCGACGGCACGCTCAACAGCCGCACGGCGTGGATGCTCGCGCCCTTCTCGCACCCGCTGCCCGGACATCCGTGCGGAACGCCGCTGATGACGGTGGTCCAACTGGCGCAGGCGATGGACCAGACCGCGGCCGCGGGGCTCGAACTCGCCGTCCACGCCATCGGCGACGGCGCGGTGCGGTCGGTGCTCGACGCCGTGGAATCCCGCGCCGGCCGACGCCCGCGCGTCCGGATCGAGCACGCCGAGATCATCGACGCCGCCGACGTCCCGCGCTTCGCCGAACTGGGCGTCGTCTGCAGCGTGCAGCCGTGCCATCTGCTCGCGGATATCGAGGTGCTCGGGCGGGAACTTCCGCAACGGCTCGACCGCGTCCTTCCGCTGCGCGATCTGGAGCGCGCGGGCTGCAAGCCGGGCGAACTGCTCTGGTTCGGGAGCGATGTCCCGATCGTCCGCCCCGACCCGGACGACAGCATCCGCGCCGCCGTCCACCGCCGCCGCTGCGACGACGATCTTCCGATCGCGCCCGAACAGGCGCTGAACGAGCCGGAGGCCTGGTCCTGCTTCCGCGGCCGAATCTGACCGCGTCCGATCATCCCGGCATTCCGGTCGCGTCCGGCAAGCCCGATCTCGCACCGCCCGCACACTCGATACTCGCGCCACAGCCGGGGCAAGATGGGCGATCTCGGCGCCGCCTGCGGCAGTACGAAAGACGAGTCCGTCGCGCGTGGTTTCGAGAGGATTGCATGCTCACGATCCTGCGGTTTGAGATTCTCGAATCCGGAGGTCGAAAGCACGCCCGTGCGACCGCCACCCTGAAACGCGACCTGCCCTTCGCGCCGTGCCCGGGAATGTCGTTCGGGTCGGCGGCCTGGAAGGCGGCACGCGAGATCACTCACGTCATCATCGATCTCGACGACTCTTCGCCGCCCGTCATCCGGTTGGGGCCGGTCACCGCGCACTCCGACGACGAGTACGCCGCGCTGGTCGAGGGATACCGCTCGCAGGGTTGGGACGTCTCGGGCGATTGGGTCGTGCGGCGCCCGCACAAGCACGGGAAGGCGTGAATGCCCGATCAGGGCCCGTCGTGCTTCTCCAGGAACCGAGGATCGACAACCATGGGATTCTCCGAGTGTTCGCGGCTCGGGCGGCCGGTTTAGAATACCGAGATTCGCGGAAACGGAGACAGGAGGCGCACCATGCACGCACCGATCAACTACAACAACATCATCGACGGCGAAGAGGCCCGCAAGGCGCAGGCCGCGTGCGACGCCGCGCCGGGCATGCCCTCGGACGCCATCGACGCGGACAAGTTCTACATCACCCAGCACTACACCAAGTACACCCGCGAGAATCACGACGTGTGGCGCGATCTTTTCGACCGCCGCTGGACGGTGCTCGAGCAGCAGGTCTCGCGGCAGTTCATCGAGGGCATGAAGATTCTCCGCCTCACGCGCGACCGGCTCCCGCTGCTGGACGACGTTGCTCTCGATCAGGACCACACCGTCGCGGGGGGGGTGGTGCTCAAGAAGGGGACGCACCTGGACGGCATCAACAAGTTCCTGAAGGCCCAGAGCGACTGGTCGAGTTACGGCGTCCCGGGGTACCTGCCGCAGAAGGCGTTCTTCGCGTGCCTGGCGCAGCGCGAGTTTCCCACCACGGTGCTGATCCGGCCGCGCGAGGTGATGGATTACCTTCCCGAGCCGGACATCTTCCACGACGTGTTCGGGCATGTGCCGCTGCACACGCTGAAGGTGTTCGCCGATTTCCTGCAGACGTACGGCCGCGCGGCCTTGATGTGCGACGACCAGGTCCACATCCTGCGACTGGGGCGGCTGTTCTGGTTCACGGTCGAGTTCGGGCTGATCCGCGAGGACGGCAAGGTAAAGGTGTACGGGAGCGGCCTGGTTTCGAGCCACGCGGAGAGCAAGTACGCGCTGGAAGGGGGCTGGGAGAAGAAGGGCGAAAAAGTGCCGGACTGCACGCCGCGCCCGGTGGCCCAGTGGCGCCCCTTCGACCTCGAGCGCATCTGCAACACCGACTTCGAGATCGACCACTTCCAGCCGATCTACTACGTGCTGGAGAGTTTCGAGCAACTCCGGGACGCGATGAATCAGTACGCGCAGCGGGTGCTGGGCGAGGCGGGGCTGGCGAAGGCGACGGTGTGAGGGGCGGAGTGGCTAGGTGGCAGAGTGCGCTGGGCTGGGCGGGGGTTGGGCGCGGGTGTCGGGGATTATGGAGTTTTGTGGCGTGGCGGACCGCGTGTTGGGGCGCGGGGTTGTGTCCTTGGGCGGGGTTGGGGGCGCGGGAGGGGGCGGAGAGATGAACGATGATTGAGGAAAGGTGAGTGGGGCGGGGAGCGAAGTGGACGGGTGGCCGTTTGGCGGAGTGGGGGAGGGGTGTGGCGTCGGTGTGTTGCTGGGCTCCGAAAGGGGCAGGGCGGGGGCGTTTTGGTCGGGCGACTTGGCCGCGGGCTCGGCTTGCAGGCTGGCGCCGCGTTCTGACGCGGGCGCGGCGGGAGTGCTTTGGCTTTGCGGGCCGGTGATGGATGCGGCTCGCGGGGTGGAGTGCCGGCTGGGCTGGGGTGAGATGGCGGCGGGCTGGTCGGGCGCGTTTGTGCCGGGGGTGCACGGGTCGAAGGCGCGCGGTGCGACACGCCGGCGGTGGGACTTGGGTATGCGCGGGCCGTGGGGGGCGGAGGTGTCGGTGTGGGTGTAGGTGGCGAGGTGTTGGAGGTGCCAGGCGTGCTTGCCGGCCGTGGCGCGGGCGCGGCGGCGGTGCTCGCGCTCCTTGAGCGTGTCGTCGCCGTCGGGGCGGAAGATGTCCAACTCGTTGTGGTACTGGTCCATCGCGTGGATCAGGCAGGCGCCGACGTGGGGGAGTTCGCGCTCGACGGACATGCGAACCTTGAGCGCGGCGACGGAGCGGATGATGTCGAGGCGGGCCTGGACCTCGGGGCTCATGATCCAGCGGCAGAGAGCCTCGACGGACGTGTGATGATCGTCGGCGATGCCGCAGAGGGGGGCCTGGGGGTTGGTGAGGGACTGGAGTATGTAGGCCGCGGCGGCGGGGGAGGGGTTAAACGGCAAATGGCAAATCGCAGAAGGCAAATCGGAGGGGGGCGGGGGAGTATTCGATGGCGCGGGGTGGATGGGTGTGGGGGGCGGTTGGATGGAGATGGTGATGGGGGTGAAGGGGATGGAGGGCACGGCGGCGCTGGGGTGCGGCGGGTGGGTGTCGGGAGTGGCGTGGCCGTTGAGGCGGGTGAGAGACATCGTGGAGGTCCTCCGTAATACGGGGGCATTTCGCGTGTTTGCGCGCAAATGCGCGCGAAGGGGCCGGGCGGGCTGCGCGTAAGTGCTTGCGGCGGAGGAGGAAAAAAATCTCTCAAAATGGAAGGTTGGCGGGCGCGGGGAGAATGTCGCGCCCGAAGCGGGGGTAAGAGTTGACTCGGATGCGCGGCGCGCCGAGCGGCGGGTGCGCTGGGCGACTACGCCGCCAATGGCGCCGGTTACTGCTTGATTTCGGCCGCGATTGAGGCGAACTGGTCGAGGGCGGTTTGGAGATCGTCGGCGATTTTCTGGGCGAGGATGTCGGACTCGGGGAGGTCTTCGCCGTCCTGGAGGTTCTTGTCCTTGAGCCAGAAGATGTCGAGGTTGGCCTTGTCGCGCTTGATGAGGTCTTGGTAGTCGAAGGAGCGCCAGCGGCCTTCGGGGCCGGCGTTCTTGGATTCGGTTTCGGACCAGTTGGATTTGCGTTTGTGGCGGTTGGCGGGGTTGAAGCACTCGACGAAGTCGTCGAGGTCGGCGCGTTTGAGGGGCTTTTCTTTTCGGAACTATCCCCTTGACGAAGCCAACCCGGAACCGTAGTTCCAGGCTTTGTTGACGATCTGGGAGGTGTCGGCGGTCATGCGTGCGAATCCGCGGACGGATCGCACCAACTCGACAGGTCGGTCGCGTCGGAGGGCATGGGGCGGTAGTGATCCCCGCAGAATGGGCGGAAGTTCTCCGGCCAGCAGGACTCCAGGCGGCACAAGAGCCGCTGTTGCAACGGCGCGGGCGACGGGTTGACGCGAGCCACGAACACCTCCACGATCTCGCACACGTTGAGCAACTGGAACGCATCGCCGAGCAGGTAGCGGGGCAGATACCCCACGATCACCCGGTCTTCAGTCCGGAGCGCCAGGGCGCTCCGGTCGGCGTCGTTCTGGCAGTCATGCATGATGAGGAGTCGCTCGTCCATCTTGAGCGAGAGGACCCGCTGCTGCGATTCAGGATTCAGGTAGCGAATCCCGTGCGCCAGGAAGCGCGTCTGATAGGGGCTTCCCTCCTCGGCCACGCGGGGCACCTCGAACATCTCCAGCGAGTCGGTCACCCGCCCGCCGCCGCTGCGCATCAGAATGGTCACGGGATCGGCGTGGTCCGGGTCCATCGCGAGGTTCGTGAGGAAGGCGCGGTACTCGGCCCGCCCCGGCGGCATCAGGCGATTCTGAAACAGCGGGAAGAGTTCATCCGAGCGATACACGCGGGCGATGTCGGCGAACGAAAGCAAGGGGGCGAACCCGGCCTTCTGCGCATCGCGCACGCCTTGTAGATAGCAGAACTCGTACTCGGGCAGTCGGGGACGAAGCCCGGAGACGAGCCGGCCCACCGGGTGATAGTGCTTGGTCGACTGATCCTGCCACGCGATGAAGAGAGCCTGGACTTGTCCGGTTGCGGTCCTCATTGCGGCTCCAAGGCGCCAATTCTAGCGCGGTTCACTCGGAGATGGGCCAGCGCGAAGTCTCGGGCGGGAATCGACATCCTCTCCCTCGGCACCGCCGCGATGATTCCCCGCAACTGCTCATCGGTGATTCTTCTCGCCCGCTCGATCCACGCGTGCCTCGCGGCGGGCCGGTCTTTCGTGGCCTCCACGAACGCCCCCAGCGGCGACAACGGCTTGGCCGACTCCACATCGACGAGGTACAACTTCGACGCCGCCCGATCCGCGAAACTCTCGACCGTTCGATTACTTCCCGGCCTCATTCGGTCGAGACGCTCTTCATCGCGCAGATTGAAGCCCAGGCACGAGGCGTGGTCGAACGTGGGCGCGAGTTGAACTTCGGCGGGATGGACCGGGCCATCGGGATCGTGGGTCATCGTCTCTCGTGATGGCGGTCGGTGTTCCCGATCAGGGCATCCAGCAGCAGGTACCCCGCGAACACATCCACCGCGCTCGAAATCCCCTCGACCGGCTCGAACGCCGCGGGGGGCTCGATCCACGGCTGCCCGAGGATTCCCAGAACGCGCTCCACCGTGTGGCCCGTGACCTTGTAGTTCTGGTCCTTGGGATACGCCGAATCGACCATCATCACCAGCAGTTCGTTCCCGTGGACCAGCGTCAACTCCCGCCGGTTCGTGAAGTCGCGGCACATCACGCCGGGCCGCTGCTCGAACGTCGCCAGTTCCACGTGCCCGTGCGGCAGGCCGAGCAGGCCCGCGATCTCGCTCGCGACGCGCTCGGACCAATCATCCCCGTGCCCGGAGCGGTTGAACTTGAACAGCCACCGATTCCCGTCCGTATGCTCGAACCAGAACTTCTCCTTTGTGCCCATCGGCTCGGACGTGTCACGGGCGTCTGGGGGGAGGACGAAGATGGGATAGACGCCGCTCATGCGGGAACATCCCTTTCGGCCGCCCGGCGCATCATCTCGTCGGCCATTTTCAGGATGAGCAGGAAGGTGATCTGCTCGGTGTAGGCCATGTAGGACAGGCCGTCGTTCCGCAGGACGTGGGCGTAGTTCCAGGCTTTGTTGACGATCTGGGAGGTGTCGGCGGGCATGGGTGCTTAGGTCTCCCTTCGCTCGGAGAGCGCGGTGTACGCCTGACTGGGGTGGTTGGGCATCTCGGGGATGGTGTAGCGGAGCTCTCCGCTCGCGACCATGGGTTTGAGGTGGTCGCGAACGAGCGGGTCTTGCTGACGATTCAAGAGATTCGCGAGTTGTGCTGAGGTAAGCGAACGCCAGGCGCATATCTCCCGGATCACGCCGCGAAGGGCCTCCTCCTTCGGCCTCCGCGAGAGGGCCGCGATCGCTTTCCGGAGAGTTTCCGGCAGATCGTCGGTAGTGAGGTGGGCGTCAGGGTCCCGACTTTCGGCGTCAAGCTCCCGACTTTGTTCACCAAGCTCCCGACTTTGCGTGAGAACCTGGCGACTCAGACCCTCGGCCTGGGGACTCTGGGCAGCCCTTTCCGCCGCCCCCTCGGTTCGAGGCCCCGGGATGAGAGCCGGGCCCCGTTCGTAGTACGTCCGGCTGCCGGACCCCTTCTTTTCCAGCAGTTTGAGATCCCTGAGCCGACGGAGGCGCGTTGAGGCGTTCAGGGTGTCGGTCTGGTTGATCTCCCGGTACGCCGCATTATCGATCGCCCCCATCTCGCGGACGAACACCAGAGCGCGTGACTCCTCATCCGAGAGGTTCTCGCTCGTGAGCCCGCCGAGCCACGCGACGTCCTCGGGGCCGAGGAAGTGGTGGAACAAGAACCTCGCCACAAACTGGTCGGGCTGGCGTGTCGATTCCAGCGTCGGCGGCAGCAAGTTGCTCCGCTGCATGAGTTCCCGCATCACGCGGATACCCGAGCCCTTCGTTTCCGCGATATTCACCTCGTGGAGCACCGCTGCGATCTTGGGGTTCCTCGTTTGGGACCCCGGCTGGCCCAGTTGCTCCTCTGCCTTCAGCGAGTGACCGGGATTTCGGATCTCCAGGCGGTTGGCATAGCGGATGATCTGTGTGGGTGCGCCTTGGATGCGGTAGCTGCGGTGCATCACGGCATTGACCACCGCCTCGCGAATCACGCGCGCCGGGAGAATCGGAGAGTCCGTGCTCTGGAGTTCCGCTGACGGCAGCGAGAATGACTTTGGCAGGTCGTCGAGAATCGCGTTCGCCGCCCTTCGGATCGTCGCGATCAGCGGAGCCCGGATCTCGACCGTGTCAAAGCGCCGGTCCGGGTCCTTCACCCACTCCCGTCCCGGCACGCGGATGTAGTCCACTCGCACCATCGGAAAGCACCGGCGCAGCGCCTTGGGCGTACCGAACAGCAGCACGCCTGCGACCGTCGGGCGCGCCATCGCCCCTTCATCTCGCACACACCCGAATGCACGCAGCAGGTCGCCATCCGACCACGTCAACTCCTCCGCGTCCGGGTTCACCTTCGCCCGCAGCGTGCGATACTCCTCGATCGCCGAGGGATCGATGTCGGCGAGCGTGCCGTCGGAGATGACCGTGGTGTCGTAGGTCTCGGACCGGTGCTCCTGGTACAGCACGATCAGGTCGTCTTCGGTGCACTCGTGGTCGGCGGAGCCGATTCGTCGGTACGCGCCCCGCGGCAGGCCCTTGCTCGTGATGTAGACCGGTTTGTCGGTAGGAGCCGCCTCGGGCACGTACGCCACCACGACCGAGGCTCCGCCCACCATCTCGACGCGCACATCCGGGCGGATGGGTCTGTTCAGCATCGACCGGCACTGCGACGCCAGATCGGACTGTACCTTGTCTGGGTCGGCCAAGCCCGTCGCCTCGTAGCCCACGTCGAACAGTTGCTCGCGCTTGCGCTCCACACCCAGCACCAGGTAGCCCCCGCCGAGCCCCGGCTCGTTGGCGAAGGCGCAAACCGTCTCCATGATCGACCTGCCGATCTCCGAACCGGCCTTGGCTTCGATCGTGGCCGACTCGTCCAAGGCGTTGAGTTCCTCGATGAGTTCTGCCGCGGTCTTCATGCGCTCGCCCTCGTCCTGCCGCGCTTCCTGGCTGTGGCCTTGGTGAAGGTGACGGTATCGGCCCCGACCCCGGCGCAGGCCTGTTCAAGGAGCCTTTCCGCCGGCTCGTCGGTCGGGTCCTGCGGGACGAGTTTGCCCTCGAAGGCGCGCTTGAGGATGGCTTGGCGGAGGCGGGCGGCGCGTTGGAGGGCGTGCTCGACCTGCGTCTCGGCGGCGTCGGCGACGGAGAGGCGGCGATCGACCTCGGCGACGATCTCGGCTTGTTCGGCGATGTGGCCTTCGGGCTTGGCCTCGACGACTGCGATGACTTTGCCGTCGGCGTAGAGGAGGTAGTCGGCCTCGCCGGTGGAGAGGGGGAACTCGCGGACGGCGATTCCGGGGCCTGCGGCGAGGTTGAGGGCGCGGTAGTCCTGGGCGAGCCAACCGGCCGCGGCGAGTTGGCGGTCGATGTTCTGGCGGGCTATTTCTTCTGCGGCGGGCATGGCGGCGGGAGGCAGTGTAACCGGAGGAAATACCGCTGAATAGGGCGAAGAGCGGCGACGTGCGTGCTTTGCAGTGCTTCCTGCGTCGGCTGAGAACCAACACGGAGCCTCGGAGCACGGGTCGAAGACGCCTCGTGGCACACGCCGGCTGCGCCGCGGCTCGGCCCGAGGATGCGCCGAGTCACGAACCGGGAGGTTCGTGCCACTTTTCGCCACCTGGGATCAGGCGAGCGTGGTGATTTGCTCGATGATGTCGAGGACTCCGTCCACCTCGATGCGCGGCGAGACGAAATCGGCCTGTTTCTGGAGTTCGGGGACGGAGTTGGCGGGGCAGCCGAACCAGGTGACGCTGCGGCGGATCGCAAGGTCGCCGAGGGTGTCGCCGATTCCGGCCATTCGTTCGCGGGTGAGGCCGGTCATCTGCATTACCCGGGCGATGCCGGCGTCTTTGTTGACGTGGGTGAGGTCGCAGTTGATCCATGCGACGGTGCCGGAGACCCGCAGGGGCCAGCGGTGGCGTTCGAAGGCTTCGACCAGCCGCGGCTTGAGGCTCATGAGCATGTGCGTGTCGGGGTGCCAGAGCGAGATGGACGCGGTCTTGCCGGGCTGGATAGCCACGCCCAGGGGGAGCAGTTCGCGCTCGACCCACCGGGTGGCTTCGCGGATGTGCTCGATGTGTTCGGGCCGGATGGCGGGGTCGAGGTGGAAGCCCTGCGTGCGGGGATCGAAGACCCAGACGCCCATCTCGGCGATGCAGGGGACGGTGGTATTGCCGAGGAGTCGGCACAGGCACTCGACGAAGGGCTGGGGACGGCCCGAGCACAGCGTGAGCACGGGCCGGTCGGCGTCGCGGATGGCGCGGCGGTTGTGATCGGCGATCCTGGCGAGGGCATCGGCGTCGAGCGGGGCCGCGGACTCCGGACCGAGACAGCCGTCGATATCGCAGATGATGGCGTCGAATCGGCGCATGGGGAAGCCTAGAGGGGAGGAAAGGCGAAAGGCGGGGAGGGTGTCGCCTTGCATGTTGGCCTGTTCGGCTCCGGCTTGTTCCTACTCTCCGGCCATGCTTCGCGTCTTTGGGTTTGGAATTTTCCTCTCGGCCGCGCTGTTGTTTCTGGTGCAGCCCATGTCGGGCAAGGTACTGTTGCCGCTGCTGGGTGGGAGTCCGTCGGTGTGGAACACGTGCATGGTGTTCTTCCAGGCGGTGCTGCTGGGTGGGTATCTGTATTCGCACGTGGTTTCGACGCGGCTGGCGGTGCGAGCGCAGGTGTGGGTGCATGGGCTGGTGCTCGTCGGCGCGGCGGCGTACGTGGCGTATTTGAATCTGTGGCCGGGATCGATCCTGGCGCGGCTGTTGTCGGCGCGGATGGAGGCAAGTCCGCATGGAGCGCCGGCGATGTGGCTGATGGCGACGCTGGCGCTGCTGGTGGGGCCGCAGTTTCTGGTGGTGTCGGCGACGGGCCCGCTGCTGCAGCGATGGTTCTCGCGGACACGGCACGGCCGCGCCGGCGATCCGTATTTTCTTTACGCGGCGAGCAACGCGGGGAGCCTGATCGGCCTGCTGGCGTACCCGCTGGTGTTCGAGCCGCTGCTGACGCGGTGGCAGCAGCATGGAGCGTGGGCGGGCGGGCTCGTGCTGTTTGTGCCGCTGGCGCTGTGGAGCGGGGTGACGACGGCGCGCGAGGCAGGGGTCGCGGCGTCTGCGCCCGCGCCGCAGGCGGGGGCGGGACCGGTGACGATGGGCCGTCGGCTGGGGTGGATCGCGCTGGCGATGATCCCGTCGAGCCTGATGCTGGGGGTGACGCAGCACATCTCGACGGATGTGGCGGCGATACCGCTGCTGTGGGTGATCCCGCTGGGGCTGTACCTGGTGTCGTTCGTGTGGGCGTTCTCGCCGCGGCTGGCGCTGTCGTCGCGGGCGTGGGGGCGGATCGTGCCGGTGGGGGTGGCGGGGGTGGCGGCGATGCTGCTCGCGGGCATCCATCATCCGGTGCTGGTTCTGGCGGGGCTGCACCTGGCGACGTTTCTGAGCGTGGCGATGTTGTGCCACACGCGGCTGGCGGAATCTCGCCCCGGCGCGGAGCACCTGACGGAGTTTTACCTGTTGCTTTCGCTGGGGGGCGTGCTCGGGGGCGCATTCAACGCGCTGGTCGCCCCGGTGGTGTTCTCGAGCATCATGGAGTATCCGATGATGATGGGCGCGGCGTGCATCGCGAGCCCGCAGGTGCGCGACGTATGGTGCGTGCTGAGCGGCGCGAGGGCGAAGTCGGTTGCGCTTATTTCGGCGGTGGCGATCGCGGCGGTGGTGGTCGTCGCGGCGATTCTCCTGGATGCGGGGGAGCGAGCGGGGTCGCTGCGGGCGATGGCCGCGGGGGATAGCCAGCGTGCCAGCCTGCTGAGGTTCGCGCTGGTGGGCGTGATACCCACGGCGGGGGCGTTCGCGTGCATGGTTCGTCGCGGAGGGCTTCGATTCGCCGCGGCGATCGCCGGGCTGCTGCTGGTCTCTCCGTTCGTGTCGGTGGGCACGGGCGTGCTGTACTGCGAGCGGACTTTTTTCGGCGTTCACTACGTGATGACCGACCCCGACAACACTCGGCGAACGCTGCGGCACGGGACGACGCTGCACGGCCTGCAGATCCGCACCGACTTCGTACTCGGGGCGAGCCAGCCCTATCCGGACGCGGCGTTCCGCGAGCGGCTGCTGTTTGATGGCGACTCGATGACCGCGCGGGAGCGGTTGCCGTGGTTGCACCTCATCCCGGGGACCTACTTCCACCCTTCAGGGCCGCTGGGGGATGTGATGCGCGAGACGACGCGGTCGGGTCGGATGGGCCGGATCGGGCTCATCGGGCTGGGGGCCGGGAGCATCCTGGCCTACGCGAGGCCGGGCTCGGAGATCTCGGTGTTCGAGATTGACCCGGCGGTTCTGCGGATCGCGCAGCGGCGGGAGTACTTCTCGTTCGCGCACGATGCGCTGCGAGATGAAACGGTTCGCATCCACTTCCCGGCCCTCCCGGGGGATGGGCGCGTCGAGATCGGCAAGACACCCGACGGGACGTACGACCTGGTCATCATTGACGCGTTCACGTCGGACGCGATTCCGGTGCACCTGATCACGAAGGAGGCGGTGGATACATACCGGAAGACGCTGAAGGCGAACGGACTGATCGCGTTCCATGTGTCGAGCCGGTACTTCGACCTGTCGCCGGTGGTGTCACGGATCGGCAAGGAGTTGGGGCTGGTGGTTCGTTCGCGGCTGGACGGGGAAGTGTCCGATCAGCAGCACGGTGAAGCGAAGCAGGCGTCGAACTGGGTGGTGCTGGCCCGCGACGAGCGTTCGCTGGGGGCCCTGGCGGCGGATCCGGCGTGGCGGTCGGTCGCTCCCGGCGCCCGGACGTGGACGGACGACTATTCCAATCTACTCGGGGCGTTCCAGGGCTGGGGGCTGCCCGTCCGTTGAACGTCGGCCATTCGGGGAACCGCTACGCTTGCGGTCATGCTTCGAGTCTTCGGAATCGCCATCTTTCTCGCGGCCGCGCTGTTGTTCCTGGTGCAGCCCATGTCGGGCAAAGTTCTTCTGCCGCTGCTGGGCGGGAGCCCGTCGGTGTGGAACACGTGCATGGTGTTCTTCCAGATGGCGCTGCTGCTCGGGTATTTGTACGCGCACGTGCTGACGACGAAGGTGCCTGCGCAGTGGCAGGGCGTGGTGCACGTGGGCCTGCTGGTGATCGCGGGGGTAACGCTGCCGGCGCCGATCGAAGTGGGCGAGCCGGGGACGGCCGATCCACGCGTGTGGCTTCTCCGCACGCTGCTCATCACGGTGGGGCTGCCATTCTTCGTGGTTTCGACGTCTGGGCCGTTGCTGCAGAAGTGGTTCTCGCGGACGGATCACCCGCACGCCAGGGATCCGTATTTCCTGTATGCCGCGAGCAATGCCGGGAGCCTGATCGGACTGCTGGCCTATCCGTTCGTGGTCGAACCACTGCTGACGCGTTGGCAGCAGAGCGTGGCGTGGACCGGGGGATTCTGGATACTGACGCCGCTGGTGGTGGGGTGCGCGATTCTCGCGCACCGCCGCGCAGCGCCGGCACCGGTGAAGGCGGCGGCGGCGGCACCGGCGGCGCCTGTCGGGTGGAAAAGGCGGGTGCTGTGGGTCCTGCTGGCGTTTGCGCCGTCGAGCCTGATGCTGGGGGTGACGCAGCACATCTCAACGGACATCTCGGCGATTCCGCTGCTGTGGGTGATTCCGCTGAGTTTGTACCTGGTGACGTTTATCGTGGCGTTCTCGAATCGGGTGCCGATCTCGGCGCGGGGGTGGGGGCGGCTGGCCGCGCCGGTGGTGCTGTTGCTCGTGTTCGTGATGGCGAGCCTGTCGAGGTCGCCGGTGCTGCTGGTTGTGACGCTGCACCTGCTGGCTTTCTTCGTCCTGGCGATGATGTGCCACCGTCGGCTGGCGGAACTGCGTCCGGACCCGGCGTACCTGACGGAGTTTTATCTTTGGATTTCGGTGGGGGGCGTGCTGGGCGGGGCGTTCAACGCGCTGGCGGCGCCGCAGATGTTCACGACGATCCTGGAGTATCCGATCGCGATCGGGCTGGCGTGCCTGCTGAGGCCGCAGGCGGCGGAGGACGATTCGTCGGTGAAGTCGGCGGCGTGGCGGTGGGTGCTGCGGGGTACGGCGTTCGTGGTGGGGTTCGGGGTCTTCGTGGCGGTGTTGAACATCGACGCGGCGGCGCAGGTCGGGGTCTTTACGAGGGGTTGGTTCAAGGGTCTTCAGAGGCACTGGCCGGGCGGCCCCCCGTCGGATGCGGTGATGATCCATGTGTTTCGCGCGGGTGTACCCACGTTGGTGGTGGCGCTGCTGCTGATGCGGCGCGGGGCGGTGCGGTTCGCGTTCGCGGCGGGGGCGGTGATGTGCGCCGCGCACATGTTCGCCAACGGCCGAACGCTGTATCGCGAGCGGACATTTTTCGGCACGCTGGACGTGAGCGAGGACCGCTTCCAGAACTGGCACATCCTGAGCCATGGCACCACGCTGCACGGCATTCAGGCGGTGAGGGGGAACAAGACCGACCTTCCCACGACGTACTACCACCCCACCGGCCCGATCGGCGACGTGGTGGGCATGCTGAAGGAGGAGGGCCGGCTGAAGCACGCGGGGGTGATCGGGCTGGGCGTGGGTTCTCTGGCGGCGTACGCGGAACAGGGCGACACGTTCGACTTTTTCGAGATCGACAAGGGCGTGATTGAGATCGCCAACGACCCGCGGTTCTTCACGTACATCCGCGACGCCGGCATGCGCGGGGCCCGCGTTCGCGGGTATCACGGCGATGGCCGGCTGGGAATGCGGGGCTTCATCACGCGCGAGGAGAGCCCCGAAAGCCCGGAGACTCCCTTTGACCTGATCGTGGTGGACGCGTTCACGTCCGACGCGATCCCGATCCACCTGGTCACGAAGGAGGCCGTGGCGATCTACCTCTCGAAACTCAAACCCAATGGGGTCAT
This sequence comes from Phycisphaerales bacterium, assembly GCA_905339235.1. Lineage (GTDB taxonomy): Bacteria > Planctomycetota > Phycisphaerae > Phycisphaerales > UBA1924 > RI-211. The sequence continues at coordinate 79,618 of CAJPFG010000006.1, forward strand.
CGCGTTCCACATTTCGAGCCGGTACTTTGATCTGGGCCCCGTGCTCGCGCGGATCGCGGAGGAGTTGGGAGTTGTCGGGCGGATTCGGGACGACGGAGACGACAAAATGACTCCGGAGTTGAGCGCGGAGGCCAAACGCGATTCGACGTGGGTCGTGCTAGGAAGGACCGAGGGGGCGTTCGGCGCGCTGACTGCCCCGCCGACGGACTGGGTCCGTCTGCCCGATGCGCGAGGTGTAGAGGTGTGGACCGATGATTTTTCCAACCCGCTGGCGGCCTGGGCCGGGAACTGACCCCGTTGCAGGCTTTGCTATCCTCCCCGCATGGCGCTCGACTATCAGACGGCGGGTGAATCGCACGGGCCGGGCCTTGTCGTCGTTGTTTCGGGGATGCCGGCGGGGCTGGGGGTTGACTTTGAGTTCGTCAACAAGGAACTCGAGCGCCGGCAGGGCGGGTTCGGGCGGGGCGGACGGATGGGGATCGAGGAGGACCGCGTCGAGGCGCTCTCGGGCATTCGGCGGGGGAAGACTACCGGATCGCCGGTTACTTTTCTGATCCGGAACAAGGACTCACGGCTGGACGACGAGAAGAAGACCCCGGCGATTCACCGGCCGCGGCCGGGGCATGCGGACCTGGCGGGCTCGATCAAGTGGCTGACGACGGACTGTCGGGACACGCTGGAGCGGGCGTCGGCGCGGGAGACGGCGCCGCGCGTGGCGGCGGGGGCGTTGGCGCGGTGCCTGCTGCGCGAGTTCGGCATTGAGACGTTCGGGTTTGTGCGGTCGATCCGCGACGGCGGGAGCGCGGTCGAGGTGACCGAGTCGAACTGGCGGTCGCTGATCGCGGCGCGGGATGCGAGCGAGACGTATTGCCCGGACGCCGCGGCTAGCGCGAAGCAGATTGAGATCATCCGCGCGGCGAAGCACGACAAGGACACCGTGGGCGGACGGGTGGAAGCGCACGTGTTCGGCTGCCCCCCGGGGCTGGGTTCGTGCATGGATTGGCGTGACAAACTGGATGCGCGGCTGGCGTACGCGGTGATGGGCGTTCAGGCGATCAAGGCGGTGGAGATCGGGCTGGGCGTGGGCGTGGGGACACGCCCCGGGAGCGCGGTGCACGATGCGATCCGGTTCGACGCGGCCAGGCGGGGCGAGAGTTGCCTTGGCTTTACCCGCGACACGAACAACGCCGGCGGGACCGAGGGCGGCATGACCAACGGCCAGCCGGTGGTGGTGCGGGCGACGATGAAGCCGATCTCGACGCTGCTGCGCGGGATGCCGAGCGTGGACCTGAAGACCACGCGGGCAGAGCAGAGCCAGTACGAGCGCAGCGACATCTGCGCGGTGCCCGCGGCGAGCGTGGTGGTGGAGAACGTGGCGGCGTTCGAGGTGGCGCGATGCCTTCGGGACAAGTTCGCGGGGGACTCGATGGCGGAGGCATTGGAGCAGTACCGGGCGTTCATGAGCGCCGCGCGGGCGTTGGCATAAACTGCTGTAATTCGCCATGGCAAGGCAGCACACGATGATCGTCTCGTAGACGCCCCACTTGGTGAAGGTCGTCAGGACCCACGTGCGCGAGGGGCAGTACGCATCCGCGAGCGAGGTGATGCGGGCCGCGCTGCGGCTGGAACATGAGCGTGAGAGTCGCGAACGGATCAGGGTCCTTCGCCGGAGCCTTCGGGAATCCGCCGCCCAGATCGAGCGAGGAGAGGGGGTTCCTGCGGGCGTCGCGTTCGCTCATGCGCGCCAACGAGTTCGCACCGGGAAGCGTGCGGCGTGAATCGCGTCATTTTTTCGCGATTCGCCCGGCCGATCTCGAGGAAATCGCCTCGTACATCGCGAAAGACAGCCCGGGCACAGGCGGAACGGGTGCTGCATCGATTGCAAGGTCGGTGCAACGACCTGCTTCGGGCCCCGAGGCAGGGACGGGCGCGGCCGGAACTGCTGGCCGGCGCTCGCTCGGTGGTGTGCATGCGGTTTGTGATTCTCAACTGCGTGGCGGAAACTGAAATCCGCATCCTGCGGATGGTCTGGGGAACGCGCGATCCGGCCGCGCTTTCGCTGCGTGATCATCAGGGGGACTGAGCAGGGCGAACGGCAGGAGGGGGCGAGGCGGGTGTGGAATGCTTCAGACCGGCCACGCCGATTCCGATGAGCATCAGGCATACGACCTGCGCGGCCGACAGGCGTTCATGCAGAAGCAGCACACCGGTCAATACCGATCCCACGGCCCCGATGCCAACCCATACCGAATAGGAAACCCCAAGCGGGAGTGACTGCATGGCCCGGGCGAGGAGCAGGAAACTGGCGATCATGGCGGCGAACGTGCCGAGGGTGGGCCAGAGTTTCGTGAAGCCGGCGGTGTACTTCATGCCGGTGGCCCAGACGACTTCGAGCAGGCCGGCGATGAAGAGGAGGATCCAGGGGCGCATGCGGGGAGTCTCCGGGCCGGGCGAGCGGGTCGAAGCGCGGGGTTCGGCGCGGCGGAACGGTCAGCGCATCATCCGGTTGACCACCTTGCCGTTCTCGAACGTGATGCCGATTTCGGTATTGCCCTTTCGCCAGGTGTAGGTGGTCTGGCTGGTCTGGTTCGAGCCGCTTGCGATGCCTGCGCCGGAAATGTTCATGCCGGTGGGTTCTTCGCGCTGGCCCTTGCCGAGAATCTTGAAGACTTCGGCCTGGCTCATCCCGATGGTGACCTTGTCGTAGTTTTCCTGATTGATCTTGTCCTCGCAGGCCACGAGGGTCGTGAGCAGGATGGAAGCGAGGACGGCGGAGGCGGCGCGGCGGATGGACATTGGCGGGCTCCTTTGTGCGAGAGTCTATCGGGTTTCGGGGCGACTCACCGGTGGCGGCTCCGGATGGGCGTGCGTGCCGCCCGGGTCGTCGCGGCGGGGGCCGTACCAGACTTCGAGTCCTTCTCGCCGGCGCAGGGACTGGCCGCGGGACTTGGCGGCGCCCCACGCGGCGGAGAGGAGTTCTCCCAGGGCGTGGGTGCGGAGTTTTCGGCCGGAAGTGATGACTCCGTCGCGGGTGATGTGGAAGCGGCCGAGTTTCTTGAGCGCGTTGGCGAGGGCGATCTCTTCGCTGGCGAAGAGGGACTCATCCCAGCGGCCGGCGGCGTCGAAGGCGGGGCGGGTGCAGAAGAGGAACGCGCCGCCGGTGTACCTGAAGATTCGGAACAGCCACATGAGCGGTGGCATGGCGAGTCGGGCGTAGAGGGGGACCACGCCGTCGAAGCGGACGGGCCCGCCACCGCCCACCACACCGCGCTCGACGGCGGCGATGGCCTGGCGTACGGCGGCGGGGGTGACGCGGGTATCGGCATCGACGAAGATGAGCAACGGGCCGCGGGCGAGCGCGGCGGCGGCGTTTCGAGCCGCGGCGATCTGGCGGCGGCCAATGGAGACAACCGAGGCGCCATTGGCGCGGGCGATCGCGGCGGTGGCGTCGGTGGAAGCATCGTCGGCGACGATGATTTCGTATTGGAGCGCGTGCGCGGCGTGATGGATGGCCGCGAGGGTGGCGGGGAGGTACTTCTCCTCGTTGTGGGCGGGGACGCAGAAAGAAACGAGCACGGAGAGTGATACGGGGCGGGGGGCGGAGGGTTGCGGAGCGGGGGCCCTGGGCTAGCACCTTGCGAGGAAAGGGGTTATGGTTGGCACGACGGACGCGGGCTCGAATGGGGAACTTTACGTTGAGAAGCGATTCTCAACTGATGACTGAAACACATTGGCCGGACATCCATAAGAACAGGCATGAGGAGGTTCGCATGAACATAAGGACCGTTGTCGTGGCCGCGCTGGCGGGAGCCGTTGCGGTCTTGTCGGGTTGCATCTTCGTGGCGAAAACGGAGCGCAGCGGGCGGGCGTATTCGAAGAACAGTCTGGCGATTCAGTTGGAGACCAACGAGCAGGTCCCCGGCATCCGGGAGCGGCGGCAGGACGACTTGGCGAGGCTGAATCCGGGTATTTCGGTGGGCGAGTTCCGCAAGGCTTTTCCTGACGCGATCTACATCGAGTCGCGCCGGGTCAACGGGCGCGAGTGGGATGCGTACAGCGTGACCCACAGCGAACTCTGCCAGTACGAGGGGACGACCAACACGTTCACGTACAAGGACGAACTGTGGTTTTTCTTCCAGGACGGTGCGTACCGCGGCTTCGGCTCACCGAAGCAGTGGCCGACGGACGCGACCGAGCCCGCGCCGCAATCACCATGAAGCCGGCGCACCGGACAATCCTGCTGCTGGTCCTCGGCGCTGCGGTTCTGCCCGCGGCGGGGTGCTTCGTCATTTCGGTGCAGAAGGGCTATGACGATGCGCGGCCGGTAGCGGTGCCGCAGGGTCAACTCGCCGGCGTGCGGCAGGTCGGGTCGGAGGATGAGGTACCGCGATTCCGCGAGGCGAACGCGGAACGGCTGGCGCGATTGGGCCCGGGAGCCTCGGCCGCGGAGTTCAAGGGAGAGTTCCCCGGCGCGGTATTCGTGGAGCGTCGCGGGGAGGTGGATTGCTATCGCGTGGACCACACGGAGCGGTACCGGTACGGGAACTCGAGTACGGTGTACGAGGTGCGGGGCGGGGCGTGGTTTTTCTTCCGGGATGGGAAGATGGTGAAGTGGAGCGAGCGGCGGGAGTGGCCGGCGGGGTAGGTTCACGGCCATTCCACTCGTAAGCCCAAAGCGGCGTGCCAGTGCCTGTGCCACTCTTCTGCAGTCCGGTGCCACCCTTCTACAGTCTGGCGTGAAGCCCACGCTGGCCATTTCGATGGGCGATCCCGGCGGGATTGGGGCCGAGGTGATCGTGAAGGCGCTGAACGACCCGGCCCTGCGCAAGGCGGCGCGGCACGTCGTGCTGGGACTTGGATCATGCCTGGAACGCGCGGCCGAGGTCGCGGGGATCGATCCGTACTGGACCAGCATCGCCCCCACCAACCGCTGCCCATCCGACTCGCCTGTGGTGCTGATCGACAGCGAACTCGCGCCGGGGGCGTCGCGCTTCGGGCCGTTCGAGCCGACCGACTCGGGGCAGGGCGGGGAGTTGTCGCTGGGGTGGGTGCTCAAGGCCGTGGAGATGGCCAAGGGCACGTCGTCGCTGCTGCCGAACGCGGATGCGATCGTGACGGGGCCGATCAGCAAGGCGTCGTGGGCGATGGCGGGGGAGTTCAAGCACCCGGGGCACACGGGGCTGATCGCGGCGAAGTTCGGGGTGATGAAGTACGCGATGATGTTCGTGAGCCCCGTGCTGAACACGATCCTGGTGACCGATCATCTGCCGCTGAAGCACGTGCCGCGGGCCGTCACGTCGTGGACGGTGCGGGACACGATCGAGTTGGGACATGAGGCGTGCGTGCGGATGGGGATGGAGAGGCCGCGGATCGCGGTGTGCGGGCTGAATCCGCACGCGGGGGAGGGCGGGGTGCTGGGCGAGGAGGACTTTCAGGACATCAAGCCGGGGATCGAGCAGGCGCGGGCGAAGGGGATCGACGCGAGCGGGCCGTACCCTGCGGACACGGTGTTTCTGGACGCGATGGATCGGCCGGGGCGGGCGCGGAAGTTCGACCTTGTGGTGGCGATGTATCACGACCAGGGGCTGATTCCGTTCAAGTTGCTGGCGTGGGAGGTTGGCGTGAACACGACGGTGGGGTTGCCGGTGCCGCGGACCAGCCCGGATCATGGGACGGCGTTCGACATCGCGGGGAGGAATCTCGCGGATGCGGGGAGCATGAAGGCGGCGATTGAGTTGGCGATCCGGTTGGCGCGGCCGGGATAGTTTCTCGCAAAGACGCAGAGCACGCGGAGAAGAGGAGAAGAGAGCGAGCGAGAAGGGAGGGACGGGTGATGGGTACGAATGCTGCGAATGACCGGCGGGTGGATTACGTGGAACTGGCGACGCACGACACGGGCGCGACCAAGGTGTTTTACGGCGCGGTGATGGGTTGGAAGTTCGAGGATTACGGGCCCGGGTACACGTGCTTCAACGACGGAAGGCTGGGCGGCGGGTTTACGACGGATCGCAAGGCGGCGAGCGGGGTTGGGCCGCTGGTGGTGCTGTATGTGAGCGATCTGGAGGCCGCGGAGAAGCGGGTGCGGGACGCGGGCGGCCGGATCGTGAAGCCGACGTTTTCGTTTCCGGGCGGGCGGCGGTTTCATTTCACGGACCCGAGCGGGAACGAACTGGCGATCTGGTCGGAGGAACGCTCGTGACGGCGCGGCCTATGCTGATTCCGCGATGATCGGCCTGTAGCACCAACTCGCAGAGTTTTGAGGGTCCGGCCGCGTCCGCAGTCCCCCACTGCCGCTCCACGTGATCACACACTCCCGCGCTTTCGCATGCGGGATACTTGTCCGAGCATCGCCATGTCTACCGAGTCTCACAGCACGCCCGCCAAGAACCCGCTGCGCGAGGTGCTGGCGATCGCCGCGCCGACGGTGGCGACGATGACGTCGTACACGCTGATGACGTTCGTGGACAAGTGGCTGGTCTCGCAGATCGGTCCGGAGCCGGTGTATGTGGGCGCACAGGGGAACGGCGGGCTGGCGGCGTGGGTGCCGATCTCGATCGCGCAGGGGACGCTGACGATCATCAACACGTACGTGTCGCAGAACCTGGGCGCAGGCCGGCCTGAGCGCGGCCCGGCGTACGCGTGGAACGGGGTTTGGATCGCGACGGCGTGGTGGCTGTTCATTCTCGTGCCGTATTCGTTCCTGCTCCCGTCGATCTTCCGGCTGGCGGGGATGGACGCGGAGCAGGCGCGGTTGGGCGCGGTGTACGGTCAGATCCTGCTGTGGGGATCGTGCCTGACGATGGCCACACGGTGTCTCTCGCAGTTTTTCTACGGGATGCATCGGGCGGGGGTGGTGCTGGCGGCGGGGATCGCGGCGAACGTGGTGAACCTGGCGCTGTCGTACGTGCTGGTGTTCGGCGTGCTGGGGTTCCCGAAGTTGGGGGTCGCGGGGTCGGCGATCGGGACGGTGTTCGCGACGCTGATCGAGTTGGCTATCCCGATAGCGGTGTTCCTGGGGCGGGAGTTCAACTCGAAGTACGGCACGCGCCGGCAGTGGCGGCTCTCGGTATCGCACTGGCGCGACCTGCTGCGGCTGGGGTGGCCGGGGGGCGTGATGTTCGGGAACGAAATGGTCTGCTGGGGCATCTTCATGGTGTACCTGGTGAGCCACTTCGGGCGCGTGCACGCCACGGCGGGCTGGATCGCGCACCAGTACATGTCGCTGTCGTTCATGCCGGCGGTGGGATTGTCGATGGCGTGCACGGCGCTGGTGGGGAAGTACCAGGGGATGGGGAGGCCGGACCTGGCGGCGCACCGGGCGTGGCTGTGCGTGCGGGCCGCGGTGGTCTACATGGGATTGTGCGGTCTGGCGTTCATCGTTTTTCGGCGGCAACTCGTGGGCGTGTTCATCCCCGCGGAGGCTGATCCGGCCACGGTGGCAACGCTCGTGCGCCTGGGATCGGCGTTTCTGATCGCGACGGCGGCGTTCCAGTTGTTCGACGCGGGGGCGATGACGATCTCCGGGGCGCTGCGCGGCGCGGGGGACACGGTGGCGCCCGGCGTGGCGACGATCTTCATGTCGTGGACGATCATCGTGGGGGGCGGCTTCGCGCTGGTGTGGCTGGCGCCGGGGCTGGAGTCGCTGGGCCCGTGGATCGCCGCGGCGGTGTACATCTTCGCGCTGTGCGTGTTCCTGTTGGTACGGTTTCTGGGCGGGAAATGGCGGTCGATCAAGATCGTGAAGGACGAGACGGCGCTGGACACGGTGGAGGCAACGCAGGCGGGGGCGGCGGCAACGGACGGTGTGGTCTGATGCGAGAATCGCGGCCAAAAACCGGCTCAGACTGGGCGAGAGAGGGCAAAACTCGCCCGGGGGGCGTTCTTAACCTATCCTTCCCGCCCAACTTCTCTTAGGAGCACGCCCGGATGGTGCACGACCCCCTTGACACGGTGATCGGTGTTTCTGATACGACAAAGCGCGACACCGCGGCGGCGGCGAAGTTCATCGCCGCGGGCATGGCCGCGACCGAGGTCGGCGACCGCGAAAAGGCCATCGCGGAGTTTCGCAAGGCGGTGAACGCCGATCCGGACAACGCGGAGGCGCTCTTCCGGCTGGCCTATCAGTTGGATTTGGTGGGCGAGGAAGATGAGGCCCTGTCGCTGTACGAGCGGTGCTGCGACCAGCAGCCGCCGATGGTGAACGCGTTGATCAACCTGGCGGTGATGTACGAGGACCAGTGCGATTTCGCGGCGTCGGAGCGGTGCCTGCGGCAGGTGCTGGACACGGCGCCGAACCATCCGCGTGCGATTCTCTACATGAAGGACGTGGGCGCGAGCCGCGAGATGGTGGTGGTTGAGGAGCAGGACCGGGACATCTTCAAGCGCAAGGCGCTGCTGGACACACCGGTAACCGACTTTGAGTTGTCGGTGCGGGCGCGGACGTGCCTGAAGAAGATGAATATCCGCTCGCTGGGCGACCTGCTGCGGATCACCGAGGCGGAGTTGCTGGCGTACAAGAACTTCGGGGACAGCAGCCTCACGGAAATCAAGAAGATGCTCACGGCCAAGGGGCTGAGGCTGGGCCAGGGCCTGGAGGATGCGCACCGTGCGGCGCGCCGGGCGCTGATCGAGCAGTACAAGGGCACGGGCAAGGAAGCGGTGCTGGCCAAGCCGGTATCGGAACTGCAACTTTCGGTGCGGGCGCGCAAGGCGCTGCAACTGCTGACGATCCAGACCCTGGGCGACCTCGCGAGCCACACCGAGGCGGAACTGATGGGCATCAAGAACTTCGGGGCCACCTCGCTGAAGGAAGTTCGCGAGCGGCTCGCGGAACACGGGCTCGGGTTGCGCAAACTGGACCCGTAAGCCGGTACTACGGAAGTGTGAATCAAGGGAGGCCATGCGGCCTCCCTTGCTCGTTTTGAGGTATCAGATCCGGGGGCGACAGTACGTGAGCGCCGCCGGGTGCGCTCCGTCGGCCGCGCGTGGCGCGGGCGGTGTTTGCTCACGCGATTTTGGCTGCTTCTTGCGGATTTTTTTGATTCGTCCCTCCGCGGACAGTCGGCCGCTTTGCGGGGATTCGCGCGAACCGGGAACTTGTTTCACTCGTCGTGTACTGCGTTGCCCGCGGACAATCGTGGGACGTGGGCGGGGCATTTCGACACAGCGAGTTACAGGAGGCGATATGGAACGGTCAGGATCCAACGGACATCGTGCGCGCTTGGCGGCCATTCTGGTTGCGGCCGCGGTTGGCGGGGCGGGACTCACCTTGGGGCTGGGATCGTCGCCGGGGCCAACGGACCTTGTCCCCGGCGCGGCCACGCTGCGGGTTGCCGCATCGGCCGGGCCGGCGGCGAGCGAGTCGGCCCTCGAGCGGACACTGCGGGAGTTTGCGGTGATAGCCGACAGCGACATCGTGCTGTCGCGCATCGTGGAGGATCCGACAACGGCGGCGCGGGCGCCCAAGTGGGCGGGGCGTTTCACTTTGAACAACGCGATCGACTCCGACAGGGCCCTGGCGGACCTGCGGGCGAGAACGACGGCTCGCGTCATTCCTGGAACGGCCCTTCTCGAACTGCGCGTTGATGCGGACGACAAGCAGGAAGCGGCCGCGTTGACCCAAGCGGCGGCAAGGCAACTCCTGGCTTGGGCGGCGGAGCGGAACGCGGCGCGCAGGCACGAGGGGGAGTCCGCGGGGCACGACGCGCGCAAGGCCGCGGATGATGCTCGCGCCGCGCGACAGTTGCAGATCGAGCGGGTGATCGCGGAAGCGCGAGTGGACTTTGAGGATTTTGACGAAGGACCGACGGGCAAGGCGCTGGCGATGGCGGAGGCGCGCCGGCTCGAGACGCAGTGCGAGATCGCGGCGATCCGGGCGCAAGCCGGATTGGCGGAGCAACAGGCGGCGCGGCCGGATGTGCCGGCTTCGCCCGAGACTCGGGCGGCGCTCGGGGCTCAGCGTTCCCGGCTCGCCGAGTTGGAAGCGATCGGCGGCGAACTCTCGCTACGGATCGACGAGTTGCGCAATCGGATGACTGATCTTCGCCGCGTCGCCGAGCGCATCGACGGCCTTCGCGACGCCCCGGCGGGATCGGTCGAGGCCCGAGGGCTCGCGGATTCACCGCGTGCGGGCGAGGGCTTTGAACTGGAGGAGGTGCAGCCGGCGCGAGCGGTGGGTCGCTGAATGGCGGCATAATCGAGCAAGGCGGAGGGCGGCCGACTTATTCGCCGGTGGCTTTCTGGACGACATCCGCGTCGCGTTCGTTGGTCTTGTGGTACGTGAGGCGGGTGCGGGCGTATTCCTCGGGGCTCACCCGCAGGTCGGGCTCGCGGCCCTTCTGGTGCTCGGCGTGGAGGTGCTTGAGGAAGGGCACGCACCATTGGCACCCGGTGCCCGCGCCGAGGCACTCGCTGATGAGCGAGGCCACCGGCGGGTTCTCCCGCGCGAGGTACGTCCGGATCTTCCGGAGCGTCACGTGGAAGCACAGGCACACTTCGTCGTCGGGGCTCACGGGCGAACAGTAGCGCAGCGAGCGCGAGCCACGTTCCGGCTCATGGCACGGTGTCGATGCCGGCGGCGGGTGTCAGCGCGCCGGGGGCCTCTCGTCGTGGACGGAGCGCAGCAGGTGCTTGAGGTCCTTCCAGCCGCGGATGGTGATGACCACCGCGAGAACCGCGAACAGGCCCAGGCCGCCGTACCACAGGAACTTCCAGACGGTTTCCCAGGTGATCATTGGGTTCTCTCCGGCTCGGCGGGCGGTGCATCGGGGGCGAGAAACGACCCCGCCGCCATCGCCACGATCGCCAGGGCCACGGTCGCCAGGCCAACGTACTCGCTGCGCCACTGGACCCCGATGAGGTTCTGAACCGGCTTCAGGCCAGTAAGCGCTGCGAACCCGCACGCCATCGAGGCGTAGGCGCCGACTCGCGACGCCCGTCGCCAGTACAGCCCGGCGGCGAGCACTGCGAAGGCGCCGGTGAAGTAGATGGCGCCGGTCACGGCCATGTAGTCCCAGAGGTCCTCGCCCAGGGGGTACCACAAGCCCCACACGAGGAGGAACACGCCGATCAGGAGCATGAACACGCGGGCGAGGGTGATTCTGCCGCGCTGGGCGAGTCGCTCGCCGAGAATCGCGCCGAAGACATCCTGGGTGAGCACGCTGCTCCAGGCATGGAGGTAGGTGTTATAGGTGGACATGGCCGCGGCGAGCATGCCGGCCATGAGCAGGCCGAGCACTCCGGTGGGGAGGATGGAGGCCAGGGCGGTGGGCATGGCCTTGAGGGTGGTTTCGGGGGAGGCGCCCTTGTCGAGGAAGATCGCCGACATTTCGGGCCTGGAGGCGATCCAGACCAGGGCGCAGATCCCCCAGAAGTACGGCACCATGAAGCGGATCACGAACCCGATGGAGCCCCACGTGAAGGTCTTGCGCACGGCGGCGGTATCTTCGGCGGAGGAGGCGCGGATGGCCGCGGTCTGCCAGACGGCGCAGGAGATCAGGCCCAGGAAGAACATCCACACGACGTATCCGGCGCCGAAGCCCTCTTCGGCGAGAGGATTGAAGCCGGCCTCGCCTCGGAGGGTCCGCACGCCCGCGGCGAGGTCGTTCCACGGTATCTTCAGCATCAGCAGGATGGAGACGCCGACGAGCACGACGGCCATGATGACGAACTGCAGGTAGTCGGTGACGAGCACCGAGATCATGCCGCCCAGCGCGGTGTACACAAGCACGAGCCCGAGCATGATCGTCATGGCGAGCCGCAAGTGCACGGCCGACTCCATGCCGGTGAGGGCCGTGATGAAGAGCGAGTCGGCCTTGAGGTACATGCCCATGTTGAGGATGCCAGAGAAGGCGAGGATCGCGCCGCCGAGGACGCGGGCGCCGCGGCCGAAGCGCTTCTCGTAGAACTCGGGGATGGTCATCACGCCGGCTTTTCGCAGCGGGATGACGATGAAGCCGGTGAGGCCGACCAGGAGGGCGGCGATTCCCGCGACCAGGGCGATGTGGAAGGCCGAGAAGCCGCCGGTGAAGCCCTTTTGCGCGGCGTACATGACGGTGACGAGGCCCATCTCGCTGGCGATGATGCTCGCGACGCCGAGGTAGCCGCGGACCTTGCGGCCCGCGATGATGAACGTCTCGACGGTGCGGGCGAGGCGGTTGAACCACACTCCGGCGAGAGTGATTCCCACGAGAAGCGCGCCGGTGATGGCCCAGTCGATCGGCCCGAAGTTGGTGTGCGACATCGGCCGGAGTCTACAGCAAGTCGTCCGCGTCAACCGGCCGCCGGGCTACGTGGAGCGCCTGGGACGCCGGCGGCCGGCGCGACGACCGCCGGCGGAGGCGGTGGCGGCGTGCACGGAGGATGCGCCGAACCACGCGCGGAGCCTGTCGAAGGTTTCTGGTTGGCGGAAGTAGTTGGTGTGGTAGACGGTGGGGTTGGTTTTGAATGAGAAGGCCTCGGCGACCGGCTGGGCCGGACGATCGACCAACTGGTTCATGGAGTCGGTATCCACGACCAGGTCGTTGTCGCCGTCGAAGACGGTGTCGGCCGCGGCGTCGAGCAGGTTTTTGCCGCGGAAGTACTGCCAGAACTTCCACCCCGGGTCGGTGGGCTCGAAGTTGGAGGAAATGGTGTAGTAGCGGGTGCCCTGCGACGTGGGCGCGGCCCGAAGGCGGCGGATCTCGAAGTTGTTCCCGACGCGAGATTGCCCGGCGAGGCCCGGGATGAGCGCTACGCCGGCATCCGCGAGAGGCGTGTTGGCGAGAGTGCCGGTCACGGCCTTCATGACCCGGCCGAGCACGGTGGCGACGCTCATGAAGGGGAGCACGGAGGACGCGGCGGCACCGACCAGTTCGAGCCCGCGTGCGACGTTGGTGAGCAGGTCCATGGTGGCACGGATGCGGGCGGGCGAGGCGAGACCGGTGCCGCTCATGGGTGAGCCAACCAGGACGGCCTTGCGCGGGCCGACGCCGCCCCCGCCCAGGCCGTCGAGCCACCAGCGGGTGACGAGCCCGCCGCGGCTGTGAGAGATGACGTGCACCTCGGAGGTGACACCCGCGAAGTGCCGGTGGAGGTCTACGGCGTTGAGGAAGGGGCTAACGCTGAGGGTGGGGTGACCGAAGCCCAAGACCTGGTCGTAGTCGGCCATGATGTCGGTGAGGAACGAACGCCCGGCGGGGTTTTGGGGGTCGCGAAGTTCCTTGAGGTAGTTGTCGATGGAACTGAAGGTGCCATGGACGAAGAGGAGCGTTCGCTTGTCCTGCGCGATCCCGCCGTCAACCCGGGTCCACCCCGCGCGATCGATGCCGTCGGCGGTGTCGAGCCGGAACAGCCCCTGGTTTGCGGTGAGGTGGATGTCGGCGGAGGTGAGATAGTCGCCGATCTTGTTGGTCGGCAGGTCCTCGAAGGAGAACTGCGTGACGAGCCGGCCGTCGGGCTGGCCGATCCCCGCGCGGCGGCGACGCCGGCCGGCGGGGGTTGGAACGCCCACACCCTCTTCCCACCGCAGGATTCCGTTGTGCTCGTACATCGCCAGAATGCGGCGGCTGTCGGGCGCGAGTTTCGTGCGCCGCCGGCGCCGCAGAGACACTTCCGTCGCGATCGGGTCGGCGATGCCGAGCGATCTGGCCGACTGGACGAAGCGATCGGCGAACGCGTGAATGTTGGTATCGACGGTGGTCATGACCTACCTCCGTGCAGCGGCAGCGGCGTGACCTCGTTGGCGCGGGCGATGCGAACGTCCTGGATTGAGTCGAACTCGGCGGGGTCGCTGAGGTTGGCGGCTCCCTCTTCGATGGCCTCGTCGAACCCGGTACGGCTGGTCAGGAAGACGGACTCGAGCGGCACGAGCGCCCCCGAGCGGACGCGCTGCAGCAGCCAGGGGTAGATCCACTTCTCCGCGGTCCACGGGCACCAGCGACGGGTGGTCGTTTCTCCGCTCTGAGGCTCCTCGATCTGCTCGTCGGAGCGCGGCGCGGGGGAGACCACGTCGGCCGGGGAGACCTTCTCGAACTCCGCGTGCGCGGCTTCGCTGCGCCAGTACCCGGGAAACGCGTGTCCGCTGAGCAGGAACATGGTCGGGTAGATGTCCACGTATTCCAGGCACGCCGTGTACAGGAGGGCAAGATCGATGCACGTTCCGTGCCGCGCTTCGACCACGGCGGAGGGCGAGCGAACGCGCTGAGAGGAGTCTGCGCCGCCGGGCGGGGGGTTGATGTAGGAGAGGTTGAAGTCCTGTACGATGGCGGTCCAGATGGCCTGGGCCTGGGCATCGACATCGTCGGCTTCGCCGCTCTGGTAGCCGTCGAAGCCCGCGGCGGGGTCGTCCGCAAGGGCGATGAGGTATCGCTGGGCCGCGTCGATGATGCGGCGCACGGCCGCGTCGCCGGGGAGAACAAAGGAGGGCAGCCAGCGGCGGTTCTCGTCATCGTCGCGCCACTCGTCGATGGCCAGGAGCGTGACCTGGTGGGTACGGTGGTAGACCACGTGCGGTCCCCATCCCACGCGCACGGTGATCAGGGTTTTGGTGCTGTCGCGCAGGCCCCGCAGCAGCGGCGAGATCAGAGGCACGGAGATCATCTTCGCGAGATCGACGGGGGTATCGCTCCACAGCGGATCGTCGGGGGTGCTGGTGATCTCGAACGCGGTGGTGTGGTCCGCGAGGTGGAGCGAGACCTGGACGCCCAGATCGTGCACTCGCCCGCGCGGCTTGGCGATCACGAACCGCTCAAAGACCGATTGTTCTTTCGAGTTGTGCAGGATGGAGTAGTTGAGCGCGGCGTGGGGCTTGACGTCGGCGGTGATGAGTTCCTGAGGCTGGCCCTGGCCCGGGAACGAGAGGATGCGTTTGCGGTCGGCGCTGCCCTTTTCCTTCAGGCGGCTGGCGGGCTCCTCGGATCGCACGCGGTCGAACCAGGAGTTTCCTCCCCACAACACCACGCCCGTACCGCCGAGGTTGGTGCTGCGTTGGCGGACTTCAGACCACGCGTATTGAAAGGCGGAAAGGAGGTCTTCCTTATCCTCGCACCAGGCCCAGTACAGGCGCTCGTACAGGACTTCGGACAGGCGGTCGCTGAAGTCGTCCTGGTACCCGATGGCCGCGCCGGCACCTCGCGCGACCGTCAGCGCGGCCAGGCGGGCCGCGGAGTTAAAGATGTTGAAGGAAACCAGCGCGGGCTTGAGGGGCGCGGCGTTGAGGATTGCGGCGAGATCGTCGGCGCTGACGGTGTCCGGCCGGCCGTCGTCGCGTCGCAGCAGGTAGCCGTCGAGCACTTTGGGGGTCGATGTGGACAACTTGGATGTCGCTTGGCGCGCGGTGGTGTCGTCCCGCAGTTCGGGTAACACCCTGTGCGCCTGATGGGCGTCGAAGCCCGCGATGTGGATGGCGTCCGGCTGCACGTCTGCGACGGCGCGACGCAGAGAATCACGAGTGGGATCTCGCGCGGCCACTACCTCGATCTGGCTCCCGCCGCCATCGCCCGAGAAGGCGAGCCGGACGAGCCGCTCTTCCGCATCGAAGGAGAAGTCGTCACGAAGGCCGCACGGAGCGCTCTCCACGTAGAGCACTTTCTGGGGCGGGCGAATCCCGGGCGGGGAGACGGGCGGCCGCAGATGGCGGGCAATGGTGATCGCCTTTCCCGATCGCTGATACCGGGTTGCGGACGCGAGCAGGTGCTCCCATGGGAGAATCCTCGCCTCCCAGCCCGAACTCTCGCCGGCAAAGACGGTGCTGACTTCCACGACGCCCGCTCCGGCGATGCGGGTCAGGGCCTCGTCGGCGACGCCAAGGCTCTCGAGCGCTTTCCTCGCGCGGTTGACCTGCGCCTCGTTGGTCAGCGCCGAGGCGCCGGAGCGGCGTCGGTTGCGAAGGACGTACGTCCATTCCATCGCCAACTGCCGCATCCGCAGGCCCGTCTCGATGCGACAGATCTCTCCGGCGGCGCTGCGGATGACCACGAAGTTGGGGCCTGGCTCCGCTCCGGGCCGGGGCGTAGATGCGATTTCGGAGACCGGTTCGCGTGATGTGCGCCGGGGCTTGGCCTCGCCGTTCGCGCGCTTTGGGCTCTTTTTCGGCAGTTTTCGCTTCGGCATGGCCGCACCTCCACGGTTCGATTCTCCGCAAGAGCCTACCAGTCCGCCTCGCCGCACACATTCGTGTGTCGGTGTATCCACCGTTGCGCCCCAATACCCCGGCGCGAACCCGAACACGTTTTTGCGCGTACTATCTCTCGGTCCGTCGCCACCCCCGGCGGGCCCATTCACAACTCGCACGGCCAGGGGGGCTTGGCCGGATGCAAAGTGCCAGATGGCAAGTTGCCACATGGCCAAACTCGGAAGCGCGCATCGAAGCCCTGACGGATTTGGCCCTTTGGAACCTTGCCATTTGGAGATTTGGAGACCCCATGGCAAACGGAAAGTGGACAAAGCAGGACCTTCTCTCCCGCCCGATCGAGCACATCGACATCACGAAGATCGACACGCGCCCGATCATCAAGTCGTACCGCGACATGGCGTATTCGTCGCGCACGCTGGCGAACGCGGCGGACATCTACTCGATGATGCTGAAGGACAAGGAGTGCGCGGTGATCCTGACGCTTGCGGGATCGCTGATCTCGGCGGGCCTCAAGAAGGCGATCATCACGCTGGTCGAGAACAACATGGTGGACGCGATCGTCTCGACGGGCGCGAACATCGTGGACCAGGACTTCTTCGAGGGCCTGGGGTACAAGCACTTCATCGCGCCGGGCAGCCCCGAGGCCCCGCCGGTGGACGACATGACGCTGCGCAACATGATGATCGACCGGATCTACGACACGTACATCGACGAGGACGATCTCCGCGCCTGCGACGCGGCGACCCACGTGGTCTTCAACTCCTTCGAGCCCGGCGCCTATTCGAGCCGCGAGTTCATCGAGGCCATGGGCTCGTACCTCGCGAAGAACCACGCCCGGCACGAATCCATCGTGAAGACCTGCTTCCAGAAGCGGGTGCCGATCTTCTGCCCGGCGTTCAGCGACTGCTCGGCGGGCTTCGGGATCGTGCTGCAGCAGACCGAGGCCATTGAGGAAGGCCGCGGCCTGGTCGCCTTCGATTCCGGCAAGGACTTCCGCGAACTGACGGACATCAAACTGGCGTGCAAGGACACGGGCCTGCTGATGCTGGGGGGTGGCGTGCCGAAGAACTTCGCGCAGGACATCGTGGTGGCCGCGGAGTTGCTGAACGAGCGCAAGGGCGGCAAGGCCCGGGGCGACATCGGGATGCACAAGTACGCGATCCAGATGACGGTGGCGGACTCTCGCGACGGGGCGCTCAGCGGCTCGACGCTGCGTGAGGCCTGCTCGTGGGGTAAGGTGGACGTGGTGCACGAGCAGATGGTGTTCGGCGAACTGACGGCGCTATTCCCGATCCTCGCGAGCGACGCGTATCACCGAGGGGCGTGGAAGGGGCGGAAGGCGTTCAAGTTCGCGGACCTCTTCGAGAAGGGCGAGGGCGTGCCAAACTACATGGCGGGGCCCGCGCGGAAGCGGGTCGGCGCACGATAAACTCGGAACAGTCCTGCAGAGCCCCGCGCCGGGTCGGGGGGCTTTTTCATTGGTGCGACGGGAATCCTCGGCTGCGATGCGGGTCGGGTTTGCCACGCCCTCCCGCCGAAGGCATAATGGCCGCATGCCACACGTCGTGAACGGTATCGGCACCTGGTATTGGGGCAAGCGCAACATCTCCACGCGGCGGGACCGCTGCGCGCAGTGCGGCGCGGTCGGGGACCTGCGGTCGTACGACACGACGCTTTTCATCGTGGTGTTCTTCGTCCCGCTGATCCCGCTTGGGGGAAAGCGAATCCTGGATGAATGCCCCAAATGCACACGCCATTCCGCGGCGAGCCTGGCCAAGTGGGAGAAGGCCAAGGACGAAGCGCTCGAGAAGTCCGGGGCGGCGCTGCTGGATGATCCCGACAACCACGAAAAGACGATCGCCGCCATAGGCACGACGATCGCGTACCACGCGAAGACCGAGTTCCTCGGCGTCACCGGCGCGATCGGGCCCCGGGCACTCGCACACCCCGACGTTCAGGGCATTCTCGGCGATGCGTATTGCGCATTCGGGATGTTCGCCGAAGGCGAGGAGGCCTATCGCCAGTGCATGTCGCTCAAGCCCTGTCCGGCCACCGCACGGGTGCTGGCCGGGCACCTGCTGCGCCATTCCACCATTGAGGAGGCCCGACCGTTCCTTGATCCCCTGCTTGCAGAGGGCTCGCCCGAGAACATCGGTGTCATCTACCTGATCGTCATCGCGCTGCAGGCCGCTGGGCGGCACGAGGAATCGCTCCAGATTCTCGACGCGTTCGCGGCCAAGTGCCCGTCGGTCCGCGATATGAAGGACTACAAGAGTCTTCACAAGACCTCGTCCAAGAACCGGACGACGGGCAAGGCGATCAAGTCGGCGCTGGTGCACTCGGGCGCGCCGGTTGAGGCCGAGCGCGGGTGGGCGTTTCGCGGGGCGAAGTTCATCGGTCCTGCCCTGGCACTGATGATTCTCGCGGGCTATCTCGCGGCGGCGTTCATCGGCGCCAAGGGCAGGAGGGTTCACCTTGTCAACGGGCTGCGGCGCGAGTACACGGTGCAGGTCGATGGCAGCCAGCCGCTGAAGTTGTACCCCGGCTCGCCCTCCACCATCGCGCTGGATGAGGGAGATCACCTGATTCAAGTGATCGATCTTCCGGGCGTGGGCGATGTGCCGATTACGATTCGAACGTCGTTGTGGTCTCGCCCGTTCACCAACCATCTCTTTGTCGTGAACCCGGACACGATGGCGCTGGTGGTGTGGGAGGAGGTGACATTCGTGCCGGTCGGGTCGCGCCGGCCCGCACCCCCACCCAATGAGAAGGTGCACACCGGCTCGGCGGTGCATCACTTCACGGGTATCGACTATCCGTTGCAGGCTGTTCCTTCGCAGATCTCCATGAGTTCGAGTTCCTCTCGGGTCACGAAGCGGTCGGTGATCGTGACGAGCACGAGCGCCGAGGACATGGTGATCACCCTTTCCGGCACGGTGGAGCCGGCCGCGCAGTTCGAATGGGCAAAGGCGGGCTTGCGATGCGACCCGAGCGATGAGCGATTCACGCTGATGCTGCGGCAGTTTGCGCCGGAACAGGCCATCGAAGTGGTTCGAGAGTCGTTGAAGGTCCGGCCGCTGCTCGTGCACTCGCACCGCTTGTACCAGGACATGCTGGAAGTGATTGAACCCGAGCGCGACCTCGGGGCGGAGTATCGGGCGATCCTGGCGGAGAACCCGGGAGATTCGACAGGCAAGTACCTGTGCGGACGGGTGACGCGGGACGCGGCGGAATCCGAGCGGTTGTACCGAGGGGCGACCGAAGGATCAAGCCCCGAGCCACTGGCGTTCCGGGCCCTGGCGATGCTGGCGAACGGCAGCGGGCGGTTCGAGGAGGGGCTGGCGATTCTCGACATCGCCGCAGCGGCCAACGTGGCGGACGAGAACTGCAACAGCCTGCGAGTCGAGTCGCTCGAGGGCCTCGGGCGGCTGGAGGAGGCGCTGGCGATCCCCCCGCACAATCAAAGTCCGGAACAGATATCGCCGGCGAACCTGCTGTACACCCTGATTCTACTTGGAGAAGCGGGCAGGCACGATCACGCGATAGCCATGATCGATGCGTTGATGAGCCAGGTCCCGGCGGACATGACGGACTCGCAGGCCGCGCGTTCATATTTCGAGTCGCGCCTTCTGTACGCCGAGGGGAAGATCGACGAGTACCTGGCGGCGGCGGAGCGGGCGGGCGGGAGCATGACCTTCAGCGCCCACCTCACGGCCGGCCGGGTGGAGGAGGCCGCGAAACTGCTGCAGAGCGGGGATAGTTCGGAGTACTCGGCCGGGGCCAGTGAGCACCTGACGTTGTTCATCGCAGCGACGCTGGGCGGGCAGCGGAGCGTCGCCGACGTGTCGCTTCAGACCGCGATCGGGGTGCTGCGGAAGGGTGACTATGAGGACCGGTCGCTCGCGGCGTGGCTGGCGGGTGAAGGCGACTCGCCTGCCGCCTCGCAACTCGCGGGGCTGCAGATGGAAAGGTACAGGAAGGTGCTGACGCTCACGGCATTAGGGCTGCACCGGGAGGACGTGCGGTCGGACGCGTTCTCGCTCGTGCGAAAACTCAATACGCTGAGGTTGTTCCCGCACCACCTGATCGCACAGGCGATCAGCGAAACAAACTAGCCGGGGGTATGTACCGACGGCGGTTCACCCGGGGCCGCGGCCACACTCGGGGCACGCGGCGTTGGCATCGGGCAGGCCACGCCGATCGTACCCGCAGCCGGGGCAGCGGCCGCGGGCTCGACGAAGGGCAATCCGAGCGCGGCCGGATCATGTTCCCGCTTCGACCGATCTGGTCGGGGCTGGCGGCGGATGTCGCGGTGTTCACCGCCGCATGTTTCTTCCTCGCCTCGGTCGCCAGAGGAGGCCTGCCCCACGCCCTCGCCCGTGCCGCTGACCTCGCCGTGCCCCGCGATCACCGAGCCGTCCCCGCTCACGCCCTGCGCGTAGGTCATGTTGTAGAGCGAGAACTCCGCCCTCGAAGACTCGGGCACCTCCCCCTTCGGGGAGGACTGTTCAGGCCGCAGCCACGTCCGCGAGTTTCTTTCCCATCTTTTAGGCGCCGAGTGACCGGAGACTATCGACGCCGGCGCATGCCGTGCAGCAGGAGGCCGCACGAAAATGTGGAAATCAGGCCCGGCGCGGGAATGGCCGCGATAAACCCTTGGCGGGTCGATCCGTCTGTGTATCCTGCGAATGTTCGTCCGTCCGCCGATACCGCAACGCAATCGGTAAGAACCACACCCTGTGGAATATTCACGCCGTGGTACGCGAGGTAAGTCGCGAGCGATTCAGATCCGCGCTCAGACGTCCAGATAAAGGCGATGTTCGGCCCGACCCCCTGCGCAGCTCCAACGATAACCGAGCCTGTGTCGTCCACGGCATGGGCACCGGCGTAAAAATAGCCCGGTACGACAGGAAGGGTTGAGAGTTGACCCTGCCGCCAGACTGCTGGCACCGGTAAGGTGCCGGTTGCGCCGACGATGATCGAACCATTGAAGTTCACCCCAACTGCTGCGTCCGAGTTGGTGCCTGGGAGTCCAGAAAGTTCAACCATACCGGCCTGCGAAGTCCAGGCGAAGGCGCGGTAATCAGACCCTCCCCGACTGAGGCCAATAATCGTCGATCCATCCCGGCTGACGGCCATCGCCTCGCTGAAGGAGTGGGTGGCGCGGGTGAAGCCCAGGCCCTGCATGCCCGTGCCTTCCGTCCATCGGAAGGCCTGCCCCACGCCACCGCCCGTGCCGCTGATCTCGCCGTGGCCCGCGATCACCGAGCCGTCCCCGCTCACGCCCTGCGCGTAGGTCATGTTGTAGAGCGAGAACGTGCCGAGGGTCTCGAAGGTCCCCGGGCCGCTCCACCGGAAGGCGCGGGGGTTCTGGCCGATGTTGAAGGCCCCGCCCACGATCGTCTGCCCGTCTCCAGAGACGGCGTTGGTGATGGTCGCCTCGGGCATGCCCGGGTCCAGCCCGAAGTCGTAGCGACCCCCGGCGGCGGTCCAGCGGAACCCCGGCCCCATCGTGATCGCCGACGACCAGCCCACCGCGACGGAGCCGTCGGCGGACAGCCCATACACCCGCGAGCCCAGCGTGCCGGGCGGGTTGCCGGTCAGGTAGAACGCCTGGCCCAAGGCCGCGTCCGAGAATGCGAGGGCGGCGGCCGCGACAACGCCGAGTTTGGCTCGGAGCATGTCCAAGATTGGAAGATACCTCACGGGGGCGAAGTTGCAAGGCTATGGGCGTGGAATTCACCGCGAATCCAGGGACAGGCTCCGCAAGGTATTGGCCGTCACGGCGCTGGGGCTGCACCGGCCGGGGCGCGGGGGCCCGCCTTTTCGCTCGTGCGGAAAATCAATACGGTCAAGGCCTTCCCCCACCACCTCGTGGCGAAGGCGATCGGCGGCGAGTAGCGGCCGGCGCTACCGGGGTGCGAGCCCGCACTCGGGGCACGGCGCGATCGCGTCCGGCAGGCCGCGGCGGTCGTAGCCGCAGCCGGGACAGCGGCCGCGGGCGCGGCGCACCACGGCTCGCACGCCGCCCGCCACGACCACGATCGCGAACCACCCCGCACCGAACACCGCGACATCCGCCGCCAGCCCCGACCAGATCGGTCGAAGCGGGAACATGATCCGGCCGCGCGGCGTGGAGGCCAGCACGAAGTTGTACCGGAGCGCTTCTGCCTCCTCGTCCGGTCGCGGGGTCCATCGACGCCAGGATTCGGAGGCGAACGCGCGGCACGGCCAGCCGGTAGCGCCGGTGTGAACCTCCTCGAAGCCGCTGAGGCCGGCAAGGTCGAGGGTGCAGGCCCAGGCGGGCGGGATGTTGTGCCGGAAGTAGGGCTGAGACTCGGGCGTGCCGGTGAAGATGATCCGCTTCATGATGATCCAGTCGCTGCACCAGAGCGTGGAGCGCTGGTAGTGCCCGCCGCGGGTCGTGTCGATCCAGAACGCGTCCTGCGACCAGGTCGTGTGCTGCGCGAGCCCGAAGCCCAGGAGGGCCTGCGGCACGGTCCATGAGAGCAGCAACGTGCAGGCCACTCCGACGGCGAGCGACCACAGGGCGCGTCGCGCAAGTTGGCGCAGGGGGGCTGGAGGGCTCCAGATCATCGTGGCGAACCGCATTCGGGGCAGGGGGTCAGAGGATCCAGGCCCTCGCGCGGATACGCGCAACGGGTGCATCGACCGCGACGGCGACGCCACAGCGATCTTGCGCCGATCAACCCGCGCCACGCCAGGCCGGCGGCCGCGGCGAAAGCGAATGTGTTGGCGAAGAACCCGGGCCAGAGAACATGCACGGGGAGCGAGTGCGTGCCTCCGACGGCGGTGGCCCAGCGTGTAGAGATCGCGCCGTGGCGGATCCAGACCGGCGGGCGTGTGTATGGTCGCGCGAGTTCGAAACTGCTCGCCATCGCCCGGCGCGGCCAGCCCACGCTCCAGACCGTTACGACCTCGATGGCGACAGTTCCATTGGGTGCGGCGGGGAAGTCGGGCCAGTCTCCGGCGCCGGACGGCAGGTGCGAACCGATGATCTCCCCGCCCCACGACGGCAGCGCCGTGAGAAGGTCGGGGTCGGTCGAGGCCAGCGATTCGTCGGCGCCGGGGTCGATGCTTCGGAAGACGAGGCCCCAACTGGTCCACGCCGCGGCCTCCTCGCGTGCCACGAACATGACGCGCGGATGGGTCGCGGCGTTCTCGGGCCGATGGATGGCGAACACGCTGCTCTGCGAATAGGCCCCGCCCGCGGCGTAGCGCACGCTGAGAGCCCAGGACGAGAGCAGCGTGACCCCGGCCCCGAAAACGAGGCAGATCAGGGCGCGGGCGAGGAGGGAGGAGCGTCGCACGTGTGAGGACGATATCCGAATTGGCAATCGAGAACGGGGGCTCGGGGGACCTTGAAAGCAAAAACCCCCGCGGTGTGCGGGGGTTTGAGGCATCGGGGAGCGTGTGGCTTAGCGTCCCGGGAGATTCCGCACGGCGACCAGTTCGGCCTCGATGGTGAGGGGTACGCCGGTGGGGCGAGTAACGCCCAGTTGCGGGGGCGCGTTGTTCATTTCCTTGGGGATGATGATCTTGCGCTTGCCGCCCACCTTCATGCCCGCGATGGCCGTCTGGAAGGCGTCGAACTGGGAGTTCACGTCGAGCATTTCGCCGGGAATCCACACGTAGGGGTGCGCGGCGTCGGCCTTCGCGACTTCCTTGCCGTCCTTGTCCTTGATGGTGTGGGCGGTGACGGGGACGCACTGCCCCGCGGCGGCGTCTCCCTCGCCGACTTCGATGTCCTCGATCTGCAGCGCGTCCACCAGTTGGATCACGAAGATCAGATCAGAGTTCGGCGGAATGTCGGCGCCGGCACCGCGCGCCCCGTAGCCGAGCGCGGCGGGAATCGTCAGGCGACGGATACCACCGACCTTCATGCCCGGAACGCCCTTCTGCCAACCGGGGATGACGCCCTTGAGCGCGAAGGTCGCGGGCTCTCCGCGTTCAAACGAGGAGTCGAACTTCTTGCCGCCTTCCTTGAGCGTGCCGTGGTAATACGCAACGACCGCGCCGTCGGCCTTGACCTCGTAGCCATCGCCGATCTTCATGTCCTCAAGGATGATCCCGCCTTCGAGTTCGACCCGGTTGATGGCGGGCATGTCCGGAACGGGGATGGCTTTGGGCATGGGTGGCGTTTCGGGCACGGGAGCGGCCGGCGGGGTCTCGGGCGTGCCGGTCGGGGGCGGGGTGACCGGCTTTTCGGGCTGGAATGCGAACGCCGGGCCGACAAGGCCGGCGACAACAAGAGCAAGCAGAGCGGGACGCATGGTGATCCTTTCGTGTGGAATGGCAGGGTAGGATGGGAAGAAACGCTTGGCGTCCTAAGAAAAACCGAACGCGTTCATCCGCGAGCCGTAGCGGCGCTGATTCGGTGGTGGCGAATTGGGCGGTCATCGGGGGGTATGCGCGATTCTCCCGTCTTGGGACACTGAGGCCGCGCTCCAAATGCCGAAGCGTCTTTGCGGGCATGGTGAGCATTCCAGCGATCACCGCCTTGGAGTGCCCGTCTTCCTTCGGCGAGGGCGGGTCACGCCGCGACGAGGTTCACTTCCCGCTTGGGGATCGGGCAGATCGCCGCGACGAGCAGGCCGGGGAGGTAGAGGATCGCGGCCCACATGATGACCCGGTGCGGCCCGCCGTCGTGCACGGCGATCATTCCGCCGAACCAGACGCCGAGGGCCGATACGACCCGACCCACGTTGTACGTGAAGCCCGCGCCAAGAGTCCGCACGAGCGTGGGGTAGAGCGGCGGGATGTACATGGGGAAGAGGCCGAACAGGCCGAGGCTGAAGAACGCGACGATGGACGTGTTCAGGTAGACGTTGCTCAGCGTGAGCGGCTCGCGGAAGAGAAGCCAGTAACTCAGCAGCGATCCGGTGATCATGAAGAAGAAGGTCTTGCGATAGCCGATGAAGTGGGCCAGCGTGGTGCCGAAGAAGTTGCCCGCGATGTTGACGATGAAGTAGACGATCGTGACCCGCGTCTTGAGCCGCGAGATGTCCGGGCCGGTCCAGGATCGCACGTCGGGCATCGCCGCGACCGCCTGGGGAGCGAAGTACAGAAACGCCCAGACCGTCGTGAGCGCGATGGTTGTCAGGGCCAGCACGAGCAGAGTCGTCCGGGCGAGCCCGGGCGCGAACAGCGAAGAGACCGGCGGAATGGCCTGCTGCTTCGCGGCGGCGCTCCACTCGGGCGGCTCGGGCACCGCGGCGCGTATCCAGAGCGTAAAGAACGCGGGCAGGATGCCGATCACGAAGACCCACTTGGGCTCGATTCCGGCCATCCAGCCGTTGGTGAGCGATGCCATGATGCAGCCCACCATGTACCCGCTCTGCAAGGCCGCGCTCGCCCACACGCGGTGCCTGGTGTGAAGCGTCTCGGCGACGAGCGCCGAACCCGCGGCCCATTCTCCGCCGATGCCCAGAGCCGCCAGAAACCGGAAGACCAGCAGGTGCCACCAGTTGGTTGCGAAGAAGGACAATCCCGTAAAGCACGCGTAGGTAAGCACGGTCAGAGTCAGGGTCCGCGAGCGCCCAAGCCGGTCGCCGATCCGACCAAACACCGCGCCGCCGATCGCCCAGCCGAACAGGAAAAACGTCTGGATGATGGCGCCCTTGGTCGTGATCTCCCCGGAATGCTCGGCCGCGGCGAGTTGGCGGGTGATCCCGTGCTCGTTCGCGACCAACTGCGTGACGAAGGGACCGGCGACCAGCACGTAGAGATAGCCGTCCAGGCCGTCAAAGCACCAACCCAGCCACGCGGCGATGAGGGCTTTCCAGTGATGGATGTGGATCTTGCCGTCGGTCACGGGGGCAGAGAATACCGCAAAACCGCCCGGACCGCGAGACTACGGGGCCGCGCAACGCAGCGTGGATGTGCCCGAGGGGAGCGGATGTCGGCTGCCGTCCGGCAACACCGCCAGGCATTCGGCCTCCGGCGGGATCGTGCTGGTCAGCTCGAACTGCCCCCCCACGATCTTCCAACTCGCGGAGATCGTTCCGGCGGGGCTGTGGAACACGGCCGACGCGCTCCGCATGGCGTTGGGTGAAGCACCAGTCGCCGGCGGCGGTTGCGGGGCGATGAGTACGCGTCTCCACGCGACGCTCCCGGGCTGCTGGCGGATTCCGACGACATAGGCGTAGTGCCATTCCATGAGGTGGCCGAGCATGAAATGGTTGAGGCTGTCACCGGTGCCTCGCCGTGCGTCCCACGACTCGGGCAGGGTGGTGAGGCCGGACTTGACCATGTGGCCGTACGAAGGGATGTCCTCGCGGTTGTAGATCCGGTGCAGCACATCGCCCCTGCCGCCTTCCGCGAGCGCGCGGATAAGGAAAACCTGAAGCACCTCACCCGGGGTTTGCTTCCAGCCTCGCTTTTCAAGGTCATCGATCACGGCGTTCAGAGCGGATTCCCGGTCCGCCGCCGGGATGAGATCGATGCAGAGCGCGGCCGAGTTCGCCGCCTGGCACGAGCCCTTGTTCTGGACTGTCTTGGTCACCCCGTCGTAAAACCGCCGCTGGAAGTCGCGTCGGATCTGGCCGAAGAGGGTGCGATACGTCGCCGCTTCGTCCTTGCGGCCCAACACGTCCGCCGACCGGGCGAGGGCGTGGGCACCCAGGGCCCACATGGCGGTGGCGCTGACCTCATTGGGCGTCCACTGCGACGGGCCGTTGCCTTTGTCGTGCCCGAAGTCGTACCAGTCGCCGAGATTGCTGGTGATGACGCCGTCCTTGGCGGTGCTGGTCAGGTAGTCGATGTATCGCTTGGCCGCGTCGAAGTTTGCTTCGAGCGCCTGACGGTCTCCGTACCACTCGTAGAGATGCCATGGCACGAGCACCGCCGAGATGCCCCATTCAGGCGCGTTGTTCCAGAAGCCGTGCGGAGGAACACCCACGAGGTAGTTCGGGGAGTTGGTGGGGACATGGCCATCGGGCCGCTGGGCGTCGCGGATGTCGTGGCAGGTTTTCCCGAGCCAGGCATCCACGTCGTAGGTGTACGACATTGCCGCGGCCATGTGCCAATCCTGCTCCAGCCAACCGTTCTTCTCGCGGTGTGGGCAATCCATGGGCACGTGGGCCATGTTCGAGCGGATGGACCAGTCGATGATCCGGTGCGCGGCGTTGTGCATCGCGCTGGACGATTCGAAGGTGCCGACGATCGGGCACGCGGCCCGCACGTGTATCTGCTCCAAGGCCGTGAGCACGGGCAGGTCGTCGGGATTCGGCCGGCCCTCGGGCACCGCCCCCTCCACCTGCACGAACTGCGCGCCGACGAAGCAGAAAAGGGTCTGGTGCGATTCTTCGCCTACGCCCCGTTTGACGTAGTCGTGCCAGATGTCCTTTCCGGTGCCCCAGGTGTACGTGAACTTCACCCGCCCGGAATCGTCCATGTATTCGCAGGGCCGGAACCGAACGCGCGAACCGGCGTTCCCGCCCTTGAGCGTGAATCGCAGCAGCGCGGAGCAGTTCTGAGGGAAGACGCAGGTGAAGATGCCCGGCGCCGGCTCCTTGATCTCGCTGGGCGTGAAGACCTCAAACGCCTTCATGCCCGGGCCGGTTCCGGGGGCGGGCGTGGCCGCGGGGGCCGGCGCGACGGTCACGCCGTTCCACGAGGCCGCGTCGAACGCCGGAGAATCCCAGCCGGGCTGGGCGAGGCGTGCGTCGAAGTCTTCTCCCGCGTAGATGTGGGAAAACGCGAGGGGGCTTTCGGCCCAGCGCCACGCGTCGTCGCTTACGATTCGGCGCTCGCCCGAACGGGTGGTGAGGGCGGCATCGAGCCACAGGAGATGCGGCCAGCCCTTGGAGAAATCGGGCATCGCGTCGGTCTTGGAGTAACGCCCCGAGTCGTTGGGTGAATCCACGCACCAGAACGAGTTTCCCAGCGTGACCCCGAGCACGTTCTCACCCGCGCGAAGATACGGAGCGAGATCAAACTCCTGCCAGTAGATCGTCCTGTCGTATTGCGACCAGGGCTGGTTGATCAGCGTGTCGCCGACGACGCTTCCGTTGCAGCGGAGTTCGTAGTGGCCCAGACCGATCACACGGATGGTTGCCTTGCTCGGCTTGTCATCCAGCGTAAACGAGCGGCGGAGCATGGGGCAGGGTCGCGGCGGGTTGAAAGCGGCGGGCGAGAGTGACCAGGGAGCCGCGTGGGCCGGCCCGAGGATCGCAGCGCGGGCGACGCTCGCGGGCGGCTCCGCCGGAAAGCCCGGCCACCGGGTGTCGGAGGCGAGCCAGTCGGCATCGGTGATGATGTACCGCGGCGGGGCGCCGGGAAGATCGATCGCCAGCCTAGCGATCAGGCCGGCGGGATTCCGCCCCGTGCCCTTGCTGTTCGTGGCCTCGACCGCGAGGAGGTTGCGGCCTTCGCGCAGGGGAACTTCCGCAAAGGCCGGACCGGACCAACTCGTTGTTGTGAGAACGGGTTGTCCATTGAGGTAGATGACGGCGCGGTTGTCGGCGGCGACGGCGAGGCGCCCGCGCACCGCGCCAATCGGTGCGTCAAAGTCGCGAGCGAACCACATGGACCCTTCGGGCGCAGCATTTGGACTTGGGGCGGGCTGGCCCGGAGATTGACCCCAGATCCACGAGGGCGTCGGACCTTCGGCGACGGGCGGAGTGGGGGCGATCCACTGAGCCTGGCCCAGAATCATGGCGCACAGGGCTTGCGTGAGCATGCTGTATCTCCGCGGGAGGCGTGATCAGTGTATCGGTGGACTCAGGGAACGCGGAGCCGAATGACGGGCCCGGTTCCGTGATAGCATCCCCGCCATGCATTTGCGCCCCATCCTCGTTCTTGGTTTGTTTCTGCTGACCCTTCCCGCGTGCGCCCAGGGCCCGCAGGCCGCGCAACCCGTCGCCGCGCCGCCCGATGCCGGGAAGTTTCGTGTGGTGTTCGACCCGGCGATGCAGGACAAGCCCTACTCCGGGCGGGTGTACATCGCGACATCGCAGTTCCAGCAGCCCGAGCCACGTCGGCAGATGTGGAACTGGTACAGGCCCGGGCAGGTATTCGCGGCCGACGTGAAAGACATTCAGCCCGGCGCGGGCGTGGAGATCGGCGCCGACGCGTTGTCGTATCCCAAGAAGTACGTGGAAGCCGCGTCGGGCACGCTGTGGGTCCAGGCCATCGCCCGCCGCAGCCCCGATTCCAACGACCCCGGTCAGGGGGAGGGCGATCTCTGCAGCGACGTTGTGCGCGTCACGTTCTCGCCCGGGAACGCCTCGGTGTGCGAACTCAGGCTGACCAAGTCGGTCGCGGCCGCTGCGTTCCAGGAAACTGATCGCGCCAAGCCGTTCAGTATGAAGAGCGAGAGGCTCTCGAAGTTCCTGGGGCGCGATTTCACCATGCATGCCGGCGTGGTGCTGCCGAAGGGCTGGACGGCGTCCAGCGACCGCGTGTATCCCACGCTCTACTTCATCGGCGGCTTCGGAGGCACTCATCATTTCGCCCGGCAGTTGGCCGCGATGATCCACTCGCAACCGCTTTCCGACGATGTACTCATTGTCGTTCCGGACCCCACCTGTTTCCGGGGCCACAGCGTGTTCGCAGATTCGGCGAACAACGGCCCGTGGGGCGCGGCCTTCACCGAGGAACTCATCCCGGCGGTCGAGGCCGCGTTTCACGGCGCGGGCGCGAAGGCGAAGCGCTACGTCACGGGAATCTCCTCGGGCGGGTGGTCCAGCCTCTGGTTGCAGGTGACCTATCCGGACCTGTTCAGCGGCACGTGGTCGCACTCTCCCGACCCGGTGGACTTCCGCGATTTCCAGCAGATCGATCTTTACTCCCCGGGCGTCAACATGTTCAAGGATGAAAAGGGCGAGCGACGCCCGCTCTCCCGCACCGGCGATCGCGTCACCATCTGGTACGACGACTTTGTCGAGATGGAGACGATCATGGGCCCGGGCGGTCAGATCCACTCCTTTGAGGCGGTTTTCGGCCCGCGCGGCCGGGATGGAGAGCCGCGACCGCTCTTCGATCGCGCGACCGGCGCCATCGATCCCGCAACGGCCAAGGCGTGGGAGAAGTACGACATCAACCTCGTGCTACAGCGCAAGTGGAAGACGCTGGGCGAACAACTCGCGGGCAAACTCCACATCTACGCGGGCGAGATGGACAACTTCTACCTCGAAGGCGCCGTGAAGAAACTGAAGGCCACCCTCGCCGATCTCGGCAGCGACGCCGAAGTCGTCATCGTCCCCGACATGGGCCACACCATCTATGGCCCGGGCATGAACGCGATGTGGGAGACGATCGCGAAGGAAAACCTATCCGAGGCGCCGAGGTAGGCCGCGCCGGTGGCCCCAAATATGCGTCCCGCGCACATCATCACCCATGGCGTCCCGAATCACAATCTCCCTGAGCAAGAGGCTGCAGACCTGGCTGGAGCGACAGGTTGAAGGAAGCGGGTTCGCATCGTCCGAGGACTACATTCGCCATCTGCTCCGAATGGCTCAGGCCTCCGTAACCGTCGATGAAATCGACCGCCGGCTCATCGAATCGGAGTCCAGCGGACCGGCCCGCCGGGTCACCCGTGGCGATTGGAGCAGGTTGGCCCGTCGCGGCGACCGAAGGGCCGTTGAACTGCGCCGCCAGATCTCGCAAGCATGATGTCCTGATACTCCACATCTTCGGGGCGGTCGGGATCTCGGGCGAGTCCTCGACTGTTCGTGACGGCCAACCAGACCGCAAAGCGGCGGCACACCGTGGAGCATGACTCACCGACGTCGTCGCGCCCCGCGACGGCGAGCGCAGTGGCGTTCCGTCTCGCGCGCACGGCTACGGGTACAGGAGCAAATACAGAAGTCCGTAGCATGCCACCATCAACCACGGCATCGCTGCCTGGCCAAACCGTTCACCATCAAGGTCCATCGCCCGTTTGCCGCTGCGTACCCACCAGCACCACATCCACTGTCCCAGCGCCACCGGAATCGCGACGCAAAGTCCAATGCCGATCGCAATGACATCGAACGGATCGCGAGTTTCCGCCGTTGCAAGACCAATAACGATGTAGCCCATCATCACAACGGCGCCGATCCAGAGCACGGCCCACCCGCCAAGCCCAATTGTGAGCATCAGCCACCGCGGCACGCGCAATCGGGCTTTCGTCCACGAGGTGTCCATGCGTGGCGCGACTCAAGCGGCGATCAAATCCACTCCCCAGCATAGACGCCGTTGAGGCCCATTGTACAGGCAACGGCATGTGACGCTCGCGATCGCCCGGGGTTTCACCACCAACCTCCCCTCTTGCGCACCCGGCGCAACGCCAAGCCGCATAGCGTGCGATGAGTGAGACAACACGAGCCGCCGATGACCTGCCCCCATCCTTCGGTCCACCCCTTATGAGAGTGTGACCAACTCCTCCTCCCGCGTGCGTACCCGCAGGCGCAGCGCAGCGGAGCCGGAGGGTACGCACGCGGCCGCGAACTCCTCGGGGGTCTGGTACCCCAGCGACGAGTGCGGGCGCGTGTGGTTGTGGTGCCGCCGGTAGCCCGCGGCCAGCAGCTTGCCCTCCGCCAGGCTCGTGAACAGCTCCGCCCCCAGCAGCTCGTCCTCCAGCTTCCCGTTGAACGACTCCATGTACGCGTTCTCCCACGGCGCCCCCGGCGCGATGAACAGCGTGCCCGTCCCCTGCTCCGCCAGCCACGCCCGGATCGCCCGCGCGATGAACTCCGGGCCGTTGTCGCTGCGGATGTGCTCCGGCGGCCCGTGCTCGGCCACCAGCCGCGTCAGCACGCCGATCACGTACCGGCTCGTCATGCCGCGCTCGACCTCCAGCGCCAGGCACCGGCGCGTGTACTCGTCGAGCACAACCAGGAACTTCAGCCGCCGCCCATCCACCGTCCGGTCCTCCGTGAAGTCGTACGTCCAGACGTGGTGCGGACGCTCCGGTCGCCGGCGCACCACGCTGTTGGCCGAGTTCCCCAGACGCCGCTTCTTCCGCTGCTTTCTCGGCACTTTCAGGCCCTCCTTCCGCCACAGCCGCAGCACCCGCTTGGGATTCACCCGCCAGCCCTCCCGCCGCAGGAGCGAGGTGATCCGCCGGTATCCGTAGCGGGGATTCTCTCGCGCCAGCCGGTGCAGGTCGCGCACCAGCCGCTTCTCCTCGCCGCTCTCCACGGGCCGGTACCGCTGCACGCTGCGGTGCTGCCCGGCCACCCGGCAGGCCCGGCGCTCCGGCACCGCGAAGGTCTCCTCCAGATGCCCGACGCCGGCCCGCCGCCGCGCCGGGCTCAGAAGTTTCCCTTTGCGAGCTCCTTGAGCATCCGGATGTCCAGGGCCTGCTCGGCCACCAGCGCCTTGAGCCGCGCGTTCTCCTGCTCGAGCTCCTTGAGCCGCTTGATCTCCGGGCCCTTGGCCCCGCCGTAGGTGGTGCGCCAGCGTCCGATGGTCGCCGGCGACACGCCGTGCTGCCGCGCCACATCCTCCACCCCCGCCCCGCCCGCCAGCGCCGCGTCGATCTCACGCAGCTTGGCGATGATCTGCTCGGGGCTGTGCCGCTTCCGCCTTCCTGGACCGCTCATCGAGAGACTCCTTCTGGGCCTTCCGGCCCGGTAGTCTCTCATAACGGCTGGACCGATTCACGGGGAGCAGGTCAATCGCCGAAAGTGCTCTGCGCATGTCTCGCCTCCCTCGCCTGCGCATGCAGAAACACGCGCGGCCCGAGTAGTGTGCGAGATTCGCCGCAGTTGTCAAGGACTATCACGAGCGATCTGATCGCCCGAAGCGAACGGTCCGGTTAAGCCCTTGGTTTTCAGAGCCTTACAGATCCACTGCCACCCCGCCATGTTCGGCACCGGCGATGCCATTGGCGCGCCGCGGCACTTCGCGTATGCTCATTTCATGCCGGACGCTTCCACATTCAAGAAGTGCGTGCATTGTGGGACGGACTGCTCGAACAAGCCTCGATTGAAGAACCCAGACGGTCACTACGTCTGCAAACCGTGCGTTGACCGACTTGCCGCAAGAAACACGAACGATCACGCTGGCAATGCGAGATCGATGTCACCGGTGCCCGCGTCCGGAACCGTCCGGAACGAGAGTGGTACGTGCGCCCTTGGCGATCCCGATACGAATGACGGCGTGGAAGTCCAGCGTCCACGTGCCGCGAAATCGCTCGCGTACGGAAGGTCGGTATCTGTCCACGGAAGGGCTCGCTCTACGAGTTCCGGAGGGATTAGGCCGCTCTTCATCGCCGGCATCCTCGCTGCGGTCGTTGTCGTTCTTAGCACAGGCATTTGGTTTTGGATCACAACATCCCAGCGGCGTGCCGCGGTTGAGGCCGTGGAACGCGTTCGTATCCACCTTGATTCCTTCGCGGACGCGGACAAAGCAGGGGATACCGGAACGGCGTTCAAGGAGTATGAGGCCGCTCTGGCTGATCAGCGGACCGCCGGTTCGTGGCTGACCGTCGAACTTGAGCAACGGTTGACCGAGGGACGCGCTCGCTACGACGCCCTCAAGATTGAGGTTGACCGGCGCGCTCAAGCGGACGCCGCCCGCCGCGAACAAATCAAGGCCGAGGAGTCACGCCGGGTAGCCGAGGCTGAGCAGACACGCGTGGAGGCTGCGCGGCGAGCGGACGAGATTCGCCGAGACCCGGCAGAGTCATTCCGCAACTTCGCGCGTTGTGTAGAAACGGCGCTCGTCAAGTTGTCATTGGAGCGCTACGAAAAGCTCGACAAGGAGGACAAGGAGAGCTTCAGGGGGTGGGATCGGCTTGCATTGGAATCGTTTGACGTGAAGAAGACCGACAGCCTAATCAGCCCGGTTGTTGGCGAATTGGGCTGCAAGTTTCATTCATACTGGTACGGCGAGTATCAAGTTGACCTTCGCTGCCTGCCTGGCGATCGAGGCTGGGTGATAGAGAGTCTGAGCGTCCGATGGACGGGCGAAAAGGGGCGCCTGGATCCAGACAACAAGGTGATCTTGCGGGAAGCTGAGAAGTTCATCAAGGACAGCCAAGCTGGAAGCTGTGGGTGAACGAAAGCAAGATTTTTGAACTTCTCGAATCACCCGTTGTCCAGCAACTCCACGCTCTCGAACTTCTTGCCTTCCAGCATCTCCAAACTCGCCCCGCCGCCGGTGGAGACGTGGGACATCTTGTCGGCGAGGTTGAACTTTTCGACCGCGGCCGCGGAGTCGCCCCCGCCCACGATGCTCGTCGCGCCGTTCTTCGTGGCCTCCGCGATGGCCTTGGCGACCTGCTGGGTGCCCTGCGAGAACGGGGACCACTCGAAGACGCCCATGGGGCCGTTCCAGACGATTGTTTTGGCCTTGCGCAGGGCGAGGGCGAACTTGGTCTGGGTCTTGGGGCCGATGTCCAGGCCCATGAAGCCGTCCTTGATCTCGTTGTCGAAGACCTCGATGTCGCCGGAGCGCTCGGCGAACTGCGTCGAGCAGACGTGATCGACGGGGAGGAGGATCTCGACCTTCATCTTCTTGTCGAGGTCGATGATCCGCGTGGCGTCGGGGATGCGGTCGGACTCGATCTTGCTCGTGCCGACGTTCTTGCCCATGGCCGCGAGGAAGGTGTAGGCCATGGCCCCGCCGATGATGATCTGGTCGGCCTTGGGCATGAGGTGCTCCACGGCCGCGAGTTTGTCGGAGACTTTGGCGCCGCCGAGGACCACGATGAAGGGCTTGACCGGGTTGGCGATGGTCGCCGAGAGGAACTTGATCTCCTTCTCGACGAGGAAGCCGCAGACGCGGGGCTTTCCGGCCATGGCCTTGGGCACGGCGACCATGCTGGCGTCGGGTCGGTGGCAGGTGCCGAAGGCGTCGTTGACGTAGATGTCGCCGTAGGCCGCGAGTTTGGCCGCGAAGGCGGGATCGCCCTTCTTCTCGGCCTTGTGGAAGCGGAGGTTTTCAAGCAGGAGCACCTCGCCGTTCTTCATGGCGGCGACAGCCGCGGCGGCGTCGGTGCAGTCGTGATTCGGGAACGCCACGGGCTTGCCGAGCAACTGGCTCAGGCGTTCCCCCGCGATGGTGAGGCTGAACTCGGCCTCGAAGCCGGTTCCCTCGGGGCGGCCCATGTGGGACATGAGGATGGCTTTGCCGCCGCGGTCGATGATGGACTTGATGGTGGGGAGGGCCTCGCGGATGCGGCGGTCGTCGGTGATCTGCCCGTTCTCGACGGGGACGTTGAAGTCCACGCGGACGAGGACGCGGAGGCCGGAGGGGTTGAGGGAGGCGATGGTCTTCTTGGACATGGTTGGCTCGGGGGTTGGTGGTGAGACGGTGAGACGGTGAATTGAGGGACTGCCCCCACCTTGGATTTTACGCCGCGTTGTTGGTCAACTTCGGCGACCAAGGCCCGGATTGCATGCCAGGCGAGGGCCCTCACAACGTTTCCCTGTGTCGGCACCGACACGAATACGGGCTTTGCGTTCGAATCGATGCGAGCGAATAGCCGGTCTGTGCCGCTGACCGTTGCGAAACGCCAACCCCGAGAGTTCAGAAATCGAACTGCGGTGTTGTACTTCACGCCCGGCCGCACAACACACCTACTCCCCCTGGATGATGTCGGAGATCTTCGCCCGCAGGGTGGCGGAGCCGTCGGTGTCGAGGGCGTCCTTCATCTTGCGGAGTTGGGTGGCGATGGAGCCGTCGATGAGTTGGTCGCCGATGCGGAGTTTGACCCCGCCGATCATCGCCTTGTCCACGTACGGGTGCAGGACGACTTCCTTGCCCAGGGACTTGAAGAGGCGGTCCTTGAGCGTGACGATGGACGCGGCGTCGAGCGGGTCGGCGGTGAAGACGTCAACCTCGATGCGGCCGAACTTTTCCTGCACGATCGAATCGAACGCCCCGACCACGCCCACCAGCGCGCCGATGCGGCCCTTGGCGTTGAGGACCATGAGAAAGTGATGGGTGATGTCGCTGACGCGGCCCTTGAAGATGCGGTCGAGCGACTGGCCGCGGGCTTTGGCGTTGATGGAGCGCGAGGCGAAGAGCTCGCCGAACTTGGGGTCGGCGCGGGCGAGATCGAGGATTTCCTCGAGCTCGGAGAGAGTCTCCTCGACCTTGGCGCGCCCGCCCGCGGCGTCGGCGAGTTCGTAGAGAGCCTTGGCGTAGGTGCGGGCGACGGCGTCGGGTTGGGTCTCGACCAGGGGCATGGGGGGTTCCAGAGGCGAGAGGCGGGGATCAGTTCTTCATCGCGGCGAGTTGCTTCACGGATTCGTCCACGAGCGACTGGGTGTCGGCGCCGGAGACATTGCGCTTGAGGATCTTGGAGGCGATCATGGTGCCGAGGTTGGCGGCTTCGCTGTAGATCTCGGCGACGGCGGTGCGTTTGGCGGTTTCGATGTCGCGCCGGGCCCGGTCGCGGAGCGCGGCGAGGTCGGCGTCGGACTGGGCCTTGAGTTCCGCGGCGAGGGCCGTCTGCTGCTGGCGGGCCGCGTCGATCATCTTCTGGGCTTCGGCGCGGGCGTCGGCGAGGGACTTCTGGTACTCCTCCAGGGCGTCCTTGGCCTGCTGGCGGGCCATCTCCGCGGCCTCGATCTCCTCGCGGATCTTGTTGGCCCGATCGTCGAGGCCCTTGGCGATGGTCGGCCAGATCTTGACCGCAATGACCGCGAAGACCAGGGCGAAGACGATCAGGGCGGTGAGGCCGGTGGCGACGCCTTCGGCGATGCCGGAGATGGGCGCGGCGGAGGGGGCGGCGTGCGCTTCAGCGGAGTGTCCGGCGGCGGAAGCGGCCTCGTGGCCTTCCTGGGCGAGGGCCGCGAGGGGCGTAAGGAGCGAGGCGGCCGCGACGAAGGAGTTCATCAGACGATTCATTGCAACGATCTCCTGACGGAACGAGGTGTGAATCCGTGCCGCGCCCTTCCGAGCGCGGGACGGGGAACAGACTTACTTAGCGCCGAAGCCCGCGAAGACCGCGAACAGCGTCGCACCTTCGATGAGGGCGGCGGCCAGGATCATGTTGATCTGGATCTTGCCGGCGGCCTCGGGCTGACGGGCGATGGACTCGACGGCGCCCTTGCCGACCAGGCCGATGCCGATGCCGCCGCCGACGAGGGCCATGCCCGCGCCCAGGACGGCCAGACCCTTGCCCACGCTGGAGGGGCCGAAGGTTTGCGCCTTCGCGATTGCCTCGACCTCAGCGGCGGTCTGGGCGAGGGCGGTCGCGGGGAGGGCGGCGAGCGCGCCCGCCGCGAGCCACATGGCCTTGTTCAGAAGATTCTTCATTCTCAAACCCTTTCGAAAAATGCCCAGGTAACCGAGATGCTCCCCGGAGGGAGGCGAGGCCCGTTATTCACGCGTGAACCGGTGCGTGCTCGTGGCCGTGTGCGTGGTCATGCCCGTGCTCATGACCATGCTCGTCGTGGTGATCCATCAGCGAGATGAAGATGGTGGTGAGGAAGGTGAAGACGAACGCCTGGAGGAAGGCGACGAAGAGTTCGAGGAAGGTGAGCGCGATGGCCGAGGCGATGGTCACGATGGTGACCGTGATGTTGGTGCCGAGGCCTTCGCCCCTGGAGATTCCCGAGATCGCCCCCCCGGAGAACAACAGGATCGTCGCGATCAGCACGTGCCCGGCGGTCATATTCGCGAACAGACGCAGGGCGAGTGCGAAAGGCTTGATGAGGAACTGGCCCGCGGCCTCGATGACCAGCAGGAGAAGGGCGATGGGGGCCATGTACCACGGCAGTCCGCCCATCATGTGCTTGACGAACCCGACGGGGCCGAGGCGGACGATGGCCGCGATGTTGAAGAAGAGGGCCGAGAGCACGGCGAGCGTGCCGGTGACCCAGATGTTCTGAGTGGGGGTGCCGCCGATCCAGTCCTTGTGGACACCTAGCAGGTGCATCAGGTCGCGGATGGGCGTCAGGCCGAGAAGATTGCAGACCAGGATGAAGAAGAAGAACGAGATCAGGAGGGGCATGAACTTGCGGGCGCGGTCGGGGATGAGGGGCTTGATGACCTCGTCGTGCATGTAGACGCAGATGACCTCGATGAGGTGGGCGAAGCGGTTCTGGGTGACGTAGGCGTCGGCGCCCTTGCTCTTGTCGCCGGTCTTGACCTTCGACGCCACCCACAGGCCCACGAAGACCACGATCAGTCCGGCGAGGACGAGCATGCCCTGGTTGCCCGACCAGAGCCAGTAGCCGGACGGGCTCTTGATCGCGAACTGGTTGACGACGTGCTCGAGCGGATTGCCTTCTGCCAGGAACAGGAGGGGGGTGTGCGTCATGCGTTGGAACCCGTTGGGGTGGGGGTGGGGGTGGGGGTGGGGGTGGGGGAGAGGCGCCGGCGGTCGATCGCGGAGAGGATCCGGACCGCGGCGGTGGTTTCGATGACGAGCAGCAGGATGGCCCCCAGCGCGGCGCTCATGAAGAGCGGGCGGGCCACGATCGCGGGGTTGTTCTCGCGGAGCATGTAGCAGACCGCGATGATCGCGAGGCTGCGGGCCACCCCCGAGCACAGCACCGCCACGCCCCAGTACTCCTCCCGCCCCACGCGGAGCAGGACCGGCAGGAACGTCGCGATGGACCCGATGAGCATCGCGTAGACCACCGATGTGGCTGACGGCCCCGCGCCGCCCAGCCGCACGGCCATGAACCACGCCGCGGCGATGGCCACGACGCTGGCCCCGGCCATGATGAGGCCGAAGGCGGTCCGCGGGATGTGCACGGCAGACTGGTCGGTCACGCTCGCTCCAAAAAGTGGGCACAAGGATAGCCGAGCGGCACGGCGCGGGCGAGCGGAGACGGTTGATGTTTGGTGATTACTTGCGGCCGCGCTCGGCCTTCTCGCGGGCCTCTTCGCGGAGCGTTCGGCGGATGATGCGGATGAGCGCGATGGTGAACCCCAGGGCCAGGCCGATGACCGTGCCCCACGGGCCGGTGTTTTGCCAGCGGTCGATGCCCCAGCCCACGAACAGGCCGCCGAGGATGGTCACGATGAAGTCCATGGCCACGCCCCAAGCCTTGCTCATGTCGGATATGGGCGTTGAAGTCGGCTTGGGGGCCATCGAGGGCGGATGCTGGACCGGAGTGGTGAGGAGTTCGGGAATGTGGGGAGCGTTGGGGGTTGGAGGGATGTCGGGGGTCGAGTGGTCGTAGTGGCCGTGGGGGTCGTGGGGGTCGTGGGGGTGGCCGGGAGAGTGGCCGTGGTGATGGGGGTCGTGGACGCCGCCGGTGGGCGGGATGTCGTGGTGGGGGGCGTGATGGGGGCCGGGCGTCCCTGGGTCGGGGGTGGGTGAGAGCGGATCGAATCCGGGCTGATTCATCGGACGGCTCCCTGCGTTTCTCCCGTCCTCGCCGCGGCCCGCGTCCACACCGCGATCGCCGCGGCGCTCAGGACCAGCGCGCTGACCAGCGCGGTGACGAAGGGCGTGGCCTGCGGGAGGGCGAGGGCGTAGATCGCCCCGGCGAGCACCGCCGCCGCGAGGATCTGCACCAGTGCCGCGAGTCCCGCGGCCGTGCGAACCCGCCGCGCCACGCGGCACCCACGCGGCATGAGAACCATCAGCGCCAGCCCCGCGCCCACGGTCGCGGCGAAGGCCCCCATGGTCGCGGAGTCGGAGGCGGAATGCCCGTTCTCCCCCTCGCCCCGCATCGCCCCCCCCATCGCCCCGGCGAAGAAGCCCAAGGGAATGGCGAGCACGCACGCGCTGGCGAGCGAACCGACGAGCATGGGAAGCCGGGCGGGACGAGGCTCGGGGGCCATGGCGAACGGTAGGGTGGTTGCTTCCGTACCTTGTGCGACGCGGCTGTTCCGGGGCTCCCTGTGTCCGACGGCCGCGCACGTCACAAAAGCACTTCGAACCCGGCCTGCGTGAAATGGTGGTCAGCCGTGAGAATGCGCTGAATGCCTTGCTCGCGGCAGATGAGGATTGACGAACAATCGACGAGCGACCACTCCTTGTCGGGGCGCTCTCGAAAGAGCGATAGCGCGGCGAGCCAGGCGGATGCCTCCGCCGGCACGACCATGGTTCTCGCTGAACTCAAGATTGCGTCCACCGTCCGTAGCGCGGCCTGGCGGGGGGGCGGCGTGCGACATCGAACCGAGGAACTCGGTCAATACCCATTGGCTGGTTACGAGCGGGCAACGCTCGCGGGAGAGCGAACGCCGCACCTCGACCGCCAGCGTATGGAGCCCATCTCGCGCGCTGGTTGTGGCAATTAAACCCGCGGTATCCAAGAACACGGCGGATTTCACCGGCGCCCCTGACCGTTTTGGCCGCGCTTGGGCGTGCCGTAGATGTAGTGGTCGTGCTCGGCGGCGAGGTCAGCGGGCAGCGATGGGTCATCGACCGGCTGATCGCCGAGGGTATCGAACGGATCGGACTCCTGTGGCGCCGGGCCGGCTTCCGGAATCGGTTCGATGCGGACGCGAGATCCCTCCGGGAGACGAAGGTCCGTCTCCGGCACGATCTTTCCGTTGTGGTACTTGCCGAAGTAGACCATTGAGACGCTCGCCAACATCATAGTCGAACGTGTCGGAGCGGGGGTCCGCTGCTGCCCTCCGAACCGAGATGTCCACAACCCTGACCAACCCTCCCGCCTGCATCCCGCCTGCCCGGGTTAAAAAAGATGCGCATATCCTCTAGCGGCTGCGCACCCTGATCGGAGGCTCTATGAAGCAGCGCGTGGCGGTGGTGGGCCTGGTGCTGGGGATGGTGTTCGCGACGGCGGGGGGGTGCTCGGCCCCGCGGGCGGCGGTGGGGGTTGGGGTGGGGGTGGGGGTGGAAGGGCTGCCGGAGAAGTTCCCGGTCGAGGATTACAACCGCACGCGCATGGCGACCAACCAGCGCCTCGGCGAGTTGCAGCGGGACCTGCGGCCGCGGCTGAGCGCGGGCACGCCGCAGGAGCGGCAGCGCGCGGCGAAGGACATCGCCGTGTTCCTGCGAACGCACCTGTCAACCCACGCGGACGAGGTGGACCTGCTCTACCGCTTCGCCGACCGGGACGCCGGGCCGCGCTACACCGAGACGATGCGCTACCAGCACCGGGAGATCGAGTCGCGGATCGCGTTCCTGGAGTCGCTCGCGGCGGCGGAGGAGCCGGACGTGGAGATGTTCCGCTCGAAACTGACGTCGCTGGTGCACTACCTCAACGCGCACCTGGACACGGAGTTGTACACGATCGCGGTGCTGGTCGTGGACAACGAGATGGAGCGGCGGCGGGTCTCGGCGCGGTAGTTACGGGCGTCGACCGCTTCAACGCGAAGGCGGGGAATCCCAGGAGTTCAAAACAGGAGGCCACGGAGAAGGAGTTGGGTTTGAGATTGGAAGGGCTCGGGCCCACTTTGTTTTTGCGTAAGGTGAGGGGTGGACTCGTCTGACGCGTTTGCGAGCTTCCTGGTGAACACTCCGATGTGGGTGCTCAACATCGCATTTTGGCTCGTGGTTGCCGCCCTGATCGGGTTCCACTGGCTTTAGTGGGCGAAGCCGTTACGGGCGTTCATTCGAAAGAAGCGAAACCGTTGTTCCGCCTGTGGCTACTCCCTCACCGGCCTCGCGCCGGGCTCGCCGTGTCCCGAATGCGGCAAGCGCGGCGAGGCGAAGCCCTGAGCGCGGTATGCTGTGCACGTGAAGAGGCGATGGGCGATCCTGAGGTGGGTGTGCACGGTGACCGCCGCCGTGTTGCTGCTATGGTGGCCAACCAGTCATGCGGTCGCCATCGGCGTTGGATCGGGCGAGTTCTCCATCGCCTATGGCGACCTCAAGTCATGGCTGACTTATCCCATCGATGGCGGTCGAGTCGCCGGGTTTCAGTGGCAGACCGCCGGCGAGTATTGGAAGGTCTGGATTCCCCGGTGGTACGTTGCGGCGCCGATTGGGGTGTTTGGCATCGGGGCTTGGCTGCACCACTGGCGATCGCGGAGCGCCGCGCGAACGGGTGCCTGCCCCGCCTGTAACTACTCCCTCACCGGCCTCACGCCGGGCTCACCGTGCCCCGAATGTGGGGGCGGCAAGCGCGACAAGCCCGCGGCCTGATCCCCCCATCCGTCTCCCCTCATCCCGCCTTCCCTCCGTCTTCCTCCGGACCTCTCCGCCCCTCCGCGTTCGCCTTTTCCGGCTACCCACGCACGGCCCCCAGCAACTCCCGCGGCTGCTTCCGCGCCAGCGCCACCACCGCCGGGGCCGCGGCCAGGAGTGTCATCGCGATCGTGATGGCCCAGCCGATCGCCAGCGGGCCCGGGGGCGGGCGCAGGTGCAGGTCCAGGCCGAAGAGGCCCGCGTCGATGCGCTGCACCGCGAAGACGCCCTGCACGCCCATGAGCGTGCCGAGCGCGGCCGCGGTGAGGCCGACGAGGACGGCTTCGCCGAGCACCAGCCGCGCCACCAGCCCGCGCGAGCCGCCCACCGCCTGGATCACGCCGAACTCGTACTGGCGGGCGGTGATGCCGGCGACGATGAGGTTCGCGACGCCGAAGCCCGCGATGAACATGGTCATGAGGGCGATGCTCGAGGCCCCGAAGAGCCCGCCCTTGACGAACTCCTCGATCTGCTCCTTGACGGCGCGGCCGCTGCCCGCGTCGAGGATCCCCGCGCCCGCGAGACGCGATTTGATCTCGGAGACGATCTTGGCTTCGGCGCCGTGGGGGGCGTCGGGCGCGATAGCGATCTGGATGAGGTGGATGGCGTCGCTGCCGAACTTCTCCTTGAGGTCCTTGCGCGAGCCGAAGACCGCGTGGAGCGACTGGTCGGTAAAACCCTCGCCGATGCTGAAGAACTGGCTGACGACCTCCAGGCCGGGGCTGGTGACCACGCCCACGATCTCGAACCGAAACTCCTGCCCCCCCGAGCGGCACGTGAAGACGTCGCCCACGCCCAGCCCCCGGGCGATCTGGAACTCGCGGGCGACGATCACCGCCCCGCCCTCGTTGAGACGCCGCGTCGCCGTGGCGCGGTCGCCCTGGATCCAGACCGGGTTGGTCATGTCGAAGAAGGTCTCGGGCTCGAAGGCCATGAACATGGAGCGGTAGGACTGCAGGCCGCGGACGCCGAAGTTGTCGGTCTCGACCGGGTGGAGCGTGATGGCGCAGGTGGCGGTGACGCCGGGGATGGACTCGATCTCGGTCTGGCTGGCGGGGTTCAGGTTGAAGCCGGTGACGAAAGCGTCGGGGAACTGGAGGCGGCCGATCCAGTCGCGCTGGATGGCCCCGCCCTGGGTCCAGATGCCCACCATGAGGGCCATGCCCATCATCATCGAGCCCGCCGTGAAGCCGTAGCGGTAGGGGGTGGCGCGAACGGTGCGCTGAAGGACCGCGGGTGGAAGCGCCAGGATCTTGGTGACCGCCGGGGCCAGCAGGCGGTTGAGCAGCGCCAGCGCCGGCACCGCCAGCAGGAAGTACCCCACGAAGAGCGCGGGCAGCCCGAGGAACACGTACAGCCAGAACCGCCACTGCCCGTCGGTGGTCAGCGTGACGACGCCGAGTTGTACC
Source organism: Phycisphaerales bacterium (assembly GCA_905339235.1). Taxonomy (GTDB): domain Bacteria; phylum Planctomycetota; class Phycisphaerae; order Phycisphaerales; family UBA1924; genus RI-211. The sequence goes on from CAJPFG010000006.1 coordinate 123,155, forward strand.
GCCGCGAGCGCCAGGCCGATCGCCAGGAGCGTCAGCACGCCCGAGCGCCGGGGCGTCACGCTCCGCGCCGCCAGGGCCTCCAGGGGCGACACCCGTGTCGCGGCCCACGCCGGGTACGCCGCGCCCGCCAGCCCGCAGATCACCGCCCCGCCCGCGGCCATCGCCAAGCCCCACGCCGGGACGTGCAGGTTGATCTCGATCTGCTTCTGGAGCATCCGGATCATGAAGAGGGCCACGCCCATCCCCAGCGGCAGCCCCACGAGCGCGCCGCCCCCGCCCACCAGCGCGCCCGCGACGAGTTGGCTCCACGCGAGTTGCGAGCGGTCGGCGCCGATGCAGCGGAGCATGCCCAACTCGCGCTGCCGCTCGGTCACGGCGGTGGTCATGCCGGTGGTGATGATGAAGCCGGCCGCGAGGAAGGCCATGGTGGTCGCGAGCAGGAATCCCAGGCGGCTGGCCTCGATGTTCTGGTCCAGTTTCGAGGTGATCTTCCCGCTGGTGGTCATCAGGACGTGCTCGGGCAGGTCGGCGCGGTGGGCTTCGACGAACGAGTCGGGATCGGTGCCCGGCCGGAGTGAGACTTCGATCTGGCGGAGACGGCCGGTCGAACCGGTGATCCGCTCCAGCGTCTCGCGCGTCATGAACGCCTGAGGCCGCCCGCCGAAGGGCGGGGGCTTGGAGATCCCGACTACTTTGAGGCGCACGGGCTCGCGCAGCATGTCGCGGAACAAGGAGAGAGAAGGCTTCACCCCGGCGGCCTGCGCCATCTCGGCCGCCTTTTTCGGGTCCGCGAGCACGGCGCTGATGTCTACGTCGGGCATGACCTGCCGCGCGATCTCGATTTCGTCGCCAAGGCGGACTCCGACCCGGGCGTTGAGTTGCGAGGCGGTTTCGGGATCGGTCGCCGTGTCCGGCAGGGTCGGATGAGGTCCCGAGAGGTGGGTGCGCCGGCCGCCGGTGCGGGCGGGGAGGTCCATGGGAGATCTGGCGCCGGCGCCCGCGTGGCTGAGGCGGACCGCGAGCGAGCCGTCGATGACCACCTCACCGGGATTGAGCGGCAGTTCGCCCGCTTCGAGTTCGATCTCGTCGAAGCCGGCGATGTCGGCGTGCCCGGTCGCGACGGCGGTCACGGTGTACCTGGTTTCGATGGGAGCCCAACCCGAGGCGCCCTGCTGGAGGCTCTGAACGCGTGCGGTGACGGTGATCGGGGCGCCGAGCCAGCCGGTGGCGCGCTCGACGCCTTGCCAGCGCTGGACGACGGCGAGGAGCGACTCGTCGAGAGTCTGCCCGCCGCCCGAAGGGCGGACGCGAACATCGCTTCTGCCCACGACCGAATCGACCTGCCGCTTGGCGGAAACCTGCATCGAGTTCATGGTGCAGGACACGGCCACGATCAGGGCCGCGGAAAGCCCGACCGTCGCGATCAACAGGGCGGTCCGGCTAGCCCTGGTGGACAACGAACTGATAGCGAGCCGCCACGCCGGCCGCATCGAGCCCCTCCGTTTCGATGGTGGTCTTGACGCGGCCGTCCTGGAGGACGAAAACGCGCTTGCAATGGACGGCGGCCGCGGGCTCGTGGGTGACCATCAGCACGAGCATCTTCTGTTCGCGGGCGATCTCGGCGAGGAGCGACCAGAGCCGCTCGCTGCTTGCGGAGTCGAGGTTCCCGGTGGGTTCGTCGGCGAAGAGCACGGGGGGCGAAAAGAGGAGTGCCCGGGCGATGGCGATGCGCTGCTGTTCTCCGCCGGAGAGAGCATCGGGGCGGTGCTCGGCACGGTCGGCAAGTCCCAGCCGGGCAAGCAGTTCCGTGCTCCGCGAGTGCAGCCCTGCGGGCCCTTCGCCCGCCAGGGTACCGGGGAGTTCCACGTTTTCGCGGGCGGTCAGGGTGGGAATGAGATTGAACTGCTGAAAGACCACGCCGATCTCGCGCCGGCGGAAGAGGGTCGCCTCTCGCTCGGAGAGTTTGTGCACCGCCTTCGCGCCGATCCAGATTTCGCCCTGGTCCGGGCGGTCGAGCGCGGCCATGAGGTGGAGCAGCGTGGATTTCCCGCTGCCGGACTGACCCATGATCGCGTAGTACCCCGGGCGATCGACGGACAGCGTTGCACCCCGCAGAGCGGGAACCTCACGCTCGCCGAGGCGGTAGGCCTTGTGGACGTTTGTGCAGTGAAGCAGCGGGGGTGAGGCGGTGGGCGCGGCCATGCCGTCGGAGTGCGGGCGCGGGGTGCTCTCTGCGACATTCTGGCGCACGCCGACGCTCCGTGTGAGAAACCGGTATTTGTACGAGACGCGGTCCTCGTTGGTTCACGGATGCTGCGCGTCGTACGCCTTCGCGTCCACGCACTTGGCCAGTCCGGACTTGTCGGAGACCTTCACCTTGCAGAGCCAGCCGTTGCCGTAAGGATCGGAGTTGAGCAACCCCGGGTTGTCGGCGAGCGCGGGGTTTACTTCGGAGACTTCGCCGTCCACGAAGCAGTAGATGTCGCTGGTGGTCTTCACGGATTCGACTTCGCCGACAATGTCTCCGGACTTGAACTTGAAGCCGGGCTTCTTCATTTCGACGTACGTGACGTCCGTGAGTTGATCGACGGCGAACTGGGTGAGGCCGAGCGTCAGGGTCTGGCCTTCGAGTTTGTGCCACTCGTGGGAGGGGGAGTAGACGCGGTCAGCGGGACTGGACATCGGAGCGCCTTTCAGGGTTTGATCGGGAGGCCGCGGGAGTCCAACTCTGCGCGGGGAGACATGGTAGCGGACAAACTCGGCGATGGGACCCCTCGAAAACCATGGCGAGCATGTTCGGGGACTGTTGACCGATCCCTCGCCGCGCGTTATTCTCGCAAATCTAACCCAGTTTCTCCCCTCCGGACGGTCGGTGCCCTCGCGGGCCCGGCCGTCTTGTTTTTCCACCCGCAAAGCGGCGCACATTCGGGGCCGTTTGCGGGGTACGTTCGCAATGCGGTAGAGTGCCCTCTGGATGTTGCTGACACTCACAGCCAGTTGCGTGCGATCACTCCTGATCCCCGGCGGACGGGGGAAGAAAGTCGCGCCCAAGATCGACCTGCTCGACCTGCCGGTATTCGTGCGGGAGCAACTCTCGCTGAGCGGAATCAATCTCTCCACGGATCTTCTCGTCGGGGCCGATCGCACGCGGCTCGAGACTGTGCGTGAACGGGCGGACCGCGCGTCGTGCGCGTGTCTGCTGCTTATCGAGAACGAACCGCAGCCGCTGGGCGGGGACGAATCGGCGGGCGCGGGCGCGGCCCAGAGACTCGGACGGGTTGTCGAGGCCGCGCACATTCTCGGGTGCAGCGCGGTCGCGGTCCGAGTCGTTGCGGCCGACGAGGATTCCGCGGTGGGGCGGATCGCGGCTCGCCTGAAGCCGGTGATGGAGCGGGCCGAGAAACTCGATATGAACCTGCTGATCGCGCCGCACGCGGGGCTGACGGAACGGCCCGAGCGTGTGACGGAACTGCTCAAGAAGATCGGGGGATTCCGGGTGGGGACCTTCCCGGACTTCGAGGCGGCCAGCCGGGCAAAGGACCCGAATACCTACCTCCACCGCCTGACTCCCTACGCCACCGTGGTTTCCGCATCGACGTTCGAGTTCGTGCCCGCCGGAAAAAAAGAGGTCGAAGCGAGCGTGGATGCGTTCCGATCCGGGGCGTGGGTGCACAAGCCCTACGACCTGGCCGGGTGCGTGAACGCGATTCGGGCGGTGGGCTATGACGGACCGTTGGGTATCGATTATCGAGGCTCGGGGGACGTTACAATGGGTGTGAGATTGAGCCGAGATGCCCTCCTGGCCGCGCTGGGCGGCGAGGACATGTTCGAGGAACCCTGAACGCCGTCGAAAAGGGGCGAAGGATGACGCGCGGCGTTGAGATCGAGTCGATTCAGGCCGTGCTTCCGCCCCGGACCGGACGAGCACCCGCGGTCGTATTCCTACCCGTGTTCAGACTCGACCAGCCCATCATCATCACGATCGACGGCCCCGCGGGGACTGGCAAGTCTTCGGTTGCGCGCACATTGGCGAAGCGGCTGGGCCTGGATTTTCTGGACACCGGCGCGATGTACCGGGCCGCGGCCCTGCTCGCGATCCGGGAGGGCATTCAGGTCTCGGACCACGCGCGGCTGGTCGCGGCGGTGGAGGATGCGGACATTCGGTTTGACTGGTCGCTGGACCCGCCCGAGGTGCTTGCGCACGGGCAGCCGATCGGGCGGGAGTTGCGGAAAGCGCACGTGACCGCGATCGTGTCGCAGGTCGCCGGGATCAAGGCGCTGCGTGGGCACATGGTCGATCGGCAACGCGAGATCGCGCGGAAGCACCCACGGCTGGTCTCGGAAGGCCGTGACCAGGGGTCGGTTGTTTTCCCGGATGCCTCGGTGAAGTTCTATCTGGATGCGTCGCCGGAGGTGCGGGCGGCGCGCCGTGCGAGGCAACTCGTCGAGGCGGGGCAGTCCGCGGATGAACGCCGGCTGCTGGAGGAGATTATCGGGCGTGACTCGAGCGATATGGGACGAGCGGACGGCCCGTTGATCAAGCCGGCGGGTGGGATCCTGGTGGATACGTCCACGCTCGAGTTCGAACAGGTCGTGGACGAACTGGAGCAGATCGTGCGGCGCAAGGCCAACGAGCCCTGATCGCCCGCGGTATCCTGCTTGCCCCGATGCTCACCCTGCTCCGAAGACGCCAGCCCGGTGCTCCGCTCGCGCGTGTTTTGTTTTTCGAACTTTGCCGCACCGCGTCGTATCTGGTTCTGCGCGGCTTCTTCGGTCTGCGGGCGAGTAGAGCGGATCGCGTGCCCGTGACGGGTGCGCTGCTTGTGGCCGCGAACCACCAGTCTTACCTCGACCCGCCGGCGGTGGGGGGGCCGATCTGGGCGCGGCATTTCACGTTCATCGCGCGGGCCGGCCTGTTCAAGTTCAAGCCGTTCGCATGGATGATCGCGAATCTCAACTCGATACCGATCCGCGAGGACCAGAGCGACGCCGCGGCGATCAAGGAAGCGATCCGGCGGCTGGAGGGCGGGGCGGTTGTGCTCATCTTTCCGGAAGGTTCGAGAAGCAGCGACGGGCGAATCCGGCCGTTCAAGCGGGGCGTGGCGCTGCTGGTGAAGAAGGCCCGGTGTCCGGTGTTGCCCGCGGCCATCGACGGGGCGTTCGAGGCGTGGCCCAACTCCAGGAAGATTCCGCGTCCCTTTGGGCGGCCCATCCATGTGAAGTACGGCGAGCCGATCCCGTACGACGAACTGATGAAGGATGGGGCGGAGGCGGCGCTCGAGAGGATCGAGCGCGAAGTGCGCGCGTTGTGGAACGAACTGCGGCGAGAGCGAGGGTTGCCGGGAGAGGCCGCGCCCGATGCTACTCCATGATCGCGGCGGGCTCGCCGTATTTGCGGGCCAGATCGGTGAGGTAGGCCCGGATCGTGGCGTCGTAGCCCATGATTTTCGAGACATAGCGGAAGGGCGCGGGCTTGATGAATCCGTCCTCGGTGATGCGGAGCACGCAGCCGCCGTCGGCGGGTGAAAGTTCCCACGTCCACGTGCCGCCGAAGGGGAGCGCATCGTCGGCGATGCCGGTGATCATGCGCGAAGGTGCCTGCTGTTCGACCACTCGAAGGGGCATGCCGTCGGCGTTCATGCCCTTGCCGACTTCTTTCCATACCGGCTTGCCGTCCTGATCGGGGAGGCGTTCGTACCGCGCGATGGTGGAACGCCACGCGGGGACGTTTGCGAAGTCGGTGATTGTCGCCCACACGGCTCGCGGGGGCTGCTTGAGGCGAAGGGATCGAGATGCCTTGTGCGTGCGGGAGATCATGGTGCCGGCGATGCACACGAAGAGCACGGCCGCGGCGATGCCGACGAGCAGCGGGGAGAGGATCAGGACCCATTTCATGAGTTGACTCCGGGTTTGGGAACGCGGCGGGCTTCGCGCCGCCCTTTGAGAACCTCGGCGGCGCCGCGGGCGAGGGCCTCGAGCCCGCGGAACGCCGCGTCGCGCTCTTCGGGGGTGAGGGCGGACACGAGGTCGGCCACCAGGGCGGGGTCCAGGACTGATTGTGCGGCGCGGATCCGCTCGCCCGAGGGGGAGAGCCGCAACTGCACCCGCCGAAGGTCGAGGCGATCGCGCCGACGCAGGACGTAACCGGTTCGAACCAGATGCTCGACGTGCACGGACATGGTGCCGGGAGTCACGCCGAGGTGCTGCGCGAGCGTGTTGAGCGTCACCGGCGAGACGGGGTCGAGGTGCTCGATGATGTTCACCTGGTGCTGGCTGAGGCGGCGGTTGGTCCTGGGATCGCGCGTGTGCGTGCGGTGGCACGCGAAGAACGTGCGGGGGTACAGGGCCATGAGCCGTTCGACGGGGCCGTCGATCACGAGATCACTGTACCCAAGTTTATTTGGTTTGGCAAACCAAATTAATGGGCGGGGGGACCGGCGCCTTCGCGGCCTACCGTCGGGGCATGATCGCCGGGTTCTCGCCGCCCCATCCGCGGACGCTTGAGGAACTGCTGCCGCGGGAACTCGCGGCCAGGCTGGATCGCCTCGACCTGCTCAGCCGCAAGATCCTCTCCGGCAAACTCCCGGGCGAACGCCGCTCCAAACGCCGCGGCCAGTCCGTCGAGTTCGACGACTTCCGCGACTACTCCCCCGGCGACGACTTGCGGCACATCGACTGGAACGTGTACGCGCGGCTAGACCGGATCTTCATCAAACTCTTCCGCGCCGAGGAGGACCTGGCGCTCAATCTCGTGGTGGATGCCTCGGCGTCGATGGATGTGGGTCGGCCCAGCAAACTCGTGTATGCCCATCGACTCGCGTTTGCGCTGGCGTACGTCGGGCTGGTGAACCAGAACCGCGTGGCGATGTCGGTCTTCGGGCGCGCGGGCCCGCGTCAACTCGCGCCTGTCCGGGGACGGACCAGTGTGCAGCGGCTGGCGGCATTTCTGCTGGAGTCTCTCAACCCGCGCGACGGTTCGTCCGCGCTCGAGGCGGAATCGGGCGCGGCCTTCGCATCGGCGATGAGACAACTCGCGACCGTCCGCCCGGCGCGGGGAATCATGGTTCTGTTGTCGGATTTTCTCTATGACGCGGCGCCGGGGCTGAACTATCTGGCCCCGGCCGCGGCGGCGGGAACCCTGGACGCGTACGCCGTGCAACTGCTCGCGCCGGGGGAGATTGATCCGACCGGGGAAGCGCCGCGCGGGCTGTTGGGGGACCTGCGTCTGACGGACGTGGAAACGGCGCAGGCGGCGGAGGTCACGGTGACGCCGCAGACGATCGAGAAGTATCGCGAGAATCTGCGCGGGCACAACGAGCGGTTGAAGAGGGAGTGTTTTTCGCGCGGCGTGGCCCACCTGATCGTGCCGACGGATACGCCGGTAGAGCAGTTGGTGACGAACACGCTGCGCCGGGGCGGGTTGCTGCGGTAGTGACTTACGGGCGGGAGGATCGCTCCGGATCGGGAAAGTCCCGATACAGGGCGCTCTTGAAATCCGTGACCATCGAGTAGACCGGGTTGTGCAACTGCTCGACGGCCCCGGTGCGTGTCGCGACCTCGCCGAAAGCCGTGTCCATCTGGGTCAGGTCCTTGAACGCCAGGGAGATGTGAAACTCACCAAGGCCGTCGGGCCCGAATCCGAACTTGCGGCGGGTGATGCGCCAGGATTCGAGCCTCCCCTGCTTTTGTAGATGCCTCATGTACGCGTTCACGGCCTGGCAGAACTCCAGGTCCTTGCGGGAGTCCTTGAGGTTGACCCAGATCTCGTAGTAGTTCATGACCTCAGCGTACCCGCCGGGGTCGCGGCGTGAACGCCAGCCCGGCGAGCCCGGCCGCGGTCCAAGCGCCCGGCACATACGTGTACGACACGGAAGCCTGGCCCGAGATCCGATGCACCGAGATGTCCGACTCGAAAACCATGCCGGTGGTGCACTCGACAAACATCGCGGTGACCTCGACTCGCGCGTCGAAGTCACCGACTCCGACGAAGGGCGAGATTTCCCCGGGCTCGGCGGTAAGGTCGCGCTCCAGGATCACCCGTCCCAGGTTGAGGCAGTCCGGACCGGTCCAGTTCACGCCGTCATCGGCCGCGAGCAGGACCGGGTCGAGAAGTTGGAGGAACTGATCGCTCTGGGCCTGCGCCCCGCCCGGCGCGGAGAACCGGGCCACTCCCCGGAACGACCCGGCGAACGTCCCCTCCTGGGACATGCGATTCTCGATGAGCACGTGCGCCGAGGGGCCGAGGTGAACCGTCAGTTGAACGCCGGTCAGTGTCGCTCCGGGAATATCAAACCGCGGCAGCGCAACGTTCAGCGGGCCTCCAATCGTGAGCGGCTCGTCGAACGGACGGGTGTAGGTCACGACGTCGGCGGTCGAGTAGGCCGAACCGAACAGGCTCACCGCGATGAAAAGCCAGCAACGCACGATCAAGTATGCGCGCGCCGGCGTCAAATGCCAGCAAAGTCGGTGGATGCGCTCGATTATCTCGGCTTTCCGGCGGCCAACGACTGGTACAACTCATCGTCGATGCCCAGAAACTCGCGCATGTGCCGGTCGTAGGTCTCGCTGTCCTCCTCGCGCGAGAGGTCCAGGCGAAGTTCGTTGATGACCTTGGTCCCCTGGCGAACCCAGTTGTCCCACGTCTCCTGCGAGATGTTGGCGTGGATCCAGGCCCCCACCGGGCCCTTGAACGGCGGGCGAGGCAGTTGGCGGCCGGCACGACCGGTGCGTTTGCAGACGAAGGTGCCCGCGGGCCCGGTCTCCGCCGCGGCGGCCGCGACCGCCGGCGGCTCGTCGCCAATCTTCTTGAGCAGTTCCCCCATCGCGGTCATCGGCATGCGGTCGCCGCGCTGGAACGCGGTTGTGTACCCGCGTTTCAGGATGTCGGAGGCCTTGGAGAGTTCGCCCCGGGCGATGTACGCCTCGCCGGCGAGTTGGTAGGCCTTGGACATGGCGGGGTTGATTTCGAGGCAGCGAGCGAAGGCGCGGGCCGCGTCATCGTGCCGGCCCGCCTCGGCGTAGGCGCGGCCCAGGCTGAACCAGGCCATGTCGTTGTCGGGGTCCGCTCCGGGGCGGACCATGGTCTCGAACTGGGCGATGCGTTGGGTGACATCCATGCAAGGAAGGTAGGCGGCGAGGAATCGCTGGCGGACGCTTGGGAGGTGGTCGGGGCGGTATCCTTGTCGGCCACATGGCGGAATCTCTCTCGACCAACCTTGCCGGGGTCATTCTCAGGAATCCCGTGCTCCTCGCCGCCGGCACCGCCGGGACGCTCGACGAGATGGGCGACGCACTCGATCTCTCGCGCATCGGCGGGATCGTGACCAAGTCGATCACACGCCGGCCCCGCGAGGGCAATCCGACGTGGCGGATCCTCCCCACCGACGGCGGGATGCTCAACGCGATAGGTCTGGCGAACGTCGGGCTCGATGCCTTCCTGCGCGACTACGCGCCCAAGGTCCCCAATGTTCCGACCCGGGTCATCGGCTCCATTGCCGGGTTCTCGATCGACGACTACGTGGCCGTCGCCGCGGCCATGGACGGCGTCGAAGCGATCCCCGCCGTCGAGCTCAACGTCTCGTGCCCCAACGTCCACGGCGGCGCGGAGTTCGGTTCCGACGCCGCGGCCCTTTCGACGCTGGTGCGCGAATGCCGAAAGGTGCTCACATCCACGCGACTGTTCGTGAAACTCAGCCCGATTGTGGCCGGGCCGGTTCGGCTCGCCGAGATCGCACGCAGCGCGGTTGAGCCGGCGGGGTCGCAACCAGCCGGGCCCAACTCACGCCCCGGCGCCGAGGCGCTGTGCATCTCGAACACCCTGCCCGCGATGGCGATTGATGTGGAATCACGCAAGCCGAGACTCGCCAACGTCACGGGCGGGCTCTCGGGCCCCGCACTGCACCCTGTCGCCGTCAAACTTGTCCACGATGTGTACCGCGCTTTCGCGAAGGACTCCGGCACACCGCTGGTGGGCATCGGCGGGGTGATCCGCTGGGAGCACGCGGCCGAGTTCATCCTCGCTGGCGCGAGCGCCGTGGAGATCGGCACCGGGCTGTTCGCGGACCCGCGCTGCCCGATCAAGGTGGCGGAGGGGCTGGCCAGGTGGGCGGCGCGGCAGCGCGTCGGGAACATTTCCGAACTCGTCGGGCGTCTGGAGTTACCGGAGAAGCGGTGATGGGGTACTTGATTCTCGGAGTGGCGGCCGCGTTGATCGGCGGAACGAGTCCGGCGGCTGCGGGGATGGTGCAGCCGCCGCCCGCCGCGGCGGCGACGGAGCCGCCCCGCGACATCACTTCCATTCTCGAGCCGATCATCGCGAAGCACAAAGTGCCGGGGATGGCGGCGGCGGTGATCCAGGGAGATCGGATCGTGATGCTGGGCGCCGCGGGTGTGCGGGCGGCCGGGCATCCTGAAAAAGCCACCGAGAGCGACCTCTGGCACATCGGCTCGTGCACCAAGTCGATGACCGCGACGCTCTGCGCTCAACTGATCGAGGACGGCCGGCTCAACTGGAACACCACGCTCGAGCAGGGCTTTCCGGAACTCGCGGAGCGCATGAACCCCAAGTGGAAGCGGGTGACGTTGACGCAGTTGCTCACGCATCGCGCGGGCGTGCCGCACAACCTCGACCAGGACGGCCTGTGGGGACGGGTCTGGAACAGCAACGAGACGCCGGCGAAACTGCGGCTGATGATCGCCGAGTATCTGCTCACCCACGAGCCCGGGTATGAGCCGGGAACCAAGTACGAGTATGCCAACGCGGGCTACACGCTGGCGGGCATTCTCGCGGAGCGAGCGGGCGGCGAGCCGTGGGAATCGCTGATCCAGCGCCGGCTCTTCGCGCCCGTGGGGATCACTTCGGCGGGGTTTGGGGCCCCCGGCGTGCCGGTGGTGATTTCCCAGCCGCGGGGTCACAACGCGGCCGGCGCACCCGTGGAGCCCTCGCATGACGCCGACAACCCGGCGGGGATCGGCCCCGGCGGCACCGTGCATCTCACGATCTCCGACTGGGCGAAGTACATCGCGATTCACCTTCGCGGCGACAAGGAAAATCCTCGCCGCGCCACGCGGCTGCTGGGGCCGGAGTCGTACGACGCTCTCCACACACCGCCGGCGGGCGACTACGCGTGCGGATGGAGCATCACGCAGCGGCCCTGGGGCGAAGGACGCGTGCTGAACCACAACGGCTCGAACACGATGTGGTTCGCGGTGACGTGGCTGGCCCCCAAACGCGACTTCGCCGTGCTGGTTGCCTGTAACATCGGAGGCGATGCAGGGAGCAGCGGCGCCGATGAAGCCGTCGGGGCGATGATCCGGGAGATTCAAAGAGGCGCACCGGCGAAGGGTTCACCTTGACTCGGAAGCGGAAGTCGGCGGTGCGGCCTCGGACATGGCGACCGGGACTCCTTCCGCGAGTTTGTTCAAGGAACTCACGGCCAGTTCGTGCTCACCCGCCAGGCCGCGGGTGATTTCGATCCAGCCTTCCGCCGGTGGGAGCGATTCGACGATGTGCTCGCGCGCTTTCCCGCCTTCGACCGTGAAGACCTTCTTCGTGCCCGCGAACTCCAGCAACGCGGCCTCGGGCACAAACGTGATGTTGGCGTCCGTCCGTGTCCGGACCGAGGCCCGCCCGAACGCTCCGGGCTTCAGCGCGGAATCCCGATTCGGGATGATCGCCTCGAACTCGAACGTGCGGCCGACCACGCTGATCTCGGGCGAAACGCGGCTGACGCGCCCTTCCACCGGCTGTGCGCTCGCCTCGGTCATCACGAGCGCGCGCTGGCCGTTCTCGACCTGTCCGTTAAAGCGCTCGGGAACGTGGCCGCGGAACTTGATCGGGTCCGCCATGACCAGGCGCACCAGCGGGTCGCCTTCGCGCACATATGTTCCTGTGGTCACGAGCCGGGCGGCGACCCGGTACGCGGGCGGTGGCTGGGCGTGACGCCATGCTGGGGCGGTGACGCGGCTGTCGGAGAGCCCCTGCTCGGCCGCGGCGAGGTCGGCCCGGCGGCTTCGAGCGGAAGCGATCAACGAACGGACATCGCGGCGTGCCACCGCCAGATCGCTCAGAGCGGTCTGCCACGCGTTGCGCAGATCGGCGAGATCCTGGTCGCCGACTGCGCCGGGCGTCCGGGTTGCGAGATCATTGGTGCGGTTGTACTTGGATTCAGCGTTCTGCGCCATCAGGACCGCGCGGGCGACCGCGGGAACGCTGTCCTCGTCGAACTCCGCGCCCGGCACCGCCGCGACGCCCAGGCGAGCGAGAATCTCGTCGAGCGCGGCCCGGGCCTGGTGCACGGCCAACTCGTAGTCGGTCGGATCGAGTTGCACGAGCGCGGCGCCCGGTGCGACCGCGTCGCCCAGGTCGGCGAGAATCTCGGTGACGCGGCCCGGGACCTTGGCGGCGATCATGACGTCTTCCGCGGCCTCCAGCGTCCCGGTCACTTCCACATACCTCGGAGCATCGCCGACCCGGGAGCGGGCAACCTGCACGGTGACGGCTTGGGCTGTACCCGCGGGGGGCGGCGTGGACGTGGGCCCGCATGAAGTGAGGGTGAGTACTCCGCCCAGCGCCGCGAGAAGCACGCGCGATCGGAGTGAGAGCGCCTGCCACGGGGGATCGCGGCGAACACGGCTCGTATTGGGCGGGGGGTCCATTGGCATACGCGCGAGGGCTCCGGGACAGTACCCCGGCTCAACGGATTTGGCGCGGCGAGCGACCCGGATGATCCGGTGCTCCATAGACTGCCTTCTCGCTTGTGGGCGTTCCTGGAGGACTGCATGCAGAAACTCGCAGAGATCTGCATCCGGCGGCCCATATTTGCGGGCATGCTGATACTCGCGATGATCGTGGTGGGCGCGGCGAGTTTCGCGCGACTGGGCGTCGATCGCCTGCCCTCGGTGGACCTCCCCACGGTCTCTGTGCGGACGACTCTCCCCGGCGCCTCTCCCGAAGAGGTCGAGACCGAGGTGACCGAGATCGTCGAAGAGGTCGTCAACACCGTCCAGGGAATCGAGGAACTCCGGTCCATTTCCAGCGCCGGCTCGTCGGTGGTGATCGCGACGTTCCGGCTGGACCGCGAGATCGACGCCGCGGCCCAGGACGTGCGGGACCGCGTCGCGACCATCGCCCGCCGTCTGCCGCAGGACGCCGAGCCTCCGGTCATCTCGAAGTTCGACAACGACTCAACGCCGGTGCTCACGTTGGCGCTCTCCGGCGAGCGTTCGATCCGGGAACTCACCGAACTAGCCGACAAACTGGTGAAAGTGCAACTGGAGCGGTGCAAGGGCGTGGGAGAGGTGGCGATCGTGGGCGGACGGGAGCGGTCCGTCAACCTCTGGGTGGACGCCGACCGGCTGGCCGCGCTCAATATCCCGATCACCGCCGTGCGCGACGCGGTCGTGAACCAGAACTCCGACGTTCCCGGCGGAAACGTGACGGCAAAGTCACGCGAGCAGGTGCTGCGGACGATGGGACGGATCACCGAGCCCGCGGCGTTCGCCGATGTGGTGATCACCATGGCCGACGGCGTGCCGGTCCTCCTGCGTGACGTGGGGAGCGCCGAGGACGGTGTCAAAGAGGCGCGGTCTTCGGCGAGGCTGAACGGCCGCGCGGCTGTGTCGCTGGAAGTCCGGCGACAGTCCGGCGCGAATACCGTCGAGGTCATCGAGGGGGTCAAGGCCGAACTCGGAACGCTTTTGCCGCAGATGCCCCCGGGCGTGCGGTTCGAGGTCATCCGCGACCAGACGCGGTACATCTACGCGGCCCTGCACGAGATCGAGACGCACCTGGTTCTGGGGTCGATCCTCGCGTCGCTGGTCGTGCTTGTGTTCATGAAGTCCTGGCGGTCGACGCTCATCGCGGCCGTGGCGATTCCCGCCTCGGTCATTTCGACCTTTGCCGTGATGAAGGCCCTGGGCTTCACCCTGAACAGCGTGACGATGCTGGCGCTGGTGCTGATGGTGGGCATCGTGATCGACGACGCGATCGTCGTGCTCGAAAACGTCTACCGGATGGTTGAGGAAAAGAAGATGAACCCCCGCCGGGCGGCGGTGGAGGGCACGCGCGAGATCGGCGTCGCCGTGCTCGCCACCACGCTCTCGCTGGTGGTCATCTTCGTCCCGGTTTCGTTCATGTCGTCGATCTCCGGGCGGTTTCTGTTTCAGTTCGGCATCACGGCCGCGGCGGCGGTGCTCGTGAGCCTGCTGGTTTCGTTCTCGCTCACTCCGATGATGTGCTCGCGCATGCTCCGGCCCGCGGGCGAGCACGGCGCGGCCGCGTCGCGGGGAGGTTTCTACGCATACATCGAGCGCGGGTATCTGTGGATGCTGCGTAAGACCATGCGATGGCGGCTGCTGGCGGCGCTCGTGGCGATCGGGGTGGTCGTGTCCGCGGTCCCGCTGTACAAGGTGCTCCGGCAGGATTACCTGCCGAGCGATGTCGATGAGGCGGAGTTTACCGTGAGCCTGTCGGGTCCGGAGGGGATGAGTTTCGCCGCGATGGACGCGGCGGCCCGCGAGGTTGAGGACGAGATACGCGCGCTTCCGGCGGTCCGCGCCACCCTCGCCTCGGTGGGGGGCTCGTTCCTCGGCCAGGTGAACAGCGCGAACATCTACGTGCGGATCGCGCCGCACGAGGAAAGATACTTCTCGCTCTCCAAACTCTGGCGAGAGGCGATGCGGGGCAAGCCGGCGGAAGCCTTCAGGAACAACTACACGCAGCGAGATGTCATGCTGGAACTCCGCAAGCGGCTGAGGGGGCACGGCGTGCTGCGGCCTTCGGTCCGCTCGTTTCCGGCGTTCAATATCGGCGGCGCGCCGGTGGATATCGACCTGGCGCTCCGCGGCCCCGACCTCGCCACGCTCGCGGACGCCGCGGAGCGAATCCGGGCCGATGCCCCGCAACTGGGCGGGCTTCCGGACCTTGACACCACGCTCAAACTCACCAGCCCCGAACTGCGGGTCGAGATCGATCGCAACCGCGCGGCCGATATGGGCGTGAGCCCGCGCGACATCGGCACCGCCCTGCGGCTGATGGTCGGAGGAGACGACGAGATCGCCCGATTCCGGGACCCCAAAACCAACGAGAACTACGACGTGCAACTCCGTCTGCGGGAGCCGGATCGGTCGAACGCCGAGGACATCCCGCGGCTGCTGGTCTCCGGCGCGGGCGGGGCCGCGGTGGAACTCCGCAACCTCGCGACGCTGCAGACCGCCACGACCGCGGCTCGCATCGATCGGCTCGACCGCCAGCGGGCCGCGGGGATCCGCGGCAGCATCGGCCCCGGCTATTCGCTCGCGGACCGGCTCGAAGCGCTGCAGGGCTCGTTCGAGCGGCAGGGCCTGCCCGCGGGATACTCGCTGAAGGTGCTCGGACGCGGGCGAGAACTCGAGCGGACCTTCCGCGAGTTTCTCTTCGCGTTCGCGCTCTCGCTGGTCTTCATGTACATGATCCTGGCGGCCAACTACGAGAGCGTGGTGCACCCCTTCACCATCCTCTTCTCGATTCCCCTCGCGGTGCCTTTCGCGTTTCTCTCGATGTGGATGATGGGGGGAACGCTCAACCTCTATTCGGCGCTGGGGATTCTCGTGCTGTTCGGCGTGGTGAAGAAGAACGCGATCCTGCAGATCGACCACACCAACCAACTGCGGGCGAAGGGGATGGCGCGGGACCAGGCGATCGTGCAGGCCAACCGCGACCGGCTTCGGCCGATCCTGATGACCACGCTCGCCCTCGTGGGCGGCATGCTCCCGCTCGCGATGGGGACCGGCCCCGGCGCGGAAGAGCGGAGGGCCATCGCCGTCGTGGTGATCGGCGGCCAGATGCTCTCGCTCACGCTGACGCTGCTGCTGACGCCAGTGGCGTACTCGTACTTCGACGACGCCGGACAGGTGTGGAGTCGACTGCTGCGGCGGGCGCCGCTCGGGGCTCCCACGGAACTCGGCCCCGCCTCAGCCCGCGTTGACGGCTCGGGAACGCCTCGCCAGGATCCCGTCGAGCACTGACGCGTCCTTCACCTCGACGATCGGCGGCTCGGCATGAAGATCGTGGGGCTTGTCCCTGGCGTGAGCGATCTCCCCGCCCTTGCCGACCTCATCGAATCGGACGCTGACGCGGGTAGAAACGCCGCGTTCCTGCATCGTCACGCCGTAGAGCCGGTCGGCCTGCTGCATCGTCCGCTTGTTGTGCGTGATGACGATGAAGTGCGAGAGATCGGTGAAGTCGCGCACGGCCTGCGTGAAGCGGGTGACGTTGCCTTCGTCCAGCGCGGCATCCACTTCGTCCAGGATGCAGAAGCAACTGGGCTTGCTGCGGAAGATCGACATCAGCAGGCCCACGGCCGTGAGGGTCTTCTCGCCGCCCGAGAGTTGGCTGATGCTGCGGGGCTCCTTGCCCGGGGGCTTGGCGATGACCTCGATGCCGCTTTCGAGCAGGTCGGTCTCGTCGGTCTCGATCTTCTGCACGGTGCCGTCGGGGCCCTCGACTTCCTTGATGAGGGGCATGAGGCGGACCTCGGCCCGCCCGCCGCCGAACAGCCGACGGAACATGCCGTGATCGCCGCCGAAGTTTTCGCGGATCTTCTCGAAGACCTCGCCGAAACGCGCCTTGCTGACGGCGTTGAGTTCCTCGATGAGTTGGATGAGTTGCCCGCGGGCCGCGTCAACGTCGGCGACCTGCTTCACCAGGTCCTCGTTGAGAGCCTCCAGGGTGTGCTCCTCGTCGAGAGCGTCCATGTTGACGCTGCCGAGTTTCCTGATGGCGTCGCGCAGGATCTCGATGCTCCGGGCGGCCTCGTTGGTGTCGATGCGGCTGACGGCGCCGTCGCTCATCATCTCGCGGTATTCCGCGTACTCGCGGGTGAGGTCGATGCTGATCTCCTCGAGCATCCGCTCTTCGAGGTTCTCGCGCTTCACCTCGACCTCGCGCCGCGAGACTTCCAGGCTGTGCCAGTCGCGCTCGACCACGCTGAATCGCTGCCGCGCGGCGTGGACCTCGTCGCCGAGTTTGGCGCACGCCGTCTCGGCCTCGCTCAGCGCGGCCCGGGCGGAGGCCAGTTCTTCGGCGAGGGCCGCGCCGCGCACGCGAGCCGCCTCGCCCTGCTCCACGGCCTGCTCGATGCCGGCCTGGTGCTCGGTGATGCGGTCTTCCAGCCGCTGTAACTGGGCCGCGAGGTCCCGGCCCTGACGGACGGCCTCGTCCCGGGCCAGTTCCAGGCGGGCGAGTTCGCGACGGCAACCGCTTGCCTGCTCGGTCAGCCGCCCGACTTCAATCTTCGCGGCGGACATCTGCTCGAGGGCCGAATCGGCTCGTGCCTGGATCGCCCGGACTTCCTGCTCGAGCGACGCCGCGGCCTGCGTCTCCTCGGCGTGCAGGCGGCCAAGGCTGTCGGCCCGCTCCTGCAGCCGCGTGTGATCGGCCGTGAGCGTGCTCAACCGGTCTTGAACCTGCACCAACTCCTGCTCCACGCCTTGACGCTCGCGTTCGATGCGGGCCAGGTCGGCGAGCAGCCGCTCGAACTTGTTTTGCTCGGAAATCGCCGTTCGCTGCTGCTGGGCAAGTAGCGACCGGGCTTCGCCGGCACGCTGGGCCAACCCGGCGGCTTCCGCGTCCACGCCCCGCAGGGCTTCGCGCTCACCGTCGAGCATGGCCGCGAGATTCGCGACCTCGGCGGAGAGGGATTCCAGTTCCGCCCGCCGCCGCAGAAGGCCCAGGGATTCATCGCCGGTTCCCGCCGGCCCGGCCGACACCCGCCCTTCGGCGTCGAGGATCGCACCCTCGCGGGTCACGAAGCGGGCCCGGGCTCCGGCGAGGGGCCCGGCCGACAGCAGCATCGCCGCGTCGAGGTCCCAGACCAGGAACGTGCGGCCGAGCAGGCGGTCGAGCAGATCGACCAGCCTCGGATCGGCCGCGTCGCCCGCGCGGGGCTTCACCAGCGCCCGCAGGCTGACAACGCGGCCCTTGGGGTCGGAGATTGGCAGACCGTCCATAAGCCCCGCGATGGCGGCGCCCATGTCCGGCGTTGGCACCGCCCCGCCGCCCGATACGCCCGACATGGGCAGAAACGTCACACGGCCGCCGAGTTCGGCCAGTTCGTCGCGCCCGGGCAGGGACGTCACCGACTCGACCACCAACCCCTGCAGATCGCCGCCCAGAGCGGACTCCACCGCGTTCGCGGCGTCGGCATCGACTTCCGGTCGCGTTTCGATCAGGTCCGCGAGGGGCGCGATCACGCCCGTGAATCCTTCGCCACGTGCGCGCTTGTCCAGGACCTGCCGAACCGCTTCGCCGAACCCGGCTCGCGTTTCGACCATCTCCTGCAGTACGGCGCGGCGGGAATCTACGCGGGCCAGGTCCTGTTCTAGTCGCCCGACGCGCTCGGCCCGCTGCCGGCGATCCTCGGACAGACGCCCGACTTGCGAATCGAGATCCACGACGAGCCGTTCGGAACTCTGGGCGGCCTCCGCGGCGGCGGTCGCGGCGAGTTCGGACACCCCGGCGTTTTCACGCCCGCTTCTCAGGTCTTCGTCCATCCGGGCGGCGCGCTGGGAGAGCCGTTCGGTGTGCTCGCGGAGCCCCTCGGCTCGCTTGGCTTCACCGGAGATCGTGGCGAGCAACTGAATCCGGTCACGCTCGATGCGCTGCGACGCGGAGGACTTCTCGGCGGCCGCGGCGCGGCGGTCGTTCAGCAACTCCATCACCTCGGCGCGCTGGGCCTGCGCGGCGGCGAGTTGCCGCTCGGCCTCGCCGGCCTGCTGGGCGATGGCGGTGATCGCCGCCGACTGTGCGTCGATGGCTGATTCGGTGGCGAGGCGGCGGCCCTCGAGTTCGCCCATGCGCTGGCGGTCGGTCGCGGATTGGCGGCGGGCCTCATCGGCGGCGCGCTCCAGCATGGAACGACGCTGGGCGGCCTGCTGTTCTTCGTGGGTGGCGCTCAGCCGATCCTGATCCAGGCCCTGGACCCGGGTGGAGAGTTCCTGGCGGGAGATCTCGCGCTCCTGCTTGGCGTGTTCGAGTTCGGATAGCACTCGCCCCGACTCGGTGCGCTCCGCGTCGAGCATGGCCTGACGGCTTGTCAGCCCGCTGAGCCGCTGCTCCAACTCGTCGTATTGCTCGAAGGCCAGCGCCAGCCGCCAGGCCTTCAGTTCGGTGTCGAGTTCCACGAACTTGCGGGCCTTGGCCGCCTGGCCCCGGACGAGCCGCAGACGCCGCTCCGTGCTGTCCAACTGCTCGCGGACGCTCGTGAGGTTCGTTTCTGTTCGTTCGAGTTTGCGCTGCGCCTCGATGCGCCGTTGCTTGTACTTCGCAATGCCCGCCGCTTCCTCGAAGATCACCCGCCGCTCCTGCGGGCTGGCCAGAAGCATCGCGTCCACCTTGCCCTGCTCGATGATCGAGTATGCGTCGGCCCCGACGCCGGTGTCCAGGAACATCTCGCGGATGTCCTTCAGCCTTGCCACCTTGCTGTTAATCAGGTACTCGCTCTCACCATCGCGATAGAGCCGACGCTCGACTTCCACCACGTCGCTGTCTACCGGAAGGGCGCGGCTGCCCGTGGGCGAAAGAACCGGGCCGCATTCCGGTCCGGAGGTTGTCGCTTGCCCGTTCATTTCCACGGCCCCGGCCTCGGGGTGAGCCGCCTCGCCGTTGAGAGGCGATCCGTTCAGAGCAGGGCGGTCCGGCTTCGCGGCGGGCTTGGTGGTGAGGATCGGGTTGTCGAAGGTCAGTTTGACGCTGGCCATTCCCAGCGGCTTGCGGGCGGCGGAGCCGGCGAAGATCACGTCGATCATCTCGGTCCCGCGCAGGCTCTTGCTGCTGCGTTCGCCCAGGACCCACTTGATGGCGTCAACGACGTTGCTCTTGCCGCAGCCGTTGGGCCCGACGATCCCGGTGATCGAGTCGTCGAAGGTGAACTCCGTGGTGTCGGCGAAACTCTTGAAGCCGGATAGGGTCAGTTTCCGAAGACGCATCACAACCTCCGTGTCGTCCCGGGGCGCTCGAGTCCCCGAGCGGCGGCCTCCATGCTCGCCGACCACTCCGGGGTCGGCCTCAAGGCCGCGTCCGAAGGGTCCACAACATATCGAGTTTTTGGCCCGTCGGCGCGTACTTCCCGCCGACTCGGGCACGAATTCCGCAATCGGCGGGCCGATCACTTCTTGGCCGGGGGCTCGATCGGCACGATCTTTGGCACCTTGGGCTCGCGGGGCCGATCCGGCTGAAGCACCTGGGCTGCGTTATGCAGCAAAATCGGCTCATCCCCCGGCTTTTCGGGCCGCTCCACCTGGTCCCGAGAGGCCGATGCGGCCAGCACTTGCGCCTTGAGCCTGTCCTGCTCGGTCGCGAACGCCGCGAGTGTTCCTCCGCCACGACACATCGCGTCGAGAACGCCGACCACGTCGCTGTAGGACAGGTTGAGCCCGGGACGAGAGTCCTCGGGGGTGCTTTCGTGCGTCAGGTACTCGATCAGATGGACGAGGTCAGCCGGCACCTCCCCCGTGATCGGTTGGCCGCCGTTCGCAGGGGCATACCTCACCCGCGCGACATCCTGGCCGACCTGGGTTGAGATCAGCAGCCGGTCTCCGAGCCCGGAAGTGAGCGTCGGCTTGATGAGATCAACCCGGTCGCCGAAGATCACGATCCGAGGCTGGCCCTGCTGCGTGATGTAGATCATCGGGTCCCCGAACGGCACCAAATCGAGGAAGAACTTTCCCTCCACCATGGTGCGCTCGATGCCCTGGAAGTTCCGACGCGGCCAGCGCTCCTGCGCGAGCACTTCCAGGCGGGTGGGCGACACCTTCGGACCGTCGGGATTCGCCTCGATCATGCTCCGGAGTCGCTCGACCTGAATGCGAGTCACGCGCCGAACGAGTGCTTCGTACGCCGCGATCCGGATTTCCAGTTGGTTGACCTCGAGCAGTTCTCGCAGCGCGACGTCCACCGTCGGTCCGCCGTCCAGAATGCCGAGCAGTTCGATCGCTTTGGTTCGGACAGTGCCCGAGCCGGTTTTGGCGACCTGCTTGAGCGGGCTCGCAGCCACCGAATCTCCCAGCCGCGCCCCGGCCTTCAGACCTGCCATCCGCGGCGCCAACTCGGGGTACTCGTACAACTGCCGAATGAACGGGAGTACGCGGTTTCCCAGCCCCTCCAGACACCAGGAGACATCTTCCGCCAGCACGGGCTCTTCCTTCACGGCATCCACCAGCCGTTTGGCCTGTTGCTCCGGAAACGTGTAGTCGATCGACAAATGGCCGACCAGTGCCAGGAACTCCGGTGCTTCACGACGGTACCTCTGAGGGATGTGAAGGGCGATGCTCCCGCCGGCATCGGTCACGCTTCGACCCCGTGCCGTCTGCATCGGATCCCCCGGGCCCTGCGGGAACCGGCTGTTGATCGCGGAAACCACCGCCCTTGCCCGTGAATGGCTGTTGCTGTCGAGCACCAGTTCCAACTGGAACGGATCGGTCACCCAACCCCCTCCAAGCACGCGGCCGGTAGTCTGGGTGACTCCCTCAGTCTCGTGGCCGCGTTCGGAAAACGGGTTGATGAAGATCGGGCCTCGTGCCTTGGCGATCGCCCGGGCCTGCACCGCTTCGAACACCGCCGGCGCCCCCAGCCGAAGGTCGGTCGTCCACAGCGTGCCCCCTTCCAGGTTGCTCGCGTTGAGCGCCTTCACGATCACGTCGAACTGAGAGTTCGCCGGGGCTCCCGGAGGGATCGCGGCCTGCACGATCACCACAGCCGTGTGCGGGTCACGCAGTACCTGAAGGGGCGTCTTGCCCTCCAGCGCCGTGCCCCGGAACGAGTCCTTCTGCCCGACGCCCATCAGGCCCATCGTGCGTTCCATGGTCGCGGCGACATTTTCCGGCAGCACATCCCCACCCGTGCCGTTCAGGCCCACGACCAGCCCAAAGCCGGATACCAGGATGGGCTCAACTCCGCGAAGATCGGCCTCGGAGCCGATCGTTCCCTTCAGGACCGGGTGAACCTCTCGCGTCACGACGGGCTGAACCTGGATGGGACGGGGCGGCTTTCCGCCTCCGCCGCAAGCCATCAGCAACGCCGTCACGACACAAGCGCCCCACACTCCGCTCAAGCGGGCGGATGACCAACTCATCATGGAAGTCTCCGGGCCGACGCCATTTGCGGCATCGGACGTGTTCCACACTGTAAGGGATCGGACCCCTTCTTGTCACGCCCGGCGATCGGAGCCGACGAACGCGGACCGCGGATTCGAGCGCAACTCGGCGAGAATTCACGAGTTGCGCACCTGCGCACCACAGAAGGCTGCTCGAGTCCGTTCGCCTCGATACCCTAACGGCTATTTCACACGAACTGAATAAGGTGTTTTCACTAGGCACTCGCGACAGCCGTTCAGAGACCGCAAATCGCTTTCCCATGGGTATTTGCGACGAAGCGACAGGCTATCCACAAAACTTTGGGGTTAGACGGGCTTGCAGGTACGATCTGTAGTGGTATGCTCTGGTTCCTGACCCGTTCGATTGTGGATGTGTTCGCCGGGGAAGGGAAGCCAGACAGGTCATGTTCAACCCGCTCGCTGGTCCTGTGCCAACGACGGTGATCACGCCTCTCCGAATCGTTGTTAGGATTAAGATTGGACTGTTTTAGGTTGAGTTGATCGGGTTTTCTGGTTCGAGGGTTTCGAAGCGACCGGCCGCGTGGCTGTTTTGAGGTGGTGTGTGGGTGTGCTTTCGGATCGACAAATTCGGGACCTCGTGAAGATCGAGCCGTTCGAGCGGGCGGTGAAGCGGGCGGGGCGGGTTTCCTTCGGCGTGTCGTCGTACGGGTACGACGTGCGCGTCGGGACGCACTTCAAGATCTTTACGCCCTCCCCCCGGACAGGCGACATCGCGGTGGTAGATCCCAAGGCCTTCAGCGACGACATGATGGTTGAGGTTGACGTCTCGGCGAAGCCCGCCGACAAGCAGTACGTCATCATCCCGCCCAACTCCTTCGCGCTGTGCGAGACGGTCGAGTACCTCGAGATCCCGCGCGATGTGCTGGCAATCTGCGTGGGCAAGAGCACGTACGCGCGCTGCGGACTGATCGTGAACGTCACGCCGCTCGAGCCCGAGTGGCGCGGCAAGGTGACGCTGGAAATCTCCAATACCACGCCCCTGCCCGCTCGCGTCTACGCGAACGAGGGCGTGGCCCAACTGGTGTTCCTGAAGGCGGACCAGGTGTGCGAAGTGTCGTACGCGGACAAGGGTGGGAAGTACCAGGATCAGGGTGGGTTGACGTTACCCAAAGTGGACTGAACATCCGGTGGCGTGCGCAGCGGGTGCGTGCGCCTGCGTGGTGTGATTCGCGGAAGACGGAAAGCATCAAGGCACGTGGCATCGAGGCATCAAGGAATGAACCGTCGTGGCGGAGATCAACTCCTATCGGGACCTCATCGCATGGCAGAAGGCCTATGCGCTGGGAAAGCACGTCTACGCACTGGCGTCCACCCTTCCCGATGCGGAACGATTCGGTCTGGTGGCATCAATCCGTCGCCTGTCCTATTCCATTTCCAGCCACATCGCGCAGGGCTATGGAAGGGGAAACACTCAGGACTACATCTGGTTCCTCAAACAGGCCCGCGGCGACATCTACGTCCTCGACACGCAGTTGATGTTCGCGCTCGACTTTCGGTATCTCGAAGAGCAGGCGTATCGCAAAGCGAAATCCGAGTTGGACGAAGCGGAGCGGGTGCTTGCCGGACTCATTCGCAGTATTGGCGGCAAAGGGACTTGATGCCTCGATGCCTCATGGCTGGATGCCTTCCCTCGGATCAATCCTCTTTTCGAACGGACTCGGTCGTATGAAGATTCAACGCAAGTTCACAACTGTCGGACGCGACCCTTTTTCCTCCGTCACCTGGGTCAAACGCTCCAGCAAAATCACGAACCCGGACGGCTCGGTCGTCTTCGAGATGAAGGACGCCGAGATGCCGGAGCAGTGGTCACAGTTGGCCGTGGACATCATGGTCAGCAAGTACTTCCGCAAGGCCGGGATCCCCGTGCGCGATGCGTCGGGGAAGGCCGTGTTCGGGAAGGACGGCAAGCCCCAGACCCGCGGCGAGCAGTCCGCGCGCGAGGTGATTCACCGCCTGGCCGGGTGCTGGCGGTGGTGGGGGGAGACCAACGGGTACTTCGACACCGCCGAGGATGCGCAGGCGTTCTACGACGAGATCGCGTACATGATGGTGCACCAGATGTGCGCGCCCAACAGCCCGCAGTGGTTCAATACGGGGCTGAACTTCGCGTACGGCATCAGCGGACCGGCGCAGGGGCACTGGATCGTCGAGCCCAGGAGCGGCGAGCCGATGCTGGCGCCCGACGCCTACTCGCACCCCCAGCCGCACGCGTGCTTCATCCAGTCCGTCGATGACGACCTGGTGAACCCGGGCGGCATCATGGACCTGTGGGTGCGCGAGGCGCGCCTGTTCAAGTACGGCTCCGGCACCGGCACCAACTTCAGCCACCTCCGCGGCGAGGGCGAGAAACTCTCCGGCGGCGGAAGGTCCAGCGGGCTCATGTCCTGGCTGCGGATCGGCGATCGCGCCGCCAGCGCCATCAAGAGCGGCGGCACCACCCGCCGCGCGGCCAAGATGGTCTGCCTCGACATGGACCACCCCGACATCGCCGAGTTCATCGACTGGAAGGTGCGCGAGGAGATCAAGGTCCAGGCGATGGTGGAGGGGCTGGCGCTGCTCAAGAAGCACAACCCCGACGTCGCGAAGCAGTGCGCCGACCTCAACCTGAAGCTCGACTACGACTTCAACGGCGAGGCCTACCAGACCGTCAGCGGGCAGAACAGCAACAACTCCGTGCGCATTCCCGACGAGTTCTTCGACACGCTCGACGAGGACGGCGACTGGAAGACCTTCTGGCGCACGAAGGGCGACGTCGCAAAGACCTTCAAGGCGCGAAATCTGTGGGACAAGGTCGGGCATGCCGCGTGGCGGTGCGCGGACCCGGGCGTGCAGTTCGACTCGACGATCAACGCGTGGCACACGTGCCCGAGCGGGGGGCGCATCAACGCGAGCAACCCGTGCGTCACCGGTGACACCCTGGTGGCCACGAGCACGGGGCCTCGTCGGATCAGGGATCTGGTGGGGCGCACCGTCGAGGTAATCAACGGACGTGGCGAGAAGTCCTTTGTCGAGCGGGTGTTCAAGACCGGCACCAAGCCGGTGTTCGAACTCCGCACAGCCTCGGGCTACCGCCTGCGTCTCACGGCGGACCACAAGGTGCAGACGGTCAACCGGGGCGACGTTTCCGCCGCCGAACTCACGGTTGACGACTACGTTCAACTGGTCGGCGCCGGATTCGGCGATGAGTTCCTGCCCGAGCCCGCGGCGGAGTTGGTCGGGGCGGCGGTGGGCGATGGGTGCATCACCCACGGCGAAAGCCAGGACCATCTATTCGTGAGTTTGGATCGCGAGGAGAGCGCGGCCGCGGAGCGGCTTCGCGGCGACATCGACCGCTGTAAGTCATGGCTGTTCGACGGTGACAGGCGTACTCAGCGGCCGACCGGGATTGCCGAGACACAGACCGGGTTGCGGGTCGGCACGAGCGTCGGACGCATCGTAGAAGTCATGCGCCGCTTTGCGGTGCTCGATCAAGGGTCCGCGGGCAAGCGGTTCACCGACGAGGTATTCACGCTCGACCGCCGCACCACCGCCTCAATCCTCCGCGGGTTGTTCACGACGGACGGGACGGTGGCGAACTACGGCGAGAAGTCGCAGTACGTGGCGCTCGACAGCGTCAGTCTTGAACTCTTGCTGCAGGTGCAGCAGTTGCTCCTGTCATTCGGCATCAAAGCCAAGATCTACGAGAATCGGCGCGCCCTATCAAACTCCAGCGCCATCCTCCCCGACGGCAAGGGCGGCAGCGCGGAGTACCCCGTCCAGCAAATCCACTCCCTGCGGGTTTCACGCTCGTCCAGGTTGACCTTCGAGAAAGAGGTTGGTTTCTTTTCGGAGAGCCGCAAGGCCGAGCGGCTGAAAGTGCTCAATCAGAGCATCGAGGCGTACCGCGATCACATGGTCGACCAGGTGGCCTCCCTGTCTCCCGCGGGCGTTGAGGACGTTTATGACCTCACGGAGCCCGCAACGAGCCATTTCGTTGCCAATGGCATCGTGATTCACAACTGCTCTGAGTACATGTTCCTCGACAACACGGCCTGCAATCTCGCCTCGCTGAACGTGCTGAAGTTCTACGACTCGCAGACGCGTCAGTTTGACGTCGCGGCGTTCGAGCACGGCGTGGACTTGTGGACGATCGTGCTGGAGATCTCGGTGCTGATGGCCGCGTTCCCCAGCCGTGAGATCGCCGAACTTTCCTACAAGTACCGCACGTTGGGCCTGGGGTACGCCAACCTGGGCGCGATGCTGATGCAGGCGGGGATCCCCTACGACAGCGACGAGGCCCGCGCCGTGTGCGCCTGCCTGACGTCGATCCTTACCGGTCGTTCCTACCGCATGTCGTCGGTCATGGCGGCGCAACTCGGCGCGTTTGCCGGCTACGCGGGCGACAAGGACAACATGCTCCGCGTCATCCGCAACCACCGGCGCGCGGCCCATGGCGTGCGGCGAGAGTCGCCCGAATGGGAAGGCCTGCACCCCAAAACGCGACCGGTTCCCATTGACCACACGATCGTCCGCTCCGGGCGGATCAAGATCGGCAACGCCGCGGCCCTGCTCTCGCACGCCACGGCATCGTGGGACGACGCGCTCACGCTGGGCGAGAAGCACGGATACCGCAACGCGCAGACCACCGTTATCGCGCCCACCGGCACCATCGGGCTGCTCATGGACTGCGACACCACGGGTGTCGAGCCCGACTTTGCGCTGGTGAAGTTCAAGAAACTCGCGGGCGGGGGCTACTTCAAGATCGCCAACGAGTCGGTGCGGCCCGCGCTGCGGGCCCTGGGATACTCCGACTCGCAGGTGCGCGACATCATGGCGTACCTGCTGGGCGAACTCTCGCTTGAAGTCCCGCTCCCGGGCGGCGGGCCCACGCTCGGTTCGCTGCTCAAGGGCAAGGGGCTCTCGGATTCCGATCTCAAGACGATCTCCGACCAGTTGCCGGGTGTCTTCGAACTGTCGTTCGCGTTTACGTCGTGGGCCCTTCCCTCTTCGGCGCTGCTGGCGTGCGGCGTCGATCCGGCGACGGCGAGCGCCAGCCCGTCGTTCAATCTCCTCAAGCACCTGGGACTGTCCGAGGCCCAGATCGAGCAACTCAACCTGAAGATCTGCGGAACCTCGACGCTCGAGGGCGCGCCGCACCTCAAGTCCGAGCACCTCGCGGTCTTCGATTGCGCCAACAAGTGCGGAAAACTGGGGCGGCGGTACATCCAGCCGCATGGCCACATCAAGATGATGGCCGCGGCCCAGCCCTTCATCTCCGGCGCCATCTCCAAGACCATTAATCTCCCCAACGACGCGAGCGTGGAGGAGATCAAGGCGTGCTACCGGCTGTCGTGGGAACTGGGGCTCAAGGCCAACGCGCTGTACCGGGACGGGTGCAAGTTGAGCCAGCCGCTCTCCGCGACTGCCGACGAGGCGAAGACCGAGATCGGCAAGGCCGGGACGGAGAACCCCGAGGGAAAAGGACCATCGACCCACGAGACTACGACAAAGGCCTCTTCTGCGGCCGCGGCGGCTGCGGCGGCTGAGCCCCAGCCCGAGCCGGTGGTGCTGGCGCCGTTGCCGAGAGCCTCGCGCCGACGCCTTCCGGACACGCGCCGTTCGCTGACGCACAAGTTCAACGTGGCCGGCCACGAGGGATATCTCACGGTGGGCCTGTACGACGACGGGCAGCCGGGCGAACTTTTCATCACCATGAGCAAGGAAGGGTCCACCATCGGCGGGCTGATGGATTCGCTCGGGACCGCGACCAGCGTGGCCCTTCAATACGGGGTCCCGATCCAGAGCCTGGTGGGCAAGTTCAGCCATCAGCGCTTCGAGCCCGCGGGAATGACGGAAAACTCCGATATTCCCTTCGCCAAGAGCCTGGTGGACTACATCTTCCGGTGGTTGGGAATGCAGTTCATCCCCGGATACCGCGACGCTCACGCGCCGAAGCGCGAGTCGCACGAACCCTCGCCGCTGGCGGATCCGCGCCCGGTCGCGGAGCCCAAGGCCCTGCTGCACATCCACACGCGGGAGCGGGTGGCGGACATCGAACTCGTCGCAAGGGTGCGGGCGTCGGCCCTGACCGACGCGCTCGCCGACGCGCAGAGCGACGCGCCCGCGTGCGACGTGTGCGGCAACGTCACGGTTCGCAGCGGCACCTGCTACAAGTGCCTGAACTGCGGCAACAGCATGGGATGCAGTTGATCAACGCCGGCGTGGTCGCGGTCGGGATGGACCCGGCGGGACCGGCGCGAGAAAAGGAGGTTGCGTGAACGTCGGGGACGCGGTCCCCGGTCAAGCGGGATGTGCGGGTCGGCGGGTGGATGCCCGCCAACGAGCGGTGCCGAGGACTGGCATCGTTCCTTGCCGCGGCTTTGGGAGTGATCGCAGGGCAACGGGCGTCGGCGTCGAGCCGACGCACCTCCAGACGGATCGATGCCGAAAGGCGAGACAGCCACGGAGAACACGAGCGGAGCCGAATCCCGGGGACCAGACCCGCAACCAGGCCGACACCAACCTCTTTTTCCCGAACCGAATCCCACCCGTAGCAGAGCCGAGGCAAGCCGCCCACCCCGGCACGTTCCTTAAAAGGAACCTTTGGCTCTGCGACTCCTGAACCCCCGGGGCCCACCTCCCCGGGGGTTTGTTGTAGGGCCCGGCAAGCGGAACCTCTTGCATCAGAGAGGGTTGCGGCGGCGATCGGCCACCCTATCAGGTGGCTAAAACGACAGATGCAAGGCACTTCGAGATATTTTTTCTGCACGTATCAAAAGTGCTGTTGACATTACCGGTCAGAGTTGCGACACTCATGCAGTTCGTGTGGCGGCTACGAGAGAGGTTCGCCACTGTTCCGAGGCCGGTATTTGGAGCCTTGGCAAGGAGGAGACGAGATCATGCGGCTGATGAATATGCGTGCGACGGTGTTGGCGGCAGGTGCGGCGCTGAGTTTGGCCGCGGTTGCCAATGCTGACGTTTTGGTGACATTGCGGTACGACTCGCTGGCTGGGTCGTACAACTCAGCGCTGCAGTCTTTTACGGCGCGGGCCGTGGATACTGCGGCGCTTCGCACGACGGGAGCGGTTTCCCGCCTCGTGCCGACCGCGGGCACCGCGACGTTCGAAGCGGGGTTCGTGGCAAATGCGGGCAATCCTGCCGATTTCTCGCTGACCGTGAGCGCGATTCCGACCGGTAATCCGGCGATTCGCACGGGCACGGGCGCGTTTGTGTCCACAGATCGCGACGGAGACACGATCTCCGGCACGATCAGCGGCACATGGCGCAACGGCGGCCCGGGGTTCATTTTCTTTAACGGTACCTTGAGCGACGTCGTGATCACGCCCGCGGGCCAGACGCCCGAGAGCATGACCTTTGACGGCACGGCTGGCGGGTCCTGGGATCTGAACCTCCCCGCGCAGCCCCCGTACGAGGGCGCGATTGTGCAGTTGGTGTTCGGCGCGCCGAACTTCTTCTTCCAGGATTTCTCGGATCGCGCAACCGGCATGACCGCCCAGATCGTTCCGACTCCTGGGGCGCTTGTGCTTCTGGGGATCGGCGGCCTGCTCGCCGGTCGTCGTCGCCGCTAGGTTGGAATTCGAATGAGCAAACAGGCCGTGGGGCATTTTCGCCCGCGGCTTTTTCATGGTCCGAGAGCGATCCTGAACGTTCTACGAACTTGTCGCTACAGGAGTTAGAGTTCGGCCGGTGAAAGAAGAAAACGGTGTCAAGACGCCAAAAAAAGCGTTGACACCTAGGACTTTGTGAAGGATACTTGCCCGTATCGAGCGTCTCGCGGCGCCCGATGAGAGAGATCGAAAGTCCCAAGGGTGTTTGAGATTGGAGGAGAGTCCGATGCGTCGTTCTAACGTCATTGCTCTGACCCTCGCCGGAGCGGCTGGGTTGTTCGTTTCGGCCAGCGCGCTCGCGCAGCCGATGGTGTCCGCCACTTACTTCGATTTGTCCGGCAACTGGAACGGCGCGCTCTTCAACGCTCACGCGACTGACGCCGGCGCGCTGCATTCCAGCGGGTCCGTTGCTCGCCTGGTCGCCCCAACCGGCACCGCCGACTTCGAGCCCGGCTTTGTGTCGGGCGCGAATCCCGCGGACTTCTTCCTGAACCTGAGTTTCGTCCCCGCCGGCCCCGGACTGGGCACCGGCAGCGGCTTCTTCTCGATCATTGACGCCGATGGCAGTTTCATCACGGGCGCCATCGACGGCTTCTGGATCGACGATACCGCGAACCCCCCGGGCCAGGTGTACTTCAACGGCACGCTTTCGGGCGTCGTCTTTGGCGGCCCGACCTTTGACGGCACCAACGGCGGCTCGTTCAGCACGATCTTCGGTGGAACTCCCCCGTACGACGGGGCCATCACGCAGCTCTACCTCGCTCCTCCGGGCAACTTCTTTGTGACCCCCTTCGCCGACGTGCCCACCGGCGTGACCATGCAGATCCTTCCCGCCCCCGGCGCCCTGGCGCTGATGGGTCTGGGCGGTCTGGTCGCGACGCGTCGCCGCCGCTAATCAACCTCCAGCACGATCTCCGAGGCCCCGGGACAACCTCCCGGGGCTTCTCGCTTTTTTGATCAGCCCAGCGCCTCGCGTCCCATCGGCATCCGAAACCGGTCGCGCGTGGTGCAGTACTCCAGCCCTCCCATGCGGCCGATGGTGTCCAGCGCGGCCGGGTTCACGTGGTATCGCTCGTTTATGGCATCGTCACGTACAAAGGCGTGCACCACGCGGCCGATCACGATGTTGCCGCCAGCCGGTGCACCGGGATTGGTGCGGATCACCTGCACCGTGCGGCATTCGAAGGCCGCGGGCGATGCCGCGAGCCGGGGCGGCTTCACGATCCGGCTGGCCGCCTGTGCCAGGCCCACCAGATCGAACTCGCTCTCCCCGTAGCCGAGCGGCTCGGCGGCGCCGGCGACTTTGGCCGCGTAAGAGTGGCTCGCGATGTTCACTACGAACTCGCCGGTGCCCCCTTCGGCGACCGTCTTGGCGTTGCGGAGCGTGTCCTTCTCCGAGCCGTCGGCGTTGTTGGCGGGGCAGAACAGGAGCGTCATGGGGTTGCTGCCCACGCCCGCGAAGAAGGAGAACGGCGCGAGGTTGGCGCGACCGTCGGGCGATACCGTGGAGACGAATGCGATCGGCCGCGGCGTGATGCAGCCGATGAGCAGTTTGTAGCGGTCGGGCTGAGCGATGGTGTCGGGGTCGATCTCCATGGAGCAGTGTAGAGGCGGCGCTGCGTCGCCTTTGCGCTAGTCAGTTGCCTCCGTTGATCACTTGTTCCAATGCGAAGAGGTCGTTGATGTCGGCGACCCCATCGCGGTTGAAATCGGTGGGCAGCCAGCGGGGGTTCGGCCCGCCGGCGATAAGGCCGGCGAGCGTTTCGATGTCGAAGCCATTCTCGGCCCCGTCTTCGTTGAGATCGGCGCCCGGCAGTTCGTCGGGCAGGAGCACGTACCATCCGTACGGCCCCTGACTAATGCCTGTCACCACTCGTCCGTCGTCGGAGATAGTCTCGCCTCCGATAGACAGACGACCGCCGAAACCGGGCACAAGATCCTGTAGGTACCGAACGCCGCGCACGGCATCCCAGATGAACGGTCGCGAATAAGTGATGAGGCTCTCCTTCCCTACGGCCCACCGACCGTCGCGAGTGATGTCCAAGATCGGGCCGGGGCAGCAGCGTTCAATGGCAACGAATCCCTCGGAATCGCTATAGCGGTAGAACTGCGACCCGATCATGAGATACAGGATGTCGCCGTCGATGGACGTTTGCACGGGCCAGATGCTCGAGTCGAACTCTCGCAGCCAGACGGCCTCTCCGTCAACCGTCCATTTGAACAGGCCGCGCGGGGCTGTCGGAGCCGCGCGGCCGACAATGTACGCCACTCTTCCGTCGCCCGAAAGAAGAATCGGCACGCGCGGCGAGGTGATTCCGGAGGAAATGAGGACGCCGTCTCGGAGCAGAGCGATGTACATCTCCGGGTCATTCAACCGCATCGCCACGCCCAGAATCGCGCGCCCATCGTCGGAGCAATCCCAAGTCGTGTTCAGGGTGAGTTCCTCAACGCGTTCCGGCGGCGAAAGATCCTCACAAGTTTCGTTCGGACTACAGCGCCATGCGCGGGGCAGGCCGTCGATCGGCGGGTTGAGATGCCCGATGAGCCATGACCCATCGGCGCTCGCGGTATGAACGTACGTGCGTCGGGGAAGGACGTGGGCAATCGGGTCGCCCGACGAGGTAACCTCCCAGTAGGCCGCGTCGCCGGACACCCCGTTGACGCCACCGAACACGCGGTTGCCGGCGAGCGTGACGCCGCCCGCGCTGGTCCGGGTGGGCTCGCCCGACGCGGTTCGGAGCCGGTGGAAGGATTGAGCGTGAGTTGCGGGAACCAGGATCGTCAGTGCGAGTAGCCAATGGCGTCTCATAGATCTGCTCCCACGGGTGATGCCCCGGTTGTACAGCCCCATCCTCCAGCCGGTTGCGGGCGTCTCGGGAGCGTCGAAGCACTGTCCGCAAGCCAAGGGCGATCTGCCGCGGGCTACTATTGGCCCACAACATCTTCACCCTGGGAAAGGACCACGACATGGCGATGCGGCGGGCGAAAATCAGCGTGATCGGCGCGGGGAACATCGGGGGCGAGTGCGCCCGTTCCATCGCGATGAAGGAACTGGGCGACGTCGTCCTGGTGGACATCCCCAACAAGGACAAGCCGGACCTGCACATGCCCCGGGGCAAGGCCCTGGACCTGGCGTGCTGCGGACCGGTCGAGAGCTTCGACGCGAGGATCACGGGCACGTTCGACTACGCGGATATCAAGGACAGCGACGTGGTGATCGTCACGGCGGGCGTGCCGCGCAAACCCGGGCAGAGCCG
Organism: Phycisphaerales bacterium; assembly: GCA_905339235.1. Classification (GTDB taxonomy): domain Bacteria; phylum Planctomycetota; class Phycisphaerae; order Phycisphaerales; family UBA1924; genus RI-211. The sequence continues at coordinate 156,170 of CAJPFG010000006.1, forward strand.
CGACGACCTGGTGAGCATCAACGCGGGAATCGTGAAGAACGTGGCGCAGAACATCAAGCAGCATGCGCCCAACGCGATCGTCATCGTCGTCAGCAACCCGCTGGACGCGATGGTGTACGTCATGTGGAAGGTCACGGGCTTCCCGGCGCAGCGCGTGATCGGCCAGGCGGGCGCTTTGGACGTGGCCCGGTACAAGACATTTCTCGCCATGGAACTGGGCTGCTCCGTCGAGGACATCCAGGGCCTGCTCCTGGGCGGGCACGGCGACGATATGGTTCCACTGCCGCGCCTTACCAGCGTTAACGGCATCCCGATCCAGGACCTTCTCCCCGCCGAGAAGATCGGCGCCTGCGTGGACCGCGCGAAGGCCGGCGGAGGCGAGGTGGTGAAACTGATGGGCACCAGCGCGTGGTACGCGCCGTCCGCGGGCACGATCGAGATGGTCGAGGCCATCGTCCGCGACAAGAAGCGGGTCATCCCGTGCGCCGCGTGGTGCGAGAACGAGTTCGGCGTCAAGGCCGCGAACAACGGCAAAGGCCTGTTCGTCGGCGTGCCGTGTGTGCTGGGCGCGGGCGGCGTGGAACGGGTGATCGGGTTCAACATGACCGCGGATGAGAAGAAGTTCATGGACGAGTCGATCAGTCACGTGAAGGACCTGATCGGCGCCACGGTGAAAATGTTCCCGGAACTGGCCTAATCACCCCCGCCTTCCCCGGCGGGCTCACTGCAAGGACACTCCCGATGCGAAACGGTTCATTAGCGGTAGGTGTGTTGATCGTGGGGCTCGCGGCCGTCGCCGCCCGTGCACAGCAGGAACCCGATATTCAGGTTCCTCCCAAGGCCCTCGAGGCGATGCAGAAAGTCATCGCCGAAAGGCTCGCGGCCAAGAATGCCGCGGCGCGCACTCCCGAATGGACCAGCCCCGAGTTCGAGGGCATCGGCAGGCTCCTCATCGGCTCGTGGAAGTCCGAGGGGTCGCCGGGCGTGCTCCTGAATGTCGCGCACGTATTCGTGCCGGGCGTGCCGAACGCCATGTACTGCGAAATCGCGACCGATGAGAACTCGCGACAGCCCTACCGGCAGACGCTGCTCACCCTGCGGACCGTGGGGGGCAAGCCCCGGCTGACGACATTCGAGTTCCGTCGGCCCAAGGGCGCGCTGGGCTCCGCCAACTTCGCCTGGGCCGCGCCCGAGGTGTTTCCCTCGGTCATCGGAACCGACGACCTGGTCGCCACGATGATGATCGATCTCTCGGGCTCGGCGGGTCACTACACGGGCCGCAGCCCGCATCCGTATCCGACGAGCCTTGGCGGAGCGGTCGAGATGAGCAGCGAGTTGGACCTTGCCGAAGGGCGAATCCAGTTCGCGGACCGGGGGTTCGGCCCCGACGGCACTCAGGTGTGGGGCCCGAAAGGCGCCACGATGACCGCCTTCACTCGCCACGACCTGGGCCTGCGAGTGAACCGGCCCGGACCGCCCGGGTTGGTGTCAATCACGTTTCCGACAACGCTTCAGGGCGAGCCGGCCAAGCCGGGTGAGCAGATCAGCCTCAACTACGTGGGGTACCTCGAAGACGGCAAGGCCTTCGACACCATCTACCAATCCGGCACGCCGTTCAAGTACACTCAGGGCTGGCCTCTGCTGCCGGGCTGGGTCCAGTTGAACAACGACCTGCAGGTCGGCATGGTGCGACGGATGTTCATCCCGGCAACGCTCGCGTACGCGGCCGAGGGCAGGCGCGGCCAGGTGCCGCCGAACTCCAACCTCATCTACGACATCGAAGTCATGGCCGTGGAACCCCCCCCGTCGCAACCCGGATTCGAGATCAAGCCCGTGGAAGGCAATCCCGGTGGCGGCCCGCCGCCCGTGAAGGCGCAGCCGGTCGATCCTAAGTAGGTCGCTCTCCAATGACCGTGATTTCACCCGGAGTCGGAACTCCGGTTTTTTTTTCTGATCCGCGAGAGCGGGCCGGCTGACGCTTAGAGTTCTCCGCATGAGCGCACGCGACTACTACGACGTCCTCGGAGTGTCGAAGTCGGCCACCGCCGACGACATTCGGAAGGCCTACCGGAAGTTGGCGCGGCAACTGCACCCCGACGTCAACAAGGCCTCCGACGCGCAGAAGAAGTTCACCGAAGTCCAGCACGCCTACGACGTGCTCTCCGACGATCAGAAGCGGAAGATCTACGACCAGTACGGGCCGGGGGCGGTCGAGGGTGGCGCGGCGCCGCCGCCCGGCGCGGGGCGCGGCGGGCGCAGCGCCTGGCCGCACGCGGGCCCGGGCGTACGTGGCGCTCCGGATTTTGATTCCGAAGAACTCTCCGAGATGTTCGAGTCGATCTTCGGGCGATCTTCGCCGTTCTCCGCCAAGACCGCCCGTGGAAGGGGCTCACGCCAGCGCGGCCACGCTCCGGAAGAAGAAACCCATCATGAAGTCACGGTCGGATTCGAGACCGCCGCCCGCGGCGGTACCGAGACGCTCCGCATCGAGCACGATGGCCGTGCACGGACCCTGGAGGTCAAGATCCCCGCCGGGATCGATGATGGAGCGCAACTCCGGGTTCGCGGCGGGGGGGCCAAGTCGCATGCTCCGGACATGATCCTGACCATCCGGACCGGCGCCCATCCCCTGTGGCGGCGCGGCGAGTTTTCCGAAACCGGCAAGGGTCTGGACTTGTACCTTGACCTGCCGCTCACCGTGGCAGAGGCGACTTTGGGAGCCGCGGTGACGATTCCCACACTTGCAGGTCCGGTGGAGTTGAGCGTGCCGCAAGGCAGTGCATCGGGCCGAAAACTCCGCCTCCGCGGACGGGGCATCCGCGACGAACAGGGCAGGCAGGGCGATCTGTACGCCGTGGTGCGGATTGTGCCTCCGCCCGGGCCGTTCAGCGAACCGGAACGGGATGCGCTGCGGGCGATGGATGCCCGAACGCCGCCGCCGCGCGATACGCGAGAGTGGTCCGGAGGTTGAGGGGCGTTCGGATTCTGATAGAACACTGTACTATCGCTTGACTGACGGGCTTAGACTTGGGAAAGTGCAGGTACGACGATCGACAGGAAGTCGAGACGTCGGCGGCAAGCAGAGGGCGCCCCGAAGGGCCGCCGCCGGAACGGAGCACACGCGGTGCTCAAACAGAGACACCAGTTCTTCGTCTTTCTGTTGTGCGTCATTGACGCCGCGGTGATTGCATTGGCATGCGTCACGGCTTGGCTGATGCGCAAACTGGTGCTCGGTACGGAAGTTCCCAATCTTCTTACCGAGGCGGGCGCGGCCACGTGGTTGCGACAGTCGCTTGTGGTTCCCGTCGTGCCGTTGGGACTCATGAGCCTGTGGTTGTTCGGGCTTTACCAGCCGCGCCGGGACCAGGCCCTGTGGGAGGAACAGAAACAGATCTTCAAGGCGACCCTTGGGGCGGTGTTCGGCCTGGTGGTGGTGATCTGGCTGGTAGCGGGCCAGGAGATCCGTGATGCCGGGCGGCTGGTACACCTGGGATTAGGTCTGGGTGGGGCCTCCATGTCCGTGGAAGCCGGTCGCATCCAACTGGGACTGCTGACCGGGATCGTGACGGTGCTGCTGTCCGGCGAGCGGCTGGCGTTCCGGGTTGTCCTCCGCCACTTCCGCCGGCGAGGGTGGAACCTGCGGCACGTGTGCGTGATCGGCGTGGGCCGCCTGGGCCGGATCTGCGCCCGGACGCTCGACCGCAACTCGTGGACGGGGATTCACGTCTCGTACTTCATCTCGCACAACGAGCAGCACCGCGGGCGGTCGGAACTCCTGGGCAAGCCCGTCCTCGGAGGCCTGGCGGACCTCGAGCGAGTTCTCGAGGAACATCGGCCCGACGCGGTTTACATTGCGATCCCGAGCACGCGGACGGCGGTTCGTCCGCAGTTGCTGCGGCGGTTGGAGAAGTTCTGCGTCAGCGTGCGGATCGTTCCGGACGTGCATCCGCGGTACATGCCCCACAGCACGACGATGAGCGAGTTGGACGGGATGCCGGTGCTGAGCGTGCGCGAAAGCCCGCTGGCCGGTGTCGGAGGGCTTGCCAAGCGGTTCGTCGATCTCGTCGGCGCAACGGTCGGCGTGATTGTGTTCTCTCCGCTCATGCTGGCGATCTGGCTGCTGGTTCGGGCCTCCAGCCCCGGCCCGGCGATTTTCCGGCAGCGGCGGGTTTCTCTCGGCGGCGAAGAGTTCGAGATTCTCAAGTTCCGCACGATGTACCACGCGGAAGACGAGTCGGCGCCGGCGTCATGGACGCGCCGCGACGACCCCCGGGTGACCGCGATCGGGCGGCTGCTGCGGCGGACGAGCCTGGACGAACTCCCCCAACTCTTCAACGTGCTTGCAGGCGAGATGTCGCTCGTCGGGCCGCGCCCGGAACGCCCCGAACTCATCGCACGCTTCCGCGAGGACTGGCGCGGCTACATGCTCCGCCAGCACGTCCGCGCGGGAATGACCGGCTGGGCCCAGGTCAACGGCCTGCGGGGCGACACTTCGCTGCGAAAGCGCCTCCAGCACGATCTTTTCTATATCCGCAACTGGTCGCTGGCGTTCGACCTCAAGATACTCTGGCTCACGCTGTTCCGAGGGTTCTCCCACAGCAACGCGCACTGAGCCTTATCCCACCCTCCGAAGCACCGCCATGCCGAAGTCCAGCGGCATCGTGCAATACTCGACCACTTCGTAGCGCCCCGCGGCGATTGCCGAGAGGTTGTCAAGCACGTACCGCGGCCCTTCGTGCCCGCTCGCAGGGTTGGTGTCATGCAGCACGAGGTACCCGCCGATGTCCAACCACGGCTCGACCGCCCGCAGGTCGCGCGTCACGCCCGCCGGCGTGTGATCCGCATCCAGGAACGCGAGCTGAACCCCACACTCCCGCAGCGGCGCCGCCGCGATGCCCGCGGAACTGTCGCCGGCGGTCAGCGTGACGATCTCACGCAGACCGGCGCGGCCCAGCGCCCCCTCGACGAACGCGCGCTGGCTGGGCGCCCCCAGCGCCGCGAGCGCGCCGGGGTGCTTCCATTCCAGGGCGTCGAAGGTGTCAAAACTCCAGAGATGAGCGCCGGGCGCCAGGGAGCGCAAGGCCGCGGCGATCCAGTGCGTGCTCACGGAGAGGTACGTTCCGGTCTCAACCACAGTGCGCGGGGCGATGTTCTGCACGAGCGCGTGGAGCAGCAGCCCTGCCTGCGGCGAGACCGATCCGGGATAGGTCTGGGGCCGCTCGTAGAGCGCCCGCAACGACGCGATCCACGGCTCCGCAGGATTCAGCCACGCGGGGAACTCATCCAGCCATCGGGTCATGCCCGTGGTGCTTCTCAGAGCGCGCCGGAACGAAGCGGGGTGTGAGCCCGGCACGTCGCGTGAGACGCCCAGCATGTACGCGCCCACGGCGTTGCGGAATCGTTCTCGTGAACGGCTGAAGACGGAGGAAAGCGGCCGCATCGTGCCACTATACCCGCGAGTTCGAGTACGATGCCGCGGTGCGCGATCCCAGCAACCTCACGCCCCAGATGGTGCGGCAGTTGGTGTACTCGAGTCACCCCGGCTTCTGCCCGTGGTGCGACTACAGCCGCGACGGGCTCGAGCGCGGCATGCCGTGTCCTGAGTGTGGCTTCCCCAGGTGCCTTGAATCGGCACCCGAGACCTGGGCTCGTCACACCATGGGAGGCTCCTTGGCCGGCCTGCGCGGGAGCATCCTCGTCGTCATGATCGGCCTGCTGGTGTGGGCCGCGTCGCGATGGACCGACCGGGATTGGGAATACGGATGGCTCCTTTCCGCCGCCGGTGCGCTCACGATCGCGGGCGGCGCCGCGGCCGTCCTCGGTCACCAGCCGGATCGAAGCCTCGCGGCAGCGTTGCTGCGGCTGGAGTGCTACGTGTTGGCGATCGCCGTGATGGGGCTGGCGGTGCTCGGCGTGGTCGCCCGCGCGCAGCCGTTTCCGGCGTGGTCGGGCCCGGTCGCCGGTCTGGCCCTGCAACTGATGCTGGCTCACCTGCTGTCAGGGATTGCCACGCGGGTACGCCGGATCCACTGGAAGACGCAGGCGTGGTCGCGAGCGCGGGCCTCGCTGTACCACCGGGCGTGGGCGGCGCTCATCACCGCCACGATCGCCAGCCTGGGCGAATGCGTGGTGCATCTCTTCCTGCCCGGCGAGCAGGGGGCAATGGCCTCGGGGTGGACGTGCTTCGGGACGATCGCGTGGACGGCGGCGGCGGTGGGCATGGTGGTCGCGCTTGGTTCCGCCCGCGCGGCGCTGAAGCACGAGGCCGCTGCAATCCGCCTCTCCGCACCGCCAGCATAAACTCCGGGGTGGCAGAGCATCGGTACCAAGTCATCGTGATCGGCGGAGGGCACGCGGGTGTTGAGGCCGCGTGGGCCTGCGCCAACCTCCTGCCCGGCGAGCGTACCGTGGCTCTGGTCACGCTGGACCCCTCCAAGATCGGCGTGATGTCCTGCAACCCGGCGATCGGCGGGCTTGCGAAGGGGCAGTTGGTTCGCGAGATCGATGCGCTGGGCGGGCTGATGGGCCTGGCCACCGACCTGACCGGCATCCAGTTCAAGGTGCTGAACCAGAGCAAGGGCCCCGCGGTTCACGGCCCGCGCGCCCAGTGCGACAAGCACGCGTACGCCCAGGCCGTGCAGGCCCTCATCGCGTCGCGCCCGGAAGTTGAAGTGATCGCGGGAAGCGTGGAGCGTCTGCTCGTGGAGGGCGGGCGGGTGCGCGGTGTTGAGATCGCACGGGGCACGCGGCAGGCCGCATCCACGGGAGGTTCGCCCGTGGCGACGCATGTCCTCTCGGCCGCCGCGGTCGTGCTTACAACCGGCACCTTCATGCGTGGGTTGATGCACTGCGGCGAGCAGAAGACCCGGGGAGGCCGCTTCGGCGAGGACGCGTCGGTGGGGATCTCCGGCGCGCTCCGGGATCTGGGCTTTGAACTCGGACGCCTCAAGACCGGAACGCCTCCCCGCCTCAAGCGCGGCACAATCGATTGGGACGCCCTCGAACCGGCGATGGGCGATGACGTCCCGCTGCCTTTCAGCGACCTCACGGGAATGGACGAGCCGGACATCGGGCCCGACTCTCCGGCGTTGTCTCTCCGCCGGTTTCCGGTCCTGCCCCAGGTGGATTGCCGGCAGACGCGCACGACCGCACACGCGCACGAGATGATCCGCGCCAACCTGCATCGCGCTCCGATGTACTCGGGCCAGATCGAGTCCGTGGGCCCGCGGTACTGCCCTTCCATCGAGGACAAGGTCGTTCGCTTCGCCGAGCGCGAGAGTCATGGCGTGTTCCTCGAGCCCGAATCGCTCCGCGACGACTGGATCTATTGCAACGGCATCTCCACGAGCCTCCCGCCCGATGTGCAGGACGTGATTGTCCGCTCGATGCCCGGCTGCGAGCACGCGCACATCTATCGTTACGGCTATGCCGTCGAGTACGACATGGTCCGCCCTCACCAGATCCGTGCCACGGGAATGACCAAACTGGTCGAAGGGTTGTTCCTCGCCGGCCAGATCAATGGCACGAGCGGGTATGAAGAGGCCGCGGCTCAGGGCATCGTCGCGGGGATCAACGCGGCCCGCCGGGTGCTGGCGCGCGGGGAGTTTGTCGTCGGACGCGACCAGGCCTACATCGGCGTGCTGATGGATGACCTGGTCACCAAGACTCCCGTCGAGCCATACCGGATGTTCACCAGCCGCGCCGAGCACCGGCTGAGCCTGCGTTCGGACAACGCCCCCGAGCGACTTACGCCCCTCGCCCGGGATATCGGGCTGTTGGATTCGACGCGGCTCGGGCGAGTTCGATGGTCGCTCTTCGAGCGCCGGCGTGAACTGGCATCGCGGCTGCACGAGGCCATCGATCGCGAGCGCAGCGACGGCGAGCCCCTGTCGAAACTCGCCCGCTCCGACAAGATCGAGGCGGCCGACCTGAGGGCGATGCTCGCGGCGGCCGGGTGCGTCCCCGAACACGATGACGAGCGGTTCCTCGACGCGACGATCCGGACGGTCCACGCCGATCGCCGCTACGAGGCCTACCTCGTTCGCCAGCGAACGGAGGTCAAGCGGCAAGGCGAGATGGAGCATCGGCGCATCCCCGACGCCATTGACTTCGGCGATTTCAAGGACATGCGAGCCGAGGCTCGACAGGCCCTCGCGAAGTTCCGCCCCAGCACTTTCGGGCAAGCGGGACGGCTCGAAGGTGTCACTCCGGCGGACCTCACGCTCCTGTCAGTGCTCGTAGATCGCTGGGGGCGCGACCGGCGCCAACTCGTGAAGTAGCGGCGCGAACCGGGTAGGATGGTCCGTGGATCTCTCGACCGCCCTTGTCCAACTGGCGCAGTCTGGCCCGCACGGCGGCGCCGCGGCGCTCGACTTGCTGCTCGTGCTGGCCACGGCGGGGGCCGTAGCGCTGCTTTTCGCCCGGCTGAAACTCCCGTCGGTCCCCGGCTACCTGATCGCGGGGGCCATCATCGGGCCTTCGGCGGTTGGTCTGATCCGCGATGCCGACGCCGTGGCATCGCTGGGGCAACTCTCCACCGTCATTCTGTTGTTCCTGATCGGGCTGCATCTCGACATGTCCCGGGTGCGCACCGGGATGTTGTCGATCGTCGGGGTGAGCACCGCGGCGACGCTGGCGATGGCCCTGTTCGCCTGGCCCGCGGCCTATGTGTTCACCGGAAGCGCCACCTCGGCGCTGGCCGTGGCGATGGCGATGTCCATCGCCGCGACCGCGGTGCCGCTCAAGACCCTTGAGGAGCGCCGGGAAATGAACAGCGCCCACGGGCGACTGGCCTTCGGCTTCACGCTCTTCCAGGACCTACTCGCGGTCATGATGCTGGCTTCGCTCCCCTTGGTGGCTCTGTGGGCGGGTGTGGCCGTCGAAGCGCCCGATCCCGGCCTCATCATCCGCAAAGGCGCCCTCGCCATCGCCGGGATGATCGGGCTCGTGCTGATCGGTCGGGTATTGCTGCCGCGGCTGCTGAGCCAGGCCGGGCGCGTGGGCGGAGAGGTGCTCATCGTGGTGTCGGCGGCGGTGGCCCTTGGGGCGGCGGTCTTCACCGCGCTGCTGGGCTTCAGCCCCGAGTTGGGCGCGTTCCTGGCCGGGTTTCTGCTGGCGGGGACGCCGTTCCGGTTCCAAGTCGCGGGCCAACTCGTGCCGCTTCGCGACCTGTTCCTCGCGGTGCTCTTCACCATCGTCGGCATGAGCGTGCCGATCCTGACGGTGATGGGGGGGTGGTGGATACTGCTGCTCGCGCTGATTGCGCTGGGTGTGGTCAAGGTGCTGGGGGTCACGGTCGTGTCGTGGGCGCTGGGGGCGACGCCACGGGTCGGTCTGCTGGCCGCGGTGACCCTCGCGCCGGCGGGCGAGTTCACGCTCGTGATGCTCGCGCAGTCCCGGCAGGCGGGGGTGCTCAACGACACGCAGGTCGGGTACGCCACGGCCGTGGTGGGGCTCTCGCTCATCGCGGCCCCGTTGATTCTCAAGGCGGGCCACGCCGTGCGATTCCTGGATCGTGCGCCCGCGGCGCCCTGGATTCGGTCGTCGATGCTCGGGGCGAGCGCGCCGGCCCTGGCGTCCTCCGAGGCGGAGGCCGGGCAGCGGCCGTTCCGGGCGATCGTGGCGGGCTTCGGCCCGGTGGGACGCGCGGTCGCAGACCTGCTGGCCCGCGACGGCGTGGACGTGACGGTGATCGAGATGAACCCGAAGACGGTTCAGAAGCAAACGTCGCTGGGGCGTCGGATCGTGTACGGCGACGCCTCGAATCCCAGCGTGCTCGAGTCGGCGGGGCTGGAATGCGCCGACGCGGTGGTTCTGACCCTTCCCGACGATGAGGTGGTTCTCCGTTCGTGCACCATGATTCGCGCCCATAACCCGGGGGTGTTCATCGCCGTGCGCACCGGCGCCCTGAGTCTGGGCCTGCGCGCCATGCAACTGGGCGCCGATCACGCCGTGGTGGAGGAGATGGTGACCGCCGAGGCCATGTCCCGGCAGGTCCTGGACAAGGTCCGTCTCCGCAGGCACGGGGAGGATGTGGGTCCGAAACTCTACGAATACGGAGAGTTGCACCGCTGAACGCGGATTAGTCCTTCAGTTGCTTCAGTTCGTCGCGAAGGATGGCCGCGAGTTCGTAGTTTTCCTCTTCCAGGGCGCGGGCGAGGCGCTGGCGAAGTTCGGTTTTCTGGCTCACGGGCAGTTTGGGGACCAAGGACTCCCGCATGCCGCGGAGCGCCTGCACCTCGTTGCTCTTCTCGAACATCTGCGGGCGCCCGGTCTCCTCGAAGTACTTGCGGAGCAGGTCCAGCCCTTCGTCGAGCGCGAGGATCGCGGCCTTCGGCTCGTTGTCTTTCAGCGCCTGGCTCGCGAGGGCGCGGGTGCGCATCATCGTGATGTACGGACGGAACTGTTCGAGGCTGGTCCGGTCCTCATCCGACTCGGCGTACTTCAGGATCAGGTCCAATACTCGGAGGTTTCGCGTGGTGTCGCGAACCACCCGCTCGAAGTCCTCCAGCACGAGCAGCGCGACATACCTGCGGTAGTACATCTCCGCCTCGTCGCGGAGCGATCTGCATTCCTCCGTGGTCAGGGTCCGCTTTTCCGCGGGCGCATCGTCCGCCTCGCCCGTCGCGGCCTGCTCCTGCTGCTCGGAATCGAACGTCTCCTCGAAATAGTCCAGCAGACTGGGGTATCCATGGGGTTTTTGGCCATCGGGCCGGCCATCAGCGTTCATTTGCAAGACACCCAGGTCCAGCCGCACCTGCACCTTGGGCTCCCCGTCTTCGCCCACCACCATTCGGCAGGTCAGTTGCCCCGGTTCGTACGGCCAGTCGTTGAGGATTCTGGTGATATCGGAACTCATCGGGTTGGGATCTCGGTCAGGCATGGGCCAGGTTAGCAATATGGTCGGGTGATTGAAGTACCATAGGGTAGCGTCGGCGTACTGTGATGTGAGGTTTTGCCGAATTTTGGGGTCTGAAGATGCAACTTTTTCTGCATGCGCCTTGCATTTCGGGAAAGTGGTGACACATTGAAAGTGGGAGGTAGCGGAGAGACTCCGGGCGTTAAGGCCCGACCTCCCATAGTCGATGCAACCCAAGGACGGGTGTTGGCGGATAGTGAGGGGTGCCCCCGTGGGGTGCAGGCCCTCGCGTTTGTCTGTTCGAGAGCGCGGGTGGTTCGGCGGTTCTCGCCGGGAAGGTGGGTGGAGACGTGAGCCGAGTTCGTGCAGCGGCCGCTTCAAACGGAGTGAGTCGCGCCATCCAGAGCGATCTGTCTCTCTACCTGCGGGAAATTAACCGCGTCGCTCTTCTCACGCCCGAAGAGGAGCGTGAACTCGGGTGGCGCGTGATCAATGACAACGATCCGATCGCGCGCGAGCGCATGGTGCGGGCGAATCTTCGCCTGGTGGTTTCCATCGCGAAGAACTACACCGGCCGCGGCCTGACCCTCACCGACCTGATCGAAGAGGGCAACATTGGGTTGATGCGGGCGGTGGAAGGGTTCGACCCCGCGCAGGGCGCCCGCTTCAGCACGTACGCGTCGTGGTGGATCAAGCAGTCGATCAAGCGGGCGCTCGTGAACGCGATGCAGCCCGTGCATGTTCCGGCGTACATGGTCGAGTTGATCGCGAAATGGAAGGTCGCCTGCCGGCGGCTCGAAGCCGAGATGGGCGTGACTCCCACGCTGCACGACATCGCGCTGGCGATGGACATGCCCCTCCGCAAGGTGCGCATCATCCGCCGGGCCGTCAAGGCGTTCCAGACGCCGACCCAGGCCCCGCGGGATTCTTCCGGTGAACTCATCAACTTCAGTGAGATCATGGCCGACCCGCGGGCCGGGACCCCTCACGAGCGGATGTTCCGCACCGAGGAACTCGAGGTGCTTCGGCGACTGCTCGCGACCATCGACGAGCGGGAAGCCGGCGTGCTCCGCATGCGGTTCGGCCTGGACGGCTGCGAGCCCCTTACCCTCAAGCAGATTTCCGAGGAACTGGGGATTAGCCGGGAGCGCGTCCGCCAGATCGTGGACGAGTCGCTGACCAAACTCAACCGGCAGATGAACGACGAGCGTTCCTCCCGCACCGTCAAGGACGAAAAGCGGCCCCGAACCGCCTCCCGCACGGTTCGCGTGCAGGCCTCACGCCCCGCCTGAGCGCATTTCCGGCCCTGTCTCTCCACGCCCGCGCCGGCCCTTGGCGTGGGCGTTTGTGCTTTCGAATCCAAGCGGGCGGCAGCGGGAATTGCTACCATCGCCCCTATGCACGACCTGATTCGACCTGTGTTTTCCCGCTCCGGCATTGCTTTGGCGCTCGCCGGCACTCTGATCGGCGCCGTGACGCTCGTGGCGCCCACCGCCCGGGCTGACGATTTCGTGGACCGCGTCAACGGGGTCTACAAGCCGATTCCCACCGAACGCCGAAGCGACCTGATCCTGCTTCCGCTCCTGGAAAAAATCACGCCCCCGCCCCCGGCGGTGGCCACCTTGGAGCAGGCGGCGATTGTCCCGGCCGACCTGCCGACTTTCTCCCAGGCCGCGGCTTGGTCTTCCGCAGCCCCCCAACAGGCGGTGCTCAAGGCCCTGCACGATGTGACGCAGGAGAAGGACTGGCGCCGGGCGTATGTCTTCGGGCTTCCCTACGGAGTCGAAGAGGCCCCGCCCGCGATCGTGCGCGCCCGACTGCATTCGGAACTGGGCGACCCTCCCACCCTCGCGGCGGCCCAGCACCACTACCTCGCCCCGCTGGACCGCGTGGCGATCCTGGTCAACGTCGAGGCGACCCGACTTCTGGGAGAGGGCAAGCCCAACGACGCGATCGAGGTGCTGACCGACTGGGCGTTTTTCTGCCGCTCCATGTGCGATCGCCAGTTCCTCGCCGAAGTCTCCTGGGGGCTGCGAAACCTGATCCAGGCCCAGGAGCGCATCCGGGATGTCGCGTACACCGATCTGCGGGGCGCGAGGGCGTTGAATACGGCGCGGCTGCTCACGCAGATCAAGCGGCTCGCCAATGACGACTACCTCGATCTTGGTCGGATCACCTTCCCCACCGGGGATCGGGCCGGGACCGAGCAGATGATCGCGAGGGTGTACGTGCCCAGGGGGAGGGTGGACGACAGGATCTTCGGGCCCGCGATGGCGCGGCTGGGCTCTTCGCAGCACCCGTTGCGGTTGTTCTCCGAGACGGCGAGATGGCGCCAGTCCGCGGGTTCGCAGGTGGATTGGGACACTGTGTCCCGCACATCCAAGGGCGTGTATGACGACTGGGCGGGGCGGTGGATCGTCGAATGGTTCGACCGGCGGCACGTGCAGGTGACCGAGTGGGAAAAAATCCAGCCGTCGATCTCCGGCTACGCGGTGATCCAGGCGACAACCCCGGACCTCGGGGCCCTGCGTCCGCTGCGGCAACTCGCCAAGGTCGAAGGAGTGGGGACGCGGACCGCGCTCGCGGTGGTCGGCGCGACGTACGACCGCGGGAATCAGTATCCGCCCCAACTCTCCGCGGTGCGGCCTCGCTGGGTCCCGGCCCTTGAAGACGACCCGTACAACGTCACCGCGCGACAGGCCGAAGGCAAGCCGCCGCTCGAGTACTTCGTGCCGATGCGCAACACTCCCCGCAACGCGCTGAACGAACCCGAACCTTACGAGGTGAGCGTGGTCACCAACGACCCCGCGCACCCGCTGGTGCTGCGGCTCAAGGACGACAGTTTCGTCCTCTATTCCTGGGGTTCGGACAACGCCAAGAACCTCGCGCGGCGGACGCAGAACACGGCCGCGGTCGTGCAGGGCGCCGACTACCTCATCTGGCCGCCGGTGGTGAGCCTGCAGCGCCAGAACATGATCGATCTGGGCACGCTCAGGTAGACTGTGGGAATCTCGCACATGTCGAACGAAGGCGTGCACAAGGTGGTCATCATCGGCTCGGGGCCGGCGGGGTGGACCGCGGCGATCTACGCCGCGCGGGCGAACCTCGACCCGATTGTGTTCGTCGGCGTGCCCAAACAGGACCCGGGGCCGGTGCTGCCGGGCGGGCAACTCATGCTGACGACAGAGGTCGAGAACTACCCCGGGTTTCCGGATGGAATCCAGGGCCCGGAGATGATGGAGAAATTCCGGGCGCAGGCCGCGCGCTTCAAGACACAGATTATCGACGATGACATCGTTCAGTGCGATTTTTCCGCCCGTCCGTTCACGCTCTACACGGCCGAGGGCCGGAAGGTCGCCGCGCACTCTGTGATCATCGCGACCGGCGCCACCGCCAACTGGCTCGGGCTGGAGAATGAGATGCGGCTGGCCACCACCGGCGGCGGAGTCTCCGCGTGCGCGGTGTGCGACGGGGCGCTTCCGATGTTCCGTGGGGCGGAACTTGCGATCGTGGGCGGGGGCGACACCGCCATGGAGGAGGGAACGTACCTCACGAAGTTCGCGGGCACCGTGCACCTGGTTCACCGGCGCGACTCTCTCCGCGCCAGCAAGATCATGCAGCAGAGATTCCTGTCGCGCCCCAACGTCAAACCCCACTGGAACCAGGCCGTGGTGGATGTACTGGGCGGCGAGAAGATCGAGGCCATCCTGCTGGAAGACACGATCACGCGCCAGCGTTCCACGCTCCCGGTGAAGGGGCTGTTCATCGCGATCGGGCACACCCCGACCGTGAAGTTCCTCGCGGGCAGCGGGGTGGAGTTGAACGAGAAGGGCTACGTCGCGCTGAACTCCCGCTCCAGCCGCACGAACATCCCCGGCGTGTTCGCGGCCGGAGATGTCGCCGACAGCGAGTATCGCCAAGCGGTCACCGCGGCGGGCATGGGGTGCCAGGCGGCGCTCGACGCCGAGCGGTGGCTCGCGGCCGAGGGAGTGCACTAGCATCCGAGCGCATGCCCGATCACGACCCATCCTCGCCGGGGCCCCTGCGTTTGCACATCGGTGGGACCGCGCCGAAGGAAGGCTGGAGAATCCTCAACATCCAGCCCGGGCCGCACGTGGACTTCGTCGGAACCGCGACGGACCTCTCGGCCTTTGCAGACGGCACGGTCGATGAGGTGTACGGGTCCCACATCTACGAGCACCTTTCGTACAACGACGAGGTGATGCGGGCCCTCGCCGAGGTGTTCCGCATCCTGCGGCCGGGCGGAGTGTTCATGGTCGGCGTGCCCGACCTCGACGTGCTGTGCCAACTCTTCGTGCATCCCCAACTGACGCGCGAGGAGAAGTACAACGTGATGCGGACCATCTACGGAGGGCAAACCGATCCCTTCGATTTCCACAAGGGCGGGTACAACTTCGATATTCTCGGAGAGTTCCTTTTCGCCGCGGGGTTCCGTGAGATCTCCCGGGTCGAGAAGTTCGGGCTTTTCGACGACACCACCGCGCTCGATTTCGCGGGCATCTCGATCAGCCTCAACGTACGGTGCGTGAAGCCGCCCGGCCCGAAGTAGCGCCTCGCCCGATACACTCTGCCCAAGGAGAGTCCCATGCGAACCGCTGTCGCCGTCACCCTGCTGCTCTCGTGGACCGCCGCGGGCCAGCCCCCGAGTGCCCCCGACGCGCCAAAGCCCGGCTTGCCGGCGTATTCGCCCGCATCGCTCTCGTTCAAGGTCGAGACGGTGGTCGAAGGCGTGCAGGTTCCATGGTCCATCGCGTGGACCTCGCCCGAGCGGATGATCTTCAACGAACGCCCCGGGCGCGTGCGGCAGGTCGTCAACGGCAAACTCTCCCCCGATCCGCTCTACACCGTGCCGAATATTCGCGCTGGCAGCGAGATCGGGCTGATGGGCCTGTGCATTCACCCCGATTACGCCGCCAACAAGTTCGTGTACCTCTCGTTCGGCTACCAAATCAAGGACGCGGACGGCACGGCGCGGCGAGACATCCGCGTGCAACGCTTCAAGGACGATGGATCGACCCTCGTCGCCGACAAAGTCCTGGTGACCGTCGAGCCCGCGGGCGGCAACCACGCGGGATGCCGGATCGCCTTCGGGCCTGACGGGATGCTGTACGTCACGACCGGCGAGGCTTTTCAGCGGCGCTACGCCAAGGACATGACCTCGCTTGCCGGCAAGATCCTCCGGCTCAAGGATGACGGCTCCGTTCCCGACGACAATCCGTTCGTGGGCGAGGAGTTCAAGGCGAAGGGGTACCGGTCCGAGATCTGGTCCTTCGGCCACCGCAACCCGCAGGGCATCGACTGGCAGCCGGGCACCGGGCTGCTCTTCGAGACCGAGCACGGGCCCTCCGGGGAAGCCGGCATGGGCGGAGATGAGTTCAACCTCGTCGAGAAGGGAAAAAACTACGGCTGGCCCGACATCCACCACGCCCAGAAGCAAGAAGGCATGGAGTCTCCGCTGATCGTCTGGGACCCGGCGGTCGCGCCCGCGAGCGGGGTCTTTTACAACTCCGACAAGTTTCCCGACCTCAAGGGCAACTTCCTGACCGGCCACCTTGGCGGGCTGGGCGGGGAGAAGCACCCCGGAATCGTCCGCATCGTGCTCGAAGGTCGAAACGTCGTCCGGCAGGAGAAGTTCGTCACCGATCTGGGCCGAATCCGCTGCGTCGCGGTCGGGCCGGATGGATACGTCTACTTCAGCACCTCGAACAAGGACGGCCGCGGCCAGCCGGCGCCCAACGACGACCGGATCTTGCGTCTGGTGCCGGACTCCAAATAGTCAGCGCCCTGGCAGGTCCGCCTCTCCGAGCACGCGAAACTCCTTGCGGCGGAGGATCTGGCCCGCGAGCATGAGATCGTCCACCGCCAGCGCGATCGTCGGATGCCCGCTCCGGCTCTGCATCAGCGGGTATGCGAACTGAATCGACAACTCGGCGCTCAGCAGGCACAGGCACATGCTCGCGAGCGTGTGCGGCGGCGTGATCTCCAGGACCAGCACCTCGCGCGTGGAGTAGGGGAGATTGTCTTTCTTCAGGATCTCGGCCGCGGCGGAGCAGTTGTTGGTGATGATCCGGACCACCGCGTGATCGGAGGCTTCGTGCACGGAGAGCGCGCAGATTCCGGCGACCGAGCCTTCGAACGCCTCGACAAGGTCGAAGAGTTTTCCCACCTTGTTGGTCAGGAAGACGCTGAACTGGGTGACAGTCGGCGGGGAATAGCCCCGGGCGGTTTCGATCGGCGTGGGTGTCTGGCTCATCGATGCGCCTTTCCGGCCCGCACCCGGAACCCGGGCCGGTTGCCGCCACGCCGCCTCGTGCGGTGGAACCCCGGAGCAGAGGGTACACGACCCTCCTCCAACGAACAAGCCCCGGGTCGCTTCCCCGGGGCTGCTGGGCCGGTTACAGGCGGCGTAGCCGCGTCAGGCCTGAAAACTGCTGCCGCAGCCGCACGTACTGGTGGCATTCGGGTTATTGAACACAAACCCACGCCCCATAAGTTCGTCGCGGAAGTCGATGGTCACCCCGTTGAGGTACAGCAGGCTCTTGGGATCACAAATCACGGTGATCCCGTTCTGGACGAACGACTCGTCCGTGTCCTTCTGGGTTTCCGTCAGGTCGAGAATGTAGGAGAAACCTGAACAGCCCCCCCCCTTAACACCCACCCGAAGGCGGACCTTGTCCTTGTCGAGTTCCTGCTCCTCGATGATCCGCATGATCTCCTTGGCGGCGAGTTCGGTGATGATCACCCCGCTCTGCTGGGTCTGATCCCCGGATTGGGGTGTGGTCGTGTTCGTGGTCATGAATGCTCCAATGTCTTGCTCTCGTCTCTACGAACGGTTCGCAAGCGCCGTTCGACCCTAATGCGCGGCCGGCTGCTTGTCCTCGGCCGCGGCCAGGCCGTTCTTTTTCTTGTAGTCCTCGATCGCGGCGTGGATCGCATCCTCCGCCAGCACCGAGCAGTGGATTTTCACCGGCGGCAGGCTGAGTTCCTCCACGATCATCGTGTTCTTGATGCCCTCGGCCTGATCGAGGGACTTGCCCTTGAGCCACTCGGTGGCCAGCGACGAGGACGCGATGGCCGAGCCGCACCCGAAGGTCTTGAACTTGGCGTCCTCGATCACGCCCGTCTGCGGGTTCACCTTGATCTGCAACTGCATGACATCGCCGCATTCGGGTGCGCCCACCAGGCCTACGCCGATGTCCTTGCGTGTCCTGACTTCGCCGCTCGCGCCGAAGTTCCCGACGTTGCGCGGGTGCTCGTAGTGATCAATGATTTTGGGTCCGTACGCCATGGCTGTGCACCTCGTAAGTGTATGTCCGGGGCGAGGGCCCCCGGTCAGTGATTGCCCCATTCCACCTTCGACAGGTCGATCCCTTCCTTGTGCATGTCGTACAGCGGCGACATCTCGCGGAGCTTCTTCACGGCCCCGACGATGCGCTCCACCGCGAAATCCACCTGTTCCTGCGTACTCCACTTGCCCAGGCTCAGCCGCAGCGACGAGTGCGCCAGTTCATCGCTGACGTCCAGGGCCTTGAGCACGTAACTGGGTTCCAGGCTCGCGCTGGTGCACGCGCTCCCCGACGAGCAGGCGATCTCCTTCACCGCCATCATCAGCCCCTCCCCCTCGACGAACCCGAAGGAGATGTTCGTCAGGTGCGGCAGCCGCCTCGTCGGGTGCCCGTTCACCTGGCACGAATCGAGCCGCGATGAAACACCCTGCTCGAGCCGCGTTCGCAGGGCGAGAAGGCGCGTCGCATCGCGGTCCATTTCCGCGGCCGCGATCTCGCACGCCTTGCCGAGCCCCACGATCCCCGTGACGTTGAGCGTTCCGGACCGGAAGCCGCGCTCCTGGCCGCCGCCATCGACCAGCGCCGTGAGGCGGACCCTGGGCCTGCGTCGGCGCACGTAGAGCGCGCCCACGCCCTTGGGGCCGTAGATCTTGTGCGCCGACATCGAGAGCAGATCGATGTTGTCCCGCTCGACGTCCACCGGCATCTTGCCGGCCCATTGCGTGGCGTCGGTGTGGAACAAGATGTTCCGCTCATGGCAGAGCGCGCCGATCTGCGGGATTTCGTTGATCGTTCCGATCTCGTTGTTCGCCCACATGATCGAGACCAGGATCGTGTCCGGCCGCAGCGCCTGCCGCACCGAGTCGGCCGTCACGACTCCGTCCTTGCCGGGCACCAGGAACGTCACGTCGAAGCCCTCTTTCTGGAGGCGCTTGCAGGGATCCAGCACCGCCTTGTGCTCGATGATGCACGTGACCATGTGCCCGCGGCCCGTGCCGCCGGCCGGGGCTTTCTCGTACATCGTCGCCGCGCCCTTGATCGCCAGGTTGTTCGCCTCGGTCGAGCCGGAGGTGAAGATGATCTCTTTCTCGTCCGCGCCGAGCAACGCGGCGACCTGCTCGCGGGCCCGGTCCACCCCCGCTTCGGCATCCCAGCCGAACTGGTGATTTCGGCTCCCCGGGTTCCCGAAGGTCTTGGTGAAGAACGGAAGCATGGCCTCGACAACGCGAGGGTCGCACGGCGTGGTCGCCGCGTGGTCCATGTAGATCGGAGTGATCAGAGTTCCCACGTGCCGGGCCTCCTTGAGAATGCGTGCTTCAGCGGACTGATCCATCGTTATTGAGTTTTAGAATCACTCTAGGATATGGGTGCAGAGGCTAAACATCCACCTTCGCTTACGCCCCCGCCGGCCGCTTGTAGACCATCCGCAGCGAGTTTCCCTTGGCGTTGTACTCCGCTTCGGCCATGTAGGCTCGGATCAGCAGTAGGCCCCGTCCTGAGCCGCGTTCAAGGTTTTCTTCGAGTGTCGGATCGGGCACCTCGGCGGGGTCGAACCCGGGGCCCTGGTCCTCCACGTGGATCTCGACTTGCCCCGCGGTCGCATCGAAGGAAAGCCGAACCGGCGTGTTCTCCGGCAGTCCGCGATGCCCGTGGCGGAAAGAGTTGCTCAACGCTTCGTGCAGGCACAGCCTCACGGCGAACAGCGACGCCTTGGGGTAGTGAAACTGGCTCAGGGACGAAAGCACCCGCTCCTCGGCCCGCTCGATCACCGCCGGGTCGTTCGACACCGAGAGGACGTCTCGCACGCGATGGCCCGCGGCGTGATTCATGACACCAGCGTGGAAAGGGCGGACTCTTCGGGTTGGATTCCGGTCTGCACGGTCGGGGCCTCACGCGAACGTGCGCATCGCGTCCGCGACGGTCGGATGAATCTGGAAGAGCTTGTTGAGGCGGGTGATCGTGAACACTTCGTAGATCTGTGGATCGATGTTGGTCAGGCGCAACTGGCCCGACTTCGCCCGGATCTTGTTGTTGATGGTGATCAGCGTCCCCAGCGCCGCCGACGACAGGTGCTCCACGTTCGCGAAACTGATCAGAAGCCGGGGCGAGGGATCGGCATCGATGAGCGCGGCGACTTCATCCCCGATGGACTGGATGTTCCCTTCGTCGAGGATGTTCCGGTCCACGAACTCCACCTGAATAACCCCGTCGATGCGTTTGACGCGGATGCGTGATTCGGCTCCTGGCATCGGGTCGCTCCTGTAGATTGCGGGCGATGATAGCGAGATTTGCCCGCCGCTTCGAGCCCGGTCGGTTCCCCAACGAAAAAGCCCCGGAAGTTGGTTCCGGGGCTTGAGATCACCAATGACGCCGGTTCCGGCGATTACCCGCCGAACCGGATCGAATCGCTCAGCCCGGGGAAGTGCCGCTCTTCCTCTTCGTTCTGGATCAAGATGGTGGGCTTGAGCAGGATGAGCAGGGTCTGCTCCTCCTTGGACATGACCCGGTTCGAGAAGAACCGGTTGATGATCGGGATCTTGGAGAGAACCGGGACGCCCGACTCGGTCTCGGACTCGGTCACCAGCCGCTGGCCGCCCAGCAGGATCGTGCCCTGGTCCGGGACGGTGACGGTGGTCTGAACCCGCGTGACCGTCGTGGTGGGGCGCTGGATGAACGACTGCGTCGCCGCGGAGTTGACCAACTGCCCGCCGGCCACCGCCGTGACCGGGGTGTTCTGGAAGCCTTCGATCTTCGCGACCGACGCATCGACGTTGAGGGTCACGTAACGGCGATCCGCCGAAATCGTGCCGTCCACGAGCAGCCGCACGCCCTCGTTGACGGTGGCCAACTGGGGATCGAAGCCCACGGCCGACTCGCTCACCACCGGGGTCAGATCGGACACAAAGGCGATCTGCGTCGCGACGTAGATATTCGACGTCTGGCCGTTGGTGAAAGTCAGGCGCGGGGCGGTGAGGGTCACCGTCCGGCGATCGGCCTGGGTGGCCTTCACGAGGAAGTCAACCTGGATGTCGTCGAGGAACTGCCCGGCCACGCCCAGGGCGGGAACGCCGGAGAGGATGCCCTGACCGAAATCTCCCTGGAGGAGGCTCTCGGCGATTCCCAGGCTGTTCTGTCCGGCGCCCACCACCGACAGAGGGCTGGGAAGCGGGGTGTTGTTCGCGTTGGCCCCGGTGCTCGGGGCCTGGGGATAGGTGGATTGCAGGCCGCCGGCGCCGAAGTCGAAGAAGTCCGAGGGCCGCAGCGTCGGGATCGTCGCCCGCGCCGTCCGGACCTGGTTGTTACGACCGTTGAAGTACACGTCCAGGTCTACGCCCACCTGCTCGAAGAAATCCTGGCTGACGAGCAGGAAGCGGGTTTCGACGTTGATCTGCATCGCGCGGGATTCGCGGAGTTTCTTGAGCAGTCCGTGGATCTCGCGGTGGTTGGCCGCGGTTTGCGTGATGATCAGGTTGCCCTGGAGTTGCTGGATGTACCCGACGTCGCCGCCGTTTTCCTGCCAGTTGGGGCTGTCCACATTGGTGGTGATGATGTTGATGAGTTCGTTGGTGCGGTCCTCGAGCGTGCGGCGATTGGCGTTGGCGCCCTGGCCGCCGGTCTCGCGGAAGGGAGACTGCCCGCCTCCGCCGCCCTGCTGCCCGGTGCTCTGCAGCACGGACTGGAGGTCGAACTCGGGGGCCTGGTTGTAATCGGGCACCTCGATGAGCAGGTCGCGGATGTCGTAGATCACCAGCGCCTTGTTCTTGTTGATCACGTCCTTGGACGCGATGACGAGGATGCCGTCCTGCACGGCCCAGGCCGCGCCGCCGGTGTCGGTGCCGACCTTCTCGAGCACGCGGTCCAGGACGGTGCGGACCGACGCGTTGGAGATCTTCATTGAGACGAGGGCTTCGCGATCGATGCCCGCGCCCTCGAGGCTCTCGTAGTTGACGTCCACGTTGAGGTTGGTGACGTTCTGCAGGAAGCCCACGACGCTCGAGAACGGGGTGTCGTTGAACTCGACGGGGATGCGCTTGTTCTCGAGCACGGCGAGCGCGCGCCGGTTGTCCTCAGTGTCGGCGAAGGCCACGGGCTCGCCGCGGAGAGTCGAAATCGCGGGCCAATCCTCGGGGTAACTGAGCAACTCCGTGACCGGGATGGTCGCGCCGAGATTGTCAACGCCGTGGATCGCGATGCCGCGATTCTTCGACTCGATGTAGCGCATGGCGCGCTGCGCGAGGATGATGTCCTGGTAGACATCCCGCAGCAACTGGGCCGAGGGGTTGATCGGGTCCAGGAACAGGACTTCATCCACGACCTGCAGCGCCTCTTCGTACTTCATCTCGCGCTGCAGAGCGCGGGCCCGCTCGATTGCCTGGTTGATCTTCTCTTCCTTGTTGCGACCGGCGGTTGTGGCCGCCTCCTCGGCCTGCTTCCGCAGCGCTTCCTCTCGAATGCGGGCCTGCTCGGCGCGGATCCGGTCATCCTCCTGGTCGATCTTGGTGCGGATGTCGCCGACCTGCTTGCGGAGTTCCTCGAACTCGCTCTGCGCCAGGTATTGACGACCGGCGTTCAGACGGAGATTGGCCGAGGCCGCGAGTTCGCGGGCACGGTCCGGCTGGCCGGAGGCCAACGCCGCGCCGGCCTGGGACATGTCGTTGTTGAACTCCGCCACCGTCTGGTCATGGGCGATCTGCCACGTCTGGGTGAACTGTCTGAGGTCGCCGCCGGCCTGTCCGGGGTTCACGGTGTTGCGAGCGTTCACCTCCGCCAACCGCTTCTCCACGTGCGTCCGCTGCTCGGTAGTCAGCACCTCCGCGTACACCCTCAGCACCCGGTTGTATTTGGCCGCGGCTTCCGACATCACGTCCTGCTCGAAGGCGTAGTCGGCCTCGGCGATGATCGACGCCGCTTCGAAGCGCTTGGCCTCGGTGATGATGTCCGTCTGCGGCGCGGGAGCGGGCTCGGGCGGCTGCGCGGTCGGCTGGGCGGCAGGCTGGGCCGCAGGCTCGGGCTGGGCGGCGGGTTCGGGCTGCTTTGCCGGCTCCGTCGCGGGCTGGGCCTCGGGCTGCGGCTCACGCTTCTTGATCACTCCGGGCTGCAACATGCCCGCGTTGACGCTCGACTCGGCGCCAAGAACGCGATCCTGCACGGCGATCAGGCGGGCGGCGGCTCCATCTTCGACCGGAGCGCCCCAGCGAACAACCTGCTCGACGATCGAGCGGGCTTCCGCGGCGCGCCCGGCGTCGAGCGATTGCTCGGCATCGGCAAGGCGGTCCGCCATCGTGGAGGCCAGCGCCTGCCGGCGCGTCGCGACCCCGTCGAGATACGTTTTCGCACGCGCCGATTGCTCGTTGGTCGCCTTCGGGGCCGTGACCACGGCCTGAGCGTGACGCTCGGCGGTGATCAGGTCGTCGCGAAGGAGCGAATCCTCGGCGCTCTGCAGGCTCGTCTCGATGGCGCCCAGGGCCTTGATCCGCTGCCCGGCGTTGCTGAGCAGGGTGAACAAACGCTGACGTTCCGCGTCGGAAAGGTCCGCGCCCGCTCTGCCCGTCAGGGGCATCAGAAGCGTCCGGGCACGCACGACCTTTCCCTCGGCCAAGAGATTCGTGGCGTCCTCGAGCACCCGCCCGGCGGCGGCCGTCGTCGATGCCGGGACTACCTGCCCGTCGTCAAACGCCATGGCGCTCGCGAATGGAAAGGCCACGGCCACTGCAAGGCCCGCGGCGGTGAGGAGGTTGCGAACGGTTCTGCGATCACGATTCGACATGGTCGTCTCCCAGCGGGTCGGCGGGCATTCCAGTCAGCCTTCGCCGAGGCGTGCGGTTCAACTCTCACAACCGGAAAGTTCGCGTTCCCGACCTTCGCCGCGGCCCCACCTTGTGGTTCCGCTCCCGGAATCCATAAGGACCCGGTCGAGAGGGTCGGCGACCCGCGCTCCCGTGTGCACCCCGGTGCACCGACGCAGGCCCCCGGCGCGATGGGTCTATGCGTACCCCTCGCGCCAGGTTCCGGCCGAGAGGCCAAGATACTCATCTTCAGCCCTCGATGCAAACCGAGGTCAGGATTCCAGGAATCGAGCCGCAAGAATTCTCGCTTCGCCTCCCCGGTCTCCCTTTGCTTTCTTGGGGGCGCCCTTCAACTTGGGCATCTGATCGGGTTTTACTCGTATTGATGCGACGATGATCACGTCGTCCCACGCCTCTTCGGGATTCGAAATCTCCTCGATCGCGTCAAACGTGGTCTCTTCGGCCTGTCTTAGACTCCCGGCTCGCAACATAACTTCCGCGTACTTCGGAGGTTGCGCATCCCGCTCGCACCGGGCGATGCACCGCCACAGCGTCGCACCCAGAGTTTTTCCCTCGTCATCCAGGTTGGAGTCGGGATCAACGTTGAGAAGCAACTGCCACTGGTCGCGCAGCCGCTCCACGATTTCGTCGGGTCCCAGCAGGTCCGGGCGGTCGTCGGGCATCAGGAGGACGGATCGGTGCTCATGGGCCGCGGCGTCGGCCCCGGCGGGTTCTTCACATACCTCCAGGTCAAAGGCCTGTAAGACCTTCTCCACCTTTTCCTTCAGGTCGGTTTGGGCCCGGATCGTGATGATCTTGTGCTCGTCTACGAAAACGTAGTAGAACGGCTCTTCGCCCATGGCGCCAAAGCCGATCAGACCGTCTTCAAACAGGAAATCGCGGTACTTCCTGACGTTGTCCACAAACCGCTCGGCCGCGATGAGGTCGTAGGCGATGTAGGGGTCGATCTCTCGGTACGCGTCATTCCCGAGCACATCCAGGATCGGGTAGATCCTCCCGGGCAGAAGCGAGAACAGCATCCGGCAGAGCGGCTCCACGCGATCGGCCGGGATCACCGCATCGAAGACGTATCGATCGGGCCATTCCTCCCAGTCCGCGTCGTGCTCGCCCCCGTCGGCGGGTTCGAACTGCAGCGTGTATCCCGCCTTGGGCTTCATGGGCTCCACGGGGTAGGCGCCGAGGGGAAACTTGAATCCCTCGACTTCCACCCGCTGGATGGCGGGGTCGGCTTTGCAGGTCTCCATCGAATGCACTGTAGCAAAGTGTCCGCCCGGCGATGCCTTCTATCCTCCGCCATGCCCGAGGAACTTCTCATCGCGGTTGCAGTCGGAAACACCCGGACCCGATGGGGGCTGATGCGGGGGCGGGAACTGGATGAATCCGCGGCCGCGCCCAACGACGACCTTGCCGCGATCGTCTCCGGAATCCTGAAGGTCGGCGAGGCGATCCACGAAGCGCCGATCGTGATCGCCTCGGTGAACCCCGCCGTGTCGGACGGGCTTGCCTCGCGCCTGGAAGACGCGGGCGGAGGGCGCGTGCTCCGAATCGGCGAAGACATCGCCATCCCCCTCAAGCACGACCTGGACGACGCGACCACCCTGGGGCAGGATCGCGCGCTGTGCGCACTCGCGGCCTTCAAGCGGGCCGGGCAGGCGTGCGTGGTCGTGGACGCGGGCACGGCCGTCACGGTGGACTTCATCGATGGCGAGGGGGTGTTTCAGGGCGGGGTAATCGCTCCCGGGGCCGCGATGATGCTGCGCGCGTTGAGCGAACAGACCGCCGCGCTGCCCCCGCTGAAGTTCGAGCCTCCCGATCCTTCGCGCGGTCCCTTCGGAAAGGACACGCGCCACGCCATGTTGCTGGGAGTGCGAAACGCCCTGCGCGGGCTGGTGCGCGACACCGTCGAGCAGTTTGCCGAACAGTTTGGCGCCTACCCGCAGATCATCGCGACCGGCGGCGACGCCGCGGCGCTGTTCGCCGAGGACGACGTCATCGAGCACATCGTTCCGGAGCTCCATCTGCTGGGAATTGCCGAGGCCTGCGTCGTCGAGCGGGAAGAGGGATGAAGGGGGAGCGATGAACTTGGCGGGTGAGTTCGCGGGCTCGGGTGCGTGCTTCTTCGTCGCCTCCCCGCCCAACATCCCCGGCGGCGTCGCGATCATCCAACTGAACGGAGACATCGACGCTGCTTTCGCGAGGCTGGGGATCGCCCCCGTGCCGCCGGGTCGCATCGCGGTGCGCGATCTCATGGGCGTGGATCAAGGCGTCGTGGCGCGGTGGGGCCCGGAATGCGCCCACCTGACCCCCCACGGCGGGGTCGCAATCCGCCGGGTGCTGGTCGAAACGCTCCTGGCCCGGGGAGTTCGCGAGAACATCGCCGGGGACCCCCGGGTTCGCTACCCGGAGGCGGCCGACCTTACCGAGGCGAGAATGCTGGCCGCGCTCGCGGATGCGGCCAGCCCGCTGGCGATCGACTTGCTCCTCGATCAGCCCCGCCGATGGCGGGAGCGAGAAGGCGCGGCGGCGGAGCGCGGCGCGATCCGAGAGCGGTCGGCGGTGCTCTCGCGCCTGATCCGACCACCCCTCGTCGTCGCGATGGGTCCGTCGAACATCGGGAAGTCCACGCTGGTGAATGAACTCGCGGGACGAAACGTGGCGATCGTGGCGGACGAACCGGGAACAACGCGCGATCACGTGGGGGTCACGCTCGACCTGTGCGGGTTGGTCGTGAGGTTTGTAGACACGCCCGGCCTGCGGGCCGACCCGGACCCTGCCGAGCGCGAAGCCCAGGACCTTGCCCGCGCGCTCGCGGAGCGCGCCGACCTGCTGGTGTCGTGCGCCGATTCGACGGCCGCGCCGCCCGAGTTCGCCGCTCATGGAAACGTGATTCGAGCCGGTCTGCGGGCTGATCTGGGCCCCGCGCGTTCGGAGGTCGATGTGGTCGTGAGCGTCCGGCGTTCCACCGGCCTTCGCGAGTTCGCCGCGCTGGTCCGGGAGCGACTGGTGCCGGAGCGCGTGCTCGACGACCCCGGCCCGTGGGAGTTCTGGTCGGACTGACGCCGGTTCGGGGCCGGGGGGAGGCGGTTTTTCGGGTTGGACGCTCCTATCGTTGCCTTCCGAAATTCCGCCGGCATCCCGGGAACTTCCATGGACGAAAGACAAGCACAAATCCGCGAACGGGCAGGACTTGAAGAGTCGCTGCTCAATGTCGAGTTCATCGAGTGGCTGCGCAAGTGGGGGACGCCGCTGCTCATGGTGGCCGCGCTCGCCTCGGGCGGATACTGGCTCAGGGCCAAGTGGACCAAGGCGACGCAGGAGAAGGTGGATCGCGCGTTTTCGGAATACGAGAGCGCCCGCGGCCGCGGCACCACGCCCAGCCCGGACCTGCTCCTTGCCGTCGCCGCCGACTACGAGGGCGTCAAAGCGGTGCCGGACATGGCCCGTCTGGAAGCCGCCGATGCGTACCTCGACGCCCTCCGCCGGCGCGTGAAGGTGGGCGCGGTCCTGAAGACCGATGCTTCCGGTCGAGCCACCGGCGAACTCGACAAGCCCGAAGATGCCCTCAACAGCGAAGACCGCGCGGCGTACCTCGCGAAGGCCGCGGAACTCTACGATCTGGTGTACCAGCACTCCGTGGATCAGCCCGGCAAGTTCATGATCGCGATCAACGCGATGTACGGGCTGGCCGCCGTGGAGGAGGGGCGCGAGCAGTACGACGCCGCGAGAGGCTGGTACGAGAAGATCGCCAAGGCAACCGAGGGTACCTCGTTCGAACCTCATGCGAAGGTTGCGCTCTATCGCATCACGCGGCTGGACATGCTGAAGGATTTCGCGGCCATTCCCACCCGCGCCGAAGTTCCCAAGCCTCCGGAGCCCCCGCCGACACCGGAACTGCCACCGCCCGCAACGCCGACTCCGGGCGAACCGGGCGCCGCGCCGGGCACTCCGACCCCCACGGCGACCCCCGAGACCCCTGCGCCGGTCGAGCCTCCGAAGTCGCCCGTGCCCGAGCCTTCGGCCCCTCCTGCTCAGCCCCAGCCCGCGCCCGGTTCGGAGCCGAAGTAATCGACGGCGCTGCGCCGGTGGTTTGCGGTTTCGTCGCGAGCAGGCGGACTCGCGCTCATGTCCAGCACTCCCACCAACCCCGGCCCGTTCGCTGACGACGAGGCTTCCGCCGCGGGGCTCGTGCTGCCGGGCGGAAAGGTGGACGCCGACGCGGTACGTCGCGCGGTCGAGAAGGCCGAAGAACTGGGGCTCGACGATGACGCCGAACTTCGCACGGTGACGTTCCGGATTCAGCGGGATCTGAACAAGAGGTTGGACAAGTACCTGACGGACCGGATCGGGTTTCTCAGTCGAACTCAACTCCAGAAACTGATCGACGAAGGCGGGGTGCTGGTCAACGACCGCCAACCGAAGGCGTCCACAAAAGTCGGCGCGGGGGACGTGGTCGAGGTGGTTATCCCTGCGCCCCCCGAGCCAAATATTCAGCCGGAAGACATCCCGCTGGATGTGCTGTTCGAGGACGAGCACCTGATCGTGCTCAACAAGCAGCCGGACATCATCGTGCATCCGGCGCGGAGCCACCTGAAGGGGACGCTCCTGTCGGCGCTGGCGTTTCACTTCCGGCATCGGTCCAAGACGGGCGGCGGACTCTCGGCGGTGGGGGAGGAGTTCGCGCGCCCGGGCGTGGTGCACCGGCTGGATCGCCACACGAGCGGGTGCATCGTCTTTGCGAAGACCGACGAGGCGCACTGGAAACTCGCCCACCAGTTCGAGCACCGGCGCGTGGACAAGCGCTACCTGGCGGTGACGCACGGGCACGTGGAGCCGGATGTTCAGGTGATCGAACTACCCATCGGGCCGCATCCTTCGCGGGAGAAGGGGTATCGCGAGAAATACGTGGTGCGGCATGATGAACTGGGCAAACACGCGGTGACGATCTGCCGCGTGCGCGAACGGTACGCGGTTGGGGATGAGCCGCGGGCGAGCGGCGGGCTTCCGGGCGGGCCGGTGACGGATTCTCGCCGGTACTCGCTCGTGGAGTTGGAACTCAAGACCGGGCGAACGCACCAGATCCGCGTGCATCTCTCGTACCACCTCTGGCCCATCGTGGGCGACGACATGTACGGCGGCAAGCCGTACCGCGACGAGACCGGCGTGGAGGTCATCGCTCGACAGGCTCTGCACGCCTGCACGCTGGGGTTTCAACACCCTGTTTCGGGCGAAGCGCTCGAGTTCACGGCCCCGCTTCGCGGCGACATCGCGGCGCTGGTGCTGTCGCTGCGCAGAATGGGAACATCGGGGCCCATCACCGCTCCGGGCGCGACGGTTGACCTCTCGAAGGCGGTTGGTGCGGATTCCGCGCGGGTCCGGTAGGCTACGACCATGATCCGGAGAATCGCGGTCGCGTACCTGCTGGTGCAGGGCGTGGCGCTCGTCGCGTACTGGTTGACCCTCGCGCTGGTCCCCGCCGCCCGCGCGCCGTTTATCCCGCCGGGATGCACGGACGACATCGCGCTCTTCACGATCGCGCTGCCCGATTGCCTGTTGTACACGGCCACGTCGTTCGCCGGCGCGTACGGGCTCGCCCGGTCACGCGCGTGGACCCGGATGGCGCTGAGTGTTCATGCCGGCGCGGCCCTCTATGCCGCCCTGCTCGCCATGGGCATGTTCGTCGTTGATAGGCGGCGGCCGTACCGAGGTGCAGAGGCCCACTGAAAAATGAAACACGCCCGGGTCAAGGTCCGGGCGTGTCTCTGGAGGCCCCCAGACTAACGGGGGATCAGTTGTTGTCGGGCTTGCGCTGCGGGCGCTCGGGGCGTTCGGGCCGAAGGTCTTCGCGATCATCGTCGTCCTTCATCCCCGGCTTGTCATCGTCCGGGTTGACGTTCCGTGGGCCGCGTCCGTCCCGGAAGTTCCTGCCTTGCGGGCCGGGACCCTGGCGATCAAACCTCGGGCCATTGCCGGGCTGAGCATCGGGGCCGCGGCCGCGTCCGCCGCCGCCCGGACCGATTCCCTGCGGGCCGCCATCGGGCCCTTGCGGGCCGGCGCCCGGTGCGCCCCCTCTGGGGCCCACGGGACGGCCGCGATCGAACTGCCCGGGGCCGGGTCCGCCGCCTCGTCCGCGTCCCTGCGCCATCGGGCCGGGACCTTGCGGGCCACCGGGGAACTCGCCGCGCCGATCAAACCTCGGACCTTGGCGCTGGGGCGACGGACGCTCGCCAAACCCGCCCCGCGGCCCGCGATCGAGGTTGCCCCGCGGACCGCCATCAAAGCCGCGCGGTCCGCGAGCCATCGGGCCCTGCCCGCGCGGACCCTGATTGCCTCCTCTATCCATGAACCGCTCGTGCATCTTCTCGCGGGATCTCGGATCGTGCATGCGGTCGCGCAGACGCTCCTTCATGCGATCGCGCGCCTGCGGCGGCATTTCCTGCCAACGCTGCGCGAGCCTGTCTCGCATTCCCGGGGGCACGCGGTCGAGCATGCGGCCTCCGCCGCGCCCGTCCGGTCCATCCGCGAACGCGCGACCGGGACCCTGGCGCCCCTCCGGCGCCGGCGGCCCCTGATCGCGTCGCGGCGCGTTTCCGCGCAGACCATCCGGCCCACGCTGCGCGGGCTGCCTGTCATTCCTTCCGCCCCACTCGCCACGGTTGGGCTGAGCGCTCGCGCCGACGCAGAGCGACAACCCCGCCAGAATCGCAACTACATGGTTCAGTTTCACGGACGCACTCCTTTTCGCACCGCCGAATGGCGGTTTTTCCACAACTCCCGGAACGCGAGCCGACCCCCTCGCGACTCCATGCTCAACGCCGCAGTCTCCGGTGAATTGCACGACAATTCCCGGCGGGAAGCGCCGTGAAACCAGCGGTCGCCCCACGGTTACACCGATTCGCGAGCCCGCTCGATCAGGTCACGCTCGTCGGCGCGAACATACACGCGGCTTGATTCCACCCACCCCACGTGCGCGTAGGGATGCCGCGACATCTGCGCATCCAGCGCCGGGCTGTTGCCCATCCCGCCGTCTTCGATCAGCACGACGCGAGGGCGCCATCGCGCGAGGTCGAACCCCCGTAGCAGCGCCACCTCCGCCCCTTCGACATCGATGCTCACCAGGTCCACCGCGCCGGAGTGGCCCTCGAGCAACGCATCCAGCGTTGTGAGCGGGACCGTTACCGTGCTCCGTGGAATCGGCGAGGTCTGCATCTTCTCGACGTGCCGCCCCTCGCTAAAACCCTCGGCGAAACTGAGCATCCCGCCGTACTCGTCCTGCATCACGTGAAACACAGCCTGCGCCCCGGCGCCCGGACCGGCGAGCGCCGCGTGCACCACGCGCGAGTGCGGCCGATTGTCCCGGCACGCCTCGTAGCGCTGCGGGATCGCCTCGATCAGCAGCCCGTTCCACCCCATGGCTTCCATGGCGTACGTGGTGGAGTACGACACGCCGTCGAACGCGCCCACCTCGATGAAAAAACCGTCCAGCGGCTTCCCCAGCAGGTCCCACGCGGTGATGTCTTCACCGAACTGCGATCGAAATCGAGCGTCCGGCCGCGGCCAGTTTCTCGCGGGCCTCGATCGCGGACACGGACCTGCGCAGGCGCAGCAGATGGCGCCACATTTGCAGAAGCCCGCCATGGAACTGGGAGAGCCTGGCATCCAGTTCCGCGACCTTGAGCAGCGGGTCGGGCTGTCCAAAGGGAGTGTGCATGTATCAACCGATCCGGGCCTTGCCGCCCATGTACGGCCGCAGCGCTTCGGGGATTGTCACGGTTCCGTCCGCGTTCTGGTGCATCTCGAGGATCGGGATGAGCACGCGCGGGCTGGCGAGTACGGTGTTGTTGAGCGAGTGGCAGAAGACCGTCTCGCCCTTCCCGGCCGCGCCCCCCGCGCGGTAGCGCATGTTCAATCGCCGGCACTGGTAGTCGTACAGGCGGCTCGCGGAGTGCGTCTCACCGTACGCGCCCGTGGGCCGTCCGCCCGCGACCTCGCCGCGCCCGGGCATCCAACTCTCAATGTCCACCATGTCGGCGTTCTTGACGCCCAGGTCGCCCGTGCAGCATTGCAGCAGCCGGTAGGGGAGTTGCAGGCTCTGGAGCAGTTCCTCGACATACCCCATCATCTTCTTGTGCCAGGCGCGGCTCTCGGCCTCGTCGGCGCGGCAGATCACCACCTGCTCCACCTTGTCGAACTGGTGGATCCGGTACAGCCCCGCCGTGTCCTTGCCCGACGCCCCCGCCTCGCGCCGGTAGCATGTGGAGACCGTCACGTACCGCAGCGGCAGCACCGCCTCGTCGAGGATCTCATCCTTATGGATCCCCATGAGCCCCACCTCGCCGGTGCCGGTGAGGAAGAGGTCGTAGCCTCCGCCGCGTTTGGATTCCTCGACGTGGTACGCCTGCTCGCGCCCCGCCGGGAAGAACCCGGTTCCCACCATCGTCTCCTCGCGAACCAGCGTCGCCACGCTCATGGGCGTGAAGCCGTGCTTGTCCACCATGAAGTCCATCGCGTACCGCTGCACGGCCTGGTGCAGCCGCATGCCGTCGCCGGTCAGAATGTACGAGCGAGTCCCCGCGATCTTCACGCCGCGCTCAAAGTCGCACAGTTTGAGATCGCGCACCAGTTCCAGGTGGGTCTTGGGCTTGAAGCCGCGCTGCGCTTCGAACGGTTTCGTCGGATCGAAGTCCGGCGGATTCCATCGCCGGATCTCGACGTTGTCCTCGCTCGACGTCCCCACCGGCACGTCCGGGTCAGGCGGCAGCGGCACCTGGAGCAGGATCTCCGTGATCCGCGGATCGAGCTCCTGTAACCTCGTTTCGATCGCCTGCACCGATGCTTTCAACTGGGTCGGCTTGCCCGAGAGCGACTCGATCTCCGCTTCCAGCGCCTTGGCTTCGTCCCCGGTCTTTCCCTTGAGTTGCCCCTTCAGTTTCCCGATCTGCGGGCCGACCTCCTTGGCCAGACGGTTCTGCTCCGCACGCATGCGGTCCGCCTCGGTCTGCAACTGCCGCCGCTCGCCGTCCAGTGCGACCAGCCGGGCGATATCGACCGCGACCCCCTTGGCCTTGGCTCCCTGGGCGAATCGGTCCGGGTTCTCGCGAAGTGCTTTCAGGTCGATCATGGGGCGGGAGTGTAGGAATCCACCCCGGCAACCCTGCGACCATTCATCCGGTACCATCGCTCGGAATGTCGAACCTTCGCCTGACCCCTATCCGAGGCTCCGCCAAGCCGACCCCCCTTACCGGAGGGCGGGTCACCATCGGCCGCAACCCCGACTGCACGATTCCCATCATCGATGAGCGCGCCAGCCGTCAGCACTGCATGCTCCAGCCCGACGGCAAAGGCGCCTGGCTCGTCCGCGACCTGGGCTCGCGCAACGGCACCAAGGTCAACGAGATCAAGGTCTCTGAGTCGCCCCTCAAGCCCGGCGACGTCATCAAGGTCGGCTCCCACGAGTTTCTCGTCGAAAAGGATCGTGCCGGCGAGGGCTCTCCCGACGATACCGACGCCGAAGGCTCGTTCCATGTCGGCGCCGGGATGAAGGACATTCCGGCCGAGGTCATGAACGCCTCCCTCACCGCCAGCCGCGAAGTCGGCTGGATGTTCGAACTCCGCGAGATGCTCAACGCGATCCCGCCGAAGGACGCCGAGCCCGAATCCGTGGGCATCATCGACGCGAACGGCTACCCCACCGACGTGCTGATCGGCACCAGCGACGGCCCCAACGCCCTGCGGCTGCTGATCCAACTCGCGAGCAAGGCCCGCGCCACCGACATCCACATCGAGCCCAAGGGCGAGTTGCACCACATCCGCATGCGCGTGGACGGCGACATGGTCCAGATCATCGAAGTCGCCAAGCGGGTCGGCGAGCTCATCTTCGGCGTCGTGAAAGCCGCCTGCCAGATGGTCGTCGCCGCCCGCGACGCCATGCAGGACGGCCACTTCTCCGTCGTCTTCCCCGACCGGCGCGTCGAGTATCGCGTGTCGTTCACGCCGACCGTCCACGGGCAGAAACTCGTCATCCGCGTGCTCGACTCCAAGTGGCAGCCCACCTCCATGGCCGACCTGGGCCTGCTCTCCTACATGTACGACCGCATCCAGCGCATGTGCCAGCAGGAATCCGGCATGCTCCTGGCATGCGGGCCCACCGGCTCGGGCAAGACAACCACCCTCTACAACGCCATCCGCACCATCGACCGCACCACGCGCAACGTCGTCACCATCGAGGACCCCGTCGAGTACCAACTCGACAACGTCACCCAGATTCCCGTGGACGAGCACAAAGGCAACACCTTCGGGGGCCTGCTCCGCGGCGTGCTCCGCCAGGACCCCGACGTCATCCTCGTCGGCGAAGTCCGCGACGAGGAGACCGCCCGCACCGCCATGCAGGCCGCGCTCACCGGGCACCTGGTCTTCTCCAGCGTTCACGCCAAGGAGTCCATCGCCGCCGTCTTCCGGCTGCTTGACCTCAAGGTCGAGCCCTATCTCGTCGGGAACTCGCTGGACCTCATCGTGGCCCAGCGACTGGTTCGCGTGCTGTGCGACAACTGCAAACGCGAAGTGCAGGTGATGCCCGGCCAGGCCACCCGTCTGGGCAAGTGGCTGGGCGGCAAGACCTACATCTACCACTCCGTGGGCTGCGCCAAGTGCCTCCGCACCGGCTACCGGGGCCGCCGCGCCCTCTTCGAACTTCTCGACTTCACCGACGAACTCCGCGACATCGTTCTCCACACGCCCAGCATCCAGGCCATGAAAAGGGTCATCGAGCAGGGGTTGTTCACGACCCTCGCCCAGTTCGGCTGGCGCCTCGTCGCCGAGGGCCACACCAGCCTCGATGAAGTCGATCGCGTGGCGGGCATGGGATGACCCCAAGTGGTCCGCGCCAGACCCTCGCTAGGATTTTCCATGAGCCCGGAGCGCATCAAAGAGGTTTACGAAACGCGTCCTTTCGTTCCATTCAGGCTGCGCCTTGGCGACGGCACCGTGGTTCCCGTTCCTCACCCGGAACTCATGGCGTTTTTTCCCGGTGGGCGGACCATCGTGGTCACGAGCAGGGACAAACTCGAAATGATCGACGTCTTCCCGATCGCGGCGATCGAGATCACCAAGGCTCGAAACGGCCACGGCCGGCGCCGCGTAGGTTGAACATCACGGCAGCCGCGCATCCTTCCACGCCGGGAACGCCCCACGCCACTCCCGCACTCGCGCCGCATCCACCTCCACCGACAGCACGTCCTCGACCGGCCCCAGTTCGCCCAGCACCTCGCCCTTGGGGCCCACCACGATCGAACCACCGGCATACTCCAGCCCCGCCGCGGCGGGCGGGCCCGGGTCCTTTCCCACCCGATTGCACCCCAGCACGAACGCCTGGTTCTCGATCGCGCGCGCGATCAGCAGCGTGCGCCAGTGCTCCTTGCGCACGGCGGGCCAGCACGCGCCCACCGCGTACATCTCCGCGCCCTTCTTCAGCCCGGCGCGAAACACCTCCGGAAACCGCAGGTCATAGCAGATCGCCGGGCACACCGTGAGCCCCGCGCCCTCCCACCGGTACGTCAGCACTTCGCGCCCGCCCTCGATGCGCTCGCCTTCTCCTCCAAAGGGATGGATCTTCGCGTACTCGCAGAGCAACTTCGCCTCGCGCTCACCCGGCGCGAGCGCGGTCATCACGTTCCGCCCCGTACATCGATGGCACGGGGCGACCGTTCTTCCCCCTTGTACACAGACCTTCAGGTCCTGTGCGAGTTCCGAGAGAAACACAAGCGTCTCCCCGCGCATATCAGATGTTGTCTCGATGTTGAAGGAAAACCCGGTGTCGAACATCTCCGGGAGTAGCACGAAGTCTCCGGGCGCAACTTCCGCACGGTCGAGAAGCGTTCGGACCGTCTCGCGGTTGGCCTCGGGGCTTTCCCACGCGATGTCGAACTGGACGAGGTGGACCTTTGGCATTCCGCGTAACACTCCCGGCCGAGCGGCGTTAGGCCCTTCGACCGATTCACGATAGCGGGCCCGAACGGCCGAATGGATCAGGCGTACTGAAACCGGAAGTCGCGGCCTCGGAAGGATGGAGTCTCATGGTCACGGAGGTACCTGTGGAGTCGGTGGTAGGGAATAACCTCGGGGCGGATACTCCCGGCGGGGCCCTGCTTCTCGCCAGCCGCTCGCCGCGCCGCCGGACCCTCCTCGATGAGGGCGGCCTCGCGCACGAAGCCGAGCACCCCGGCTTCGACGACGCCATCCTCGAACCCGGCAAGGTCTCCCCCCAGCAGTGGGTCATGTCCCTCGCCTACCTCAAGGCCTGGGCCAAGGCCCGCGACGCCGAGCGGGGCCGGATCGTCCTGGGCGCCGACACCACCTGCGTCATCGACGGCCGAATGGTCGGCACGCCCCGCGACGCCGACGAGGCCGCGCAGATCATCCGCTCGTTCGTCAACCGCGAGCACGACGTCATCACCGGCGTCGCGCTGGTCGAAGCCGGCACCGGCCGTCGGCGCCTCTTCGCGGATACCGCCACCGTCCGCTTCGGGCCGCTCCTCAACGCCGAGATCGACCGCTATGTCGCCTCCGGCGAATGGTCGGGCAAGGCGGGGGCCTACAACCTTTCCGAACGCCTTAACGCCGGATGGCCGATTACCTTCCGGGGCGATCCGTCCACCATCATGGGGCTCCCCATGAAGCGGCTCGCCCGAGAACTGGCCGCGTTCCGCGCCGCCAGGACCGCCAACTGACCGCAACGAATCCGCGGCCCACGCGAATAGACCGGGGACCCCGGACCGACCCATGCCCCTCACCCTCGCCAACGGCCCGCTCGCTCCCACGTGGCTCGTCATGCCGCTCAGCGCCCTGACCCTCCTGGTGGTCGCCGGTCACCTCCTGCTCCTGCTCCGCGCCGACATGCCCCCCAGCCGCCGCCGCATCCGCACCGCCAGCGGCCTGCTCATGATGTTCACGCTTCCCATCGGCGCCTTCGCCCTCGCCCTCGCCGACCCCGTCCTCAACCAGCGCGCCTTCGCCCTCTCCTGGATGCTCACGGCCGGGCTGGTCACCCTCATCCTCGCCCTCGCCATGCTCGACATGCTCAACACCTGGCGCCTCCACCGCGTCGAACTCCGCGAACTGCGCGAGCACCTCCGGCAATCCCGCGACCTCGCGCGTGGCACGAACATCCCTGTTCGTGACCCTTCCATGCCTTCGCCTCCTTCCTGAGTGGCACGAACATTCCTGTTCGTGTCTGTTCGCGAATATCCTCCCGTCTCGTGACGCCGTCCCCCCGCCCTCCCCATGCTCCGCCCATCCCCGGCGCCCTCGGCCGGATCCTCGCCGCTTTCTACGGCCGCATCATCGACTACCGCAACCGCCGCTTCGACGCCGGGCGCGGCGTCGTCACGCTCGACCGCCCCGTCATCAGCGTCGGAAACCTCTCCACCGGCGGCACCGGCAAGACCCCGATGGTCGCGCACCTCGTGCAGACCCTGCGCGACGCCGGGCGTTGGCCCTGCGTCGCCATGCGCGGCTACGGCGCCCGGCGCGGCCGGGAGTCCGACGAAGCCCGCACCTACCGCGAGCGCTTCCCCGACCTTCCGCTGGTCGCCCAGCCCAACCGCATCGACGGCCTGCTCAACCTTTTTGCAACCCCCGAGGGTGAGCGCATCGATTGCGTCCTTCTCGACGACGGCTTCCAGCACCGGCTGATCGCGCGCCAACTCGACATCGTGCTCATCGACGCCACCCGCCCCCCGTTCGATGACCACCTGCTGCCCGCCGGGCATCTGCGTGAGCCGGTCTCGAGCCTCGCACGGGCCCACGCGGTGGTCATCACGCACGCCGAGGCCGTGCTGCCCGAGCGGCTCGACGAACTCGAAGGCCGGATTCGGACCGCCGCGCCGCGCGCTCTGCTCGCCGTCGCGCGCCACGCGTGGACCGGCCTGACGGTTCACAGTTCCGAAGGCGTCCGCAACGAGCCGACCGGATTCCTCGCGGCCAAGCGCGTCTTCGCCTGCTGCGCCATCGGCAATCCCTGGCCGTTCCTCGCCGCGGCCGAGCGCGCCGCCGGCGGCCGCCTCGCCGGGACGCTCGTTCTTCGCGACCATGACCCCTTCATGCCCGTCACGCTCCAGCGTCTGCACACAACGCTCCAATCGACGCACGCCGACGTGCTCATCGTGACGCAGAAAGACTGGGCCAAACTTTCCGAGATCCCCCCCGGCCGCTGGCCCTGCGAGGTCGCCGTGCCGAACCTGGACCTCCAGTTCGACGAGGGCGCCGCCGAACTCCAAGCGCTCGCCACCCAAACCATCGCGAACTTTGCAACGCAGTAGCATCCCCGTCTTGCCTCTTGCCTCTTGCCTCTTGCCTCTCGCCTCCAGCCTTTCCCCTTTCCCCTCTCCCCCTCCGTGGCCCCCCGTGGCCCTCCGTGTTAATTCTCCTAAACTCCCCCGATGGACTCGCTCCTCAACATTCTCGCGACCTGGCGGCCCTTCACCGCCCTCGTCGTCGGCGATTTCATGCTCGACCAACTCGTCTACGGCGACGCCGAGCGCCTCTCCCCCGACGCCCCCGTCCCCATCCTCCACGTCCGCAAAACCGAAAACCGCCCCGGCGGCGCGGCCAACGTCTGCCTCGATCTCGCCGCCCTCCGCGCCCGCGTCCTCGCCTTCGGCGTCACCGGCCACGACCCCCACGCCGACACCCTCCGCCGCGAACTCGCCGCGCAAGGCATCGACACGCAAGGCATCATCGCCGACGCCTCCCGCCCGACCACCGTCAAGCAGAACCTCATCGGCCTCGCCCAGTCCCGCCACCCCCAGAAGATGTTCCGTGTGGACATGGAGTCCCGAGAGCCCCTCGCCGCCGACGCCATGAACGCGCTCGTCGCGGCCTTCGAGAAGTCCCTTGCATCAGCCGACGTCGTCTGCATCGAGGACTACAACAAGGGCGTCTGCTCACCCGACTTCTGCCGCCGCGTCATCGACGCCGCCCGCCGCGCCAACAAGCCCGTCTTCGTCGATCCCGCCCGTGGGACCGACTACGCCAAGTACAAGGGCGCCACGACCATCACCCCCAACCGCACCGAGGCCGAAGAGGCCGCGGGCCTCGCCACCGACCCCCACAACGCCAACCCCAACCACAACGCCGCCCTCGCCCGCACGCTGCTCGACCGCCTCGACCTCGACGCCTGCATCCTCACCCTCGACCGCCACGGCGCGCTCGTGCTCGAAAAAGGCAAAGCCCCCGCGGCCGTCCCCACCCTCGCCCGCAACGTCTACGACGTCACCGGCGCGGGCGACATGTTCCTCGCCGGCCTCGCCGCCGCCCGCGCCAACGGCGCCAACTGGCTCGACGCCACCCGCTTCGCCAACGCCGCGGCCGGTCTCGAAGTCGAGGTCTTCGGCGTCCAGCCCATCCCCCTCGAGCAGATCCACCACAGCCTGGTACTAATGACCTCGCCCCAGCACGGCAAACTCCGCACGCTGGACCAGGCCCTGCTCGAGGCCGCGGCCTTGCGCAAGCAGGGCAAAAAAATCATCTTCACCAACGGCTGCTTCGACGTCCTGCACAGCGGGCACGTGACGCTCCTGGAAAAGGCCGCGCGCGAAGGCGGTGATAGTGGGGGTGGGGGTTTCCTGATCGTCGGCCTCAACGACGACGCCTCGGTCCGCCGCCTGAAGGGCGAATCCCGCCCCGTGAACAACCAGGAAGACCGCGCCCGAGTGCTGGGCGCGCTGGCGAGCGTGGGGGCGGTCATCCTCTTCGCCGAAGACACGCCGATGCGCCTGATCGAGCATCTGAAACCCGACGTGCTGGTCAAGGGCGCGGACTACACGAAGGAGGCGGTGGTGGGGGGGAAGTTCGTCGAGTCCTACGGCGGGCGGGTGGCGCTGATTGAGTTGGTGGAGGGGAAGAGCACGAGTTCGACGATTGAGCGGATGAGGCGGTAAGCGCAGGAGACCGACAATGCACGGGATACCTGAAGATGTGGACTGGGGTCCACTCGCTTGAAGTCCTGTCGTCGCCCTGTCTTCGCCCGGCAGGGCGCACGGAGTTTGCCAGTGACGGGCGCATCGCCCGTCACTGGTACCAGTCCCCACACCAAGGCGTCCCGGAGGGACGCACGAGCCACTCGATCTCACCTCCATCCCTCAGATCCACGGATCCCGCCTCTGCGCCGTAGTTTTCGCCCGGAGGGCGCACGGAGTTTGCCAGTGACGGGCGCATCGCCCGTCACTGGTAGGCGTCGCACGAGTCACTCGATCTCACCTCCATCCCTCAGATCCACGGATCCCGCCTCTGCGCCGTAGTCTTCGCCCGGAGGGCGCACGGAGTTTGCCAGTGACGGGCGCATCCACCCCGCGTGCAGGCGGTACACTTCGCCGGAGACACACCGATGCGCCTGATCGAGCAGTTGAAACCCGACGTGCTGGTCAAGAGCGCGGACTACACGAAGGAGACGGTGGTGGGGGGGAAGTTCGTGGAGTCGCACGGGGGGCGGGTGGTTTTGATCGACCTTGTCGAGGGCAAGAGCACCACGGGGACGATCCAGCGGATGAAGCGGTGAACGACCGAGCGAGGTACACTGATTCCTTCAGTCCTTGGGGGCTCGCGCTTGACAGACCGCCCACCCTACAAACTGGCGTATCTGAGTGTCGCCCGCAACACCGCCAACTGGCTTCGCGTTTCGCCTGAGCGGAATCTTGGGAAAGAGGGTGAGCAGCTCTGGCTCGGCCCGTTCTCTCGGCTCAATGTATTTCTTGGCGCGAACAACTGCGGGAAGAGCCGAACTCTCAGATACCTCTTTCACCAGAACCTGGTGACGCAGTTGATGCCCGCCGCTATTGCAGAGGGGGCGCCCGAGCTCCGCCAGGACGTTTTCAGGATGATCAATGCGGAAAGCAGTTCATTGGGGCGACACATTGCGCCCATTCTCTCACAGATTCAGGCGATGAAGGACATCTGGAACGCGCAGAACGCGGAGCCGAACTGG
The DNA here is from genome assembly GCA_905339235.1 of Phycisphaerales bacterium. Classification (GTDB taxonomy): domain Bacteria; phylum Planctomycetota; class Phycisphaerae; order Phycisphaerales; family UBA1924; genus RI-211. The sequence continues at coordinate 197,117 of CAJPFG010000006.1, forward strand.
CGGATCCGTCTGATGGAGGCCGCGGGCGAATTGGCGAAAGCTAGCCGAGAAAACCCGAAGGATCGTGTGAAATCTCTGGTTGGCGCCGTCTTGGCACGGCTTGGGCTATCTCCGGATACGGGGCAATTGGGCCCGTTCGAGCGCGTCTATATCCCTGTGCTTCGAGGACTCCGGGAATTCAAGCCCGCATGGGATCCGGAAGACCCTCTAGGCCAAATCGTTCGGGATCAGTATTTCCCGACAATTCGATCTTCTCCGAACGGAGTACCAGTCCTCAACAAGGGTCACCATCTGCTCTCGGGTCAGGATTTCTACGCACGAATCCGGCGCCACCTGCTAGGAGCGCTGTCAGAGCGACTGATGATCAGGCAGTTCGAGGAGTACCTTTCCGTCCACTTTTTTAAGGGCCAGCCGGTCTCGCTGATCCCGAAAGAGGGTGCCCCCGGAGCTGAAGACAAGCACACGCTCTTCATCAAAATCGGCGACGAGCAGGAGCAGCCGGTGTACCGGCTTGGAGATGGAATTTCCCAGATCGTGCTAATGGTCTTCCCACTCTTTGCGTTTCGCGATCAAAACCTGCTGCTGTTCATCGAGGAGCCGGAAAACTTCCTTCACCCTGCATTCCAGAGACTTCTGATCGAAGCGCTACTGAACCTGCCATGTGGGACCGGGGGCAGCCGCCAAGTCTTTGTCGCCACACACTCGAATCAGTTCTTAGACCTCACGCTTGACACGGACGACGTAAGCGTTTTTCACTTTCAGAAGTCTCTGCCCGAAGGCGATGCGAAAGAGAAGGAACCAGTCGTGACGATTCGGCCAAGATCGAATGCGTCCATGCCCTTGCTGCGTGAACTTGGCGTGAGGAACAGTTCGGTGCTGCTTTCGAACTGCACCATCTGGGTCGAAGGGCCGACCGACCGCATGTACATCCGCCACTACCTGAATCTGTTTCAGGACGACCGTGGTGGCGAAGACGGGCCAGTGTGACCTGACCCACGTTCCGTTGACAGAAACTCATGCAACCAGACGGGCTTCGAACTGGACGGGACTGAGATAGCCGAGCGCCGCGTGGAGGCGCTTTCGATTGTAGAACATCTCGATGTACTCGAAGACCGCCACGCGGG
>CAJPFG010000007.1 GCA_905339235.1 Phycisphaerales bacterium
CAAACTCGTGGACACCTGCGCCGCCGAGTTCGAGGCCGTGACGCCGTACTACTACTCCACCTACGAGCGGGGCGCACTGCCCGGTGGGGGTGGCGACACGCCTCGCGGATCTGAAATCTCAAATCTGAAATCTCAAATCTCTACTCCTCGCTCGCCCTTCCGCGGCGACGACGAAATCCGCATCACCGACCTCAAAAAGATCGTCATCATCGGCGGCGGCCCCAACCGCATCGGCCAAGGCATCGAGTTCGACTACTGCTGCTGCCACGCCGCGTTCGCCGCCCGCGACCTGGGCTTCGAATCGGTGATGATCAACAGCAACCCCGAGACCGTCTCGACCGACTACGACACCTCCGACCTCCTCTTCTTCGAGCCACTCACGCTCGAGGACACCCTCAACGTAATCGAAAGGCTAAACGGCGCAACGCTCAAGCCGCCGCTCCGCCATTCCGCCACCGGCCTGGTTCACGGCACCATCGTCCAGTTCGGCGGTCAAACTCCCCTCAATCTCGCCAAGGGCCTGGTCGCCGCGGGCGTCCCCATCATCGGCACCACCGTCGATTCCATCGACCTCGCCGAGGACCGCGACCGCTTCGATGCCCTCCTCTCCAAACTCAACCTCCACCGTCCGCCCGCCGGCATCGCGCGCTCCATCCCCGAGGCCGTGAAGGAAGCGGCCCGCATCGGCTACCCCGTCCTCATCCGCCCCTCCTACGTCCTCGGCGGCCGCGGCATGGAAATCTGCCCCGACGAGCGCGCCCTCCTCAACTTCATCACCACCGCCCTCGAAAGTAGCGGCATGGACGAGGCACCCGTCCTCATCGACAAGTTTCTCGCCGGCGCCACCGAGGTCGATGTCGATGTCGTCGGCGACTTCGGCTCCCCCGGCGGCGGAGACTGCCGCATCGCCGGCGTCATGGAGCAGATTGAGCACGCCGGCATCCACTCCGGCGACTCCGCCTGCACCCTACCGCCCGCCTCGCTCCCCGCCGACATCGTCGCCCGCATCGAGTCGCTCGCCAAGGACATCGCCCGCGAACTCAAGGTCTGCGGCCTCATGAACATCCAACTCGCCGTGAAAGACGGCGAGATCTACATCCTCGAAGTCAACCCCCGCGCCAGCCGCACCGTCCCCTTCGTCAGCAAGGTCACGCACACCCCCTGGCCCGCCATCGCCGCCAAGTGCATGATGGGCCAGACGCTTCAGTCTTCGTCACTCCCGCTCTCCCTCTCTCCCTCTTTTCCCTACTGGGCCGTCAAGGAGTCCGTCTTCCCCTTCAACAAGTTCCCAGGCGTCGATGTCGTCCTCGGCCCCGAGATGCGTTCCACCGGCGAGGTCATGGGCATCGACGCCAGCCTCCCCATCGCCTTCGCCAAGAGCCAGATGGCCGCGGGAATCTCGCTCCCCACCGACCCCGCCAGGGGCGCGGTCTTCGTCTCGGTCCGCGAGCAGGATCGGGCCTCGATCGTCGAGCCCGTGCGGATGCTCATGGCCATGGGGTTCACGATCTACGCCACCGGCGGCACCGCATCCCACCTCGCGGCCAACGGCCTCGCCCCAAAGGTCCTCCAGAAGATCGGCGCCGGCGCCCGCCCCAACGTCATCGACCTCATGGCCAACGGCCAGATCGCTCTCATCATCAACACCCCCACCCGCACCGGCTGGCAGACCGACGAAGGCCGCATCCGCTCCACCGCCGTACGCCTCAACGTCCCCATGATCTCCACGACCACCGCGGCCCTGGCCGCCGCCAAGGCCATCGCCGCCATGCGCGAACGCGACTGGGGCGTCGCGGCCTTGCAGGATTACGAGGCTCCCGACCAGCCCGAGGCGATCGTTCGAACGGTCGTCGCCGGACCCGCCGTCCGAAGTTAACCCCTTCGAGAACGCTTCGAACGCCGCGGAATCGCCTCGCCCTCCCCTGCATCGAAATCACGCGCAGATCGCGTGAGTACTCCGCCGACCCCGTCGCTCAACCGGTGCCGGGACAGCAAACCCGGCCACGCGACTGACCCCCGCGTCGGAAGAATCGAATCTCCTCACTCTCTCTCCAACGAACAGCCCTCGCCCAACGGCGAGGGTTGTTCGTTTTGCCCGGCGTTGCGGCGGCCTTTCACCTTGGTCTCTGCGGGAAACAGATTCTTCGATGATCCGCGTGAGAACCCGACGGATCTGTCGCTTCTCTCAACGCCGGGACGAACGGCCCACGCGACTGACCCCCGCGTCGGAAGAATCGAATCTCCTCACTCTCTCTCCAACGAACAGCCCTCGCCCAACGGCGAGGGTTGTTCGTTTTTGGCCGATTTGCAGGGAATCGCGGCCGCGTGATTCCTCCAGGATTCCGCGTGAGAGTTGCACAGATTCGTCGCTTCACCAACGCCGGGATGACCGGCCCCCGCGGCCGACCCCCGCGTTGAAACAAGACTCTCCTCCCTCCCTCTCCGAACGAACAGCCCTCGCCCAGCGGCGAGGGTTGTTCGTTTTGCCCGGCGTCGGCGACGCGTTCACCTTCGCTGCCAGCCTCTTCTCTGCGACCTCCGCGTCTCCGCGAGAAGTGACTTCCTCGATGATCGGCCCGACGCGGCCTTCGCAAATCAAACTGAAAAAAGCGCGTGAGCATCGCCAGACGCCGTCGCTCCCCGCGTGCCCGGGACTCGCGTGTGCGAGCGGGCAACCCCGAAACCCCCCGATTCACTCAAGGAGCCCCCCATGAAGACCGCCACCCTATTCGCCGCTCTCGCCTCCGTCGCCTTCGCCGCCGCGTCCCAGGCCGTCATCGTCGGCACGACCGGCGTCGCCCTGCAGATCGGCAACCCACCGATCGCCAACTTCCCGCCGCTCACCGGCACCAACGCCTTCTGCTGGAATGAGCAGCAGAACGTGCTGGTCTCCGCCGGCGCCTTCGCCGACCTGACCGTGAACCCCGGCAACTCCGGCTCGCCCACGCCCGGGCTGGTTGTCGGCATCTTTGACTCGCACTTCATCCACTGGGCCGACTTCTCCGGCGTCAACGGCACCGGCACCATCTCCTTCAGCGGCAACATCGAGGCGGTGATGTTCAACGACATCCCCCTCGACCTCAGCGACCCGACGTTCGGAGCCATCGGCACCACGTATCCAACGGGCCAGGCGCTCCGCGGCCTCAACGCCCAGTCGTTCCTCTCCATCAGCGGCAACACGCTCGCCTTCAACTTCATGCCCTTCCCCGGCGCCATCGAGATCGAACAGGTCCGCGTGCTGACGCGCCCGGTTCCCGCGCCCGGGGCCGCGGCCCTCGCTTGCCTGGGCGGCCTGATGCTCTACCGCCGCCGCCGCGCCTGAGCCTCGCCACCACACTCCAATCCGATCGACCCTCGCGTCACGCGCGAGGGTCGCTTCGCTTGGAGAGGCACGCCCCGACATTTCCCAGCAATCCGCCCCAATTTCCTCGTGACAACCCGGCCTCGCCATCGCTGCACCATCGGCCGCTCGCCGCTCGTGCGACGCGCGGCCAACCCCGATCCCCCCGTACTCAAGGAACCCGCCATGAAATCTCTCGCCATTCTCGCCGTCACTGCGCTCACCGCACCCGCGCTGGCCTCGATCTCGGCCACAGGCCTGGGCTGCGTGCAGATCGCCCCGCCGGCCGTCGCCAACTTCCCCACGCTCTTCTCGAACAACGCCGAGGCGTGGGACGAGTTGCAGGGCGTGGCCGTCGCCAATGTGCTCTGCGACATGACCGTGAATCCCTCCAACTCCAGCACTCCCTCGCCCGGCCTCGTCAGCGGCCTGGTGGACAGCCACTTCATCCACTTCACTCACGGCACCGCCTTCATGGTCTCGGGCGACATCTGGTTCAACGACCCCATCGTCGGCGTCATGTTCAACGACACGCTGCTGGACACCAGCGACTGGCTCGGCTCCGGCGGCACGCTCTACCCCACCGGCCAGATCGGACGCGGCACTTCGCTCCTCAACGGATCGAACATCATGATCAACGGCAACTACATGCACTTCACGCTCAACGACTTCAGCCCCGTCGTCGAGATCTCGCAACTCCGCGTTCTCACCCGCCCGGTTCCCGCGCCCGGCGCCGCGGCCGTCGCGGGCCTGGGCGGCTTGCTCGCCCTCCGCCGCCGCCGCGCCTGAGCACACGACATCCTCCTCCCTCCTCGAACAACCCGCGCCCCACGGCGCGGGTTGTTCGTTCATGAATGCACGCAACGCGCGTCACTCGCTCTTGCCGGATTCGAGTGAGCATCGCGCATGCCTGTCGCTGCATCCTCGCCGGAGGTCCGAAGCCGGGCGATCCGCACCCGCACCACAACAAGGAGTCACGCGTGAAGTCAACTTTCGCCGCCGCCAGCATCCTCGCCCTCGCCTCGTCCACCCACGCCGCGATCACCGGCACCGCCGGCATGGTCACCTTCGGCGCTCCCCCGCCGATCGCCAACTTCCCCCCGCTCATCGGCCCCACCGCGCAGGCATGGGACGAGCAGCAGAACATCGTCGTTCCGCCGCTGATGTGCGAGATGACCGTCAACCCGTCCAACTCCACCACCCTGACGCCCGGGCCCGTCGCCGGCCTGGTGAACAGCCACTTCATCCACTTCACGCACTTCCCGGCGATCAGCGCCACCGGTGATGTCTTCTTCAGCGAACCCATCGTCGGCGTCATCTTCCGCGATCTGTCGCTCGACATGAGCGACGGCCCCGCCGGCGCGCTCGGCACGATCTATCCGACCGGCCAGATGTTCCGCGGCCTGAACGCCGGCACCATCTTCATCAGCGGCAACACGCTCCACTTCGACTTCATCAATCCCGTGCCCGGCATACAGGAAATCACTCAGGTCCGCGTCCTTACCCGGCCCGTCCCGGCGCCCGGCGCCGCGGCCCTCGCCGGCATCGGCGGCCTGCTCGCGCTGCGCCGCCGCCGCGCCTGAACCCAATCGCCTCGCCCTCCTCACACGAAAGCCCCGCGCCGAAAGGCGCGGGGTTTTCGTTGGCGAACTCGCGTGACTCGTCGCGCACGCCGTCGCTGCCCGCCGGGAGAACACCCGCAAGGAGCCCCCGATGAACACCCGCATGCTCGCAATCGCCTTCACGCTCGCCGCGGCCTCGCCCGCGCTGGGCACCATCGCGTCCTTCACCGGCGCCGTCAGTTATCACGCCACGCCCCCCGCCGCTTCCAAGTGGGGCACGTGGTCCAACGGCGCCACCGTTCACGCGTGGACCGAGCGCACGAACATCAGCGTGAATGGCCTGGCCGCGCAGATGATCACCAACCCCAGCAACTCCGCGTTCCCCACGGCCGGCTCGTACAGCGGCGTGGTCGATTCGCACATGATCCACCACGAGTCGTACTGGATCTACTACGGGACGATCACGGGCACGATCACCTTCAACGACCCCATCGTGGCCGTGATCTACGACTGGTGGTCGCTCAAGGCGTCCGACCCGGTCTGCGGCGCGCCGGGCACGGCGTATTCGCCGCAGTACAACTTCCGCGGCTTTGCGCCCGGCACCGGCCTGATCTCGATCAACAACAAGACGCTCACGTTCACGCTGCCTGTCTCGAACCAACCCCTTGCGGACTACGACGAGATCCGCGTGCTGACCGCGCCAATCCCCGCGCCCGGGGCCGCGGCCCTCGCCTGCATCGGCGGCGTTCTCGTGCTGCGCCGGCGGCGGTGATTACGCTTTCTTGAGTTGGGCCGCGGTGAACATCTTGCCGGTGCTGTCGCGCTCCCACGTCCACGCGGGGCCGTGCTTGGACTCGTAGAACTCCCACATCTCCAGCCAGTACGACCGGAAGGCGTGCGGGCCGAAGGGCGCGTAGTGGGAATGGACCTTCTTCATGACCTGCGCCGAGGAGCCTTTGTAGCCCAGCAGCGAGCGGCCGTGGCGGACGCTCTCGGTGTCCAGCGGCAGCCGCGCGTAGCGGCCGAGCAGTTGCATGATGTTGGCCGCGGCGTACGGACCCACGCCCGGCAGGTCGATCAGCATCTCGTGCACTTCATCGTCGGGCGTCGCGGGGTCTTCGAGGCGCGCCACGTTCAGGCCGCCGCGTGATGCCGGCGTGCGGAATAGCCGCGCCAGTTCCACCAGACGCTGATCGCGATACCCAACGCGGCAGCGGGCGCGAAGAGTCTGCGGCCGGGTGCGTGCGAGTCGCGCGGCGTCTGGGAAGGTGCGGGCCGCGTCGGGCTTGTCCGGAACCGGCGCCCCCAGCACCTCGCACAGGCGCCGGTTCATCTGGACCGTGCCCGGCCAGGTCACGTTGCAACTGGTCACGGTCTTGACCACGTCCTCGAAGAGCGTCGGTGAGCGCGAGACGCGGCCTCGGCCGGTCTTCTTCCAGCGGCCGTCGAGCCGGTGAAACTCGGCGATGGACCGGTCGTCCTCGTCGAGCCGCAGCATCCGGGTGATCTGGGTCCGCGCTTCCTCGCGCTCGTCTCGCGCGAGCGTGCGGGAGGTTTCGATCTTAAGCGGCGCGCCGGCGCGGCGGGGCTGGGTTACGCGAATCCCCACCACGCCGCCGGAAAGCCGAAGCGGGCGGGTCAGCGCCTGCTCACGCACGCTCCAGTGGTTGGGAAAGAGCAGGAAGTAGCCGTACGAGCAGTAGTCCCGCGGCAGCAGGTAATCGGCGGGCGGCGTGAGCGAGAAACCGGGCATGGGCTACGCCGAGAGCCGACGCGCCACGGGAAAGAGCAGCGTCGCGAGGTTCACGCACAACCGGTCGGAGAGGCGCGCGTAGTTGGAGTACAACTGGTCGATCTGGACCTTGATCTCGCTCTCGGTGATGCCCGCGCTGGGGAGCATGCCCTTGCTGGAGGCCATGAGCGCCTCGACCATGGGACGGTCGCATTCGAAGTGCGCGATGCTCGCAAAGGTGCGCAGGCCCGTCTTGAAGATCACGTGGCGCGTGTTGCGGTTGCTGGCGAGGAGGGTGGCGCCCTGAGGGAGCGTTTTGACCTCCTGGCCGCACGTGAACAACTGTGGGGAGTCCCACGCGATGCCGGCGAGGAGCGGCTCGACCTGGCCGGTGGTGTTGATGAGCATCGGGTAGAAGCCCACCGCCGGCTTGTCTCGGGGCACGACCTCGCCGCCCAGCGCGTGGGCGATCATCTGGGCGCCCAGGCAGATGCCGATGATGGGCAGTTCGCGGGCGTGCGCTTCCTTGATCATCGCGACCTCGGCCTGCATCCAGGGGAACTTGGCGAGGTCGGTCACGTTCTGCGGCCCGCCGAGGATGATGAGGCCGTGCACGTTGTCGAGATCGACCGGGACACCGCCGGTGGTGCCAACTCCGTGCAGATCGGGACGACGAACATCGAGCCGGAAGCCGTGGTCACGGAGCGTGGCGCCCAGGCGCCCGGGCCCGCCGATGTCCGAATGCTGGAAGACGATGATGCTCATGGGCTCGATGGTACGCGGGAGGGAGTCGCGTGGGACACGCGTCAATGGTCGATTACACCCGCACCATGGCGGCGTAGTCGGCGTAGCGCTTGTCGATCTCGGGGCGGGTCAGGTTTTTCAGGCGGTCGAGGCTGAAGGCTTCGATGGTGAAACTCGCGATCACGGTGCCGTGCACGAGCGCCCGACGGACGCTGTCGAATGACCCCGCGGTCTTCGCGGCCTCGGGGTCTTTTCCTTGGGTTGCGAGCGAGCCCATCAGGCCGCCGGCGAAGGTGTCGCCGCAACCGGTGGGGTCGATCACCTGCTCGGTGGGATACGCGGGGAGGGCCGCGATGCCCTCGCGGTGCACCAGCAGGGCGCCGTGCTCGCCCTTCTTGATCACCACGAACTTGGGGCCCATCTCGAGGATGTGCCGCCCGGCGGAGACGACGTTCTTGCGGCCGGTGAGAAGTTCGGCCTCGTCGAAGTTCAGGACCAGACCATCGACCTTCCGAAGCAGAACCAGCAGGTCGCTCTTGGCGGTATTGATCCAGAGGTCCATGGTGTCGGCGACGGTGAGCGAGCGCTGGGGGAGTTGCTCCACCATGCCGATCTGCACGCCCGGGTGTGTGTTGGCGAGGAAGACGAATCGCGAGTCGCGGTAGGACCCGGGGACCTTGGGCGGGGCCTCCGCGAGGACGCCCAGTTCGGTAAACAGCGTGTCGCGGCCGTTCATGTCGGGGTGGTACTTGCCGCCCCAGGCAAAGGTTTTGGATCCCTTGCGGACTTCGAGGCCGGTCAGGTCCACGCCGCGGAAGTGGCTAAGGGTGCTCATGAAAGTCGGGGGGAAATCATCGCCGACGCACGCGACGAGGCGCACGGGTGTGTAGAAACTGGCCGCGGCGGCGAAGTACGTGCCCGACCCGCCGAGGACCTTGGAGGCGTGCCCCGTGGGGGTGTAGACGGTGTCGATGCCGATGGTGCCGGTGACGATGAGGGACATGGGGTGGAGTGTAGAAGAGGTTTGGGCTACTCGCGCGCGAACACCGGGAAGTCCTCGACCGTGATCTCGAAGGGGATGACGTGCAGGTCGTCGAAGACGATGATCTCGGCCTTGGCGATCTGGGCCATGGCGGCGCGGTCGAAGGTGGCGTCCTGGACCATGATGATGGTCTCGTCGCGGAGTTCGATTTCCTGGCCGTAGTTGATGACATTGAAGACGGTACCGTCGTGGCGGGTGAGGATCAGGCCGCCGAAGACGGGTTCGGTGCCGGGCTTTTTCGCGTCGCCCTCGCGGAACTTTCGTACGCGGACCTCGAAACCCAACTGGAACTGCTCGAGCCTGGCTTCGGCCTTGGTCAGGAGGAACGTGAGGCCGGGGGCGACTTCGACGGCTTCCTCGACGGCCTTGAGCGGGATGGTTTCACGGTGGACCTTGCCGGCGGCGAGCACGTCGACGCGGGCGGTGGCGCGGGTGATCCAGGCGGGCAGGCGGGGCAGGCCGCGGATGGAGTCGTTCGCGTGGAAGCGCGCATCCTGGTCGGGCCGCAGGCAGGAGGTGAAGGCCTCGGCGATTTCGCGGCGGCCGGGCTTGTAGTTTTCGTGGCTTGGGCGCTTCAACTCGCTCGCGAGGTTTCGTCCCTGATCGTCGAGGACCTGGGTGATCTCCATTCCCAGCACCCGGAAGGGTGTGGCTGGGCGGAGGCTGGTGACCATGGCCGACATGCCGAAGATCCGGTCGATGCGCCCGGTGGATTCGGGCTTGTTCTGATTCATGTTCAGGCGGGATTCGACTTCGCAGGTGTAGAGCGCGCAGGAGATGCCGTCGCGGGGCGGGGGCTGCTGGACGCTTGGGCGCGCGGGGGGCGAGAGGAGCAGGAACGCGGCAAGGATGGCTGGAGCGTGGATCATGGGGACTCCGTTCTGCGCGCGGGCGGGGCCGCATGCTCCAGACAGGATGCGCCGGCGAGCGGGTGCGGGCACTGGTGTTGCGCGGAAGTGACACGCGCGGGAGCGCGCGTCAGATTTCGCGGATGAGGTCGATGGTGGCCGCGCGGAAGCCGCAGGTCTCGCAGACGCGGCGGGCGTGTTCGTTGGCGAGTGCGGTTTCGAGGCGGATCTGCTTGGCGCCGATGGCGCGGAAGCGGGCGATTGCTTCGTTCAGGAGGGCGGTGGCGACGCCCTGGCGGCGGAAGTCGGGCTGCACCCAGAGATCGTGGAGGTAGGCGAACTCGTCGAGGCGGTAGATGGGGATGTTGCGTTCCATCGAGCCGACGATGAACCCGACGATCGCTGGCGGCGTGCTGTGGCCGGTGGAGTCGGCGACGAGAAAGATGCTGCGCGGGTCTGCGGCTCGCTGGGGGAGCCATCGTTCGTAGCGCTGGACGACATCGGGGAGCATGGCGAAGCGCTCCGGGTCGAGGGCTTCGTGGTGGGCGCAGATGGCCGCGACCATGGGGAGGACGGCGGGGACGTCGGCGGGTGTGGCGGGGCGGATGGTGAAGTTGGCAGGGGGCATGATGTGGCTCTCTGACGATATACTTTGAACATGGTCGCACCCCGCAAGGAAGAACGCCCCGTCATGGAGATGGCGAAGGAGTTTTACGTGCGCCACCTTCGCTCCAAACTCGAACCGCGTGAGAACGGCAAGTTCCTGGTCTTGAACGTGGACACGGGCGAATACGAGTTGGATGCGGACGACGTGTCGGCGACCGAGCGTGCCACAAGCCGCTTTGGAAACGCACGGCTGGCGATTCTGCGAGTCGGGCACGAGGCCGCGTACCGGCTCGGCGGCGCCGGCAAGGCCAAGTCCGCGTGATTCGCGGCATCGTCAATGAGTCTCTCGAAGCGATGATTGACATCGATGTCCTCGGTGCGGGTGGGCGTCTTTCAGTCGCGGCCGTGATCGACACCGGCTTCACCGGTTTTGTGACGCTACCACGGGAGACTATTTCGGCGCTCGGGCTCACGTTTGTGGCGGAGTCTGAAGCCACGCTCGCAACGGGGCAGGTAGCCGTGCTTCGCGCGTATCGAGCGAGAGTATCGTGGCCGGCGGGCGTGTTCGATGTGCTCGTCCTTGAATCCGACACTGCCCCACTTGTCGGAATGTCGCTGCTGCGAGGATTGACCGTCAGGATCACGGTGGTGGCCGGCGGCGATGTGATTCTCACAGAGGCATGACACCGGGTCATTTGGCACCTGCCGAAATGCAAGCGCACGGGCAACTTCCCACTCGAAGCGGTTGAGCCCGGTCGCTTGATGGGCGGCTCGGTCGCGGCTTGCGCGCTGCGTCAGGGAGGTGCGCCGGAGTGTTGAAGGATGCTCGTCGCGGCGGGCGCGGTGGTGGGTTGGCGCGGCGCGGGGTGCGTGGCGGGATGAGCGTGCGTTGGGGACGCGGGGGGCGAGGCGCCGGGGATAGGTCCGATGGGGCTCATAGGACTCATAGGAGCCATGGGAGCCATGGGAGTCATGGGAGTGATGGGAGTTGTGGAGTGCGTGGCGCTTGGGGTGGTGGTCGGAGGGTTGGCGGGAGTGGCTGGCGTGTCGGAGATGCGTGGGGTTGGCGTGGCCGCGGGGGTTGGTGTCGGGGTTGGCGTGGGGGTTGGGCGGGGAGGCGGAGAGTGCGCGGCCGCGTGGTGGGCGGTGTGGGTGGGCGAGTGGTTGGATGGAGAGGCCGCGGAGCGGGACGGGCCTGCCGGCGTGTGGGGCTCGCGGGGGTTGCCGGGATCGGGCTGCGGGGTTGAGGAGGAACCAGCGCGGGAGCGTTGGCGCGGGGCGTCGTCGGCGGAGATGAGGGGCGCGGCGGTGGCGCGGAAGAGGTTGTTGGCGGCGAGGCGTTTTTCGTGGAGGTTGGTGGCGTTGCGGGCGACGTATTCGAGTTCGTTGATGGAGGTGACGCGAGCGCTGGCCGCGCGGAGGGTGGTGCAGATGCGGGCGAGTTCGAGGATGGCGTGGAGGTGGGCCTGGACGGCGGGGTTGGTGGTGAGGCGGTCCCAGTCGCTGTCGGTGAAGTTGGGGTCGTGGAGGAGGGACTGGAGGTCGAAGCCGCGCTTGGCGAAGACGAAGAGGATGGTGCGGTCGCGCGGGGAGAGGGGAGGGGTGGCCGCGGGGGAGGGGTTGGAGGCGGGGGATGTGGGGGTATCCGCGATCACGAACGGATGATACGGATTTTGAAAGGTATGTCAAGGGACTTGTAGGAATTTGTTTGGATTTTTTGTCTGAATTCTCTGTATTCGTTTTGACATACGGGTACACGGTAGTATAGTACATGGTATTCTGCATACGGTACCCGTACGACGTCAACGAGGGATCAGACAATGCCGACAATCACGCTGTCCGAGGCCACGTTTGCCAAGGTGAAGGCATGCGCCGAACCGCTCGTGGATGACGCCGACTCGGTCATAGCCCGCGTGTTCGATTATTACGCGATGCACCACGCGATGTACTTCAATGGACGCTTGGGGATCGCAAAGCCGAACCCCATCCGACTTCCGATTGGATCGCGCGAACTCACGCATACCCGTCTGCTCACGGCGACGATTGACGGAAGGGAATTGCACCGCCCTGATTGGAACAGTCTGACACGTGAGATGCACGAACTGGCAAGGAAACGCCTCGGTTCATTCGAGGCCGTCCGCAAGGTCACGAGCGCAAACCTCCGCCAGGGTCGCTTCGAGGAGAACGGCTATCGCTATTTGCCCGAGGTCGATTTCTCCATACAGGGTTGTGATGCGAACAACTCCGCGGAGAGTTCGCTCCGGCTTGCGAAGGCGATGAGCATCTCGCTGCACCTGACATTCGAGTGGCGGGAGCGGGATGATGCCTCGCACCCAGGGCAAGCCGGCATGATGGGATGGGATCCGACGTCCCGCGATGCGGGGCTCATGGCCGACGGGAGTTCACGCTCGTGGCACGACGCCACCAAACAGGCAATTGAGAGAATTGCAAGGGACCGTCCGCGACGAGAATTCACCCTTGCGGAGCTGGAGGCGCTAGAACTTGGTCGAGTTGTCAAGGAGACGGGCTCAAAGGGTGCGACGCCGGAAGCCACGCTTCGCCGGGTTTGCCAGGAACTTCGTGACGAAGGCTACCTTGATTTTCTTGACAACGACGGGACGTACCGACTGCGATGAGTCCCTAGGCGCATAGGAGCGCATATGAACGCATAGGAGGCATAGGAGAGAGGGGGTCACCGCTCGGGAGCTCCGGGCTTGCCGCGGCTTTGAAGGCGTGCGCGGGTCATGGCTTCGCGCAGGCCGCCGTTCTTGAGGAAATCCTGCTCGAGGCGGCGCACCTGCTGGTCCAGGAGGTAGTTGGCCTGGTGAATGAGGCAGATGGCGATGTTGGCGACGACGTCGGCGGGACGAGTTTCGATGAACTCGCGGTAGGTTTCGAACGACTCGTCGGTGCGCGTTCGGGTGCCGAGGTGCCGGACAAAGCGGGACTTCTCTGATTCCTTGTCCCAGAGCGGCAGGTCGCGGATTCGGAGGTAGTCGCGGTAGTCGGAGAGAAGCTCTTCGAGGCTGGCGCGGGCGACGTTGGTGAGTTTGATCTCCATCTCTTTGGAGGTCAGACCGGCCTTGCTGCCTTCGACGATGTTCTGCTTTCCGGAGCGCGCGGCCTGGACCATCTGGTCAATGGTGCGGTCGCCTCTCGTGAGGAATCGATCGCAGAACCGGGCGGTGATGTCGAAGACGATTTCGGCCTTTCGGTAGGAAAGGAGAAGTTTGTAGTCGCGGTGGACTGGCAGGAAGTGCTTTGGCGAGGACATTGGTCTTATGCCTCCTCTGCGTTCCTCTGATTTCCTATAGGAGGCATAGGAATGCATAGGAAAGCAGAGGAGCAGGCCAGTGTACCGGAAAGCGCCTGCCTCTGGCGTGGCGGTCAGTCCTTCCCCGCCACCTTCGCCCACGTGTCTTTCAGCGTCACGGTGCGGTTGAAGACGAGTTTTGCGGGCGTGGTGTCGGGGTCTACGCAGAAGTAGCCGAGGCGTTCGAACTGGTAGCGTTCGCCGGGCTTGGCGTCTTTGAGGGCGGGGTCGATGTGGGCGGTGAGTACTTCGAGTGAGTTTGGGTTGAGGTCGTCGATGTGGTTGCCGGTGCGTTTGCCGGGTTCTTCGGCGGTGAAGAGGCGGTCGAAGAGGCGGACTTCGGCGGGGATGGCGTGCTCGGCCGAGACCCAGTGGAGCGTGCCTTTCACTTTGCGCGCGGGCGTGCCGTCGGGGTTGAGCGGGGCGTCGCCGCCGCGGGTGGCTGGGTCGTAGGTGCATCGGACTTCGGTGATGTTGCCGGCGGCGTCCTTCACGACGCTGGCGCACTTGATGAAGTAGGCCCAGCGGAGGCGGACTTCCTGGCCGGGCGCGAGGCGGAAGAACTTTTTGGCGGGGACTTCCATGAAGTCTTCGTGCTCGATGTAGAGGACCTTGGAGAAGGGGACTTTTCTGGTCCCGCCTGAGCCGCCGCGGGCCTGCTCCTCGGGGTTCACGACGAAGTCGAGCATGTCCACCTTGCCCTCGGGCCAGTTCTCGATGACGACCTTGAGGGGGCGGAGCACGGCCATGGCGCGGGGGGCGACTTTGTTGAGGTGGTCGCGGACGGCGTTTTCGAGGCGGCCGATGTCGATGGAACTCTCGACCTTGGTGACGCCGACATCTTCCATGAGGTTGCGGAGAGATTCCGGCGTGTAGCCGCGGCGGCGGAGGCCGGCGATCGTCGGCATTCTGGGATCGTCCCAGCCCCTGACGTGGCCGTCTTCGACCATCTTGAGGAGGTTGCGCTTGGAGAGGATGGTGTAGGTGGGGCGGAACTTGGCGAACTCGATCTGCTGGGAGTGGTGGATCTTTTTGCCCCAGGGGCCGCGGCCGTCGTCGGTGCGGCCTTCGTTAACGGCGTCGATAAACCAGTCGTAGAGGGGGCGGTGGTCCTCGAACTCGAGGGTGCAGATGGAGTGGGTGATGCCTTCGGCGGAATCTTCGAAGCCGTGGGCCCAGTCGTACATGGGGTAGACGCACCATTCGGCGCCGGTGTGGGGGTGGGTCTCGTGAAGGATGCGGTACATGACTGGGTCGCGGAGGTTGAAGTTTGGGGAGGCGAGGTCGATCTTGGCGCGGAGGGTCATTGAGCCGTTTGGGTGCTTCCCTTCTTTCATTTCGCGGAAGAGGCGGAGGGATTCGTCGATGGGGCGGTCGCGGAAGGGGCTGGTGGAGGGGATCTGGGGCGTGCCGCGGCGTTTGCTGACTTCGTCGGCGCTGAGTTCGCAGACGTAGGCCTTGCCCTTGCGGATGAGTTCTTCGGCGAAGTTGTACATCTGCTCGAAGCAGTCGGAGGCGAAGAAGAGACCGCCGCCGTTGGGGCCGTCGAAGTCGCCGCCGAGCCACTTGACGTCATTGGTGATGGAGTCGACGTACTCCTGCTCTTCTTTGGTGGGGTTGGTGTCGTCGAAGCGGAGGTTGAACTTGCCGCCGTACTTCTTGGCGAGGCCGAAGTTAAGGCAGATGGACTTGGCGTGCCCGATGTGGAGGTAGCCGTTGGGCTCGGGGGGGAAGCGCGTCTGGACTCTGGGGGTGCCGTCGGGCCACGTCCCCCACTTCTTCGCGGCGTTGTCCTGCTCGATGATCTGCTCGATGAAGTTGAGGGGTCGGTCGGCGGGCGTTGGAGCGGGATGTTCGGCGGGTGTTGACATTCGGGGCAAGGGTAGCGGGGGGCCCGCGCGAAACCGACGGCGAGCGATTCGGCCGGAATCGTGAGCGATCGCGCGGGGCGCGGCGGCGGGAGGGCACCCGGCGGGAACCCCGGCTGGGCCTAGTATTTGGCTCGCATGGAGGTGGGATGACTGATGTCCCGCACCCGCGCATCTTCGTGGAGACACGTTGAGATGCCAACAGTCCGATGGCCGCGCCTTGTGGGCGGAGGCCGCCGGGCCCAACGAAAGGAATCTGCATGAAACGGACCACGCTGCTCGCTGTGACGCTCGCGCTGTGCGCCGGGTCGGCCGCCTGGGCGCAGGACAAGGCACCGGCCACCGCGACGCCGGCCAAGGCCCAACCGGCAACGACGCTGAAGGTGGGCGATAAGGCTCCGGCGCTGGCCGTGACGAACTGGGTGAAGGGCGACGCGGTGACGGGCTTTGAGAAGGGCCGTCCGTACGTGGTGGAGTTCTGGGCGACGTGGTGCGGGCCGTGCATCGCGAGCATGCCGCACCTGAGCGAACTCCAGGCGGAGTACAAGAGCAAGGGGCTGGTGATCGTCGGCGTCTCGACGAAGGACCCGAACAACTCGCTCGAGCAGGTGCAGACGATGGTGAAGGACAAGGGCGACGGCATGGGCTACACGGTGGCCTATGACGGGGACAAGGCCACGAACGAGGCGTACATGAAGGCCTCGGGGCAGCGCGGCATTCCGTGCTCGTTCGTCGTCGATAAGACGGGCACGCTGGCGTATATCGGGCACCCGATGTTCCTGGACCCGGTGCTGGAGAAGGTCGTCGCGGGCACGTGGGACGTGAAGACGGACCCGAAGGCGATCGCGGATATTCAGGAGGAGTATTTCGGGGTGTACCGCTCGGAGTCGCCGGCGGACACGCTGAAGAAGATCGCGTCGATTGAGAGCAAGTACCCGAGCCTGGCGAAGGGGCTGATGACCTTCAAGTACAAGGCCCAGATGGAGTCGGGCGACACGGCCGGGGCCGCGGCGACGGGCAAGGTGGTGGTTGAGAACGCGATCAAGTCGAAGAACGCGATGGACCTGAACGAGATCGCGTGGGGCATCGTGGATCCCGAGGCCAACGTCAAGAATCCCGACCTGGACCTGGCGTTGAAGGCGGCGAACGCCGCGAACACGATCACCGGCGACAAGGACGCGGCGATCCTGGACACGCTGGCGCGGGTGTACTGGCTGAAGGGGGACAAGGCGAAGGCGATCGATCTGCAGACGAAGGCGGTTGCGAACGCCCAGGAAGGCATGAAGGCGGACCTGGAGAAGACGCTGAGCGAGTACAAGGGCGCGAAGTAAGGCTGATTGCGGTTGATTTGGGTTGCGCCCCGGGCCGTCCCGGGGCGTTTTTTTGTCGCTCAATACTGCACGCACGATTGCATTGACCTCTCCGCCTCGCCCGATATCATGGTGCGAGGCCGGGATCGTCTCGGCCATTCCGCACCCTGTGACCATTGAGGAGTTCAACATGCGTGCCTCGATGAACAACACAGCGCAGGGCTCGCCCGCCTCGGCCTGATCGGTCCGCGCGAGCCTCCACCCGAACCACTCGTGATTACACGACCACGCTGAATGTGCGTGAGGGCTTTCCCTACGTCCTTGCGCGCTCGGAACCAATCCATGAACCGCAAGCAAGAGCGGGAGGCGGCGTTGCGCGCGCTTCGCGCGAGCCCCTCCGACGAAGATGGACTCAATCCCAAGTTCGACCACCCCTCCGACTCTCGGCCGCCGGCCAGAAAGGACCTCCAACTCTGCAAACAGGCGTTTCTCGCCATTTCGGGCGAGCTCGCCACGCTCCGCTCCATCGCCGCGCTCGGCCTCGACGTGCTGTGCGTCGAACCGGAAGATGGTGCGCGCCGGCTTCGAGTGATTGTGCTTTACGACCGGCGGCGGTGCGTCGAGGCGGGCGCGCTCGAAGCGCTCTCATCCATTCGGGGCCGCCTTCGAACGGCCATCGCCTCCGCAATCACCCGCAAGCGAACGCCCGCACTTTCATTTGTCCTGATCCCGCGAGAGGCGGTGCAGGATGTCTGATTGCCCCAAGGTACGCACGTGGCTGGCGGAGCGGCTTTCTCCCCAAGCCCTGCGTCAGGTTGAACAGGTGGCCCGCGCGCCGGATGTGAAACTCGTCGCCGTGATGCCCGACGCGCACGCCGGCGAGCACGTGTGCAACGGTTGCGTCGTTGCGACACGTCAGCTCGCATATCCGCACGCTGTCGGTGGTGACATTGGATGCGGTTTCACGGCCGCGCCCCTCGGAATCGACGCGGGCGAGGTTCAACACTCCGGCGGGCTGGAGCGAGTGCTCCGTGACCTTGAGCGCGCGATCCCGATTCTGAAACACCCGTCGCGGGCGAGGCCTGCGCTGCCCGAGGCGCTTGAGCCATCCGCGCTCAGCGATTCCGCACTTTCGCGCGCGGCGATGCGAGAAGGCACTCTCCAACTCGCGACTCTCGGGCGAGGAAACCACTTCATCGAACTGCTTCACGACGACCGCGGCGAACTCTGGACCTTGGTCCACAGCGGCTCGCGCGCGATGGGACAGATCATCATCGCGCACCACCTCCGAAGGGCGCAAGCGGTTGCGCCCGGGCTGTCCGCGCTTGAAACCAACGAAGATTCGGGCCGCGCCTACCTCGCCGACGTCGTCTGGGCCACCGCCTATGCCCGCGAGAACCGGGTGGCCATCCTGCGGGCGGTTGCGGGTGTGCTCGGCAACTTCGGCGCCGCGATGGCGGATTCCAGCATCCTCGACGCACCCCACAACACGCTCACGAGAGAAGTTTTCGACGGCGTCGAGTACTTCGTGCATCGGAAAGGAGCCAACACCGCGGCGCGGGGTTCGAACGTCATCGTGGCCGGGTCGTCCGGCACGTTCAGCGTTATCGGCGAGGGCCTTGGGTGCGAGGATTCGCTGCGATCCTGCAGCCATGGGGCCGGCCGACGGCTGTCCCGCACCCAAGCCGCGCAGGAGGTTTCGCCCCGAGAGCTCCACCGCGAGTTGCGGGGTCTTGTATGGAGCTCGCACCTGGCTTCGCGTCTGACAACCGAGGCCCCGTCGGCCTACCGCGACCTGCGTCTGGTGATGGAGGCCCAGCGTGACCTCGTGCGGACTCGGCTGCGTCTGCGGCCGCTCCTGTCGTTTAAAGGAACTTAGTTCACCCTCCCCACCACGAGCACGATCCAGTCCCCGGCCAACTCGCCTGCGCCGACCGGGACGGGCGTTTCTCCAGGGGCCAGGTTGACGTCCTTGAAGACGTCGACGGAGGCGAAGCCTGCTTCGAGCATGGCGTCGCGGAGTTCGGCGATGCTCCAGAGGCGCCAGCGGTAGACGAAGGCGCGGGGGAGTTCGTGGATGACTTCGCCGTCGATCTCGATGCGGAAGGAGATCGAGTTGGTGACCATCGCGGTGATGGGGTCGGCCTGTTCGTGGAGCCAGGTGTAGCGGATCAGTTCGCGGGCGTGGGAGGGGTGCTTGCGCTCGATGCCGCCGATTTGGAAGGCGCCGGCGCCGCCGTAGGTGTCGCAGGCGAGGATGCCGCCGCCGAAGCCGTTTTGGCCGCGGGAGAGGCGGTCGCGGGAGGCGCGGAAGTAGTCGAGCAGGGCGGGGCGGGAATGGATGTAGCCGATGGAGAAGTTGCCGACGAAGACGGCGTCGGCGGGGTCGGTGGCGGGCTGGGTGAGGGCGTCGGCGTGGAGGAGTTGCAGGCGGGGCGCGACGGCGGGGTCGATGAGGGAGCGGGCCTTGGCGATGGTGTCGGCGTCGAGATCGACAGCGACGGCGCGGGTGTCCTGGCGCTCCTCGCACCAGCGGCGGGAGACGGCGGCGGTGCCGCAGAAGTCTTCGCGGAGGATGAGGGGCTCGTTGGCGTGGACGCCGCGGAGGAGGGCGACGACATGGCGCGCGGATTGGACGCAGAGTTCGTAGCAGTCGAAGCGGTCGAGCATGATTCGGCGGATGTTCCTACCATTGGGTGCGTCAGGAATACCCACATGGTGTACTTCGGAAAAGTACGAAATGGTCAGATCGAACTGGACCCTTCCACTCGGCTCCCCGAGGGAGCGACTGTACGCATAGAGCCGGTGGCGCGGGCCGACTCTAATGGTCATCCCGCCGTTGACACGGGCGACCCGATCTATCGGCTCGAGGAGTTGGCTACTGACTGGGGACCTCCCGACCTCTCCACGCAGCATGATCACTACGTCTATGGGACTCCGAAGAGGAAGGACGCGTGATGCCTTCGCCGGTCGTCTTTCTGGATTCCTCAGGACTGCTCGGACTTCTCCATGATAAGGACGCCATGCACTCCGCGGCGAAGCGGGCAATGAAGGAATGCGCCGCGAGTCGAGCGACCTTTGTCACGAGCGAATGGGTGCTTTCGGAGTTTCTTGCCGGCGCATCTTCGCCTCATGTTCGCGAACGGGCTTGTGATGCCGTTCGGCGACTCAAAGACTCAGCGGCAGTGAGTGTGATACAGGCCGACCACGAGAGTTGGACTCGTGCCTTCGAGTTGTACGCCCAGCGGTTGGACAAAGGCTGGTCGCACGTGGACTGCACGTCCACCTTGGTCTGCCAATCGCGAGGAATCAGCGAAGTATTTTCGTCCGATCGCCACTTCGAGCAGGCTGGTTTTCGAATACTGCTCGCGCGATAACCGCATCCTGGTCGCCCTATCCGACCTTTCGCAACTTCGTTACCCTGCCCACTTCGACCCACTCCACAACGAAGATGTTGCCGTCGTGGTCGAAGCAGGCGCTGTGCGGGGCGATGAACTTGCCGGGGATGAACTGGTCGCGGGGCTTGTCGCGGAGGCCGAAGTTCTCGCCGTCGCCGAGGTGGACGACGAGTTTGTCATCGGCGTCGAGGAGCGTGACGCGGGCTTCGAGGTCGGGGACGAGGAGGAGTTGGCCGCGCTGGTCGAAGTGGCAGGGCGAGCGCATCTCGGCGGTGACGAAGGCGAGGTGGCGGCCGTCGAGGGAGAAGTACTGGAGGCGGCGGTTGGAGCGGTCGGCGACGACGAGGCGCGGCTCGGGGGCGCGGGTGTCGAGGAAGATGCCGTGGGGGCAGGCGACCTGGCCGCGTTCCTTGCCGGGGCCGCCGAAGGAGCCGAGGTAGTTGGCCTTGGCGTCGTAGTGATGGATCCAGTTTTTGCCGTAGCCGTCGGAGATGAAGAGGTGGCCGGCGAGCGCGGCCCAGGATGCGCCGGCGGGTGGGTTGCTGGGGACGATCGCGATGTTGGTGGGCTTGTACTCGGCCTGCGCGTTGTAGAGGCCGCTTTCCATGGGGCAGGTGCGGCGCCAGACTTCCTTGCCGTCGAGATCGGACTTGACGACGACGCCTCGGTTGCAATCGGCGAGGTGGAGGTACTCGGTGTTGCCTTCCTGGCTGAGGAGCAGGCCGTGGGCGCCGCCGCGGAACTCGGAGCCCCAGGAACTGATGAACTTGCCGTCGGGGTCGAAGATGCAGACGCAGTCGGCGGAGGAACTGGAGGCGTGGACGGTGTGCTTGACGATGAGGCGGCCGTCGCGGGTGACGCAGACGCCGTGGGTGTTGCCGAAGGCGATGTTGGATGGGGCTTTCGCCCAGTCGTGGATGCACTCGTAGGTGTGCTCGCCGGAACCGACGACGGGGTTACCGGTGCGCCACTTGGCGCTGGCGAGGACGGTCGGGGCGGCGAGGAGTCCGGCGGAGGCGCCGAGGAAGGCGCGGCGGGAGATGGTTTCCATGGCACCAAGATACCGCGCGGACGGGTGTGGTGCGAGGGGATCAGTCGTCGTCATCTTCATCATCGATGCCGGCTTCGTCGAAGCGCAGGCCGAGGGCCTTGAGGCCCTTGCCGTGGGCTCCCGCGAGGTCGGCGGGGTAGGGGGCGTCGATGCCCCTGGCGGCGTGCCAGAGGATGCGGTTGAGGGTGTCTTCGTCGCACCGGTCGGGCTTGTCGAGCGCGAGGTGCTCGCTGATCTCGGCGAGTTCGCGCTCGAGGGGGGCGAGGCCGGCCTTCTTGGGGTTCATTTCGCAGAGGGGGACGGTGTTGGGCACGGCGGCGAAGGGTGTGAAGTCGGGTGTTTCGACGAAGCAGGTCTTCATGACCGGGGCGAGGGCGTACATCTGGTTCATGGGCGTGATGCCGAGGATGCGCTCGATGGTGTGGATGACGGAGGACTGGTTGTAGAACTCGCTGACGACTGCGCCCGCGCGGCGGGAGTATGGGCTGATCACGAGGCAGACGGAGCGGTGGCCGTCCACGTGGTCGAAGCCGTCCTGGGGATCGTCTTCGTTGACGAAGATGGCCATCTTGTTCCAGAACCGGGACTGGCTGAGGCCCTCGACGATGCGGCCGAGCGCGAGGTCGTTGTCGGCGACCATGGACCTGGGGGTAGGTTTGTTCTCGTCGGTGCCGGAGGTGTGGTCGTTGGGGAGGTAGATCACGACGAGATTCGGGAAGGAACCCTTCTTCTCGAACTCGGCGAGTTCCTTGAGGAAGAGGTCGGCGCGGCAGACGTCGGGGATGTCGAGGTTCCAGCCGGGATACTCGGGGTTGGTGTAGCGGGCGAGGTTTTCGACGCCGTTCTTGCGGGTGATCTTCACCTTGCCGGCCTTGTCCAGCCAATCCTGGTAGACGGCCTGGTACGGGGCGCTCACGGTAACTTCGTCGAACTCGCCGTAGTTGCGGAAGGTGAGACCCGCGGCCAGCACGTGATCCCAGATGAAGCCGCTGGAGGAGTAGGTGAGCGGATCGTCGCCGTGGGTGTAACTGCGGGTGAAGCCGCCGAAGGATCGCTCGAGGTAGGGCGTGACGTTGCCCTCGGTGGCCCAGGAGTGGCCGTCGGCGGAGAGGACACCGTTGCAGTAGTAGTTGTCGAGGAGGACGAACTGGTCGGCGAGGGCGTGGATGTTGGGGGTGATCTCGCGGCCGTAGATGCAGAGTTTGGGGTGGCCGTTGCCGCGGCCGATGGCGCCGAAGACCTGGTCGTAGGTGCGGTTCTCTTTGATGATGTAGACGCAGTGCTCGATGAGGCTGGGCTCGCCGGCCCTGGCAGGGACGGGGACGGGCTTGACGCCTTTTCCCTTCTCGGCGCGGTCCATGGCCTTGAGGGACTGGGGGACCATGGCGTCTTCGCGGACCTGGGCGGACATGGTCGCGAGTGCGGCGGAGTCGGGGACGTCGAAGATCTGGAGGGTGCCGCGGTGGCCGTGGCTGTTGTAGCCGAGGCGGTTGCCGCGCGGGGAGCGGGAGCCGACTCCCTTGATGTTGGCGACGTAGACGTGGTTCTCGCGGACGACGAGGTTGCCGGGGTACCAGCCCGTGGGCACGAATCCCCTGACGGACCCGCCCGCATCTTTGTCCAGCCCGACCACGCAGACCGCGTTGTTTCCCGCGAGCGAGACGTACAGCGTCTGATCATCGGGCGAGAGCGCCAGGCCGTTGGGCATGCTGCCGAAGGCCAGGGCGTAATCGGGGCGGACGTGGATGGTGGCCGCGACCGTGCCGGCGCGGGCGTCGATGATGCTGACCGTGTCGTCGTTGGCGTTCGCGACGAAGACGCGCGAGCCGTCGCGGGTGATCGCCAGTCCGGAGGCGGACCTGCCGGTTTCGATGAACGCGACCTGCTTGCCCTCGGCGAGGTCAACGACCGAGACGCCGCCGCTGGTGGCGATTCCGCGTTTGTCGATGACGGCGGGAGTGCCGGCGCTGGTGGCCGTCTTTTCGCCCGGCGCGGCGGGCCGGCCGCCCCAGTTGGAGACGTAGGCCCGTGCGCTGTCGGGCGAAACCAGCACCGCGAAGGGCGCGACGCCCACCGCGATCTCTCGCAGCACGCGGCCGGAGGCGAGTTCGACCTCGGCGAGGGTGTTGTTGACCGAGAGGCAGACCAGGGCTCGTTGGCCATCGGGCGTGACGACGACCCCGCACGGGAACGACTTGCCTTTTCCGCCCGGTCCGTGCAGTTTGTGCTTTCGGACGAGCGACAGCGTGCCGCCGGGTTCGCGGGAGAGTTCGGCCAACTCGTCGTCGGCGGTGGTGGAGAGGACGCGCGTGCCGTCGGGCGTGACGCAGAGGCCAACCATGGAAGCGCCCTCGACCTTCAACTCCTGCAGGATTCTCCACTCGCCGGTATCGACGGTGATGAGGCCGCGGTTGTCTTTGGCGTACAGGTGCTTGCCGTCGGGAGAGAGCGCGAGATCGACGGGGCGGCCGGGGAACTCGAGGGATCGGCCGGCGGGGCGGATCAGTTGGGAGGTTGAGACGATTACGCCGCCGTCGTCGCGCGGGCCGACGACCTGAGCCGCGCAGGCGGCGCTCGCGGCCGCGACTATCAGCACCCGGATGAGATTCATCGTCGATCCTCCGGCGCTCCGTGCGCCACTTCCGAACTGTCGGCGACACACAGATCCGTGTGCCACCGCCGTGAACTTGACACGCCGTCGTCGGCGCCGGAGCATGGGCACACGATTCCCCGGGGAGGCATTCCATGGCCCGACACTGGATCATCACCAATCGCGAGGTGAAACGCAAGCGCGAAGGGGGCCACTTGATCGACCGGGTGGAGGATTCCCAGCGGGAAGCACTCCCGGTCTTTCGGGTGGGCAGCCTCGAGATCGCGCCGGCGTCCAACCCTTCGACCGACCTGCTGCACAACGCCTTCGACATCGTGCCCGACGATTATCCGGAGGATTACACGGGAATCACGCCGGAAACGGATCCGGCCCGGCTGGTGGGAAGCGCCCGGCTCTTTTTGTCCCTTTACAAGCAGATGGCGGAGAGCCCGGCGGGCAAGGGGGACACGCTGTTCTTTCTGCACGGGTTCAACTACTCGTGGCCGGATGCGCTCTCGCACCTTCTGCGGCTGCACCGGTTGTACGTCGAGCCGCCGCAGAGCCCGATCGGGCAGATCCTGTACTTCACGTGGCCGAGTTGGGGGCAGTACGGGCGGTACCTGTCGGACCAGCGGATCGCGCAGCCGAGCGGGGCGCTGCTGGGGCGGGTCTTCGGGAAGGCGGTGCAGTTTTACCGGGATTTCTTCGCGCCGCGTGAGGATGGGACGCCGGCGTTCTGCGGGCGCAAACTGCACTTTGGCGCCCACTCGATGGGCAATCTCGTGATGCAGGAGTTCATGCGGTCGATCTGGGAGTATGACTACCTGCGGATGCCGCTCTTCGGGGAGGTGCTGCTGCTGCACGCGGACGCGGACTGGAACGCGCTGGAGCCCGAGCAGCCGCTGCACGAACTGCCGGACTATTCGCAGCGGATTCATGTGTACAACCATGCGAGCGATGATGCGCTGGCGATCTCGGAGGCGACGAAGAACGACCGCAAGCGGCTGGGGCGGCACGGGCCGCGGGACCTGGCGCTGGTTCCGCCGCGGATGATCGTGACGGACTGTTCGCGGCTGAACGGGAACGTGGCGGTGCCGCAGAACGCGCCGACGGACGTGCTGGCGGCGGCGGGGGCGATCGCGTTTGCAAACGGCGACTCGTTCGACCCGGTGTCGGGGCGGGTGCTGGGGCAGGCGTCGTCGCGCGAGCGGCTGTTCGACCACTGGGGGTACCTGCACCGGCCGGAGGAAGTCGCGGATATATACCGCGTGCTGCGCGGCCAGTCGTCGGCGACGATCGACGGGCGGGATCACGTGCACGACCAGTTGTATCGGCTGCGGGCGATTGCCTGACTGGCGGGGCGAGAACGGATCGACGCTCGCGATCTCTCGTAAGCCCTAGTATTCTGCATGGACTACTCGCGGATCATTACGATCGAACCCGACAAGCGCGGGGGAAAGCCCTGCATTAGGGGTCTGCGAATTACCGTGTACGACGTGCTGGATTATCTCGCCTCTGGCATGACTCCTGAACAAGTCCTTCAGGACTTTCCGGACCTCACGGCTGAAGATATCCGTGCTTGCTTCGCGTTCGCGGCTGACCGCGAGCGTCGTGTGATGAGCCGATCCGCGTGAAACTCCTGCTCGACGAGAATCTCTCGCCTCGCCTTGTGACACTACTCGCGGACGTGTTTCCCGGATCCACGCACGTGCGCGACTGTGGTCTTAAGTCCGCGTCCGATCCTGCGGTATGGGAGTACGCCAGGACCAACGGGTTCGCCATCATCTCAAAGGACGCCGACTTTCGCCAGCGCAGCATTCTGTATGGAGCGCCGCCGAAGGTCCTGGGGCTGCTCGTCGGAAACTGCTCGACCGCGCACGTCGAGTCCATCGTGCGCCATGGTGCACCGCTGATTCAGGTGTTTGAACAGGACCCCGCCGCGGCCTTTCTTGAACTCCCGTGACGATGGTTGAGCTTCAGACGACCGACATGCACCGATCAATCCGCGCCAGCGTGCTCTCCTTTCCGAGGATCGCCAGCGTCTCGCCGATCCCGGGCGTCACCGGAACGCCGGCCACGGCCACCCGCACCGCCTGCGCGATGGGTCCGGGGTTCGCGAGGGCCTTCTCCTTCACGAACGCATCCATCAGCGCGTGCAGGGCGGCCGGATCGAACGGCTCGCACGCCGCGAGGCGCTCCCGGAACTCTCGCAGCAGCGCGAGGCCCTGGCCGTCGTTGGCCTTCAGATTCTTCTCCACCGCCGCGGCGTCGAAGTCGGTTGAATCGTCGGCGCGAAGCACAAATCCGGCCGCGCGGAGCGTGTCTCGCAGCGTCTTGGCCCGGGGCTTTGTCACGGCCACTAGGATCGGCAATCGCGCCCCCAGCGCGGCGATCTTCGCTCCGGCCTCGGGCTCGAACTCGTTCAGCCACGCGGTCAGGCGTGCGGCGTATTCCGCATCCGAGAGGGATGCGAGGTAGTCGCCGTTGAAGGATGCGAGTTTCACGCGATCGAACTTGGCGTTGGTCTTCCCGATGCGCTCGATCGAGAAGTTCTCGGCGAGGAACTTCATATTGAACTTCTCGAGGTCCTTTCCATCCGAAGTCTTGATACCCGGGTTCCAGCCCAAAAGAGCAAGGAAGTTGCAGATTGCTTCGGGCGAATAGCCGTTGGCTCGGAAATGGGAGACCTCAACCTCCGGAAGGATGACGTCGAGCGCATCGGCAAGACAATCGACATGCTCAGGATCAAGCTGCAAGGACGCATCGCGCAGCCACTGAGCGAACTTCCCGGACGAGGTTCCTTCCAGCAGTTTCTGGAACTTGCGGAGGTGAGATTCGTAAACGGGCTTTGACCCTTGAGCAAGACTCGGCCAGACTTGTGCCACGATCTCAGCTGGCTTAAACTTTCGAAGGTCGTTACGACTCTCATAGGCGAAGTAGCTGATGGCTTGACCGACGATGGACATGCGCGCGTGCTTCGTGGGCTCCGCCAGATTCGACTTGTTCACCCACTGCTCCATCAAGTAGGCCATCGCATCGGGATTGGGTGGGGAGTCACCGAGCCGTTCTCGATAGAACTTCTTCGCCGCCTTATCCCTATCGCGCTTCCCCATCTTCGTCCCGTCCATGTTGAAGATGAGGGGCATGTGCCCGTACACCGGCGTGCGATACCCCAGCGCCTTCTGCATCGCCACGTGGCGCGGCGTGTTCGCGAGGTGCTCCTGCGCCCGCAGCACGTGGGTCACGCCCATCGCCTCGTCGTCCACGACCACGGCGAAGTGGTAGGTGGGAAATCCGTCGGCCTTGCGGATCACGATGTCGTCGAGTTCGCCGGGCGCGTTCGTCACGTCGCCGAGCACCCGATCGTGCACCACGATCTCTTCGAAGGGGGCTACGAACCGCACGACGTGTGGCTCGCCCTTGCAGGCGCGCTCCCACCGCGCGGCGTTGAACTCCCCGGGCTTCACGTCGGCGGGGCGCTCGTAGCGGTAGGTCACCTTCGCCGCCACCGCGGCCTTGCGCTTGGCCTCCAACTCTTCGGCCCCCTCGAACGCCGGGTAGGCCCGCCCGGTGCGGACGAGGCGCTCGAGTTCACGGTTGTAGATCGGCACCCGGCGAGCCTGGAAGTACCCGCCGTCGATCGGCCGCGCGTTGGCGGCGATCACGCGGCCGTCGGCGGTGGTGAACCTGGGCCCGTCGTCCCATTCGATACCCAGCCACGCGAGGTCTTCCATGATGCCGCGGGCGGACTCGTCAGAGGAGCGGGCGGCGTCGGTGTCTTCGATGCGGAGCATGAAGCGGCCGCCGGTGCGGCGGGCGAAGGCCCAGCAGAAGAGGGCGGTGCGGGCGCCGCCGATGTGGAGGTGGCCGGTGGGGCTGGGGGCGAAGCGGGTGATGACGGGGGAGGTGGACATGGGGCGGAAGGGTACCCCGTCAGAAGAAGTCGCCGGGCGGGCCACGGTTCCATGATGCCCCGCATTCGGAACACAGCCGGCGGCCGTCGTTTTCGGCCGCGCCCGCCAGGCTGTACCCGCACGACCCGCAGTACCCGGCCTGGGACGCGGCGCGGGCGATCACGCGGCGCTGGCGGTCGTTGGCGATCCAGGGCATCAACATCCAAACCGTTGCCAGCATGAGAGGGGCGATGAGCAGAGACCGCATCATGCCAGCCGAGGCGCCCGCCGCAGGCCAGACCAACCGGAGCCCCGATGGGAGAAAGAACAGCGCCAGCGGCGGCACAACGATGATTGCGATCCGCCACCAGCCTGCGTGCAGGAATCCCCATTTCACCCGGTCGTCTTCGACCGCGTGCCGCACCTGGCGCTGAACGTGCCGGGGCAGGGGCCCGCACCAGAACGGAGCGAGCAGCAGGTTGCACCGCACAACCGGTACGACGCGCCCCGCATCATCGATCGTCGTCGCCCTGAACACCGTGTACTCCTCCGGCCGCGCGTTTCGAACTGGCATGGCGTCGTCACTCAAAGACGTCGGCGGAGCCGCAGTTCCAGGCCGCGCCGCACTCCGGACAGAGACAGCATCCATCCGCCTTGTGCGAGCCGGCCAGGCGGTAGCCGCAGGAGCCGCAGTAGCCCTGTTCGGCCGCGACGCGGGCGACAAGCCTGCGTTGCCGGTCGCTCGCTCCCCACGGAAGGAGTCGCCACATGATCCAGATCGTGGCCGGCAGGAGGACACAGAGGATGATCCAGACAGATCCAAAGCCCGAGATCGGCATTCGAACTCCGAGCCTCGGCATGATCACGGTTGGGAATCCGATCACAATACCTGGGATCATCGCGATACCGAGCATGCGAAACGTGCCGGATTCCCTCCTGAACCCGGCTTCCCTTCTGAACAACACTCCCCAGCCTTTGCGGCGGGCGTCGGACTCAAACAGGGTTCGCATGCACCGCTGTACCTCCCGCGGCAACGGTCCGGTCCATAGGGGCAGCCCGATCAAGTTGCACCGCACCAGCGGCACCAACTTTCCCGCATCATCCTTGGTATTCACGCTGAGCACGCCTCGCTCCTGCCCGCATCCTATCGGAGTGGCTTGTGGTATGGTGTGGCGATCAAGGAGCCCCCGTGACCACCGGCGAACCGCCTCGCAAACCTTCTCGCCCTGCCGCAAGTCCTCACCCGAAGGAGGAGATGCCCGAGTCGAGGGCGGAGGGGGCGAAGGGTGTCCGCACGCCGCGGAGCGGTCAGCCCGTGCCGCGGCCCGCCTCAACCGCAAAGCCTTCACCCGCACCGCAATCCACCGCGCTCCCGCGCGCCCGACCCGCCCCCATTGCCACCGTTCGCGAAGCCACTCCACTCCCGCACACGCACATCAAGTACGGCATCGCCGGGGCCGCGGCGTTGCTGGTGCTGGTGGCGCTCCTGCTCGGCACCCTCCCGATCAAGATCGGCGTCGCGCTGCTGGGGCTGTGCGTGCTGCAGGGCCTGTGGCGCGGGGCGTCGGAACTGGCGGGGCTGGTTGTCGGCTCGGTGCTTGCCATCCCGCTGGCCCCGCCGATTGCGCGGGGGCTGGAGTCGCCCATCGGCGCCATGCTCGGGACCTCCGGCCTGGCGAACCGCTTTCTGTGCATCACGATCGTAGCGCTCATCGTCGTGATCGCGGCGGGCGCGGCCGTCAGCATCGCGGCCCGCAAGTTCATGAAGGCTCGAACTCACTGGAGGACCTACGACCAGTACGCGGGCGCGGGGCTGGGGCTGATCGAGGGCTGCCTGATCCTGATGCTGGTGTTGTGGGTGCCCTTGGCGCTTGAGCCCGTGGCCGCGTCGCAGATTCCCCCGCCCCGCCCGGAATGGCTCAAGGGCGAGCCGGAGAAGCCCGGGGTGCTCGCGCAAGGCGTGCTCGACATGGCCCGGAAGGTGAAGGAGTCGTCGCTCGGGGGCCTGGCGCAGGCGACAAACCCGGTGGACGGCTCGAGGCTGATGGGCCTGGCCGCGGACTTCGCGGCCATCACGCGGGACCCCGCGGCGATGGAGTTTCTGCTCGAGTCGCAGGTGATGAAGGACATCCAGGCGCTGCCGAGCATGCAGTCGTCGATGGAGCGGCTCAAGGGCGACCCGGAGATCAACGATGCGGTGTTCGGACCCAACGGCGTGACGCCGGACTTTCTGCGGACGATCATCGCGAGTCAGACCATCCTCGACATCTTCGATACGACGACGATCGTGGACGACGTGACGCCGTTCGCGGAGCGATTGGAGCAGGCGATCATGGAGGCGAAGATGTTGATCGGGACGCATCCGGATGGGGGGTAGGGTCATCGAACAGGACTTGGCACGTTTCGAACGAGCCGATCCCTCGTAAGACCAATCGACGACACTCCCGAGGGGCGAGTGATCAACTTCGACGACCGCCGTGGGTAGGTCGCGCTGAGGAGTTTGGGATGTGGCTCCACCGGCAAGGTCGGAGCACCTTGCCGGCGCCACCCGATCTGAAGCCATGTATCCTGCCCCCATGAGCCCCTCTCTCGCGATCCCCGGTCCCGTAGCATCGTCGGAACGCCTTGCGGCCGTGGACACGCTCCGCGGTGTGGCGGTCCTGGGCATTCTGGTCATGAACATCGGGTCCTTCGACCTTCCGATGATGGCGTACGTGAATCCGTTCGCCGACGGGCGCGAGTTCGAGGGGCCGCGGGAGTGGGCGTGGTGGGTGCAGCGCCTGCTCTTTGATCAGAAGATGATGTCGATCTTCTCGATGCTCTTTGGCGCGGGGCTGGTGTTGATGGGCGACCGCGCGGCCGCGCGGGGTGCGGTTGGGGTTGCGGGGCTGTATTACCGGCGGCTGCTGTGGCTTTTCGTCATCGGGATGCTCCATGCCTACCTCGTGTGGTATGGGGACATCCTGGTGGCTTACGCGCTGTGCGGCCTGCTGCTGTATCCGTTACGGAACCTCCGCCCGAGGTGGCTCATCATCATCGGCCTCGCGGTGACGATGGTCGCGGTGGTGCTCAGCATGGGGATGGGGGCGGCCTTGTGGTTCCTTCGCGAAGGCGCCCAGGAAGCCCAGCGCGCCCTCGACGCCGGCCGGACGCTCAGTTCCGAGCAGGAAGGCATGCTCAAGGGCTGGAACGAGGCGCGGCAAGGGTTCGAGCCGTCTGCGGAACAGGTCGTTCAAGAGGTCAACGCGATGCGCGAGGGGTGGGCGTCGTGCATGGCGAAGAACGCGGGCAGCGCGCTCTTCATGCAGACGTTTCTGTTCATCATCTGGACGCTGTGGCGCTCGCTGGGGATGATGCTGCTGGGGATGGGGCTGATGAAACTCGGCGTGTTCTCCGCGGCACGTTCGACGCGGTTCTACTGGTCGCTGGCCGCGCTCGGATTCGGGCTGGGGCTGCCGCTGGTGGCGTTCGGGGCGATCCGCGGGGTTTCGCACCGGTTCGACATGGTCCGCGAGTATCTGGTAGACGGGCAGTTCAACTACATCGCGAGCATCGGCGTCGCCCTGGGGCACGTGGGCGTCGTCATGCTGTGCGTGAAGGCGGACGTGCTCACGTGGCTCCAGCGGCGGCTGGCGGCGGTCGGGCAGATGGCCCTGACCAACTACCTGATGCAGAGCGTGATCTGTACGTTCGTGTTTTACGGATGGGGGCTGGGGCTTTTCAACCGCTTCGACCGGGCGCAGATCATGCTGGTGGTTGTTGGGGTGTGGATGCTGGAACTCGCCTGGAGCCCGTGGTGGCTTTCGCGGTTCAGATTCGGCCCGGCGGAGTGGTTGTGGCGGAGTTTGACCTATTTAAAGGTCCAGCCGATGGCCCGGGGGGGCCCGAGCGGCGCGTTCCTCGGAGAGTGACCCCCTTGTTCGACCCGGGGAAAAGCCGCAATCCGCCCTTTCCGATCGCCGGATCTTTGGTTTACACTCTCTTGGTTCGACTCGACCGGGTCGGCCGCCCGACCGGCACCGTCGCCGCGCGGGACTCGCCGCCATCCGGAACCGTCTACACGCGCGCCGCGCGAGGAGATTCAGGCCATGCCCAACCGCTCACCAGCCGACTTTCGCAACATTGTCCTCTGCGGCGGGGGCGGCTCCGGGAAGACGATGCTCGCCGAGCGGCTGCTCTTCGCCTCGGGCGCTTCCAAGCGATTCGGATCGGTCACCGATGGCACCACCCACAGCGACTACACGGAGGAGGAAAAGCACCACAAGCACTCGCTGCATCCCTCGTTCCTTCACTTCGACTACGAGGGTCACCTGGTGAATCTCATCGACACCCCCGGCCTGGCCGATTTCGTGGGGCACGCCATCGCGTGCTTCCCGGCGGTCGAGACCGTGGCGGTCGTGGTCGATTCGTTCAAAGGCATCGACAGCGTCACGCGCCGGCTGATGGGCGTGGCGGAAGAACGCCGCATCCCGCGGATGATCATCGTCAACAAGATCGACGAATCCGCGCCTGAGCACCTGGAGGAACTGGTCGGGCAACTCCGCGCGACCTTCGGGGCGATCTGCCTGCCCATCAACCTCCCCACGGGCAAGGGCGCCAAGGTCGTGAACGTCTTCGAGCACGACGGCAACGACACCGCGGGCGACGACACTGATTTTTCCTCGGTGCACGAGGCGCACAAGCGGATCGTGGAGCAGGTGATCGAGGTGGACGACGAACTGACGATGCAGTACCTGGAGTTGGGCGAGGGGAAGTTCGACACCACCAAACTCCACGCGGCGTTCGAGAAGGCCCTTGAAGACGCCCACCTGATCCCGATCTGCTTCGTCTCGGCCAAGACGGGCGCGGGCGCCGACGACCTGCTGCACATCTTCGCGTCGCTGTGCCCGAGCCCGGAAGAGGTCAGCCCGCCCGAGTTCGTCAAGACCCAGCCCGACGGCGTCGAGGCCGAGTGGCACGCAAAGCCCGACGGCAACGGCAAGGTGCTGGCGCACGTCTTCCGCGTCACCAACGACGCGTTCCTGGGAAAGATCGGCATCTTCCGGGTGTGGCAGGGCACGGTGAAGTCCAAGGGAGAACTCTTCATCGACGATCAGAAGAAGGGCTTCCGTGTCGGCCACTTGTTCATCCTGCAGGGCAAAGAGCACGTGGAGGTGCACGAGATCGGGCCCGGCGCCATCGCGGCCGCGGCCAAGATCGAGGAACTGAAGTTCAACAGCGTGCTCCACGACAGCCACGATCTCGACAGCGTGCACCTGCGGCCTCTACCGCTGCCCAAGCCGATGTTCGGGCTGGCGGTGGAACTCAAGAACCACGCCGACGAAGCGAAGTTTTCCAACGTTTCGCACCGGCTGATGGCCGAGGATCCGTGCTTCCAGGTGGAGCGGATTTCGGCGACGAAGCAGACCGTCATCCGCGGGTTGGGCGAGTTGCACCTGCGCGTGATCGTCGAGCGGTTCAAGGCCGCGGGCATCGAACTGCTCACAACGACCCCCAAGGTGGCGTACAAGGAGACAATCACGGCGCGGGCCGACGGGCACCACCGGCACAAGAAGCAGACGGGCGGGGCGGGGCAGTTCGGCGAGGTGTACCTGAAGGTGGAGCCGCTGCCGGCGGACCACGCGATCGGTTTCGAGTTCGTGGACGACACGGTGGGCGGGTCGATTCCGCGGCAGTTCATTCCGGCGATCGAGAAGGGCGTTCGGCAGACGCTCAGCGACGGCGCGGTCGCGGGCTACCCGATGACCGGGATCTGCGTTCGCGTGTATGACGGCAAGTACCACGCGGTGGACAGCAAGGAAATCGCGTTCATCACGGCGGGCAAGCGGGCCTTTATCGACGCGGTGCAGAAGGCCAAGCCGGTGCTGATGGAGCCGTACGTGAACCTCGAGATCACGGCGCCGTCGCGGTACATGGGCGACATCGCGGGCCACCTCTCGACCAAGCGCGGGCGGGTGCAGTCCAGCGAGGTGGTGGCCGGCGATGTGTGCGTCGTGAAGGCGCAGGCGCCGCTGGGCGAACTGCAGAACTACAGCAACGAACTCAAGAGCATGACCGGCGGCGCGGGCGCGTACGCGATGGACTACAGCCACGACGAACGCACCCCGGCGCACATCCAGGCCGCGGTCGTCGCCGCGTACAAGCCCAAGGTCGAGGAGGAGTAGGGCTACTTCCGCAGCGATTCGGCGAGGGCCCGGCCGGGCTCGTCATCGCGCGACGCGGCCCAGTCGGCGGCGGTCTGACCGGCCTTGTCCTTGGCCGTCTTGTTCGCGCCCGAGGCCAGGAGCACGGCGACCTTCTCGGCGTCGGCCCGGTTGGCGGCGTTCATCAGCGGCGTCACGCCCTCGGAGTTTCCGACGTTGGGATCGGCCTTGGCGTCGAGAAGGGTCTTGAGCGCGTCGGCGGCGGCCTTGGTGTCGGCACAGGCGGCGAGGTTGGCCGCGGTCATTCCGTCCCGGTCCACCTCGTTCACGTTGGCGCCGGCGGTGAGGAGGACGGAGATTTTGGAGGCGTCGCCGGCGATGGCCGCGGCCATGAGCGCGGTCTGCCCCCACTTGTTGCGGGCGTTGATGTCGGCGCCGGCGTTGCGCAGGGCGTTGACGCTGTCCATCTCGCCTCTCGCGGCGGCGAACATGAGGGGCGTCATGCCGTCGTCGGAGCGCTCGTTCTGGCGCGCGCCCGCGTCGATGAGCGCCTGCACGCAGGCGGCGGTTCCCCATCCCGAGGCGAACATCAGGGCGGTTCGTCCCTCGCCGGTGCGAGCATTCGCGTTGGCGCCGGCCTTGAGGAGGGCCTTGAGGACGTCGGTCGTGCCGGCGGCGGACGCGGCCATGAGCGGGGTCATCGCGCCGCGCCCGCTTTCGAGGGGCTCGTCGGCGTTGACGCCGCGGCGGAGGACGCTCTCGACGGCGGCGACATCGCCCTTTTCGATGGCCGCGCGGAGTTCGAGGCCGCTGGCGGGCGCTTTGACGCCGGGCACATCGGTCCCGATGTCTTCGGTGACCTGGTTGATTCCGTAGTAGACGGCGGCGCCGAGGCCGACGAGGCACAGCACAACGACCAGGAGCGACGTGGGACGTTTCTGCGACATGGTTCCCCCTGGGATGGATGGACGGGGCGGCCGCGAGGGCGGCCGGAAGTCCAGAGCATAACCGGGAAAGGCGGGGGACGAAACCAGCCGGGGAAAGGACCGAATCAGCCCTGCAAATCGAGGCGGCGGCCCAGGTCCACGCCGGTGGCGGCGGCGTTCTTGTCGGCGGGGTGGCGGTACATCGGAAGGGCGCCGGATGAGGGGGCCGAGCCGGAGGCGAGGAAATCCACGCCGCCGGGCACCTTGGCGCCGACGAGGCCGCTCACGCGTTCGCGCATGGCGCCGGCCTGCGGGGAGTGGGCGGTGAGTTCGACGCGATCATCGACGCGGGCGGCACGGGCGGCGGTGCGTGCCGCGGGGGCTTCGCGCGGCGTGACGTTCAGGCCGTAGGCGCGGGCCGCGGCGAACGGGATCGGAGCAGGTATCTGGGGAGCATCCATGCGTCGGAGACTGTACCTCGTCGGCGAGCGGATGCAAGCGCGTACACAAATCACTCACACCGGCGGCGCACGTCCTGCGCGACTGTGCGGGGCGCGTTCATTTACGCGCCCGATAATCCCGCCGATCCACCGTTCATCCACAGGATAATGCCCAGCGATGCGCCCGCGACCGCGAGCCATAGAACGGTCGCCTGCACGAGGGCGCGCCAGCCGACGGCTTTGATCGCCGAGCGCGAGAGCCCCGCGCCGATCAGGAAGAGCGCAACCTGAAAGCCCACGCCCGAAACCTGCTTCACGCCGGACTCGATCTGTTGAAGGTTGGGAATGAACGTGCGCAGGGCGCTCCCGGTGACGAAGAGCACGATGAACCACGGGAACGGCCCGGCCTTGCCCTTGGCGCTCTCGTGGCGGACGAGTCGCCCGGCGATGAGGGCGATGGGGAAGATCCAGATGACGCGGATCATCTTGACGACGTTGGCGGTGTCCATGGCGACGGGGCCGTAGGACTTGGCCGCGCCGTTGACGGAGGCGATGTCGTGCAGCGCCACGCCGGCCCAGGTGCCGAACTGGCTTTCGGAGAGGTGCAGCGCGTGGCCGATGGCGGGGAGGGTCCAGAGGCCCACGGCGTTGAGGATGAAGATCGCGGCGGTGGCGACGGCCATGCTGGAGGCGCTGGCGCCGATGGCCGAGCCGACGGCGCCGATGGCGGAGCCGCCGCAGATGGCGGTGCCGGAGGAAACGAGCGTGGAAACCTCGCGCCCGCTGCGGAGGAGTCGGCCCAGGAGCAGGCCGAGCGCGAGCGTGCCGAGGATGGTGCCGATGGCGAGGGTGAAGCCGTCGGCCGCGGCCTTCGCCAGGGTGGCGAGATCGAGGCGCAGGCCCAGCAGCACGACGCAGGCCTGGATCAGCCAGCGCGAAGCGATCCTGGACTGCGGCTCGAACGCGGTGAGGCCCGCAAGGGCGAGGACAATGCCGGCGAGCAGGGCGAGGTCGGGGCGGCCCCAGGGCCATGGGCCCGCGATCGCGATGAGCACCGCGATGAAGAGCGCGGCGCGCCACGCGGGAACCGGAGGTCGGGGCACGGGCTGTGACCGGGTTTCGCTCAAGGGTCGCTACTGTAGCGGATCGCGGAATTTGGGATTTCGCTTTTCGGAATTGCGAACACATGAGCATTCCACGCCCCTCACCGATGAGCGTTCACTGGACGCTTTCCCCGGATGTCGTGTTCCTGAATCACGGCTCGTTCGGCGCGACGCCACGGGCGGTGCAGGCCGAGCAATCGCACTGGCGCGAGCGGCTCGAGAGCGAGCCGGTGCGATTCTTCGTCGAGGAGCATCAGGGGGTGATGGACGGGGTGCGCGAGGCGCTGGGGGCGTTCGTGAAGTGCCGCGGGCGCGATCTGGCGCTGCTCCCCAACGCCTCGATCGCGGTGGCGACGGTGCTGGAGAACACCAGGCTCTCGCCGGGGGACGAGATCCTGATGAACGCGCAGGAGTATCCGGCGTGCCAGAACACGGTGCGCCGGGCCGCGGCCCGGAGCGGCGCGAAGATCGCCTACGCGGAGATTCCCTTCCCGATCGCGTTTCCCGATCAGGTGGTGCGGGCGTACCTGGACAAGGTGACGCCGCGGACGAAACTGGCGCTGGTCAGCCACGTGACCAGTCCTACGGGGCTGGTGATGCCGGTGGAGCAGATCGTGATGGAACTGCGGTCGCGAGGCGTGGAGGTGCTGGTGGACGGTGCGCACGCGCCGGGGATGGTGCCGATGCTGGATATCGGGGCGATGGCCCCGAGTTACTACACGGCCAACTGCCATAAGTGGATCTGCTCGCCCAAGGGCTCGGCGTTCCTGTACGTGCGGGAGGACCTGCAGGCGGGCTTCCGGCCGCTGGCGCTCTCGAACAACGCGGAGAAGCCCAAGCCCGGGCGGTCGCAGTTCCTGACGGAGTTCGAGTAC
Source organism: Phycisphaerales bacterium (assembly GCA_905339235.1). GTDB lineage: Bacteria > Planctomycetota > Phycisphaerae > Phycisphaerales > UBA1924 > RI-211. The sequence goes on from CAJPFG010000007.1 coordinate 36,785, forward strand.
GTCGGCACGCAGGACTACACGAGCCTGTACAGCATTCCCAAGGCCATCGAGGTGATGGGCGGGATCGTGAGCGGGTGGCCGGAGGTGATGAGCCGCAACCACGACCTGTGCGTGCGGGCGCGGGCCATGCTGTGCGAGGCGTGGGGCGTCGCGCCGCCCGCGCCCCAGGGCATGATCGGGTCCATCGCGACCATCATCCTGCCGTCGCACGACGCCGCGCGGCGCGAGCGGCTGATGAAGCGCCCGACCAAGTACCACGACGCGTTGCAGGATGCGCTGCTGAACAGGTGGAAGATCCAGGTGCCGGTGTGGGGGCTGGCAAACAAGCCCGAGCGCTTCCTGCGGATCAGTTCGCAGTTGTACAACTCGTGGGAGCAGTACGAGTACCTGGCGGAGGCGGTGAAGGCGGAGTTGGAGATCGAGCGGGGGTTGTAGGAAACGCGAGGCGTCAGGCCGCGGATTTTGGTTTGCGCGCCTTGGGCACGAACTGCAAGGCGATCCGCATGCCGAGCGCTTCGGCGATGCGTCGGAGCATGGAGAGGGAGTGACCTTCGTAGTCGGCATCTTCGAGGCGGGCGATGGTCGGCTGTCTTGTGCCGATGAGCCTTGCGAGCGCGGCCTGCGTCAAGCCCGCTTTCGTGCGTGCTTCGTAGATGAGACTCGCGACTTCGCGGTTCTGGATTTCCTCCTCGATCATGGCGCGGAGGGCGGGGTCATCGCCGATCATCCGATCTATCTTGACCATCGCGTCGTTCTCCGGGCCGGGCTGCCAAGGCGCGCTAGTCCGAATGGATTGCCGGGTTCGCTTCGAAGGCAGTTTTTCGCTCGTTTGCTTTTTCGATGTCACGCGTGGGCACCTCCGCTTCCTTCGTCAACGCATGAGCAAGTACAACGATTTCACGCCCATAGAAGAAGTAGAGAATCCGGTAGTTCACATTCCCCGTTCGCACCCGAAGTTCGTAGATTCCATTTCCGAGGTGGTCCGCCTCCGGCCTCCTGAGTTCATGCCCCAGTTGCCGGAGGCGATCGATCGCCGAAATGCACTTCGCGAAGGCTCGCGCGTTGCGGATCCGAAGTTCTTCCAGCCAGTCGCTGACCGGAACGCCCTTTGCGTCGCGAAAGAAGACAATCCGCACACCGGGCATGCCACCCTCCCAACGCCTCGGCCGCGCGATAGTATACCATTGTTGGTATACTGTCAACGCAAACGCCGCGCACAGGCCGCGGAGAATACCCCGATTCCTTCCGAACGGCTGGCAAGTTCCACAGGCTTGGGTATTCTGTATCCTTGAGGCCGCCATGACCCACGTTTCATCCGCCGCGACAACTCCGTCCATGTGCCGCTGTACCAAGGGGGGCGAGACGTACTCCCGGCTTGCGCCCCTGGTGGAGTACCTGGACTCGCTGACCGGGCGGGCGGACCTGAAGGTGCTGACGGGGCTGCTGGAGTCGGTGCAGTTGACCCGCAGCGACATCGCCCCATCGTGTCTGTTCGGGCAGAAGGGCTACAAACGGAACACGATCCGAAAGACCGACTGGTACGAACTCCTCGCCCTGTGCTGGCGCTCGGCGGATCGGACGCCGATCCACGACCACCGGGGCGTGTCGTGCGCGTTCAAGGTAATCGAGGGGGAGGGGACGGAAATCCGCTTCCGGGAGACGCCGTCGGGGCTGATCTGCCCGGCCGCGACGATTCTGATGCAGCCGGGGTACGTGTGCGCGGCCGAGGACTCGGACATTCACGAGGTCGCGAACATGCAGGCTCCCGGGATCGACCTGATCACGCTGCACATCTACTCGCCGCCGATCAAGTCGATGAACGTGTACGAGTTCACGCAGCCGGTGTCGGAGCACTGCAAGGATGCGTACGCGGCGCCGGGGGAGGCGCACGGGTAGGGCCCGAGTAGCCGAGTGGCGGAGTGGCGAAGTGCCTGCCGAACGGGGGCTCCCGGGCGGTGCATCCGGCATGTTTGGCGCTTGCGGGACGGCGCCTTCGCCTACGGTCGGCGGAGAGTGGGCTTTGGCGTCGCGGCGTGCCGATATCGGTGCGCTGCTGAGAGAGTTCCACCCTCTGCGTACCGACCATGACCCCTCCACACCTCATCACCGCCGATGATCCGCCCCGCCCGCTCGAGAACCCGCGCTGGGGGCTGGATCCATCCCTGACGTTTCTGAACCATGGCTCCTACGGGGCGCTGCTGCACCCGGTGGCGCAGGCCCAGGCCGCGTACCGCGAGCGGATGGAGCGCGACCCGGTGCGGTTCTTCAAATCGGACCTGGAGGGGCTGCTGGATGGGGTGCGGGAGCGGCTGGGGTCGTTCCTGAACTGCCGGCCGATCGACCTGGCGCTGGTGCAGAACGCGACGGTGGCGCTGGCCACGATCCTGAACGCGACGGACTTGAAGCCGGGCGATGAGATCCTGATCACCGATCACGAGTACCAGTCGCTGCTGAATGAACTGGACCGGGTGACGCTGCGGACCGGGGCCAAGGTTGTGAAGGCGGAGATTCCGTTCCCGATCGCGTCGCCGGATGTGGTGGTCGAGCGCGTGCTGGGGGCAATCTCGGCGCGGACGCGGATGGTGTTCGTGAGCCACGTGACCTCGACGAGCGGGCTGGTCTTCCCGGTGAAGGCGATCGTGGATGAGTGCAATCGGCGGGGGATCGACGTGGTCGTGGATGGGGCGCACTCGCCGGGGCAGATCCCCGTGGACATCCGCGGCCTGAACCCCACGTACTTCGTCGGGAGCGGCCACAAGTGGCTGAGCGCGCCCAAGGGCTCAGGGTTTGTGTACGTGCGGCCGGACCGGCAGAAAACCTTCAGGCCGCTGGCGCTATCGAGCCGCGTGCACAAGGCGCGGCCGGAGCGGTCGCTGTTCCTGCGCGACTACGACTACTTCGGGACCGGGGACTACACGGCGGTGCTGTCGATCCCGCAGGCGATCGAGTCGATGGGCTCGTTGCTGGCGGGTTCGTGGCCGGCGCTGATGCGGCACAATCATGAACTGGTGATGCGGGGCGCGGAGGTGGTGGCGCGGGCGCTGGGAGTCGAGCCGCAGTCGCCCGAGAGCATGATCGGGTGCATGGCAACGCTGCCGCTGCCCGAGCCCGCGGCGGAACTGGCCGACCGCCCGACGCGCTACGACGACCCGTTGCAGGACGCGCTCTTCGAGCGGCACGGGATCGTGGTTCCGATCTGGCGGATGGGGGCACGGGAGCAGCGGGTGGTGCGGATCTCGGCGCAGGTGTACAACACGATCACGCAATACGAGCGGCTGGGCGAGGCGCTGGCGAAGGAACTGGCGGGTGAGCGGGCGTATCGGGTGAGCGCGTAGCGCCGCGGCGGGGGCTGGAGATCCTCAAATCCACTGATGCGAGGGGCATGGGTGCTCGATAGAGCGCGTGCAGGGATTCCCTGCGCTCGGAGATCAAGCATGAAGACTCGTTCTCGGACGTTGATGGTTCTGGCCGCGGTTGGGGCTGGGTTCTTCACGTTCCCGGTTCCGGCGCAGCCGGAGCATGGGCACGCGCCCGCGGCGAAGGCGTCGGCCCAGCCGACCGCGAAGCAGGCGAACCCGAAGCCCGAGGCAACCAAGCCAGCGCCCAAGACTCAGACGATCACGGTGGGCGAGACGGCGGCACCGAAGGCGGGGACGCCCGCGACTCATGAGTCGCCCGCTGCTCCGGCGTCCGCGCATGAGAGCGCGGGTGCGCCGTCGGCGGAAGCGGTGCTGGCGATGCTGCGCGAGGGCAACGCCCACTGGGCAAGCGGGAAGTGCGAGAACCCCTCGACGGATTCGTCGCGTCGGCAGGAGACGGCCGCGGGGCAGCATCCGTTCGCGACCATCATCACGTGCGCGGATTCGCGGTTGCCGGTGGAGCGGATCTTTGACCGCGGGGTGGGCGAGTTGTTTGTCGTCCGCGTGGCGGGGAATGTGGCGGGCGAGAGCGAGACGGGGACGGCGGAGTACGCGGTGGAGCACCTGAAGACGCCGGTGATCCTGGTGATGGGGCACACCAGGTGCGGCGCGGTGGCCGCGGCGGCCTCGGGGGCGGAACTGCACGGCAGCCTCGGGCGCATGGTGGCGCGGATCAACCGGCGGTGGATCGGGCGCGGAAGGCGGATGCGGGGGCGGATGCGCAGACCTTGGCGGCCAACGCGGTGCGGGAGAACGTGTGGCAGACGGTGTTCGACCTGCTGAAGCAGAGCCAAGAGGTTCGCGCGGCGGTAGGCTCGGGAGAGGTTCGCCTGGTGGGCGCGGTGTGCGACATCGCGACGGGCAAGGTGGACTTCATGGGCGAGCACCCGTGGCAGCGCGAGATCTTGGCGGCGATTCCGAGCGCGGAGCCGCACGCCGCGGCAGAATCGCACGCCGCGGCTGACGACTCGCACTAGATTCCCCCGGCATTCGGGCGACGGCGGCCCCGCTCCGGCGGGGCTTTTTTGATGCCTGCGCTTGATTCTGGATAAGTTTATCTACTAATATCGCCGAACTTGCCCAGATTAAGGAGACACGCATGTCATCTGCCCTCGCCTCCCATCGTGCCGTTCTGATCTCGCTCGTGGTGCTCGCGTCCGGGGCGGCCGCGGCCTATTCGCAGGACACCAAGGAGAACGCGAAGCCGGCGTCGCCGCCGGACTCGGTGAATCCGAAGGCGACGTTCCTGTTCAGCGATGAGCGGTTCCATGACGACCCCAAGGTCGGCTGGGACGGCTTTCTTTCAGGGCTTCGAGGATTTGAACACTTCTACAACCCGGTGGGGCAGCCGATCTACTTCGAGACGCCGTTCAACAACACGGGCGTGCGGCTGATCTTCATGCACCACACGTTCTCGGATGATTCGACGCTAGCGGGGGGCGAGGTGAACGTCGCGGCGGTGCAGGCGCGGGTGGCGCTGACGGAGCGGCTGGGGCTGATCGCGATCAAGGACGGGTACTCGTGGATGAACGCGGGGGCGCTGCCGGAGGAGGAAGGCTGGAACGAGATCGGCGCGGGCCTCAAGTACGCGGTGTACGTGGATCGCGAGAACGACTTCGTGATCACGCCGGGCGTGCGGCTGATCCTGGACTCGGGCGAGGACAAGATCGCGATGTTCGGCACGACGGAGGTCAGCCCGTTCGTGTCGATCGCGAAGGGGTGGGACCGGTTCCACGTGATCGGGAACCTCGCGTACCGCATTCCGTTTGACGGCGATGACGGCAACCAGGTCTTTCAGTGGGACCTGCACGCGGACTTCGAGATCGCGCCGCAGACGCTGCCGGGGTTTGCGCCGTGCGTGGAACTGCACGGGTTCCATTACCTCAGCGACGGGACGCGCCTGCCGTTTGATGTGGGCGGACTGGACTACGCGAACTTCGGCTCGGCGGATGTGTCGGGCTCGAGCGTGGTGTGGGTCGGTCTGGGCGGGCGCTGGAAACTGACACCGAACGTGAGCGTGGGCGGGGTGTACGAGATCGGCCTGACCAACCATGATGACGACATCATGCAGGACCGGGTGACGGTGGATGCCGAGTTCACGTGGTAAACACGCGATGACATGCGAGGATTCCGCCGCGTTCTCCCTCACGGGCGCGGCGGTTTCGTTTTTGGACACAAGAGACTCGGCCTGAGGACAGGCCGACATCAGCCGGGAGGCGCCGGGAGGCTGATGCTACCACCGGACCGGCGGCACGGTGGTCTGCGTCTGGTTCGGGTTGACCGCCTCGGGGTGCTCGATGGAAACCAGACCGGACTGGATGAGGATGAGCAGGACGGCGCAGAGGGCGAGGCGGTACCAGCCGAAGAGCATGAGGCCGTGGCGCGAGAGGAAGTTCACGAGCCACTTGACGGCGAGCGCAGCGGAGATCGCGGCCACCGCAAGGCCCACGAGACAGGGAAGCCAGCCGAGTTGATCGAACATGTTGGGCGTTTGCGTCTGGTGGCTGGAATAGAGGTTCTTGGCGAGTTTGTAGAGCGTCGCCGCGGTGAGAGTGGGGACACCCAGCAGGAAACTGAACTTCGCGGCCTCGCGGGGCGGCAGGCCGACGATCATGCCGCCGGTGATGGTCATCATCGAGCGGCTGGTTCCGGGCCACATGGCGATGCACTGGAGCAGGCCGATGATCAGCGAATCGGTGATGGTGAGATCGGCGAGGGTCTTGTGGCGGAGGTGGGAGCGGATCATGGCCATCCGGCCGCGCTGGCGGAGGTCGAGGATCATCATGTAGATCCCCCCCACCGCCAGGGCGAGAAGGACCGGCCCGGGGCGGAAGAGCAGGCGGTCGATGGCGTCATCGAAGAGTTTTCCGAAGATCGCGGCCGGGAGGAACGCCATAAAGAGGTTCACGGCCAATCGAAACCCGGCGTTGTCGCGCCCCACCACGCCCTTGAGCATGCTCAAAACGCTGGGCCAGTAGAGGCCGACGACCGCGAGGATGGCCCCGCCCTGCACCACGATGTTGAGGGAGTTCACGGCCTCGCGGCGATCGGGGGAGTCCAGACCCATGAGGCCCGAGGCGAGAATCAGGTGCCCGGTGCTGCTGATGGGCAGGTATTCGGTGATGCCCTCGACGACTCCGAGGACCACGGCTTGCCAGAGTTCGAGTTGCACGAGGGGATCCTGGGGATTTGGGAGTCGAGCAAGACATCAGCCGGGAGGCTGATGCCACCACGAGGCGGAGGATAGAGGGTGCGGCGGAGGCGACAGAGGACAGTCGCCGGGTTCGGCCCGCCTCAATCGGGAGACGGGCGCCACCGGTACGATCCGCGGCCATGGTGGTGCCCATTCAAATTGACGACCCGGACGATCCGCGCCTGGCGGACTACGCGAGTCTGAAGGATGCGGGATTGCGGGCGGATGAGGGCGCGGGCAGGCGGGGGGTTTTCAACACCGAGGGCGAGGTGATCGTGCGGATTCTGGCGGAGTCGCGGTTTCCGATGCGGAGCGTGCTGATGACGCCGAACCGGGTGGCGGGGCTGGCGGACGTGCTCGAAAAAATGCCCGGGACGGCCGCGGCGTACATGGTTTCGGACGCGGTGATGCAGCGGCTGGTGGGGTTCCAGTTTCACCGCGGGGTGCTGGGATGCGGGGAACGGATAGCAGGGCCGGGGTTCGAGGAGGTTGCGGGAGCCTCGCGGGCGTTGGTCGTGCTGGAAGGCCTGACTAACGCGGAAAACGTCGGGGCGGCGTTCAGGAACACCGCGGCCCTGGCGGGGGCGGGGAGCGCGGTGTTGCTCAGCCCGTCATGCTGCGATCCGTTTTATCGCAAGGCGGTCCGGGTATCGATGGGGCATGTGCTGCGGGTGCCGTTCGCAAGGGTTGAGCCCTGGCCCGGGGGCCTGGGGACGTTGAGGGAACTTGGCTTTACCGTGATTGCGCTGACCCCGGACCCGGGGGCGCGGGACATCCGGACGATCGAGCCCGGGGAAGTGGCGCGGCCGGCGTTGGTGCTGGGGACGGAGGGGGCGGGGTTGAGCGAAGGGGCATTCGGGGAGGCGGGCCTGCGCGTGAGGATCCCGATCTCGGCGGGGGTGGATTCGCTGAACATCTCGGTGGCGTGCGGCGTCGCCCTTTCGAGGCTGGTGGAGCCGCGGTAGGCGCTGATTCCGGTGAACAAAGCGGGCGGGACGGCGTCCTACTACCATGTGTCAGCATGCCCCGCTCGGGGTTCGCCCGGAGAAGCCTCATGCGTAAGAGCCTTGTCGCCGCGTGGTCGTTCGCCGTTGTTGTCGGGCTTTCGGTGCCCGCGTTCGCCCAGTTGAGGGATGGGGTAGTTCGCGAAGGGGAGGGGGCGCGACGGATCAGGCTGGATGGGATCGAACGCAAGCCGTTTGATTTTGCGGCCTTCGGCAAGTTGGCGGACTGGAAGAACGGCGCGGCGTTGTCGGCGGGAGTGGCCGCGGGCAAGCCGGTGCTGATCCTCACCTGGACCGACTACGTGCCGCAGTCCAAGCGGGCGCTGACGTTGGCCAGGCGGATGGCGGAGAAGCACGGGGCGCAAGGGCTGATCGTGGTGGCGGCGCATTCGGCGCAGGAATGGGACGCGGCGGACAAGGTGGCGGCGCCGAAAGACGCGACGTTTCTGCTGGCGCACGACAAGGACGGAGAGTTCCGCAAGTCGTTGAGCGCGGACGCCGACCCGGATTTTTTCTTGATTGATCGGGCGGGGCAACTGCGGTTCGCGGACATCGTGACGGAGTCGGTGGAAACCGCCTGCGACACGCTGGTGAAGGAAAGCGGCGAGGATGCGGGATCGGTGAACATGAGGCTGAAGGCCGCGGCGGACGCGGCGGAGGCCGAGGCCCGGCGCACGGAGGCCTTGCGTCAGGGGGTAGACCTGACGAACCTGCCCGAGCAGCCGTTCGAAGAGCCATCCGCGGACGTGTACAAGAAGGCGGCGTGGCCGAATCCTCCGGAGGATGAGCAGGCCCGCCAGCAGCTCCAGCCCGGGCAAAAGTATGACCCCTTCGCGGATCTGCCGCGGTTTTCTACTCCGGACACCGCGTGGTTCCCGTCCAAGTCGGTGACCAAGGGCCGGGTCACCATCCTGTACTTCTGGCACCCCGAAGCGCGGTTCTCGGTGCCGCAGATCGACGCGTACGAACTGGTCCAACGGCAGCGCGGCCGCGACGTCGCGGTGGTGGGCGTGGTCAGCCCGATCGGCGACAACAGCGGGCAATCGAAGTTCAACATGGAACCGGACTTTCTGAAGCCGATCATGACGAAGTTCCAGGGAGAGAAGGCCCTGAAGCACCGATTCATGGTGGACCCCGAGGGCCAGTTGTGGGAGATGTCAACAAGGACGTACACCGGAACTCAGTCCTATCCGATGCCCTGGGGGCTCCTGGTCGGATCCGACGGCACCGTGCACTGGTGGGGTCATCTGGGGTCTCCCAAGGGCCAGGCGGCGCTCGACAAAATGCTCGCGGTTGATCCCGGGGTACAGGCTCGCCGGCAGGCGGAAGAATCGTACATCAAGTCGCGGACCGAGAAGTGAGCGAGACGGCGCGGCCAACCCTGCCCGGGGATTCGCCTCGGCGTGTGTTTGACGTCGTTCTGGTCGAGCCCGAGATTCCCAACAACACGGGCAACATCGGACGCACGTGCGTGGCCACGGGGTGTTCGCTGCACCTGATCCGGCCGCTGGGGTTTGATACGAGCGAAAAGGCGTGCCGACGGGCGGGGTTGGACTACTGGCCGCGGCTGGACGTCCGCGAGCACGACTCCTTCGACGCGTATTTGCGGAAATGCGAACCGACGGGGGTGTGGCTGTTCTCGACCAAGGGCGGGCGCAGTTTCTTCGACGCCGAGTTTCGGCCCGGAAATGCACTGGTTTTTGGGAAGGAAACGGCCGGGCTGGAGACCTCGCTGCTCGCTCGGTTTCCGGAGCGCGTGGTGACCATGCCGATGGCGCCCGAAGAGCGTTCGCTGAACGTGGCGACGGCCGCGTGCGCGGGGGTCTACGAAGGACTGCGTCAGTTGCTGGTCCGAGGGGAGATCGGCCTTGATCCGAACGGACGGCTTACTACCGGGGATCGTCCGAGAACTATGAAACCGTTTGAACCTCGCGGCACCCGATCCGTAGATTCTTGTGGATAGGTTGGCGCGAGTCGGCTTGTCCGAAACTCTCCTGTCTTCTCTCTCTCCTCCGGTGTGCCGCTCGCTGCCTGCGAGCGGTACACTGTTTTTGCGACACGCGGGTGCGTGCCGCGCCGGGAGCACGCGATGCGCAAGGTGGCGAGGATCGTCGGCGGGATCGTGGTCGTGGCCGGGGTGGCGCTGGGGCCGGCGGGGTGCGGGGACCCGTTGCTCAGCGAGAACGAGCCTCGGAGCCAGTACGACCTGACGGACGCGGCGCGAGATCGGCGGGCGCCGACGTACGTCTGGGATAACAAAGGCGACCGGCAGCCCAACATCCGGGGGCGCGTGCTGAATGGAGCGGAATAACGCTCGTGCGGACGTGTGCGGCGCTTGACGCTTGCACCGTGCGCGCCTCAAGTTGCTCACGCCTAGCGTTTGGTGCGCGCAAAATGGCGCGGGATGTGAATAAACGCGCGGGCGCGAGTCGATTCTCTTTGGCGCTCGTGAAGCACGAGCCCGAAGGACCCGGGAAGGATGAGCAACGCCAGGACACGGCGGACGCGAACGGGGGGCGGAAATCGCCCGGTATCGTCGCGCACCCGCATCGTGTGGGGTTCGCTGGTGGCGTCCATGACCGTGGTGGGCGGCCTGCTCCTGGCTCTTGATCGGCGCGAATCGCCCATCGGGGACGGCTTCGCGCTTCCGCCGCTGGCGGCGATGGCGGGGGCGGGCGGCATCGAGTCGGTCTTCAACACGCCCGAGCCCATGACGGCCGGACGCTGGCAGGCCATCGTGATCCACGACAGCGGGACGGCCAGCGGGTCGCCCGACACGCTCGACGAGCAGGCCCGGTCGATGGGGCTGCGGGGTTTGGGATACCACTTCGTGATCGGCAACGGCAGCGGGCTTCGTGACGGGCAGATTCACGTGGGGGCTCGCTGGCTCAAGCAGAGCGCGGGGGCCCACGCCGCGGGCGCCAAGGCCGACTGGTACAACCGCAACGCGATCGGAATCTGCATCGTCGGCAACGGGGAGCGGCGGCCGTTTACCGAAGCCCAGACCGCGCGGCTGATGCAGTTGGTGGATGCGCTGATGCGGGAGTGCAAGATTCCCGCGGATCGCGTGTACCTGCACAGCCAGATCGCGGACACGCCCAGCCCCGGACGGTTCTTCCCGGAAGCCGGATTCCGGGGTCAACTCGGCTCCGGACGCTGAACGAACATCTGGAAAAGGATCGCCGCGGACCCGGGGACGGGTTCTATTGACGTGATGCCTCGGAGGAAACGCGGGGGGTCTCAAACCTAGACTCCATCCCCGTGGCCGGTGGCCGCGCGGAGAGGGGTCAATGCGGGTTTGCCTGGTTTCCAGCGAGGTCGCGCCGTTCGTTGGCGGAGGGTTGGCCACGTACATCCTCGAGATGTCGCGTGCGCTGGTCGGCGGCGGGCATGAGGTGCATGTCCTGACGTCGCCGTTTGAAGGGCTGGCGGAGGGCGGGGCCGCGGCCTTGCCGGGTGTGCGCTTTCACGCGGTGGACCTGCAGCGCGGCAAGGCGGCGCTGCCGGGGGCGTATTACTGCCATTCCAGCCGGTACTCGATGGCGACGCTGGAGGCACTGCGGCCGTTGCACGCGGCCACGCCCTTCGACTACATCGAGTTTCCGGAGTACCTGGGGCTCGGGTACTGGCCGATCCGGGCGAAGCGAACGCTGGGCGACTTTGAGGGCGCGGTGCTGGGGGTGCGCCTGCACACGCCGCACTACGTGTGTCGCGAGGTGGACCGCACGGCCATTCTGAACACGGACCTGGCGCATCTCGAGCACATGGAGTTGTGGTCGGCGGGAGAGGCGGATGTGGTGATCGGGGCGAGCCGAGCGATGCTGGGGCGGATGGAGCGGGACCTGGCCGCGGCTCGGGTTCGGCCGGAGTTGCCGCCGATGCGGCTGGTGCGATTGCCGCTGGCGATGAGCGAGGAGTTTCTCGGCGAGGCCCGGAGGGCGCGGGGGAGGGCGGCGGAGGAGCCCGAAGTTCTTTATTTCGGGAGGCTGCAGGTCTGCAAGGGGACGCACGTCTTCGTGGACGCGGCGGTGCGGCTGCTGGAGCGCGGAACGCGGGCGCGGTTCCGGTTGATCGGAGGGGATACGCAGACGGGGCCGTTCGGACGGTCGATGAGGGAGTACCTGGAAGGGCGGGTGCCGGAGGGGCTGCGTGGACGGGTTGTGTTTGAGCCGGCGTGCGAGCGCGGGAGGCTGGCGGAGGCGATCGGGCGCGCGGAGGCGTGCGTGCTGCCGTCGCTGTGGGATTCGTACTCGTACGCGTGCGTGGAGGCGATGAGCGCGGGGGCGTGTGTGGTGGTGTCGGACGGGGGAAGTTTGCCGGAGATCGTGGAGGACGGGGTGAGCGGGGTGGTGACGCGGGCGGGGGACGCGGAGTCGCTGGCGGACGGGATCGCGCGGGTGTTGGCGGATGCGGGGATGCGGGAAAGGCTGGGCGCGGGAGCGCGGGAGCGGGCGCGGCTGCTCAGCGAACCACGGGGGGTTGTTTCGGAGTGGGAGCGGGTGGTAATAGGTACTCGCGGCACGGTGCGGCGGGCGCGGGGCGCGGAGGCGGAGGGCAACCCGATCACGGTGATCATTCCGTGCTACAACGTGGGGCAGTATCTGCCGGAGACGCTGGACTCGCTGAAGGGGCAGACATTCAAGAGGTTTGACCTGCTGATTGTCGATGACGGCTCGACCGAGCCCCAGACGCTGGCCCTGCTGGAGCGGTTAAAGGGCGAGGGGTACACGGTCCTGCACAAGAGAAACGGGGGCCTGGGGTCGGCGCGGAATCACGGGTTCCGGCACGCGAAGACCCCGTGGGTGGTGCCGATCGACGGCGATGACGTGGCGCACCCGCGGTATGTGGAGCGGCTGTACGAGGCGGTGACGCGGGACCCCTCGCTGGCGTGCGCGAGTTGCCTGTTCGAAAGTTTCTCGACGCGGCCGGGCGAGGCGGTGTCCGGGTACGTGCCGATGGCGATGGACGGGAACCTGCTGGCGTTCCACAACGCCGCGGGGCCCGGCGCGGCGTCGATCCTGTCGCGCGAGATCGTGCTGAAGGTGGGCGGATACGACGAGTGGCTGACAAGTTTCGAGGACTGGGATCTGTGGTGCACGCTGGTGGAGCACGGGTATCGCGGGGTGGCCATCCCGGAGTTTCTGCTGCACTACCGGCTGCGGGAGGGTTCGCTGATCCGCTCCGAGGCGCTGCACCGCTGGCACGCGCTGAAGGCGTACCTGATCGCCAAGCATCCGACGATGATGACGCGCCCCGATGTGGCGCTGCGGATGCAGTTGGCGGAGACGTACGAGGAGAAGGATCGCAACGCCGGGCTGGGGCGGGAGTTGGAGGCGCTGCGGGCGGGCGCGGCGGCGAATGGGACCGCAACGTGCGTGAGCGAGGAACTGGTGCGCGTGGAGGTGAAGCGGGCGATCGCGGAGAACCTGAGGTACCGGTGGGCGGACAAGGTGAGCCGGGCGCTGGCGGCGGTGGGGTTGAAGAAGGCGGCGAAGGGTGCGGCGGGGTCGGTGGAGCGGATCTGGACCGGGCGCGGGGAGTAGCACGGGCCGGACATGTCGCTCACCCGATCGGCACCCGACGTTTGTAGATCTCGTGGAGTCTTCGGATCGCCGCGGCCTCCGAGAGGAAGGCCGGGTGTTCCTTCACGAGGGTCGTGTGGTCCGTCGGCGGTTTCGCGCGCGTGAAGTACGAGAAGCAGTCGATGAACTCGGCGCCGCCCCAGGGGATGAGCTCCTGTGAAAGGCAGGTAAGTCCCACCCGCACGCACGCCTCGCGGAACCTGGGCGCGGTCATGGACTCGGCGCGCCAGTGCCTGTGCTGAACGCTGACAGCACCGGCCGCGTCGCGGAAGGCGCCGAGGTTGGAATGGTGGAGGAATCCGAATCCGCCGGGCCTGAGCGTGCGTGCCAGTTCCGCGAGATACGCGTCCATGACGTCGGCTTCGGCGTGAACAAGGGAATCCCAACTGAAGACGAAGTCGAGGGAGTTGTCGGGGATCATTGAAAGCGATTTGCCATCGGTCTGGGCGTAGTCGATGTTGGTGAACGATGCGAGGCGTTCGCGGCACGCGTCGATGACCTCGCGGGTGAGGTCAGCGGCCCAGAGGCGGGCGCACTGCCTGGCGAGGAAGCGGGTGCAGCGGCCGTGCCCGCAGGCAATCTCGAGAGCACGTTCGCAGGGCAGGTGGTGCGCGATCCGCGGCATGATGAAGGCGTGCCACATGAAGTGCGAGTCGCCGAAGCCCGAGGACCATTCCTCGCCGTGGTCGGTCCAGGCCTGCGCGTTGGCCCAGTTGAGGTTTTCTTCGATGCTGGGCATGGGCGACCCCTTGGTGCGAGGGGGTGTTGTCCTGGATGAGTGTCAGGAGTTCACAAACGCGTCGAACGATTGCCTGGAACGCTGCTCGTATTCGGGGTAGTACCGCTGGTACTCGGCCACGATAGCGGAGCGTTCCCGGATCGCCCGCTCGGCGTAGTCGGCGATGACTTCGGCGTGATCGGGGAACGGAACCACGAGCCGCTCGAAGAGGAACGGGTTGTCCCGGAAGAGGTGGCTGTTTGGTCCGATGAGGGCGGGAACGCCCTGGTGCAGGCTCTCGAGCGGGATCATCGGGCAGCACTCGATAAACGTCACGTAAATCGTGAGATGCGTTGTCCTCATACGCCTGAGGACGTCGGCGTGGGGGATCTGCGCGGACTCGACGTTTTCCTCGGGTATTCCGAATGTCCGGATGACTTCGATCGCCTGTTGGTGCAACCCTGCCGCGTGGAGGCGGACATCAGGTATCAGGGACATCGCCGCGATCATTGCGTGGGGAATCTTGCGATAGGTTGTTCCCGAGAGCCACAGGCCGATATGCCGGGGCGCGTCCGGCAACTCGGGGCAGGGAAGCAACTTCGCATTGATTCGATTGAGGAGAACATGCCCGCGCAGACCAAGGGACCTCACAAAGCGATCGAAGCCGAGTTTGGCACTGGCGATGCTGTACACCTCCCCGCGCCGAGCGGATTCCAGCCACAGATTGAATACTTTCCAGGAATAGGGTTCCGCAAACTGAGGGTACGACGCGTGCAAGAACAGATCGCATCGAACGCCCGGGTTGATCGACTTTACTGTCTGCATGAGGCTGTGCTGATATTCGTTTCCTCCGCTGAACACGAAGTGACTGGCACGCGTCGCCAGCAGGGACCGGGCATGGCGAGCGAGGTCTTCGTTGCCGAGCCCGCTGCGCTCTGACAGGTAATAGCAGTGCTCGAAGAGGTTGGCGGTCGAGCTGGAAACGCCGAGGAATTGGTCGTATGTGACCGCTACGACCTGGGCATTGGACGCGCGTGCACGCTCGACAAAGTCGTCTGCGTCGGCCGGTCCGTCGGGTTTGGCGGGGGCAGAGGGAACGAGCATGGGTCTTCGTGCCGGGTAGACCGAGACCTCGACCGGGCTCGGGGATCGCAGATTCAACAACTCAGATCGGCCAGCAAAGGAAACTCGTACGGTACCGGCATCCGGATGAGCGAGGAAGCGGAGTTCGGGATCAGGACCCAAGGCCAGAAAGGCGGCAGCGGGTCGGCGGGTCACAAGCCAAGTACGGTCCGGGTGTCTCGAAGAGGATTCAATCCGCCAGGAGGGATCGGCCGCGACGTAGTCCCAAGGCACGCTGGGCTCGCCGGGTCTACCGGAAGCGTGCAGCAGCCAAGCGGTTGACTGGGCGTGGTCCCCGAGTGCCTCGATCTCAACGACATTCGCCCGCCGCCGCAGCATGGCGCGGCCCATGGAAGAACACCGAAGTCGACGCGCGAGCGTGTACAAGCGGCTGGACTTGATGAAGGCAAGTTCTGCTTCCCGTTCCTCAAGTCGGAACAGGAGTCGATCGAACTCGTCGGAAGGCGGACCGACTCGAACCTGGTCATATGGATCCCGGTTGGACACAAACATGCTCCCCATTACGCGGATCAGCCCGCCTGTTTATCAGGCACGCCCCGCGTTTCCTCAAGACCACAGCGGTTTGGATGCCGTAGGCAAACGGGTGAGTACCGACGTGTTCGAACCGCGGGCACATCCTCGTTGCAAAGTAGTTCGTGTCGAAGAACACCTGCGACCAGGGCCCGAATCCGAGGGTGACTTGCGCGAACTTCGCCTCTCGTTCCTCCGGGCTCAGGCGGGTCTGCCACAACTGGGTCACGAAAAACTCCGGGGCCTGCTCGACCGCCGCGCGGATGAAGTTTTGGTCGTGAATTGTCGCATAGAGCAAGGCTCCCGGTCTCAGAATCCTCGCCACCTCCATGAGCCAGGCATCCGCGATATCCGGGATGTGCGTGAACACGGAGCCGCAATACACAAGGTCAAAGTAGTTGTCTTCGAACGGCAGATGCGGGGCCGTGGTGTTGGTCGTAAATCGGAATGGCGGGGACAGATGCCGGCGCGCCCAGTCGATGGCCTCCGCCGTGATGTCGCAGCCCCAGATTTCGTCGACTCCCGCGTGACGCGCGAGGGTGCGGATCATCGTGCCCGCGGCACAGCCGAAATCCAGCACGCGGATGCCGTTCCCCCAGCGAACGCCCGCTTCACCGGTGATGCGCTCCATCGGCCCGGCGTTGGACAGCCCAAGACCGATGTACTGCTCCACGGTCTCCCCGTAGCCAGCCCAAAGGTGCTTCGGAGGCACGGGCAACCCGTCGGGACCGATGGGGGGGGACTCGTCAAGGCGAGTGATCACTTTGTCAGCCCCGCCTGCGGACGGCAGGTAGCCCGTCGACCGAAGATCGGCGTTGCGAGAACGGTCAACTTCCTGGCGGATGAGTGAGCGGAACTCGTCACTCGCCAACACCCTCTGCATGATCTCGTCGGTTGCGCCTGCCGGTGTTCCCACGATTGTCCTCCGAAACTCACCGCTCGGGCTATCCAGCCAGAAACGCCTCAAAGGACCGCTTCGACCGCGCCTCGTACTCCGGGTAATACCGCTTGAACTCGGCAACGATCTCCCCCCGCTCGCGAATCGCCCGCTCCGCGTAGTCGGCGATCACCTCGGCTCGATCAGGGAATGGAACCACCAGCCGTTCGAACAGAAACGGGTTGTCGTCGAAGAGATGGCTGTTGGGGCCCGTGAGGGCCGGTACGCCCTGGTGGAGACTCTCCAACGGCAGCATCGGACAGCACTCGATGAACGTGACGTACATGGTCAGATGTGTGAGCCGAATCCGCGGAAAGAGCTCGTCGTGCGATATCTGGGCCTCCTGGACACCGGCGGTTCTGAGGCCGAGGTACTCGATGACCTCCATCGCACGAGGGCACAACCCCGCTCCGTGGAGGCGGGCGGCGGGCATCAAGGCCAACGCGGCCAGCATGGCGTGCGGTATCTTGCGGTACGTGGTTCCAGATAGCCACATTCCGACCTCGCGAGGGGAGTCAGGGAGCAGCGGAGGACCCAGCAGTGGCCCGTTGACGCGATTGAGCAGGACGTGGCCACGCAGGCCGAGGGACTTGATAAAGCGATCAAAGCCGAACTTGTCGCTCGCGATCGAGTAGACCTCACCGCGCCGGGCGGAATCGATCCAGAGTTTCATCAGCGCCCAACCGTGGTCTTCGGAGAACTGCGGATAGGAATAGTGCAGGAAGACATCGCAGCGGATGCTGGGATCGCGCTCGCGGATCAGTTGCACAAGCCGGTGCTGGGTCTCGTGCCCGCCGCTGAAGACTACGCGGTTCACGCGGCAGGCGAGCAATACGTCGGCGTGCCGCCGGAGATCATCCTCCGTGAGCGAGGCCGGGTCGGTGACGGGTGACTCGGGGGCGAAGTAGCAGTGCTCGAAGAGATTGGCCGTGGAACTGGTGACGCCCAGGTAGCGCGGGATGGTGACGGCGATGGCGGGGGGCGCGGCCTTTCGGACGGCTTCGATGAACTGCTGCTGGTACGGTGTGAACGACGCCGGCTTCGCAACTTCGCTCGGGGGCGAGGTCACCGGCCCGGGCGCGGCCGCGCTTTGGCGGGGCAACATCGGGGTGCGGGCGGGGTACACGGAAAGCACGTCGCCCGTGGGGTGGTAGAGGTCGATGGTCTCGGATCGCCCGGTGCGGGTGATGCGGACCTTGCCGCTCCAGGGATGCCGCAGAAGTCGCAACTCGGGATCGGGGCCGATGCGAACGGCGAGTTTGGCGGCGCGATCGGTCACCATGCATCGCCCGTGCGGCCGGCGGGGCTCGGCCTTGGTCTCCCAGTCGCCATCATGGACCACGAAATCCCAAGGCACGCTCGGCTGATCGGGCCTGCCCGAGGCGTGGAGCAGCCAGACCTCGGAGCCTTTCGCGGCGCCCGCCGACTCGCCGAGGGCCTCCACAAGCACACAATCGGGCTTGAGCCTCGCGAGCGTCAGCCCCAGCGATGACTCGCGGAAGCGCTTCGCCATGCGGTAGGCACGCGAGCGCTTGATGAAGCCGAGTTCAAAGGACTGATCGGCCGCGCGGTCGAGAAGGAGATCGAGCTCATCACGCGTGGAGGCAAGGGAGTGGTCGGCGCCGGGCAGTTCGCCGACGCGGCGGGGGTTGGCCCGGGAAAGGAGCGTGGCCTCCGAATCGCGTGCGTCCGACACGACGCGGCGGACGAGGTGTGTGGAGCGAGCGGGCATGCCGGTGGGGACCCGGGTGCGAGGAAGCTCGCCGGTCAGCAGCACGTAGTCGGCATGGTCCAGGCACAATTCGACGAGGTCGGGGTGCGCGCAGGCAGAGGAAGTGTTCAGGATGATCACGTCCCAGGGTTGGGCACCGGACGCGAGCGTCTCGGCGGCGCTGCCGAAGTGGATCCGGTCGTAGGTGGCTCGATGGTGTGTGGCGCTCACGTTTTCCGCGATGTCGATCGCTTCGAGGGTCGCGGTTGCGGGCCGGGGGCCCTCCTCGGCGGCGACCGCTTCACGGACCTGATGGGCGGTGAGGCCGAGGCGTCCGCACACCAGACCGATATCGAGGATGCGTGCGGGCGCAAGGGGAGCCAGGGAATCGAGGACGAGCGCTGCGTGCCGGAGCGATGTGCTCGTACGTGTTGCCAACGTGTCTCCTCGCGAGATTCCAAGTCAGGCCAGCCCTCCGCGCAAGCGGGCCACGGCGCGATCGCACAGGGCGGTCAGGAAGCCGACGCGGTCCTGGGCGGTGACGAGCTGCGCGGAGAGTTCGGCGAGGCGCAAGCGCCACGCCGCGATCTCGGCCTGAAGCGTAGCTTCGACGTGCGCGCTCCGCGACTGGAGTTCCGATATTTGTAAGGCCAGTGACTCTTCGCGAGCCAGGGCGTCGGAGAGCGCCAGAGTGAGGCGCTCGACCTCGGCACGGGCGGCGTGCTCGGCGTTCCGCACGGCCTGCTCCGCCGCACGGAGGCGCTCGATCTCCTCACGCGACGACGCGGCGAGCCGATCAAACTCGGCCCGGAGTGCGGTGCGGGCGCGCTGGGTCGCCTCGTGCTCGGCGCGAGACTCATCGAGCATCGCGCGCAGTTCGCCGGATTCCGCGGCAAGGCTCTGCAGATCCCCCCCCGTGCCGGCCGCGTTGCTGAAGACGCTGACCGGGGCGTAGAGACTCGTGCGCAGGTCCTTCGGATCGGCGCGAGAGAGCACGAAGGAGCCGTATGGCCTGCCGATGTAGTCCCGCATGAGCAGCCGCCGCACCGGATGGCACGAATCAAAGTCACCGACGTCCCATGCGGAGAGGTGCCTTTCGAAGGGATTCCCATACGCCTCTCCCTGCGGATGGCCGTCTCCCAGGGGAACATTCACAAGCACATAGTCAGCCCTCTCCAGACACGTGGAGAGCAGCGACCGCCCGACGTCCTTGGTGACATGCTCCAGCGAATCGCCGAAGATCACCAGGTTCCACGGCCCCGGAAGGGGGGGGAGGACGGTCGCGGCGTCGCCGATGTGAATCTGGTCGTAGAACTCACGGTGGTACGCGCCGACAGAGCGCGGGAAGGCCTCGATGCCCTCGATGCGGATCGTCCACTGGTCTTTGAAAACGCGTCCCTCCCAAACTTCTGCGAACTCGCGGACGAGGATACCCCACCGCCCGAAGCCAACACCCACATCGAGCACCCGGGCGGGCGCGATCTTCATGATCGCCTCGATGCAGAAGGGAATCTGCTGCCAGTTGCTCGTGCCCAATCAGATGATTCCTCAGGAAGCGCTCGGTCCGGTGGGGTCGGGCTCTTGAACTGAGCCCTGCTGGACGATGCGAAAGCCCTCGTTGATATCCCGCTCCATGCGGAGGCACATGTCGAGCATTTCACGCGGCCAGGTGAACCGGGGCTTCTCGCCCACCCTCACACGGTACGGCGTGTGCACCTCATATCCGCACGGCAGGACCTCGCACGCACGTCCCAGCCCACGGTACGCCTTCACCAGGTCGTGATTCCAGCACCCCTGATGCACCTCGCCGTGCACCTCCACGCCCGGGCTGGGCTCCAGGTGCAGCACGTGCCCGCGGCAGACTCGCATGATCTCGGCGAGCACGACCGGCAGGTCCTCCGGCCGCACGTGCACCAGCACCTCGGCGCTGTATACGACGTCGAAGGAGGCATCATCGTACGGAAGCGGGCCCGTAGGTTCGCCAACGGAAACATGGGAGGCGAACCAGCCTTCGTCGCACCATGTGAGGCAGCCCCGGGCCATCGCTTCGGACTGGTCGTAGCCGTGGACATCCACGTTGGGAAGGCCCGAGAGGTTGCGCAGGTGTCGCCCGACGCCGCAGCCGAACTCGAGCACGCGCAGCGGGCGCTCGCGCCCCTGGGCCGTGCACAGCATGTAGTTCGCGAGCATCAGTTCCTGGATGTGGTACAGGACCTGGTACCTCTTGCGGCCCTGGTACTCGGCGACCCACGCCCCACCGTGCTCCCGCCAGTAGGCGTAGTTGGGGGCGACGGGGCGCTCCGCGTCGGCGGTGCGGGGGTCGTGGGGTGCGTGGGGGGCGTCGGTCATGCGCGGCCCTCCGGGTCCACCTTGAACGTCACATTGACGGGCTGGTGGAACTTGTAATGGACCGGCCGGTCGGGGTCGGCGACCACGGCGAAGGAGGCGCACCCATCGACCTGGTCGAAGAGGATCACGTCTGCATAGTCGCGTCGTGAAACGCGGTTGAGCGCAAGGCAGACGCCGAAGTTCCCGGCACGCAGGCGGTTCTCGAACTCGAAGCGGAGGGTGAGCGAGCGGCCCTTGACGAGGCGCGGCAGTTTCACCCGCTCGTCGAAGCATGTGGTGCCCATCAGGTCCACGCCGGTGATGTCACGGATCAGGAAGGAGGCGTTGAGATGCTCCACGTCGGCGTGGGCGCGGATCGTGGCCTCGACGACGATGGTGTCGCCCAGGGCGAAGGCGCGGCGGGGCTCGCCGGCGGCGTCGAGCACGCGCACCTTCTCGAACTGGGCCTGCCCGCTGCCGTAGCGGAGTTTGCCGGGAACATCGACCGTGAAGGGCGTGGGGCGGGCCAGGGGCTCGTCGGCCGCGAGCGCGTCGGCGTTGGTCTGCTCGCGGACGTGTGCGAGGTACTGGTTGACCGCGGCGTCGGCGCCGCCGAAGAACATGGCCTGACCGTCGGCGAGGAAGAGGGCCTTCTGGCAGATGCTGCGGACCGAGTCGGGGGAGTGGCTGACGAAGAGGAGGGTAAGACCGTCGTCGCGCATGCGGCGCAGGCGGGCGACGCACTTCTGCTGGAAACCGATGTCGCCCACCGCGAGGACTTCGTCCACGATGAGCAGGTCGGGGTTGACGGAGAACGACACGGCGAAGGCCAGGCGCGCCGCCATGCCGCTGCTGTACGTCTTGAGCGGCTGGTCGAGGAACTCGCCGATGTCGGCGAAAGCCGCGATCTCGTCGAAGCGGTGGTCCATTTCCTGGCGGGAGATGCCGAGGATGGAGCCGCTGAGGTAGACGTTTTCGCGGCCGGTGAAGTCGGGGCTGAACCCCGAGCCGAGTTGGAGCATGGCCGCGATGCGCCCGCGGACGAGCACCTCGCCCTGCGTGGGAGAGGTGGTTCCGGCGATGATCTGGAGCAGCGTGCTCTTGCCGGCGCCGTTGCGGCCGATGATGGCGACGGACTCGCCGCGGCGGACCTCGAAGGAGATGTTCTTGACGGCCCAGAAGTCGTGGTAGAAGCGTTTTCCGGTCCAGCGGAAGAAGGCCTGCTTGAGGCGGTCCTGGGGCTTTTCGTAGATGTGGTAGCGTTTGCTGACGCGCCGGCAGGAGATAACCGGCTCGCCGGAGGGATCGGGCGAGGAGTCGGCGACGGCCTTGGGCTCCACGATCGGGGGCATGGTGGCCGCGTCAGAGGACATCGGCGAACCCCCGTTTGCTCTTCATGAACCAGGCGTAACCCATCTGCATGCAGGCGAGTCCGACGACCAGCACGGCGCCCAGCGCAGTCCAGTCGGGCTGCTCGCCCATAACGATGACCTTGCGGGCCCCATCCACGATCGGCGCGAGGGGGTTGAAGGAGGCGATCTCGCGCCAGGGCTCGGGCAGGCGTTCGAGGCTGTAGAAGACCGGCGTCACGAAGATCAGGACCTGCGACACGAGGATCGTGATGATGTTGGTGATGTCGCGCAGGAAGACGCCCAGCGAGGCGAGGAACCAGGACAGTCCCAGCGTCATCGCGACCATGGGGAGCATCACGAGCGGGATGAGCACGACCGTCCATGGGATGCGTCCGAAGAAGACGACCGTGCCGATGATGGTGAGCACCAGGCCGATGCCGCTGAACATGAGGGCGGCGAAGAGTTGCGACACCGGCAGGATCTCGACGGGGAAGACCACTTTCTTGACGTAGGCGGGGTTCTCCATCACGAGCACGCAGGAGCGGACGAGCGATTCGGAGAAGACGGTGAAGACCGTGAGCCCGCAGAACAGGTGCACGGCGAACTGCGACGGCGTTTCCTCCCCGGTCAGCGAATACCGCGCGGAGAGGATGAAGTTGAACACGGCGGTGTACACCACCATCATGAGCAGCGGCAGCACCAGGGCCCACACCACTCCCAGGTGCGTCCCGCGGTGGCGGAGGTGGAAGAAACGCATGGCGAACTGCCCGATGAGATCACGGTGCCGCCACAGGTTGCTCGCCAGGCGCGTCGGGCTGAGCAGGGCCGGGATCGGGGTCGGGCGGGCCGAATGCAGTACAGCGTCGTGCATGCGTGTGTGGCCGTGGTTGACGGGCCCTATTCGAGGGCAAAACCGGGTGTTTCACGGACGGGCCATGGTAGGCCGCGGCGGGATGATCCCGTGCCGCGGCCTCAGCCCATCGACGCGGCAACGGCATCCCAGCGCGCGGCGTACACCGGGCGATACGACATCCGCACCACCGGCGAAGCGTGCCGCGGGGTCGCTTCGACCGTGGTAACCGAGACCGTACGGGCGTCATCGCGCGACATCATGACCGAGAGATGCTCGCGCCCGGCCCACGTGTGGTTGTGGAACGCGTCCTGGGAATCGGGGGTGGGAACTCCGACGAGATCCTCGAACAGCGGCACGCGCCCGACGACCTTGGAATCACCCAGCCCCGAACTGACGAAGCACGCCGACCCGCCGCGGATGGTGCGCGTCCGGAGCAACACGCGATCCCACTCGGCCTCGTGGACGCGCATTCCACCACGCCACGCGCGGCCGCGGGAATCCGGCTCGATCACCACGAGCCGGAAGGGGGCGAACCGGTCCAGTTCGAGCGATTCGAGCGCGTGCATGACGGCGGCGCTGTCGGGACAGGCGATGAGCCGCGGGATGATCGCGCCCCGCGATACCAGATCGGGCGGCAGCGCCGGCATCGGTTCCGGGTTTCGATTCAGCAGGCAGAGCACCAGGGCGTGGTCGCCCGCGGCGACCCAGGTGCCCCCGCCCTTGGGGTCGATCGGCCAGATGGCGCGGCGGGCGGTATCGCCCTGGCCCACGGCGCGCCATCGGGGGAACAGCGCGGGGGGCCGGTCGAGTTGCTCGTCGCGGTTGACCACCACGCGAAAGCCTGCCGCGCCCGCGAGGTGCGGGGCGGCGGTCGTGTCGAGCGAGATCACGGAGACGGTGCACATGCGAAGAAGACTAGCGACCGGCCTGGCGTTCGAAGTTGATGGTGGAGGGCGCCTTGCCGACAACGTCGGGCAGATCGATGCCGAACGCACCCGCGATGGCGCGCATCATGGCGAGATGGTGGACCGCGTGGTGCGTGGCGAAGGCCATTTCCCGTCCGAGCGTGCTGCCGAGGATCATCTCACGCCCGTCGCCGGCGATCATCACGCGGACCGACACCGAATCGCCGGACAGACGATGCCCCAGCGAGCCCGCGCGCTCCTTCAGAAACGCGACCTGCGCCAACGCCGCTTGCCGATCAGTCTCCATGGGCACGTTGCGGGCGCGGTGGTCGTAGTCGATGGGCCCCGCGTGCGTGAACGCGGCCGCGAAATGGTCCAGCGTGTGCCTCAGGTGCTTGCCCAGCGTGCCGCCCTGGATGGTCTGCGCCTCGGCGATGTACACCGAGTCGGGAACCTCCAGAAGCAGGGATTCGCATTGAGACAGGATCGAATCCGCCGCGGCCGCGAGGGCGTCGCACCGACCCGTTCCCGTCGCCAGGTTGTTCTCGCTCATCGTGAGCCCTCGCCACTTGTCCCGATGCCGGGTGCACCCTTGTTGGGATGCAGGGTATCGCGCTTGCGGTGCACCCGCCCCGCACATTCCGTCAGATACCTACCGGCGACCCAACGGATTTCACCTGGTCGATGATCTCGCGGTTGTTGGCGCACCGCGGGCACTTGTGCTGGCCCCCGAGTTTCCCGCGAGATTCCAGCCAGCGATGAAACGTGCCCGACGGGAGTGGCGTGACCGTGGGCGCGGACATTCCCAGCCCGTCCGTCCGCTTGGTCGTGTAATCGGCGTTCTGCTCCTTGAGCGACTCATCCACAGCCGCCGCGAAGCGCGCCAGAAGGTCGGGAGAAGGCTCCGGATTCTGAAGTTCCACCGCGAGTTCGAGGCCCGCGCGAACGCCTACGCCCGGGTACACCGGCGCGGCCGTGAACTCCCCGACCACCACACCGGTCGCCGCCGCGGCACTCGCCACCGCGTTCTCGATGTGCTCCACGATCAGGTTCTCGCCGAAGGCGTTGACGAACTGGCGGTGTCGTCCGACGATGCGAAGGCGGGGCGGGCCGTCGCCTCCCCCGCCACCCATGCTGTGGGGTTTGTCTGGAATGGTGTCGAACTCGACGACATCGCCCAGGACATATCGCCACAGGCCGGCGCACGTAGACATGGTCACGACATAGCGCTGGCCCTTTTCGACCTCGTGGCAGGCGAACGCGGGCGGGTTGGGCTGATCGATGGATTCCAGGGGCACGAACTCGTAGAAGTTGAAATGGTCGGTCAGGAGCCGCAGGCCGGGATCGCGCGGCGTGTCCTGCATCGCCACAAAGCCCTCCGACGCGGGATAGAGCTCCAGCCGCGTGGGGATGTCCGGGCCGTCGGGCGATCCGGAGTACGCGGCCCGCACGCGGGGATCGAACGGCGCGTACTTCACGCCGCCGTGGACAAAGACGCGGAAGTTGGGCCACACATCGGTGATCACCCTCGCGCCCGGGTTCGTCTCGCGGGCGAGTTGCATCACCCGCTCAAAGAGCACGAGGGCCCACGAGCACATGCCCGTGACCATCCGCACATCCTGCGAGAGGCACTGGCGCGCCATCGCCTCGATCTTGTCGGGCCACCGGCTCATCAGCGCGATGTCGCGCCCGGGCAGATAGATCTCCGTGATCGGCCAGCGGATGAGCGGGGTCACGATGCCGGAGAGGTCGCCCGTGCGAACGCCCCCGGGCCCGGTGGAAAGATCGGTCGAGCCGCCCAGGAAGAGCGTCTTGCCGGTGAGCAGCCGTGGAAGGGACACGCCAAGGCGGCTCAGGTTCGCGAAGATGTCCAGCGACGCCAGGAAGTTGGAGCGGAGCATCTCCTTCGAAACCGGGATGTACTTGTCGCCGGCGGTGGTGCCGCTGGTCTGGGCGAAGTCCATGACCAGGCCCGGCCACAGCACGTCAGGTTCGGCGCCCTCGCGCATGCGCTGAATGTTGGCGCGAAAAGCGTACCAGTCGGCCACCGGCACGGCCTTGCGGTACGCGCCGAGCAGATCCTCGTTCGGGAGGGAGCACAGCCGGGGGAAATCGTGGGCCTTGCCGAACACGGTCCCCTGCGCGGCATGCAGAAGCGTGCGGAGTTGCGAGAGTTGGATGCCCGCGGCGTTGGTCTGCCAGTGCCGCCGATCGGAAAGCCGGCGGATACGGCCATCAAGATAGACGCGGAGCGCCGCGCCCACCAGGGTCGTCCAGCGGAAGCCGGCGTGTGAGTTGGGGCCGTTCATGCGAGGGCCGTCACGCTGCCGCGCCGAGATCGTCGAGGAACACGTTCATCGCGTCCGCGAACGGCTCGGCCGCTTCGATCATCGGCGCGTGACCGCACTGGTCGAACCACACGAGTTTCGAGCGGCGGATCTTGGCGCGAAGTTCTTCCGCGGCCTCCGGCGGCGTCACGACGTCCTGGCGCCCCCACATGATCAGCGTGGGGCAGGCGATGCGGTGAATCTCCTCGCCCAGGTGATTGCGGCGGGCCGTGCGCGAGAGCCGGACCATGGCGCGGGCGTGGGCGCGATCGGAAAGTTCGGCGTGCGCGCGATCGACATCCGCCGGGTTCATCTTCGACTTGTCGTAGAACAGTTCCCCGATCTTGCGCACCAGCCACTCGCGCGAGGGGCGCGTCTGGATGTCGCTGACCATGGTCTTTTCGATCAGCCCGCTGGCCCCCGCCAGCACCAGCCCCGACAGCAGGTCCGGCCGCTCCAGCGCGATGCGAAGCGCCACGTGCCCGCCGAAAGAGTTGCCCACGAGCACCGCCCGCTCGCGGACGTGCTGCTCCAGAAACCGAACCGTGAGCGCGGTCGCGCCGTCGATGGAGCAATCTTCGCCACGCAGGTTCAGCAGCGGGAGTTGAAGCATCACGCAGCGGCACCGGTGCACGATGCGCTGGCCAACCTCTTCCCAGTGGTCGTTGAGCCCGACCAGGCCGTGGAGAAACACCGTCGGCCGCCCGCTCCCTACGTCCACAACATCCGCGGCGACATCGGCGTCGGCCAGCCCGCGAAGCGTGACCGGAGTCCGCCGGGCTGCGAGCGCGACGGCCGGGCTGACGGGAACGGTGGTCATACGGCGATGATAGTAAGGACTACGGATGGGCTGCCGCGCAAAGCGACAACACGAACGGGGTTTGGTTGGGTCATGCAACGCGGCCGTCGAGCAGGCGCACGACGCGATCAGCCCGGCGGGCGATCTCCGCGTCGTGCGTCACCACCACCAGGGTGAGTTTCCGCTCGCGCCGCAGGGCCAGGAGCGAGTCCATGATCTTGCCGCCGGTTTCGTGGTCGAGATTGCCGGTGGGCTCGTCCGCCAGCAGCAGCGGCGGGTCGTTCATCAGCGCACGTGCGATGGCCACCCGCTGGCGTTCGCCCCCCGAGAGTTCCTGAGGCCGATGCGTCAGGCGGTGCGACAGGCCGACTTTTTCGAGCAGTTCCTTCGCGCGGGAGTGCAGGTCGGCGCGCCGGCCCATGTACGCGAGTACGCCATGACGGATCATCGCACCCAGCAGCACGTTTCGCGTAACGGTGAACTCCGGCAGCAGGTGGTAAAACTGGAACACAAACCCGATGGCGTTGTTCCGGTACCCATCCAACTCGCCCGACGCCATGGTGGTCACGTCGCGCCCCTGGAACTCGATGCGGCCGCGAGGCTCGGCGTCGGGCCGGTCCAGCCCGCCCATCAGATGCAGCAACGTGGACTTCCCCGAGCCCGAGGCGCCCAGGATCGCGATGAACTCGCCCGGCTCGACGCTCAGCGACACGCCGTGCAGCACCGGCACGGGTACTCGCCCGAGCCGGTAGGTCTTGTGGACGGAATGGATGGACAGCAGGGGCATCATTCGTTCCGCAAGGCCGCGACCGGGTTCATCCATGCGGCCCGGAGCGCGGGAATGAATGCACCCAGCCCGCACGCAAGGATTCCGCACACAAACACGACGCCCGCGTCAAGCGGCTCGACGCGGTTGGGAATGACGGTGAAGTAGTAGACCTTGGGATCCCAGATCACCAGCCCCAACTGCTTGCCCAGCCAATCGTGGATCGGGTTGATGTTCGTGATGATCAGGTACGACCCGATGAGCCCGACGGTGGAGCCCACAAGGCCGATGGCAAGCCCGTAGCACACCCACAACCACGCCACCCCGCCCCGCCCGGCGCCGAGGCTGCGGAGCACGCCGATGTCCTGGGTCTTCTCGCGGACCATCGCCCAGAAGATCGCCAGCACGAGCAGCACCGC
Source organism: Phycisphaerales bacterium (assembly GCA_905339235.1). Taxonomy (GTDB): domain Bacteria; phylum Planctomycetota; class Phycisphaerae; order Phycisphaerales; family UBA1924; genus RI-211. Next base: position 64,751 of record CAJPFG010000007.1, read on the forward strand.
GGTGAACGAGATGATCATGAACAGCACGAGCAGCAGCGTTCGCTCGGTCCGCACGGCGTTGATAAACGTCGCGTTCTGCTCTTCCCAGGTGACGAACTCGATGTCCGCCGCCGAGGGCACCTCGCCGTTGTGCCGCGCCGCGAAGCGGTCGTAGATCTCCTGCACCCGCTCGCGCAGGGCCCGGGCCCGGGCCGGGTCGCTCATGTCGCCCCTGCCCTTCACCAGCACGTTCGTCACCCGCGCGGGGTCTCTCACCGTGGCGGGCGGAGGCGCACCCGCGAACGATTCGCCGTGCGGCTGCGCGGAAGGCGCGGCCGGGGCATCGACCACCCGCAGCCCCTCCTTCATTTTCAGCATCTCCTGAAGCGAATCGATGTTCATCAGCACGATGGACTGATCAAACTCGTACACCCCGGACTGAAACTCGTTGGCCACCGGCAGGTTTCGGCTGTACGCCTCGTACGGCCGCCCCATGCTGTCGATGGGAAAGACCGTCACCACCACCGGCAGGTCCGGGTCGAGTGGCAGAAACGCGTCGATCCATTCGCTCTTGCCCGTCGATTGCCTCCGCTCAATCAGCAGCGGCTTGTAGTAGCCCTCGATGTACCGCCGGTTCAGCCCGGTGACGTGAATACCGGGAACGATCGCCGGCATCGCCGCCCCGGTGCGCGGATCCGGGCGCGTGAGAGACAGGCCGTTCTTGTAGATCTCGCTCCACGCGGCCTTGCCCAGGCCGTCGAGCCGCGGGTCCATGCGGGCCTTGTCCTTGGGCAGCGGCTCGTCCACCGGCTTCCACCACAGGGTGTCCGCGAACTGCGTGACTCGCGCGTACGACGCGCCCTCCACACCCCGGATCAGCACGCCCCGTGGCCGCGCGTCGGGCGGAGTGATCGAACCGAACGTCTCGATCATGGGGCACGCGGCCTCGACGAGCGGGTCCTTCTCCAGGTCCACGATCAGTTCGTCGTAGTACGCGAAACCAGCGCCCGGCCAGCCCACCGATACATCGCCCACCAGCGTGCGGCCGGTGTTGATCAGCATCCCCAGGAACCCGGACATCACCGACCAGGTGACCAGCACCATGAGCGTGCAGAGCGCCACCCCCACCGCCGCGAGGAGCGGCATGACCTTGCTGAACAGGTACCTGTAGGTGAGGGCCAACTGATACATGGGCGGGAGTCTACGACGGGGAAGCGGGGCGGAGGGATCGCAGGATGAGACACCGCAGGCTGGGCCGGGGTTCACCCGCGTGAGCGCTCCGCCGCGATTTCTTACTGCATGGGCGCAACGTCCGCGTCGCGCTGCACCTGCACGAGGACAGGCAGCACGAAGTTGCGCCCGTCGAAGGTGTACACCCGTCCGCTCAGAAGGAACGGCGTGTTCTCGCCTCGCCACGACGCGACCGATTCCAGCCGTTCGAGGGCGCGGCACGGCAGCAGGACCATGGGCGGGTCGGCCGGGCTGTTGGGGTCGTTGTCGAAGGTCGCGGCGAACTGACCCCCCGCCCCCGGCAGGCGCAGCAGCCGCGCCCGTCGCGACACCAGCACCGCGCCCTCGCCCGTGAGCACGTCCTTTCGCGCCGCCTGCGGCTGCGCCTGGGATTCTCCAACCGGCGCATCGGCCACGGCGCGTGCGCCGCTTTCTTCCAGCGACTTCATCAGGTCCTGCACGCTGGGATCAGTGCTGGGTGGGGCCGCGGCGGGCTGCTCCGCGGCGGGAGCCGCGACCTCCCGAGTGAACGACGACGGCAGCAGGTAGTGCCTGCTCCGATACACAAACACCTGCCCGCCCACCGAGATCGTGCCGTCGAGGGATGACCCGGTGAGTTGGGTGAGCGTTTCGCAGGGAAGCAGGATAAACGGCGGGTCGGCCGGGCCCGTTTCCGGGCGCGACGGCACAAACACCACGTCCCCCGACGGCGCCTTCAGGAGCGTCCCGGCACGCGGCGTCATGAACGACCCCTCCGGATACGTGCGCCCGCCCGAAGTGGACAGGTTCACGCCCGGCGGGGGGACGCCCGGAATCGGGGACTGCGCGGCCGCGCGAGAGGCCGGCAACACCGGATCCGTGTTGAGCCGCTTCTTCTGTTGCTCCAGCAATCGCTCATCTACGGAGGGGCTGGTCAGCGCCGGGTCGCGGGATGGCTGCGGAGGATCGGCGGCCTGACCGGCCGCGAGCATCGCCGCGATGAAAAAGACCACGTCCATGCACTCGCTCCGCAAAGGGCCGCCGGTGAAGATCGGCTCGATGGTAGTAGCCGGGTGAGCGCCACCCGGCTGGAAGCAACCGGCGCGCCGCCGGGCCGTTTGTCGGCACGCGGCCCGCCACTCACTCCAAACCGACACAGACCCGCCTATCGTCTGGGTTCCAAGGGAACGGACGCTCCCCTGGGCGGCTTTCCGGACGTCGATTCGGGCCTGATCGATTCTGCGGCCTGTTTCAAGGGCAGAACGAGAAGGTTCGGCGGCTGACGCGAGGTCGATGGGTCGATAGTCAGGGAAGTTTGTTCGGTTCACGGGAGGGGGTGCAATGGGTCGTTCAGGCCCGGCGTGGTCCCTCCCGCTTCAGTCTGCGAGGGAATTTAGGCGAAATGCCTGACGAAATGGTCCATTTCAAGGCCAATGACCTCGTCGAAGGTCTGCGCATTGATCGCGAACTTGGTCAGGGCGCCGCCTCTGTGGTCTACCTCGCCCACGATCCCAAGTCCCGCCAGGTCTACGCCCTCAAGCACGTGCATCGCGGCAGTTCCAAGGACGATCGATTCCTGCGACAGGCGATGTACGAATACAAAGTCGCCAGCCGCCTGGACCACCCCAACATCCGGCGCATCCACCGCCTCGACAAGAAGGCGCGAATGTTCGTCCACCTCACGGACGTTTTCCTGGTCATGGAGATGCTCGATGGAGTCTCCATGGACCGCAAACTTCCCAAGACCTTCGACGACGCCATCACGATCTTCCTGCAGACAGCCGACGCCCTCAAGCACATGCACAGCCGCGGCTTCGTTCACGCGGACATGAAGCCCAACAACATCATGGTGGTCACGGGAGTCGCGGGGCCGATCTCCAAGATCATCGACCTGGGCCAGTCCTGCGAGATCGGCACGGTCAAGCAACGGATCCAGGGCACCCCCGACTACATCGCCCCCGAGCAGGTCCACCGGCGCGCCATCACAGAGCGCACGGACGTGTACAACCTCGGCGCGACCATGTACTACGTCCTGACCGGCAAAACCGTGCCCAGCGCGCTCTCGACGCGCCCCGACGCCCTGGTGAACCGCCTCGACGACGAACTGATCCCCAAGGCCCCGCCGGCCGTGGGGCTCAACCCCCGGATTCCGCCGAAACTCAACGAGTTGATCATGCACTGCATCGAGATCAACCCCGAGGATCGGCCCATGAACATGACGTTCGTGATCGAGAGCCTGCAGTTCATCCTCGGGCAGGTTCGATACCGCAACGAGCAGTCGGGTTCGGGGTCGAGCCAGAAACCCAACAACGCCTCGGCCGCGGGATTCATCTACAACGACGGCTCGGGCGGCGGCGTGAAAGTGCCGGACTCCAGAGCGGGCAACGGCCACAATGGTGGTCAGGCCGGGAACGGGACCCCGGGCATCTAGCGCCGGTTGACCCGGTGTCGGAGGTCGGTGCTCAATGGCGAATACGCCGCTGAACTTCACCGACCCGGACGTGATCGAATCCACCCTGCGATCCGGGGCGAAGGCGAACCGCGAAGCCCTCTGCCGGCGTGGCTCCATCGACTACATCGAGGCGCCCGGTCGCCTGCTTGCCACCGGCGACCTGCACGACAACCCGATCCACCTCGATCGCCTCATCAAGGCCGCGGGGCTCGACGAACGCTCCGAGCAGCACACCCCCGCACACCTCACCCTGCACGAGATCATCCACGGCGAGCGGCTCATCAATGGGATGGATTTCTCGTACCGCGTGATGACCCGCGTCGCCGAGTTGAAGGCTCGCTTCCCAAACTTTGTGCACGTGCTTCTCGGCAACCACGAACTCGCCCAGATGCAAAAGTCCGGCATCGTCAAGGACGGCGTCCGCAGCGTCGAGGCGTTCTCGGAGGGCCTCGAATACATCTTCGGCGACCACGCCCCGCGGGTCGGCGCCGCCGTCGACGACTTCATCCTCTCCATGCCCCTCGCCCTCAAGGTCCACACCGCCCGGGGCGACATTCTCTGCTCGCACAGCCTGCCCCCCGCGGCCGTCATGAACAAGTTCGACACCACCGTCCTCTCGCGCGACCTCACCGACGACGATTACGCCCCGCGCCAGGGCGCCGCCCACCTCATGGTCTGGGGCCGCGGCTACGACGCCGAGGGCCTCGAAGACCTCGTCGAACGCTGGGGCGTCTACCTCTTCATCGTCGGCCACGAAAAAGCCACCGAGGGCGTCGCCTTCGTGCCGCCCAACGCCGTCATCCTCAACAGCGACCACGAACGCGGCGTCTACCTCCCCATCGACCTCGACAACCCGCCCCGCCCCGAAGACACGCCCAAAATGGTGCGGTCGCTGGCACACGCCTGAACCCGGACGACACGTTGCCGGTACGCTCATGGTGTGAGCGACGAGCCCCCACCACTCCCGCGGCCTTCCACCGCTCCGCCGCCACCCGACCTCGAGTGCCCGCGCTGCGGCTACGACCTGCAGGGACAGGCCCACGGCCCGGCCGGCCCGCACGCCCAACACACCGGCATCTGCTCGGAATGCGGTCTGGCGTTTCGCTGGGATGAAGTCTCCGACCTCGCCCGCCGCAGACGCCTCGACATCTTCGAACACGCCGGCGGACGTCTCGTCAAGAACTTCTGGATCACCTACCGCAAGACCTTCGCCCCCTGGCGCTTCTGGCGCTGGATGCGGATGGAACACCAAGTCGCGCTCGACCGGCTCCTCATCTTCGCCGCAATCGCGCCCTTTGTCTCTCTGGTCATGGCGGGCGCACTCGTTCTGGCGATTCGAATCTCGCACGATTTGGCCATGCGGTACGGATTCAGCGTCTCCATCAATGTCTTCCGGCCTGAAAACTACTGGTCTGAGGGTCTTGTGCTTCCGGCGCAGGCCCTCCTTCTGCTCAGCACGGTGTTTCTGCCATTCTCGTTCGCCCTCCTCCCGCAGTCTCTGCGAAAGGCGCGCGTTCGACCACGCCATTTCGCCCGAAGCGCCGCGTATTCCGTCGGGGTGCCCATCGTTCTCGCCATCCTCCCGACCGCCGCGCTCGAATTGCACAACATGGCGGACTTCGCGTGGCACCTCCAAGGAAGCCGGCTCCTCGCTCACTGGTCCTTTGAATGGAGCGCGACCCTGAGCCTGCTCTGGCAGTTTGTCTGGTGGGGAACCTTCGCTCGGTCGTACTGCCGCCTCGACCACCCCCTCTGGGGCGGAGCGGTTGCGGAGAGGGCGGTGTGACGTGCCTGAGATTCGTGTGCTGGGTTGTCAGATCGGTGGGCGGGAGAGGACATCGGCGAGCAGGCCGGTGGGGAGGATGAGGAGCATGGCGATGAGCCAGGAGACCAGCACCATGGCCGCGGCGACGTACCACCGACAGGATGTCGCTACGGGTGGAGCGACGCGGCGCGTCGCGCAACCCGTGGAAGCGTGCCCCCTTCTTCCATCCAGCGCCGGATGGGCGAAATCGCTCTACCCCATCGGCCGGCGCTTGAGTCTGACTCCCCGGATCAAACCTCCGCCAACCTGTAACTCGTACTCCTCCCCCCACCCGCATTCGCCGCCAGCACCCCCCACTCCATCAGTTCTCGAATGTCCCGCAGCGCCGTGTCCGTCGAACACTTCGCGAGGTTCGCGTACTTTGAGGTCGTCAGGAATCCCTCGAATCCCTCCTGCATCCGGTTGATCACCTTCCGCTGCCTTTCATTGACCGGCCGCCGGTTGATCCGCTCCCACAGCCGCGCCTTGGCGAGCACCGCCTCCGCGCCCCGCTCCGCCCCGTCCAGCGCACGCCCCAGGCACTCCAGGAACCACATGATCCACCGCGTGATGTCCAGCCCGCCCCGCTGCGCCCTCTCCAACTCGTTGTAGTAGTCCTTCCGCTCCGCCTCGATCTGCGACGACATGCTGTAGAAACGCTCCTTCGTCCCGTCCGCCCGCGCGAGCGCCATGTCCGCAACCGCGCGCGCGATGCGCCCGTTCCCATCCGCGAACGGATGGATCGTCACAAACCAGAAGTGCGCCGCCGCGCTCTTCAGCACCGGGTCCGGCGATGAGCCCGCGTTGAACCACTCCAGGAACTTCTCCATCTCCCCTTCCAGCCGCTCCGCGCCGGGCGCCTCAAAGTGCACCCTCTCCCGCCCGATTGGGCCCGAGATGACCTGCATCGCCCCCGACTCCTTCGTCCTCCACGACCCCACCGTGATCCCGTGCATCCCGCTCCGCCCCGTCGGGAACAGCGCGGCGTGCCAACCGCACAGCCTCTCCCTCGTCAGCGCCCCCTCGTAGTTTCGCGTGGCGTCAAGCATCATCTCCACGATGCCCTCGACATCCCGTCCCGCCTTCGGCAGCCCGCCCGCATCCAGCCCGAGCTTCCGCGCGATCGAAGAGCGCACTTCCTCCGGGCTCAGCACCTCCCCTTCGATCGCCGAAGTCTTCACCACATCGCTCGTCAGCGTCGAGAGCCCCGTCTGTGCACGAACCTCGAAGCCCATCGCCCCCATTCTCCCAAGCAACCTCCCCTGCTTGTGCCGCACTTCAGCGAGCACCGTCGCCAGCGCCTCGTTCTCCCACGTCAGCCGCGGCCAGCCGGCCATCTCATGCACATATCCCATAATCGCCGCACCTCCTACGGTGATTATCGCCGCTATTCGCCGCATACTCCATTATTCACCGCGAATCATGCGGTGAAAACCACGAGAATTCCTCTCATAATACGAACAAAGCCCTTGACATGCCGCTCAAATGCCGTACTCTAGGTTCATGTTCTGCACTGAGAGCCCCACTAACGCCACATCCCCTGCCCCGGCACTCACGCCGCGGGAAAAGGCGCTCCTCGCCCAGTTCGCGGCCGTCGGCTTCAACCTCCCCGCCCTCCTGCAGGACCCCAACTTCACGAACGACGACTTCATCGCCTTCACCTCCAGCCCGGCGCTCCATCACCACCTCGCCCTCATCACCTCCCTCACCCTCCAGGGCCTCACCCTCCGCGCCATCCAGGCCCGCATCACCGCCATCAACGAACTCGAACACGCGGCCAAAGCCGCCACCAACCCGCAAGAAAAATCCATCGCCGCGAGAGCCCTCCTCCGCGCCACCTCCGCCCCGCTCATCCCAACCCGCCGCGACCCCGAATCCGGCCTCCTCATCCCATCCTCCCCCAGGGGGGAGGTGCCGAGTCCGCGAGGCGGAGGGGGTTCCTCCCGCCGCGACTCCGACACCGGGTTCCCCCTCTCCCGCCCACCGCGCGATCCCAACTCCCTCCCCGCCGAGGGGAGGGCCGGGGAGGGGTCGGCCGAACACCCTAAGCCATCGACATCTCGCGCAGCTCACGCTGCCTCCGAAGACACTCACCCCACGACTCCCACGACTCTCATGAGCCCCATGAGTCCCATGACTCCCATCGGACCCACCCCAACCCCCGCCAATCATCACAACGGCGCTCCCCCGTCCCCTTCTGAACTCTCAAATCTGAACTCTGAAATCTCTGATCCCGCCCCTCCTTCCGCCCCCGCGGCAACTTCCGGGTCCTCACTGACGACCCGACGCCCTGACGACCTGACGGCCTCCCCCTCCGCCTCTCTCCGCGCCCACTGCGCCTCTGCGAGAAACGACTTCGGCGACGACGACACCCCCGAAGACCTCGCCCTCGACCGCGAAGCGGCCGCCTACGGAGCCCAACTCGGCGTCTCGCTACTCCACCCCGAAATCCTGACCGCCATCCGCGACGGCCGCGCTCACGAAGTCGAAAGCATCGCCGCCAGAATCCGCGCCGAGCAGCCCCAAGCCCCCTAGCCCCGCCCGCGCGGTGCACCGCATCCTCCTTCACACTTCGCCGGTACCCTCTCCCGCGTGCCCACCGCTGAACCCATCTGCCCGCGCTGCGGATACGACCTCTCCGCCGAATCCCGCAAGTGGACCCACGCCTGCCCGCTCGACGGCGCCTGCTGGGAGTGCGGCCTGCGCCTCGAATGGGCCGACCTCTTCTCGCCCGACCGCCGACGCGATGTCTTCTTCGTCGAGCACGCCCCCGAACGCCACGAAGTCCTCCCCGCGGCCTGGCGCACCTGGTGGTGGGCCATCCGCCCCCCGGTCTTCTGGTCGCGCATCCGACTCGAAACAGCCATCGTTCCACGCCGCATCGCATGGTGGGTCTTCTGCGTGCTCCTCGCCTTTCACGCCTTCTGCGCGCTCGCCTCCAACGCCATCCTCGGCAAACTCCGCGGCTGGGACCTGTTCTTACCCTTCCGCGACGACATCCGCGCCGAGACTTTCACCGCCTGGCTCGCACCCGTCGGCTGCCTCATCGCCGACTGGCGCGGCACGACCATATGGGGATATCGCTTCGCGCCCGCCTGGGAGTTCACCTCCTGGGGCCCCGCCTACCTGCCTCTTCTCGCCATGAGCCTCATGCTCCCCATCATGCTCCTCGTGCTCAAGGACACCCGCGCCAAGGCCAGGGTCCGCCGCGCCCACATCCTCCGCGCGGCCGTGTTCGGCCTCGCCTGGCTCGTTCCGCTCATGCTCCTCGCGCTCGCCCACTTCGCCTTCAATCAGTGGGCCGCCTCCTCCAACCGCACCAACCTCCTCTACTTCCAGATCGGTCCCAAGTGGCTCGCGCTCGAATCCATCTGGGGCTTCGCGCTCGTCCCCTTCGGCGCGGCCTGGATCCTCTGGTGGTGGTGGTCCGCCCTCTCGCGCGGCTGGCGACTCGACGAGCACGGGCGTGTGTGGCTCGCGGCCTCCGCACCCGCGCTGCTCGTGGTCGTCATCGTGCTCGCGCTCGACCAGGACCTCGTCAACCTCCTGGCGTAGGCAACCGTTTCCATTCGCAAGGCCTCGAATGATCAGCAACGACTTATCTCCGGAAGCGCATTGCCCCCGCTGCGGCTACGACCTCCGCGGCGAGATCGACCGCTGGACCGAACAATGCCCGCTCTCGGGGATCTGCAGCGAGTGCGGCCTGGATCTGAACTGGATTGAGTTGCTCTCGCGGGACGGCAAACCCATACCCGGATTCGTGGAAGAAGCGCGCGGGCGGCGCCGGATCTTCACCGCCGCGTGGAAGACATGGCTGTGGACTTTCCGGCCCAGATCATTCTGGAGCCGCGTGCGGCTGGAGCGCAACCCCTCTCCCGGCCGGCTCGGCGACTGGCTGCTGATCGTGATCGTGTCGCTGCACCTGGCCCCTCCGTTGATGCTGCTCGCGTTGATACTCCTTCAATCTCTCACTCGCGGGTCCTCATCGTTCGGGCTCGGCGAAGTCGTGGCCGCGGCAACCTGGCCGGTGGAATACGACCCGTACAGCGGGGGCCTGAGCGGTGCCGGACTCGAGGGAACTCGCTGGTCCACCGGCATCTGGGTCGCCGGGCTGGCCACACTGTTGTTCCCGCTGGTCCTGTTCGCCCTCCCCTGGACGCGTCTGCGATCCAAGGTGCGGGACGCGCACGTCACGCGAGCCGCGGTCTATTCGCTCGCATGGCTGGTCCCCCTGCTTCTGGCTCGGATCCTCCACGTCGCCGCGATGGTGATCGCCTCTTCCTTCAGCGGGCGGCGCATGGGGTCCTGGCGCGCGGTCGCCCGTACCGCAAACAACGCGGCGGACCTCATCCACGAGTGCTTCGATGCGTGGTATCTCTGGGCTCCTCTCGCGTGCGCCTGGCTCTTCCTCTGGTGGTGGCGGGCCCTTCAAACCGGCTTTCGGATGAAGGACGCCCGGCGCGTCTACCTCGCGATGGCGGTCCCGGCCCTGCTCGGAATCGCCATTGGCATTTCCCGCTCGCAACTGTTCGGCCACCTGCTCGTAGTCATGCGTTTCTGACCGCGGCGTATCCTCTCCCGCCATGGCCCACGACCCCATCACCAACTCCATCCTCACCCTCCTCCGCCAGCGCGATCCCCAGATCGCCGACCTCATCGCCGCGGAGGGGAAGAGGCAGGCCACCACCATCGAACTCATCGCCAGCGAGAACCACGTCTCCGCGGCGGTCATGCACGCGATGGGCACCTGCCTCACCAACAAGTACGCCGAGGGCTACCCGGGCGCCCGCTACTACGGCGGGTGCGTCCACCACGACGCCATCGAAACCATCGCCCGCGAACGGGCCTGCGCCATGTTCAACTGCAAGTTCGCCAACGTCCAGCCCCACAGCGGAGCCCAGGCCAATCAGGCCGCGATGATGGCCATGATGGAGCCGGGCGACACCTTCGCCTCCCTCGTCCTCAAGGACGGCGGCCACCTTTCGCACGGGATGAAGATCAACTTCTCCGGGCGCTTCTTCAAGCCCGTGCACTACCCCCTGCACTACGACAAGGCCCATCCCGAGTTTGAGCGCATCGACTACGACGCGATGCGGAAAGTCTGCCTCGAAGCCCGACCGAAGATGCTCCTCTGCGGCTATTCCGCCTATCCGCGCATCATCGACTTCGCGAAGTTCCGCGCCATCGCCGACGAGTGCGGCGCCCTGCTCATGGCCGACGTCGCCCACATCGCCGGCCTCATCGTCGCCGGCCAGCACCTCAGCCCCTTCCCCCACGCCCACATCGTCACCACCACCACCCACAAGACCCTCCGCGGCCCGCGCGGCGGCCTCATCCTCTCCAACGACGAGGAGATCGCCAAGAAGATCGACAAGGCCGTCTTCCCCGGGGCCCAGGGCGGGCCCCTCATGCACATCATCGCCGCCAAGGCCGTGGCCTTCGGCGAATGCCTCAGGCCCGAGTTCAAGACCTACGGCGAGCAGGTCATCAGGAACGCCAAGGCCCTCGCCGCGGCCCTCGCCTCGCGCCATTACCGCTGCACCACCGGCGGCACCGACAACCACCTCATGCTCGTCGACCTCCGTGCCCGCGACGCCAACCTCACCGGCGCCGACGCCGAGAAGTGGCTCGAAGGCGCCGGCATCGTCAGCAACAAGAACGGCATCCCCGACGACCCCCGCCCGCCCCGCGTCACCAGCGGCATCCGGCTGGGAACCCCCGCCGTCACCACGCGTAACTTCCGTGAGGATCACATGGCCACGATCGCGGCGTGGATCGACCGGGTCTTGGCCGCCGGGCTCGCCGGGGAGACGGCCCTTGCGAGCGAGAGCGAGCGCGTTCGCAACGAAGTGGCCGCGCTGTGCGCCCAGTTCCCGCTCCCCGCCTGACCGGGAGACCCCGCATGCTACCCCGCACCCCGCGCGATGTTCACGCGATCCGGACCGGCGCGCTATGGCTCGTCCGCGCGATCGGCCTGTCGCTGCTGGGGCTGGGCGCATACTTCACGCTCAACCGCATCCTCTTCTCGCTAGGATCGGGAATGGGCTTCACCCAGATGCTGCAGACCTGGAACGGCGTCGGCGAAGACCACTCGCTCTACCGCGGGCTGGCCATGCTCGTCATCGGCGGCGCCCTCGCGGGTTTCTCCGCGGCCCTCGCTCGCTGGGTAGTCCCGATGGTCGCCTACTCGTGCCCGGGATGCGGGTACGAACCCGCGAAAGTCAACGAGCACGGCCGCTGCCCGGAATGCGGCCTCCAGAACGCCTTCGACACCCCTCGGGATCAGACGCCATGACTCCCAGCGACGACCACTGCTCGCGGCGGCGCGCGCTCGGCACGTTCCTCGGCGCACTCGCCGGCACTTCCGCCCTCTCGGCCTCGGGGTGCTCCTTCACGCTGGGCTACCCATCGCCCCCGCCCTCCCCACTTCCTTCCCCCCCGGCCCGCCCCCGCCTCAAGCCCGTCTACGACTGCACCCTCTGGATGAACAAGCCCGGCGGCGTGCTGCCCGGAGCCCTGCGCGCCTACTGCCCCGGACGCGAATGGCGCAGCATCGACGACGTTCCAACCTCCGCCTACGACGCGGCCCGCTGGGAGCGCTGGCTTCGGGGCCTGCCGCGCGACAGCGTCGTCATCGTGGATCAGGAATACCTCCATGACAATCCCTGGGTCTACGGCCGCCAGACGGTGCTTCGCGAGATCGAGAAACGCATCGAACTCCACCGCGCCATCCGCCGCGTCCGGCCCGACATCCAGAACTCCGACTGCTTCGGCCCCTGCCCGGCCGTGGAGTATCTCGGCACGGTCCACAACCTGAAGGAACGCATCCCGAAGTGGAAGGAGTACAACGACTTCACGATGCCGCTGATCCTGCCGTACCTCAAGCAGGTCGCGATCGAACTCTATTTCGTGCCGCCCCCCGGCAAACCCGTCCGCAGTTCCTACATCGAGGACTTCCGCGCGTACCTCGTGCCCAACGTCGAGGAAGCGCGCCGGCACGCGGGCGACCGGCCCGTACTCGGCTTCATCTACCTCCGCAGCAAGGGCAATGGCAAGAAGCACTGGGGCCGCTACTTCGGCGACGAACTATCCCGCTTCATCCTCGATGAATCCCTGCGCCTCTGCGACGGCATCGTCCTGTGGGACCGCAAGTACGCCGACGACGGCACCGACCTGGGCAACATGCCCTGGGACCCCAACGACCCCTGCCTGGCCTTCACGCTCCGGTGGCTTCGCGAGCGGACCGTTCCGCCCGCTACTTCCCCGTCGTCGCCAGCGTCGCCGCGACCATTGTCACCGACGGGGAAATGAACTCACTGGCGTTTTCGTAGCACGAGGCCGCGGCCCCGCACTCTTCGCTCTGGATCGACAGGCACGCCGCCAGCACCCGGGCGGAATCTTCATCCGTGGGCAGCAACTCTCGCGGGCCGTCCAGCGCCACCACGAGCATCAGGTTGCTGCTGTCGGCGCACCGGGCCTTCCACGCCGCCTCGATCAACTCGCTCCGCCCGATCTCCCGCACGTCCCGGTTCGCGAAACTGCCTTCCTCCCATACCACGCAGTCGCACCGAGCGTCGGGCTGGTGGAAGACCGCCAACAGCATCGGCCCCGTGTTCACCTGCTCCGGCGCCTTGGGCGCCACCGGCTTGGGGCGGTTCATCACCACCTGCGGCGGGCCGGGAATCGGCGCCCGCGGCCAGACCATGAACGCCATCGTCAGCACCGCCGCCAGCGCGCCCAGCACCCCCACCCTCCGCCACGACATGCCCGTCTCGGCGGGTGTGTGAGCGAACGTGAGCCGCGCGGACTGCTCCAACTCCTCGGCTTCCGAGGCCATCTGCACCAGATCCAGAATCCTTTGGTCGCGCATCGGAACCCCGCTTCCTTATTCGCGCTCCATCGATCCGCGCTCGGCGGGTTCGGGCCGAAACCCCAACCGGGCCAGCACCCGCGCCAGTTTGCTCATCGCGCTCTGCTTGCACTGGTTGGCCGTGCTGGGCGATATTTTCAGACGCTCGGCAATCGTTCGGTCTGTGGCCCCCTCCGCCGCCAGTCGGATCACCCACCGCTCCTGCTCGGTAAGGTCCGAGAGCCGGCCGTCCATCGCCCGGCGAACCACCTCAAGGGCCTCGCTCAATGACGCCTCGTCGTGCGGCCCTTCGACCATGCCGCCGGTGGAGAGTTCATCCGGCGACGCGGCGTCGAGTTTTTTCACCGATCGCAGATGCCGCAGCCAGACATGCGAGGCCACGGCGTACACAAATGTCGAAACGGCCGCGCGGGCCGGGTCGTAGCGCCCATGCGAGAACGCTTCCCAGACCCCCGACCAGGTTCGCTGCACCAGTTCCTCGATCAGCGATTGGTCGCTCGTGCGTTTCGAAAGCAGGCGGCGCAGCCCCGGGCTCAGCCGGCGATGAATGATCTCGAACGCCTCCCGGTCGCCCTGCGCGGCTCGGACGCCCGCCTCGGCGAGTGTGGGATCGGGTTTGAGAGGTTCACGCTGTGAGGACATCGCAGAACGGACCACCGGCTCCGCCCAAAGGACCAACTCCGACCTGCTCCCGGCCAGGACCATCTCCAGGCTATTGCCCCGGCCGGATCACGCGCTCGGCCTGATGCACCGACTTGGTCAGGGCGTCGGTCAACTCCACTCGGATTACCAGGGTGGGCGTCTTCCCCGGCCCCCGCTCGATCGGCGTCTGCAGAGGCAAAACCACCTCGTACCTCGCCCCGCCAAACCCGTCCCGGTACGCCTCGCGGAGCGTCGGGGGCTGCAGGGTGGCCACGGCCACCCGCGCCGGTTCGCCGGTCGCGTCAAGGTTGATGCTCGGCGGGAGCGTCATCGCCTCGATCCGCACCCGCCCGGCGATCTGCACGAACCGGGACCGCCCGTCCAGCGGCCGGAACCCGACCACGACCCCCGTCGCGGGCGACTTCGGGTCGGCCGGGTCAAAGCCGCAGTACCTGTCCATCTCAACCCGTGCGCACACCGGGAGCGATTCCAGCGCATCCTTCGCCGGGAAATCACCCGCCCGGAGCGTCTCCGTCAGTTTGAGCGACAGTTCATCGCGCTCCCCGGTCAACAACGCGGCCTGCTTCTCGAGTTCGATGATCCGCCGGCGCAGCAGTTCGTTCTCGGCCGACACCGACCGCCGCCCGGCGATCGTGCAGCCCGCCGAGAGCATCAGGAGCACCAGAAACACGCATGCCGTTGCGGCGCGAATCATGCCGGAGGATAGCCGCCGGCGCCGACCGGCCGCGTGGGCTTACCCGTCCGCATCGGGCTGGGGCGAGGTCTTCATGTGAGGCATGCGAGTGAGCACCTTGTCCACCAGTCCGTACTCGAGCATCTCCTGCTCATCCAGCCACTTGTTGCGGTCGCAATCCCGCGCAATCCGGTCGAAGGTCTGGCCGGTCTGGTCGGAGTACACGCGGTACAGCCGCTCGCGGATCCGGAGCATCTCGCGGGCCTCGATCTCGATGTCGGTCGCCTGCCCTTCCATCACCCCGCCCAGCAGCGGCTGATGCATGAGGTTGCGGGCGTTGGGCAGCGTGTACCGCTTGCCCTTGGTGCCGCAGGCCGCGATCACCGAGCCCATCGAAGCGGCCTGCCCGATGATGTACGTCGCCACGTCGCACTGCACAAACCGCATCGTGTCGATAATCGACAGACCCGCCGAGACGCTCCCCCCGGGGCTATTCACGTACAAGTGAATGTCGTTCTTGGGGTCTTCGTTCGCCAGGAAGAGCATCTGCGCCACGATCAGGTTGGCGATTTCGTCGCCCACCGGCCCGCCCAGGAACACGATGCGGTCCTTCAGCAGGCGCGAGTAGATGTCGTACGCCCGCTCGCCCTTGGCGGACTTCTCGATCACGATGGGTACCAGATAGCCTGACATGTTCGGTTTTCCAGATAGTCGATTCTTCGGCGTCGTCCGGCTCGTTCCTTGGTTCCTCGACCCTACCGCACTCCCGGCATCACGTTGCTGCCGCTCTTGGGCGGCTCGGTCAGCACCTCGTCGGCCAGGCCATACTTCACCGCTTCCTCGGCCGAGAAGTACTTGTCGCGCTCGCTGTCGCGCTGCACGTTCTCCAGCGGCTGGCCCGTGCACGTCGAGATGATCTTGTTCAGTTCGGCCTTGGCCTTGATGATCTGCTCCGCCTGGATACGGATGTCCTCCGCCTGCCCGGTCACCCCGCCATACGGCTGGTGGATCATGACCTTGGCGTGCGGCAGCATGTACCGCTTGCCCTTGGCCCCCGCCGTGAGCAGCAGGGCCGCGCCGCTGTAGGCCCGGCCCAGGCAGTAGGTGGAGACCGGTGAGGACATGAACCGCATGGTGTCGTAGAGGGCGAGGGTGTCGTCCACCGCGCCGCCCGGCGAGTTGATGTAGAAGTTGACCTCCTTGCCGCGCCCCACGTTCTCCAGATAGAGCATCTGCATCATGACGCGGGCGGCGGAGCCCTGATTGATCTCCCCGATCAGGAAGACGATCCGGTTCTCCAGAAGGAGTTCATCGATCGTCATCTCGCGGGTGCGCTGGTAGGTGACGCCTGCGGCGGCCATGGTTCGTTCCTTCGCGGGTCTTCTGACGCTGTTCTCGGTCCTTCGGGCAGTGTAGCGCCCGGCCCCGGTTCATCGACCCTCCCGGGACGGGTGTTCAATGCCGCTCCCGATCAAGCGGCAAACCCTGTGCCTGAAGTGCATTGCCACAAACTCGCGACGAGGCGGCCCGCAGGGCCCCGCCTCGCCCGCCACGCCCTTTCCCCTGCCAGATGGGCAGCCGGTAGGCATTCCACCCGATTCCCAACCAAATGGGTGCGTTCCGTCGCATTGATTCCTAGCATCCCCCCACTTTTTCCGCCAGGACCAAAACCCCGTGCCAACCGCCGTCATCAGCGACGTTCACGCCAACGCTCCGGCCCTCAAGGTCGTCCTCGCCGACATCGAGAAACGCGGCATTTCCCGCATCATCTGCCTCGGCGACACCGTCGGCTACGGCCCCGACCCCCTCGAATGCGTGGACCTCGTCCGCGCCAAGTGCGAGTGGGCTCTCATGGGAAACCACGACTACGGCGTCCTCTACGAGCCCACCAACTTCAACCCCGGCGCCGAGTCCGCGGCCTTCTGGACTCGCGAACAGTTCGACAAGGAGCCCGATCCCACGCTCCGCGCCCAGCGCTACGACTTCCTCAATCGCCTCCGCGTCCGCGTCGTCGAGCGCATCGGCTCGCAGGGGGCCGAACCCCTGACCACTCAGAACGACAAAGCCGGCATCGCGCTCCTCGCGGTCCACGGCTCGCCCCGCCGCCCCATCAACGAGTACATCTTCCCCGACGACGCGGTGAACTCCCCGGACAAACTCGAAAGCATCTTCGACCGCGTCCAGCGCGTCTGCATCGTCGGCCACACCCACGTCCCCGGCGTGTTCACCGACGAACCCGACTTCTACCCCCCGGGTGAACTCGGCGAGGGCGGGTACAAGTTTGTCGAGGGCGAGAAGGCGGTCATCAATGTCGGCAGCGTCGGCCAGCCGCGCGACTTTGATCCCCGCGCCAGTTACGTCATCATCCATCCCACGCACGCGCAGTTCATCCGCCTTGAGTACGATGTGGATGCGACGGCGAAGAAGATCAAGGCGATCGATGCCCTTCCCGACTGGCTGGCCGACCGGCTGTACGAAGGCCGCTGAGTTCGTGGCATGAATCTCCCGAACTCGGGCCTGCGGACGGGCCGACATGAACCGGGAGGTACCGGGAGGTTCATGCACACCTGCCACCCTATCCTCTCCCCCGCGCTCCGCGGACAAGGCCGCTTCTCAGACTCCCAATAACCCGCCATGCCCAAACCGCCCAACAAAACCCTCCGAGCACTGGTGCCTCTGATCGTGCTCGCGGCCGGTGTCGGTATCGCCTACACGTTCTGGCGAGGCTCCCCCTCCAAGCCCGCCCAGCCTCCGGCAACCGCGCCCGCATCCCCCACCCCCGCACCCGCCACCCTTCCTCCGGCGCTGGAGCAGCCTCCCCAGCCATCCCCCGCCGCCCAGCCGCCCACGGCCACTGGGGCCGCGCCGACGGGCGATCTCCGCGCATTGCCGGGCACCCCCGGCGAGTGGGCGACGCTGGGTTCGCTGGCCAAGGCCGATGGGTACCTCGCGCAAGTGACGTTCTCGAAGACGGGGGCGGGCATCGATCAACTCGCCCTGACCGATCACTTCCTGACCATCAAGGAAGAGGCCCACGTCGTCGTCCAGCGCGAGCACACGACCTCGTGGAGCGGCGTCACCGCGGCGCTCGCGCCCATGGCCTCGCTCGCGCTGGAAGTCACCCTGCCGGGAGTCGCGCCCCAGATCGTCAATCTCTCCGCCGGCGGCCCCGACACCCGCTGGTCCCCGGTCGCAGGCTCGCCCGGGACCTTTGAGGCCATCATCGCCGACGCCGCGGGCGCTCGCGTGCTGCGCGTGGTTCGCGCCTGGAGCCTGCCGAAAGACTCCTACACCCTCCGGGTCGATCAACGCATCGAGAACCTCTCCGGCACGCCGCTCACCGTTCGCTACTTCCAGATCGGACCCGTTGACCTCGACCAGGACGCCGCGAGTTACGGCGGCGACAAGCGCCGCGTCCGCTTCGGTTACCTGCTTCCCGCGCGGCTGGACCCCTCCCGGGCCGCGGTCATCTCCGACGACTTCGTGACCCAGCGATCCGACGCCCTTGGCAAGCGGGCCGAGGGCGGGATGTACGCCGAAACCACGCTCTGGCCCAACGACAAGAGCAAGCCCGAGGGCTTCGAACTCGCCTGGGCGGGCATGACCAACCGCTACTTCGGCGCGGCGGTGGTCCCCGCGATCGATCCCAAGGCCGCGAAAGTCGAACGCCGCCTGGACTGGGTCGCCGCCGTCAGCCGCGTCGTCCTCGACGGCGGCGCGGGGGCCGAAGTGATCGCCCTGCGACTCGAGAGCGCCCCCATCACGCTCGCGCCGGGCGCCGCCGCGGCCTCGCTCCCCGTGGACCTCTACGCCGGCCCGCTGGACCGGTCGATCATCGCCAAGGAACCCACCCCCGCCGCGAGTAACCTCCGCGGGCTGGTGATCTACAACTTCGGCGGCCCCTGCGGTTTCTGCACGTTCGACATCCTGACCAGCCTGCTGCTGGGCCTGCTGCACTTCCTTCACGACGTGGTCTTCCGGGACTGGTCCCTGGCCATCATCTTCCTGGTCGTGATCGTCCGCTCCTGCCTTCACCCCGTCACCCGCTGGTCGCAGATCCGCATGGCGATCTTCGGCAAGCAGATGGCCGGCATGGCGCCCAAGCAGAAAGAAATCCAGGAGAAGTTCCGCGGCGACACCAAGAAGATCCAGGAAGAAACCCAGAAACTCTGGCGCGAACAGGGAATCAGCCCCGCCGGCTTTCTCGGATGCCTCCCCGCGTTCCTTCAGACCCCCGTCTGGATCGCCCTCTACGCCACGCTCTACTTCGCCGTCGAACTCCGCCACCAAGGCGCGTTCTACGGCCTGTTCCAGGTCCAGCCCACGGCCTCTCCCTTCTGGCAGTTCCTCGGCGATCTGGCCGAGTCCGACCGGTTCATCTACTTCGGGAAAGTCCTGTTCACCGTCCCGCTCCTGGGCCCCATCGACGCCGTCAACATTCTGCCCCTCTTGCTGGGCATCGTGTTCTTCATCCAGCAGAAGTACCTGACGCCGCCGACCACGGCCGCGATGACGCCCGAGCAGGAAATGCAGCAGAAGATGATGAAGTGGATGACCGTGATCATGTTCCCGGTCTTCATGTACAACGCCCCCAGCGGCCTGTCGCTGTACTTCGTCACCAACTCGACCCTCGCCATCATGGAGAGCAAGTGGATCCGTTCGCACATGGACAAGCACGGCATGCTCGATATGGACAAGATGAAGGCTCGTCGCGCCGCCAAGGCCGCGGGAGCGGGCACCGCCATGTGGGACCGCAAGTCCGCCGCCCCGGCGAAAGAGGAAGGCTTCTTTGCCAAACTCCAGCGCCTCGCCGAAGAGAAGCAGCGCCAGGGCCAGAAGGGCGCGAAGAAACGCAAGCCGTAAGGGCAATGCAGTGGGCGGAGTAAGCGCGTTCTACAGTCGGGTATCGCCCGCCCATGTCTCTCGCCGCCACCATCGCAGCCTGCTCCACCGCGCCGGGCCGCTCCGCTCGCGCGATGATCCGCGTTTCCGGGCCCACTGTCCCTTCCCTTGCCGCCACCCTGACCGGCTCACCGACCCGCCGCGGCTGCACCCGCGGGGCGCTCCCGCTCCCGGGCGAAAACGCCGCCGGATCTCTTCCGCTCCCTGTCCTTCTCGCGTTTTTTCACGCCCCCCACTCGTACACCGGCGAAGATGTCCTCGAACTCCAACTCCCGGGCAACCCAGCCCTCATTGATCGCGTACTGCGATACCTGGCGTCGTTCCCCGGCGTTCGCCCCGCCCAGCCCGGCGAGTTCACCGCGCGCGCCTACTTCGCCGGACGCCTCACGCTGGACCAGGCCGAGGGCGTCGCCGCGGCCATCGCCGCCGCCACCAACGAACAACTCGCCGCGGCCCGCGAACTGCTCCAGGGCCGCGCCGGCGCCGCCTACCAAGGCTGGGCCGACGAAGCCTCCATGCTCCTCGCACTCGTCGAAGCCGGGATCGACTTCACCGATCAGGAAGACGTGCGCCCGATCGAGCCCGCGGCTCTGCTGGCCCGACTCGGCGCACTCCGCCAGGCCATCGCGTCGCACTTGGGCGCCCGCGCCGGCGCCGAAGCAACCGTCGCCCAGCCGCTGGTCGTGCTCGTCGGCCGGCCCAACGCGGGGAAAAGCACGCTCTTCAACGCGCTGCTGGGCCGCCGCCGCGCCGTCGCCGGCCCGATCGCCGGCACCACGCGCGACGCCCTGGTCGAGCCGCTGGATCTCTCCCCGTCGGCTCCCGGCGCGGGAACTGTTCAACTCGCCGATCTCGCCGGTCTGGATGACATGCAGAGCGATCAGCCCGATGCGCTGGCTCAGGCCGCGGCCCGTCACACCATCGCCCGCGCCGATCTCCTGCTCTGGTGCGACCCGACCAGCCGCTTCGACGAACGCGACCTCCCGCCGACGAGCGCCGAGGTTCTGCGGATCAGGACCTTTGCCGACCGCCCGGCCGACCCGCATCCCCGCGTTCCCCAGTCATCATTCCGCGTTCAGCATTCCGCTCTTCCCGTGTGCGCCCTCGACGGCTGGCACCTGGCCGACCTGAAACGAGCCATAGCCGAGCACGCCTGCTCATCGAACCAGGCCCCGCTCGCCGCGCTGCTCCCAAGGCACCGCGCCGCCATGCACGACGCCATCGGCGCCATCGACCTCGCCGCCACGCTCATCGACACCCGCGACACCGGCCTTCGCCGCCCGGAAGAACTCGCGCAGACCCTCCGCGCCGCCCTGGATGCCTTAGGCGAACTGCGCGGGCGCATCAGCCCCGATGACATCCTCGGCAAGGTCTTCGCGACCTTCTGCGTCGGCAAGTGACTACTCGCACGACTCCAAAAACTCCGCGAGGTGCCGCGACGCGAACGCCTGCACGGCCTCGCCCGTCGAGTCCGCGTCTTTCCCCCAGCACGCGGCCACCGGCGGCTCGCTCTCGGGGTCCATCTGCACCACGTACACGCCCTCCACAGCCAGCACGCTGGGCAATCGCGACGCGAGATACGCCCCCAGCGCACTCACCCCCGGCCCGCCGATGCTGATGGTCGGATACGCCCGCAACTCGTCGTGGTTCAGGTACCACAGATCGGAGCACACCACCACGCGCGCGCCCGCGTCGGCCAGGCCCATCGCGGCCGCGACCTTGTCCCGAAGGAAATAAGCCAGCGGCCGGTCGTGCAACTCCGCGCCCAGGTGCGCCCCGGTCACGATCAGCACGGCGTTAGCATCAATCTCGTTCATGATCGACACAAACCGACAGCGTACGGAATCCCAAGAAATACCCAGCCGCCCCGGCGCGGCCGCGTGCCAAAGATACCCCGTCATGAGCGACAACGCACCCGCCAACCCCAATCCCCCGGCCGCAGGCCCCACCGCCACCGCGACGCGGCTCATTCCCCAGAAGCCCAAACTCGACCATCTCCCCCCCTTCAAAGTCCTGCTCCACAACGACGACGTCAACACGCCCGAGCACGTGATCGACACCATCATCGAAGTCACGACGATCCAGAAACAGCGCGCCGTCGAACTCATGCTCGAAGCCCACCGCACCGGCGTGGCCCTCGTCATGGTGACCCACAAAGAGGCCGCCGAGCACTTCCACGATCAGTTCAAGAGCAAGAGCCTCACCGTCACCATCGAGCCGGCCTGAACGCCCGCCTTGATGCCACTTCCGGGGCTATGGTGCGCGCACGCGGCCACTCGCATGAGAACTTCCTTCCCGAAGCACAAGATCAAGGCCGTCCTCGTCGAGGGCATCCACCCCGCCGGCGTGGGCCTGCTGCGCGATGAGGGCTTCCAGGTCGAAGCCCTCCCATCTTCTCCCGACCCCGCCAAACTCGCCAAACTCGTCCACGACGCGCACCTTCTGGGCATCCGCAGCAAGACCGACGTGACCGCCGCGATCCTCGACGCCGCACCCCGCCTGCTGGCCGTCGGCTGCTTCTGCATCGGCACCAATCAGGTCGCCCTCTCTCACGCGGCCCATCAGGGCGTGCCCGTCTTCAACTCCCCCTTCTCGAACACGCGCAGCGTCGCGGAACTCACTCTCGCCGAGATCATCGCGCTCTACCGCCGCCTCACCGAAAAATCCGGCCTCATGCACCTGGGACAGTGGGATAAGTCGGCCGCGGGCGCCCACGAAGTCCGCGGGCGCACGCTCGGCATCGTCGGCTACGGCCACATCGGCTCGCAGATCTCCGTTCTGGCCGAGGCCTGCGGGATGCGCGTGCTCTTCTACGACATCGTCTCCAAGATGCCCCTGGGCAACGCCCGCCCCGTCAAGACCCTCAACGACCTGCTCAAGGACTCCGACGTCGTCACGCTGCACGTTCCCGCGACGCCGCTGACCGAGCGGATGATCGGCCCCGCGCAACTCAAACGCATGAAGCCCGGCGCCAGCCTCATCAACAACGCCCGCGGCAGCGTCGTGGATGTGGACGCACTGGCCGCGGCCCTCAAGTCCGGCCACCTCGCCGGCGCCGCCCTGGATGTCTTCCCCGTCGAGCCCGCGGGCAAGGGCGAATCCTTCGAGTCTCCCCTCCGCGCGCTGCCCAACGTCATCCTCACCCCGCACGTCGGCGGCAGCACCGAAGAGGCGCAGGCCTCCATCGCCGAAGACGTCGCGACCAAGTTCATCAAGTTCGTAAACGTCGGCACCACCACCGGCGCGGTGAACGTTCCCGAGGTCGAACTCCCCGAGCAGGCCATCTTCGAAGAGCCTTCCGCCAGGAAGCCCGCCGGACAGCGCCGGCACCGCATCCTGCATTTCCACCGCAACGTGCCGGGCGTGCTCTCCAAGATGCACACCCTGATCGCACAACTCGGCGCCAACATTTCCGCCGAATATCTACGCACCACCGAGGACATCGGCTACGTCGTCCTCGATGTAGACCCCACCGACGGCGAGAAGGTCCTCGCACGGCTCAAGACGGTTCCTGAGACGATCAAGGTGCGGCTGCTGTGGTGAGCGAGGTCATCAACCCTTCATGGCCGCGATGATTTTCTGCGTGTTCCGCTCCTCGTGGAACTGGTTCACCACCAGCACCGCGTGGATCACGCCCGGCAGCCAGAAGCACAGCGTCAGCAGCAGGTTCAGCAGAGCCTGAAAGGGCTTTCCACAACTCAGCACCGCAACGGGCGGCAGCAGGATCGCAAACAGGTACCGCATGACAGCACCTCCTGCGCCGTTATTCGGAGATCAACGCGGCGTTTTTCGAGGTGGGCGGCGTGCCCCTCAGCCCATCACAACCCGCAGCGCTTCAGGCCGCTTCGCCCATGCGATCGCTTCCACGGCCTCGCCCAAACGGAACTTCCGCGAGATCAGGCTCGCCACGTCCACGGCGCCGCGCGCCAGCGCTTCCACACCGTCCCGGATGCTTCCCGCCCCGGCCCCAACCACGTGCAGTTCGTTGCACACCGCCGGCGACAGGTCCACACCTTTGACGCTGTTCACCAGTCCGGTCAGTGGCACCGGCGCGGGTGCACTCCGGGCGATTACGGTGCCGCGAGGCCGCGCCAACTGCATCGCCAGTTCCAACCCCTCGGCCGCGCCCGTGCAGTCCACGACAACGTCCTGATCGCGCCGCTTGCCGACCTCGCTCACCGGCCGGTGCCGGATTCCCCACTTTTCGCACAGCGAGAACTTTTCCGGATTGGTTCCGAGCACCCGCACCGAGGCGTTGAGTTTCGCCAGCACCTGCGCCGTGATCAGGGCCGTCGGCCCGTCTCCGAGCACGGTGACGTAGGGTTTGCCTTCGAAGCGTGCGATCCGGGCGGCGTGCACCGCGCCGCCGATAACGCCGGCGAACACCGCCGCCTCATCGCTCACGGCTTTGGGAATCTCCACGAGATTGGCGGCGGGAATCGTGAACCGGTCGGCGAAGCATCCGTCGCGCCGATGCAGGCCCAGGACGCGTCGCTCCTGGCACTGGGCCGAGAGCCCGCGACTGCACAGTTCGCACGCGGCGCACGGGATCCATGGGGTTCCGACCACGCGTTTGCCTTCCCAGCGCTTGCGCTCCGCCGCGTCGGCCTCGACGCGCTCCACGGTGCCGACAAACTCGTGCCCCAGCACGCCGGAGAAGGCCACGCGTCCGGCGATCACGGCGAGGTCCGGAGAGGCGATCCCCACGAGCAGCGGGCGCACGAGCGCATCACCCGGTGCCGGCAGGGGCTCGCCGCGTTCCTCGACGCGCACTGATTTCTCGAAGACCACGGCCTTCAACACTCACCTCCCGGCGCGCAGTGCCACCATGCAGGGACTATCGGACGCCCGCGGCGGCCGCTGAACGCGTACCTGGAAGATTGATCACAACCGCTACCGGCCCTGGCTCATGTCCGGGCTTACGCCGACGGGGAGGCCGCTGGGCTCGTTGGAGGGCTGGGGCACCATCGGGATGTACTCGTACCAGCGCTTGTCGCGCTGGAAGGACGGGTAGAGGTAGGCGCTGCGGGCGGCGAAATAGTCCGTCGTCGCGTTGTACCAGCCCTGCCAGCCGGCGCGATCGAACCCGAAATCCTGCCCGGTGAGCGTTCGCAGGGAAAAGACGGTCGCGAAGTTCACCGAGAGGCTGTCGTCGGCCAGGGCCGCGATCAGTTTTTCGAGCACCCGCGGCTGGGGGTACTGCCCCAAGGCCCGCGCCGCCTCGACCCGCACCGCCGCCTCCGGCTCGCGGGTACGGTCCATCGCGAGGAGGAGGGCATCGATCGCGGAGGGCTCGTGGATTCGCTGCAGGGCTCGGGCCGCTTCTTCGCGAACCGCGGGGTCCGCATCGGTCAATCGCTCGACCAGAAGCGGGGCGTGTTCGGGCCGGCCGTGCAGGCCCAGGGCACGGGTGGCCGCGGCTCGTACGCCCGGGTCGGTGTCCGTGGCCCGCTGGACGAAGAGGTCGACGTAGACCTGCTCGCTGGCGAATCGCTGCTTGGCGAGGAGGAGGGTGCCCTTGTAGCGCCGGTCGGCGTTGTACTTGTCCAAGGCCATGTCCACGGCCTCGGAGGGGGAGGGCTCGCGTGCGAAGTCGAGCACGCTGGTGGCGCCGGGACGAAGGCCGAGGGGGTTGGAGTTGCAGGCGGCCAGCGCGATGGCGGAAGCGCCGAGAGCCCCGAGGAGCGAAGTCCGAATCACCATGGGGCGAGTATACGTGATGGGGATGGGGATGCGGGCGGTCCAAAACGACAACACCCTCGAGGAGAATCGAGGGTGTGTGCGCCGGGATGACCGGGTAGATCGCAAACAGTTGGGGGCCGCTTTGCCGCACGTTGCCGTGCGGCTCTTCGCCCGAGGGCGAACGACAGTGTCTTGACAACCGGGTGCACGTCTCCGTGCGAATCCGGTCTAAGGAAATCCCTTAGAAAGGAGGTGATCCAGCCGCAGGTTCTCCTACGGCTACCTTGTTACGACTTCGTCCCAGTCACCTGTCTTGCCGTGGGCACCACTGAACTGTGGCGACTTCGGGCACTCCAGGCTCCCATGACGTGACGGGCGGTGTGTACAAGGCTCAGGAACACATTCACCGGAGCGTAGCTGATCTCCGATTACTAGCGATTCCGACTTCATGCAGGCGAGTTGCAGCCTGCAATCCGAACTGGGGTGCGTTTTTTGCGATTTGCTCCAGCTCACGCTCTTGCGTCGCTTTGTGCGCACCATTGTAGCACGTTTGCAACCCTGGATGTAAGGGCCATGAGGACTTGACGTCATCCCCACCTTCCTCCGGTTTGACACCGGCAGTCTCGCTAGAGTACTGGCTTGCGCCGAGCAACTAACGATAGGGGTTGCGCTCGTTAAAGGACTTAACCTGACACTTCACAGCACGAGCTGACGACAGCCATGCAGCACCTGTGCTTGTTCCGGTCTTGCGACTGTGGCTCCACTTTCATGGAGTTGATCCAAGCATGTCAAACCCAGGTAAGGTTCTTCGCGTTGCCTCGAATTAAGCAACATGCTCCACCGCTTGTGTGAGCCCCCGTCAATTCATTTGAGTTTTAGCCTTGCGACCGTACTCCCCAGGCGGCGCACTTATCGTTTTTACTACGACCGATACGGCGTCAAAACCGCACCGGTCTAGTGCGCATCGTTTACGGCGTGGACTACCAGGGTATCTAATCCTGTTTGCTCCCCACGCTTTCGTGCCTCAGCGTCAGGACAGGCCCAGTCGCTCGTCTTCACCATCGGCGTTCCTCTAGATATCTACGCATTTCACCGCTCCACCTAGAGTTCCAGCGACCCCTACCTGCCTCAAGACGTGCAGTTCGCCCTGCTGTTCCGCGGTTGAGCCGCGGGCTTTCACAGGACGCTTACACGCCGGCCTACGCACCCTTTAAGCCCAGTGATTCCGACTAACGCTTGTGGCCTCTGTATTACCGCGACTGCTGGCACAGAGTTAGTCGCCACTTCCTTTGGGGACAATCATTGGTTCCGTCCCCCGACAGCGGTTTACATACCAAAGGTACTTGATCCCGCACGCGGCATTGCTCCGTCAGGCTTGCGCCCATTGCGGAAGATTCGTTACTGCAGCCTCCCGTAGGAGTCCGGACAGTGTCTCAGTTCCGATGTCGCGGGCCGTGCTCTCACACCCGCTACCCGTCTTCGGCTTGGTGGGCTTTTACCCCGCCAACTACCTGATAGGACGATCGCCGCTCCCAAGGCGCTAAAGCTTTGCTCCGGAGAGATCATGGAGTATTACCGGCAGTTTCCCACCGCTATCCTCCACCTCGGGGTACGTTCGATCGCGTTACTGACCCTTTCGCCACTGGTGTCTTGCGACACCCGTTCGACTTGCATGTTTTAGCCATGCCGCCAGCGTTCAATCTGAGCCATGATCAAACTCTTCAGTTGATTTCCTTTGACCCCGCCCGGCCTTGCGACCGGAACGGGTTGAGTCATCAGAGAAGTGTTCACCATGTTCCCCGTTCCCGTGCCCTTTCGGGCCGTGGATCGGGTGGTCTTTCGACAATCAGGTGTTTGACGCCCGATCGCCGCCACCGGGCGGCTAGACCCGGTGGATTTGGCTCACTCTTGCCCGACCCACGCTGTGGACGTGAATCGGGTTGCACGCAAAGTGAATCCGTCCCGGGCTGTGAACCCCGGGACCGACCCCCGCCATCCTCGCCTTGTACGGGGCGAGGTTGCGGGTATGTGGATCCGTTCGCAACCCCCAGGTCGATGGGTAAGGCTGTGCAGCCCTGGTCGCGAACGCACACTCTCGTGCGGCTTCCCAACTGTTTACTTTTCAAAGATCAGGCCGCTCGGATAGACACCCTCGGGCTTCAAGCCCGGTGATGCCGACTCGACCGGCAGGGGGAGAGGATAGACCATCCCCCGGATGCCAGTCAAGCCGCTCGCGCTCCTTCCGTCTCCGATTGCGCCACAAATCTCTCCCCACCCTGGACTTGCGGTCGGAAATGCACCACCCCTCAACAGCCTGTTGGCTATGGGGATCACCTCTTCCGTACCCGATCATATGCCTGATTTTCAATCGATCTGCGGCGTCACCGCCAATGTCGCCACCCAAATGGCCCGCGGCCGCTGCTCTCGCGGGATTTCCCGCATCACGCGACCGGCCTCCGCCAGCGTCGCGCCGGTGGTTCGTACGTCATCCACCAGAACTACGTGTTTTTGCCGCACATCCATGCCGTTCCACCGCATCGAACCACGGATGTTCGCGGCTCGCTTCGAGTGCGGAACGCTCAACTGCGATGGCCGGTGCCGGCGCGCGAGCGCGTCAATGACCGTTCCGCCAAGCACTTCCGCAACGCCGACCGCGATCGCCCGGGAATGGTCCACGCCCCTGGCCAAACGCCGCCAAGCGGTGGTCGGGACCGGCACGAGGGCGACCGACGGCGGCGCAACGCCGACCTCTTCGCACGCAGCCGCCACACTCGTCCCCAGCAACCGTCCCAGTTCGACGCCCAGCGACCGCCAAGCGGTGAACTTGACGTCATGAATCATGTCGCGAAGGACGCCCTCGTACGACCCGAGCCGCACCGCTCGCTTCCACGGCACCCTGCTCTCGCGGCAGGCCAAGCAGCCCTTTTTGTCGATCTCGAACGAACCGACCGTGCCGCCGCAGCGGGGGCAGTATGCGTGTGGCTCATCTGGAGCCCACCCGGCCTCGGCCGCGCGAATCACCAGTGGCGGCCGCGAAAGCCCGAGCCACGTCCGCTCGAACGCATGCCACCAACCACGGAACTCGTGGTCACCAACTCCCAGATCCAGCGAAGAGCCGGTCGCCGTCTCGCGTCGCCGCGGTATCACGGGCGTGGGATCATCCTGCGGCGAGCCGCCGGCCCTTGGAGGCCAGGCGAACTTTGCGGGCTTGGTCAGCGAGGTCGGCACGCAGAAAGGCTACCGCCCGCCCACCGAGTGCAAGCGCCAATCTCAGCCCCGGAAGAGTCTCTGCCGCAGCAGCGAAGCCCGAGCCACCCGCCGCTGTTCCTGATCCATCTCGCGCCCGGCGACCTTCTGCAGGTGTGCGGGCTGCACGAGCAGCCACAGGAGATTCACGATTCGCAAGTCCGACGCCGCGTCGCGAGTCGGGAGGACGCCGGCGAGGAGCCCCAGGCGGATCATGCTCAGCCCCTGCATGGCCTCTTCGGTCGTCAGGAGCCTTGCGTTGGTCAGCGTGCCCCATGCCCGCCACGCCTGGTCCTCGAGGGGGATCCGGCGCTTGGCGAGCAGTTCTCGTCGGGCGATGCGCTCGTACTCGATGACCCGCGGGAGGATCTCGCTCTCCAGGGCCTGGAGGATGGACTTTTCGGTCCGGCCGAACGTGGTCTGGTTGGAGATCTGATACAGATCTCCCACCGCCTCCGAGCCTTCGCCGTAGAACCCCCGCACGGCCAGGTTCATGTCGTTCGCGGCCCGCTTCACCTTCTCGATATCGCCCGTCAGCCTCAGAGCGGGCAGATGGAGCATGGCGCTCATCCGCACGCCTGTGCCCACGTTGGTCGGGCAGGCGGTGAGGTACCCGAAGCGCGGCGAGAACGCGTAGTCCACGCCCGCCTCGATCCGATCATCGGCCGCGTCAACCTCCCGCCACGCCGCGACCAAGGCCAGGCCGGACCGGATCCCCTGGATACGCAGGTGATCCTCCTCGTTGACCATGATGGCCAGGCGCTCGTCGGGGAGCGAATAGGCGACGCCACGAGGATCGTCGGCCACGCCCATGGGCCCCTGCCGGCCGCGGCTGAGTTGCTTGGAGATGAGGTGCCGCTCGACGAGCAGGGCGCGCTTGAGGCTGGGCGCCTCGTGCAGTTCCTCCCACGCCACGCGGTCGGCGATGCCGCAGGTGAGGATGCGATCGCGGCAGACTTCGAGGGAGCGCTGGCGATCGCGCTTGCTGCTCTTGGGCGCAAACAGCACCCCCGCGAGGTTCCGCGCCAGCCGCACGCGGGACGAGAGCACGACATCCGAGGCTTCGCCCTCGCCCTTGAGCCATTCGGGCACCGGTTCGGGCGCGGCCGGGCGCGGAGGCTCGTAGTACGGGCCGTGCGTCATACATCCCCCCGTCCCGGCCCCTCGGCCAATCGCCTGAGTTCGTCGCGGAGTTTCGCGGCTTTTTCGTACTGCTCCGCCCGCACGGCGGTCTCCAACTCCACCCGGATGCGTGACAATCGCTCGGCACGCGCGGCCAGTTCGGCCTTGGCCCGCGCGGATTCGTCGATCTCGCACGACACGCGGCGCGGCGTCTTGCCCACGTGCTTCACCCCGCCCTCGTGGGCGCGCTCGATCAGGGGCGAGATCTGGCCTTCGAAGATCCGGTAGCATTCGGCGCAGCCCAGGAGCCCGTGCTGCTTGAACTCCGCGAATGTCAGCCGGCAGGTGGGGCAGACATTTCCCTTCGCCTGCGCCGCCTGCGTGAGGGCGCTGACGTGCTGCTTGATGAGTTCGCCGATCTTCCCAGCGGGCTGAACGGCGATTCCGTGCTCCGCCGCGTGCGTTTCACAGAGGTGCCGCTCGATGCGGACCCCGTTGCGCACGGAGACCTCATGGACCGTCGCCTCATTGTCGCAATGATCGCACTTCACGTCGATCAAAGTGTATGGGTGAGCGGCGGCGGGAGCGGTGCGGCAAAGGGGGAGGCCCCGAATCAAAAATGAAAAAGTCGCGGTTCACGCGACTTGGAATCGACGGGGATGGGCTGCCCGCTTAGTGGGCCGCGGCGGCGGCTTTCTGCTGGCGGGTGTACCCGTACTTGCGCTTGAGGGGCTTGACGACCAGGCCCTGCTTGATGGCCTTGGCCGAGGCCCGGACGCGGGTGGGGGCACCATCGACGATGGCGGTGACAGCCTGGAGGTTGGGCTTGAAGGTCCGGCGGGTGATGCCGGTGGGCTTGAGGCCGAAGCCGCCCTTGCTGATCGCCTGGCCGCGCCACACGCGCTTCATGCCGCGGGATGTGGTCTTGCCGGTGAAAAAGCATGTCGCGGGCATGGGAGAGTCCTTTCGAGATCAGTTCGCGGCCGCGACCTTGAGGTGCGACGGACATGGAGCCTTGGGATCGGTGGGGAGAACGTGCACATGCCGGCCCCGGAATACCACGGTGCCGTCGGCGACGGAAAACAGCGTGTCATCCTTGGCCCGGAGCACGTTGAAGCCCGCGTGGAAAGGGGTACCCACCTGCCGAACGATAATCGAGCCCGGCTGGGCCTTTTCACCGCCGTAGAGCTTGATTCCCCGGAACTGGGGGTTGGAGTCACGACCGTTCTTGGTCGAGCCCTGTCCCTTTTTATGTGCCATGACGACGGACCTCCAACAGAGCCTCGCCCGGGGTGCTCCGGGCAGGGCCTGAACGATAGACCGGTACCTGAATGTCGTCCACCGGGCGGGTGATTACCTCATGATCCACTGCTTGTCCGCCAGTTCGATGGACCGGCCGGCCATATCGCGGATTTCGCCCGGCGTCTGATATCGGAGCATGAGGGTCTTGCGGAGAAGCGCCTTCTCGTTCTCGCCTTTAGCGTTCTTGTACTCCACGGCCCGCGTTTCGCCGCTGAAGCCCGCCCCGTAGATCGTGACCTCGTTGACGTGCAGGTCGTTGATCGGCCAGATTACCACCCCTTCCTTGGCGTTCGCCTCGCCCTGCGGCAGCACGCCGACGATGCTGGTCTGGTCCTGGATGAACGGGCTGTTCAGCCGCTCAAGGATGTCCCTGGTGACCTGAGTGGGCACGCCGCGGCCTGATCGAAGCACTTCTCCTTCGTCGGTACCAAGTTCAAAACTCGGGGTAAACAGCAGGTCCTGATCGGTCGTGTTGGTGACTTTGTACGTGAGGAAGTAGTACGCCCGGGTGATCTCGCCGGGTATCTGGATGCTCGCGACCCGCAGCGGCCCGGTTTCCACCGCCAACTGCCACCGGCGCGGGATCGGGTCGGGCTCGGGGGCCATCGCGGCGAGGGAGGCTCCCAAAGTCACAACAATGGCGGTCGTGGCGTAGCGTGCGAACATGTCCGTCCTTTCGATCTGAAAGGGAAGTCTACAGATTCCAGCGTCAGGGTCAAACCGGGGCCTTCAGGGGTCAAAAACCCAACCCCAATCCGGGCGCCTCCACCGGCGGAGCCCCGGAGCCTCTGCGTACCGTTCGCGGCGTGAGCCGGACAGTTCCAAACCCGCCCGCTCCACCCGATCATGACGTACCGAACGTCGTCCGCATGACTCGGGATCTGTACCTCGCCGCCGCCCGGCGGCTGGTCAGCCAGGCCAATCCCGACATTGAGACCGCCGCCCGCCGGCTGGTTGAGTCGGCATCCAAACACGACATCGACTTCTCGCTGTGCTTCGGGACGCTCGAACCGGCGGCGGGACGCCATGGGCCCATCGTCCGGCAGGTGTGCCTGGCGGTGCTGGGTGCGGGTCGGACGGCGATGCTGTTCATCAGCGAGCCGGTCAAGGGCCTTCCCGAGGGCCCCGAAGGGCTGTGCGAGCGGAAGGCGAGCATTAACTGTGCCTGCGAGCATCTGGCAGCCCACCAGGCCGCGAGGGTTCGCATCGCTCAGGCTCTTCCCGAGCCCGAGGAGCGCTGGGCCGTGGAGGCGTTCTTCGGCGCCGGGTTTCAGCGGGTGGGGAACTTGCTGTACATGAGGGCGGAGCCGCCGGCGTCGCGCGGCCGCGCTCGCGTGGAAGAGGGCTGGCCCGCCGGCGTCGCGGTGGAGCGGGTGAGCGATATCGGAGGGCTGGGGTCGAGCAAGGAGCGGGCGCGCGTGGATGGCGAACTGATGCAGGCACTTGACGCCTCGTACATCGACACGCTGGACTGCCCCGAGTTGTGCGGGCTGCGCACCACCGAGGACGTGCTGGACTCGCATCGCTCGACGGGCTCGTACGACCCGGCGTGGTGGTGGCTGGTGCGGGTGGGCGGCAAGCCGGCCGGGGCGATGCTCCTGAATCGATGTCCGGATCAGAAGAGCGTGGAGTTGGCGTATCTGGGGCTGGGGCCGGAAGCACGGGGAAAAGGGCTTGGAAAAAGGCTCCTGGCGTTCGGCCTGGATCGCGTGCGCCGGGTGAATCCCGGTTGGATCATGACCTGCGCGGTGGACGAGCGCAACACGCCCGCGCTGCGGCTGTACGCGTCGCTGGGGTTCGAGGCGCATGCGCGCCGCTGCGCGCTGGTTCGCCCGATCGGAGTCACCGCTTCGGGGGGAGCGGATTCTCCCGAGTCGCGTCAAACGCCGCGTCAGGATTGACTTGCGCGCTCCCCACGAGTTTTGCACAATCTTTACCCAGTCGCAGCGCGATCAACGTGGAGAAACTTTTTGTCGCGCGCAAGTCATTGGAGTTTCTAGCGCCGCGAAATCGATGCGCCCGAGACGATCCAAACGGCTTGCTTGAATCGACTCGGTACTCTACCTTCTCGCCCCAGCCGCCTTCGTGAGAGCGATTTCATGAACGGCGGTTGAATCTCGCGGTCACGGATCGACCACCGACGTTTGCCGCTTCTCACGGACCCCTCCGTGTCAGACATGATCGAATCGTGGAACTCGCCTCGCGGGCGGGTGCGCGATCGGTGCGGCTCTCAAACGCGGGACGTGAAGGACTCGGAACAAGGCAACCGCCCGAGGGGGCATGCTCGCCGGCGTGTGATGGACCACGCCGGGCGCGGTGGCTACGTCCGCACTGGCGGCAGGCCGCACCCCTTCCGGCGCGAACGGCGCTGTCCTTCAAGGATGAATGCCTGTGGAGACGGGCGGAACCAACGGAACGGGACGGCTTCGGGCGATTAACCTCGCCGCGCAGGATTTTGGCGCCGGTCGCGACGCGGGAGAGCGGGCCGTCCGCGAATCCACGCGTCCGGGCCCGGCCCGCGCGGATGAACTCGCGGGGATTGTCGAGCGGCTCACGCAGGCGGTGGGCGCCGGGCAGTTCGAGCGGTACTTCCGCGGGCAGGCGCGCCTGAGCATGAAGAACGGCCGGCTCGAAGTGACCGTGCCGTCGGGATTCCTGGCGGAACTGCTTAATCGGCGGTTCGGCGACCAGATCCGGCGCGCGGCTGACGGCCGCGTCACCGAGGTCGAGTTCCGCGTGGACCGGGGAGCGTTCGAAACGCTGGGGAAGTCAGCGTCGGTTCCGCCGGCCATGCCGCGGGCCACGCCGATCGTGCGGCCCGTCGAGACCACGCGGTACCACTTCGATTCGTTCATCGTGGGGCGTTCCAACCGCCTGGGCTATAGCGCCTGCGTGCGGGTGGCGGAGGATGACACGCCGGTGCCGCCGATCTTTCTGCACGGCACGTGCGGGCTGGGAAAGACGCACCTGCTCCGGGCGTGCGCCGCGAGATTCCAGGAGAAGCGGCCCGGCGCGGTGGTGCGGTACACCACGGCGGAGCAGTTCACCAATGAGTTCATCCAGGCGGTTCGGAACGGGCGCGTGGATCAGTTCCGCCGGATCTACCGGCGCGTGGACCTGCTGTGCCTCGACGACGTGCACTTCTTCACGAGCAAGGAAGCGACGCAGGCGGAACTGCTCCACACCTTTGACGCGGTGGGCATCGACGGCGGGCGCGTGGTGATGGCGAGCGACGAGCACCCCAAGGAGATCGCCAAACTCAGCGAGCGTCTCGTGTCGCGATTCATGGCCGGCGCGGTGGTAAAGGTCGAGATGCCCGAGCCGGATCTGCGGCTCAAACTCGTGGGCCACCTCGCGCACCGGCGGGGGCTGAGCATCGACGAGGCCGCGATGGAGCTCATCGCCGAGCGGTCGGGGCGGTCGGTGGGCTCGCTGGGCGGCTTTGGCGGGTCGGTGCGGGAGATCGAGGGGCTGCTCAATCAGGTTGACGCGGTAGCCCGGCTGCTGCCCGAACTGAACCAGGAAGACGGCCGCATCGGCGTGATGCTGGTGCGCAAGGCGCTGGGGCTGGACGAGACCAGCCGGCCGGCGGGCGCGGGACCGGGTGCGAGGATCCGCCGGCCCATCACGGCCGAGGTGATCGTGGGGGAAGTGTGCCGCGAACTTTCGGTGGACCTCACCGACTTCATGGGCAAGGGGCGCCACAAGCGGGTCGTGCTGGCCCGCAGCCTGGTGTCGAGCATTTCGCGGCGGCTCACGACGATGAGTTTCCCCGAGATCGCGCGGGCCATGGGACGGAGCAACCACTCGACGATCATCACCGCCCAGAAGCGGCTGGACCGCCAACTCGCCGACGACGCGGGTCGCCCGCTGAACGCCGAGATGGCTGGCCCCTACGCGGGGTGCACGCTGCGAGAGGTGTACGAGGCGGTGATGAAGAAGATTCAGGGGTAAGACAGAGCCATTATCAGGATTTCCGGACTCGCCGAACTCACGGATGGATCCCAGTTCACGGAGGTAGTCTCGGCGGTGCATCCGAGTGGTACGGGCTACGGCGCTCCGCTTGTGCATTTGGGCTCGCGTCAATGGCCGAGATGGAATGGAAGTGTGCCACATGACCGAAGCCGGAGCGAGCGGACCAGTACCGAGGGTGGTGACGGCGTCCCATGCGGCGGTCGTCGAAGAGATCACGCGCCGCGCTCACACATCGTTCTTTCTGGCCGCACCGTTCGTCACCCGGGCGGGTCTTCGCCTGATTGAGAATTGCCTGAAGCCCGGGGTTCATATCAGGATGCTGACCTGTCTTGTGCCGGAGTCAATTTTGAGCGGTTCAGTGGACCCGGCGAGTTTGCTGGATTTCACGGCACGACTTGGCGTCGAACTATTCCACCTTCCTCGCCTTCACGCGAAGGTGTACATAGCGGATACCGAGTGTGCGCTTGTGACCTCCGCAAACCTCACGGCAGGCGGGCTGCGAGGGAATCTCGAGTGTGGCGTGCGACTATCCGGCTCGGCTGAAGTGACCGAACTCCTGGATCGAATGTCTGAATTCAGCGCCCTCGGCGGGGTCGTCAGGCAGGAGAATCTCGCTCGCATTGCCAACATTGCCCGAGCCGAGGCTGAACGCATCGAGCAGGCTCGTCGGCAGTGTCGAAGGATCCCCGCCACGCTGAGAGACGCCACGCGCCAGCTTCAGATCGAATCGCTGCGAACACGACTCTCCGGTAACTCACTCACAGGGACATTCGCAAGGTCAATCGAGTACATTCTGCGGCATCGCGGGCCGCTGACGACCATTGATCTCAACAAGCATCTGAAGGACCTCCAGCCCGATATCTGCGATGACTCGATCGACCTGCTCATTGACGGACAGAACTTCGGGATGAAATGGAAGCACACGGCTCGCAATGCTCAACAGCAGCTGAAGAGGGCGGGGGTCATTGTGCTTGAGAACCGCCTCTGGCGACTCCGCGCGAACGGCGGCTCCGCTGCGTGAGCCCACATCCTGCGCCGATACTCACCTGTTCGTTCCCCTCTATCCTTGCACCATGCCCTCCGAAATCCCCCTCTCCAAGCCCGACATCACCGACCTTGAAGTTCAGATGGTCGTGCGAACGCTGCGATCCGGGCGGCTATCCATCGGACCGATGGTCGAGCAGTTCGAGACGCTCGTGGCGACGCGCGCCCAGTGCCGCTACGGCGTGGCCGTCAACTCCGGCACGTCGGGGCTGCACTTGGTCCTGCAATCCCTGAACATCGGCCCGGGCGACGAGGTCATCACGACGCCGTTCTCGTTCATCGCCTCGTCAAACTGCATCCTGTTCGTCGGCGCGACGCCCAAGTTCGTGGATATCTGCCCGCGTTCCCTGAACATGGACCCGGCCCGGGTGCAGGCCGCGATCGGGCCAAAGACCAAGGCAATCCTCGCCGTCGAGACGTTCGGCAACCCGTGCTACATGGACCAGTACGGCTCGATCGCGGCGCGGCACGAGATCCCGCTGGTCGAAGACTGCTGCGAAGCGCTGGGCGCGACGTTCAAGGGCCGACCGGCGGGCCACTTCGGGCGCGCGGGGGTGTTCGGGTTCTACCCCAACAAGCAGATCACCACGGGCGAGGGCGGGATGATCGTCACCGACGACCACCGCCTCGCCGAGATGTGCCGCTCGCTGCGGAATCAGGGCCGGCCGCTGGGCGCCCCCACCGGGCCGACGATGGGCGGCTCGCCCACGGGCTCGTGGCTGAAGCACGAACGGCTGGGGTACAACTACCGCCTCCCCGAGATGAACGCGGCGCTGGGCGTGGCCCAGATGAAGCGGCTGGACGAGATCATTGAGAAGCGCCACAACGTCGCGCTTCATTACATCCGGCGGCTGGGCGGGCATCCGCAACTGGTCGTGCCCACCGTGGACCCCGAGAGCATCATGTCGTGGTTCGTGTTTGTGGTGCGTCTGGCGCCGTCCTACACCGCCGAGGAGCGCGACCGCGTCATCTCGGGCCTGCGCCGCCACGAGATCGGCGCGAGCGACTACTTCCCCTGCATCCACCTTCAACCGTTCTACCGCGAGCAGTTCGGGCTGCGCGAGGGTATGTTCCCCATCGCCGAGAGCGTCAGCCATCGAACCATCGCGCTGCCTTTCCACAACGATTTGACGGCCGCGGAGATCGATCAGGTCGCCCAGGCGCTCGAACTGCTGATCAAGCAGGAGAACATCTCGCGGGTGTGACGGCGGGCGGCTATTCGATCGCCTCGCGGATTTTCGCGACCGCGCGGAGCAACTCGGGCACCGAGTCCAGCGGCAGCATGGTGCTCGCGTCGCTGAGGGCCTTGCCCGGCTGGGGGTGGGTTTCGAGGAACATCGCGTGGACCCCCGCGGCCGCGGCGGCCCGCGCCAGAAGCGGCGCCCGATCCGGCCTTCCGCCCGTCTGCTCACCCGCGCCGGGCAACTGCGTGGAGTGCGTGACGTCAAAGCACACCGGCGGGCTGCCGCCTTCCGCACGCAACTCCATAAGGTCACCGAGGCCGAGGAAATCGTTGACGAGCCGGCCGTAGCCGAATGTCGTGCCGCGTTCGGTCACCATGACGTTGGTGCATCCGACCTCCGCGAGTTTGCGGACCGCTCCCGCCATCTCGTGGGGGGCGAGGAACTGGCCTTTCTTGACGTTTACCGCCCGCGCCATCTTGACCGCGGCCTCGCCGGCCGCGCAAAGCAGGTCCGTCTGCCGGCACAGAAAAGCGGGGATCTGCAGCAGGTCCACGACGTTGGCGGTGAGCGCGGCCTGCTCCGGCTCGTGGATATCCGTCGTCACCGGCACGCCCAGCTCCGAGCGGATGCGCGACATCCACGCCAAGCCCCCTTCCAGGCCCGGGCCGCGCGCGGACCGGACGCTCGAGCGGTTGGCTTTGTCGAACGACGCCTTGAACACGTACGCGAGCCCGTACTCGGCACAGGCTTTCACCAGGCGAGAGCCGATCGTCATCCCGAGTTCGAGAGATTCCAGCACGCACGGCCCGGCGATGATCGCCAGGGGGCGCAGGGGACCGATGGTGACTTTTCCGACCGTGCACACGCGAGTCATTGCATGAGCGTAGGAGCGGGGTTTTCACTCCATCCCGCGCGGCCGGGATGCTGATCCGGATACGATCTTTCGGAACGGGAGGCCACATGATCACCAAGGGCTCCATCGTCGTCGGCATGGACTTTTCCGCGTGCTCGGCGAGTGCGCTGGCCCAGGCGCTGCGCATGGGCGCGTGGACGCGATCGCCGGTTCACGCCCTGCACGTCATCGATACGCTCGCGCTCACGGAGTTGGAGGTCGCCTACTCGCCGCTGATGCTCGAGGTGCACCAGCAGTTGAAGGACGAGGCTCGCAGCGCGTGGGGGCGCGTGAGCCGCGACGTGCCCGGCGCGGCCCAGGCCACCTTCGAAGTCATCACGCACAACCCGCTCACCGGCCTGGTCCAGGCCTGCAAGGACCGCAACGCCGGGCTGCTTTGCCTGGGCATCCACGGCGACCGCGCCCACCGGGGCGTGGGCACGCTCGCCGGCAAGTGCGCCCGCTCGGCGCCGACGGATGTACTGCTCGTGGAAGAGGGCAAGTCCGCCAAGTTCAGGACTATCGTCGCGTGCATCGACTTTTCCGAAACCTCGCGGCGCGCCCTGGAGCGGGCCATGCAGATCGCCGCGCAGGACGGGGCGCAGGTGCACGCGCTGCACGTGTATCGCGCGCCGTGGTCGGGCCTGCACGTTCGGCCCGCCGCGATGAAGGACGATCCCGGGGCCCAGGCCCGGTACCGCGAGATCCTGCGGGAGAATCTCGAGAAGTTCTGCCGCCCCACCGACCCCGCCGTCACGTGGACCAATCCGCGGTTCGAACTCCTGGAGCACCGCAGCCACGGCGCGGGAATCGCCGAGTATGTCCGGGCGAGCGGGGCCGAACTGTGCGTGCTGGGCACCCGGGGCAAGACCAACCTGCGCGACGTGATGCTCGGAAGCACCGCCGAGCGCGTCGTGCGCGAAGCACCGTGCTCGACCCTGGTCGTCCGCCCGGTCGAATAATAAAAAGGGCCGCCCGATGGGCGACCCTCTGCATTTCGCGGCTGATCGGGCGGCTTAGAACATGACCTGCATCTGAACCCGGACGGCGAACTGACCGTCCTCGGTGTCGGCGAGGAGGTTGCTGCCCGTGGCGGGCGAGACGATCGCGCTGGCGCCCTCGTTGTCGAAGAAGTACTGCACGTCGCCCGAGAGGCGGACCGCGGTGGAGTTGGGCGAGATGTAGTAGTTCACGCCGCCCGTGAGCGTGTGGAAGTCGTCGCCGTTGGCGTCGTCGGCGAAGACGCCGTCGTAGCGGAGGAACGGTTCGATCTGCTCCGTGACCAGGTATCCGCCTTGCACGATGATGCCGAAATCGTCGGTCGAGGAGCCGCCCGACATGTCGGTGTTCCGCCAGACGCCCGCGGCGAAGGCGTTCCAGCCGTCCCCCTCGAGCGAGACATCCGCGGTGACCTGCGCGATGGCCGTGTCGGCCGTGCCGCCGGTCTCGCCGCCGTCCTGGTAGTGGGCCGCGAGGCCGACCATGCCGCCGTACTTGCTGCCCCGCCAGGAGGCGGCCTCGTCGAAGCGCTTCCAGTCGCCATCGCCCCAGCGAAACTCGCCGCGGGCGGTGAAGGCCCAATCCGCCTCGGTGCCGCTGGTGAAGTCGGTGTTCAGGGTGCCCAGGCCGTCGGAGAAATCAGCGAACGCCCGGAACTGCTCCTGGGTGTAGGTCAGGCCCACGCCCTGCGAACGGGCCTGGGTGAAGAAGTTGTTCACGATCGAGCGATCGACCGCGATGAGGTTGGTGTCGGCGACGTTCTCCTCGCGCATGAGGTTGGTCTTGTACTGACCCCAGCGGACCGCCCAACCGTTGTCCCACTTGTACATGCCCACGGCGTCGAGCAGGCCGAAGGTTCCGTCGTTGCGTGTGAACTCGCCGATGACGTTGAACGAGAGGTTCTTGTCCCAGATCGTTCCCTTCGCGCCCACGCGCGTGCGGCGCATCTGGAAGCCGTGCGTGAAATCGCCCTGGCTTCCCGCGGAGTCCTCGTCGCGGAAGTTCATGTTGTACCGGGTCTGGAAGAAGCCATACACGGAAAGTTTGTTGGCCCCGCCGTCGGTGATGTAGAAGCCCTTGTCCCATCCGGCCCCCGCGTCGGCGAGCGCCGAGGTTCGACCTGCCGCGTCCAGGCGGAGTTCATCCGCCGCGGACTGGCCGAAGGCCGCGCCGCACACACCCGCCACCCCCACCACGCTGCCGACCGCAACCACGAGCAACCGAGTCGTCATCGCTAAACTCCTGTGAAGGGACCTGAACAACCTGCATCATCCAATGTCTCAGCCCCTGCACGGGGGCCGAACTTTCTGTAAAGAAAGCGGATTATCGCCATGGTTCGTTCAGATAGTGCAAAGGCGGCGCGAAGAACCGCCATCTTCCGAAACAAACTTCGCGGCAGGATCCCGGTTCAACCCCCGGCCGCCTGGCGGCGCTTGGCGTGACGGATGATCTCGCCGGAGCAGACGTAAACCACGTCCTCCGCGATGCTTGCCATCAGATCGCCCACCCGTTCCAGTTCGCGGCCCACGCGGTAGACCAGCAGCCCGATGGGAAGGTCGGCGTCGCCGTGCGGCCCGCCCTGCATCAGTTCCAGGGTCTCGTCGAACAGCCGCTTTTCCAGTTGATCGATCACGGCGTCGTTCACCACGATTGCCCGGGCGCCCGCCATGTCCTCGTCCAGCACGGCGCGGAGCGTTTCGTGGCACAGCGCCGGTACCCGCTGGCCCAGTTCCTGCAAGGCCGTGGGCCAGGCGGGCACCGTCGGCCCCGCGTACTGGGCGATCCGCTGAACCACCTTCGCGATCGAACTGGCGTGGTCCGCCACGCGCTCGACCTCGGTGTTGGCCCGCAGGATGAAGGTCACCATCCGGAAATCGTGCGCGTAGGGCGCGCGCAGCGCCAGCACCTCGTAGCACTCCTGCTCGATGGCGATCTCCTCGATGTCCACCTGATCGTCGCGCAGCCGCACGGCCCGCGCGGCCTCGGCGTCCAACTTCCACAACGCCGCGATCGCCTGCTCTAGCATCGATACCGCCAGCGTCGCCTCCCGCACCAGCCGGCGCTTCAGCCCCGTCACCTTGCGGTCAATGGCCGGCACGTGATCGGATGGGGCCGGATTCTGCGTCGGTTCGGTCATGAATGTCCTCGTTTGAACGGCGCACGGCGGGGCGTCGAGACTGTACGTGCGCCCGGCCGCGGAGTTTCCCGCGCCTCGCGCACACTGTCGGCTGGGCGCGCGAGCCCGAGCCTCGCGCGAATCACCGCGAGTACCGTGTCGGGCTCGGTGAGATAGTTGGGCGGGGGTCG
This sequence comes from Phycisphaerales bacterium, assembly GCA_905339235.1. Lineage (GTDB taxonomy): Bacteria > Planctomycetota > Phycisphaerae > Phycisphaerales > UBA1924 > RI-211. Next base: position 106,056 of record CAJPFG010000007.1, read on the forward strand.
GAAGTACACCTCGGCCAGCGTCTCGCCCTCTTTGGGCGGCAGCGGGCGCACCGTTCCGCCCGAGTCCCCCGGAGGCGAGTGCTTCCGCAGCACCGCCGCGACCCGGTCTCCATCTTCGCACAGGAAGATGACATCCCGCTCACGAATCGTGACCGTGCGAACGCCGAGAGAGGCCAGCACGACGCGCACCTCCGCCAGGTCCAGCAGACGCTGGGTTACTTTGGGCGGCTCGCCGTACGCGTCCGTCAGGTCCGCGCGAACGCGATCCACCTGCGCGCGGTCCGCGGCGATGGCCAGCCGGCGGTAGGCCTCCAGCCGCCGCTGATCGCTGGGAATGTAACTCTTGGGGATCAGCCCGCTGACGCCGATCTCCACGCTGGTGGCGCTGGGCGGGGGTGCGTTCTTCTCGTTCCCCAGGTCCTTCACGGCGTGCTCGAGCAGGCGGCAGTACATCTCGTAACCCACCGCCGCGATGTGCCCGCTCTGCTCGGCCCCCAGGATGTTTCCCGCGCCACGGATCTCCAGGTCGCGCATGGCGATCTTGAAGCCGGCGCCCAGCATCGAGTACTGCTCGATGGCCTTGAGCCGCTTCTGCGCGACTTCCTTGACCGTGCGGTCGTCGGGCAGCAGCAGGTAGCAGTACGCCCGGTGCTTGCTGCGGCCCACCCGGCCGCGGAGTTGGTGGAGTTCGGCCAGCCCGAACCGGTCGGCGTCGTCGATGACGATGGTGTTGGCGGTGGGGATGTCGATGCCGCTCTCGATGATGGTCGTGGCGACGAGCACGTCGGCCTGCCGGCGCACGAACTTGAGCATGACCTCCTCGAGTTCGTGCGGGGCCATCTGCCCGTGCCCCACGACGATCTTGGCCTCGGGCACGAGCCGCTGGATGTCGTCGGCCTTGCTCGTGATGTCGTAGACGCGGTTGTGCACGTAGAAGACCTGCCCGTCGCGCGACAGTTCCCGCTGGATCGCCTGCCGCACGCGGATCGCGTTGAACGGGATGACCTCCGTGACGATCGCACGCCGGTCCAGCGGCGCGGTTGTGAGGCTCGATATGTCGCGAATGCCCAGCATCGCCATGTGCAGCGTGCGGGGGATGGGCGTAGCCGAGAGCGTCAGCACGTCCACCGTCAGCCGAAGGCGCAGCAGGCTCTCCTTGTGCTCGACGCCGAAGCGCTGCTCCTCGTCCACGATCACCAGGCCCAGATCGGCGAAGTGCACATCCTGGCTGAGCAGCCGGTGCGTCCCGATGATCAGGTCCACGTGCCCCTTCTTGAGTGCTTCGAGGATCTCTCGCACTTCGCCGTCGGACTTGAACCTCGACACGCTCTCGATCCGGAAGGGATACCCCGCGAAGCGGGAACGGAATGTCCGTTCGTGCTGCTCGGCCAGGACCGTGGTCGGCACGAGCACGGCCACCTGCTTCCCGAACTCCACCGCCTTGAAGGCCGCGCGGATCGCCAGTTCCGTCTTGCCGAACCCGACGTCGCCGCAGATGAGCCGGTCCATCGGCCGCGCCCGGTGCATGTCCTTCTTGATCTCCGCCAGCCCCGCGAGTTGATCCTCGGTCTCGTCGTAGGGGAATTCTTCCTCGAACTCCATCTGCCAAGCGGTGTCGGCGGGGTACGCGATTCCGGGAAGGTGCTCGCGGGCCGCGCGGACCCGCATCAGTTCCGCCGCGAGGTCGCGGACGCTGTCGGCGACGCGCTCCTTCTGGTTCTTCCACTTCAGCCCGCCCAGCACCGACAGCGGGGGCTTGCCGTGAAAGCCGCCGACGTACTTCTGCACCTTATCCACCTGGGTCGCGGGCACGTGGAGGCGTGCCTTATTCGCAAACTCCAGCGTGAGATACTCCTCGGGCTCGGGCACCACCCGTCGCGCACCCGGGGCCAGGTAGGCGGGCACATCCCGCGGGGTCATGAGGTGCATGCCCACGTACCGCGCGATGCCCTGTTCGCTGTGCACCACGTAGTCGCCGGGCTCGAAGTCCAGGAAGGTGTCCATCGCGCGCCCGGCCTTGAGCCGGGCCGCGCGACGTCGCACGGTGAATCGCGAGAGCAGTTCGTGATAGGGCACGAGCACCGCCGCGCGGGCGGGTCCCTCGCCCTCGCCCCACGCAAACCCGCGGTGCAGGTACGCCTCGACCCCTTCGATGTTCGCCTCGGGCGCGTGCTGCGCGAGCAACTCGGTGAGCCGGTGCGTTTCGCCGACGTTCTGGCAGCACACCACCACGCGCGAGCCCGTCGCCATCGTCGCGAGCTCTTTCACGGCTTCCCCCGCGTCGTTGGGGAAAGTGGGGAGCGACCGGGCGGGCAGGTCGATGCGAACATCCGCGGCCGCGGCGCCGGCCGAGAACTGGTTCAGTTCCGCCATCGCCCGGAAACGCGTCTCGAGCACCTTGAGCACCGCCGGGGGTCCGAAGATGCCCTTGGGATCCACGACCCGCTCGTAGTACCCGCGGCCTTGCTCGACCACCTCCATCGTCTCGGCGAGCAGCGCCACCGCGTCCTTCGGCACGAACTCCAGGAAGTTCACGCCCTTGTCGTCGGGCTTCAGCCGCTCCGGATCGGCCGCGGTCAACTCGACGCGGGGCACCTCGCGATCGGTCGCCATCGAATCCAGGTCGATCTCGGCGATCCGGTCGATCGTGTCGCCGAAGAAGTCGAGGCGAACGGGCACGCCGTCGCCGCCGGGGGGAAAGATGTCGAGGATCCCGCCGCGGAGCGCGAAGTCGCTCGGCTCCGCCACCGCCTCGACCCTCGCATATCCCACGTCAAGGAGCCACTGAGTGAGATCGAGCAGCCGCACGTCCTGGCCTTTGCGCAGACTGCGAACCAGCGTTTCGAGTTTGGCCGCGGGAGGCACCGACTGCATCAGCGCCTGGATCGGACACAGGACTACACACGGCCCGGCGAGCCCGGGGGCGTTCCTGGCCGCGGTCAGCCGCTCGACGAACAGATCCGCCGCGGCATTGGACTCGCCGGGCAGCACCTCGAGCGCAGGAAACCGGAGCGTCGCCACGCCCGCACCTTCGAGTTCGTCCTGGGCCTCGTCCGCTTCGTCGATGTGGGCCAGAACGACCACGACCGGGCGATTCAGCCTGCGGGCGACGGCCCCGGCGACCAGCGACGCGGCGGACCCCACCAACCCCGTCGCGACCACGCGCCGCCCCGCCGCCATCGCTTCCGCGAGCGACTCTACCCCGCGCGATTCATTGACGATCTGCACCAGGTCGGCGGGCACACGACACTCCGAGCGCGCAGGCGCGAGCCCGCGGAAGCGACGGGCGCCCGCGGGAAGGCCGTTGACTTGCCTGAGAATAGCCGCGGATTCACCCGACGGTCACCAGCGGCGCGAGTTTCTTCAGCGTCTTGGCCCCGATTCCATTGACCTTGTCCAGATCGGTGATCGACCGGAACCGCCCGTTCACTCGCCGGTACTCGATGATCCGCTGGGCCATCTTCGGACCGACGCCCGGGAGCAGTTCCAACTCGGCCTGTGTGGCGGTGTTCAGGTTGATCTTCGCCGGGGCCGCGGCCGCGGGCTGCGGCGTCGCCTCCGCCAATGTCGGTGGCGCCGCCTCGGGCACCGGCGGCTGAACGACGACGGGCGCGGCCTCCGTCGGCACGGCCGGTTCTGCGGACGGCGGCCCAATTTCCGCCTTCACCTCCGCGATCTGCGCGGGGCGCGGGAGCGCTCTCGTCACACCTTCGACCAGCCGCGGCCTTTCCAACGCCGCGGGAGACGTGCCCCGCGTGATCAGCCCGTACGCCACTCCCGCCCCGGCGAGACCCGAGAGGATCACCACCGCGGCCAACTTCGCCGGACCGACCACGCCGGCAGTCCTTGTGTTCGCAACCTCCACCATGTCCCGAGTTTACCAATACCGCCGAACCGCTTGTGACAGGTTCTTATTGTGGCCGGATCGTCACCGGCGCCCGGCCTTCGCGCATCATCTGCCGGAACTGGGCGAACTTCAGGAACGCGGGCTTTGGCGCTCCGTTGGGTTGCAGCAGACCGCCGAAGGGCATCTCCGGGGCCGCGCCAGGCGGCGGCCCGTCGGCCAACTCCTGCCAGCACACCGACTGGAGGTAGGGCTTGGAGCACGCGATCGCCAGCACCTGCGTCAGCCAGTCGGCCTGCACCTGCTCGCTCCACGGCGCCCGCCAGAAGCCCGGTTCGTACGCGTCCTCGGCCTCGGCGCCCACCCGCGGCCGGTAGGGCTTGGCGGGTATCGGCTGGCTGGGCGCACCCAGCGACGAAACCACGATGGGCTTCTCCAGCCCGGCGAACTTGTCCAGCAGCGCCGAGAACGACATCAGATCGCGCGTCGAGAGGCCCGGCTCGGCGTGGCCCATTTGCATCCGCAGCGCCAGCGCGTCGATGTTCAGCCCCGCCTGCACCACCGCGTCCGCATACAGGTACGGCGGGATCGAACGCCGGTTCGACGCGTGGTACTCGCCCCACGGCTGGGCAACCTCAACCTGGATTTTGGCCGTGGGATGCAGTTTGCGCACCAGCAGCACGCACACCCGCGTCAGGTCCATGATCTGCTCGAAGGAGATCTTGAAGTTGGTGTTGACGTGCAACCCGCTCGCCACGGTCCACCGCGTAATGGTCCGGCGGTAGCGCGTGACGATCGCCTGGACGTGCTCGAACACCAGGTCCCGAAGCGTCTCGTAGTCGTTCTCCCAGATAAAGAGCCACTCCGGCACGGCCTGCGGCCGGAAGTCGATCAGCGGGCCGCCCACGATCGGGATCTTCGCCGTCCGCACCGCCCACTCGATCCAGCGATCCGTCGGGCCGAAGTTGTACTTGCCTTCCACCGGCTCCATGTCCACCCAACGCATGGGCATGGTGATGAAGTCGCACGCCGCCAGCACCGCTTTCTGCTGGGGCTCGCTGAACGCCGAGGGGCTGATCGCGCAGCCGACCTGCGGCGATCCCGGAACGGTGATGTGCCCGGCACCGGGCACGAGCACCGGCTGCCCCGGGGGAGGAACTTCGGGCGTTAACCGGCTCAGATGCGCGCGGGCCTCGGTGTACGCCTGGCCCGACAGCCTCGCCCGAAGCCCTCGCTCGGCCTGGATCAGCGAAAGGTGCTCGCCCGCGTTCATCGCCAGCGCCAGCGCCCGCGAGGCCAGCGCGTCTGACCGGGGGTTGTACCCGTTGACCAGTTCCTGACCGTTGGGAGTGTCGCGCTGCGCCACCAGCGCCTCGGTAAACTGCTGCCGCGCCTGCTCAAACTCCTGGATCGCCGGCGTCTCGGCGGGAAGGTCGAACAGCCCCCAGTCCTCCAGTTTGTTCAGGAAGAACATGATCCGGTGGCGTGCCAGTTCGATCGCCAGCAGGTACGGCTCCACCTTGTCCGGCAGCAGGCACGTCTGGATGGAGAGCAGCCCCAGGCCGTGCGGGCCGAAGACCGCCTGGAGCCCTTCCCCCGACCCCACCGGCATCTGCACGGCCAGCCCGCCCGTTTGGGGCGCCGTCTTCTCCGCCTGCACCAGACCCGACGTGATCGTCACGCTTCCCTGGTGCGGAATGTCGTCCGGGCCGACCAGATGGGCATGCCGCGGCGGGTAGGTACCTGCGTCCACGCCATCGGGGTCAAAGACGACAAAACTCAGCACGGGGCGGAAGCCCTCCGGGGTGCCCGCGCCGAGCGCGCGGGTGAGGATGGTTTGTCGGTTGAACGGCAAAGTCGAGCCTCGCCGGCCCCTTCAGGCGGTATTTCGGGGTCGCAGGGTCGAAAGCCGGCCACGCCGTTGGGTACGCTTGCGCAATGGTCTACGCCGCGGTTTCCAACTCCGATCTCGCCCTGCCCGGCCTGCGCCGGGGGAAGGTCCGAGACGTTTATGACCTTCCCGCCGACCCCGCAAGCGGGGATCCCCGGCTGCTCATCGTCGCGACCGACCGCATCTCCGCGTTCGACGTCGTGATGCCCTCACCCATCGCCGGCAAAGGGGCCATTCTCACCGAACTCTCCACCTTCTGGCTGCGATTCATCGAACGCCTCGGCCTCGTCCGGACCCACCTGCTCTCCACCAACGCCGACGAACTGCCGGCGTCCGCGTTCAGGCCCGGGGGCACCACGAGGGAAGACCTCCGCGGCCGGATCATGATCGCCCGCAAGGCCGCGGTGATCCCCATCGAGTGCGTCGCCCGCGGATACCTCGAAGGCTCGGGCTGGAAAGACTACCAGGCAACTGGGATGGTGTGCGGCGTTCGGCTGCCAGCCGGGCTGCGGCAGTGCGACCGCCTTCCCGAGCCGATCTTCACGCCGGCGACGAAGGAAGAACTCGGCAAGCATGACCAGAACATTTCCTTTGAAACCGCCTGCGAGCGAGTGGGCCGCCCCCTGATAGAAGATCTGCGGCGTCGAACGCTGGCGATCTACAAGGCCGCGTCCGAGCACGCGGCGGCGCGGGGCATCCTGATCGCCGACACCAAGTTCGAGTTCGGGATTCCCGCGAGCGGGGGCGATCCGATCCTCATCGACGAGGCCCTTACGCCCGACTCCTCCCGCTTCTGGCCGGCCCAGGACTACGAGCCCGGGCGCGCCCAGCGGAGTTTCGACAAGCAGTACCTGCGCGAATGGCTGGAAGAACTGGTCCGAGAAGGGCGTTGGAACAAGCAGTCGCCCGGGCCGCAACTCCCGCCGCAGGTCGTGGCCGCGACGCTGAAGAAGTACGTCGAGGCCCGCGACCGGCTGCTCGCCTGACGCTACTTGCGTTCGAGGTTGACGTCCGCCTTCTGGCGGCTATCGAAGTAGGCCCGCATCTTCGCCCGGACGGCGCCCAGCGAATCCGGCGGCGGGAACATCCGGTCGAAGGAGCGGAGTTGGTTGCCCGGGTCGGCCTTCGCACGCTCTTCCAACTCGCCCTTGAAGTGGTCCACCAGCAGGTCGTACGCGAAACCCTTGAGGTCGTCGGGCGCGACGTCGTACACCTTCTCCGCGTCGTCCATCCCCAGCGACTGCACGAAGCCCAGGAACTGCACCCCCGCGCACAACTGGAAGTCTTCCGGCAGTTGCTCCATGCGCGCCGTCTTGACGTCCACGGCCGTGGTCCGCCACTGGGCCTCGAAAAACACGCGGTGCACCCGCTTGGCCCAGTCCATCCCGCGCAGGAAGAGTTCCTGGTCCCCGCCCAGCAGGCCCCCCGCGTAGGCCTGCTGGAGCCCCGCGGACACCTGCTCGATGGCGATCGCCGGACGGGTGATCTCGTTGTCCCGCAGTTCGTGCTCGATAAACTCGTCCAGCGACATCGCCCAGTACTCGCGCTGCTCCCGGTCGTTGAGGTTAATCTCTTTGTAGGTCAGCATCTCTTTGCGCCAATACTCGGCGTTCTTGACGTCGCCCCGGGCATAAAAGAAGCACACGGCGTCCTTGAGAAAGTTCTCGTACCCCGCCGAGAGGGGTGTGTAGGAGGTGCGCTGATCCGTCTGGTCCGCCCACGAACGCTTCCGCATCTCGTCCAGCACGCCCTTGTACGAACTGACAAAGTGCACGTTGGGCACGCCGACCCACATCGTGTACTGGCCGGGGATGCTGCTCGAGAAGAAGTCGAAGTACAGGTCGCCGGAGCGGAAGAGTTCCTGGATCGACTGGGCCACGACGCGATCGGCGTTGATGAAGTCAAAGTCGCGCTTCGAAGCCTCGGTCCAGCGATCTCGCCCGGCATCCACGCCCTTCTGCGACCAGTACAGCGAGTGGGCCGCATAATGACGCCAGTCGATCGGGCCGAACGTCTTGGTGTATTCCACCATGCGGTCCGGCTCCATGTGGTACTTGCGCACCAGCACCCGCTTGCGCACGTACGCGAGCAGCGCGGGCCAGGCCTTGGCGAACCCCGGGTCGTCCACCGCGGCGCCGAAGGCCTCGAGCTGCGGGTCGATGCCCTTGAACAGCCGCGTCCATTCCGCCTTCTGGCCGCTGGACTTCATCGCCTGCCACATCTCGTACCGCGCGAGCAACTGGTCCTGCGCCACCACGCCCATGCCGCGGACCAGTTCGCTCAGCGGGCGGACGGTGGGCTCCTGCGCGATGACGCCCTCGAGCGTGTCGGGGGCGTCGCGGAACTGACTCAGCCACGCGACGTACTTGGCGATGATCTTGTCGCGGTCCCGGTCCTCCGGTCCGCGCGCGGGCGGCGGGCCCAGCACGATGGTCCACTCGCGGGCCAGTTGCTTCTTGTAGTACGGATTGGCGTCGTCGGTGTACCCGCCGATCTTGTGCATGAAGATCCACGCGAGTTCCTTGTGGATCAGCATGTCGTTGGGGTTGGCGGGAATCCCCTCGTCCCGCAGCAGCCGGATCCCCGCGTTCACCCACACCCACCGCTCCTCGGGGGTGTTCGTCCCCACCGAGAGGTTGTACGCCAGGTTCCACGCGTGGAAGACCCACACCCTGGGGAACCGGGGCTGGAGTTTCGTGATGGCGCCGGCGAGTTGGATCGCCTCGTAGAACTTCCCCTCCTGCTTCATCTCTTCCGCGCGGATCCACAGGAAGTTCACGAACACCCCGCGGAACGCCCCCATCGCGATGCCCACCGACACCTCGATCGGCTGCCCGTCCTCGATGCGGTCGGTGTACGTCAACTTGGCCCGCCCGGCCACCGCCGTCATGCCCACCGCCAGCACCCCCGACGCCAGGAGGCACAGCACCAGCACGACGCTCGCCAGGATCTGGATCCGGGTGTCACGGGTCATGGGTCGGAACTCCCGTGAAACGGCAAATCAGCACACCCCCGGGCGTGAGCCCCGCGGTCTTCATTTGCCCTTTGCCATTTGCCGTTCGCCATTTCTCCCTTCCTACTGCCCCGAATAGATCGCCAGTTCGCGCCGCTTCAGCGAAATCGTGCCCGCCAGGAACAGGATCAGCGTGAACAGCAGCGCCATCGCCGCGCCGCCCGCGACCTCCGTCCACGAAAGGCGAAGACCCTCCGCCAGTTTCGTCGTCGGCCGCAGGTCGGAATAGGCCTTGAAGAACCAGGACACGCTCTCGGCGATGGCCGACACGACGATGTTGAGGTACAGCGTCTTGCCTTCCTTGTCCTCGGTCCAGTAGTTCTCGAGCGACGACTGGACGAAGGCCGCGCCCTCCGCCGCCAGGAACACCGCCACCGACACCATGCACGCCACCGGGAAACTCAGGAACGTTCCCATGCACACGCCCAGCATGGCCAGGAACGCGAGTTTCACCCACATGACGCAAAGCACCCGCATGAAGTTGGCGCGGAAGGTCCCGTCGGAGTAACTCAACTCCAGCCCGTCGGGCGGGAACGAAATGCTTTCGGGATTGAGCGCCCCCGTATCGAGATCGCCGTTGATGATGTCCAGCGTCACGGTCCCGTTCTCGTCCACCACCTCGGGGAGCAGGTTTATCACCGTGAACTGCCCGAGAATGATCTGCTTAACCTCGTGCTCGGAGTTCCCCAGCCGGATTGTGATGCGGTACAGGGCCGTCGGGTCGTTGCTGCCCGCGTTGACCTTGAACCGAAGGAAGACCGGCGCCCGGCTCTCCCGGGCGGCGCCCAAGCCCGAGAACTGGTACCCCTGCCCGGCCCCCGGCGGGATGCTCCGGAACTGCTGCTGCACCATCTTGCGCACGTCCGCCTTGATCTTCGCGACCAGTTCGTCCTTGCGGATCGGCGCCTCGCCCACCGCTCCCTGAACCCGTTCGATCTCCTGCGCGGCCTTGACCTCGATGTTCTTGATCAACTGCTCCTCGTCGACCTGCATCGGATCGATGTCGCGGCTCACCCGCGCCACCAGCACGTGCCGCTCCAGCAGCAGACGATCCTCGGAGATCGAGCCTCCCTGAGTTACGTACGCCTCGCCCTCCCCGTTGGCGGGCTGCGACCGCAGGTACTCCACGAACATGAACACGCCCGCGCCGGTCACCGCCAGCAGCACGCCCGCCAGCACCCACACCCCGAGCCACTTGCCCGCCACGTATTGCCACGGCGAGACCGGCTTGGTGATGGTCTGCCAGATCGTCTTGTCGCGCTGGTCGAAGGTCACCGTCGCCACGCCGAACAGCACCGTGAGCATCGCGATCAGGTAGAACGACCCGCTCGTCCCCCACTGCAGGAACTGCTGCATCCGGTACCGCAGCGGGGCCTCCGCGTTCAGCAGCAGCGGCAGCGCCGCCAGCAGGAAGATCAGCAGCACGATGAAGAACAGGCTCAACCGCAGGCGCACGGCCTCCGCCAGCACGTTCCTGGCGATCGCCATCACCGCGTTGGAACGGCTCACACCCATCCTCGCGAGTTGCATCAGCGTCGAAAAGGCCGCCGTCAGCCCCAGCAGCCCCATCACCAGCGGCAGGTACGGCTTCACCGACGCGATATTCCACGCACCCGCCAGCATTCCCGCCGCCAGCAACCCCAGCGACAGGTACGTCAGCCCCAGCCCCAGCCACACCGCCGCGATCAGCACCCCCGCCGAGAGTGCGATGCCGACAGCCACGCTCGTCACATCCCGGCGCGCGGCCAGGATGTCCTTCACGATCGCCTTGGTTGCCTCCATCGCCGGATCGGGCGGCGCCGGAACGATTCCCGGTCCTTCCGGCACGACCTCCGCCGGGATCGTGTCGCCGGCCTGCTGCACCCAGATCGTGTACGCCGTCATCCCCACCGCCGCCACCAGCAGGATCGCCGCGGTCGCGACGACCTTGAACAGGAGCCTTTGCTGGAATCGGTTCGCGCTCGCAAACCAATCACGAATTCTCACGGCTTGCGCTCCTCGCCGCCCAAGAGCGAATCGATCACGGAGGTATCAACTTCCTTGGGCTTGACCGGGGCGGTTGGCCGCACCGGCTCCGCCGCGCGCGCCGGCTCCTCCGCCTTGCCCATCAACTTCGAGAGTACATCGGCGTCCGGGCCCTGAGCGGCCGCCTTCACCGGGGCCGGGGCGCGCGTTTCTTCGACCACGCTGCGACGGTCGCCCGCCCTTACCAGCGAATCGATCAGGGCCGACCCGTCTTCGGCTTCGCCCTTGAGGAACGCCGCGGTCTGGCCGCCCGCCGTCGCTCCCGAGGTTGCCAGGTGCTCGGTCTTGGCCTTCTCCACGATGTCGAGGAACAGGTCCTCGAGCGACTGGCGGGGCTTCGATACGCGGCTGATGCCCTTTTCCTGCCCGGTACGCTGCCGGATCACCCGATCCACCTCGGCGATTGTGGCTTCGTCGAGCGCGTCCGACTCGATCGTAGTTTTGGTCTGAGTGACCAGCAGGTCGTCGCACGTGCCCTCCGCACGGATCTGACCCCCGTACAGGATCACCAGCCGGTCCACGCAATCCTCGACGTCCGCGAGCAGGTGGCTGGAGAGCAGGATCGTCTTCCCCCGCCGCCCCAGGGAGATGATCAGGTCCTTCACCTGCTTGGTGCCGATGGGGTCCAGCCCCGTGGTCGGCTCGTCCAAGATCAGGAAGTCCGGGTCGTTGATCAGCGCCTGCGCGATCCCGATGCGGCGCTGCATTCCCTTGCTGTACTCGCGCACGGGCCGGAACTGCGCCCCCGTGAGCCCCACCATGTCCAGCAGTTCGTCGATCCGGCGCTGGCGTGTCTTGTAGTCCTGCTCGAAGAGTTTCGCGTAATAGTCCAGCGTCTCGCGCGCGTTCAGGAAGCCGTACAAGTACGATTCTTCCGGCAGATATCCGATCCGCTTCTTGATCGCCACGTCCGTCGGCGTTTTCCCGAACACCGCCACCCGCCCCGATGTCGGTCTCAGCAGCCCCAGGATCATCTTGATCGTCGTGGACTTCCCCGACCCGTTGGGCCCCAGCAGCCCGAACACCTCGCGGGGACGGATTTCCAGCGACAACGCGCTCACCGCCCGCGCCCGGTCCCGCATCCAGAAGTCCTTGAAGACCTTCGTCAGATGCTGGCAGACCACCACCGCGTCGGTCCGCGGGAGAGCCGCGTGTGTTGCACCCGCCATCTGCGTCATACGAATCTCCCGAGACCTGTGATCAGCCCGGCGTCGCCGTCAGGCCGGTTTCGGTCTTGTACTGGTCCTGGCGCTGCAACTTCATCCGCTCCTCTTCCGCCTTCAGCCTCTCACGGTCCTTCTGCGCTTTCTGAATCGCCCGGGCGATGTCCGGGTCCGCGTTCAGAATCAGCGACAGCGTGGTCGTGTTGGTCGGCAGGAACACCTGCTGCACCGTCTCGCGTCCCAGGAACACCCCCACCGCGTCGCTCAGTTCCCGCTGGAGCATCACCTTGGGGTTCACCTCGTACTGCGCCAGTTTCGCGCTGAACCGCTCGAAGTCCGCCTGCGTCCGGCTCACGATGCTGGTCCGGTACGACGCGGCGTCCGAGATCGACCTCGCGACCTCGCCCCCCGCCAGCGCTCGGACCTCTCCCGGCGGGATTGTCGTCATCGACCCGGCCACCAGCACCGTGCCACCCGGCAGCGTCGCGGGCTTGCCCTGCAGGATCCAGTCGATCATGTCCAGGATTCCCGCCAGTTCCTTGTCCGCCGCGTCCACCGCCGCCCGATCGCCCGCCTTCTCGGCCGCCGCGCGGCGCGCGGTCGTCGCCTCGAACGCCTCGATCCGCTCGATGAGATACGGCGCGGCCTGTCCGGCCGCCCCCAGCAACGTTTGCCCCGCGACGGATCGTGCTTCTTCCACCGCCTTATTCGCCGCGCTCACCGCCGACTGAACCCGTGCGAAGTCCTTCCGCACCGCCAGCGGGGGCGTGAGATCGTCCAATCCCATCTGGAAGATCTCCAGACCGCTCCCCACCTCGTCCAGCACCGCCTGCGTCTCGCGGATCGCCACCGCCACCACCGACCCGGTCTGGCTCCCGCTCTGGGTCAGCAGTTTGTCGATCGTGACACCCGCGCACGCGTGAACGATCCCGCGCATGGCCGCGGCCTTCACGAGTTTCTTCTCCTCCACCTTCTTTTCATCCGACAGGATCGTGCGCGAATACTGGACCGCGTCCTTGTCGCGCACGCGGTACCGCACCTTCCACCGAGTGTGGGCGATGTTCCCGTCCGCCGTCAGCACGCTCCCGCCCTGCCCGGGCTTGAGCGAGGCGCTGGGCGCCAACTTGTCGGCGCTCGACTCCTGGCCCGGCTGGTACGAGGGCCAGAACTCCTGGTCGATCTCGACGACGTCGCCGCCCTGGTCCACGTGCACCAGTTCGCCCATCGGGAACGGCGCCGTCCACTGGATGCCCGCTTCAACTTCCGAGCCCATCGGCTTGCCGAACAGCAGCCGCAGCCCCCGCTCGTTCTCCTTCACCGAACCGATGCCGCTGAGCAGGTACAGAATCCCCAGGATCAGCATCGCGCCCTGCAGCAGCACGAGCATCACCTTCAGCGCTTCCGCGAGCGACTGGTTCGCCGGGTCCAGCATCGACGCCGCGTCGTCGGGGCCGGCGCCCTCGGACCGCAACGTCACCGACCCCGCGCGCCGCGCTTCCGGGGCGCCCCCGCCTTCGGCATCCGGCGATCTCAGGACTCGATCGTTCATCGCGAGCCCTCCAGCGTCGCGGGCAGGTTGGCCTTGGGCGCGGCGTCCTCATCCCGCCCGTCGAGCGTGGGCGCCCGCGGCACGTTGACCATCGGAATTTTGCCCGACGCCGCGGACTTCATCGCCTCGGGGAACAGCAGGTGAACCCCCGGCACGTCGCCCGCGAGCACGAGCGTCGTGCGCTTCGCGATCGACGTCCGCAGAAAGTCGGTCTGCGCCAGGAACACGGCCAGGTCCGAGTTCGAACTCATCTGCGCCAGGTATTGCGTGGCCTCGCGGTCGCCGCGCGCCCGCAGTTCGTTCGAGATCACCAGCGCGAACTCCTTGATCTTCTTCGCGTCGCTGTCGGCCTTCGCCCGGATCGCGTCCGCTTCGGCGATTCCCTGCGCCTCGATCCCTTTCGCGATCTTCTCCCGCAGCGACTTCATCCGGTCGAAGACCGCCTTGGTCGTCTCTTCCGGGAGCACGACCCGCGTCACGCCCACACCCGACACCTCGATGCCGTATTCCTGAAGTTTCGCGCTCGTACCGCTTCCCCCCGAGCCCAGCGCTGTCTTCATCGCCTTTTCGAGGTCCGACAGTTTCGTCCCCGCTTCGCTGGTCGTGAACAGGTCGTCCATCGTGTACTGGCTGACCACGCCCACCGCCGAGCGCATCGCCGTGTTCAGCGCCTTCTCCGCCTCCCGGTAGTGGTCCTCGGGCCGCTCGCCGGCGTTCGAGAACTTCCGGAAGAAGTTCAGCGGGTTCTCGACCCGCCAGCAGCAGAACGCCTCGATCCCCACCTGCTTGTTGTCGGCCGTCTGCTGCTGCTCGATCTTCACCGTGAACGTCCGCACCCGCGAGTCGTACTTCGTCACCGACTCGAAGGGGTACGGCAGTTTGAAGTACAGCCCCGGCTCGGCCTTGAGCGCGTCCGGCCCCGCCTTGCCAAAGCGAGTCTCCACCGCCTTCTCGGTGAACCGCACCGTGTACAGGCACGCGAACGAAAACAGCGCCGCCACAAAGACCGCCAGCACCACATATCGGATGACCTTTCGCACCTTCGTCTCCCGTGACTTTCGCGGGCCCGCGCCCGCAGTGGGTTTACTTGTTCTCGTCCTTGTTGAAGATGTCCACGCCCAGGTTCACGTCCTTCAGGTCCAGCACGCCGTTCAGGTCCCGGACCCGGTCCGACACGACATACAGCCGCGTGTCCTTCATGCCCTCGTTGAACGCCTCGAAAAACCGCGTCGCCCGGAAGATCGCCGGCGAGGCCTCAAACAGCGCCACCTGCCCGCTGTACCGCGCCGCCTCCGCCCGCGCGCCCATGTGCTTGTGCCACCGCTCGGCGCCGGCGTCCGCCAGCGTCGCCGCGGCCCAGCCGCCCGCGTTCCGCAGCATCTCCTGCACCTTCGTCCGCTGCTGCTCGATCTCTGTCACGTTTGCCTGAATATCGCCCACCTTGTGGTTGTCCCGCATGCGCTCCAGCGACTCGATCTCGCGCACGATGGTCCGCGCCGACTCCACGCTTCCCACCACGCTCGTCAGTTGCTGCACCGCGTCGGCCTCGGCCGCCGCCAGTTTCGCCTCACGACGCTGCGTCGCCTGCACCGGAGTCTCGAATGCGTTGGCCGTTTCCTTCGGCGGGTGCACCCCCGTGATCCCCAGGAACACGATCTCCACTCCGGCCCCGCGACCCTTGCCGCTTTCGTCCGGATTGAGGTCCGTCAACGCCTCCTGCACCTTCGCCTGCAACTTCCTTGAGAGCGCGGCCCGATCTCCGCCCAGGATCTGGTCCAGCGTGTAGTTCTGGAAGAACCGCGTCACTTCCCGGCGCGCCGCCGTCCGGATGATCTCGTCTCGCTGCCCGGGGGGCCCCAGCCGGTCGTACGCCTCGACATCCGAGACCGAATACTGCATCGGGATCTCCACGGAGATCGCCGCGATATCCGTCAGACCGGCCCCCGCCGCCGAATCCGAGATCCGCACATACTGCCAGACCTCTTCCCCGATGTGGTCGTTGGTCCACAGGATCGGCTCGGTCGTCGCCGGGGGCATCGTCGCGAGTTCCACCCGCCGCAGGCCCGTGGCGGTGTAGTCCTGAAGCGTCAGCCGGCCCTTCTCGTCCTTCGTGTAGTACTCCGGCACGTACGCGGTCTCGATCGGCCACATCCACTTAAAGTGCCAGCCCGGACCGAGGTCCGTCCGCACCGGCCTCCCGAACCGCAGGATCATCGCCCGCTGGTGCGGCTCGACCACCACCACACCGCTCATCACCCACACCACCACCCCACCCACCAGGATCAGCGGCACCATGGATCGGCTCAGGAGCCGATACCCCCACCCGCTCGTGACGTCGAACCCCAACTGGTAGTTGATCGCATCGCTGATCGACTGCGCGATTCTGTCGGGCGCCGCCGCGAACCCCAACAGGCGCGACTCGAACGCAGGCCGCGGCAGTTCCCCCGCCCGCCTCGGACGGTACAGCGTCAGGATGAAGTGCAGCAGGATCTCGCACCCGATCGCGATCATGAAGACCGCCACCACCATTGGAACGATCCGCACGATCGTGTCCGGGCCGACATAGTCCACCAGGTGCGACACCGCCATCAGGAACCAGATCAGCGACGAACCCACGGCGAACGCGGCCCCGGCGCGGAGATTCGCCCACACCGGCTGCTTCGCCAGCCCCGCCACGTACCTCGCCACCACGAAGCCCATCGCCGCAAACGTCACGCCCAGCCCCAGCGACCACCCCGGCTGCGAAGGCGCGATGAACTGCTCGCCGCTGACCACCCGGGCCAACGAGAACCGCCACAGGCCCCCGCCGATCAGGATGGCCGCGCTCACCAGGCTCACGATCGGGAAGAACCACCGGTACAGGCTCGCCAGGCGCGCCGCCGCGGGACGGAAGTCCTCGCGCGATTCAAAGACCGACGTTCCCGCCGAGGCCGACGCGGCGAGGGCCTCGTTCTCCATCGCCTCGACGCGCTCGCGCCGGTGCTGGTCGTAGACGATCGCCAGCGCGAGCCAGGCGGGTACGCCCGCCAGCATGAAGATCGCGCCGCTCAGGGCCGCGTAGTCCCGACCCCAGAACGAATAGACCGCCGTGATCAGGGCGATCAGCAACTGGAAGATCAGCCCCTTGATCGCGGCCCCGGCCGCGCTGCGATACGTCTGAAAGTCGGCTCTCATGCGTGTATCCCGCAACCCCGCTCCCGGCGCGAGGGTGTTGTACCGAAATAGGCCATCCCCGGTGTCGCGCAAAAGCGACCGACCTCTTCCGGGGTCCGGAGGCGCCCGTCCTCCGAATCAGAAGCACCAGAACGGCGCTCCTCCGAACGCGCAGTCCGCCCCGACGCGCTGATCCCCGGCGGGGGGCGGTATTGTGACAGGGTCCTCACCTGCTTTCCACTCCGGCCCGAACGAACGTCGGACCGCCATCCCGCGTAGGTACCTCCTGCTCGCTCCGCCGCGGAATCCTCAACCTCGGGGCGCGCAGTCACCGCTCTCTCGCCCCCCCGGGCGATTGATGTACGAGGCTCCAGTGGCTATGTTCGTCCGCCTTTCTCGCTTTCTCTCCCACTCCCGATGCTGACCCAACTCCTCGCCATCGCTCGCAACGCCTTTGTGGAAAGCGTCCGCCAGCCGGTCCTTTTTATCCTCGTGATCCTGTCAGGGGTTCTTCAGGTCTTCAACACCTGGAACACCGGCTACAGCATGGCCGACACCGAGAGTTCCCAGATTTCCGGCGACACCAAGCTCTTATTCGACATTGGGTTAGGAACGATTTTCGTCATCGCCACCGCGCTTGCGGGCTTCATCGCCACAGCCGTCATTTCCCGCGAAATCGAGAACAAGACCGTCCTCACCGTCGTGAGCAAGCCCGTCGGACGCCCCGTCGTCGTCCTGGGAAAGTTCTTCGGCGTCGCCGGTTCGATCATGGCCGCCGTCGTGATCATGCTCGTCTTCCTGCTGATGGCCGTGCGCCACGGCGTCATGTCCACCGCCTCGGACGAACTCGACGCTCCGGTGCTCGCCTTCGGGCTCGGATGCGTGGGGGTCTCCTTCGCCCTCGCCGGTTGGTGCAACTATTTCTACGGCTGGAACTTCCCGCAGACCCTCATCACCATCCTCACCCCGCTCTCGGTCGTCGCCTACGGCCTGGTCCTCCTCGTCGGTAAGCACTGGCGAATCCAATCGCCCGCCACCGACTTCAAGGACCAGGTGCTCATCGCCTCCGCATGCCTTGGGCTCGCGGTGCTCGTGCTCACCAGCGTCGCGCTCGCGGCCTCGACCCGCCTCGGGCAGGTCATGACCATCCTCGTCTGCCTCGGCGTCTTCCTCGGAGCGCTGCTCTCCAACTTCCTCATCGGGCGGCACGTCTTCAAGAACGAAGTCGCCGGCCAGATCGTCATCGCTGAGCCCGACGATATCGAACACACGACTTTTTCACACCCCGGCGAGTACTTCACGCTGCACTTGAAACAGGCGCCCGTCCGCCAGATCCGGCCCGGCGACCCGGTCTTCTATGGCCCCAGCCCCAACGGGTTTCCCATGCTTTCCCGAGGCGTCTACGGCCGATTCGAGGGAAAGGTCGGCGAAGCCCGAGAGGCCTTGGCGGAGTCGGTCGGCCCCGCGATCGTCGTCGCCGAATCTTCCGGTCTCACACTCAAAGTACGGCAGATTGGCCGTACCCCGGTTCCCGTCTACCGGCCCCCCGAGAAGGATGACTACCTTTTCCTGGCCCCTACGCGGGTCAACCCCTACGCACTCGCGGCCTGGGGTGTGGTCCCGAATCTCCAGTTCTTCTGGCTCCTCGACGCGGTATCCCAGAACCGTCCCGTTCCACCTTCGTATCTGGGTTTGGTCTCGCTGTACGCACTCTGTCAGATAGGCGTATTCCTTTCGCTGGCCGTGATACTCTTCCAGCGACGGGACGTCGGATGACCGGCCGGCACTCGCCGGGCGCACTAGGATTGATTCAGTCCGGGTTTCGGGTGGATGGGCTCCCCCATGGAGACGAGTCATGGCCACGCAGCGAAGGTCGTTTGAGGAATCGGCAAAGGGCGGAGGTGGTGGCGGATCGGGCGGCGGTTCCGGCAACATGATCAAGATCGGCGTTGTCGTTGTCGCTCTCTGTCTCGCCGCGACTCTGCTCCTATGGCATTTTGGAGTCATCCAGTTCAAGAAGGAACCACCCCCTCCGTCCGCCGAGGACACGCTGAGCCAGACGGAGGAAGGCCGCAAGACTCTTCAGGAAACCCAGAAAGTGAACGAGCAACTTCAGAAGATCAACAAGGCTCCCGCGGGATCATGAATCGCACCACAGCCCAAGGCCCCGAGCCGGCTCGGGGCCTTGTTCTTTTTTGTCGGGTTCACTCCGCGGCATTCTCCGGCGGGGCATGTACCGCGTAGGGCATCGGAAACACCCCGCGGACCGTGGTCTTTCGGCCCCGGCCTGTCACCCGCTCCAGCCGGACCGACTCGCCCACGGCGGCAAACCGCACGATCACCCCATCATCGCCCGGGAAGTTAGGGTCATACACCGCTACCTCCACGACCCCGCCCTCGCGTTCTTGCACGCCGAACGCCAGCACTTGGTGGTTGTTCCACAGCCGTCCCACCGGGCTTGAGGGCGCGCCCCGGTTCGACGGGCTGCGCACCAGCACCAGTCCCAGCGGGAACACCTCTCCCCGCTCCAGCCGCGACACAATCCCCGGCAGTTCGCGGGCCGACCTCGCACCGGTCCCATCGTCGCCGTTGTCCGGCAGGTTCATCCACGACATGAACGCCGCCACCATGATCGCCCCATCCCCGAACGACTCCGCCTGTCGCTGGTAGATGTACTCGTACAGTCCCGTTCCCTGTTCCGGCGGCGTTGTTCGGGCCGGCGGCGCGACCCCCGCGTGGTAGTAGTCCGCGCTCGCCAGCGACATTCCCCCGCACAGCCCGAACGTGCTCGGGATGCTCTTCCCCCCGCCGATCAGGGATGCTCCTGTCGTCGGGTTGCGCAGCGCCGCCGGCAATGGCGAGCCCTCAAAGTGATTCACGAACCGGAACCCATGCAACGACGGAAGGTAGGCTGACCTCCGATTCGTCTCGCCGGGCGCTCGCCCCACGTCCACCGGCTCGGCCCGTGGCGCCCCGCACCCCGCCAGGGCCAGCAGCACGATTCCCGACAGGGTTCTCATTGCCTGAGCGTACCGCGGCACGCCGCAACCGGCGCGCGAGTTCGTGGTACTCTCTTGGCCGTGGAGTGCTTCGATGCCCGGTGTCATCACAGACCATTCCTGCATCCGGTGCGGAAAGGCCATTCCCCGCGGCCAGGCCTTCGTTGATACCTCCGGGAAGTGGTGGTGCCGCGAGTGTTTCACCTCCCACGGCCTGCGCCAATCCAGCCCGCGGCCCGGTTCCCCGGGTGACGGCCCCATTGCCATCGAGGGCCCAAACTTCGCCGGCAAGACCCGCGCCCCGTGCCCGAAGTGCGGCGCCGCCATGACGCCCGGAATCCCCGCGTGCTCCGTCTGCGCCTACGACCCCGCCTCCATCCCTCTCGACCCCGCGAAGGCGCGAGACATCCTTGGTGACTTCGATCCCGACGCCACACCGAAGGAAAAGGGCGAACCGCGGACCATCAAGAAGCCGCCCAAACCACGCATCCCGACCTGCACCAACTGCGGCTACAGCCTCAAGGGGCTCCCAGCCCAGCCCTCCGGCGGGATCGTCTGCCCCGAGTGCTCCACACACAACACGGTCGTCCTGCGCCGCGACGAGGACGAAGAGACCTCCCGCGAAATCGCCCGCTGGACCTACCTCAAGCCCCTCTACCTGCTCATCGGCGGGCTGATCGGGTACGTGCTCCTGCTGATCGCCCGTGGTTGGATCAACGGCAACCTCGACGCATCCATCTACGGAATCGTTCGCGCCCCCGGACAGCGCGGCTGGAACGTCGCGCTGGTCAACGTGCTCGTCGGCCTGGCTTTTTACGCCTGGACGGTCGTCGTTGCCTCCACGCTCACAATTCTCGCCGGCCTCGCCTGGGCGGGGCTCTCAACCACCTTCCGAGTCCTGTTCCTCCAGTCCGCCGGCCTGCTCGCCACCATCTTCGCGGTCTGGACCCTTCTCTACACGATCCCCCTTCCCCTGCCCTGGTGGGCGATTTCAGCCTTCTGCGGCCTGTTCTACATCTACTACCTGGCCGACATGCAGGAAATCGAGTGGTGGGACGCCACCGTCATCATGCTGGCAACCGGGGTAGTTGTCGGGGCGACGTTGCTCGTAGCCTCTCGGGTCTTTTGAAATCCCCCAAGACAAAGTCCCCTCCCATCGGTACGCTGTAGGTGCCGGGGGCAATCCGGTTTCGGAGTGCGTGCGTCATGGCTGAGGCTCAGAGCGCTGGACAGAAGACCTGCACCGTGTGCGGCCTCGATGTCGCGGGAAAACCCCGCGTCAAGGACGCCCAGGGCCGATACATGTGCCAGGACTGCTTCAACAAGGCCCGCGCGGCCCGGGGCGCGCAGAACGCCCCCAAGATCGCCGCCCAGGCCGCCAAGCCCCTCTCGCCCCCGCCCGACGAGAGCGACAACTCCTTCCTGCTCGACATCGGCAAGAAAGGGTCGGTTTCGGAGCGGGGCGTCGCCCCCTGCCCGGAATGCGGTCGCGCCCTTGAAGAAGGAACCGTCGTGTGCGTGGGTTGCGGGTACAACTCCAAGACCGGCAAGCGCCTTCAGGTCAAAGTCCTCAAGCCCGAGGTGGACAAGTCTTCGGGGGCCAAGGTCACCTCGCCGGGCAGTTCCCTCGCCAGCAATCCGCACGTGATCGGCGTAGCGGTGGCAATCATGTGGGGCGGCTTCGCCGGCGCTGTTGTGGCCGCCCCCGACCTTTACCTGGTGTACGTCATCGCCTACCTGCTGTACACGCTGGTGGTGGGCATCTGCATAATCGTGCAAATCTGGAGCGAAAGCCCCATGGCGGGAGGCATCCTGATCGCGCTGCGGGTGGGCGGGCGATCGGTCGCCGGGATGGCCGGCCGCAGCGGCGACGAGAACGCGCCGATGATCGCCGTCGGCATCGAACTCGCCCTGCTGCTCGTCACACTGGCGATCGTTCTGACCAAGGTCGAATCGATCGTCCTTCGGTGGCTCTGGTGTGCCGGGATTCTCGCCGGCATCCTCGGCGCGGTGGTCAACCCCGACGTGCTCAAGCAATTCTGATCCCAGCGGCAACGCCCCGCCGAGGCGCGGGGCGTTCCGGGGTGTGGCTCCCTCTGAAAAAGGGGGTCTCGTTCGTGACCGCCGCCGGGCTTGCGGAATCCGCATGCGCCCGACGGCGAAATAGACTTCAGCCCTTAGCCGCCTTCGAACGCGGCTCGATGTATCCCATGCGCACCAGAAACGCCGCGGCTTCCTCGACTTCGAACCGGGTGAACTCGCACATCTCGCGCGGCTGCTCCGCGCTCCCCAGCAGGTCCGTCGGGTAGATCTTCCGGCCGTGGTGCTCCGCGGCGTACTCCTCGCACGCCTTCAGAACCACCACCGCCGCCTCCACCAACCGCTCCGGACTGATCTGCTCACGAGGTGTATTCATGCGTCACCTTCTACCGATTCGGTCCGACCCTTCCCTGGGCCTTTCCTTTTTCTACTCGGAATGTCCATTCGTGGTTCTCCCCATGCGGGATGCATCATGTCGCGCGAAGGTAACGCATTGGATTCCGCGTCGGCGCTTTCGTCACGCTCCGCAAAGCCTCATGGCCTCGGGCTTTGCGCAACCCCCCGCATAGGTGGAATCACCCATTCTCGCTTTCCCCACGAATCTTCACGTCCGGCGGGTGGACACACGATTCTGTGTGTGCCCCACCCGTGTCTCTCGGGCCGGGCCGTGCGGGTCCAATAACTCATGCCCCCTTCCCAGATTGATCGCATTCTCTCCTGTCCGAGTCTACCCACGCTGCACGCGGTGGCCTTGAAGGTGCTCGAACTCACCCGCGATCCCCAAGTTTCCATAGCCCGCATCGCGGCCGCCGTCCAGAACGACCCCGCCCTCACCACCAAGGTGCTTCGGACTGTCAACTCCAGCGTCTACGGGCTTACCACGCCCTGCCCCAACATCAGCCGCGCCATGAGCCTGCTGGGGCTCAACACCGTCAAGTCAATCGTGCTGAGTTTCAGCCTCGTGGACATGGCCAAGGGCATGAGCGACGGCGGCCATCTCGATCTGGTCGCCTACTGGCGCCGCGCCGTCTACGGCGCCGCCGCGGCCCGGGTCATCGCCCTGGGCACGCGCGCCTGCGATCCGGAGGAGGCCTTCACGGGGGCACTGCTCCAGGACATCGGGATGCTCGCCGCCTTCACGTCGCTGCGGCGCGAGTACGCGAGCATCATTGGCGCCGCGGGCGAGGACCACGACCTCACCCTCGCCGTCGAGCGCCGGGCGCTGGGCGCCGATCACGCGTGGATCGGCGGGCAACTCGCCGAGCGCTGGAAACTGTCCCAGCAACTCGTCCATTGCATCACCCACCACCATGACGCCGACTCGTGTCCACCCTCGCACCAGACGATCGTCCGCGTCGTGGCGCTGGGCGGGCTTGCCACCGGCGCGCTCACTCTCGCACACCCCAAGGACAAACTCAACGCCTACTTCGCGTGCGCCAGGAACTGGTTCAGCCTGGACTCCCTCAACGCTCGCCAACTCGTGGAGTCCGCCGCTGCCAGCGCCACCGACCTTTCCAAAGCCCTCGACCTGCAGACCGGCGACAAGCCCGACGTCGGCGCCATCCTCGCAGAGGCCCACGAGCAGATGGTCGTCACCCAGGCGGCCCTGGCCCAAGAATCCGCCGAACTCAAGCGCAGCAACGAAGAACTCGCCAAGAGAGCCACCATCGACGGTCTCACCGGCGCCTACAACCGCGCCCACTTCGACCGCGAGGTCCACGAGATCGTCGCCCGCTGCCGCGCCGCCAACCAGCCGGTCACCGTCATTTTCCTCGACGCCGACAAGTTCAAGAGCGTCAACGACCAGCACGGCCACCAGGCCGGCGACGCCGTGCTCATCGAAATCGTCCGCCGCCTCCGTGAGACGGCCGAGCGATTCGGCACCCTCTGCCGCTTCGGCGGCGAGGAGTTCGTCCTCGTCCTCCCCAACGTCAACCTCGATAAGGGCAGGAAGGTCGGCGACCTGCTCCGCCAGTCCATCGAACGCGCGCCGTTCGACCTCGCCAGGTACGACATGCCCGGCATCGTGCTCAACCGCACCATCAGCGTCGGCGTCGCCGCCAGCGAGCCCGGCACCCCCAGCCACGAGTGGACCCCCGAGCAACTCACCCATCACGCCGACGAGGCGGTCTACGCCGCGAAGCAGGCCGGGCGCAACTGCGTCCGCTTCGTGAACACCGACGGCTCCACCCCCGACTCCGCCCCGGCGACACCCGCCGGATGCATCCCCGCCCCGACGGGCTGCGTGCGCGTCCTGATCGTGGACGACGATCCGTTCTCCGTACGAATCCTCGAGAAGGTCCTCGGCGCCCGCCCCGAGTTCGCGATCACCGTGGCCTCGGGCGAAGCCGAGGCCCTCCACGCCGCATCTCAGGCCCTCAGCGTGCACGAATCCTTCGATCTGGTCTTGATGGACCACTACCTCGGCGACGCACGCGGTACCGCCGTCATCCGCGCGCTCCAGAATCTGAACTCCACCAGGGCCGCCGCGTTCGTGCTCGTGTCCGGACGCACCACACCCGGTATTGAAGAAATCGCCCGCGCCGCCGGCGCCCGCCTGTATCTCGACAAACTCGATTTCTCCGTGAGCGCCTCCGGCGTGCTCGACCGCCTGCTCGAACTGGTACGCGTACCGCTCAAGGCCGCGGCCTGATCGCTACCTCAACTTGATCGACGCCAGCGCCACCACCACCAGCAGGACCGATACGATCCACAACCGCACGACCACCTGCTGTTCGGGCCAACCACCCAGGTGCAGGTGATGGTGGTACGGGGCCACCCGGAAGATCCGCCGGCCGCCCGTTGCCTTGAAGTACGCTACCTGAAGCGCCACCGACCCGATCTCGATCAGGAACACCCCGCTCATCAGCAACACCGCGATCTCCTGGCGCGTCACGATCGCGACGTACCCCAACACTCCCCCCAGCGCCAGCGCGCCCGTATCACCCATGAACACCTGCGCGGGCGAGCAGTTCCACCACAGAAAGCCCAGGCACGCCCCCACCGTCGCCCCCGCCAGCACCGTCAACTCCCCGCTCCCCGGCACGTAAGGCACGTACAGGTACTGCGCGATCGCCTGGTCGCCGGCGATCAGCGCCAGCACGAACACCCCGATCCCCACGATCCCGCTGATGCCGCCCGCCAGCCCGTCCATGCCGTCGGTGATGTTCACGGCATTGCTCATCCCCGCCAACATCAGCATCGCGATCGCGATGAAGATCCCCGGCGTCAGGAACACCAGCGCCGGGTTGAACTGCCCTGCGCGCATGTAGGTCTTCTGAAACGGCAGGTTCAGCACGTGCCGCAGGTCGTCGCCCGCGCCCGCGTGGTGATACACAAACCATCCCACCAGCAGCCCCAGCCCCAGTTGAAAGATCAGTTTTTCCCACGCGTACAGCCCCTGCCGCGAGCCGCTCGCCCGCTGCATCGCCGTGAGTTTCAGCCAGTCGTCAAACCCGCCGAGCACCGCCAGCCACACGGTGACGATCAGCCCCAGGTACACGTAAAACTCGGACACGTCCGCCAGCAGAGCCGTGCTCGCCACGATCGCCCCCACGATCAGGATCCCGCCCATTGTCGGCGTGTTCGCCTTGGACGAGGTGTGCGTCCGCAGCGCCTCCGCGTCCGTCGCTCCGCTATCGCCGATCTTCATCCGCACCAGCCACCGGATCGTCCGCCTCCCGAACACCAGCACCAGCAGGAACGACAGCCCCGCCGCCGCCAGCGCGCGGAACTGCACCTGGTTCATCACGCCCCAAAGCGGATTCAGCGGCCCCTCGCTGAACCACTGCTCCAGCCATTTCACGATGAGGTAGAGCATGTGTGAAGGAGCCGGCCCGCCATCTACCGATCCGGCCCGCCCGCCGGCTTGGGCTCCAGCCGAGCAGGCTCTCGCGCTCGCACCGCGTCCAGCACGCGCTCCATCCCGGTCCCACGCGAACCTTTCAGGAGCACCAGGTCGCCCGCCCGCAGCAACTCCGCCGCCCGCGACGGTCGCTCGCCGTCGAGATTCGCCAGCGCCGCCACGCGCTTCTCGCCCAGCGCCGCCCGCGCCTCGTCCGACGCCAGCCCCATCATCGGACCGACAAACACCGCGAGGTCAATCCACCCACACCCCGCCACCGCCCTCCCCACCTCCCGGTGCGCGCCCGCCGATTGCTCACCCAACTCCAGCATGTCGCCCAGCATCACCACCACCCGCCCCCCCGCCGCCGAGTCCCCGCCGCGCGCGATCGCACCAAACGTCTCGATCGCCGCGAGCATGGACTCGGGATTGGCGTTGTACGCATCGTTCACGAACCTGACCCCGGCCGCGTCCTCCCGCTCCATCCGCATCGGCGCGCCCGAGGCCCCCGCCAAGCCCGCTTCGATCACCGCGTGGTCAACCCCCAGCCGTCGCGCCACCGCCACCGCCGCGGCCCCGTTCGTTGCGTTGTGCGTGCCGGGAATCGGCAGGCGCAGTTCATGCCGGTCGTTCAGCGTGAACTCCGTTCCGCGCCCGCTCACGCCGCACCGCGTGATCCGCAGATCGGCAGCATCCGAAAACCCGAATGTCAGGATCGTTCCCTTCTGCGCCGCCACGATCGGCCGCGCCGCCTCCACCAGCCTCGGCGCGTCCGCGTTCAGCACCGCCACCCCGCCTTCACGCAGGCCCTTGAGCAGCGTCACTTCCTCGCGAATCACGCCCTCCAGCGAACCCAGCCCCTCCAGGTGCTCCCTCCCGATGCTCGTGATCACCGCGACGTCCGGCTCGATCGCTTCCGCCAGCGGCGCGATCTCGCCGGGGGCGTTCGTGCCCACCTCGCAGATCAGATACTGGTCCGTGCGTTTCGCCGCCAGCAGCGTCAAAGGAACCCCGACCGCGTTGTTGAAACTCTTCGGGGAGTGACTCCCGCGCAGGCTCCCCGTGAGCGCCGCGTGCACCAGCCGCACGGTGGTCGTCTTCCCGTTGGAGCCCCCCACCGCGATCACCCGCGTGTTCTCCAGCGTGCGCCGATAGGCCGCGCCCAACTTCAACAACGCCGCGCCCGTGTTCGCAACCTGGATCACCCCTACCGCCCGCCCGAAACCTCCCGCCGGCATCGCCCGCGCGTCGTCGATCACCAGCAGCCCCGCTCCCGCGGCCACCGCGTCCGCCAGGTACGCGTGCCCGTCCGTCCGCTCGCCCTTGAGCGCCAGGAACACCTGCCGGGGCCTGAGCGTCCGCGTGTCGATCGACAAGCCCGACAACTCCGGCGCGTCGCCCCGCGCCAGCCAACCGCCGCCCAGCAGCGCCTTGAGGTTTTCCATCGTCCAGAAGTTCATCGCGCCGCCGTCTCCTCACGCACGATTCCCGCCGCTCGCCTTGCCGCCAACGCCTCCCGCGCCACTTCCCGATCATCAAATTGCGTCCGCACGGTCCCGCCCTTCCCGTCCGGCAGAATCTGCTCGGTCTCGTGCCCCTTCCCCGCGATCACGATCACATCCCCCGCCTCCGCGTTCTCCACCGCGTGCCAGATCGCCTTCTCGCGATCCGCCTGCACCGTGACCCGCGACCGACACCCCGCCGGAACACCACCGAGAATCTCGTCGATGATCTCCCCCGGCCGCTCCGTCCTGGGGTTGTCGCTCGTCACCACGATCACATCCGCCAACTCGGCCGCCCCCTTCCCCATCCGCGGCCTCTTTGTCCGATCCCGATCTCCCCCGCATCCGAACACCGCCCACAGCCGCTCGCCCTTCCCGCGGCGAGCCGGCGCCCCCGCCACCGCGCTCACGCAGTCCGCGGCGTGCCTCCGCCCGGGCATCGAACTCCCCACCGTTGCCAGCACGTTGCGCAGCGAGTCGTCACTGTGCGCATAGTCCACGAACACCGTGATCGAATCGCGCGCCTCGCTCACCCGCTCCAGCCGCCCCGGCGGCGCCGTGACCTTCTCCAAACCCTCCGCCAACTCCTCGCGGCCCAACCCCAGCGCCGAACACGCGCACGCCGCCTGCAGCACGTTCATCGCGTTGTACCGCCCGATCAACCCCACCCGCGCCGTCAACTCCCCCCAGCCCCCCCGCAGCCTCAACGTCATCCCCGCCATCGACGACTCGAGAATCTCCACCGCGCAATCCGCCCCCGCCAACCCCGCGGTCGTGCACCGCAGCACCCTTGCCGGGCACCCCTGCGCCATCCTCACCGCCCAGGGATCATCCGCGTTCACCACGGCGATTCCATCCGCGGGCAACTGCGAAAACAGCCGCGCCTTTGCGGCGCCGTACGCCTCCATGGTCTTGTGGTAGTCCAGGTGGTCGCCCGTCAGGTTCGTGAACACCCCGACCCGAAGCCGGAGCGCATCCGCCCGCTTCTGGTCGAGCGCGTGGCTGGATATCTCCATGCTCGCGCACTCGCACCCCGCCTCCGTCATGCTCGCCAGCGACTGGCTCAACTCCAGCGCAGGCGGGGTCGTCATGCTCGCGGGCCCCACCTCGCGCCCGTCATCCACCAGCACCGTCCCGATAAGCCCGCACCGGCGTTCCGCCCCGTTGAGCAACTGCCACACCAGAAACGTCGTCGTCGTTTTCCCGTTCGTCCCCGTGACGCCCACGATTCCCAGCCTCTGCGAAGGGCAGCCGTAGAAGCGTTCAGCCATCGCGGCCGCGCAACCCGTCACCTCGCCCGAATACACCACCGGAACCGCCGGCCCGGCGGGCAACGCCAGGTTGGGATCGTCGGTCAGGATCGCCACCGCCCCCGCCCCGAGCGCCGACCCCACAAACTTCTTGCCATCGGCTTTCAACCCGGCACGCGCGATGAACAGCGACCCCGGCACGACCGTCCGGCTGTCCTCCGTCAGATCGCACACACGGACCGCGTCCCATCCGCTTTCCGCAGGCGGTCGCACCGCAAGCCCCTCAATCAGGTCGCGCAGCAACATCCTTGTCCTCCGTGACGCCGCAAGGGTATCGGCCGGACTCCGCCGCAGGCGTCAGGAGAGAACTCGCAGGGTACCTCCGCCCGCCGACCCTACCCTCCCGCCATGTCCAGATACGACGCCTTCCAGCGGTACCGCTCGAAGATGAACTGCCGAATCCTCGGCGACGACGCGGCTCGTGCCGATTCCGGCGCCCGCCGTCCTGACGGCTCCATCGCTCCCGGCGGCACCCTTGTCACCAAACGCTTCTTCTCCCTCGACACCCAGACCTACCAGGACGGTAAACTCCCCGCCAGGACCAAGGAACTCCTCGGCCTGGTCGCCTCCGCCGTGCTCCGCTGCGACGACTGCATCGCCTACCACATCGACCAGTGCGTCAAGGCCGGCGTCTCCGATGAGGAACTCTGGGAAGCCCTCGATGTCGCCCTCGTCGTCGGCGGCTCCATTGTCATCCCCCACCTCCGCCGCGGCATCGAGTTCCTCGACCAAGCCAGGAACCACGCCCGAACCACCACAGAGTGCCGCTCCAATCGGCCAGAGTAATCCACCCGCACTCGCCCTTCGCCTCCCCTGCTACCTCGCCCGCCTTTCGCCTTTCGCACCGTGATCTATGCCGGGAACCCCCGCCCGCCAAGCCGCCGAGCGCATCGTCCGCACCCTCCGCGACCGCGGCCACGTCGCCTATTTCGCCGGCGGGTGCGTCCGCGATGAACTTCTCAACCTCGTCCCGTCCGACTATGACGTCGCCACCGACGCCACCCCCGATCGCGTCCAGTCCCTCTTTCCCCGCTCCGGCGAGGTCGGCAAGTGCTTTGGCGTTGTTCTCGTCAAGATCGCCGGCGAGGTGATCGAAGTCGCCACCTTCCGCTCCGACGGCGACTACTCCGACAAACGCCGACCCGATACCGTCCACTTTTCCAATCCCGAAGAAGACGCCCGCCGACGCGACTTCACCGTCAACGCCCTCTTCCTCGACCCCTTCGGTATCCCCGCGCCTCATTCGCCCCGCCCCGCGCTCGGCGGCGCCGTCATCGACCACGTCCGCGGCCTGCCCGACCTCGACGCCCGCCTCCTCCGCGCCGTCGGTAACCCCGACCAGCGCCTCGACGAAGATCACCTCCGGGCGCTCCGCGGCGCCCGCCTCGCCGCCAAACTCGGCTTCCAAATCGAGCCTGCCACCGCCCTCGCCATCCGCCGCCATGCTTCGCAACTCCAAGGCGTCAGTCGCGAACGCATCGGCGATGAAGTCCGCCGGATGCTCGATCACTCCTCGCGCGGCCTCGCCGCACGTCTGATCACAGACTTGGACCTCCAAGCCCCGGTCTTCCTTCAACCCGCCTCCACCTCGCCACTTCCACCCGGACCGCCCGCCCGGCTCGCCGCCCTCCCACCCGACACCGATGCCCCCACGGCCCTCGCCGCGTGGGCCCTCGACCTGGGCGCACCCCTCGACGACCCGTCCCTCGCCGAACTCCTCGCACGCTGGCGCAAGGCCCTCTGCCTCAGCAACGACGAGCGGGAAGCCCTCGCCACGACGCTGCGTTCGGTCGCCGTCCTCCGCGGGCCATGGCGCTCGCTCCCCATCGCCCGCCAGAAGCGCCTCGCCGCATCCCCCGGGTTTGCGGGCGCCCTCTCCATCTTCACGGCGGAAGACCGCAGGGCCGGTGGCGAGGCACGGCACCGGGTCCAGGAACTCTCCCGCTCGTTCGGCGGCCTGAACCCGCCCCCACTCCTTACGGGAGACCACCTCGTCGCGTCCGGTCTGTCCCCCGGGCCCCGCTTCAAGACCATTCTCGACGCCGTTTACGACGCCCAACTGGAGGGGAGGATCTCGAACATCGACCAAGCCCGGGAACTCGCCGCCCGTTTGGGCGTCTGACCGGATCGGGGCCCGGCGTGTTCTCGCCGACCCTCGGGGATACGCTTCGGGTTACCTTGGCTGCGACGTTCCGTGCCGGGGTTCGGCCTGGTTTCCAAAGGCCTTCAGAGCAAGGGGTTGAAGAATGATCGATACACGTCCCTCCCGGTTCATGCGCGCCGCCGCTCTCTGCGTGGCCGCCGGCACCTTGGCCCTTTGCGGGCTGATTTCTCCCGCCTCCGCCCAGACTTCCGGCACCCCCAGCGCCAAGCAGGGCGACAAGAAAGAGCCCCGCTTCGTCCGCGTGATCTTCCGCAGCGGACGCGTTATTGAGGGCGAGATCGTCTCCGAATCCACCACCAAGATCCGCGTCAAGATCTCCGAGTCCGGCATCAAGTCCGAAGTCGAGTATGACAAGGCCGAGGCGCTCAAGATCACCTACGACGTCAAGCCGGGAGCCGAGGTCGCCCCGGAAGCGACTAAACCCGACTACACCCCCGCGGCGGCCGCGATCCCGCCAGAATCCACCGGCCCCCGCAAGAACCTCTATTGGATCGACCTCGAGGGCAAGTTCGGCGAAGAGATCACGCAGACCCCGATCCGCGACGCCATCAAGGACGCCAAAAAGAACAAGGCCGACGTGATTGTCCTCTACCTGAATGCGGATTTCAGCCAGAACCCGCTCGAACAACTGCCGGACGACGCGGCGAACTTCGACGAGATCTTCCGCGCCGAGGACATTGTCCCCATCTTCACGCAGGAAATCCCAAGGGAATGGGAAACACAGCCCCGCATCGTGTTCTGGCTCCGCCAGGCGATGGCCGGCGCCTCACTGCTTCCCATGGTCTGCCCGGAGATCTACTTTCATAGTGAAGGCCGCGTCGGAGGCTTGGGAAATCTCAGTTTCATCTTCGAAGGCGTCGGCGATGATTTCGTGCGTGAGAAGCAGCGCTCTCTCCGCCTAGGCCACGCGGAAGGCTGGGTCCTCGCCGGGGGATACGACTACCGCCTCGTCCGCGCCATGGCCCGCGCCGAGTACGTGCTCTCCGTCCGCTACGTCAACGGCAAGCCCGAACTCTTCGAGGGATACCCCACCGAGCCCGGCGAGGAACTCTTGACCGACGACGGCAAGGAATCCAATATCGATAGCCTGCGCGAACGCGTCACCGCGACCGGCAACGACGTGCTCACGCTCAATGCCCGCGTCGCCAAACTGCTCGGCGTCTCCCGAGACACCGTGGACACCAAGGAAGACCTCCTGGTCGCTATGGGGATCGACCGCACCTACAAGGACGTTCCCGGCCGCTCCAAGCAGATCATGAAGAGTTGGGCCGACGGCCTCTCCTCGGCCAAGCGCGAACTGAAGAAACTCTACCAGGACTTTGGCGACGTGCAGGTGGACCAGCCGGACAACTATGCCAACCGCACCAAGGCACGCGGCACCCGGATCAGAATCCTCGAAGACATGAAGCGAGTCCTCCGCCGCTGGGGCGAGGCCCTTTCCCGCCGCTGGCTCCAGGAAAACAACATCCCGCCGGAAGTCGAAATCGACAACGCCATCGAAGCCATCAAGATCCAGCAGATGAAGGACCGCCGCTGAGCCCGACCTCCCGTCACCGTCAAAGGACCTCGCCATGAAACACCTCGTCAGGTCACTGCACGCCTCGCTCGCCTGGCTACTCGTCGCCTTCGCAGCCATCCTGTGCTCGCCGGGCGCCCTCGCCGTTGACAAGATCGTTCTGAAAGACGGAACGACTGTCGAAGGCACCATCGTCCGCGAAGTCGATGGCTTCATCTGGATCAAGACCCAGGTCGCCGGCGTGGACCAGGAGAAGATGTTCACCCCGCAGGAGGTGGGCTCGATCGTCCGGGACGCCGCCGCGGCGCCCGTCTCCTCCGATCCCGTCCTCCGCGCCGACGGCAGGCCCGTCATTTCACTGTCGGGCGCGCCCAAGGCCGCGATCATCACGCTGGGCTCTCGTGAACGCGGGCACGGCGACACCATCGGCATCGAAATCCAGGCCTTCGAACTCAAGGAAATGATCCCCCTGCTCGAAGACGAACTCGGCACCGACGGCAAGGGCATCGTCGTCTTCCGCATTACCTCCGGCGGCGGACTCCTCCTCGAAATCCAGCGCCTCTCCGACGTCATCCAGAACGAGTACAAGAAGCGTTTCCGCACGGTCGCCTGGATCGACTCCGCGATCTCGGCCGCCGCCATGACCTCCCACGCTATCGAGGAAATCTACTTCACCCCGCAGGGCAACTAC
Organism: Phycisphaerales bacterium; assembly: GCA_905339235.1. GTDB lineage: Bacteria > Planctomycetota > Phycisphaerae > Phycisphaerales > UBA1924 > RI-211. Next base: position 138,760 of record CAJPFG010000007.1, read on the forward strand.
GGCGCCTGCACCGGCTACTCGGGCGCTCTCGTCGCCATGAAGGGACGCGGGCTCGAAGGCGTCCTCTACATGATGGAGAAGATCTCCGCACGCGGCGGGTACAACCCCATGATCATGCGATCCATGCAGATCGACGTGCCGCTCTCCTGCACCATCGATCCCAACGGCGAGGTGCACTGGTACCAGGACGCGACCTCGGGCGAAATCCTCGTCAACCGTGAGAAGGAAATCCTAACCTTCAACGCCGAGACCGCCAGGCGAGTCAAGTTCTCCCGCGGCACCGCCAACACCATCGACGAACTCAAGACCCTCATGGGGTACAAGGAACTGGATTGGGTCGGTAAGAAGGAAAAGGGCTACACCTGGCCCATCAGCAAGGCAGAAAAGTGGAATATCGCCTGGCGACTGAAGGTCTCCGAGGATCAGGATCGCCTCAATCTCTACTGGGCCGCGTTCCAGCGTGAATACGCCGCGGCCGCCAGCGAGCCGCGCGAGACGCGGGGTCGGTTCATCAACAAGGCCCGCGCCAGCCTCAACAAGATGCGAGAAGCCACCAAGCGCAACCCCAATCTGGGCCTGCTCGAGTTCAACCTCCTGACCGAGGAAGAACTGCAGGAGTGGTTCGAGGCACGCGAGAAGGAACTCCGCGACCTCATGAAGTAACTCGCGACTCCGCCAATCCCACGCCCCGGCCCCGCGCCGGGGCGATTTTCTTTCCCGCCGCAACGTACCATCCCGCCCATGCCCATCCCATCCACGTTTGTCCCCGCCGAACTCAACGCCACGTCCTTCGATTCCCTCGACCCCCTCTTCCAATCCCTCCTCGCCCGGCCCATCAACTCCTCCGGCGACCTGGAGGCCTGGCTCCTCGACCGCTCCGAACTCTCCGCCGCCGTCTCCGAAGGCCGCGCCCGCCTCTACATCGCGATGACCTGCAACACCGACGACGCCGCGGCCCAGTCCGCCTACGCCTCCTACATCGAGCACGTCGCCCCCCGCCTCACCCCGCTCTACTTCGAACTCGACAAGCGCCTCGTCCACCTCGCCAAATCCTTCCCTCTCGGCCCGCGCTACACCGTCCTGCTCCGCAACGCCCAGGCCGATGTCGAGATCTTCCGTCCCGAGAACGTCCCGCTCGAAACTCAACTCGCTCAACTCTCCCAGAAATACGATCAGATCGCAGGCGCCATGACCGTCTTCTTCGACGGCCAGGAACGCACGCTCCCCCAGATGGCGCGATACCAGGAAGTCACCGACCGCGCCCAGCGCGAGGCCGCGTGGCGAGCCACCGCCGAGCGCCGCCTCAAGGACGTCGGGCCCATCAACGACATCTACGACGAAATGATCCGCCTCCGCCACCAGGTCGCAACCAACGCCGGCTTCACCAACTACGTCGGCTTCACCTTCAAGGCCAAGCACCGCTTCGACTACGACCCCGCGGCCTGCTTCCGCTTCCACGACGGCGTCGAAAAAGCCATCGTCCCGCTCGCCCGCGCCCTCGAAGCCGAACGCAAGCGCCTGCTTGCCGTCGATGAACTCCGCCCGTGGGACCTGGGCGTGGATGTCAAGGGCCGCGCACCCCTCCGCCCCTTCGAGGGCGGCGCCGACATGATCGCCAAGTCCGCCACGGCCTTCGCACGCCTCGATTCCCGCCTCTCCGCGCTCTTCAATCAACTCGGCACCGGCCACGAACGCGTCGCCTCCGCCTCCGACGTCGGCAAGGTCGGCCTGGACCTCGACTCGCGCAAGGGCAAGGCCCCCGGCGGCTACCAGTACATGCTCGACCGTTCCCGCAAGCCCTTCATCTTCATGAACGCCGCGGGCATGCAGCGCGATGTCGAAACCATCGTTCACGAAGCCGGGCACGCCTTCCACTCCATGCTCTGCAACGGCGAACCACTCATCGAATACCGCGAAAGCCCCATGGAGTTCGCCGAAGTCGCCAGCATGTCCATGGAACTCCTCACCATGAAGCACTGGGGTCCACAATCCTCCCCCGAAGGGGGAGGTGCCCGAGTCCGCGAGGGCAGAGGGGGAGGCGGAGGGGGCGAGGGACACCCCAACTCCAACGGCTTTCCAACCTTCTACGACAACCCCGAAGACTTCCGCCGCGCCTGCCGCCAGCAACTCAAGAACTCCGTCCTCCTCCTCCCCTGGATCGCCACCATCGACGCCTTCCAGCACTGGATTTACGCCAACCCCACGCACACGCGAGAACAGCGCACGCAGCAGTGGCTCGCCCTCGACGCCCGCTTCGGCTCCTCCGTCTCCTGGCGCGGCCTCGAACACTTCAAGCCCCACACCTGGCAGCGCCAACTCCACCTCTTCAACGTCCCCTTCTACTACATCGAATACGGCATCGCCCAACTCGGCGCCCTCCAACTCTGGCTCCAGTCCCTCGAACACGGCGACCCCGCGGCCATCCAGAACTACATCAACGCCCTCTCACTGGGCGGCAGCAAACCCCTCCCCGAACTCTTCAAGGCCGCGGGCCTCACGTTCGACTTCGGCCCCGAAATCGTGAACCGCCTGGCGGATCGCGTGCAGGCTGAACTGGCAAAGTACCCCGAATGAACGATGTAGCATGAGCCTCCCGGCTCATGTCGGCCTGTCCGCAGGCCGAGCGGACATGTCGCCACGCGGCCAAGGCTGGCTCCTGCCGTCACGTCCCCTTCTCACCACAGCGGCGTCGGGTTGTCGGACGGCTCCATCGGCTCCCACTGCCCCGTCAGAATCTCCTGACGAATCTCCGTCACTGGCGGAGAATCGCCAAACTCGCACGAGTCGATTAGCTCTATGGCCTCTGCCTGTTTTCCCAGTTGTGAGAGCACGCGTGCCAGGATTGCGTAACCGTGGTCGGTTGGTTCAAGCTCAATCGAGCGTCGAAGGTAGCCCTCCGCATCGTCGAATCTCTCCTCGATGTCGGACAGAATCCCCAACTCCAGCCAAGCCTCTCCGTTCATCGGATCGGCACTCGCGGCCCGTCGGTAGGCATCCCAGACCCCGTCGCGGCTCACGGTCTTGTCACCATTCAATCGGACCATGTAGAGCACGTTTCCCGCCAACACCAGGACCTCCGAATCGAGTGAAAACTGCCCCGCAAACTTACTCGCCACTTCCGCGGCCTTCGGCGTGTAGTCGTTCGCCTTGATGATTTCGAGCAATCGATCGACCGCTTCATCCGAATCCATTGCTGCTCACCCCTTCACCACCCTCAACCCCTCCGGCTCCTCCTCCTTCGCCACCCGCTCCGCCGTCGTCAGGATCTGCTCCACGCACCCCTGCAAGTCCCTGAACAACGCCGGCGACCACACTCGCTCGAACTTCCACCCCTGCCCTTCGAGGACCCCCGTCCGGAAGATGTCCCACGCGATCGGGTCATCCCCCGTCGTGTACCTCGCAAAGTCGCACAGCACCCCGCACGTCACGTCCAGCGGATGCCGCGGGTTCCGCAGGGCCACGTCCACGCAGAAGCCGTTGTTCCCCCAGTGCACGAACGAGCCCGTGCGGTGCCTGGCCGCGAGTTCGCCCCCCAGCGCCTCCGCGACCGGCGACGGTGCCGCGTTGGGCTGCACCACCGGCACCGCGGGCACTGCCGCGACCTTCGTGATCTCGTCCGCGTTCTGCGCCCCCTCCGCGTACTCGCCCTGCAATCGCTCCGCAAACTGCAAATACGACATCAGCAGCCACCCGCCCCCCGGCGTCGCGCCCGCCGGCACCTCGGGCAGGCTCAGGTACGCCTCGCGCGGGATGCTCGTGACAAGGTGAATCTCGTCCCGCGCCCGCGTCACCAGCACGTTCAGCCTCCGCCCGCCGCCCGGCTGGAGCAGCGGCCCGAACCTGCGATGAAACTTCCCGTCCTTCGTCGGCCCGTACGTCGTGCTGATGATGTGGTCGCGCTCGTCGCCCTGCACGTTCTCGAGGTTCTTGACGAACAACCCCTCGGGCGCGCCCGAGCCCATCCGCGAACGCGCCTGGGCCAGCCGCCGCGCGAACTCCCCGTCCCCCTCCGCCGCCTCGTCCAACTTCTCCACGATCAGGTCCCGCTGGCTCAGGTTGAAGCACGCGATCCCGATGCTCGGCGGGTCCGCCCGCTTCAACAGGTCCCGCACGATCCGCACCACGTGCTCCGCCTCGATCTCGTTCGTCCGGTCCTCGTACACGCCGTCCGCGCGGCACAAGTTCAGCGGCGGCACCCGCGTGCGGTTCTTCGGATGCCCCGGAATCGCCTGCAATCGCGACCCATAGAAGTGCTCGTTGCTGAACTCGATCAGGTCGGCGTTGCGCGACCTGTAGTGCACATCCAGGTAACTCTCGTGCAGGTCCAGGTTCAGGGCCGCGCCCAGCAGGTCCTCCACGTTCGTCTGCTGCGCCTCGAACAACTGCTCGTCGGTGACGATCTCCTCCTCCTCGCTCGCCGCGGCCGCGCTCTCGAAAAATCGCGTCGGCGGCAACTGCTTCGGATCGCCCGCGATCACCACCCGCGCCGCCCGCGTCAGCACCGGCACCGCATCCTCCAGCCGCAGTTGGCTGGCCTCGTCGAACACCACCACGTCGAACACCGCCTGGCGCGGGAAGATCTGCGCCACGGTCTCCGGGCTGGCCATCCAGACCGGGCGCAGGTCCAGCAGCGGATCACCGTCCGCTTCGTTCCGTCCGAGCGCCAGCACCTGCCGCAGCCGCATCGCCTTCGCGCCGCGAGTCACCAGCCGCTGCCGTACCTTGGCGCCGTCGCCGTTCAGCCGCGTCCCCGTCGCCGCGAGCAGCCGCGCCTTCTGCTTCGCCAGCCAGTTCGCCAGGATCGCCTCGCGCACCAGCCCCGCCTTGAGGTGCTCCAGTTCCCGATACCGTGCGAAGAGCGTCTGCACGCGCTTCGCATCCGTCGCGTGCAACTTCGGGTTCGCCTCCAGACGCGCCGCGATTATCCCCGCGGCGCTCGCCTGCTGAAGCGCCGCCAGCCCCAACTCGTCGTCCACCCCCTTGGCGAGCATCTGCTCCACGCCGCCCCGCACCGCGGGCGTCAGTTTCGCCAGCGTCTCGCGGATCCGCAGCACGCCCTCCAGCGTCCCCAGCCGCGCCCGCAGCGACTCGCAGATCGGACCCGCCCCCGTCCCGCCGCGCCATACCCCGCTGGCCTTCGCCATCCACGCCGGCGAAAACAGCCCCGTCGCCGCCGCGGCGTTTTCCAACTTCTCCAGCGCCATCGCCCGCGCATGCGACGCTCGCAGCCCCGCGACAAGCGCCCCATCCGCGCCCTCCGCTCCCAGCGCCTGCGTCAGCCGCTCGGCGATCCCGCCCAGCGCGGGCTCCGTGTGCACCCGCGACAGGATCGCCGTCACCGCCTCCGTCGCGTCCGCGTCCGCCAGCACCGCCTCGCACCGCGGCATGTCCGATGCCATCCCCCGCCCGCGCAGCCCATCCAGCACCGCCCGCACCACCGCCAGCGCCCGCACCTGCGCCAGGAACCTCCGCGTCCGCTCCGCCGCGTCCGCCGTCAACGGCAATCCAAACCCCGCCAGCACCGCCCCCGCGGCCTTTTTCCTCCCGAACGCCAGGAATCCCATCACGCTCTTCGCGCTCGCAAGGTACTGCTCCAGCGCCCCGATCGCCTGCGCCAGTTGCGACACCAGCACCGGCTTGCCCGCCATCGACATCAACAGTTCCGCATCCAGCGTGCCCTCCCGCGCGGCCGCGAGCGCCGGCCCCGCCTCCGCCAACTGCCGCCGCGCACTCGCCACTTCCTCGCGCGATCGCCCGCTCCAGTACCGCCGCGCCTCCGATTCCGGCGACCGCATCACCCGCTCCAACTGATCCGCCAGCGACATCCTCGCCGCGCTCTGCTCCGCCAGCGCCACCCCCGGCACGAACGCCGGGATGTTCGGATCGATCGTCGCGTCCGACTCCGCGCTCGCCGCCACCAGCGAATCCAGCCCGCCCCGCACATCCTCGCCCGCCCGCGACAGGTACGCGCCCAGCCCGATCCCCGCGGCGTTCCGCCACGGGTTCTCCCCGTACTCCACCTCCACCCCGCGCGAGAGCGCCTCGCGCAGGTCCGTCTGGCTCGACTCCACGCACGAAGCCTCTCCCCCGCGAAGCGCCTCAACCCGCACCGGGCACGCCTCGCTCTCCGCCGACAGCGCCAGCCACCGCCCCACCAGATCGTGTAGCGTCGCACCCTCCGCCGCGTCCGTCAGCATCGCCCGGAACCCCGACAACTCCGCGTGAATTTGCGTCAACTCCGCGTCCGCACGCTCCAGCCGCTCCTCCACTCCGCCCTTCGCCGTAGCGTCCGCCAGCCCCTCCAACTGAGCGCGGATCGACATGTACAGGTCCTTCTGGTCGCGCTGCGGATCGTGGATCAGCGCGCACAGATCCCCCAGGCCCAGCGCCTGCAACCGACTCGCCACCACATCCAGCGCCGTGCGCTTGTCGCACACAAACAGCACCCGCTCCCCGCGCGCCAGGTAGTCGCCGATGATGTTCGTGATCGTCTGGCTCTTCCCCGTTCCCGGCGGCCCGTGGATCACCAGCGCGTTCTCCGTCCGCGCCAGCGCCACCGCTCGCGCTTGGCACGGGTCCGCCCGCGTCACCAGCCGCTGGGCGCGAAACCGGTGCCCGATCGCCATCCCCTGTGGCGCCGCGGCCTCCGCCGGCCGCGCATCCTCCGTGGCCCGCTGCTCCAGCGCCCCGCCGCCCGCGGTCACAAACCGCTTCACCGGGCCCTCCGGCGGCCCCTGCTCCACCATCTCCTTCGTGTCCCGGATCAGCCCCTGGTTCGACGCGGGGAACAGCCCCACCACCGCCGACGCCAGGATCATCGGCTGCTCCCCCGCATCCTCGGCCTTGGGCGCGGCGATCAACTCCAGCCGCTCCGGCAACTCATCCCCTTGGAACAACTCCGGCACGCCGATCTCCAGCACCTTCGCCACGTGCCGCACGATCCCCGCGATCTCCTTCCACGGCGCGACTCCGTCCTCGTCCGCGAACAACTCGCCGCGCACCTTCCCCGTCTGCTGCTCCAGCCACGCCAGCAGCGCCTCGTTGGGCGCCACGCGGTCCACCTCGTCGCTCTTGCACGCGATCTCCACCGTCGGCGACGCCCCGCCCCCCACCGTCACCGACACCGGCACAAACGCCAGCGGCGCCAGCACTCGCTTGCTCGAAAACCCGCGGCTGCCGCTGAACGCCGGCGGCAGGCTCAACAGCGGGAACCCCACGTTCAGCACGTACACGCCCGTGTCGTTCTCGTACGTCCGCGCCTCCTCCACCACCACCCGCAACTTGCTCAGCAACTGCTGCTGCGCCGCAAACGCCTTGCGCCGCCGCCGTAGTTCCACCGCCTCGGGCGAGGTGTCCTGCTCCTCCCCCGCCCTGGCCGTGGCCACCGGCTTCACCCGCCCTACCACCCTTGTCTCAGCCTTCTCGCTCAAGACATCCCGCAGCGCCGCGCCCGGCGCGACATCCTGCAACTGCTCCAGCGCCGTCCAGTCCACCCGCTGCCTGCTGTTGTGCGGCCGGCAGTTCAGGCTCGGCCCGCTGGAGATCGCCGCGAACAGCCGCTCCAGCATCACGCTCAACACCTTGTTCGGCGAAGCCTGCGACATATCGAACCTCCCGCAGCAGCCAGTGTACCCGCTCCCCCGTACCCTCCCCTCCATGCCCGACCCCGCGCCCCCGCACATGCCCGCTGGCGACTTCCGCAATCTCGCCGCACAAACCGCCGCGTGGCTTACCGGCTACTGGGAACGCGTCGAGCATCTCCCCGTCCGCTCGCTCGTGCAGCCCGGCGACATCCTCCGCGCCCTCCCCGAGCACGCCCCCGAAACGGGCCAACCCCTCCCCGCCACGCTCTTTGACGACCTCGACCGCATCATCCTCCCCGGGCTCACCCATTGGCAGCATCCTTCGTTCTTCGCTTACTTCCCTTCCAACATCAGCGCGCCCGCCATCATCGGCGACCTCCTCTCCGCCGGGCTGGGCGTGCAGGGCATGAGTTGGATCACCAGCCCCGCCTGCACCGAACTCGAGATGCGCGTTCTCGACTGGCTGGGCGAGGCCATCGGTCTTCCCAATGCCTTCCTCTTCCGCGGCCAGGGTGGGGCCGTCATCGACGGCACCGCCAGCGAGGCCGCGCTGGGCATGCTGCTGGCCGCGAAGCGCCGGGCCCTCCGCGTGTTCCCGCGCGACGGGCAGCGTGCCGCCGCGCAGCGCCTCACCATCTACACCAGCACTCAGTCGCACTCGTCCATCATCAAGGCCGCCATGATCGCCGGCCTCGCCCTGGACGCCGAGGACCGCAAGCAACTCCGGCTCATCGAAACCGACTCCAACTACGCGATGCGCCCCGACGCGCTCGCCGACGCCATCCGCGCCGACCTCGCCGACGGCCTCATCCCCACCTTCATCAGCACCACCCTCGGCACCACCAGCAGCACCGCCAACGACCCGCTCGACGCCATCGCCTCAGCCGTCCGCAGCACGGGCGCCACCCCCTGGCTCCACGTAGACGCCGCCCACTCCGGCGCCGCGTTCATCTGCCCCGAGCACCGCGCCCCGCTCCGCGGCCTCGAACACTTCGATTCCTTCGCCTTCAACCCCCACAAGTGGCTCCTCACCAACTTCGACTGCAACTGCCTCTGGACGCGCAGCCCCCGCGACCTCATCGACGCCATGAGCATCACCCCCGAATACCTCCGCAACCAGGCCACCGACTCGGGCGCGGTCGTGGACTACCGCGACTGGCACATCCCCCTCGGCCGCCGGTTCCGCTCTCTCAAACTCTGGCTCGTCATGCGCCACTACGGCCTCGAAGGCCTCCGCGCCCACATCCGCGAGGACATCGCCCTCACCCAACTCTTCGAGTCCCTCGTCCGCGCCGACAGCCGCTTCGAGGTCGTCACGCCGCGCACCGTGAACCTCATCTGCTTCCGCCTGGCGCCGCGCCCCGGCGAAAACCCCGCGGCCACCGACGCCCGCAACAAAGCGCTCCTCGACCAAGTGAACGCCACCGGCATGCTCTACTTCACCCACACGGTGCTGCCCGGCATCGGCGGCGCCCCCCCGCGCTACGTCCTCCGCATGGCCATCGGCGGCGTCCGAACCGAAGAGCGCCACGTGCGGGAAGCGTGGACTGCAATCGCCAGCGCTGCATCGTGATTCAATCGGGTTCTCGCAGAGACGCAGCACGCAGAGAAGAGCATCCGACTCTGCATACTCAGCGCCTCTGCGAGACACTCCTGATTTCAGCCTTCCCCATCTCCCTCTCAATCGCCCGCGCCATCCTCGCCTCCAGCCGCGAATCCCGCTCCGTCGGCACGCTGTACGTCGAGTAGACGCCCCGCGCCGTCAGCAGCGGGTCCGTCGCGATCACCGCCGTCCGCCACGACTTGCTCGACATCCGCAGGTTGGGTGCGTGCTTGCGATAGACGGTCACCTCGACACGGCCTTCTCGCAAGCCGTCCGGCGCGGCCTCCTCAAACCTCACCCGCGCGACCCGGTACTCCTGATTCAGCATCTCCTCCAGTTCCTGCCCCAGCGTGCTCTGCTGGGTATCCCACGGACTCGCCAGCCCCGCCGAGGCCTTGTCGCGCGTGGTGATTACGCCCTGCTGCGCATCCACCCGCTCCAACACGAACCGGTAGTCGCGCAGCACGGCTTTGCTCGACTCGAACGCCACGTCATACCCGCCCGCGCCAACTTGGAACGCGCCGGTACCCTTCGCCGCGCACCCGCCCAGCAACGCCAGCACGCCCACCACCAGCATCACGGTCCGCATCATGCTCAAGGCTATTCCTCTTCCCGCCGCCCCTTCCTACCCTTTGCCCACGCCGCCCCCGCGGCCCGGAGACCGCATGCCCCACCACCCCCCCACCCCCGGGGCCCAACCCCGGATCGTCATCATCGGCGCGGGCCCCACCGGCTTGGGCGCCGGCTATCGCCTCCTCGAACTCGGCCACACCAACTTCACCCTGTACGACCGCCACAACTACGTCGGCGGCCTCGCCCACTCCTTCACCGACCCCGCCGGCTTCACCTGGGACATCGGCGGGCACGTCATGTTCTCCCACTACACCTACTACGACCACTGCTTCGAACGCCTCATGGGCTCCGAGTTCACCCTCAACAACCGCGAATCCTGGGTCCGCATGTTCGACCGCTGGGTTCCCTACCCCTTCCAGAACAACGTTCGCTACCTCCCCCCCGACGCCTGCTTCGAGTGCCTCAGCGGCCTCATCAAGGCCCAGTCCGGCAAGGGGAAAATCCCCAGCGCCGCCGCCGCGACCAACTTCGGCGAGTTCATCGACGCCGTCTTCGGCGAAGGCATCGCCAAACACTTCATGCGACCGTACAACTTCAAGGTCTGGGCCTTCCCCCCCGAGCGCATGAACAAGGAGTGGATCGGCGAACGCGTCGCCGTCATCGACACCGACCGCGCCCTCCGCAACGTCATCCTCGGCACCGACGACTTCGGCTGGGGCCCCAACAACCAGTTCAAGTTCCCCCTCAAGGGCGGAACCGGCGAGTTTTACCGCCGCTTCGGGCCCATCCTCGGCCTCACACCCGACGGCCGCGAAACACCCAACTCTCACATCCGCCTCAACAAGCACGTCGCCAGCATCGACATCGACGCCAAGGTCATCACCTTCACCGACGGCTCCACCGACCGCTACGACATCCTCCTCAGCACCATGCCGCTCGACGTCCTCTGCACCAGCGTCCTCCGCTCAACCGACACCGCGCCCCGCAACGGCGACACCACCAAGTCCCTCCGCGACATCACCGCCCTCTCCTCCCAACTCCTCCACTCCTCCGGCTACATGGTCGGCATCGGCCTCAAGAGCCGCGCGCCCGGCCAGGGCACCCCCGACACCAAGTCCTGGATGTACTTCCCCGAGGACAACTGCCCCTTCTACCGCGCCACCTACCTCTCCAACTACTCGCCCAACATGACCCCCGACAAGGACAACTACTACTCCCTCCTCTGCGAGGTCTCCGAGAGCACCACCAAGCCCACGCCCGGAAACTTCGGCAAGAACAACGACGCCGTCATCGACTCCGTCATCCGTGGCCTCGAAGCCGCCGGCCTCCTCCTCCCCGGCGAACGCGACAACATCGTCTCGCGCTGGTGCTACTACGCCGACTACTCCTACCCCACGCCCAGCGTCGAGCGCGACGAGATTCTCAGCGAAGTCGTTCCGTGGCTCGAAAAGCGCGGCATCTACAGCCGCGGGCGCTTCGGCATGTGGAAGTACGAAGTCGCCAACACCGACCATTCGCTGATGCAGGGCGTCGAACTCATCAACCGCCTCTTCAACAACGAACCCGAATCCACCATCGGCATGGTCTACAAGGTGACCGAAGACGGCCGCAACGCGGCGCAGCACGAACGGCCGGCGCATGCCGGGAGCGGGGAGAAGCGCATCAAGCATGCCGCGCCGGCTTCCTCTTCCTCAGGTATGGGTGGCACAGGCGTCCCGCCTGTGCACGCGACCAACGGCGTCGAAGTGAAACCCGTTGAAGCCGTCAGCATCCACCCCCAGCACGTCGGCGACATCGACGCGGGCGAGGTGGGCGAGGACGAGGTGGGCATCTCCCACGGGTAACGCGAATGCCCGGCTGCCCCGACAAGCAAGCGCCCAGAGGCTCGAACGCGTCATCCCCTGGTGCCGCGCCAATGGCGCTTTTCCTTCATCCTCTCCGTGCCGCTCCGTGAACTCCGTGGTGAACTCCGATTCCGCGCGCATCAACTCCCGCAACTGCTTACCGCGCCACGCCCCGCTCCGGCCGCGGCAAGCCCGCCGTATAACCACCCCAATGGGGCAACCGATGCGAGCACGCCCCTTCCCCGGCCTTCCGGGTAGGATCGCCCCATGCGACTCCATTGCATGCTCCCGGCAATCGCCCTCCTCGCCGGCGCCTCCGCGCTCGCCCAGCCCGCCACGCCCCGCGGCCGCGACCCGTGGGTCTTCCGCTGCCTCTTCGAGGACCGCACGCGGATGCTCATCGTGGCGCCGCGCCCGAACATCTGGATTGCCTTCAACACCGCCACCGGCGCTGTGCACAAGGCGTGGGAGGGCGAGATGGTGTTCCGGGGGAAGGTGTGGGACTTCAGTCAGGACAGTTCGGCCGCAAATGGCCGGATGCTGCTCTCGCGCCGGGACGAGCTTTGCCGTATGAAGGACGAGCCCGGGCTGGATATGGAGGGCAGCGAGATCCGGCACGGCGTTGAGGGTCCGCTGCGCCGGGATCCCTCTGACTGGCACCGGCGCGGCGTTTCCTGGAGCGAAGGCCTTTCCGCCGACGCCGGAAATCTCCGCCCGGACACGGCCGGCTGGATCTTCACGCCCGGCGCCGAAGTCCAGAGCGGCGCCTTCGACGCGCGTGGCTTCACCCGACTTTTCGTCGCCTTCGACGAAATGTCCCGCAAGGGACCGATGCGCGTGGAGATCTCCAACGACGCGGGTGAGTCCTTCGGCCAATGGTTCGATTCCACCATGCACGGCTCGCGCGACGATGAGTGGCAGTGGAACTTCCGCCTCATCGAGCTCGAGCCCACCCGGCACCTGCGCGTGCACCTGCGACAGCAGGGCGACTTCCAGAAGCGCATCCGCAACGTGCGTGTCTTCGGCGATGAAGTCGCGTGGTGGGTGGAGCGCGACGGCAAGACGGAACCCGCGGCCGTGGAGTGGCGGGGACACGAGGTCCACACCCTCAAAGACATGGCAGTGCGGTTGAACGTAGCGGGCGTGGAGGTGAAGGAGCGGCTCGACGCGGAGACACCCGACGGCGCGGTCGTCATCAAGGAGCGCTTCGAGTTCGGCGAGATTCCCGCGGGCACAGCGCTCAGGCTGCGATTGCCTCGCCTTGCGGGCGGAACACGAACGAGCGAGCCCGTGCGGGCGATGCAGGGCGACGAGTTGGTGATCGAGAAGGCCGGGGTGTACGAGGTCGTGGCGAAGTTCGAGAGGCTGGAAGACAAGGAGGACGCCCGATGAAGCAATCCTCCCCCAAAGGGTGGCACTGGCAAGCCGCTCCGGGCTTGCCCGTGGGACGCCGCCCTGAGGCCCTGAGCGCCGTCTCACTGGCAAGCAGAGGACTGCTTGCCAGTGCCACCCTCGCTCTGTCTCTCACTTCCTCGCCCGCCCTCGCCCAGCAACCCGCCGAGACCCGCATCCCCGGCATCACCACCTGGGTCTACGAGATCGGCGAGAACCTCGATCGCCGCCCCACGCTCGTCGAGGGGCAGACCCCCAACGCCTACGGCGTCTTCGACCAGGTCACGTTCGACAAGGGGTTCGACTCTCCCTTCGGGCGTCTCGAGGATCAGTTCGTGGGCGAAGTCCGCGGCTGGCTGACCATCGACACGCCCGGGACGTACGAGTTTCGCGTGGAATGCGACGACGGCGCGGCCCTCGTGCTCGACGGAAAGCAACTCATCGACCTCGACGACCTGGGCGCCTTCACCGGCGATGTCGGGGTGGAACTGGCCGCGGGGGCGCACGCGCTCAGCATCCCCTTCTACGAGGACCGCGGCGGGTTCCACCTTCGCCTGCTGTGGCTGCCGCCCGGCGCGAAAGAGTTCGCGCTGGTGCCCAAGGACAACCTCAAAGCCGAGGCCGGCCAGACCTTCGCCACTTCGCCCGGCCCCAAGCGCTGGTACTTCGCCAACTCGCCCCTCGCCCCCGGCGATGGGCGCCCGCTCGAGGGCGTGCATCCGGCGATGACGCTCGAGAACTTCCGCGGCCCGGACTTCAAGCCCGGCGTCGGCGGCCTTGCGTTCCTGCCCGACGGCCGCCTCGCGGTCTGCACGTGGGACCAGATCGGCGCGGTCTACATCCTCGATCACCTCGACCGCCCCGAGGGCGTCACCATCACGCGCTTCGCGGAGGGCCTGGGCGAGCCGCTGGGCATCGCCGTCGTCAACGGCGACATCCTCGTCACCCAGAAGCAGGAGGTCACGCGCCTGCGCGACACCGACGGCGACGGCGCGGCCGATCTCTACGAGCCAGTGGCCGCGGCGTGGCCGGCCTCGCACAACTACCACGAGTTCTCCTTCAACCTCCAGCCCCACGACGGCGCGCTCTTCATCACCACGTCCGTCCCGCTCAAGAGCGGCGACACGAACTACACACCCGGCGAAGTCGGCGGCAAGCCCGCCTCGGCCTTCGCCGTGGGCGATGGCCCCGGCTCCTGCTGGCGAATTGACCCCGCGACCGGCACGATGAAAGTCTTCGCCCGCGGCCTGCGCGCCCCCAACGGCATGGGCTTGGGCCCCGACGGCCTCCTCCTGTGCGGCGACAACCAGGGTGACTGGCTGCCCGCCTCACGAATCAACGTTCTGCGCGAGGGCGGCTTCTACGGCCACCAGGTCACGCCAGACGGCAAAGAGCCCGCCGACCCGCCGCTGGTCTGGCTCCCCCACGGCGAGATCGGCAACTCGCCGACACAGATGGTGCTGGTGCCTGACGGCCCGTACAAGCGCGACGTGCTCTGCGGCGATGTCACGTATGGCGGTATCCAGCGCATCGCGTGCGAGAACGTCAAGGGCGTGTGGCAGGGATCGGTCTTCCGGTTCTCGCAGGGTCTCGAGGCCGGCGTGAATCGCCTCGCGTGGGGGCCCGACGGCTGCCTCTACGTCGGCGGCATCGGCAGCAACGGAAACTGGAACCACAAGGGCACCAAGTACGGCCTTCAGCGCCTCCGCTGGAACGGGACGGTGCCCTTCGAGATGAAGGCGATCTCGTCGCGCGCCGACGGTGTGGTCGTGTCATTCACAACTCCGACCGACGCCAAGGCCGCGGACCCCTCGTCGTACATCGTGAAGTCCTGGCACTACGAGCCGACCGTCCGCTACGGCGGGCCCAAGGTCGGCGTGCGGCCGCACGTGGTGAAGCGCGTCGAACTCTCGTCGGACGGCACCGCGGCGTTTCTGGCCATTGACGACCTGGCCGAGAACTCGGTGGTCCATGTGCGCCTGCGCGATCTGACGAGCGCCACCGGCGAGAATCCATGGTCCACCGAGGGCTGGCTCACGCTGAACCGCAAGAGCGAGGTCAGCGGCCCGGCCTTTGCGGGCGGGCCGGCTCGTGCCCCGAGATTCACAATGCGGCCGGTGAGCGCTATCGAGGTGGTCGGCGAGATCACGTCGAACCTGAGCCACGCCGACGGCTCGGCGCTGAAGTGGAAGCGCGAGGGCCGCGACGTGCTCGCCGATCCGGCTGCCGGCGATGCAATTACCGGCGAGTCGTTCGCCGACTGCTTCGTGCACGTGGAGTGGCTCTCGCCCGCGGGCGGCGATCTCGCGAATCAGACCAACGGCAACAGCGGCGTCAAGTTGATGGGGCGGTATGAGATCCAGATCCTGAACACCCCGGGCGCGCCGTATCCGGCGAAGTTCAACGAGGCCGGCGCTATCTACCGCATCAAGGCCGCCGACACCAACGCCTCGACCGGCGCCGGCACGTGGCAAACCTACGACATCGACTTCACCGCCCCGCGCTGGGAGGGCACGAAAAAGACCGCCAGCGCCCGCATGTCGGTCTGGTGGAACGGCGTGCTGGTCCACGACAACGTCGAAGTCCCCGCCAAGACCGGCCTCTCCCCCGACGAGGCCCCCGGCGACTTCCCACTCCTGCTCCAAGCCCACACCAACGCCGCCAACGGCCCGGTCCGCTTCCGCAACGTCTGGATCGTCAACGACCCAGCAAAGTAGCAACTCGCCTCTCGCCTTACCCCTTCACCGCCTCCGTCTTCACCGCTCTCGCATACACAACGGCCACGCCCAGCATCAGTAATCCCAGACCCAGGAACGACGCGATCCGCCAGACCTGCGAGACGCCGGCGAGGTCGTAGGCGACGACCTTGATGGCCGCGGCCCCGAGCAGGCCCAGGCCCACGTGCCGAACCCAGCCGCGGGACTTGACGAATCCGACGGTGAGCATGCCGATGGCGAAAACCCCCCACCAGAGCGAGATCGCCGCCCGCTGCGCCGTCTGATCCTCGAAGAAGCCCTGCACCACCCGCGCGGCCTCGAGCGACGTGTCGGTGAACGCCAGCACCAGCGCGAGGACGGCAGCAAGTCTGCCAATCGCGAGGACCGGCGCGAACGGCACGCCCCGGCGCAGCCACCACGAGGCGGCGATCCCCGCGCCCATGAGCATGAGGCCGATGAGAAACCCGGGGTACAGGAGCGCCGTGACGGTGGTTGGCCACTCCTTCGTGCACTCCGTGACGATCCACGCGGCGGTGGGCACGATGAGCAGCGCGGTGGCGACCGCGTCGGGCCAGCCGCGGGGGAATGCGGCGCGAGAGGCCGCGAGCAGCGCGAGAACGCCGACCCACGCGAAGATCATCGAGCGACTGTCGCTCTGGGAGTGCGACAAGCCGCCGACAAGCAGGCACGCGGCCAGCGCGCACACGACCACGCGCAGCGCGGCGGGCGCCTTGTCGGGGAGGCCCAGGCGAGTGACGACAAGCCAGAGGACTCCCGCCGCGCCCATGAGTGCCGCCCAGGAGGTGAGGTGCAGGCCCATCGTGTCAACCGTCGCGACGCCCATCGAGGTGTGCCACGAATCGAAGACAATCAGTCGGCCGGTGCCGAACGCGAGGAGCGCGAGCGCGTACAGGCGGATGCCCAGCAGGTCCGAGCGCCAACCGCCGAGCATCGCGGCCAGCGCGAGCGCCAGCCACGCGATCGCCTCCGCCGGCCCCGAGAGCGCCAGCGCAAGCGCGACCATCGCCATGCCGCCCGCCTGCAACGCCATGCACGCCCCCAGCCGCTGGGCCGGGGTCCGCGGCTTATCCAGGATAAGCGCGGGCGATTCACCCACGAGCATCGCCCCGAACGCCGAGCCGCCCGCGGCCATCAACGGGCCCATCCAGTCGGCCATCATCCCGGTGGTCCGGGCGTTCCACGCCGCCAGCCACCCGAGCCACGCCGTCACGAGCATGCTCCCGACCATGGCGATGGCCTCGGCGGCCCGTCGATCAAAGCCCGCGCCGGTCAGGGCGCCCTTGCGGATCGTGAGGATGAGTTCACCCTGCAGGCCGCACCACGCGGCCAGGAGGAACCCAAGTTGGATCCAAGTCTCGTTGGCACCCTCACCCCGTGCCCAGACCGTACCGAGAAGGACGGTGGCGATCCAGACCAGAACGCGCAAGATGTTGAACCCAACCCCGCCGCGCCAGGAAACGGTCAGGCCGATGGCCATGAGCACGAGCAGGTACGCGGGGAGGGCCCAGGCGACCGAGGGCGCGTCGTAGAGCAGGATCGGCGCGAGATACCCGCCGACCAGCGCCGTGATCGAAACGGCCGCGAGACGCGCGCGGACGCCGATGAACACTCCGACCACCGCGGTAAGGGCGAGAAGAATGAAGCACGGCGCGGCGTCGAACAGTTCGTACAGGCGGAACGCGGCGTAGACGGAGACGTAGATCGAGCCCAGGCCCGCGGCGTAGCCGCCGAAGGCCGCCCAAGCGTTGATCTTCTTGCGGAGAAACTCGGCGGCGATGAGCAGCACAATTCCGAAGAACGCGCCCCCCGCGCAGCGGTACGCAGGCGGCACCTTCAGCCAGCCCTGGTCGTAAGCGAGTTTCACGAAGAGCCCGATGCCGATAATCACGGCGAGTGCGCCGAGCACCGCGTACCAGCGGCCGCCGACGAGCCGCTCCATGTCGGAGAGACCACTGGGCTTGCGGCGGATGGCGGTGGGCTCGGTGGGGAGCGGGAGGGGCGGGGGCATGGCACGGACGACGGACGGATCCGGGCGCGGGTTAGCCGCGCGATCCTTCCTCAGCGCCATGGCCTCTTGGATGATCGTGGGGCGCGGGCCGGTCGGCGGGGCGAGCGGCGGCTGGGTTGCGGCGGGGAGCGGCGGCGGGACCGGCTTCTCGGGCCGGGCCGGGAGGGGCATGGGTGGCACGATGTCGAGCCGCTTCTCAAGGACGGTGAGACGGAAGCGGATCTCGTCCAACTCGCGCCGGATATCGACTGACTCGCTGTCCATGGCACCCCCGGATTCGTTAGTGTTTACTAACTATATCGGATCATACCCGAGTGCGCCGGGGAGTGCAACCCGGCAATTGCGTGTGTCGGGGGCCGACTGGCCCGAGAAAAGCAGGATCCATAGGGAAAAACACCTTCCCAAGCATCGGTTTATGCCACCGGTTCCAAAGAAATCGCGCGTAAGGGTGGTTTCTGCACAGATTTGAGGCACACTAGAGGGGGAGCAAAAGGGGGGTTGAGGACAAGAGGATCCCGCGGGGCGACGACGCTCCGGGCCCGCCTTGGGTTCGGAGGCCGGTCGGCGTGTATCCGTGGCCTCGTGTCGAGGCCTTGGGGTCTTGGAGAGATTGTGCGCGCACGGGAAGTCCGTGCGGGGACGTGGGGTCGGCGTGCGGTGCCGACTGCGAGTTGTTGGCGGTTACGGCCATGAGTGCGCTTTCACGCAAACCCGAGATCCCGCTGCTCGTCCCCGACTGGCAGGGCGACATCGTCCAGTTCTTGGACGAGAACCACCTGGTGGCGTGGTCGGAGTCGGCCGCGCGGCGGACGCAGTTTGCGGTGTCGCTGGGTCAGTTCCTGGGTCGGCAACGGGACACGGAAGTGTGCGTGTTCTACGGGAAGTTCATCACGGACCTGGACTCGTTCTGCTACCAGTTGGAGCGGGCGATCCCGGGGCCGGCACTGGACCGGAGGATCGACGGGCCCCGGGGCGCGGTGGCGCTGCTGCGGGCGCGGGCGTCGTTCCGTGGCCGGCCGGAGACCAAGTTCCGGTACTACATCTGGCATGACGCGGACGTGCTGCTGCGGCAGGATCACAAGTTGTTCGGGCAGATCGCGGACGCGATGGCGGGCGTCGCGGCGGAGGCCGAGTACGTCTCCGACGACCTCCTGCTCATCCACCGCGCGGTCTTCGTCGGCTCTTCGATGCTGGATGTCTACGCCGAAGATCCTCGAGGACAGTTCCGCCAGTGGTATCCGGACGGCCAGGGCGAGCCGTTCTGGCAGGTCGTGACCGGGATCAAGCGCCCGCCGTTCATCAAGTACTGCATCGACATGCTCGGGCTGGAGTCGCAGTTGAGGCGCGAGAGCGCCTAGCCCGGGCGATATGACCGAGAGGGACGGCCGCGGCCTGCGAGAGCAGCGCCCGTGGCCGTCTTCTCGTTGAGCCCGCGGTCCGTCGCGTGGTATGCTGCGGGGCGATGCGTTTGATCCCGCTAGTTGCTTTGCTGCTGGCGATGGCCGCTTGCCTGGGCGCGTGCGGGGCCAGGTCCGTTCGTGCCGCGCCGCACGGCCCGCGGTCTCCCTTCCTCATCGTGCTGGGCATCGCGCAGGACGGTGGCGTGCCGCAGGCGGGTTCGCATACTCACCCGGGATGGCGCGATCCGTCGCGGCGTCGGATGGTGAGTTGTCTCGGGCTGGTTGACCCCGCAACCGGGCGGCGGTGGCTGCTCGACGCCACCCCGGACCTGCCCGAGCAACTCGCACGCCTCTACGAGGCGTGTCCGCTCGGCGCGGCCAAAGCGCCCGACGGGATCTTTCTCACCCACGCCCACATCGGGCATTACACGGGATTGATGTTCCTCGGGCACGAGGCGATCGGGGGGAGCGGGGTAACGGTCTACGCCGCGCCGCGGATGAAGTCGTTTCTCGAGGCCAACGGCCCGTGGGACCAACTCGTCCGGTACCGGAACATCGAGATTGAAGAAATGACTCCCGGGCGTGCGGTGCAACTCACCGAGTGCCTGCGGGTGACGCCGTTTCTGGTGCCGCACCGGCAGGAGTACTCCGAGGTGGTGGCCTTCCGGATCGAGGGCCCGGCCCGGAGTGCGCTCTTCATTCCCGACATCGATTCGTGGAACGATCTCGACGCGATGGGGGTGCGGATCGAGGACCTCATCGCATCGGTGGACGTGGCCTACCTCGACGGCACTTTTTTCGGCGAAGGTGAAATTCCCGGGCGGGATATGAGGACGATCCCGCACCCGCTCATCACGACAAGCCTCGCGCGGTTTGCCGCACTGCCGGCCACGGAGCGCGGCAAAGTCCGGTTCATTCACCTCAATCACACCAATCCGGCGTTGGACCCTGAATCGTCGGCGGGCAGGCAGGTCCGGAGCACGGGGATGGGGTTGGCCTGCGAGGGGAGCGTTTTTTCTCTGGGCCGCGACACCGAGGGTTCGCCACCGAACTGATGAACGGCAATAACGCGCGGGGCTTCTGATCTACCTGAATAGAGAGCAGTAACCCCCGCACCACTATGATCGGCCCATGCGGATCATTGCCGGGGAGTTTCGACATCGCACGCTGCTTTCGCCGCCGGACTCGGAGACGTCGCGGCCGATCCCCGACCGGGTGAAGGAGTCGCTCTTCAGCCTGCTGCGCGGGCATTTCGAGGGCGCGGCGGTTTTCGAGGGGTTCGCGGGCGTGGGAACGATCGGGCTGGAGTGCCTCAGCCGCGGCGCCGAGCGGGTGGTGATGGTGGAGCAGGACCGGCGGGTGGCGGAGTTGCTGAAGCGCAACGTAGCGACGCTGGAGTGCGAGGATCGGTGCGACGTGGTGGTGGGTGATGCGCTGGGGATGGGGGCGCTGGCGCGTTCGCCGCGGCCTCTGCACCTGGCGTTTCTGGATCCGCCGTATCCGCTGGTGCAGGAGGAGATCGGTTTTTCGCGGGTGATGGCGCAGTTGTCGCGGCTGATCGAGTTGCTGGACGACACGGGGTATGCGGTGGTGCGGACGCCCTGGCCGCTGCGGTTTGAGGTGGGCAAGGTGGTGGCGATGCCCGCGGCGGTGGCGCCGCGCCGTTTCAAGAAGAAGGGGAAGGAGCGCGATCGGTGGAAGCGGGAGTTGCGCCGGGCCACGCCGGAGCGGCGGCCCGAGCCGGTGGAGTTGACCGAGGCCGAGATCGAGGCGGCGATGGCGGGCGAGGCGCCCAGCGCGGTGGACGAGGGCGCGCCCGCCAAGCCTGAGTTCAAGTTGGCAGACATGACGCTGGCGAACGCGGTGGGGCCGGAAACGCACGAGTATCGGGGGATGGCAGTGCATCTGTATATGAAGAAGAAGGCGTAAGGCGAGAGGCGAAACGCGGATGGTGTGGCGGAGTTGATGGTGGCGAGTTTGGGGAGGATTTGATATTTCAGATTCGAAATCTCAAGGTGGCAGTGCGGGGCCGGGCGGGCCGCGGCGGAAGGGCGCGGCGGGTGGCGGTTCGGGAGAAGGTGCGCTCGATGCCGGGTTGTGGGGTGAGGGATCGGGGGTTGTCCACTCGGGCGGCGCTTCGGATGCGTCGCCCAGTCGCCGCGCAGGCGATGCGGCCAGGATGCCGAACGCTGTGTTGAGCGCGCTTGCTGGTGGAGACATGCTGGCCGGGTTGACGGATTCGCAGCGTGAGGCCGTGACGCACGACGGCGGGCCGCTGGTGGTGCTGGCGGGGCCGGGGACGGGCAAGACGCGGGTGATCATCCACCGGATCGCGTACGCGATTCGCGAGCGCGGGGTGAAGCCGGAATCGATCCTGGCGGTGACGTTCACGGTGAAGGCGGCGCGGGAGTTGCGGACGCGACTGACCGCTCTGGTCGGCGAGGCCGAGGCAGCGCGGGTGGGCGTGCACACGTTCAACGGATACGGCTACCAGTTGCTGCGGAGGTTCGCGGACTATCTCGGGTTGCCGCCGGAGGTGTCGCTGATCGATCCGGTGCAGTCGCGGCGGACGCTCAAGCGGCTGATCGTGGAGCACGGGCTGTTTCCGCACGCGCGGGCCGAGGGCCTGGACACCCTGGCGGAGCGGCTGACCGGGGCGTTTGACACGCTGGCGAACATGGGGAAGCTGCCGGAGGAGTGCGTCGCGTTCGCGAAGGCGTGGCGGGCGCGCCTGGACGGGGGCGGCGGGCCGCGGGAACGCAACGAGCGCGACGCGGAAGAGTGGCGGTGCCGGAACTTCGAGCACGAGGCGCGGGCGTACGGGCTGTTCGTTGAAGAGCGGTGGCGGCGGGGGTGGCTGGATTACGACGACCAGGTGCTGCTGCCGATCCGGCTGCTGCGGGAGAGGAGCGCGGCGGCGGCGATTGTGCGGTCGGAGCTGTCGTGCGTGGTGGTCGATGAGTTCCAGGACTGCAATCCGTCGCAGATCGAGTTCCTGAAACTGCTGGTCGGGCCGGGCACGAGGTCGGGCGCGCCGGATGTGACGGTGGTGGGCGATGATGATCAGAGCATCTACGCGTTCCGTGGGGCGGACGAGCGGGCGTTCGAGCGGTTCGAGAAGGTCTGGCCGGGCGCGCGGGTGGTGGCACTGACGGAGAACTACCGCAGCGGGGATGACATCATCACGGTGGCGAACGCGGTGATCGCCAACGCGGGGCGGCGGTTTCGGGCTGACAAGACGCTGAGGCGGGCGGCGGGGGGCAAGGCGCCGGTTGCGAATGTGCGGGCGGTGAAACTGGGCAATGACTTTGACGACGGGGACAGCATCGCGGCGATGCTGCTGATGGAGCGGGCGGCGAATCCGTCGCGCGGGTGGGATAGGTACGCCGTGCTGTGCCGGACGAACAGCGACATCGATCGGATCGCGGATGCTCTTCGGCTGGAGGGAGTTCCGTTTGACCGCGAGGTAGACAAGTCGATCCTGGAGGATCAGGGCGTCGAGGATGCGCTGGCATGGGTGGGATGGCTGGTTGATCCGAGGAACACCGCGAGTGCGCGGCGGGTGCTGGTGCGGCCGCCGTACACGATCGCGGGCGAGCGGGTGATTCAGTTGGACATGAACTGGCGGGCGGCGGTGTCGCACGCGCAGGTGGGCAAGCCCGGCGCGGCCGATCCGGGGCTGTTTCACGAGTGGCTGGGGAGGGAGCACGCGGGAGACGGTGCGGTGGGCGCGGCGTTGCGCCGGTACACGGACCTGCGGGCGCAGGTCGGGACGATGCGCGGAGATCGGGCGCTTCAGACGATCATCACGAGTCTGGACCTGGCCCATGGCGAGCTGCTGCCGTCGAGGCGGCGGGCGCGGCGGATCCTGGCGCTGGTCGCGCTGTTGCGGCTGGCGCGGGACGTGCAGTCGCGGCTGGAGCAGCCGGGAGATCTGCACGCGCTGGCGGGGTATCTGGAGGAGTTGCGGGAGTTAAAGGAGTTTGGACCGCGGCAGGGGCTGGGGGATTTTGACGACGAAGAACTGGAAGGGGAAGGGGAGAAGGAGACGGGGCGTGTGCAGTTGATCACGGCGCACCGCGCGAAGGGCCTGGAGTTTGACGCGGTCTTTGTGCCGCGGGTGGGACCGCCGCATGGATATGGAAAGGTGCGGTCCGAGGAGGGCTGGGAGCCGCCGGCGGGGTTGTTTGACCGGATGGACGACCGGGACCCGAAGAGTCGGCAGCGGGATGAGGAGCGGCGACTGTTCTACGTGGCGTGCACGCGGGCGGAGAGGCGGCTGGTGATCTTGTCGAGATGGAACAGAAATCCCAGCGGCACGACGCACTTCTTCGAGGAGCTGGTCCGAACGAATCCGACGCCGCTGCCGATCGTGCAGGTGACGCATTCCGACGTGCTGGAACAGGCCGCGCGGAGCGGGCACGCGGCGGGCGGGAGGTCGGCGCTTTCGGAGAGTGCGGCGCGGGAGGCGATCGAGGAGTTGGCAGAGCGGGCGAAGACGCGGGCGCGGCAGGAGGCAGCCGGGGCGCTGGAGGAGATCGCGCGGACCGGGGTGAGCGGGGGCGATCTGGCGAAGGCGCAGGAGTCGGTATCACGCGCGGCGGAACGGCTGGCGGCGATCTCGCACGCGGCGAGGACCGGGGAGATACCGGCGTGGCACGTGCCCGCGTCGGGCGATGTGGTGGCGCTGGCGAAGCGTGTGAAGGGGGAGGCGGGCGGCGCGACGGCGTCGTCGCGGCTGATCCGGCCGATGAAGGGCCCGCTGGCGCTGAGCTACTCGATGCTGAATGACTACCAGCGCTGTGCGCGCTGTTTCTATCTGAAGCACGAACTGGGGCTGGGCGAGGAGAGCACCGAGGCGGTGAATCTGGGGACCATCGCGCACCGCGTGCTGGAGTTGTTCTTTGACCGAGTGCGGAGGGCGGAGGGTGAGGGCGCGGCGGTGCCGGGGCTTGATGGGCTGCATCGGCTCGCGAACGAGGAGTACGCGCGGCGGCTGGGGCCGGGCGAGGCCGCGGACCGGGCGATGCTGGAACAACTGCGGGCGCAGGTGGAGCTGTGTCTGACTCGCTTGCACGACCCGGCGGCGAACATTCTGGAGGTGGAGCGCCGGTTCAAGTTTCCGTACGAGGTGGACGGCCAGTCGCACACGATGACGGGAACGCTGGACCGGGTGGAGCAGTTGGCGAGCGGCGAGTATCGCGTGGTGGATTACAAGACGGGCAAGAGCCGGAAGAAACTGACGGAGCCGGAGCCGATCGACCTGCAGTTCGGGATCTACGCCGTCGCGCTTCGGCATCTGTACGGAGCGGACCTGCGGGGGCGGTGCGAGTACTGGGTGCTTTCGACGGGTGAGCGAGGCGTGATCGATCTCGCGGATCTGAAAGTCGCAGAGGTTCGGGGGATCATTGACGACGCTGTGCGCGGTATGCTGAAGGGGGAGTTCCCGCGCAACGACAGGTGCACGGGCGATTGCGGGTTGATACCGGATTGAGATTCAGGAGGCATTCCATGATGCGTTCTTTGTGCGTGGTGCTGGCGGCGGCTTCGGGGGCGGCGGCGCAGACCCTACCGACCGATCCGAACCTGGTGACGGGCCAACTGGAGAACGGCTTGTCGTACGTGATTATGAAGCACGGAACGCCGCCGGGACGGGCGTCGGTCTGGATGCACGTGTCGTCGGGCTCGATCAACGAGACCGACAAGCAGCGCGGCCTCGCCCACTTCCTCGAGCACATGGCCTTCAACGGCTCGGAGAACTTCCCGCCCGGGAGCGTGATCCATTACTTCGAGAGCCTGGGGCTGACGTTCGGGCGCGACCAGAACGCGTTCACCAACTTCGATCAGACCACCTACCAACTGGCCCTGCCCGACAACAAGCCCGAGACGCTGAGCAAGGGGCTGCTGTTCTTTTCGGATGTGTGTTCGAAACTGCTGCTCAAGACCGAGGAGATCGACCTGGAGCGGGGGGTAATCCTCAACGAGAAGATGACGCGCAAGTCGGCGGGGCAGCGGATCGGCGACTACATGATCGAGCGGATCGCGCCGGGATCTCTGTACTCCCAGCGGCTGGTGATCGGCACGGACGCGACGCTGACAGCCGTGCAGCGTCAGGACTTCGTGGACTACTACACGAAGTGGTACGGGCCGGCGAACTCGACGGTGATCGTCGTGGCGGACATGGACCCCAACCGCGTAATCGTCGAGATCAAGGAGCGGTTCGAGTCGCTGGGCATGCCGCGGACAGACACTCCCGTCGATCATGACCCGGGGATCACGCCCTACGCGCAGAGTTTCGGCGTGGTGGCGACCGACCCGGAACTGGTCCGCGGCACGGTGCTGCTTACGAAAGTCCAGAAGGCGGGCGCCCCGGTGACCACCGAGGCCCAGTTGCGGGCCGAGTGGGTGGAAGACCTCGCCCAGAGCGCCTTCAGCAGGCGAATGTCCGACCAGATCGCCAGGGGCGGCACACCGTTCCGGTCCGCGTCCGCGGGGATCGGGCAGAACGGGCGCATCATGAAGTCGATCACGGCCAACGCGACCGGCACCGCGGAGAACTGGCGCGAGATGCTCCAGGGGTTAATCGTCGAGATCCAGCGGGCACGCGAGTTCGGATTCTCCAAACGGGAGATCGACGAGGCGAGGACCGAGTTGATCGCGAGTTTCGAGCAGTCCGTGCGGACCGAAGGAACGCTCCCGGCCTCGGCACACCTGGCGAGGATCAACAACACCATCGCGCAGGGGCGGCCCCTCATGAACGCCCCGCAGCGGCTGGAACTCGCCAACCGCCTGATGCCGGGGATCACGCCGGAAGAGTGCTCGGCGGTCTTCAAGAAGGCCTTTGACCTCTCGGAGCCGGCGATGTTCGGCGTGCAACTGCCCACGGCCGCCGACAACCCGACCGAGGAAGACGTCGTAAAGGTCGGGACGGAGGCCCTGAAGATCAAGGTCGAGCCGCTGGCGGAGGCGTCGCTCGCGACGACTCTGATGAAGGAGTTGCCCAAGCCCGGCGCGGTCAAGGAGAGCGACGTGCACGAAGGGTCGCAGGTCGCGTCGGGCTGGCTCAGCAACGGCGTACGGTTCCACTACCGGTTCATGGATGCCCGCAAGGACCAGGTTTCGGTGAGCATCGCGCTGTACGGGGGCGAACTGGACGAGACGGCCTCCAACCGCGGGATCACGACGGCCGCGTCGCTGGCGCTGGGAGGCGGGGGCGGAGGCGGGCGCGGTGCACGGGGCGGGGGCGCGGGTGGCCGGGCCGCGACCAAGCACCTGACTTCGTCGGACATCCGCTCACTGTTGACCGGCAAGAACGTCCGCGTCGGCGGGCGGTCGGGGATGGATGCGATCCAGGTATCGGTGAACGGCTCGCCGGAAGACCTGGAGAGCGGGATGCAGTTGGCGTACCTGCTGCTGACCGAGCCGCTGATCGAGGGCCCGGCCTTTGACCGGTGGAAAGAGACGACGCTCCAGACCATCGAGCAGCGCGAGAAGAGCATCGAGGCCATCGCGTCGATGCTGGACTTGGAGTTGACGTACCCCGCCAACGACCCGCGGATGAAGGTGCTGACGAAGGAGCATGTGGAATCGATCACGAAGGAAGCCGCGCAGGCCCGCCTGGAGCACCTGATCGCAACCTCGCCCATCGAGGTTGCCGTCGTGGGCGACATCTCGAAGGAGAAGGCGCTCGACCTGCTCGCGAAGTACGTCGGCGCGCTGCCCTCGCGCGGCGCCGTCGGCACGGGGATGTTCGCGGAAATGCGCACGCTGCCGGCGCCCAAGGGGCCCAAGTCCGCCTCGCGGGATATCGACACAATCACGGACCGCGCGGCCGTGAGCGTGGCCTTCTACGGCCCCGACGAGCGCAACACCGCCGACGTACGGGCCATGACGCTGGCCACCCGCATCGTGTCGTCGCGGATGGTGAAAGTGATCCGCGAGGAACGGGCGCTGGTCTACAGCATCGGCTGCGGCATGTCCCCGGGCACGACTTTCCCGGGGTACGGGGTGGTGCGCGCGGGGGCGCCGTGCCAGCCCGACAAGGCGGGGAAACTCGGACCTGCCATCGTCGAAGTCTTCGACGGGTTCGCCAAGAGCGGCCCGACGGACGAAGAAATGGAAACCGTCCGCAAGCAGTTCGCCAAGACCGTGGACGACCAGATGAAAGAGCCGTCCTTCTGGATGGGCCGGATCGCGACGCTGACCTACGACGGCCTTTCGCTCGACGACATCGTGAACGCGCCCGAGGCGTATCAGAAGATCACGGCCGCACAGATCAAGGACGTGTTCAACAAGTACTACGGCCCGACCCGGACGATCTCCGTGACGGTGAAGCCGAAGGGGAAGGAGAACTGAGAGCGGAGAGACGAGAACTGAAACCAACGGGAGGACGCGAGCGACTCGCGGCCTTCCTGCTTTTTGGTCGAAGCCGACTCGAGGCCTTCATCACGCCAGCGCGGCGGCGCCGGAGATGATCTCGGTGAGTTCGGTGGTGATCTGGGCCTGCCGGGCGCGGTTGTATTGGCGGGTCAGCCGCTTGCCGGCCTTGCCGGCGTTGTCGGTCGCGGACTTCATGGCGACCATGCGGGCGACGTGCTCGCTGACAATGGCGTCGTTGAAAGCCTGAAAGAGCAGGCCCTTGACCGCCGCGGGAAGCAGGTCGCCCAGCAGCGCGGGGGCATCGGGGCTGAACTCGTAGATCTTCGCCGGGCCCGAAGTGTCACCCTTCTTCGCGGGCGGGGGCTGGAAGGGGATGAGTTGCATGACGGTCGGCGTCTGGCGGCCGGCGGAGAGGTACTTCATATAGACTACGCGCACGGTGCTGATCTCACCGGCGAGGAACCGGGCGGTGTAATCCTCCGCGAGTTTGCGGGCGGAGTCGTAAGAAACCTTGTCGCCGAAGTTGTGGGCCTTGGAGACCTGGACGCCGGAATAACGGAAGAACCCGGCGCCCTTCTTGCCGACGACCTCGACCAGCCCTTTGGCGTCGGGGTTGCCGCGGAAGAGTTGGGCGGCGGCGCGAAGAACCGAGCCGTTGTAGGGGCCGCACAGGCCGCGCTCGCTCGTCAGAACCAGCGTGAGTTCCTTCCCCACGCGCTTGGTCTGCGTGCTGCCGGCCAGGAGCGGGTGCGTCACGTCACCCAGCCCCGCGGCCAGTTCGTTCACCAGGTCAAAGAGGGTCGTGGTGTAGGGCTTGCTCGCCATCGCGCTCTGCTGGGCTCGGGCGAACTTGCTGGTGGCGATCATCTGCATCGTTTTGGTGATGCGGCGGATGTTGCCCACGGCCTTGATGCGCTTCTTGATTTCGCGGGTTTTTCCCATAGGGGGACAAGGATAGGCGGGGGCCTGCGGAGGGGCGATACCGCAAGGATTATCGGCGGTACCGCGGCCCCAGAATAGACCGTTGACGGGGCTTGGTGTGGTGGTAGATTGCTGTATGCCGAACACTCCCGCCCTCGCGGGGAATGGAGGTCGTCATGCGTTTCCGGTACCTGCTCGGGTTGCCGGCCGCGGCGTTACTCGTCGCGGCCAGCGGGACAAGCGCTGACGTATCGATTGTCAAAATCGCGTACCAGAACGATCCCGCTCCGGACACTTCGGGAGGGTGGTACACCCAGTTTCTGGGCGGTTTCGGCATCGGCTCGCCGGTCTTGGACAACGCGGGCTCGGTCGCGTTCCGCGCCTTTGTCGGCGGGGGGTCTCCATCGAACGACACAGCGACTTTCGCCGGTCCGCCGGGGGTGGTGCGGCTGTGGGCGCGCGAGGGTTCGACGCTCCTGGGTCAGGGAGGAACGTTCGGGCACAACAGCGACAACGGGCGGGGTTTCCCGCTAATCTCCGGCAGCCGGGTCGCGATGATGGGGCCGACAAACTCGGGCGTGGACGTGATCGTGGGAGCAACGGGCGCGGCCGCGACGTACGCGCGGATCGGGGGGCAGGCCGCGACGCTGCCGGCGGGCGTCCAGTACGGCTCCTTTGCGAACCTGGCGTACGGCGCGTCGGGGCAGGTCGCATTCGTTGTGTCACTGAATGGCGGCGCGTACACGTTCCGGCGCGCCCTGTACGCGGATCACCTGGGGCCGCTGACGCCGTGGCTGATCCAGAACAACGCGGCGCCGGGCCTTTCGGGGCAGAGCATCACGACAATCGGCGGCATTTCGTTCAACACCGCGGGACGCCTGGCCTGCAAGATCGGGATCAGCAGCGGCGGCGCCGTCTACACGGACCATTCCGGGGCGCTTTCGCCTGTGGCATGGACGGGAATGTCCGTGCCCGGGGCCGGGACGCTCTCGACGATCCCCGAAATCGCCGTCGCACCGTCGTTCAACTCCTCCGGGCGCGTCGCGTTCCGGTCGTTCCTCACCTCCGGGAACGCCGGCCATTTCAGCGACAGATCGGGGACCATGCAGATACTCGCGTTCCAGGGGATGGCGATTCCCGGTGTGGCCGGATCGCAGTTCAACAGCCTCGCGACGACCCCGCAGCCGGTGCTCAACAACGGAGGCGATGTGGCGTTCGCGTGCGAGGGATGGTTCTCGGGGGTCAACTACGACCTGGTGTTCATCAGCCGCCCCGGCGGAGGCCAGATGGTCGCGCGGGAAGGACTTCCAACACCCATCGGCGGCGGCGTGAACTTCGCCGCGATCGACTACGCCTCGGTCCGCCTGAACAACGCCGGGCAGTTGGCGTTCGTCTCCTCGCTGGCGGGGTCGGGGGTCAACAGCAGCAACGACCGCGCCCTGTTCGCCACGGAATCGGCCACCGGCCCGCTCGTCGCAGTGCTGCGCGAGGGACAGGTGATCGACGTGCACGGGGACGGCTCGGTGCTGCGAACGGTCGGCGCGTTCGAGTTCTCCATCCCCAATGACACGCGCCACGACCCGTGGTCGGGCATCGCCTCGGGCGCGGGAGCCTTCAACGATTTCGGCACGCTTGCATTCCAAATCAACTTCACCGACGGAACCCAGGGCGTCTTCGCGGCCACCGTCGCGCCGGCCCCGACGTGCGACCCCGACGTGAACGGCGACGGCGCCGTGAACTCCTTCGACATCGCGTGCCAGGAAATGGCGGTTAACGGCGATTTCTCGTGCTACACGCAAGGCAGCGCCGACTTCAACCAGGATGGCGCCGAGAACGGCTTTGACGTGGAGGCGGTTGAGCAGGTCGTCAACGGCGCGCCCTGCCCCTGATCAGTTCCCCAGCACCAGCCCGTCCCACGCCAGGAACATCCGCGGGGGAAGATCCGCCTGGGTCGCCTCGTGCGGCAGGTCGTGTGCCATGTGCACGAAGTACGCGCTTTCCGCTTGCAGTTCGCCGGCGATGTGCACCGCCTGGTTGAGCGTCAGGTGCGTGGGGTGGTGCCGGTGACGGAGCGCGTCGAGCACCAGGGTCTTCAGGCCGTACAGATGGCTCCAGGACTCCGGCGGCACGCCGGAGACGTCGGTGCAGTAGGCCAGCGGGAACGGCGCGCCCGGATTCGCGGCCTTGATGGAGTCTTCGAAGTCGATCCGAAACCCCAGCACGGGCAGCCGGCCGTGGAGCAGGCGGACGGGCGTGAAGAGCGCGCCCCAAAGGTTGATGGCACTGCCCTCGGCTACCGCGCGGTCCTCGATGCGCTGCGGGATCAGCGTGGCGACGAAACTGTCGTTGACGTTCTTGTCACGCTCGAAGATGTGGCGATACACGCGCTTGAGGTGGTCCATCGTGTGGTCGTCCGCCCAGACGTCGATGGGCGACTGCTGCACCGCGTTGAATCGGCGGACCTCGTCGAGGCCGAACGTGTGATCCACGTGGTTGTGCGTGAAGACGATCGCGTCGCACCGTCGCAGCCCGGCTCGGAGCGCCTGCTGACGCAGATCCGGGCCGGCGTCGAGAAGAATGGTGCGTTCCTGCCCGCGTGCGTCGGTGAACTGCACCGCCGCGGCCGTTCGGAGGCGGCGGTCGCGCGGGTCTTCGCTCAAGCACACGGCGCAGTCGCACCCGATCGCGGGAACGCCCGCGGAAGTGCCGGTGCCGAGGAAGAGGAAACGCATGGGCAAGGGTAGAGGCGAGGGAGAGGCGAAAGGCGAGAGGCCTTACTCCACCGCGCCGTCGTACTTGAGGAACTCGTCGATGTCCTTCTGGCCGGGCTCGCTGTCGCGCCAGGCCTGGGCGTACAGGGCCGCCAGGGTCTGGGCGCCGTCGGCCAGGCGTTGCTCGATGAACTGCTTGCCGGTGTCCTTCTCGAACTCGCCCTTTTTGTGGAGTTGGTACAGCGGCTCGACCTGCTTGAATGAACGTTCGAGTTCGGCGAGAACCGCCTCCCACGCGTCGGCGCCGGGAACGTTCCGCGCGCCCGGCGTGCCGTCGGTGGCCGCGTCTTCAAAACGGCACAGCGGCCGCACATCGTCGGCGATGATTCTGTGCGTGCGAATAACGCCCCCGTCGATGTACGAATGGATGCCGCGATCGGTGGAGTAGCCGTTTGGGTTGGGCCCTTCCCAGCCGTGATGGTGGATGGTGGTGTGCAGGGGCTGCGCGGCGTCGCCGACGTAGTGGGCCATGATGCCCATGAACGCCATCGCGGTGTTCCGGGCCATCTCGACCTGGTGGGCACGCTCGGGCTGGTTGAGTTTCTCGAGAATGCGCACCACGCGGAACGCGGCAACGATCTTCCCGTAGTTCTCGAGGGTTGCGTGGGGCAGAAACCCGGGGTATTCCTGCACGTGGGTGGGGTCGCGCTTTTCGGCGATGGGCTTGCCGGGAAACCCGGGCTTCTCGCGGGCGACGCTCATCACACGCACGTACTCGTGGCGGAGCGGCGGCACGGTGCGGAGCGTGAGGCCGTACTCCTCGAGTTGCTCGATATCGACGTAGTGGTCGGGGTTGTTGAGGTGGGTGAGCTGCGGGGTCTTCTCGCTGCGCCAGCGGTCGGGCGTCACGGCCTGGTCGGCGATCATCTTGACGTGCGTGGCGTCCTTGAGCCAGGGGGGAACATCGACCCCCAGCTTGCGCGACATGCCTTCGAGCGCGAGGCGGGTGATGAGGCGGTGGCCGGCGGCGTCCCAGGCGAGGGCCTGGCCGGCCGCGAACGCGAGCGCGGCAATCGCCGCGATCATTCTGGGGGTTCTGCGTGGTTTCGTGCTCAACGGGCACCACCTCTCTTGAGTTCTGAGCGGACATCACGCGCCGAGTGAATCACACGAACGATCTGAACCGGTCTGGTCGCGTGAATGTAGACGATGAGATAGGAGAAGACGCGATAGAAGCGGAACTTCGCCGGTGCCAGGTCTTCCCGCTTGTGACCGAGGCCGGGCGACTGGCCAAGCCGATCGCAGGCATCGACGATGGCTTCCGCAACCGTCTCTTCTGCGTGCGGCGCATTGAGCATGAGGAACCGTTGAATTCCGACGATGTCCTCGTGCGCTTTGGGCGTCAGTATGTGGGACGCCATGTCCTACGCCCGCTTCCGCTGGGATCTTCGGTATTCCGCACGGCGGCGCCGGAGGTCGGCCCGTACTTCTTCGGCGCTGACGAACTCGCCTCGCGCGGCTTGGCGCGCTCCCTCGCTGATCATCTCGCGAATCCGGTCATTGGAGCGGGCGGTCTCCGCTTCCTCCACGGCCAGCAGAATCAGGCTGTTTTCAATCACATCCGCCGTCGAGCCGTACCGGCCCGATCGCACCAGCCGCGCCAGATACTTGCGTAGCGGGGGCGAAAGCTGGACGCGAACTTCTGAGCGTGACTGCGCCATGATAAAGTCTATCCCACTCTCTCCGCTTTCTGTTCCCGCGCCATCAGCCGCCCGATCGCTTCGATCGGGTCCACGCCCTCGAACAGGATGGCGTGCACCGCTGCGGTGATCGGTACCTCGACGCGGTATTTCGTCGCGAGTGCCATCACCGCCCGGGTCGTCTGGACGCCTTCCACCACATACGGAATGCTGTCGAGGTATTCCTCCAGCCGCTGCCCGCGGCCGAGCGCCTCGCCGCACGACCGGTTCCGCCCCTCCGGGCTGAAGCACGACGTGGCAAGGTCCCCCACTCCCGCGATGCCGAAGAAGGTCTCGGGGTTGGCGCCCATGGCGACGCCGAAGCGGGAGATCTCTGCCAAGCCGCGGGCGAGCAGGGCGCTCTTGGCGTTGTTGCCGGCCTGAAGTCCATCGACGATTCCGGCGGCGATGGCGATCACGT
Source organism: Phycisphaerales bacterium (assembly GCA_905339235.1). GTDB lineage: Bacteria > Planctomycetota > Phycisphaerae > Phycisphaerales > UBA1924 > RI-211. The sequence continues at coordinate 172,072 of CAJPFG010000007.1, forward strand.
TCTTGACCGCGCCGGCCAGTTCCACACCCAGCAAGTCGGTATTCGTGTACACGCGCAGCCACGAGCATCCGAAAAGGGCCTGGATCTCGCGCGCGAAGTCCAGGTCGTCGCTCGCGGCGATCATGGCCGCGGGAAGGCACCGCGCCAGTTCCGCGGCGATGGTCGGCCCGGAAAGACACCCCACGCGCCGCGGCTTTCCGTCGGGATCATCGCGCCCGGTCTTCCGAAGCACATCGGTCACGATCTGCGAAGGCCGAAGCGTCGTCGTCGTTTCGATCCCTTTCGCGACGGAAACCACGGGGACATCCTTGGGGATGTGCGGGGCCAGCCGCGTCCACGCGTCGCGGATGAACTGAACCGGGATCGCCGACACGATGAGTGACGCACCCCGAAGGGCCGGCTCATCCTTCAAAGCAACTTCGGCCTCGTCGGGCAGAATGAACCCCTCCAATCGCGGGCTGCGCCGGGTTTGCGCGATGCGGCCGGCCTCTTCCGGATTGTGGCCCCACAACCGAACCCGAACCGGACGCCGCAGACCCGGACCCTCACCCTCGCGCGAGGACTCCGACGAAGCGAGCAACCCAGCGCAGACCAGGCCCATCTGTCCGACCCCAAGCACCGTCACCACGGGGCGCGGGTCGTGTACGGGCTGGTTGGAAGGGCGCTTGGGCATGGGGGTAAGCGGTCCGTTGCGACGTCAGTCCGGTACATGGAGGGTGGCCGAACACGATCCCGTCGGGGTCCGTATGGTACCGGGTTCCTGCCCCCGCTACGCTTGGCCTCCTCCGGAAGGTCTCCGGAGGCCGCCGGCCGCGGTTCTCGCGTGTCTTGCAGCCCTTATCTCGGAGTTTTCGCGCGCATGGCAAAGACGCACGCCCACGATCATTCTCACTCGCATACCCACGCCGCCGACGATCCCGCGGTCTGCTGCTCGCACCACGAGGTCGCGATCGAGCGGTGGATCGTCTTCTACCTGGTCGGCGGGGTGCTGATCCTCGCGACCACCGTCTGCAACCTCTTCGGGATGGTGGACAGCGAGATCGCGCAGGTGCCGGCGATGATCGGCACGCTGCTGGTCGCGTGGCCGCTGTTTGTCGAGGCCTGGAAGGAAGTCCGCTCCGGCAGGATTTCGAGTTCGTCGCTGGCGGCACTGGCGATCCTCGCCGCCCTGGCGATCTCCAACTACGCCACCGCCGGGTGGCTGGCCTTTATCCTCGTCGTCTTCGGCCAACTGGTGCGGCGGTCGGCGTCGGGCGCTCAGCGAGCCATCGAGCAACTCGTCCGACTTACGCCGGACACGGCCCGCGTGGTCCGGGACGGCATGGAGGCCGTGCTGCCCCTGACGCAGGTGAAGGTCGGCGACGTCGTCCGCGTCCGCCCCGGCGAGAACCTTCCGGTGGACGGGCGCGTGGTGACGGGAAGGTCCACGATCAACCAAGCCTCGCTGACGGGAGAAGCCGTCCCGGCCGAGGTCGCCTCGGGCGACCCGGTGTACGCGGGCACCACCAACCTTTCCGGCGGCATCGACCTTCAGGTCACCGCCGTGCTGGGCGACACGACCATCGGCAAGGTGACCGAACTGATCCACCAGGCCGAGCGCAGCCGCACGCCCCGCCAGTTGCTCATCGAGCAGGTCGCGCAGTTCTTCGTCCCTGTGGTGCTGTCGGTCGCGGGCATCGCCTGGTTCGTCCTGAGCCGGTCGGCCGATGAGGTCGCCCGCGCCAACGCCGCCGTCACCGCCGTCACCGTGCTCGTCGTCGCCTGTCCCTCGGCGCTCCTGCTGGCCAGCCCCAGCGCCACGCTCGCGGCCTTCGCCGCCGCGGCACGCCTGGGCATCATGATCAAGAACCCGCGCGCCCTCGAATCCTCCGCCTCCGTCAACGCGGTGGTCCTCGACAAGACCGGCACCATCACTACCGGCAAGTTCCAGGTCACCCGCCTCTCCCCCGCGACGGGCGTGGATGGGGCCGAACTTCTCGCCGCGGCCGTGCAGGGCGAGCAACACTCCAACCACCCTCTCGCCCAGTCCATCCTCACCACCGGCAAGTCCGCCCGCATCGAGCCCGACGGAACGTCGAGTTACGAAGAGATCCACGGGCGGGGCGTGCGGGCGAAGACGACGGTGGGCGAGGTGTGCGTCGGCCGCGCCACGTGGCTGATGGAACTCAACGCCTCGATCAAGGGCGAAGTCGATCAGGTCGAAGAGCGGATCGAGGGCATGACCGGCGTGCACGTGATGCGCGACGGGCGGTACCTGGGGGCGGTGGGGCTGGAAGATACCGTGCGATCCAACACCAAGTCCGTCATCCAGCGCCTCCGCGAACTGCACGTGAAGTTCATCGCCCTGTTCACCGGCGACCGGCTGAGCGTGGCCAAGCGAGTCGGACAGGCCGTGGGCGTGGACGCGATCGAGGCCGAGTGCCTGCCCGAAGAGAAGCACGAGCAGATCAAGGGCCTGGTGGCGGCGGGGTACCGCGTGATGATGGTGGGCGACGGCATCAACGACGGGCCGTCCCTGGCCGAGGCGGATGTCGGCGTGGCGATGGGGCTGGAAGGCTCGGACATCGCGGCCAACAGCGCGGGCGTGGCGCTCATGAACGACGATCTCGCCCGCATCCCGTTCCTCATCGAACTGGCGAGGCGCTCGCGCTCCATCACGGCCCAGAACATCGTGGCGTCGGTGGTGATCGCGCTGATCGGCCTGATCCTCGCGGGCACGGGGACGCTGACGCGGGTGGGCGCCTTCGCCCTGCCCATCGCGGCGCTGTACCACTTCATGGGCGATGTCTTCGTGATCGGCAACTCGTTCCGGCTCTTCCGCTTCGGCGAGGAGTTCGCGGAAGCCGAGAAGCCCAGCGAGGGCCCGGCGATCCGGCGGCGCGAGGCGAGCGTGCGGGGATTGGCGACGCAGCCGGCGTGATGGGTGAATGCGGAGCGATAAGCGAGGGCGCCCCCGGCGTCAAACACTCCGCGCCAACCCGAATGAGGTTCCGTACTTCCCAGATCACCGCCGACGACGAACCGCGATCGACATCGCGAGAAGCCCCAACACCGCCGTGCCGGGCCCGGGAATAGCAGTGATCGCCATGGTATGGGCGTAGCCAGCGGAGACCGTGGAATATGTTCCGGCGGGGGTGTTGCTTACCTGACCATCGCCGTCACGGCCCCAGGAGACGAGGGTTCCGTCAGTGCGGATCGCGACGCTGTGGTGCCCACCCCCAGAGACGGCGAGGAATGTCCCGGCCGGTGTGTTGCTCACCTGACCAAATGCGTCATATCCCCACGAGGCGAGGGTTCCGTCGGAGCGGATCGCCACTCCGTGATAGCTGCCCGCGGAGACCGCCAGGAATGTCCCGGCGGGGATGCCGCTCACTGGTCCGTGGGAGTCGCTTCCCCAGGCAGCAAGGGTCCCGTCGGTGCGAAGGGCCACGCTGTAATAGTCGCCCCCCGCGGCGGAGGTGAAGGTCCCCGCAGGGGTGCCGCTCACCTGGTTGAAGTTGTCCCCTCCCCATGAAGCGAGCGTTCCGTCCGTGCGGACGGCGACGCTGTGGATGTTGGCCGCAGAAATTGTGGAAAAGGTCCCGCTCGGCGTGTTGCTCACTTGTCCGTACAGGTCCCATCCCCAGGCGGCAATCGTTCCGTCTGTGCGGATTGCCAAGTTATGGCCATAGCCTCCCGAAACTGTGATATAGGTGCCGGTGGTGGGCGTTCCGCTCACCTGGCCGTAACTGTTCAATCCCCAGGAAGCGAGGGTTCCGTCGGTGCGGAGCGCCACATCGCCGTACCAACTTCCGGAGACGGCGGAGTAGTTCCCGGCAGGGGCGCTGCTCACCTCACCTTCGTTGTCGTACCCCCAGCCGACGAGGACTTGGGCCTGAGTGCTCGGCGAGGCGAACGCCACAGCGAGCGGGGCGGTAACGAACAGCCCAACGCGAAACGGGGTAGGCACGATGACTCTCCTCCAATCCACCTTGTCCGCGCGCCGGGGCAAACGCCATGACGCGACTCTCTCCACGTACTGTAACACAATCCAAGTAGGCACTGCACGAATTCACGGCGATTGTGCGGAATCGTGGGCGGGTCCTGACCGCAGTGCCGCGGACAACAACGCAGGCGGGGCCCTTACGAACGACGACTTGGCCTGAATCTCGTTCTGATCGAGGGGCGCGGCGTGCGCGATCCATCACCGCCAAGAACATCGGAGCATCCGCGGACGGCGCGGGTGGCTCCCGCTACCCTCCCGTGTCGGGGAGTCCAGGAGTACCACGCATGCCAGCCCGAACCGCAACCGCCGAGTGGAAAGGCAACCTCACCGAGGGAACCGGCCGCATCAAGGTCCAGAGCGGGACGTTCGAAGCGCCCTACGACTTCCGCGGCCGCACCGCCGACGGCAAGGGGACCAACCCCGAGGAACTGATCGGGGCCGCGCACGCGGGGTGCTTCACCATGCAACTCTCCGCGCTCCTGGGCAAGGCCGGGTTCACGCCCACTCGCCTCCAGACCACCGCCAAGGTCCACCTCGAGAAGGTCGAGACGGGCTTCGCGATCCCGAAGATCGAACTGGAACTCGAGGGCTCGGTCCCCGGCATCGACGCCGCGGCGTTCCAGCAGCACGCCGAGACGGCCAAGGCGGGCTGCCCGGTGTCGAAGGCGCTGGCGGGAACGCAGATCACGCTGACGGCGCGCCTGGTGTAGGGCTATTTTCCCTTCCGGGCTGCATCACGTCGGATCGCTTCTTCGAGAATACTCGGCGCGACGAGGAAGTCTGTCGCTCGCAGCCGGCGAAAGGCGTCCGACAAGTCCAGCAGATTCCGCGCCGCGGCCGTCTCCAGCACGCCGATGGCTCCGGTCACTGCCAGCCCGCGCTCGACAGCGGCCCGCCGCGCCTTGCGGTCGTCGGCGAGAAGGAAGTCCGCATGCAGCTCCATGGCAAGGCTGATGGCTTCCCGCTCGCCGGGATCATCAAACTCGATGGTGGGGTCGATCCGCGCGGGCGCCTTGATGCGAAGCCATGTGGGATTCCCGGCAAGCCATTCGCGGACAGGAACGGGCGTCGCCGCGTGCGATAGTTCGCCCGCGACCGCAGGAGGCACGAACACCTCGCCGAACAGGTCGGGCAGCACGCCGATCAGGCCAATGCGCACGAGGATGTTGAGCGGGCTGGAGTCGGAGACGACGATCATGAGCGCCGCGCCAACTCGGGAAAGCGTCGGGCCAGCGCATCGTGATCGGCGCGGAGATCGTCCGCCGAGTAGTTCAGGCCGATGCCGCGACGCGCAAGCCACTCTTGCGCCTGGATCGAGGTTTCCAGGCCGAGCAGCTTGGCCACCTCTCCCGCGGTCAATCGGGCCGAGCGATACGCCTCGATGGCAAGGGCCTCGAGCGCGGCCCGGTCCAGATCGCCACCGAAGGCCCGGCGAAGGGCGGGTTCGATGGAAGGTGGGACGTTGAACGCGACCATTTTTAAGTATATACGCGCGACTGCATCCGCCCGATTCGTGCCGCCCGCCGCGGTGCACAGTAGACTGCGGCATGCTCCGCCCCTCCCGCCTCCTCTGGTTCACGGCCGTCGTCCTGTTTCTCTGGATGCTCATGACCACGCTGGACGGGTGTTTCCACCGCGCGTTGCTCACGCACGCGACCGACGTCGATCGGGACGCGGTCATGGGCCCCTTCTACGAACTGGTCGAGGGCGGGGCGGTCGATCTCGACAAGGCCGCCGCGGTCATGAAGATTCCCGCGTACTCGGGCACGACGGCCGGACAGCGCAAGGACTTTGACGATAATGTCAAGTTCAAGGCGATGTTCTTTCTCACGGACGAGGTGTCGCAACGGATCGAAAGTGGTTTCGCCGGCCGATCGCTCTACTCGTTTGTGTCCGCTGGGGTGTGCCTCTTCGCCGTCGTGATGATCGCGGTGCAGGCCCGGCGAGTGAGCGCTCTCGAATAGCGCCTCTACGCCGCCAACTTCAGAAGGGTCGGCTTCAGCCCTCGTCGTCGTTCTTCCGCACGCCAACGGCGCGGTACGAGTCGTCGATGCGTACCGACCACAGCGGCAGGTCCGAGTGGAGTCGCTTGAAACGCAGGCCCGGGTGACCGGTGTTCTCGCGGAAGCGCCGATATGCCGCCCGGGCACGCTCCTGGACCTCTTTGGGGAGCCGCTGGAAGTCCTTGCGGAAGTTGGTATGCAACCGCGAAATCAAAGCCGCTCCGGGTCCAGCGGCTCGCATCGGCCATTGGCGTCGTCCGCGACGATCTGATCGGCCAAGCCGCGGAGTTTGGCCGCGTGCTCCTGCGTCGTGCGAGCCCACCGCTCGTCCTCGGCGAGTTCATGGAGCACGAACTCCGCCAAGGTGTCCTGCTGGCCCTCCGGCATCGCCCGCAGCCGTTCGATCATCTTTTCGATGAGGCGAGTCATCAAACGAATGATATGGCTGCGCGGTTCGTGCCGCGAGGCTCGCGACGCATCGCCGAACTAACTCAGATCGCCGCTCCAACTCCCCCCACCGTCCCGAAGTTCACGTTGAATCGCGCGGAGACTACCCGCCGAGGTAATCCGCCCCGGGCGGCGAGCCGTCGGCGCAACCCGACGAGGATGCCCCCGCCATCCGCGGGGCCAGCGACGCGATCACATCCCGGGCGTGATAGCACAGGCGCTGCGGCGTGATGAACGGCCGGATGCACTCCAGGTCGTCGCCCGCCGTCAGCAGCGGCGGCTCCTCGTAGCCGTCGGATCGGCGCTGCCCCAGCCCGAGATTCGCCACCAGCGCGTTGCACAGGCACTTGCGCCCGGCGGTGTCCTCGGCCTTGCCGCCCTTGCGCACGTAATCCTCCACCGGCTCGGCCGGGCATCGGTAGTCCACCGTCCCGTCGGCCTTGCGAATCGCCCGGCGGAGATACCCCAGATCGCACAGGCGCGGGCGCTGCGCGTACACACCCGCCTCCGACATCGTGCCCGCGAGCGCCGCCACCTTGAACGGGAAACTCGTGGGCGACGCGGCCGGGTCGGTGAAGACGTCGCTCTCGCCCCGCAGCATCCCCGCCAGAAACCGCCGCCGCAGCGCCGGGTCCAGGCCCGACTCTTCGCAGAACGCGAAGACGGTGCCGAGTTGCACGCCGCGGGCCCCCGCGGCCAGCGCGGCGATGAACCGGTCCGGCGACGCGTACCCGCCCGCGAGCCAGAAGGGCACGCCCAGCCCCGCCATCTGCGTCAAGTCCACGTCATCGCGCACGCCGTAGATCGGCTCGCCGCGGACCGAGAGCCGTTGAACTCCGCGCGGGGGCGCGTTGTGCCCGCCGGCGGTGGACGCCTCGACGACGAACCCGTTGATACCCCCCGGAGCCTTTTTCAGGAGCGCCCGCGCCAGCGTGGCCGACGACACGATCGCGAGGAACCGCGGGCGGCGCAGCGGCGGCGCCCCGCGGGACGGGCCCTCGCGCCAGATCGGACCGGGATCGAACGTCAGTTGGTATTTCTGGTCCCCCGCGTCCAGCACGTCCAGCGTGATGGCCGCGTCCTCGTGCCTGCTGAGCCGATCGAGCACGCCCGGGATGTCGCCGGGGATCCCCGCGCCCATGAGCACCACGTCCACGCCCGCCAGCATCGCCCCGTACAGGCTGGGCAGCATCGGGAACTGGATCTTGTGGAGGTAGTTGATGCCCACCACCCCGGCGTGCCCCTCCTTGGCGAGGAATACCTCCACGAAGTTCGCCACCATCAGCAGCCACTCGCGCTGCGGCGTCAGTTTCGCGCGGGGCAACGGCTCGAGCTTGTACCGCTGCCCGGGCGCCGCCTGGTCCGCAGCCAAACCCGCGGCCGCGTCCTCGACCGCGCCCGAGCCGTCGCCCATGTCGGGCCCATCGGAAACGGGTGCGAGTCGTCCAACCGTGCCATCGGATCGGAAGTAGCGTTCCAGCACGTGCCGCGCGATCTCCGGCGCCGGAAACGCCGCCATCGCCCGGCGGACGTGCCCGCCGGGATCGCCGCACGCCAACCGGCGGACGAGAATCGTGTCCAGCGCGGTGCCAGACACTACGCCCAGTTGCCCCAGCGAAGAGACTTCGCGGGCCAACGCCCATCCGGACACACCCACACCCATCCCGCCCTGAATCAACTGTGGCAGCATCAAGCCTTGGCTCCGATCCCACGCCCCATGGAAGGAGCGTCGACGGAACTCCTTAAAATGAGCATAGGCTGTCAAATGTTGATACGTTCGTCCGTTGTCGCGGACCGGAGTGCACCGCTCCGTGTCCGGCCCCGGCGCGAGCCCGGCCGGCTGTCTTGCGACGTTGGAATCGGTGATGCGTGGGCGCGCCGACCGCCCGCTGACGGCGCGGCTGGTGTAGCGGCGGCTCGACCGTGCGTCGCGATCAACGCCGTCTAAAATCTCGCATGCTCATCGGCGATATCAAAGAACGGCTCTCGAAGGACCCCTTCGAGCCCTTCCGCATCCGCGGCAGCAGCGGCGAGTCCTACGAGATCACCCGCCCGTTTCTCATCGCGCTCATGAAGTCCAAACTCTTCATCGCGTTCCCGAACTCGGACCGCTGGGCGGAACTCTCATACCTCCACGTCGCAGCGCTCGAGTCGGCCACGAACGGCCACGGAAAGCGCGGCGGGCGTGGCAGGCACGGACGGTCCTGAACGTCGCAATGCGAGGATGGTCCAGTCGGTCAGAAGCGGTTGTCTTGCCTTCAGCCCGAAGGGCTTGATCGTTCATAGCCGGGGGTGAAGCGACGAGTCCGCGAGGAGCGCCACCCCCGGTGGGGCGTTCCCATGCCTCGCAGCCTGAAGGGCTGCACGTGCTGCCCGTGGCTTCAGCCCGAAGGGCTCAAAGGCGGCCTCACGCCGCCAGCCTCGGCGCCGCACTCTGCGCTTCGTCCACGCCGAACGTCAGCACAAACCCCGCCGCCTCGCCGCGGCGGGTGGAGCGGATCGCCGTGACGCGGTACTCGACCTCGGCCGCGCCGCGCGGGAGCGTGGTGTCGGTGAAGGACTTCTCGCCGACGGTGGCGAGGTGGGTGAACTCGCGCGTGCCGCCGACGGCGCGCTCGATCTGGTACATCGTCCCGTCGGAGCCGCGCGGGTTGCGGCACTTCCAGGTGAGGCGCACGCACCCGCCGCCGACCAGCGTGAACGCCGGCTTGAAGGGCTTTCCCGGCGCGGGCACGGGCGAACCGGGCGCGGGTTGCGGGATCATCGCGGCGGAGTACACCGCCTGGTCGCCCGCGGCCGTGGCCTTGATCTTCGCCACCGCCCGCGCCGCGGCGTCGCGCATGCGGCCCGCGGCGTCGTTGAAACTCGCCGTCGCCCCGCGCGCCGCGTCGCGCGCGTCGGCGGCCCGCATCTGCAGGTCGCGGGCCGCGTCCAGCAGTTCCTGGAGCCCGGCGATCTCGGCGGGGCTGAGCCCGATGGCCCCGGGTTCCTGTGCCCACGCGGGCAGGTGGATGGTGAGAAAGGCAATCTGCTCGCGGGGAGTCTTGGGAATGACGCGCATGATGCCGCCAGCATCGGCGAGACGGGGGCCGGGGTTGAGCGGACGTGGGGAATTCCGGCGCGGGCGGGGGTTGGAGAGCGCGCGGCGGCCGGACGGACGGGCGATACGCCAGGCCGTGGAGCACCGGCCGGTGCCGGAGCGGGTCCGGCAGGGGGCGGGGGAGTTGGGACCGGCGCAGGGACCGAATCGACGGCGTGTGCGTCAAACCAACTGCCAGCGGCCTCGCCCAGGGGTTCAGTCCGTTTCAGGGGTAGTGCGACTCAACGCCTGATGGATGTCCAAGGCATCAGAAGTGGGCGTATCGCCCCCGGGCGAACCACGTGCCGATAAGCGACAGGCGGGATCTGTCGTTGCAACCCGCCCGAAGTCCATTCCATACACTGAGGTAAAGAATGAACACCCCCGGATTCATCGCCGCGTTCCCCGCCCTGTTCCTGTGTGCCTGCACTCTCGCACAACCCAACTACGGCATCGACTTCGTGACGGTCGGGTCGCCCGGCAACCGGGCCACACTCCCGTCGGAGATCCCTTGGCGTCCAGACGTCCCTATGGGGAGCGTGGGCTACCAGTACCGGATGGCGCGCGAGCCGCTGTCGGTCGCGCAGTATCTGGAGTTCGCCAACGCCTACGGCGCGCACGTGACCAATTTTGCGACAGTGCTTGAGGTTTCGGGCCGCTGGCTGGGAGCCGCTCAGCAGCCCGACGGCACATGGCGCTTTGCCGCGCCAACCGACTGGATGGACCTTCCCGCCGGAACGAGTTGGGAGATGGCGGCTCGGTACTGCAACTGGATTCAGAACGGCCAATCCGGCGAAGCATGGGCGTTCGAGTCGGGTGTCTACGACACTTCGACCTTCATCCACACCTCCCCCCCGCCACACCAGATAACGCCCGCGCCGGGTGCTCGGTTCTGGATTCCATCTCTGGACGAGTTCGTCAAGGCGACGCACTACGACCCAAACCGATACGGGCCGGGACAAGATGGGTACTGGCAATATCCCAACTCCTCCGACTCCCCGCTGCGCGAAGGCCTGCCGGAGGACGGTGGCGAGACGATTGGCGATCTCCTCTGGCAGGGTGGGGGAGGAAGATTCCTTGGCGAGTGGCCCCTTGGGCAGTACCCGGGAACCCAAACGCCATGGGGTTTGGTGGATGTCTCCGGCGTGCTCCACCAGTGGACTTCGGCGCCCGAGAACCCGTCAGTCGGCACCATGTGGACTGGCGGCTCCATGGCTGGGTCGTTCCTTTGGTACTTCGATGATCGGATCGACTATGACGGTGTCGACACGCTTTGGACAGGCCAAAGCGCGATTCGACTTGCTTCCACGGTGCCCTCGCCGGGAGCGCTGACCATGCAGTTCACCGCCTTGGCGGTGTCCTGTGTTTCCTGGAGGAGAAGACGATGAGAGCCGTTGCATCCATTCTTGTGCTGTGTTTGAGCGCAGCCGCCTACGGGCAGAGCGTTTCGCTTACAGTGACCCCCGGTGCCTCGCTGTTCATTGAAGAGAACCAGATTCTGAATGGAGAGCGGAACATCGCCGTAGAGGTCATCGGCAACCCGGACGCCGCATTGACCGTTACGGCGACGAGCGGCTCGAGCGCCATTCGCTATCTGAGGGTTCGTTCCCGCCGCGGCACGGGCTTCGAGACTGGTGAAATCGTGGTGACCGTCCGAGAGGGCGGCGGAACAGTCGCACATGTCAGGGAGATTTCGCGGCTCCCGACCTTGAACCAGGCGGAGTTGGGCATTGGCTTGGTGAGTATTTCCGGGATTGCTGGGCCACCCAACGGGCCGGATGGGACAGCGTTTCAGGCCGAGCACGTCAATCAAATTACGGCAGGTGGCCCGAATCATCGGATTTTCCAGGCAAACGGACTCCCGGGAGTGCCACTACTCCGCCGCGGCTTTGGGCGGCGCGAGTAGTGCGGTCGCGCGGCGGACACCCGGCCGGTTCTCGCGGCACCTAATGCCCCCACGCTCGGATATCGCCCGGAGGCCTGCCCCACGGAAGGTCAATCGGGAGTTGTCCCTCTCGGATTCCCGCGTACCAGCGCGCCGATGACCAGCACCAATCGGTCGGATCGGCGACCAAGCCACGCTTCACCGGGTTCTGGTGGATGTAGTAGATGTTCTTGATCAGTTTCTCCTCGCTGCGGACACAGCGATCGTGCCCGCCTCCGTGCTGCCAGAAGCGCGGACGGCCCGACGCCGCCGTCACGCGGTCCAGCACCGGGGCGCGAAGCTCTCTCCAGCGCGCGATGACCTCCTCCGCGAACGGGCCCTTCATTTTCAGCAGCACGGTCCTGACGGGAACTTCCGCCCGCGGGACAAGGATGATGTGAACGTGCTCGGGCATGATGACCCACGCAACCAGCCGAAAGCCCGTGGCGAGACGCGACTCGGCGAAGTGCTCCACAAACCGATCGCAGATCCTGGGATTCCTGAACAACGGAATCCGCCTGAATGTCGAGAAGGTGAGGAAGCGATGACAGACCTCCTCGTGACGCTTGAATCGCTTGCGTGGTCCCTCGATCATGCGAACATGATGCCGTCCGCGGCGGGTGGTTGCAACCCGACTGTCCGCCGCGTGCATGCACTCGGGGAGTTCGGTCGCAAAGAACTTCGGCCGGACGTCCACCGCGTGACCGCACTACTCGCGCCGCCCAAAGCCGCGGCGGAGTAGTGGCACCCCATGGAGTTCGGGCGTTGGAGGGCCGAAAGTCTGCAGCGGATTCGTGCCACCTGCCGGCCCCCGATGCTCAGGCCGCTTCAGCGGAATGCCATTCAGTTAGCGCGTGATGGGCCGTGGGCGGCATCGCGATGGCACAGGGTGTTGCGTGGTTTCTGCATGACGGGGTATGCCTTGGCTCGTCTCTTCCGAACTCGCGGCTCATGACGGCCGGGGCGGCTGG
>CAJPFG010000008.1 GCA_905339235.1 Phycisphaerales bacterium
CAAACTCGTGGACACCTGCGCCGCCGAGTTCGAGGCCGTGACGCCGTACTACTACTCCACCTACGAGCGGGGCGCACTGCCCGGTGGGGGTGGCGACACGCCTCGCGGATCTGAAATCTCAAATCTGAAATCTCAAATCTCGCCTCCTCGCTCGCCCTTCCGCGGCGACGACGAAATCCGCATCACCGACCTCAAAAAGATCGTCATCATCGGCGGCGGCCCCAACCGCATCGGCCAGGGCATCGAGTTCGACTACTGCTGCTGCCACGCCGCGTTCGCCGCCCGCGACCTGGGCTTCGAAAGCGTGATGATCAACTCCAACCCCGAGACCGTCTCGACCGACTACGACACCTCCGACCTCCTCTTCTTCGAGCCACTCACGCTCGAGGACACGCTGAATGTCGTGGAGCGGCTCAACGGGCGAGCGCTCCGCGCGAGCGGCGCCGCGCCCGTGCATGACTCGCTCGTAAGCGGTGATTCCAGATTCCAGGAAGACACGAAACGAGCCGGCGGGCGCGAAGCCATCCTTCGCGTGATCGCCGAGGCCGCGGGCGTGCACGAACTGGGCCCTATCGCGCTCGTCGGCTCGCACGCCGAGCACAAGCATGCGGATGTCTTCGCCGTCGAACGCCTGGGACGGTTGTGGCGGTTCCGAGTTCGGGCGGGTGAGGCCGCGGCCGGGGCCGAGCAGGTTTCCGCCGCCAGTGCGGAGGCCTACCTCGTCGCCGGATGGCGAGAGCGCGGCGCGGCCCTGCTCGACGAAAGACCCGGACTGGTCCATGGCCTGATCGTCCAGTTCGGCGGGCAGACCCCGCTCAACCTCGCCCACGGCCTCGCCGCCGCGGGCGCTCCCATCATCGGCACCAGCGTGGATTCCATCGACCTCGCCGAAGATCGCAAGCGCTTCGACGCCCTCCTCGAACGCCTCGGCCTCTCCAAGCCCCCCAGCGGAACCGCCCGCACGCTCGATCAGGCCGTCGAGATCGCCACCCGCATCGGATACCCCGTGCTCGTGCGCCCCAGTTACGTGCTCGGCGGACGCGGCATGGAGATCTGCGCCGACGAAAGCGCCCTGCGCCACTACATGACCACCGGGCTGGACATCTCCGAACTCGACGACGCCCCCGTTCTCGTGGACAAGTTCCTCAGCGACGCCACCGAGGTGGATATCGACGTCGTGGCCGACTTCATCCCGGGAAAGGCCGGCTCCATCGAGTCGCAGGGCAACGACGGGACCCGCCGCGCCCTCGTCTGCGGCGTCATGGAACACATCGAGCAGGCCGGAATCCACTCCGGCGACTCCGCGTGCACCATCCCCCCCTGGTCGCTGCCGCCCGAACTTGTTGAACGCATCCGCCACATCGGACGCCTGCTCGCGGCCGAACTCCGCGTCAACGGCCTGATGAACGTCCAGATGGCGATCAAGCACGACGGCAGCGCCAACACCATCTACATCCTCGAAGTGAACCCCAGAGCCTCCCGTACCGCCCCGTTCGTGGCCAAGGCGACGCACGTGCCCTGGCCACGCGTCGCGGCCGAAGTAATGATGGGCCGTCGCCTCGTGGACTTGGGCGTGACCGAGGTGCGCACGGCCGGGGCGTTCGCGGTGAAAGAGTCGGTCTTTCCGTTCAGCAAGTTCCCGCGCGTGGACATCGTGCTCGGGCCGGAAATGCGCAGCACCGGCGAAGTCATGGGCATCGACCCGTCGCTGGAAATCGCCTTCGCCAAGAGCCAGATCGCAGCCGGTATCGTCCTCCCCACGAAAGGAAACGTCTACATCTCCCTCCGGCGTGCCGACCTCTCCTACGCCGTCGAGCCGGCGAAGGTGCTTTCCGAAGTGGGCTTCGGAGTCTTCGCCTCGGACGGCACCGCCAGGCACCTGGCCGCGGCCGGGATCGCTTGCACCGTGGTCCCCAAGATCGAAACGCACGTCCGGCCCAACGTCATCGACATGATGACCGACGGAACCATCGCCCTGGTCATTAACACCCCCACACGCACCGGCTGGCGCACGGACGAGGGCAAGATCCGCGCGGCCGCGGTCCGGCTCGGGGTCCCCATCATCACCACAACCACCGGCGCGATCGCCGCCGTCCGGGCCATCCGCGCGATGCGCGCCCGCGATTGGGGCGTCGCCGCCATGCAGGATTACCGCGGGGACTCGGAGAGTCACCAACCGAGGGTGCGCGAGCCGGCGGGCGCCGCGAGGTGACGGCCCCCCCGGGTTACACCGTTGCCCTCGCGGCTTGGGCAACCCCGCCCGATAGCCGATATTCGGTTTACGTTGTGCTACTATCGAGATTTCCCTCACGGCGGCAGGTCGGCGCGACGCCCTTCACTCACGGAACTTCCGCATGTCACGACTCATTCTCGGCCTCAACTCCATCCACCCCGACGCCTCGGCCGTGCTGATGAACGAGAAGGGTGTGATCGCGGCGATCGCGGAAGAGCGCATCAACCGCAAAAAGCACTGCGCGGGCTTCCCATCGATGGCGATCGCCGAAGTGCTTCGCATCGGCGGCGCGAGCGTGGGTGACATCACCGACGTGGCGATCGCTCGCGACTCGCGCGCCAACCTCGCTCACAAGGCGCTGTTCGTGCTGCGCCACCCCGTCTCCGGCGGCCGCGTCGCCGCCTGGAGCGGACGCGTTCACAAGAAGATCGCCACCGCACCGCAACTGATCTGCGAGGCCGTCGGCCAGCCGGCCTCGGCGTTCAAGGGGACGGTGCACCACGTCGAGCACCACGTCGCCCACATCGCCAGCGCCTTCTTCTGGTCCAAGTTCGAGCGCGCCACCGGCCTCAGCACCGACGGCGCGGGCGACTTCTCCACCGGCATCATCGCCCGCTGCGAGGGTAACCGCATCGACGTCCTCCGTAAGAACTACTGGCCCCACTCCTTCGGCGTCTTCTACACCGCCGTCTGCAACTTCCTCGGCTTCAACAAGTACGGCGAGGAATACAAGGTCATGGGCCTCTCCGCGTACGGCCAGGACGCCTTCGCCGAGCAAATGAAGACCCTTGTGGACTACACGCCCCAGCGCGGCATGCGCCTCAACCTCCCCTACTACCGCCACCACAACGAGGCCCACACCCACGACGAAACCGAAGACGGCGAGATCAAGGTCAAGCCCATGTGGTCGGCGAAGATGCGGGAACTCTTCGGCGAGCCCCGCCCCCGCGGCGGCCCGATGACCCAGCGCGAGCGCGACATGTCCTGCTCCATGCAGCGCCGCTTCGAGGCCATCTACAAGGCCTACGTCAACGACGCCGTCGCCCGCGCCGGCTCGCGCGACATGGTCATGGCCGGCGGCTGCACCCTCAACGGCGTCGCCAACGGCCAGGTCATCACCGAGGGCCTCATCGACCGCGTCTACATCCACCCCGCCGCGGGTGACGACGGCACCGCCGCCGGCGCCGCGTGCTACGTGATGCACTCGGTGCTCGGAATCCCCCGCATCGGCGAGGTCAGCCAGGCCTACTGGGGCACCGGCTGGACCGACGCGGAGATCGAAAAGGATGCGCTCGCCTCGGGCATGCCCTTCAAGAAACTCTCGCGCGACCAGTTGCTCGCCACCACGGCCGATGCGCTTTCCAAGGGCAAGATCGTCGGCTGGTTCCAGGGCCGCGAGGAATGGGGCCCCCGCGCCCTCGGCAACCGCAGCATCATCTGCCACCCGGGCTGGCCCGACATGAAGGCCATCCTCAACGCCCGCGTCAAGAACCGCGAGCCCTTCCGCCCCTTCGCGCCCCTCATCATGGCCGAGCGCCTCAGCGACTGCTTCGAGGGCAGCCACGATGTGCCCTTCATGAACGTCGTCTACAAGGTCCGCCCCGAGTGGCGCCAGAAACTCAGCGCCACCACGCACGAAGACGCCACCGGCCGCGTGCAGACCATGCGCCGCGACCAGAACGATCTCTTCTACGACCTGCTCGTGCAGTTCAATCAGCGCACCGGCGTGCCGGTGCTCCTCAACACCAGTTTCAACGAGAACGAGCCCATCGTCCACACGCCCAAGCACGCCATCGACTGCTTCAAGCGCACCCGCATGGACGCCCTCGCCGTCGGCAGTTTCTGGTACCAGAAGCCCGACGACGAAGCCCACCGCGGCGAAGCGGTTTGAACTCGATGCCTTGATGCCTTGTGCCCGGATGCCTTCCTGGCTTCGACCCGCGCCCGCCGGGAGCCTTGCGGCATTCGACAGCATCCTGATGGAACTGCGTTCCTGCGGTGCGTAATGTCGCGGAGTTTGCGCGCGGCGCGCCCGGAGATTCCCGACCCGATGCCCAAGCGATCCGACATCAAGACCATCCTCGTCCTGGGATCGGGCCCCATCGTCATCGGCCAGGGGTGCGAGTTCGACTACTCC
>CAJPFG010000009.1 GCA_905339235.1 Phycisphaerales bacterium
GGAATGGCCCGAGGACGCGCAAGTGCGCGAGACGATCGTACTGGGTATCTACGGTCGGGTCTTCGACTCCGCGGCGGGCGGATCGATCCCGCTGGTCGTCGAGCGCAAGGACATGGTGTGCGGGCCGCCCCCGTGCTCGCCGCCGTGGGTTGACATCTCCGCGGACTGCGAGGTGCTCATGAGCCCCAACGGCAACGATCGCGAGGTGTGGATCTCCTTGGAGCCGGTCGGGGGCGAGGCCCAGTCCTTCGGCATGGCCTACTTCTACCGCATCACGCCGCGCGGCTCGGGAAACCCGGTCGTCACCGACCTGCGCTCCGACGACACGCTCGCCGCGACCGCGCCCAACGTCTACGCGTTCGAGTACAACCTCACGCTCCTGTGCGACGCGTTCCAGTCGATGCTCGACCGCGACGGGTTCCTCTCCACCGACAGCCTCGAAGCGTGGGCCCGCGATCCCACCGACGTCAACGGCGACGGGGTCGTCGACAGCGCCGACCTGGCGTGGTTCGCCGACCGCATGGACCGGTAGGCGGGTTGAATCTGCATGACGAGGCCCGGGCACAGCGCCCGGGCCTGTTTTCGCGATTGTCGGGTCGCGAGGCCGCGAGGGAAAGCCGGGCGCGAGCCTTCGCCCGCGCCCTGCGTCACTTGGTGTTGGCGCCGGTCTTGACGCCCGCGTCGAACCGATCCGGGAACTGCTTGATGATCCCGTCGGACAGGGTGTCGGACAACTTGAGCGCGTGGTCGTAGACCTCGTCGAAGGCCGCGACGTCGCGCTCCCAGCGCTTGTCGAGTCGCGCGTTGACCTCGTTGGTGGTCGAGCGCAGGTGGTCGCGCATCATCTCGGTGAGCGTGGAAGACAACCAGTGCGGGTTGGCCTCGCTGAGGAACTGGGCGATCTGCTCGGCGTTGTCCTGCCAGCGTTTGTCGGCCTCGGCCGCGCGGGCCTTGTCCCCGGCTTTGGCCGCGCGGATCAGGTCCACCGCGATCCCGATGTGGTCCTTCATGAGGCCCGTGAACTTTCCCGCCGCCGTCTTCCCGTAGTATGGGGCCAGCGCATCGCCCAGGTCTTCCTGGTTCTTCATCAGCCGGTCCGACGCGGCCTTCTGGTCCGGCGCATCCGCCGCCGCCGCGATCAGGTACACCCGCGTCCAGAACACATGCTCCGACCACAGCCGCCGCATGTCCTGACGCAGGGTCAGGGACGAATCCGGCGATGCGTTCGCCTCGACCGCCACGGCTCGCTCCGCGTTATCCGTCGCAACGCCAACCCCGGCTCCCACCCCCACCCCCATCGCGCCGAGGGCCGCGGCCAACACGAACGGTGTCCAGGCTCTGAGCGTTTTCATTGTGACCTCCAGTATCACCAACGCCACACTCCCCTGTTGACAGTCCCCAACCCGTCAAACCACGACACTCGCCATCCTCTCGCACGACTGCGCGCACGCGCGGCACACCTGGGCGCAGTGCTTCATCATCCCGTCGTTCTCGGCCAACTTGTCGCAGTCCTCGGCGCAGGCCGCGCAGATCTCGGCGCACTGCCGGCAGATCGCCGCCGCGTACGGCGAGCCCCGCGCCATGAACCCCACCGCCGTCGAGCAGATCTGGGCGCAGTCGCGGATCCGTCCCTGGTGCTCGGGCGCGGCGTGCGCGTTTCCTACATGCAGGCAATGGTGTGCGGTGCGGATACAGACCCCGGAGCATTCGCCGCAATCGCGAATGCACTCTTCGATCTCGCGCGACGGCATCGAATATGGCATGATGACTCCCTTGCGTGAGCCGTCTCACGTCAGGCCGCCATGCACTCCCCGCATGCCCCTCCATACGCACCAAGCGCCCTTGCGGATGGTCGAATCCGCCGCGCCCCTCCCGCCCGCAAGCCCTCGCTCCTCGGGCGTGCAAACCCTCTCGGCACGCAACCAGACTCCATACACGCCCGTACTACCCTTCGCCGTGCTCATCCTCACCGTCCTCCAGGGGCCCGACAAGGGCCGCAAGTTCGAACTCCCCGAGAACGAACCGCAACTCATCGGCCGCTCCAGCGAGGCCCTGCCCCTGGAGGACAACGCCGTCTCGCGCCGCCACGCCGAACTCACGCCCGACGACGGCGCCTGGTACATCCGCGACCTCCAATCCCAGAACGGCACGTGGGTCAACGGCACCCGCATCGAGCAGCGCACCCGCCTGCGCCCGGGCGATCAGGTCCGCGTGGGTCAGACGCTCTTTGTGTTCGGCGTCACGCACGGGGGCGAGGCCGATCTCATCCGCCTGGTCGGCGTCGGCAACCGCGTGGACGCCTCCATCGAGCGCACCATCCCCAGCCTGACCCCCGCGGGCCTGGGCGGATCGATGGACGACTCGGTCATCCTCTCCGAGCCCGAGCCCCGGGCCGCGGCCGTCGATCACCTGCGCGTCATCTACCGCCTTACGACGCTGATCACGCGCCCGATGGACCGCGCCGCCCTGAGCAAGGCCGCGCTGGACCTGATCTTCGCCGAGTTCAAGCCCCAGCGGGGCTGCATTCTTCTCGTCGGCGAGGGGGACTCGCCCGACGCCCCGCCCACGCCGGTGGCCGTCAAGTACCGTGAGCAGCCCATGGACCCGGAGGACGCCAAGATCCAGGTCAGCAAGACCATCCTGTACCACGCCATGACCAAGAGCGAGGGCGTGCTCTCCACCAACGCCATGCACGACCCGCGCTTCGCCAGCGGCGACAGCGTGCAGCGCCTGCACATCCGCTCGGCCATCTGCTCGCCGGTCCGCTTCGGCGAACGCACCTTCGGCGCCATCTACATCGACTCGTCCATCGCCAACTACACCTTCACCCCCGAGCAGCTCGCGCTCATGAACGCCATCGGCCAGCACGTGGGCCTCGCGCTGGCCAACGCCGAGAGCCAGCAGCACAAACTCCAGAGCGAGCGCCTCGCGGCCATCGGCGAGACCGTCGCCACGTTATCACATTCTATTAAGAACATGCTCCAGGGCCTCCGCGGCGGGGCCGATCTCGTCGAGATGGGCCTCAAGAAGGAGGACCTCAAGATCGCCAAGGGCGGCTGGGAGATCCTGCACCGCAACCTCTCCCGCATCATCTCGCTGACCATGAACATGCTCGCCTTCTCGCGGCAGCGCCGCGTGGAGGTCGAACTCATCCGGCTGGCGCCGCTGGTGGAGGACTGCGTGGAACTGCTCGAGGGCCAGGCCGCGCAGAAGCAGGTCGCGCTCATCACCGACGTGGACCCCGAGATGCCCCCCGTGCCGCTGGACCAGGCCCTCGTGCACCAGGCGCTGATGAACCTCGTGACCAACGCCATCGAGGCCTGCCCGCCCGGCATCGGCGCGATCACCGTCAAGGGCCTCTACCGCCCCGGCCAGCCGCCCTCGAAGCACCCGGAGATCGAGATCGCCGTGATCGACAACGGCCCGGGCATCCCCGCGGCCAAGCAGCGCTGGATCTTCGAGCCCTTCAACACCACCAAGGGCCTGAAGGGCACGGGCCTGGGCCTGGCGGTGGCCAAGCGCGTGGCCGAGGACCACGGCGGGCGCATCGCGCTGGAATCGGCCGAAGGCCGCGGCGCCACCTTCCGCATGCTCCTCCCCGCCGACACGGCGGCGACCGGCGACCCCTCGGCCACGGCCCACTCCCGCCCCCCCGCCGGCCCGCTCGACAGCGGCCACAAAGGCGAATCGGTACCGCCGCGGCGGGATGACGCGGGGCCCTGAGGCACGCAAGGCCTTTGCAGCGCTGAACATCCCATTATCGGGTGGGGATTTCATGTTGCCTTCACCGCGGACTCACGGCGGCGCGGGAGATTGTTCCTGAAGAGGCGCTTCACCTCTTTCGCGAAGGAACACCCGTGACCGCGATCTCCGCTTCAAACCCGCTCGCGAACCGCTCGCCGGCCCCTGCCGCCGAGGTGCGCCGGCTCGCGCGGCGCGTGCGCGACCTGTTGCACCGTCCGGAGAACGCGGCCGACCGACCCCCACGAATCGCCCAACCGGCGCGCACCTCGCACGCCGGAGAAGGAGCACGCAGCCCGGCGCCCGGAGGCGGCCCAGGAGGGAACGCCGCCTCCGGCCCGGGCGGCCACGCTCACGAACTCTGCTCCGCGGCGTTCGGGGTGTTTCACTGACCCGCCGCGGAGATTCGCGCGCGCCCGATCCTCCGCCTCTCGCATGCCGACCGGCTCACGCACGTGCTGCGCTTCGTCGGGCTGACCACCGACAGCACCCTGCGCCAGCGATTCACCGCCGCCGACGGCGGCAAGACGGCGTATTACCAACTCCGCTGGCTGGGCAACGGCGGCGAACGCGGCCCCTGGAGCGACGTGGCCAGCGCGACGGTCGCGGCGTAGGCCGGAGGTTCAACACGGAGTTCACGGAGGGGCACGGAGGGGGGCGCGGAAGGGAGAGAGGCCGCGGATGGCGCGGATTCGTCGGATTGATCCGTCCGCGCCGATCCGCGGCCTGCGGTCCCGGCGCTGCGTTCCCTTCGAGTCATCCGGGATCGATTCGCCTAGCAGCCCGTGGCAGAAGTGAGGATCGCGCGGCCTGAGAGGGTGGACCGCGGGAGTCGGCGGTGGTGCGCCGGGTGGACGATCATCGGCTCCCGAGGAGGCCGGAGCGCCGGAGCATTCACGAGGGCGCCGAAAAGGCGCACCGGCCGTGCCCGGGCCGCCTTCGCCGCGCCCTGCAGCCCGCGCGGCGTGCCCCTCCCCGTCAGCGTCCGCATCAGCAGCGACAGGTTCACGCCCCCGAAGAGGACCAGCACCCGTTTGAGCACGTTGGCGTGGCCGCGGACATGCACCCGGCGCAGCCCGCCGGTCTCCAGCCCGTGCGCGAGGGGGCGTTCCAGCACCTCGCCGCGGCGGCGCAGCAGGCTCCTCCCCCGCGTTCCCCGGATCCGCCGCCGGTTGGCCAGGACGGCGCGGCGCTCGCGCGGCTTGCCCTTCCAGTTCCGCCGGCCACGCCGGGGCTCGCTGGCGTAGACGCGGACCCCGATGTCCTCCAGGTCCACCAGCGTCTGGTTGCTGTGGTAGCCCTTGTCCACCACCGCTTCCTGCACGATCGGGTCGGCCAGCGCCACCCCGCCCACCGGGTCCTCCCGCACCCGGTCCAGCTGCTTCATGGCTTCGAGCATCGTGTGGGCGATGCTCGCGGTGTCGCCGCGGTCCGCCGGCTGCACCGTCACCCCCAGCACCGCGCCGGTCTGCATGTCCGCGGCGTGCTCGAGCTTGTGGGCCAGGTGTGTGCGGCCGTCCTTCATCTTCGTGATCCGGGCGTCGGGGTCGTGCGGGTGGGCCCATTCCGCGTTGCCGCCCTTGCCCTTGCGGTCCCGGTCGATCCGCGCCAGGTCCTCGCGCGTCGGTGTCTCAATCCCCGAGGCCCGGGCCAGGCCGGTGAGGAAGTCCTGGTAGGACTGCCCGCCGTCGCGACGCACGATCGAACGCATCGCGGCGTTGGCCTCCAGCGTGGTGGCGTCCACCCCCAGGGTCTTGCCCGTGACCAGGTCGTGCTCGGCCAGCAGCCCCAGCACCCAGCCGAAGACCTCGACGTGCGTCTCCACGTCGATCAGGCGTCGGGTGCGCGAGAGGGTCGAGTGGTCGGGCGTGGACTTCTCCAGCGGCACGCCCAGGAAGCCCCGCAGCGACAGGGAATCCGAGCAGCGCCAGTCGATTCCGCGTTCGCTGCCGATCCCCTCGAAGTACCCCACCAGCAGGCAGCGGAAGTACACCCCGGGGGCCAGGCCGGGCCGGCCCATGGTCCTGGCGTAGAAACGGGCGCAGGCCCGCTCGACGAAGTCGTCGAAGCCGCGCTCGCGCAGGATGACATTGAGCCGCTGGTAGAAGGGGTGGCCCTGAGACCGGGGCAGGTCCGCCGTCTTCACCCAGATCGGGTCCTGAGATTCACGATCACGCTTGCCCATCGCCATGCCGCGTCCTCCGTGACGCGACCAACGTAGCGCTTTTTGTCCGATCCTGCAAGCCGGAACGACTTTCGCCACGGGCTGCTAGGCCCCTGAATCCCCACCCGCGGCGTTCGCCCTTGGGGAGCGTTCGCCCGGATCAGATCACCGCCCGCCCGCGGGTGGGCGCCCGGGCCGGCGCTCACGCGGCCTCGTGCAGGCGTTTGGGGCGCTTGGACCGCCAGAACGCGTCCAGGCGCGCCGCCGTGCGGGGGTGAACGCCGAGGGCCAGGTTCCGCGGGCCCGCCGCCAGGTTGAAGCGGTCCAGCAGCGGACAGCGGACCGGCATCACGTAGGCGCTGGCCGCGCGGTCCACCCCGATCGCGAACTTGTATTCCTTGTAGCGCTCGTCGAAGCCGGGGTAGGTGTGGTAGTTGATCCGCCCGCCCGCCAGCACCAGCCGGGCGCACAGGGCCGCGCCGCCCTTGGGCACCGGCAGCGCCGTTGCGAGCCACATCACACCGTCCTCGTCGTGGCCGAAAACCCGGACCGAATCGGTGTAGACCGACCACGGCAGGCGGTCGGGGGCCGCCGACTGGCAGTTGGGGAGCCAGTCGTTCTGGTAGTCGCAGTGCATGAGGAAGTGCACCGGCATGGCCGGATAATAGGACCGCAGTGCCCTCAATGGAATCGCCTATACTCGGCCCATGCTCGTCGGGACCCGTGCCGACCATCCCATCGCCCTCTCGCCCTCGGAACTGGCCGCGGGGTTTCTGCTGCTCCAGATCGGCAACCCGCACGCGGGCGAACCCGGCGCCCCTTCGCTCCTGTACGCGGTGATCTGCGTCATCGACTCGACCAACCGGGTCGTCAAGAAGCGTTCCTCCGAGGGGAAGATCAGTTACATCCATCGCCGCCGGGACCCGCTCAACGCCGACGCCCCGGCCGCCACCCGGCCGTGGCGCACCGTCTTCGCGTCGGCCGCCGAACCCGCCCTCGCGGTCCAGGCCGCGCACGACAACGCCGGGAAACCCGACCTCGGCCCGGGGCCGGTCTGAAGGGCATTTGCCCGGACGATCCCCGGAGCTGCGCAAAGGCAAGTTCAACACGGGGGCCACGGAGGTCCACGGAGTTGAAATCTCCCTCGTGCCCCCTCTGTGTTCCTCCGTGTTCTCCGTGGTGAACTCCGGGGCCGGGGCTCAGATCGCCGGAGCATCCGTCGGCGCCGCCTCGGGTGCGTCGCCCGGCGACTCCCGCCGCATGGCGACGTAGATCGACCCATCCCCCCGATCCTGCCGCACGCCCACGCGCCGCTTGCGCACCAACTCGAGAAGCGCCAGGAACAGCCCGATCATTTCGGTCCGCCGCCGTCCCTTGAACAGCGTCGAGAACTCGACTTCTCCGGCCTCTTGCCTGGTGCCGATCTGCGCCAGGATGTCCTCGGCGTGGATCTCGATCGGCGTGTCGTCGTAGGTGACCTGGTGATCGCCAAGGCGGTCGAAGTTGACCGTTTCCGCGATTCTCCGGAACGCCTCCGTGAGGTCGATCAGGTCCAGGTCTTCGAGTTCCACGTCCTGGGACGACTCGATCGCGGCCCGCAGTGCCTCGTCGTTGATTCCCACCCTCGCCACCGGGAATCGCCGCCGCCAGTCGTCGGCCCGGCGCTCCAGCGATTCCCCCGCGTCCCGGTACTTCTTGTACTCGATCAACTGCCGGACCAGTTCCACCCGCGGGTCTGCGGTGGGGCAATCCGACCCCGCCGCGGCGCTTGGGGAGGCCGTCGGCTTGCTCAGGAGGCGGCTTTTGATTTCCATCAGCGTGGCGGCCATGACCAGGAACTCGCCCGCGAGGTCGATGTCGATCCGGGCCGGTCCCATTTCCCGCAGTTGCGCCAGAAACGACAGGTACTGCTCGGTGATCGTCGAGATGGGGATGTTGTGGATGTCCACTTCCGACCGCTTGATCAGGAACAGCAACAGATCCAGCGGCCCTTCAAAGGCGTCCAGACGGACCTTGTAATCCTGGGTGAGCATCGGGCCTCCATGCCGCTCCGCGTTCCCGCCCGGCCTCGCGCGCAGCGGCCAGATGCTACGACGCCTCGCCCCCGCGCATCCCGCCGCGGTCCAACTCCGCTACCCTTGCTCCATGACCACCCGATCGGCTCCGAAGGGCACCGAACGCCAGCCCCCCGCCGCGGCCGAACTCGACTTTGCCCGCACAGTCCTCCGCGATGAGGGATGCGCCCTCACCCGGCTTGCTGACGCCTTGGGGCCGGAGTTCACCCGGGCCGTGGACCTGCTCGCGGCCTGTGCCGACGGGGGCGGCACGGTCCTGGTTTCGGGCTTGGGGAAGTCCGGGCACATCGGGGCCAAGATCTCGGCGACGCTGGCCTCCCTGGGCATCCCCTCCCATGCCGTGCACCCCTCCGAGGCCGCGCACGGCGATCTCGGGCGTTTCCGCCCGTCCGACACGGTGATCTGTATTTCGTATTCGGGCGAGACCGATGAAGTCGTGGCTCTCGCGGGCGTTCTTCGGCAGGACGGGCTGCCCATCATCTCGATCACCGGCGGCTCGAAGGCGGAAGGCCAAGGCAACAGCCTCGAACGTCTGGCGACGGTGGCTTTGAGACTGCATCTCGACGGCGAGGCGGGCGCCCCGTACTTCGTCGCGCCGACCAGTTCGACCACCGCGACCCTGGCGCTCGGGGACGCGCTGGCGCTCTGCACGGCCCGGCGCCGCAACTTCACCGACGAAGACTTCGCCCGCCGTCACCCCGGCGGCGCGCTGGGCGAACTTCTTCGGCCCGTCACCGAGGTCATGCGCTTTGTGGCAGGAAAGAACCTGCCGCTCGTGCCCGAGGCCTCCGCGGTGGGAGACGCGCTTCGCAAGGCCGCGGAGGTGGGCCGGCGGCCCGGGGCCCTCATCGTCGTGGACGGAGGGGGGCAACTCGTCGGCATCTTCACCGACGGCGACCTTCGGCGGCTGATCCTTCGCGATGCGACGGAACTTGCCCGGCCCATCCGCGAGGTGATGACCCGCGCTCCCCGCACGCTTGCGGACACCGCCCTGGTCCGCGACGCTGTCCGGATGTTCAGAGAGCATCGTCAGGACGAGATCCCCGTCGTCGATGACGGCGGAAGGCCCGCCGGACTGCTGGATGTCCAGGACCTCATCGCGATGCGGCTGGTCCGTGATTGACCACCCATGACGCCACGAATGCCATCCCGGCGTGGTTCGGCCCGAAGCAAGGGCCTGGTCTTTGCGTGCATCGTCGCGATCGCCTTCATCGGCATCATCGGCTGGATGGTCCTGACGCGGCCCAAGCACGCCGACCTCAACTCCGCCGAGGTCCCGGCGGAGCCGCCGCCGGATGTGAGGAACGTCGCCGCGGGAGCGGGGCAGGCCGGCACCATCGCGGGTGCCGGAAGACTCTTCCTGCAGGTGGTCGATCCCAAGGATCCCACACGCGTCGAAGCCGAGATTACCGCCGAGCGTTCCGAGCCTCTCGGTAATCGCCGCATCCGCATGGACTCTCCCCGCGCCTGGCTGTACTTCAAGAGCGGGCGCAGCATGCACATCCGGGCTCAGCGAGGCGAGACGACGCTTCCCGAATCCGGGACCGGTGGCCGACCCGAGGATGCGATCCTCGACGGCGATGTGCAGATCCGGATGTTCGAGGCGATTCCCGGTCAACTGCGGCCCGATTCGGAGAACGACGCCCCGATCCTGACGTTCAAGACGCCGCGCTTCCGGATGGATGCCCAACGGGGCGAACTCGAAGCCCCCGGGGTGATTTCGGCGAGGTCCAAGTGGCTGGATTTCGACGGCGACGGCCTGACCGTGCTGTACAACGACAAGTCCCGCGTCGTTGAGTTTTTGCGCGTCGCTTCGACCCGCCTGTGCAGTTTGCACGGCGAAGCCGAATCCGACTTGACCACGGCCAAGCCGCCGCCCGCGCCCTCCGCCCCCGCCACGGGCAAGCCGGGTTCCACGCGATCACCCGCCAAGGCGCCAAAGGTCGCGCCGCCCCGCCCGGTCGAGAACCTGTATCACGCGCAGGTTTCCGGCGACGTCACCGTCACGCAAGGCGCCCAGACGCTCACGAGCGATACTGCTGAAGTTTGGTTCCGTCTCATCGACAACGCCCTTCCTGCGGGAGCCATCGCCCAGACCGACTCGCCGCCGCCAGCGCGAGTCGCGGGTACCACGAATAATGCCGTGCCCCCGTCCGGTGCGACCGGCCAGCCCCCCAAGAGCGGGTCCGGCCCCTCTCTCCCGACGGTTGACCGGTCCCAGCCCACCAGGCTCGCATGGACGGGCCCCCTCGAAATCCGCCCGCTTTCTCAAACGCCCGCGATGCTCGCCCGTAATCACGCGTTCGTCCGGTTCGCATCTGCACGCGAAGCCGGCGTGCGGCTTGCCGATGGTGAGTCCGACTCCCGCGGCTCGGGCATGCAACTGGACTACAGCGCCACGACCCGCGAGGTCGTGCTTGCGGCCACGGCCGAGCACCCCGCAGAACTAGAGCGTCCCGGAGTCGGAAAGGCGATCGCCGCCCGCTTCGACGGCTCGCTGGCGACAGAGCACGTCCACATCCCCGGCGCGGGCACGATCATCGGCTCTTCGCCCGATGGGCCGGACCAACCTCCCCGTCGCGCAACGTGGACCGCGGAGGCCGACTTCACGTTCGTTCGCGAGGCCAAGTCCAACGATCCGCTGCTCCAGCAGGCCCGCCTCTCCGGAAACGCCGTCGCCAGCGATGCGTCCGGCTCGATTGCGGCGAACCAAGTCGTCGCCGTTTTCACGCCCGTCGCCGGCGAGAGCGCCATCAACCAGATCACGGCCGTCGGCAATGCCGCCGCCAAGGACGCCACGGGCGCCGGAATCTCCGGCGACCATATCGAGGCGAAGTTCACCGTCCTGGATTCCGGGGAGTCGTTCCCCAACACCGTAACCATCACCGGGCACGCCCGCGGCCAGCAGAATGGCAACTCCCTGACGGCCGAGCGCATCGAAGCCACTCTCGCGACGCTCGACGGGGACACGGTCGCCGAAAAACTCGTGGCCTCCGGCGCCGCTACGTTCACCGGCGCCAAGGGTGAGCACGCCGCCGGCCCTCTTATTACCGCATATCCCCAGCGGCAAGCCGTCGAACTCGAGGGCCAGGGCGCGAGTGTCGGGCGGGGCGAATCCACGGTGCACGGCTCGCGGCTTGCGCTCGACGGTCTGGACCGGACGCTCGAAGTCGTCGGCCCGGGCACCATCGATCACACCGGCCCCCTCGGCGGCGACGACGCCCCCACCCACGCTTCCGTCGCCTGGACGGACGGCCTCTGGTTTGACGACGTCGCCGGCGTTGCCCGATGCGTCGGCGATGCGAATGCCGTGATCACCCGCGGCCCCAACGACACCGACAAACTTGCCGCGGGCGTCATTCTCGTCGAGTTGGAGCCGCAGGCCAAGGAACCGGCGACACCGAACAAGCAGCCCGGCGAAGACCGCCGACTCAGCACGCTTGACGCCATCGGTGAAGGCGCGCCGGCGACCGTCGAGATCCGCCGTTACCGGCCGGGTGTGTCGCCGCCCCTGCTCGAGCGCCTCATGTATCTCGAGGGTGTGAAGATCCATGCGGACAACAACGCCGGCACACTCCGGGTTCCTTCGCCCGGCAAACTCCTGGTGATGGATCGCCGCGAAGCCCGGGCTGACGCGCCGGTCCGGTCGCAGGCCGATGCGGCCGGCGAGTTCGGGCACGGCACCGCGCTGTTCACATGGCGAGAGTCCCTCGCCTTGGATAGGGTCACCGGGGAAATCCGGATGACCGACGGTGTCCGCCTTATCCACGATCGGGGCGACGGCTCACCCAAGACCGCGCTGGACAGCGATTGGCTGACGGCAAAGATCCGTCAGCACGAGCCAGGTCCCCAACCCATCGCGGCGAATGGAGAGTTCGACGCGGAACTGCTCTCGGCCAGCGCCGGCAACCGTGTGCACCTCTCGTCGGGAACCCGCGAGATCACCGCGGCGACGCTCGAATACGACGCGATCTCGGCCACCGTCGATGCGAACGGCGGCCCGGGATTGGTCACGCTGACCGACCGCAGCGGCAAGGCCCAGCCCGCCAAGGCGGCGAGAATCCTGTGGTACCTCAAGACGGATCGCATTGAAGCGACCGGCGTCAAGCCGATTGTCGCGCCGAAGTAGCGGGCTGGTGGACTTGGTCGCGATCAGGCCAGATGCTGCGTGAACCCGCCCTCTTCGCCGACCCGGTGGATGGCGAGTGTGTTGGTTTTCTTGGCCTTTCCCAGCGGCCTTCCGGCGAGCAGCACGATCGCGTCGCCCTTTCGTGCAATCGACCTCGCCACCAGGTACTGATCCACAGCAGCGTTCCACTCGCGCAGCGACCCGCTCCCGGGTGGCTTCATGCACACCGCCGTCACCCCGTGATACAGCCCCATCCGGCGGCACGCCCGTGGATCGCTCGAGCACGCGATGATCGGGATGTTGAACCGGTTCTGGCTGAGGTACCTCGCCGTGCCGGCGTTCTCCGACCAGCACACGACGGCCACGGCGCCGAGATCCGCCGCGATGTCCCACGCGCCGTGAGCCAGGGCCGCGGTCCCCCGGTGCGCCGCGGCCAGGTGGACCGGCGGATTGTGCTGCGGGCGCCTCGATCGCACGTGCATCTCGGCCGCGGCGATGATCCGGCCCATGGTTTCGGCGGCGAGAGCCGGGTGCTTTCCCGCGGCGGTCTCCGCGGAGAGCATCACCGCGTCCGCGCCATCGAAGATCGCATTGGCGACGTCGCTGGCTTCGGCCCGCGTCGGCGAAGAGTTCTCGATCATGGTCTCCAGCATCTGCGTCGCGACGATGCAGGGCTTCCCGTACTGCGCGCAGGTGGCGACGATCCGCTTCTGAATGACCGGGACCTGCGCCAGGTCCATTTCGACGCCAAGATCGCCCCTCGCCACCATGATCGCGTCCGACGCGTCCACGATGCGTTCCAGGTCAGCAACGGCGGCGGGCATTTCGATCTTGGCCACTACCGGAATCCACGCCCCCTCGCCCCGCTCAAAGACGGTGTTGAGGTGCTTGTTGAGCGCCACGACGTCTTCGGCCCGGCGAACGAACGAGAGCGCGAGGTAGTCCAGATCGTTGCGAATCGCCCAGGCCACGCACTCCCAATCGCGCTGCGTCACCGCGGGGGCCGACAGGTGCGACTGCGGGAGGTTGATCCCCTTGTTGCTCGTGATTCTCCCGCCCACGATTACGCGGCAGCGCAGTTCGCCGCGAGTCCGGTCCCTTTCCACCGCCAGCATTCGGATCGCCCCGTCGTTGATCAGCACCTTGTGTCCGGGTTCGACCTCGTCCACCAGCGGCTGGTAGGTCACGGGCAGCACCGGTTCGGGCCCTTGCGCGGTGTCGCGAAGGTACGCGTCTCCCAGCACCCGCGCAAACACCACATCCTGCCCGGGCTTGACCGTGATGCATCCGCCCCCCGACGGCGACAACTCCCCCACCGTATCCGGAATTCGCCCCACGCGGATCTTCGGTCCCTGCAAGTCTCCCAGGCAGGCGACAGAAACTCCCAACTCGGCGGCGACTCTCCGCACCGCGTTGAGCCGCTTTTCGTGGGCCGCGAAATCTCCGTGGCTGAAGTTGAGCCGGAACACCGACACGCCGCTCTCGATCAACTGACGGATGATCTCCGGACTTTCGCTGGCCGGACCGATGGTCGCGACAATGCTCGCGAGGATCGGGGCCGCGGGAGACTCCGCCGCCACTGCTGCGGGGGCTGCTCCCGTTCGCGGCGCAGGGCTTGACACTATGGGTGTGGCGGTGGGCGTGGGCATGATGTGAGCATTATCGGCCAAATTCGTGCCCCGCTATTGCCCCCCCCCGAACCAACTCATGGTCCGCGGTGTCAGTTTGCGGCTTCGCCGCCCAGCGCGACTACCCGCCGGTAGTTCTCTCTGAAAAACGTCGTGTAGTCGATCTCGCACCGCGTCCGCATCGTCGGCTCCTTCCACCTCGCGCTGATCGCTTTGTAGTTTTCCTTCGTGAACTCCAGCGCCGTCCCGTCCGCCCCGGGGGTTGTCGGGAACGAGTAGAAGAGCGATTCCATCTCCGCCAGCCGATCCGGCGGGAACGCCCGATCCACCCTCGCCACGTTCAGCGCCCTCCACGCCTCGCGCAGGTCGCGCGCGTTGTCGATCGCGAATGCCCCCATCATGATCGGCAGGGCCGACCGCCACCCCGCGGGCAGCGCATCGCTCGCGAGGTCGAAGGGATTGACCCGGTCGATGAACGAGCCCAGGTACTTCTCGTACATCGCTCGCCTCACCGGCATCCGGCGGAGTTCGTGGCGAACCGGGCCCATCGCCATCCCGTCCGGGCCCCTGGGGTTCGCCTTTCCGGCCTCCGAGTCCGTCGCCGGAAACTGCCACAACGCCTGCCCCTCGTCGCTCAGGCAGAACTCCACAAAGCGCCGCGCCAACTCCGGATTCGGTCCGCCCCGCAGGATCGTCACCGGGTCCGCGTCGATGTACGTCTCACCCTTCGGGTCCACATACCCCACTCGCGTCGCAGCGAGATCGCCGCCCGGCGGCGTCACCGCCTGTCCTTGCCCTCGACCGTAGAAGTCGATCGCCAGTCCCATCGCGGCCTCGCCGTGACTCACATCGATCGGCGGCTTCGGCGACGAGTTCGTGAACGACCGTGTATTCGCGCACATGTCCCGAAGCAGCCGCCACCCCTTCTCCCACCCCTCGCGGCTCAGAATCGCATCCAGCGACGTGGCCGCGGAACCCGACTGACGTGGATCGGCCAGCGTGACCCACCCCTGCAATCTTGGATCGGCCATGTCACGAAACGACCCCGGCTCGCCCACGCCCAGCCGCGCCAGCACTTCCTTGTTGTACACGATCCCGAACCCGGAGAGCGCCGTCCCGATCCAGTACTGCTCGGGCTCGTACAGCGTCTGCGCGCCGATCCTGTTCTGGCCGAACCACTCATCGAGTTGCGACTGCGGAAAGCCGGCTGGCACCGAACGCTGCACTCCGAATACGCGCTCGACTCGTGAAAGGTCGATCTCCAGCGTGAGGGCCTTGGCATCCGCGAGAAATGGGCGAAGCGCCTGTGCTCCGCCCCGAATGGAATCGACAGGGATTACTACCCTGAACTTCGCGCCGTCGATGGCAATCTCGGTCGAGAACTCCTGGACGTTCTCCAACGACAAAGCATCCCACACCTGCGGCGGCTTGGAGACGCTGATGGGAGTCGGCCCATCCTTCCACGCCCGAAACCGCACCTGCGTTGGCGAGGACTTCAGTTGCCCATGCTCATACGAACCTCCACCGAGCATGATGTCGATCGCCATCGATCCGTGCGATATCAGGTCGTTTCCGGTCAGCGTCGGATCAGCATTTGATTGTGGTGAACTCGCTCCGCGCCGGGCCAACTCGCCGGCTGCTTCAGCGGCGTACGCCGCATCCAGCACCTTCATGATGTCGCTCGTCCCCCCCGGCTGCCGCCAATCGATGTGCGCCGAACTTCCGTGCACTCGCTTGTGCCACCGATCAAACCCCCTCGAAAACTCCTCCTGGATCTGCGGCACGTGCGGCGTCACGATCACGAGCGGATGGACGCCTTCGGGCAGCGTCCTCGACTCCGACGCGGGTCGCAGAATGAACGGCACTCCCAGGATCACGCCCAGGGCCAGAACGATCAGGATCTGAGAGACCTTCATCGACGGGAGTGTAATCCCGGACTGCGCGATACGCCGGCGCGGTGCCGGGACGTGAAACCCGGCCGCCGATCTGGTAGCCTGTCGTGATGCAAGATCGCAAGATAGCGCTTCACTGGAAGATCCTTATCGGCTTGGCCCTGGGCGTTGTGGTCGGCGTGGTGCTCAATCTGGCGTGGACCGACGCGACTTGGGCTTCGTTCGGCGTGAACGACAAGACCACGTTCCTGGCCGCGAAGCCGTCGGATGCCAACGCGGAGGCGGGGGCCGCGGCGAGCGCGGTGCGGTTTGCTGTCAACCTCACCCAGTTCACCGGCAAACTCTTCATTCGCTGCCTGCGCTTCATCGCGGTCCCGATCGTGCTGTTCTCGCTCATCGCCGGGGCCGCGAGCCTGGGCGATGTGCGGAAACTCGGGCGCATTGGCGGAAAGACCCTGCTCCTGTTCGCGGGGGCGACCGTGGTTTCCGCCGTGATCGGCATCTCTCTTGCGAGGACCGTCAACCCCGGTTCGTTCGTCAAGAGCGAGACCAAGGAACGACTCCTGACCGAACGTGCGGCCGAGGCAGCCGGCAAGGCCGCCACCGGGCGCGCCGCGGTTGCCGAAAAAAACATGTGGGACCGCGTGCTGGAGACTGTTCCTCTCAACCCGTTCGAGGCGATCGCCAAGGGCGAGATGCTCCAGATCGTTACCTTCGCCCTCGTGCTCGGTTGCGCCCTCACCCTCGTACCCAAGACACGCTCCGCACCCATTATCCAGGTGTGCGACGCCTGCGCCGACGCGGTAACCCGGGTCGTGGAGTTTCTCATGCTGACGGCGCCGTACGCCGTCTTCGCCATCATCGCCCCGATCGTCACGACCGTGGGGCTCGATGTACTCCGAGCGCTGGGTGTGTACAGCCTCGTGGTCCTCGCCGGCTTGCTGAGTGTCCAGTTCGTGCTGTATCCCGTCATGCTCCTGGTCTTCACACACGGGGAGAACCGCGTGACCCCGGGGCGGTTCTTCAAAGCCATGGCACCCGCGCAGTTGCTCGCCTTTTCCTCTTCCAGTTCCAACGCCACGCTTCCCGTCAACATGGATTGCTGCACCAACCGGCTGGGCGTGTCGGAGGAAGTGACGAGCTTCGTTCTGCCGCTGGGCGCCACCATCAATATGAACGGCACGGCCTTGTACCTTTCGGTGGTCGCGATCTTCCTTGCCCAACTTTACGACCTGCCCCTGACGCTGGGAGAGCAGACCGCGCTGGTGGTGACAGCCACCCTTTCCGCGATCGGCGCGGCCGGCATCCCCGGCGCCAGCATCGCGCTTATGGTGGTCGTGCTCGAAACCGTCCACGTGCCGCCCGAGGGAATCGCGATCATCCTCGGCGTGGACCGCGTGCTCGACATGTGCCGAACCGTGATCAACGTTTCGGGCGATGCCGCCACGGCGGCGATTGTGGCTTCCACCGAGGGCCAACTCCGCCCGCCGGGCGTTTCCGGCGACACGGCGAGATAGGCGTCAGGCCGGCGGCGCAATCGACTTGATGTGCACGTCGCGAAGTTGGCCCTCGGGCACGGGGCTGGGCGCCCGGGTCATGAGGTCGGCGCCGGTCTGGGTTTTGGGGAACGCGATCACGTCGCGGATGTTGTCCGTGCCTACGAAGTTCATTACGAGGCGGTCCAGCCCGAAGGCCACGCCCGCGTGCGGCGGGGCGCCGTAGGCCAGTGCCTCCAGCAGGAATGAGAACTTCTCCTTCGCCTGATCGGGCGTCATCCCCAGCAGTTTGAAGACCTTGGATTGAACCGCGCGGTCGTGGATTCGAACGCTCCCTCCCGCGATCTCCTGCCCGTTCAGCACCACGTCATACCCGGCGGACACGATTCCCTCGATCGTGACTTCGTCCTCCTCGTTCGCATCGAGGAAGGCCTGCATCTGGTCGTCGTTGGGGCTTGTGAACGGATGGTGCATCGCCACCCACTTGCCGGTGTCCTTGTTCCGCTCGAACATCGGGAAGTCCACCACCCACAGGAAGTTCCAGGGCCCGCCCTCTGCGCCGCTCCTGGGAACCATGCCCATATCGCGAGCCACTCTCTGCCGCAACTCGCCGATCGCCTTGGTCGCGACCGAATACACGTCGGCGACAAACAGCACCGTGTCGCCGACCTCGCAGCCCAGCAGCGCCAGGAACTCGCCCTTGAGCGGCTCGAGGAACTTGGCGATGCCGGTGTCGAGTCTCGGCTGGCCGTCCTCGCCCTTGACGACCTTCACCACCGCGACGCCGCCCGCGCCGAAGGTCTTCACGAACTCCGTGTATCCGTCCGTGATCTTGCGCGTCAGTTTCTCCGCACCGCCGGGCACGCGGAGGGCTTTGACCACTCCCTTCCGGCTGTTGAACGCCGGGCGGTCCTTCCCTTTCTCCAGCGCGTTCTTGAAAATCGCGAAGTCCATCTTCCCGGCGAACGCCGAGATGTCCCGGGTCTTGAGGTCGTATCGCGTGTCGGGCCGGTCGATCCCGTAGTCCTCCATGGCCTCGCGGTATGACATGCGCCGCATCGGCGGCACGTCGTGCCCCGCGATTTCCTTCCACAGTCGCCGCACGAACCCCTCCATCGCCTCCATCACCTGCTCGCGCCGCACGAACGACATCTCAAGATCGATCTGGGTAAACTCGGCCTGGCGGTCGGCGCGCGGGTCCTCGTCGCGGAAGCACCGGCAGATCTGCATGTAGCGGTCGCACCCCGCCACCATCAGGATCTGCTTGAACAACTGCGGGCTTTGCGGCAACGCGTAGAACGAGCCGGGCACGTGCCGGTTGGGTACCAGGAACTCCCTTGCGCCCTCGGGCGTGCTCTTGTACAGGATGGGCGTTTCGACCTCCAGGAACCCATTCTCGTCGAAGTACCGGCGCGTGGTC
The DNA here is from genome assembly GCA_905339235.1 of Phycisphaerales bacterium. GTDB lineage: Bacteria > Planctomycetota > Phycisphaerae > Phycisphaerales > UBA1924 > RI-211. The sequence continues at coordinate 18,546 of CAJPFG010000009.1, forward strand.
TGGTACACCTTGTGCCGCGTCGAGAGGATCCGCTGCATGCTCGGCCGGCGCAGATCGATGTACCGGTGCGTGAGCCGCAACTCCTCGTTGGGCAACTTGCTCAGGTCGTCGGGCAGGAAGGGGGGGTTGTCGGTCTTCGCCAGCACTTCGAGTTTGTCCACCACGATCTCGATCTTGCCGGTTGCAAGTTTGGGGTTCTCCCCTCCGACCCGGACCCGCACCATCCCCTCGCACGCGATCACGTCCTCGTTGCGCAGTTTGTCGGCGGCGTCCATCGCCCCGGCGGACAGCCCGGATTCCTTGTCGAACACCACCTGCGTCAGCCCGTAGCGATCGCGCAGGTCGATGAAAATCAGGTTGCCGTGATCGCGATACGAGTTGACCCAGCCGTTCAACCGAACTGACTTGCCCACATCGGACTCGCGGAGTTGCCCGCAGGTGTGCGTGCGAATAAGCATGGATGTCCTTCCCTCAATTGGTCGCGACTATAGGGAAGGGTTGGTCGCCTACGCCGCCCGGCGGATGTCCATCGCTCCCGCCAGCATCGCGCCGGTCATTGCATCCAGCACCAGCGACCAACTGTTGGCCGTGTCCGCCGTCCACGCATCCCCGGCCAGATCCGCCATCGCCTGCAGCAACTCGTTGCGGACAATCCGGTAGTGCGCGGCCGTCGCACCGCAGGCCGCGGCCTGCTTCCCGAGTTCTCCCAGCGGCTTTTCCAACCTGTGGAAGGTGTCGCAGAACCGCGCGACCTGCTGGAGCGTCGCGAACCACCGGACGTGATATCGGGAGGTATCGTCCGGAAACAGTCCGCGCAAGTCCGGGTAGTGATCCCCCAGGTTTCGAATGACGCTGGAGACGAGCGCCGGTCCGCAAAGGCAGAAGTCCTCAAGACTTGAGCGCACCAGGTGTGCCTGGATTCGGTCCATGTCTTCTCGCTCCTGTGTGTAGTCGGACACTCAATCGGCCCGCCGCGCCCCGCGGTTCAGCGTGCGTCGAGACAACGCCGATTCCCCCGCTCCCCGCTCGGCCGGTGCCGTGTTTGCTCATCAGGCCGCGCACGCCCAGTCGCATAATCTCCCCGCATGACCTCATGGACCGCACAGCCCATTCGCCGGACAGGCGCGCTGGCGGTCGCAACCTTGCTCGGGCTTTTGTCGGGTTGTGGAGCCACGCCCGCGCGCTCGAACGTACCGCCCACACCCGCGCGCCCCCTGTCGGGTGAGTACGTCGCGACGTTTCACACCCAGTTCGTCGGTCCGATCCGCGCTCGGATGATCGCCGAGCCCACCGAGCAGGGCTTCAAGGCCAACACACCACCGGGAGTCGCGTGGGGCCTTGTGGGGGGCGTCGAGAAACTGCTCGGACCGCTCTTCACCCCCTTCGTGTTCCCCTCGGGGATGATTCTCACGTGGGAATCGACCCTGCCACGCGATGGCGGCCACGGCCAAGGGACCATCGGCGTGGGGAGCATCGATTCTCTTCGCGCCCGCACGCGAATTGTCGCGCAGGATTCTCCGGTTGAAGTCCGCTGGCGCGACGGACGGCTGATCGGCTTGCTTGACCTCAAGCCCGGGCCCGGCCCCGCGCCGTTCGCTGATTACGCCGCGCTCGCGGCCCGGGCCCGCGAGGAGTTTCCAGCACGCTACTTCGATCCTGTTCTGGCCAGGTCCCGCCCCGTACAGAACTATCTCGACGATCTTGCCGCCGTCGCGTCCAAGTCACACGACGACATCGAGTTCCTGTTCGGGGCCCTCTTCGCGGGGCGCAAGAACATCGCGCGATACGGCACGCCCATGATCTTTCCGCGCGAGCAGCCCGCTTCCAGGTCGATGTTTGCCGGCAAGTCCGAAGCACCCAAGCCCATCGCCGTTTCGGGCGATCCGCAGTCCCAGACCGTGACCCTGCGGATCGACGCGTTCATGGAGGACGCCCTCGTTGACGAGGGATTCAGGAAAGCCCTCGCCACCAGACCGAAGGCGCTGATTCTCGACCTGCGCACCTGTCCGGGCGTGGAACTGGCCGCGTTTCGGGCCGCGACGTGGCTCACGGACGTTCCGCTCCGCCTGGGGACGTACGTCGGCGCCGCGAAGCGAGGGTCGCCGGACGAAGGCTCGGCACCGGTCGCGCGGATCTGCTCCGAGTCCTCCTCCGCCGCGCTTACCGACCGCCTGGCCCTTGAACAGGCTCTTGCGTTCGAGGCCTTGCCGCGCGCGGATGGATTCTCGGGCCCGGTGGTCGTACTGACCTCTCGGCGAACGTCCTCCACAGCCGAGGCGCTTACGACCGCGCTCGCCGCGGCCGGGCGCGTCACGATTATCGGCGAACCCACCGCCGCCCGCCCGATGTTGTCCCGCGAGTTTGACCTCGGCCAGGACTGGTCGATGCGCATCGCTGCGTACGATTACATCAGGCCCGACGGCACGCGGGTGCCCCGCGGCGGGCTGGACCCCGCCGTTCGTGCAATCCCCGAGCAGGCGCCACAGGTCGCGCGCGAATGGCTCGCTCGCCGGGAGTCGGGGGTGACCACGACCGCACGCTGAGGGCGCTCAAAGCAGGAATGCCTTCACCAGCGCATCGCTGATCCCCACTAGCGCCGCACCCGCGATGATCCCCGCGCAGATCGGCTCGTGGGTCTCGATCCACAGCATGTGTCCCATCGACTCCTTCCGGGCCTTGTACACGCGGTGTGTGACGTAGAAAAACAGGGCCCCCGCGAACATCGCGATGGTCGATTCCGGCGGCACGACGACCCCGAGCCCGATCGCCAGCGGACTGATTGGGAATCGGTTCTTCGTGAGGATTCGGGTCACCTCGAACACCAACCCCACCACCGAGGCGATGATCATCGACGTGATGATCGAGCCTGTCAGCAGGCTCCCCGTCCCCGCGTCCCCGAAGATCGAGGTCACGAGATCTGATACTCCCTTCCACTGCACCGCGGAGGGGAACGAGAACTGGTCCGAAACCATCATGGTCTGGATGTCGTCTCCGGGCTTGTACTTGGGGAGGAACAATGCGTAGAAGAGCGGCGTGGACGCCAGCGCCCCCGCCACGATCCCGATGCAGTGCCCGATCGCCTGCTGCCGCGGCTTGGCGCCCAGCATGTATCCCGGCTTGATGTCCATCAGCAGGTTACTGGCGTTACTGGCGACCTCCACGCACATCACGCCGGTCATGAGGTTCGTGGGCGGGTGCTTGGGATCGGCCGCTCCGAAAATGAACTGGGGGATCTTCGACAGCGATCCTGTCGGCGTGATGCCAGTAAGGGCCGTGCTGCTCGCCGCGATCAGCGTCAGCACGATGATCATGGGAATCGCGATGGACCCCAGCAGGATCGAAACTCCGAACCACTCGTGGGCCATCCACACGCCCAGGGCACCGATGATCGGAACCCCCACCCACGAGATCTTGGACGGCAACTCGATGTGCGCGAGTACATCCTTTCCCTGGCGCTTGGCGCCGCCCGTGATCGTCTTGAACGCCTCGACGAACACTTGTGGCTTGGCGAAAAGCGACACCATCGCCGCCACTACCATGATGCAGATGCCCCACCACAGCGACCAGTTGTTCACAATGTGGGCCCGACCGAAGATGCGTTCTCCCTCCTCCGTCACCCTCGCGGGCTTGATCTCTCCGATGGAAATCATCCATGGCACGATGATCACGAAGTTCACCAGCATCCCGATCATCATGCTCGACGCGGAGCGGATGCCCATCAGCCCGCCCGCCCCGATCATCGCCAGGTCCAGCGCGGGGCTGAGCGCCAACTGCCGTACGTCCACCCCCGCCAGCCTCGGGATCGGCACCCAGCCCTTCTCCGCCATCCAGTAGTACAGCGCGTCGAGGTTGTGCGGCAGGTGCCAGCCCTGCTTGAGCCCGAGCCATTTCTGCTGGATCACTTTCTGGATGCTCTCGCCCGAGATGAACGAAATGAAACCCGCCACCGATGCCGCGACCACCAGCGCCTTGGCCTTGAACATCCCCACCTTCGCCGCCGAGGAGTACAGCGTGTCGAGCACCACCCCGCACGCCCGCCCCTCCGGGAACGGCTGCTGCTCATCATTGATGAACCGCCGCTTCATCGGAAACGCCACCAGCACCCCCAGCACCGAGAGCACGAAGTTGAACAACATCATCTGCCACCAGGGGATCGTCTGCTTCTGCACCCACATGTACGCCGTCATCCCCGAAATCAGCGGACCGGTCATGTACCCCGCGGCGGTCGCGATCGACTGCGAGCAGTTGTTCTCCAAGATCGTCATGTCCTTCGCGCCCAGTCTCGCCATCACCCGGTACATCGCGAACGCCAGGATTACGCTGGTCAACCCGACGCCCAGCGTCCAGCCCGTGCGTGCCCCGACATACAGGTTCGTTGCACTCAGCACCGACCCCAGCGCGAACCCCGTAATTGCGGCTCGCAGCGTGAGTTGCGCCATATCGCCCCGCCACACATTTTCCAGCCACCAGCGGTCCTTCTGTTCGAGAGTCCACGTGCGAACCTGCTCGTCGGTGAGTTGCGGAATCGGCATGCGTGCTCCGGACGTTGAGGTACCAGACAACCGCGCTGCGCGCGAACGCGGAGTGTACCGCGGGTGGCACTGTCGGGCCGCGCCGGACCGTCGCATTTGCGATCTGCGCCCGGTGACTCCCGAACCCGGTGCCGTCCCGCGAACCAGGCGACGAGCGACTCAGGCACAAGCACCGGCGAAGACTCACGCGATCCCCTTGCGCTGGCCGAGGCCGGCGCCAGGACATTCGCCGACGGACGCGTTGAGGAGGCTCGCTCGCCCTTCGCCCGCGCACTCGCCGCTCCCACGGGCGACTGCGCATGAGTGTCAGCGCTATTGCCGCCCGCGCCGAGCCGGTACCATCCGCCATGCCAGTTCGCGCCGTTCAGGGCCTGTCTCGCGCCGTGCAAGTCGGGGAGCGTGTCTTCCTGCGCCATCCGAGCGGCGCCGACCGCGCGGAATGGACCAAGTTGCGCGAGGCGAGCGAAGATCATCTGCGGCCGTGGGACCCCACCCCACCGGGCAACGACGAGCCGCTTCCGCCCGACATCGCTTTCGACAAACTCGTGAAGTCTTGTGACACCCCCGAGTCCCAGCGGTTCGTGATTTGCCTTGTCGCCGACGGTCGCATCGCCGGGCAGATCAGCCTGAACCAGATCTTTCGCGGCCCGTTCCAGAACGCCGTGGCGGGCTACTGGATCGGCAAACAGTTTGCGGGTAAGGGATACATGACCGAGGCGTTGCGGCTGGCGCTCCGCCAGGCGTTCGAGAAACTCGGCCTGCACCGCGTCGAGGCCAACATCATCCCGCGCAACGCGCCTTCGAAGGCGCTGGTGCGAGGTATCGGGCTTCGGCTCGAAGGCCTCGCCAAGCGGTATCTGCGAATCGCCGGCGCTTGGGAAGACCACGAACACTGGGCAATCACGGCCGAGGAATGGGCGGCGCTCAGGGACCGCCCACCTCGCGATGATCGTGTTCGCCCACGGGTGTCAGGCGGACGACGCGGAGGTTCATCAGGGTCCCGGTAAAGTCCTCGCCCGGCCTGACCGTCAGCGTGAGCGGACCGTCTTCGGCGATCTCGAACTGCTCACAGCGGTACGGGGTGAACGTGCCCCAGTTGCCGGTGTTGGGCACCTTGCCCGTAAACGCCTGTCCCGAAAGTTCCACGACGAACTCGGAGCCCGCGAGATCCGCCACGCAGGAAACATCCACCTCCACTTCGTACAGCCCCTTGGGCGCCGTAAACGTCCACGTCGCGTAGTCCTCGTGCGAAGTCCAGAAACCCAGGCTGCCGCCCCACTTGGCCTCGTACGCGAGTCGCTCGCCGTGGATATCGGCGTCGGCGGCCTGCAGGAGCACCTTGCCGTCGGGACCCGGCTTGATGGGGCCGGAGACGACACGGGGCTCGCCATCGAGGATCAGTTTGACGACCGTGGCCGCGTCGTGGACTCCCTTGGCCGGCACGTTCACGATGACGTCGTCGTCGTGCCTCTCGACCTGGAGCGATGCAGGCCCGCCGAGGATCGACGCCGACGTGACTTCGCCGAGCAACCCGGGAACGCGAAGCCGCCCGTCGTCGGGCCAATCGAAGACGTGCAGGTAGAGCACGCCGGGCTTGGAGGTGCAACGACCCCACGCGAGTCGCTTGAACGGGCTTGCGGTTGTCCCGTAGATCGCTTCGCCATTGATATCCATCCACCGGCCTATCTCGGCCATGCGTTCGAGGGAGGCCTGAGGGATGAGGCCGTCGGCGGTCGGGCCGACGTTGAGAAGGAAGTTTCCGCCTTTGCTGGCGGTTTCGCAGAGAGTGTGGATGAGTTTCGTCGAGGACTTCCAGTTCTGATCGTCCGTGCGATAGCCCCAGGTGTCGTTCATCGTCATGCAGGATTCCCAGTCCACGCCGGGAAACCCGGTCGCGGGGACTTCCTGCTCGGGCGTGCCGTAGTCGCCGGCCCACTGGCCTTGCTTGTCGAGGCCGGCCATGTCGTTACGGCCCTTATCCACGCGGTTGTTGATGATGATGTCGGGCTGCAGGCCGCGGACGAAAGCGGCGAGTTTCACCCCGCGCTCGTGGGTCCAGGTGCTCTCCCACTCGCCGTCGAACCAGAGAATCCCGATTTTTCCGTAGTTGGTGAGCAACTCCTGGAGTTGGGCCCGCAGGTAGTCCTCAAAGCGGTCAAAGTCGGCCCCCTCGGCCGATCGTATCTCCCACTTGCGGCGCGGCAGGTAATCGGGGTGATGCCAGTCCATGATGGAGTGGTACCAGCAGATCCGGATGCCCTCGCGCCGGCAGGCGTCGGCGAGTTCCTTCATGATGTCGCGTTTGAAGGGCGTCGCCATCACGTCCCACTCGGAGACCTTGCTGTCGAAGAGAGCGAAGCCGTCGTGGTGCTTGCTGGTGATGACGATGTACTTCATCCCGGCGCTCTTGGCGGCCCGGGCCCAGGCGTCCGCGTCGAACATCACGGGATTGAACCGGTCCTTGAGCGGCTCGTAGCCCGCAACTTGTATCGGCGCGTTGGTCTGAATCCACTCGCCGGTGCCGTTCACTTTCTTGCCGTCCCACTGGCCCGCGGGGATCGAATAGAGGCCCCAGTGGATGAACATGCCGAAACGGGCGTCACGGAACCACTCCATTCGGGAGTCACGCGTCGCCGCCGTTTCGTGCAGTGTCTGCGACGGCGCGGAGGCGCTGCGCGGCCGCGACGCGCAGCCTGCGGTGGAAAGTCCGAGGGCGACAGAGAGCGCCAAGCCGATCATGGATTGCATTGAGGTCATAGCGCAGGATATCGCGGCGCGAAGGCCGGTGCAGGAACTCGAGTGTGCGGAAGCGAGGGCGAGGAACCCTCATCTAAACGAACTTGGTCTGCCCCGGCACCGCAACCGGAGGCGTCGGCCAATCGCCCCACGCGAGCGACTTGGGTGTGAGTTCTTCTGTCGAGTTCAAGGCCTGATCCCACGAGACGGTCTGGCCGGTGTAGGCGCTCATGCGGGCCATGAGAGCCATGAGAGTGGTGTAGGCCGCGCGTTCGCCGTCGTTGATGGGCTTGTTGTCGCGGATCGACTTGAAGAACTCGTCGTGCTCGATCTGGTACATGTCGCGGTCGGTGGGGCCGGCGTACCTCCAGAGCGTCGCGCCGGCGCGGTCCTTGAGGTGGTACGTCGGTACCCAGCCGTTGATCACGGCCGAGCCCTTGGTGCCGTACACGTAGTCCGTGTTGTCGGAGGGGCACCCGTCGATTTGGCGGCAGGCGTGGAACGTGCGGAGGCCCCCCTCGTACTCGTAGACGGCGGAGAAGTGGTCGAAGACGTTGCCGTGCTCGGGACCGGAGCGGGCAGCGCGGCCGCCCAGGCAGATGACCTTTTGCGGCCAGCGGTCGCCGGTCGCCCAGGCGAGGCGGTCGATGCTGTGCACGGCCTGCTCAACAACGTGATCGCCGCTGATCCAGGTGAAGTGCCACCAGTTGCGGAACTGAAACTCGAGGTCGCTCCATTCGGGCTTGCGGGGGTTGCGGCTGAGCGTGCCGGTGTAATAGGTTGTTTGCACGGTGGTGATGTCGCCGACCGCGCCATCGTTGATCTGCTTGAACGTCGCGCGCATGCCGTCGTTGTACCGCCAGCAGAAACCCACCACGAGGGAGAGATTCTTGCGCTTGGCCTCGGCCGCGGACTCGAGCACGCTGCGGACACCCGGCGCATCCACCGACATCGGCTTTTCGGCGAAGACGTGTCTTCCGGCGGCGATCGCGGCCTTGAGGTGCTGCGGGCGGAAGACCGGGTGGGTCGTGAGGAGCACCACATCGACCCCGGAGTCGATGACCTTCTGAAAGGCATCGAAGCCGACGAAGCGTCGCTCTTCCGCGACCGTGACCCGCTCGGCTCCAACTTCGGAGGCAAGGTTGCCCAGGCAGGCGTTGAGCCGGTCCGCAAAGATGTCTCCCGCGGCCCACAACACTACGTCCCTGTCGGCTCGCAGTGCCTGAACGGCGGCGCCCGTACCTCTTCCGCCGCATCCAACGATGCCGACCTTTAGAACCGGGTTCTTGCGTGGCGCGGAAGCACCGTGCGCCAGCACGGAAGGGACGAGCATGGCCGCCCCGGCCGCGCGGACAAAGTCCCTCCGGGTCCAACCTTCGCGTGTGCGTTGACTCTCGAGTTCGATGCGGTTGTCGGTGTTCATGGTTGGGAGGGCGTTGCGGGTGCGGGGGGCTGAGGGGGCTGCGCGTCGGGCACGCACACGATGCGGAAGCCGACGAATGGGCCGTCCGACAGCCACCAGGTGCTCTTGGGAATCTGGGGGTCGGAGGCGTTCCACGACGGAGCCTGTTCTTTTCGGGCGGTGCAGGTCAAGGCTTGCGGATCGTCGCGGTACGAGCCGCCCTTGGTGACGGATTTACCATCTCGCCCGGTGACCCACTCGGCCACGTTGCCGTGCATATCCATGAGTCCCCAGGCGTTGGCCTTCTTCTTGCCGGTTGGGTGCGGGGACTCCTCGGAGTTGGCCTCGAACCACGCGTAGTCCTTGAGGTCGGACGGATTGTCGCCGAAGGAGTAGGCCGTGGAAGCGCCAGCGCGGCACGCGTGCTCCCATTCGTCTTCGGTCGCGAGCCGGTACGACTTGCCTGACTTATTGGAGAGCCAGGCGCAGAACTCCCTCGCGTTCTTGTGGGACATGCTGATCGCGGCGTAGCCCTCGTGGCCGAATCCTCGGTCGGGCGGCAGATAGGGCTTGCTCGGACGTGTGACTGCATCGATCTTGCCCAGGCCGGCCTCCTCGTCGAGGCGGTAGATGTAGACGTCGAAGGCTTCCCACGGAACTTCGGTTTTGCTCATCCAGAACGGCTTGATGGAGCCGTCGGGAGAGCCGGGGATCGGGAGCATTTCGAGATTAAACGCCGCGCCCGGAATGGGCTCGGAGTACGGCTGGAGTTTGCCCGAAGCGTCGGTGCCTGGTTGCGTCGCCGGCCTGGCGGGCGGATTCGCGGGGGGCGGCTGAAAACCGCCTCCCAGCGGCACGCTCGCAGACGCAGGGTGGTGCAAAAAAAACGACAGGCCGGCGATGAGCGTTACCCCTGCGCCCATGCACGCGGCCCGCCGCGTTCGCGAGATCAAGATGTTCGAACCCAGAAGGAAGCGAGAATGCGCGGAAGACATCATCTTCGACAGTCCGGGGAAAGTGCGCGCCGGCGAACGCGGTTGCACGCACGTTCCTGACATCCGACGAGCCGCAGTCTAAACCAAGAGACCTCGCTCCGCAAGGGCCGCCCACCCGGGATTCATGCCGGGTTCACGGGCTCCCATTCCCCGCTTGTAAGCGATTTCCGCTCGGCAAGCAGGAGTCGAGTGACCGCGAGGGCGTCGGCCAGCGTTGCAGGAGGCGGATTGGTCGATCCCGCTTTCCAGGCCGCGACACAGTTGAGAAACGACTGCATCTCGGCCTCATACGCGGAAGCGTGGGGGAGGAGCGGATGCGAGGTGGAGCCTCCGGAAGTCACGGCGACGGTGGGTGAGTTGGCCAGGTCGAACTCGACGGTCGCGGTGTCGAACTCGGCGCAGAACCGCATTCGGAAACCGCGGCCGGCGGAGGCGAGCCATCCCCCTTCGGCGATCACCGCGCGGTAATCGTCAAAGCCATAGAGGGTGGTCAGGTGGGTCGTGGTTCCGACGCTCAGTACACGCCGCGGCCTGCCAATGGAGTGCAGCACAAAGTCCGAGTCGTGGATGTGCAGGTCGAATATCGCCCCGCCACTGCGGGATTCGTCGGCGTAGAACGCAGACCACTCGGGCCGGCTGCCCAATCGCGTCAATCTCAGGGCGTGCAAGCCGCCGAAGCGGCCGGTGTCGATACATTCCTTGAGATACGTCCAGCCCGGCCAGAACCGGATGCACATCGCGGGCATCACGTGTCGGCGTGTCGCTCGTTCGTGTTCGATCAGGCGGGAAACTTCCTGGACACCGATCGCTACCGGCTTTTCGAGCAACACGTGAAGGCCGCTTCGGAGCGCCGAGGCCGTGAGCGCTTCGTGCGTGTCGGTGGGCGTGGCGATGACAACGGCATCGAGGCCGGCGCTGGAGAACATGGCCGCGGGATCCTGAAACGTCTGCGTCTCCGCGGGATCGAACAATCGCTGGGGCCGCTCGCCGGCGTCGAGATTGCCGGAAACAGAGGCTTGGCCGTTGAGACGGTCGGGCGAGTGGTCGGCGACGGCGGCCAGGACACATTCCAAGCCCGCCGCTCTCGCGGCGCTGATGGACTTCACGTGGACCTGCCCCATGAAGCCCAGCCCCACAACACCAATTCGAACCGGAGGGGTCATGAGGCGATTCCCGCTCCCGCCAATCGCTTCACCAAGTCCGCGGCCGCACGCACATCGCCGACTCGATCCTCGCCCGCTTCTCGCTCGACAACCAGATTCACGGGGTTTTCTCTGAGCACCCGAAAGAACTCGGGCCAATCGACCTTGCCGGTGCCTGCGAGGACTTCCGTGCCCCACGTGCCCGCGGTCGCGGCCGGCAGGGCGTCCTTGATGTGAACCTGACGCACCGAGGGAAGCAGCCGGCGAAGGGAGTCCACCGGATCACCCATGCCGTAGAGGATCATGTTCGCGGGATCGAAGTTGACTCCGACGTGCCAGCGGGTCGGCAGATGGGCGTTGACTTCGGCGAGGACCGCGAGAAGCGTGGCCGCGGTTTCCTGGCCGGTCTCGAGCGCGAGTCGCATGCCGCGGGAGGCGAACATCTGGGCCAACTGACGGAGCCGGTCGATCATGGTGCGGCGTTCGAAGTTGGACGTCTCGTGCGGAAGGAACCCGGCATGGAACGTCACGAGAGGAATGGCGAGGCGCTGGGCAATCGCGGCGTCGGCCTCGATCGCGCGAAAGTTATCTCCCCAGTGAACGTCGGCGCGGATGCCGCCGGTGCGTTTGATCGATTCGAGGCTGGAGTAGTCCTCGCCCTTCATGGAGATCATGCCGGAGAGGATCGCGATACCGGCGCTTTTGAGGAGTTCGACCGTTGACTTCTCATTCCAGGTGCCATCGCGGATCGGATCGATGTGCAACTGCACGGCGGAAAGGCCGCAAGCCTCGACCTTGCCGACAAGATCTGCCGGGGAGGTGGGGCGAAGGGACCAAGAGCAGACGGCGAGATATTGCATGGCTCGACTCAGACCGCCGTCCACGACAACCGGCTTCATTGCCGACCCTCAACGCGCAACTCCAGCCAGTCAAGATCGGCAAGGGAATGACGAGCGCCGAACTCTCCGAGCCGGATCGCCCGGGCGCGTTCGATCCGCGTGACTTTCTCGTCAACGGGAGTAACTCTCGCCGCGGGTCGTCGGTAGTCGGTGAGGATCACATGGCCTCGCATTCGAAGACGCTCGACCAACGGTCGAAGCGCCTCACCGATTTTTGAGTTTGAATGGTCATTACCCGGGCTAACCATGACAGAGTCTATCACCTCGGGGTGGGCGATGACAGGGTCAGTGCGTTTCGCGCCCCCATGAGCCCGTCTGCCACCGAACCGTCCGAGGCGCTGGGCACCCATCGCACAAACCCCTCGATGGCCTCATACTCCGCAAGCCCGAGTTTGTCGTAGAGCCTGGCCGTGCCGCGGTTGCGGTCCTCGGCACGCTGCCAGAACTCGCGGGGATCGTTGGGGCCGGGAAAGAGGGCCTTGTCTTTCTGGCTTTCGTGCTTGAAGATGGCGATGCGTTTCCTGGCGAGTTCCTCCGGGCTGAGGGGCACCGCCATTTCGATTTCCTCGGGCCCCCACTCCTGCCACGCCCCACGATACAGCCACACCACGCAATCCCGCATCCAGTCGCGGTCCGCCAACCGCCGCAGCGCCGTCGTGATCGCCGACAGGCACACCCGATGCGTGCCATGCGGGTCCGAAAGGTCGCCCGCCGCGTAGATCTGCTGCGGTCTCACGCGCTCGAGCAGTTCGATCGTGATCCGCACGTCCTCCTCGCCGATGGGCTTCTTCTTCACCCGCCCGGTTTCGTAGAACGGCAGGTCGAGGAAGTGGATGTTCTCTTCCCGAACTCCGGAATACTTCGCCGCGGCCCGCGCCTCGGTGCGGCGGATCAATGCCTTGATCCGCTGAAGTTCCGGCGTATCCACCTCGCCCGCCCGCTTCTTGCGGATGAACGCCGACATGCTCGATTCCAGCCGCTCGGCCGCGTCCGCCCCGCCGATCTGGGGGAACGCCTGCAGAAACTCCGTCACAAAGTCGGCGTGCCGCAGCGCGGCCTCGTCCCACACCGCGATGTTGCCGCTGGTCTGGTACGCGACGTGCACGTCGTGCCCCTGCTCGCACAGCCGGATGAACGTGCCGCCCATCGAGATCACGTCGTCGTCGGGATGGGGACTGAACACCAGCACGCGTTTGGGAAAGCCCGCCTTCCCGGGCGCCGCATCCGACGGCCGGCCCCCCGGCCAACCCGTGATCGTCGTGGAGAGCGTGCGAAAGACCTCCAGATTGATGTTGTACGCCCCGCCGCGGGCGGTCACGAGATCCTGAAGCCCGTGCTCGCTGTAGTCCTCGTCGGTGAGCTTCAGGATGGGCTTCTCCAGGGTCCGCGCGAGCCAGATCGTCGCCTTCCGCGTGGATTTGCGGTCCCACGCGAGCCCGAACTGCTCGATCGGGCCCAGCGCCCAGGGCGTCTTGTACCGCGTGAGCTCCGCCGCGGCGGCCGGATCGAGCACAAACGACGCGCTCACGTGCTGCTGTAGAAATGACGCCGCGACCGACGGGGTGATGTCCCCTTCGACCGCACGTCGCACGATGGCGGCCTTGTGCTCGCCGAAGGCCAGAAGGATCACGCGCTTGGCATCCAGGATCGATCCAACACCCATCGTGATGGCCGTGCGGGGGACGTTGCGCTCGCCGAAGAAGTCGCTGGCCGCGTCCATCCGCGTCACCTTGTCCAGGTGAACCAGGCGCGTGCGGCTGTCCCGGGGCGAGCCGGGCTCGTTGAACCCGATATGACCAGTGCGGCCGATGCCGAGGATCTGAATGTCGATCCCGCCCGCATCCCGGATGGCGCTCTCGTACTGCTCGCAGTAGGCGTTGATGCCGTCGCGGGGGACCGTGCCGTCGGGGAGGTGGGTGCTGCGCAGGTCGATGTCCACACGGTCAAAGAGGTATTCGCGCATGAACCGCCGGTAGGACTGAAGTTCCTCCGGCTGCATGGGGTAGTACTCATCGAGGTTGAAGGTGACGACATTCCGGAACGACAACCCTTCGTCGCGATGCAGTCGCACCAGTTCGTCGTAGACCCCCTGAGGCGTCGAACCGGTGGCGAGCCCCAGCACGGCCATCCGCCCCGCGGCAGCACGATCACGAATAAGCGCCGCGATCTCCGCGGCCACCCCGGCGCTCGCGAGGGCCGAAGACTCAAAGACGCGGACCGGAATCCGTTCGGGCTGCTTGGCGTTCGGGGTATTCATGCCGATTTGGCCTCCACGCCCCGAGCGTAGCGAAACTTCAGCGGGGGCGTCGGGTGACCTGTGCGGTGCTTTCGGTCGGCGAACTGCCTCACGCGTTCGCTGATCGGCCTCGAATAGCGGGCCGAAACTTGAAAGCCGCCGGGCGTGACCTACGATGTGGCTGGATTGCGGGGTAGAGCAGCCTGGTAGCTCGTCGGGCTCATAACCCGGAGGTCGTAGGTTCAAATCCTACCCCCGCTATTGCCGGGGTCGTCCAGAAACTGGGCGACCCACCCGTTAGAAGTGAACGCCCCGACCGCAAGGCCGGGGCGTTTGCGTTTCCGGGCCGCGTTTTTCCGAGTCGTTCGACATGCCCCCCGTCGGGAAGTCTCGCCATCTGGCCCGGTGAGACTCGGGACGAGCGCGTTCTGGCTCGCGGGCACGCACCCGATCCGAGAAAGTCTCAGAGTCTCGGCGTCTCTCCGGGCACGCCGTTATACCTCCCGCCCCCTGGCTGGCGAGCAGACAACACGGCACGGGGTGGGCGGAGAGCACGGCATTGACGAGCGCGGTTCAGGGAAATGGATCACGGCCGCGGCGCGGGTTGAGCCAGGCGTTCCAAGACCGGGAGCAGATCTGGGGTGCGGAACTCCTGCACGAACCCGTTCTCCCCGACGTAGAACCGCACGCGCCCGCCTCCCATCAGGGTCTTGCCCAGGACCTTCAGATCGCTGTGGAAGCTCACCAGTGTCCGCCGGTCCGTCCCCGACGGCAGCGGCGTGTTGTCAAAGACGACATTGATCGGGTTCCGGGGATGATTGTGAAAGAGCAGCACCTCGTTCGCGTGCTCCTTCTGCACGTACTGCCGGATCGCGGCGGCGACGTGGTCAGGAATGCTCACTGCCCCCTCAGTGCCGATCGCATGAGCCATGCTTTCGACGACCGTCGTTGACCCGTGCTGAAAACCGAAGCCGACGATCAGGTGCTCGACGGGCGCCTCGGTCGTGAAGGCATGGCATCCGCACAGAAACGCGTTGCGATTGAGCTCACGCCGGAAGGTGTGCAGGCTGCTCGCAGGCTTCTGGCATCCCGTCCGCACGGGACCGAGCCCCGCCTCGTCGGCACGCTTGAAGGTGACAGGGTTTGGGTCGAGTGCCTTAGAGAGGATTGAGCCGACCACTTCGCGCACGACGGAGTCAATGTTCATCCTGGTCTCCATGCCTCCGAGCGGGTTCGTCCTGGACGACCAGCATGGTACTGCGCCGCCGCACCCTTCGAAACCGATCGTCACTCGCATACCCAGCGCGGACAGCCCGACTCTCAGCGGCGTAGGTAGCCGGGTGAGAAGACATCGCTTGCCTTCTCGCCCTGACGTTGCCCCACTTGTCCGAAGGGAACGGAACGCCGCCGATGGTCGCCAAAGACGATGACGCCAATTTGTCCGCCGACGAGCGCCGCCGCGAGGTGATCGCCATTCTTGCCACGGGGGCCGGGCGTTGGCACCGTCGCGCGAAGGCGACCGGCCTTGTCGCGGGGACGGGGGCATTGGCCTCGCTGGCGGAGCATCAAGAAGAGAACCGCAGCGGACTTGAACTGGGCGAGCAGGCAGGCCTCAGTGTGTCCGACCGTACCGCGCGTTAGCGGTGCGGGAATACGGAGACCATGCCGATGACGACCAACGTGTCGAAGGAACTCGCGGCGCTGGAGAAGATGACGATCGGCGACCTGCACAACCGCTACGCCGAACTCTTCGGCGAGCGGATTCAAAGCCGCCACCGCGTCTACCTCGTCCGCCGGATCGCCTGGCGCATCCAGGCCAACGCCGAGGGCGGCCTATCCGAGCGTGCCCGCGTGCGGGCAGCCCAACTGGCCAACCCCACCGACGTGCGGCGGACGCCGCCCAAGTGGGCCACGCTCGGGGAGCCCCCCAAGGACGCCAAGAAGGTCGCCCTCGCCGCCACGGCGGACCCACGGGTACCCCCGTCGGGCACGGCGCTCGTCCGCGACTACAAGGGCCGGGTCGTCCGCGTGGTGGTGCTGCCGGACGGATTTGAGTACGAGGGGGAGCGGTTCCGATCGCTGTCGGCGATCGCCAAGCGGGTCACGGGATCGCACATCAACGGCTTCCGGTTCTTCAACCTGGAGAGGCGCTGATGAGCCGCGCAACGCTCAACGGGAAGCACGCCGCGCCGGCGGTGGCGCTGTCGCGGTGCGCGATCTACACCCGCAAGTCCAGCGAGGAGGGGCTGAAGCAGGAGTTCAACTCCCTCGACGCGCAGCGCGAGGCGGCCGAGGCGTACATCGCCAGCCAGAAGAACGAGGGGTGGACGACCCTCCCGGATCGATACGACGATGGCGGGTTCTCCGGCGGCAACGTGGAGCGCCCCGGCCTCAAGAGCCTGATGGCCGACATCGAGGCCGGCAAGATCGACTGCGTCGTGGTCTACAAGGTGGACCGGCTGTCCCGGTCCCTCATGGACTTCGCGCGGCTCATGGAGGTCTTCGATCGGCACAAGGTGTCGTTCGTCTCCGTGACCCAGCACTTCAATACCACGCACTCGATGGGGCGGCTGACGCTCAACATCCTGCTGTCGTTCGCGCAGTTCGAGCGCGAGATCATCGGTGAGCGCATCCGCGACAAGATCGCCGCCGCGAAGAAGCGCGGCAAATGGGGCGGTGGGCCGCCGCCCTTCGGGTACGACGTGGACCGCTCGAACGGAAGCCCGCGGCTGGTCGTCAACCCGGCCGAGGCGTCCCGCGTGCGCCAGATCTTCGAGCGGTATCTGGAGTTGGGCTCGCTCCTGTCGGTCGGCGAGGAACTCTGCAAGCGCGGCTGGCGAACGAAGAGCTGGCGGACGAAGGCCGGGGTGGTGCGAGGCGGCGTGGAGTGGGACCGCCACTCGGTGTACTGCACACTGACGAACCCGATCTACATGGGCAAGGTTGTCCACAAGGGCGAGACGTACCAGGGGCAGCACGAGGCCATCGTGGACGAGGACGTGTTCCGGCGGGTCCATGTGCTGATGCAGAAGAACTCGCGCACGCGGGGCAACGAGCAGCGGAACCAGTTCGGGGCCTTGCTGCGCAAGTTGCTCTTCTGCAAGGGATGCGGCAGCGCGATGGTTCACACCTTCACGCGGCGCGGGAACAAGGCATACAGGTACTACGTCTGCTGCAACGCCATCAAGAAGGGCCGCGATCGGTGCGAGACGGGATCGCTCCCGGCCCTTGAGATCGAGAAGGCGGTGGTCGGGCAGATTCGGTGCGTCGGCCAGGACCAGGACGTGCTTGCCGAGACGCTGGCGGCGTCGCGGGGGCAGGCGGAGGCCGCGATCGGTCAACTGGAGGCGGAGGAGCGGATCGTCAACCGGGGGCTTGGGCGCAACCACGCCGAGATTCGGCGACTGGCGACCACGGAGCCCGCCTCGTCCGCCTCCGCCGGTCGGATCACGGACCTCAACGACCAGATTCGGGAGGCCGAACAACGGGCGGGCGAGATCGCCGCCACCATTGAGCGGCACCGCGCGGAAGTCCTCTCCGCAGACGACCTGCACGCTGCCTTCGCCGACTTCGACAACGTCTGGACGGCCCTGACTCCGCGCGAGCAGGTCCGGATGCTGCAGCTGCTCATCAACAAGGTCGTCTTCGACGCCCTGGACAGCAGCATCGAAGTGTCGTTCTACCCGTCCGGCGTCAAGGCCCTGGCGGCGAGCGCGGCGGGCGGGAAGGAGGAGTCGGCATGATCACCGTCAAGACCAAGGTCTTCTTCAACCGGGCGGCCCACGGGCGCAAGACGATCGACACGGAGCCCGCCGCGAGGACGGTCGTGGACCCCGGCCGCGTGCCCCGAATCTCCCGGCTGATGGCGCTGGCGATCCACTTTGACGAGATGATCCGCGCGGGCAAGGTCGCCAACATCTCGGAGATCGCCCGCCTGACCCACGTCACCCAGCCCCGGATCACGCAGCTGATGAACCTCTGCCACCTCGCACCGGACATCCAGGAAGAGATCCTGTTCCTGCCCCTGGTCATGCGCGGGCGCGACCCGATCCACGAGCACATGCTGCGTGCCGCGACCAGCGCGGCCGACTGGACGCTCCAGCGGCGGTGCTGGTCGGAGTTGCGGACGCGGGCGTCGGCTGTCCAATCCTGAACGCCCGGCGGTCGGTTGCCCGAATCCGCAGGCCATGCCCCCAAACCGAGATTCTGCCCCTTGGCATGCCTGGGCGCTGCAAGCCTGCCTGTCCCCGGTTACACTCCGCGTGCAGCGTTTACTACACGCCGCACGCCCGACCCCCCGCCGCCCAATCCAGCCACCCCTGAACGCCGCCATCCGCCACCGCCATGCACAACTTCAGCGAAAAAGTCTCCCTGATCTGGCAGGTCGCGGATCTGCTCCGCGGCCCATACCGCCCCAACCAGTACGGGAAGGTCATCCTCCCTCTCACGGTCCTGCGCCGGCTCGACTGCGTGCTCGAGCCCACGCGCGAGAAGGTGCGGGCGAAGGCGGAGGACCTGAAGCGGAAGGGCACGCCGATCAAGAACTTGGAGCCGGTGCTCAACCGCGCGGCCATGCCGCCCGAGTGGCCGAAGGACCGACCCTTCCCGCTGCACAACACGAGCAAGTTCGACTTCCGCTCACTCGCCGGCGACCCGAACAACATCGCCAAGAACCTGACCCACTACATCAAGTGCTTCTCCTCCAAAGCCCGCGAGATCATCGAGTACTTCGGGTTCGCCGAGCACATTGAGAAGCTGGAGAAGGCCAACCGCCTCTACCTGATCGTCTCGAAGTTCGCCACCATCGACCTGCACCCGGGTACGGTGACGAACGTCGAGATGGGCTACATCTTCGAGGAGCTCATCCGAAAGTTCAGCGAAGCCGCGAACGAGACGGCAGGCGATCACTTCACGCCGCGCGAGGTCATCCGCCTCATGGTGGACCTCCTGTTCACTGGCGACGGGGCCGAACTGGGCAAGCGCGGCATCGTCAAGACCATCTTTGATCCAGCGTGCGGCACAGGAGGCATGCTCTCCGTTGCTGAGGAGTACGTCGCCGGCCTGTATCCCGACGCCCGACTCGAGGTCTTTGGCCAGGACTACAACCCGGAGTCCTACGCGATCTGCGGCTCGGACATGCTGATCAAGGGTCAGAACATCGACCATATCAAGTTCGGTGACTCGTTCACCGAGGACGGGTTCCCGAGCGAGCGGTACGACTACATGCTGGCGAATCCGCCGTTTGGCGTCGAGTGGAAACCGGAGGAGGACGAGATCCGGAAGGAGCACGAGACGCTGAAGATGTCCGGGCGCTTCGGCGCCGGCCTTCCGCGCATCAACGACGGATCGCTCCTGTTCCTCCAGCACATGATCTCGAAGATGAAGCCCACCAAGGACGGTGGCACCCGTGTCGGCATTGTCTTCAATGGCTCCCCACTCTTCACGGGCGACGCGGGCTCCGGCGAGAGCGAGATCCGCCGTTGGATCATCGAGAACGACTGGCTGGAGGCTATCGTCGCGCTCCCAGACGAGCTCTTCTACAACACCGGCATCTACACCTATGTCTGGATTGTCTCCAACCGCAAGGAGCCGCGCCGTCGGGGGAAGATCCAGCTCATCAACGCGGTCTCCTTCGCCCAGAAGATGCGGAAGTCGCTGGGCAAGAAGCGCCAGGAGATCGGCGACGGACGCGACGGGAAGCCCGACCACGTCGGCGCGATCACCCGGCTCTACGGCGAGATGCCGGAGGGTGAGCACTCGAAGGTGTTCGACAACGCCGACTTCGGTTACCGGAAGATCACCGTCGAACGGCCCCTGCGTTTCCGGTTCGCGGTGACCCCCGAGGGCATCGCGGCGCTCCGCGCGTCATCAGCGTTCGCTAGACTCGCCGAGTTGGACGACCCAGCCCCGAAGAAGCGCGGCCGTAAGGCCAAGAATGCCCCGGCCGCCCCGGACAAAGCCGCCGCGGGCACACCCGGCCCCAATGCCGCCGGGGACGCGATCGTCGCCGTGCTAGAGGGCCTCCCCGCGGGCCAGGTTTGGATGGATCGCGCCGTGTTTCTGGCCGACCTGGAAGCCGCGTTCGACGCCGCGGACGCCCGGCTCGCCGCGCCCGTCCGCAAGGCGATCGTCGCGGCGCTCGGCAGACGCGACGAGAACGCCGCCATCTGCGTGGATGAGGACGGCAATCCCGAGCCTGATCCCGAACTCCGCGACAATGAAAACGTCCCCCTGAAGGAGGACATCCTCGTCTACTTCGACCGCGAGGTAAAACCGCACGTCCCCGATGCGTGGATCAGCACCGACGAGAAGTACCGCGACAAGAAGGATGGCAAGGTCGGCATCATCGGATACGAGCTCCCCGTCACGCGGCACTTCTACGTCTACCAGCCGCCGCGTCCGCTCGATGCGATCGAGTCCGAGATCACCGGCCTGGAGCAGAACATCATGCGGATGCTCGCGGAGGTGACCAAGTGAGCACCGTCCTCGAAGCCGCGCGCCGAATCCTGCAGAAGGCCAACCAGCCGCTGCACTACAAGGACATCGCCAAGCGGATGATCGACGACGGGCTCTGGAAGCCGGAAGGAAAGACCCCGGCGGCGACCGTCAACGCTCGGCTGGCGGTCGCCATCAAGGATGACCCGAAATCCCCGTTCGTCCGCACAGGTCCCGGCGAGTTCACCCTCCGGGATGGCGTCGCGCCGATGCCGGAGTCCGCATCCGCGCCCGGCGCTGGTGATGAACCCATGTCGTTCACGGAGGCCGCTGAGTTCGTGCTGAAGAAGCATGGCAAGCCCATGCACTACTCGGCCATCACTGACGAGGCTCTCAAACTCAAGCTCATCCAGACTGCGGGGCGCACTCCCGAGGCGACAATGTACGCCCAGATCATCCAGGAGACGCAGCGCCGCGAGAAGCGCGGCGAACCTCAACGGTTCGATCGGAAGGGCGGCGGAATCGTTGGATTGGTGGCGTGGAACCCCGTCGGCGTCGAAGGCCAGATCGCCAAGCACAACGAGACGATCCGGAAGGCCCTCCGCCAGAGGCTCCACGGCCTGGACCCCGCTGAGTTCGAGGCGTTGGTCGGCCGGTTGGCCGTGCAGGCGAAGCGGTGGAAGCAGGGCAACAACATCCAAGCCCCGACGATCCAACAGGTTCGGGGCAGCCTTGGCGCCCACGAGCAGGGCTTGATCATCACGACGAGCGACTTCTCACCCGGGGCGAGGACCGAGGCACTGCGCTCCGACGCCACGCCAGTCGGCCTGCTCAACGGCGAACGATTGGTCTCGCTGCTCATCGAGCACCAGATTCTGGTCCGCCGCGAGCCGCACGAGATGCTCCAACTGGGCGACCCCCCGAAGGAGGCCACCGATGCGTGATCAGGCGGCACCCTGCATTCCTGCGAGCCGAATCCCTGCGTCTGATGACCACGGATCAACGTTGCCCTTGGGCGTGGCTTGTGCCTTCGCGGCATACCGCCCCAGCGGCCTTGCGTGGTTGGGGGACATACCGGCCCACTGGCGCACGAAGCCACTCCGGTTCGCTTGTTGCCTGAACCCTACCAAGGGCGAAGTCTCGCATTTGCCCGCTGACACCGAGGTCTCGTTTGTTCCGATGGAGGCCATCCGCGAGTTCGGTGGGATGGACCTGTCGCAGATCAAGCCGATCGAGGATGTGCTTCAGGGGTACACGTACTTTCGCGATGGCGACATCGTCGCCGCCAAGATCACACCGTGCTTCGAAAACGGCAAGGGAAGCATCGCGGAGGGCCTCACCAATGGTCTGGGGTTCGGGACGACCGAGCTTCACACGCTCCGGCCCGGCCCCGAGTTCGATACGCGATTCCTCTTCTATCTGACTCTGAGTCACGAGTTCCGGCATCAGGGCGCGGGGCACATGTACGGCGCGGGTGGGCAGAAGCGAGTTCCCGAGGACTTCCTCCGAAACTTCGTCGCGCCACTTCCTCCCGTTCCTGAGCAGCGGGCGATTGCGGCGTGGTTGGACGATCGGACTCGACGGATCGATGATCTGGTGGCGGCGAAGCAGCGGTTGATCGGGCTTCTGGCCGAGCAGCGCACCACGGTCATCAACCACGCCGTCACCAAGGGCCTTGACCCCGCCGCCCCCATGAAGCCCTCCGGCATTGACTGGCTCGGCGATGTGCCGGGGCATTGGGAGGTGAAGCGGCTGAAGTTCATCTCGCACCTTCAGACCGGATTGACGCTCGGCAAGAAGCACACGGACGAGGAGCAGGGCCGCTTGGTGCTTCGGCCCTACTTGCGCGTGGCCAACGTCCAGGACGGATGGCTCGATCTCGATCACATCACGGAGGTCGAGGTGCTGCCGGAGCGGATCGCCCGTTACGAGCTTCGCGCGGGCGACGTGCTGATGACCGAGGGCGGGGACTTCGACAAGCTGGGCCGCGGGTACGTCTACGAGGGACAAATCGACGGCTGCTTGCACCAGAATCACATCTTCGCCGTCAGGCCTGATGCGCGGAGGTTGGATTCTCGCTTCCTCGCATCGATGATGTCGTGCCTGCACGGTCGCAACTACTTCACCAAGACAAGCCAGCAGACGACGAACCTCGCGTCCACGAACGCGACGAAGCTCGGCGACTTCCCCATCCCTCTCCCGCCGATGGCCGAGCAGACACAGATCATGGCCCGCGTCGCCGCGATGGCCGCGAAACTCGACGCCCTCACCGCCGCCACCGAAACCGCGATCGCGCGACTGACCGAATACCGCCAAACCCTCATCTCCGCCGCGATCACGGGGAAGATCAACGTCTGCGGCGCGATCAGCGCGGCGGCGGTCGAGGAATCGCCCGCGACCATCAGCACAGGCGCGCCGGCGCAGGCCGCGGCGGCGCCGATCATCGCGGGGCGCATTGGCGGTACGGTCCGCAAGGCCAACAAGTACTTCCACCGCGATGTGCTCGCTGCCGCGATCATCGCCCGGATCGGTCAGAGCGCGACCTTCGGCTGGGTGAAGTTGCAGAAAGCCCTGATCCTCGCAGAGGGACATCTTCAGTTGAGCGAGATCGAGAGCGAACCGGTCCGGGCCGCCGCGGGACCGTTCGACAACAAGATGATGCGGTCGATCCATGCGCAACTGATCCGGCTGGAGTGGTACGGGTACGACAAGAACGGCACGCCGTACAAGTATGCCCCGCTCGCCAAGGCGGGCGGGCACGCCGATTACTTCACTCGTTACTGGTCGGGCAAGGCCGCGGGGTTCGACGCCCTAATGGCGCTGCTCCTGCCGATGAGGACGCGCTCGGCCGAGGTCCTGGCCACGGTCTATTCGGCGTGGAACGACTTCTTGATCGAGGGCCGGGCCGTGACCGACGATGCCCTTGTAGCCGAGGTCATGAAGAACTGGCACCCGGCCAAGCAGGCCATCCCCGAGAAGAACTGGCGCGCAGCCCCGCCGTGGATGCGCCAACACGGGCTGGTGCCGACCGGACACGGGGCGCACACCCGTGTGTGCCAGCAAGATCGGAGTACGGAGTAGAGCATGAACCTCGCCGCAAAGCTTGATGTCATCTATGGCAGCACCGCCCTGTCACCGGCGCTGCTGGCGACCATCGTGCACAGCCTCGAGCAGGCCAACGTGGAGGGCACGTTCTACATCGGCTACCCCGTGATGGCGTCGGCGGACTCGAACACGACTATCGATGCGCTTCTGGTCACGCAGAAGCCCGGCCTGGTGGCGTTCCACTTTGCCCAGAAGGGGGAGGACTACAAGGCAACGCAGGACAAGCTGTACTACGTCCTCGAATCGAACTTGGGACGCCACGAGTCATTGCGACGCGGGCGCACCCTCGGCATCGCTGTCAACGTCCTGTCCGTGTTCCCCGAGGGCGAGGTTCCGGTACCGGCGGATACGGCGTATCCCGCTGCGTCTCCCTCAACGCTCGTTGCAGCACTCGGCGGCATGAGGCCAATCGACGATCCCACACTGTTCCGCAGCGTGTCGGCCGCGATCCAGCGCGTGACCACGATCAAGCCGGTCAAGAAGCGTCAGAACATCGTGAAGCCTGGGTCGAAGGGCGCGATCCTGCGGTCGATCGAGAAGGAGATCGCCAATCTCGACCGGTGGCAGAAGTCAGCCGCGATCGAGACGCCGGAGGGCCTGCAGCGGATTCGCGGGCTAGCGGGTTCGGGCAAGACGGTGGTGCTCGCGCTGAAAGCAGCGTACCTGCACACGCAGCACCCTGACTGGCAGATCGCGGTCACCTTTCACACGCGGTCGCTCTACCAGCAGTTCAAGGACCTGATCGAGCGTTTCACGCTTGAGCATCTCGGGGATAAGCCGGATTGGGAGAAGCTGCGCATCGTCCACTCTTGGGGATCGTCCGCCGCGGACGGCATGTACTCACTCGCGTGCGCCGCGGCGAACATGATTCCGACGAACTATCTGAGCGCAAAGTCGCGCTTCGGGGTCATGCGGGCTTTCGAGGGCGTGTGCGACGAGCTGGCGGCGGCGATGAAGGGGCGCGAGTTCGGGCTGTTTGACGCCGTCCTCATCGACGAGGCCCAGGACCTGCCGCGTTCGTTCTTCCGCATCATCGACGCGATCACTAAGGCACCGAAGCGGATCGTGTGGGCCTACGACGAGCTCCAGAACCTCTCCGACGCGGGCATGGCGTCGACGGCGGAGCTGTTCGGACGCGATGTGCAACTCACGAACACTGCGGGCGCGCCGCAGCAGGACATCATCCTGCCGGTCTGCTATCGAAACACGCCGTGGGCCCTGACACTGGCCCACGCGCTGGGGTTCGGGTTGTTCCGCGAGCGGGGAATGATCCAGCACTTCGACGTGCCCGGCCTATGGGCCGAGATCGGATACATGGTCGAGAAGGGGATTCTCGACGACGGCCAGGACGTCGTACTGGCGCGCGGACCACGGTCCTACCCGAAGTTCTTCGAAGATCTCCTGAAGCCGGCCGATGCCGTGCAGTCTCAGGGATTCAACACAAAGGACGAGCAATACGCCTGGATCGCGGAGCAGGTCGCCAAGAACCTTAAGGAGGACGAGCTCGATGCGGACGACATTCTGATCGTTCTGCCGGAGCCGATCACCCAGCGGGATGAGTACTACTCGCTGCGCCGACATCTGGACAGCCGGAGCATCCCATCGTCGCTTGCGGGCGTGACGAACGATCGCGATCAGTTCTCGCAGTCGGGCATCGTCACCGTGTCCGGTATCTACCGCGCCAAGGGCAACGAGGCGCCGATGGTCTACATCGCCAACTCTGACTTCTGTGTCGTCGGCCACGAGTTGATCCGGCTCCGGAACATCCTCTTCACGGCGATCACCCGATCGCGTGGTTGGGTGCGACTCTGCGGCACTGGCCTCAGTATGACGACGCTTCAGAAGGAGATTGATGGTGTCGTGAACGCCGGCTACAAGCTGGCGTTCCGCATCCCGACGCAGCAGCAGTTGGAGGCGATGCGCCGGATCAACCGCGACCGCACGGCGGAGGAGAAGAGTCAAATCCGAAAGGCGGAAAAGAGCCTGGAGGAGGTGCTCGATCTCGTCAAGCGTGGCGTGATCTCCCCCGATGCGATGCCGCAGCTCAGGGAGATCCTAAAGGCCATGCAGGACAAGGGAGGCAAGGCGTGAACGCCCGACAGGTCGCCACCATGATCGCCAGTACGTGCCAGGACCTTCGGAGCCTGGGGCTGGTTGCCTTCGACAACTCCCCGTGCCAACGGCAGGAAGGTCCATTCCATCGCGTGTCCTGGCCCACGACCGGCGCGTCCCCCGCGCGGGCGTTGCCGTTCGGCTCGTTGGATCAGTACCTTTCGCTGATCCGCGAAGGGGCGTTCACATGTCTGCTGAACGACTACTCGATCCTTCAGGCGAGCTATGACTGCGACGGGACAAGTGTGGTGGCGCACAGCCTCCTGTACTGGCCTGCGCCCGTCGCCATTCATGAGCCTTTGGAGGACCTCGGGGACTTGTGCGCCGCCGTGTCGATGTGCATGGAGTCGCCCGCCAGGGCGGCCCCGCTGTGCGAGTTGTACCTGAGGTCCCCGATGCGTTTCGATTTCGATCCTGATCGGGCGAGCGAAGATCACCCTGAGGTCCACCTTCACACGCAGTTCGACGACACCCGCATCCACATCGACCGCCCCATGTCCTTCACCACGTTCGTGAAGATGGTGTTCAAGACGTTCTATCGGGACATCTGGAACTCGTGCCCCGATCTCGGGCGGTTGCACGAGCAACGGGTTCCGCTGGTAAAGGACGAGTTCGCTCCGGTGGCCCATTCCCTGTGTCTCTCGTGGTCGGCAGACCGCGACGAGTGAGTTACGAATCTGATGAATCGTGCCGCATCCCATCTCGCTTCTCTTCAGGGTCTGCTCGACCGCGAGATCACGGTCGCGCTCGTCTCGGAGGACCTGCACGCCGTGCAGGCAGACGTTCCCGCAGGTGAGGTTCGAAGCGTGCTTGACGCGCGGGGTTTCGACGAGTGCGGCATCGTGCGCGGCACCTCGGTGCATGAATACGTTGAACGAACGGCTCTCCAGGCCGGCAGCGTCGGCGATCACGCCCGACCGGTGCCCCTTGAGCGCGTCGTTGCGCCATCCACCCCTCTGTGGGCCTGCATGGGTCGGCTGGCATCGAACGGGCCGCTGTATGTCCTCGGGGATCACGGTCTCGACGGCATCGTGACGAAGTTCGACCTCGGCAAGCAGCCCGCGCGACTGTTGATGTTCGGCGTGGTCTCTCTCTTGGAAATGACCATGCTCGCGCTCGCGCGGCGCGTCGCCGGTGAGGGATGGCGTGCGTACCTGACAGCGCCGCGGATCGAGTCCGCGGAGAGACTCCATGCTGAGCGGCAGCGGCGGGGAGAAGAGATCGACCTGATGGACTGTCTCCAGCTGTCCGACAAGGTGACCATCTTCGTCAAGACCGAGCCGCTCAAGGCTCTCCTGGGCGGCAGCCGGCAGAGCATCGAGGACCAGTTCAAGTCGCTCCAGAAGATCAGGGACAACTTGGCTCACGCGCAGAGCCCAGCCGCCGACGGCGATTGGGCCGGCGTCATCGCCACGCTCCAGCGGGGGCATGCAATGCTGGACGCCTGCGTGGGGGCGCTCGCCCGCGACTCAGGAGCGCCGGCATGAGCGAAATGGCCCCTGCATCTTGGGGACACGCATCCCGGCACTACGCCGAAGGCGGCGTGACCGGAATACCTGCGAAGGCTGCCGGCGCGCCGAGCCCGATGGAGCGTCGCTGGGCCGAGCTCCTGGAGAAGGCCACGCCTGGCGTTCGAGACACGGTGGAGCGGACGTACAAGCAGTGGAACGGCATCTTGCGGGACTACATGCGCACGGAGACGGCCCTCCGGCTGACCGTCGGCGACGAGGCGCAGGCCGTTCCCGTGCGGGTGGTCGCCGGCATGCCGCGACCCTTCGCGCAAGTTATCGAGCAGTTCGATGGGCTCGAATGGTTGCTCCTGAACCGGGCGCGTGTCGAGGATGCCCAGCGCGGCTCCCGGTTCATGCTGGACAACTACGGATCGCTCCTCGGCGAGGTGCCGGACGATGCCGAGGTCGCAGAGCCCGAGCATCTGATAGCGGTCGAGAACACGGCGGCAGAGCTGTTAAAGCTGCTGGAAAAGATCGATGCGGTCAAACGGATCATCGGAATTGAGGAGGACGTGCTCGGCGCGTACTTCTTCCGCGTCCCGGAGATCCGCCTCTACTGGATGGTCATCGGCATCATCGCCTCGGCGCTCGATGTGTCCCCTGAGGCTCTGACCATCGTTGTGCTCACGCACGAGCTGGCCCACGCCTACACCCACCTCGGCCGCGACATTGACAACGAGCAGTGGGACACGGGGGCGTTCGCGGGATCGGACCTGGACATCGTTGAGGGGCTGGCACAGTTCTACACCAATGTCATCTGCCAGCGGCTGGAGCCGCGGATGCCCGGCGCGTTGCGGGCGTACAAGGCACTGCTGGAAAAGCAGAGCGGTTCATACCGCGCCCATCTGGATTGGGTCGGCGGCGAGGAACGTGGCGGTGAAATCGTCCGCGTGGCGATGATCGAGTGCCGCTCGCAGCGGATGACGGAGTCCGCCAAGTTCGGGCAGGCCATTGACCGCCACCGCAAGCAGGTCAAGGGTCGGGAGAAGCCGGTCAAGGCGCAGGCGACGGGTGCGCCCGGAAACAGCGGCATGAGTGGGAGCGCGTGATGTCAGCGATGAAGATCCACGGCAGCGAATACACGATCAACAAGGTCTTCAGCGATGACTTCGCGTTCGAGATTCCGCATTATCAGCGGCCCTACTCATGGTCGATCGAGCACGCGAGCGAGCTGCTGAGCGATCTCCTCGCCACGCTTGGCACCGACGATGCGCCCATTGAGGAGACACCGCCGTACTTCCTAGGCTGCATCGTCCTGATCAAACCGGACGGCACCGTCGATTCCAAGGTCGTGGACGGTCAGCAGCGGCTGACGACCTTGACCATCCTGATGGCGGCGCTGCGAGAGGCGATCGAGGACAAGTCCGCGGCGGGCGACCTCACGCAGTTCCTGTACGCGAAGGGGAACAAGATGCTCAAGACCAGCGACCGTTACCGGTTGCTGGTCCGTGATCGAGACCGCGACTTCTTCCAGAAGTTCGTACAGCAGGACGGCGGCTTGCAGCGGCTGATGAAGGTGGACCCCAAACAACTGGAGAGCACGAGCCAGTTGAACACATGGGGCAATGGCGTGTTCCTGCTGGACAAGGCCAAGAAGTTGCCCGAGGCGACGCGGCAGCGGCTGGCGATGTTCCTGCTCAATCGCTGCGTGCTGGTCGTCGTGTCGTCCCCGGACCTGGACTCGGCTTACCGCATCTTCTCGATCCTGAACAACCGCGGCCTGGACCTGTCGCACACGGACATCCTGAAGGCCGAGATCATCGGCAACCTACCGGAGGGGGAGAGCGAGGAGTACTCCGAAAAGTGGGAGGACGCGGAGAACGACCTCGGCGTCGAGGACTTCAAGGAGCTCTTTGCCCACATCCGCATGATCTACCGCAAGCAGAAGATGCGGGAGACGGTGCTCAAGGAGTTCCGGGAGTTCGTAATCCCCACCCACAAGGCGGCGGCGCTCATCGACGAGGTCATCATCCCGTTCTCCCAGGCCTTCGCGGAGATCAAGCGGGCGAACTACGAGAGCACGAGCAAGGCCGAGGAGATCAACGGCCTGTTCGGGTGGCTCAACCAGATCGACAACTTCGACTGGATGCCGCCTGCGATACGGTTTCTCACGGACCACCACGACGAGCCCGCCGCGCTGCTGAAGTTCTTCACTCATTTGGAGCGACTGGCGGCGGCGATGATGGTCCTGCGCGTCGACATCACCAAGCGCATCGAGCGGTATGGCAAGCTGCTGACGTGGATGTCCAGCAAGGACCCCTATGGCACGGACTCCCCGCTGCTGCTCACCGACGATGAACGCGCGCGGGCGTTGACGGCGCTCAACGGACCCATCTACACGTTGAAGAGCGTTCCGAACTACGTGCTGCTGCGGCTGGACGGGCTGCTCTCGGAGGGCGAAGCGTCCTACGCCCACAAGATCATCTCGATCGAGCACGTCCTCCCGCAGACTCCGGAGGAGGACAGCGATTGGGCGATGAACTTTCCGGATGATGAAGAGCGCGAGGCCTGGGTCCACCGGCTCGGGAATCTCGTGCTGCTGTCGCGTAAAAAGAACAGCTCGGCGCGGAACTACGACTTCGAGAAAAAGAAGACCAAGTACTTCACGACCGGCGGGAAGTCGTCGCCGTTCGCGCTGACCAGCCAGGTGATCCATGAGGAGGAGTGGACGCCGGAGGTTCTGGAGGCCAGGCAGAAGGACCTGCTCGGGAAGTTGAAGAAGCTCTGGTGGTTGTGATCGCCCTGCTCTGATGGAGACGTTTGATGCCCGCTGACCACAAAGAGAAGGCCTTCGAGGCCGCCATCGAGGACCACCTTCTCGCCCACGGCTACGCCAAGGGCGATCACCGTGACTACGACGCCGCCACGGCCCCGGAGGGGTACGACCGGGCGCGGGGCATGTTCCCGGGCGTGTTTGTGGCATTCGTGAAGGCGACGCAGCCGCAGGCGTGGTCGGCGCTGGAAAAGCTGCACGCGGGCAGCACGGGCGACGTCCTGGTTGACGCTCTCTGCAAGGCGATCGCCGCAAGCGATCGGGGGTCGCTGGAGATCATCCGGCACGGCTTCAAGTGTTACGGGCGGCAGATCGACGTGGCGTTCTTCAAGCCGTCGAGCGGGCTGAATCCTGAGACGCTCAAGCTGTATGGGATGAACGTCCTCACGGTGACGCGGCAGGTGTGCTATTCGGGGACGTGCGAGACAAGCATCGATGTAGTGCTGGCGCTCAATGGGCTCCCGATCGTCACGGCGGAGCTGAAGAACCCGATGAGCGGGCAAACGGCCGAGCACGCGAAGACCCAGTACCGGCTCGACCGTGATGAGCGGGAGTTGCTCTTCGCGTTCAAGCAACGGGCGATCGTCCACTTCGCCGTTGATCCCGACGTGGTGTGGATGACGACGCGCCTGCGGGGGAAGGAGACGTTCTTCCTGCCCTTCAATAAGGGCAACGGCACCGGTGCGGGGAACCCGGAGAACCCCGCCGGGCATCGGACTTCGTATCTGTGGGAGGAGACGTGGCAGCGGGATTCGCTTCTGGACATCATCGCGCGATTCCTGCACCTCCAGGTTGAAGAGAAGCGGTTTACTTCCGGCACAGCGGGCCGCAAGGTGCGGAAGGAGACGATGATCTTCCCTCGCTACCACCAGCTGGATGTGGTGCGGCGGATGGAAGCGGACTCCAGGGCGCTCGGTGCGGGCCACAACTACCTGGTGCAGCACTCGGCCGGCAGCGGAAAGAGCAACTCCATAGGCTGGCTGGCCCATCGCCTTGCCAGTCTGCACGATGACAAGGACGGCCGGGTGTTCGACTCCGTCATCGTCGTCACCGACCGCGTCGTGCTCGACCAGCAGCTTCAGGACACGATCTACCAGTTCGAGCACAAGCACGGCGTGGTGCAGAAAATCGACGAGAACTCCGCCCAGCTCGCAGAGGCGATCAAGACCGGCGTGCCGATCATCATCACCACCCTGCAGAAGTTCCCGTTTGTCACCGAAAAGGTCGGCGGCCTCCCGGATCGCAGGTACGCCGTGATCGTCGATGAGGCTCACAGCAGTCAGTCGGGAGAGACGGCCACGGAGTTGAAGGGGGTTCTCGCGGCGGACCACATCAAGCAGGAGGCCCGGAAGCAGGCGGACGCGCAGGGGATCAAGGAGGGCGAGGAAGGCGCGGACGGGGAGGAGGAGATCCTCCGCACGATGCTGAAGCGCGGCCGCCAGCCCAACATCTCGTTCTTCGCGTTCACGGCGACGCCGAAGTACAAGACTCTGGAAGTGTTCGGGCGAATGGGCGCCGATGGTCGGCCGGCGCCCTTCCATCTATACAGCATGCGCCAGGCTATCGAGGAGGGCTTCATCCTTGACGTGCTGAAAAACTACACGACGTATAAGACATACTTCGGCCTGATCAAGTCGATCGAAGACGACCCCAACGTCTCGAAGCGCAAAGCCGCCAAGGCGCTCGCCCGCTTCATGACGCTGCATCCGCACAACCTGGAACAGAAGACAGAGATCATGGTCGAGCACTTCCGCGCCTCCACGCGGCACAAGATCGGCGGCAAGGCAAAGGCAATGGTCGTCACCGCCAGCCGGATGCACGCGGTCCGGTACAAACAGGCTTTCGACAAGTACATCAAGGACAACGGATATACCGACGTGAAGACGCTCGTCGCGTTCTCCGGCGTGGTCGTGGACGATCTCGACCCGAACAAGCACTACACCGAGGGCGGGATGAACGCGGGGATCGACGGGAAGGAACTGCCGCAGAAGTTTGCCACCGAAGAGTTCCAGATCCTGCTCGTTGCCGAGAAGTACCAGACGGGGTTCGACCAGCCGCTACTGCACACGATGTACGTGGACAAGCGCCTCGCGGGCATCCAAGCGGTGCAGACGCTGTCGCGCCTGAACCGCACGCACGCGGGCAAGGACGATACGTTCGTGCTGGACTTCTACAACGAGCGGTCGGAGATCCTCGAGGCGTTCAAGCCGTACTACGAGCAGCCGATTGTTGGGGAACGATCCGATCCGCAGCAGCTCTACACGCTGCAGGCCCGGCTGGCCGAGTTCGGCGTGTATCACTCCGAAGAGGTCGAGCAGTTCTGCGCGGTCTTCTTCCGGGGCAAGGCCAACCAGACGCCAACGGACCATGCGAAGATGAACGCCGCCATCGACCCGGCGGTCGAGCGGTTCAAGGCGCTGCGCGATGATGTGCGCGCCACGATGCCTGAGCAGGAGTGGGCCAAGGCGAAAGAG
The DNA here is from genome assembly GCA_905339235.1 of Phycisphaerales bacterium. Classification (GTDB taxonomy): domain Bacteria; phylum Planctomycetota; class Phycisphaerae; order Phycisphaerales; family UBA1924; genus RI-211. The sequence continues at coordinate 50,898 of CAJPFG010000009.1, forward strand.
GAGGCACAAGAGGAGTTCCGGAGCCTCCTATTCGCGTTTCGGAGCCTTTACGCCTTCTTGTCGCAGATCATCCCGTTCGCCGACAGCGATCTGGAGAAGCTCTACACGTTCGCTCGATTCCTGGCGGCCAAGCTCCCGCGCCGTGCGTTTGGCCCGCAATACAACTTCGACGACGAGGTGGCCCTGAAGTACTACCGGCTTCAGAAGATCAGCGAGGGTTCGATCGTGCTGGAGCCGGGCGCCGGCGGCGAACTGAAGGGCCCGACAGCGGTCGGCACCGGCATGTCAGGTGACGAGGAGGTTGAGCTCTCGGAGCTCATCGACATCCTCAACGAGCGGTTTGGCACCGACTTCAAGCCCGCCGACCAGTTGTTTCTGGATTCCGTTCGGGAAGACGCCGTCGCCAATGAGGCGCTGCGGCAGGCAGCGTCGGCGAACTCGATCGACAACTTCAAGTACGTGTTCGGCAAGGCGTTAGAAGGGCTGTTCATTGATCGGATGGAGCAAAACGAGGAGATCTTCGCGCGGTTCATGAACGAGCCCAACTTCCAGAGGCTCGTGGAGGAGCATCTGCGCCGGCAGGTGTACGAGCAGATCCGTGCTGAACAGCAGGACGGTGGGAAACCTGTCGGTTGACGTGCGGTGTGTAGTAAACACTGGACAGCAGCATTGGGCGTCGATACGCTCGCGGAGTTGGAAACCATGTCGTCCAAGAAGAAGCACTTCGGGGAACTGATCCGCGAGAAGCGGACGGAGAAGAAGCTCACGCTGCGCAAGTTCGCCGATCGGGTTGGCCTGAGCCCGACCTACGTGTCGCAGATCGAGCAGGGAAACTTCGTGCCGCCGCCCGTGGACCGAATCCGCAAGATGGCGGAGATCCTCGAGACCGACGCGGATGAGCTGATCGTCGCCGCCGGCCGGATGGCGGAGGACGTCGCGGGGCTGATCGAGAAGCGGCCAATCGAAATGGCGTCCTTCCTGCGTCACGCCAAGGGCCTTACGCCGCAACAAATCGAACAACTGACCAAAATGGCCGAGGACATGAGCAAGAAACCCAAGAAGGACTGAATCCGCATGGGGTCCAAGACCACGACCACCCGACCGAACGAACCAAAGTTCCTGCCCGACAAACACATTGAGGAGCACGCCGATGCGCTCCTCGGGCAGTTCGCCCAGCACAGCGGGGAGTCGCTCGCGCCCGGGATTCCGGTCGACGACATCGCGGAGGTCGTCCTCGGTCTCACGGTCGAGATGATGGACCTGCAGGCTCTGTTCGGCGACCCCGACGTCAACGGCGCGATCTGGATTCCGCAGAAGAAGATCGGGATCGACCAGAGCCTTGATACCCAGGCGAACAAGCGGAAAGAGGGGCGGTACCACTACACGCTGGCCCATGAAATCGGGCACTGGTGGCTGCACCGCCATCTCTACACGCCGGACACAGCGCAGGGCTTGCTGCATGCCGGCGCCTCGGCGGCACAGCCGACGTATGTATGCCGAGATGGGTCAAAGGCACCGGTCGAGATCCAGGCAAACAAGTTTGCGGCGTACCTGCTGATGCCTGCCAAGCTCGTCTTCACGTCCTGGCGCGAGATCCACGGGCTCGACGCGGTCACTCTCGATTCTCTGCGCCCGAGGCAGCAGAAGATCATCGCCGCGGAGGTGCTCCACCGGGGCGGGTTGGCGATGGATCAACGGTCCATTGACAACGCCATGCTCGAGCATGTTGCCCGCCCCGTGGCGGAGGAATTCAAGGTGTCGGCGGAGGCGATGATGTACCGCCTGGAGGCCCTGGGGCTCTTGCTGCGCAAGGCTGAGCCCATGCTCTTCTGAGCGGGCTTTGTTTTCTCCTTGTCGTTTAGTGTGTAATACACACTGTCGATCCACTCTCTCAACCCGTCGGAGACGAATCCCATGAGCAAGCCGTTTGATCCCCGCAAAATCCTCAAGCACATCCGCAACGACCTGTTGCGCCCCTTCTTCGACCTGCATGGCGGGCTCGAGGGCGTGGCGTGGAACGGGCTCGGCGACACCGACATGGGACCGGTGTTCGCCGCGTGGCAGAAGATGCCCGACGAGAAGCGGGAGGTCGTACAGGTCGTCCTCCAGGACATCAACGAACTCGCCGACGATCGGGGCGTCAAGGTGTTGGTGGAGGAGATCCAGCGGAGCGCCCCCGAGCGCCTCGCCGAATGCCATGCTCTCCCCGGCAAGGCCGACAGGGCCATGTGGACCTACCTCAACGCCCGCACCGCGTTCAACTGGGCCGCCCACTTCGCCCGCGCCGACGCGCTGGCTTCTGGCCGTTACTGGATCAAACGCAACACGCTGCCGAAGCAGCCGATCGCCGTGACGGACGCGCACAAGGCGGCGCTTCAGCAAGCGCTGACCGGATTCTACTGGAGCACCCAGATGCGCGGCCGGTTCTGCGTGGTGGAGCACTACCAGCGCACGAACGGGAGCGACTATTTCTTCGCATACCTAGAGGACTACCCCGATGCGCCCGCCGTGTTCGAGAACGACGGCCAGGTCGTGCGCCGCGAGGAGCGGCGGGCGTTTGACAACGTCTTCGTCTTCAATCCCGACGATGGTTCGCTGGAGATGTTCGCGCCGGGGGGGAAGGCCGTGTACGAGCCGCTCCAGAAGGCGTTCTGCAAGGCTGTCATGGGCCTGGACGTTGGCCCGGCCGACCCGCTGCGTCCGGCGTACTCCCTGGACCATCTCCTCAAACCGGGCCGCGCGATGCCCACCGACCCGGGTGACCGCATCGCCGAGGTGAAAATCACCCGCGCCCGGCTGCAGGTGGTGGATCGCCCGGCGGAGTATGTCGAGCTGGGCATCGATCGTCGCGGGGGCGGGGGCCTCGACCGGGCGATCCAGGAGTACCTGAACACGTCGCGGCTCCCGCTTGATCGCCTTCGTGTCAAGCAGATGTCGTTTCAGCTGGTGTTTGCCGGCAATGCGCGGGCGCGCAGCGTGAGCTTTAGCGTGAGCTGCCCGAACTCGTGCGATCTCAAGAGCCGCCCCGACGCGCAGCGCGCCATCGGCGAACGCTGCCTCCGCCTCTGGGAGGTGACCAAGTGAACCACACCCTCTCGATCCTTTGGGCGTGCTTCGACACGACCGAACCCGAGTTCTCTGCCTCCGAGTTGGCATCCTGGCCTGCTGCCGATCGCAAGTGGTTGCTTGAGGCGGGAGTTCTCAAGGAGACCAGCGCGGCGACCTTGATCGCATGCCCGTCGTGCGAGGACGGTCACGTCGAAGAGGTGCTGGAACTGCCCGAGTCCGCCCCGCGACGGTTCTTCATCCCGTGCCCCGACGCAGTCAGGGTTGAGATCGATCTCGAGGGTCTCCGCCGGTGGACGGTCGATGTGGACACAGTGGCGGAACTGATCGCGGGTGGACTCGCCCTGACCGGTCCTGTGAAGCCGGTCGAGCCGGGCCGCCTCTGGCGGTTGGGTACGACGCGGATGGGTCAGTCGTCGCGCGAGGTTGTCCTGTTCCGGCAACCGGACGCAGAAGACGGCGCGAGAATTGCCGCGCACATCGGCCAGACCGGCCGGCCGATCGTCCTCTTTGCGGGAGGAGAACCTCCCCCATCTGTATGGCCGGGACGCACGCCGGCATGCGTGGCGCTGTCCCGCGTGCTCTCGCACAACGGCACAGGGCTGCAGGTCGATCCCTTTCTCCTTCACGACCTCGTGAGCCGTGCGGATGATCTGCAGTCTCAGACGCACGCGATCCCTATCGATCCGAAAAGCAGGAAGCTCGTTGTGCGCCGCCAGTTGAAGGCAGAGTTGACATCGCATCTGGAGGACAGCAATCTCGTGGCGGCGTACCGCCAGCACGGCTCGATGCGTGAGGCCGCCACGGCGCTGACCAAGGAGAGAGGCAAGCCGGTCACCAAAGACATGGTCCAGCGCGCGGTCACTCGCGCCGGCGGGGCCAAGGCGGTGCTGAACTCCGAGGACAGCGAGTCGGTCACGCGGACTGTCGCGTCGCACCGACGCGACAAGGGCGGAAGATTCTGAAGATCGTGCAGGTGCCGTGAAAACAGGCCTCTGCGCGTTGTTCGACAACTCATGTGCGCGCCGCGGGATGTTCAGAACCGCGACACCGGCGGGTGGGTCCGAGGGCCACGAGGGCCATAACCCGCCGGTCGCTTCAAGCTCGTGAGTGTCCGTGGCGTGCGCCGCGGCGCGAGGTTGGCGCAGGCGGGTGATGACTCCGGCCCCGGAGGTCACCCGTGACCAACGGCGCATCACTGAACGACTCGTACATCCGCACGCTCATCCTGATCAAGGCCCGCCGCCTCTTGGCGTCCCCCGCGTTCCGCGGCGTGGAGCGGGAAGACATCCTGCATGACCTCACGCTGATCCTCGCCACCCGTATCGACCAGTTCGATCCCGCACGAAGTCAGTTTCGCACGTTCGTGTCCCGTGTTCTGGACTCCGCCGCCATCACGCTCTTGCGTGCTCGCCGCCGGGCCAAGCGGGCCGGCGGCCTCAACCTGCGGTCAATCGAGACCCTCCGCGAGCAGGCGTCCACGGACCCGGTGACCGGGTCGGCGGCTCTGCGCGAGGCCGACGCCGCACGCCGGCTTGGGCTCGATGTGCCGTCGCCCGCGGAGGAGTTCATCGTCCGCGAGTCGATCCGCGAGATCGTCGCGGCGCTGCCCCCGGATCTGGCCGAGCTCTGCCGCTTCCTCCGGGAGGGCTCCGAGGTGGCAGCAGCGCGCGATCTGGGCATCTCTCGCCGCCAGGTCCGCAACCGCATCGCCGAGTTGCGGAAGCGGTTCGCGGCGGGGGGCTTCGGCGCGGAGTGAGGCGGGCGGACAGCGGCACGCCGGATGGCGTAGGTAGCCGGGGAGAGCCGCCCGAGTGCGGACTCGGGAGCCTCCAATGACCACCGGCGTGTACCGCTTCACATTCGACAAGGGCGTCGCGCTCCCCGACGCGGAGGCGACTTTGCACCTGGCGATGATCGCCGCAGAAGGGCTCTTTAGCAGTGCTCTGGTTCGCATGGATGTGAGCTTCGCGGTGGACGAGCCGCGTCGCAGTCTCAGCGTCGATGGGAGCACGCCTGTCGGCTCAGCAGTCGTCCGCATGTTCACCTCGCTCCTGCTGCGTGAGTTCGGCGAGGACGCCTTCACCGTCCGTCGCGTGGAGGCGCCCTCGCCCGGACGGTCAGTAGCGAGCGCGGCGTGACCATCGCCCTGCCCCTCGTCCGCCTTGGCCAGGGCGACTTCGTCCGCGACATCTTTCCCGAAGACCTCGATCCATCTGGAGACCGCATGACCGCCACCAGTTTGATGACCCAGATCAAGAAGGGCCGCAACCCCAAGCCCCGCCGCGTGATGCTGTACGGCACGCACGGCATCGGAAAGTCCACATTCGGCGCTATGGCCGAGAACCCGATCTTCATCCCGACCGAGGACGGCCTGGGCGACATCGAGTGCGAGTCGTTCCCGCTGGCACGGTCGCTCGGCGATGTGATGGCGGCGCTGGAGTCGCTCTATTCCGGCGAGCACGGGTACAGAACCGTCGTCATCGACTCGCTCGACTGGCTCGAGCGGCTGATCTGGCGCGAAGTCTGCGACGACGAGCAGGCCGAGAGCATCGAGAAGATTGGGTATGCGAAGGGGTATGCGTTCGCCATCGAGAAGTGGCGAACGGTGCTCGGGGCGCTCGACGCCCTCCGCGGCGATCGTGGCATGACCGTCGTCGTCATTGCCCACGCCAAAATCGAGAAGTTCGAGAACCCCGAGACCGTGCCGTACGACCGCTACTCGCCGCGCCTTCACAAGCTCGCCTCCGCGCTCGTGCAGGAGTGGGCCGACGAGGTGCTCTTCGCCACCTACAAAGTGCTCACGGTCAAGGTGGACGAGGCCTTCAACAAGGCCAAGCACAACGGCGTCGGCACCGGCGAGCGGATCATCCGCACCGTCGAGCGCCCGGCGCACGTCGCCAAGAACCGCCTGAACCTGCCCGAGGAACTGCCCCTCGACTACCGCGTCTTCGCGGAGCACGTCGCCGCCTCGCGCGGCGAGTCCGCCCCCACTGCACCCATCACCCAGAACACCGACGCCGCGCCCAGCGAGGGCGCGGCCGCAACCAACTGAAAGGACTCTGACCAATGGCGACCCTGAACAACTTCGACGCGAACAACGTGGACCCCTCCGTCGCCCTCGACCCGATCCCCGCGGGCAAGTACATCGCCGTCATCACCGAGACGGAGATGAAGCCGACGAAGACCGGCGGCGGGAAGTACCTCCAGCTCACGTTCCAGGTGCTCGACGGCGAGTACAAGGGCCGCCTCGTGTGGGCGCGGCTCAACCTGGAGAACAAAAGCGAGATGACGGTGAAGATCGCGCGCGGCGAACTGTCCGCGATCTGCCGCGCCGTCGGGGTCATGGCCCCGAAGGACTCGATCGAGCTCCACAACATCCCGCTGGAGATCAACGTCGGGCTGAAGAAGCGTGACGACAACGGCGAGTTCACGAACGTGATCAAGGGCTACACCAAGAAGGGCAGCAACGGGGGCGGCGGCGCAGCCGGCGCTCGCGTGCCCGTGGGCGTCGGCCCAGGGGGCACGCCGCCCTGGAAGCGATAAGCCCATCTGGTCGTGTCCTCGAGCTCCCGTACCCGCCGAGTGTGAACCACATCTGGCGTCGCATGGGGCACAGGACCGTCATCAGTCGCGAGGGTCGGCGCTATCGCACGGACGTGTGCGCCACCCTCGCGGCGATGAAGGTCGAGCGGCTGGACGGGTGACTGTCGGTGCGAGTCACCGTTTGCCCGCCCGATCACCGCCGGCGCGACCTGGACAACGTGCAGAAGGCGCTGCTTGACGCGCTGGCCAAAGGCGGGGCGTACCGAGACGACTCGCAGATCGATCGGCTGGAAGTGGAGCGAGGCCCGGTGACGCCGGGCGGCAAGGTGCTGGTGGAGATCACGCGAATCAAACCATGAACCTCCGACCCTATCAATCCGAAGCCGTCGCCGCGGTGTATGAGCACCTGCGGACCCGCGACGACAACCCCTGTGTGGTCATCCCGACCGGCGGGGGCAAGACGCCCGTGATCGCCACGATCTGCCGCGACGCGGTCGGGCCGTGGAACGGGCGCGTTGTCATCTTGGCCCACGTCAAGGAACTCCTCGAGCAGGCCGCGGACAAGCTCCGGCACATCGCGCCGGACGTGCCCGTGGGCATCTACTCGGCGGGCCTCAAGCGCAAGGACCTCGGGTACGCCGTCACGATCGCGGGCATCCAGTCCATCTACCAGCGGGCGTGCGACCTGGGGCCGGTGGACCTGCTCATCGTGGACGAGGCGCACCTGATCCCGCCGGACGGCGAGGGGATGTACCGCCAGTTCATCGCCGATGCCAAGGTCGTGAACCCGCTGGCGCGGGTGATCGGGCTCACGGCAACGCCGTTCCGCATGAAGTCCGGCCCGATCTGCGAGCCCGGCAACATCCTCAACCATGTCTGCTTCGAGGTGGGGGTGCGCGAACTGATCGTGCAGGGCTTCCTCTCCCCGCTGCGGACGAAGGCGGGGCTCCAGAAGGTGAGCACCGACGACCTGCATGTCCGCGCCGGCGAGTTCGTCGCCAGCGAGGTCGAGGACCTCATGGACAAGGACGCCCTGGTCGAGGGCGCGTGCGCCGAGATCGTCGAGCACACCCGCCCCCCACACGACCGCACCGCCACGCTGATCTTCTCGTCGGGCATCCGGCACGGGCAGCACGTCGTGGAGGTGCTGAAGTCCAAGCACGGTGTCGAGTGCGGGTTCGTGTCCGGCGACACGCCCGCGGGCGTGCGGAGCGGCATTCTTGACCGATTCCGCTCGGGGGCGCTCAAGTACCTATGCAACGTGAATGTCCTCACGACGGGTTTCGACGCCCCGCACATCGACTGCGTCGCGCTCGTGAGGCCGACCATGTCGCCCGGCCTGTACTACCAGATGGTCGGGCGGGGCTTCCGCCTGCATCCTGGCAAGGCCGACTGCCTCGTTCTGGACTTCGGCGGCAACGTCCTCCGGCACGGGCCTGTGGATGCCATCCGCATCACCACGGACGATCGAGGCGAGGGCGAGGCCCCGGCAAAGGAATGCCCGCAATGCCACGCGCTCATCGCGGCGGGCTACCAGACCTGCCCGCAATGCGGGCACCAGTTCCCCGAGCCCAACAAGCAGAAGCACGAGGCGCAGGCCAGCACCGAGGGCATCCTCAGCGATCAGACCACCCGCGAGGAGCACCACGTCAGCGAGACGACGTACCACGTCCACATGAAGCGGAACGATCCGGCCGCGCCGCTCACGATGCGCGTCGAGTACCGGGTCGGCTTCAACCACTACTTCCGCGAGTGGGTCTGCTTCGACCACACCGGATATGCCCGCACCAAGGCCGAGGCGTGGTGGCGGGCGCGGTCCGTCGAGCCCGTGCCCGGCGGCACCGAGGAGGCGGTCGAGCTCGCGCGGGCGGGAGCGCTCGCGCCAGCGCTGCACATCACGGTCGAGAAGAAGGCTGGCGAGCAGTTCGAGCGGGTGGTCGCGCACCGGCTGGGGGACAAACCACCGCGGCTCGAGGGCGATGAAGGCCTCCCCGAGCGACTGCCCGAGCCGGTCGGCACCACGTACGGCATCCCCGACGACGACATCCCCTTCTGAACAGGAGCACACGATGATCACGATCACCATCGAAGAGACGGACAAGGACGGCCGGGTGCTGGGGCGGCACGTCGCCTCGGCCCCCATCGACAAGAACGACGCCAAGGGGGTGGGCTCGCTGCTGGCCCGTAGCGTCGGCGGGTTGATGTACCACGGCCAGACGCGTGCCGAGGTGCCGCTGCTGATCGCGGCGGCGGGGACGCACCGCTCCAGCCGCTGCACCCAGGCGATCGCGCACGCCCTGGGGCTGGCCGGGAGCGAGCACAGCTTCGAGTACGCGGTGAAGCCCGTTGTGGACCTCGACCGTCTGCTCGATTACCGCGCGAGCAAGAAGGACCGCGAGCACGCGGCGCAGATGCTCAAGATCATGGGCGCCGGCGTCAAGTCGAAGGGGGACGACGAGTAAGCGATGAGCGACGGCCCGGCAAACCTGCTCGACGCGGCGAGGTGGTACCTCGCGCGCGGCTACGCGCCCATCCCTGTGCCCGCAGGGACGAAGGTGCCCGTGCTCAAGGGGTGGACGGACCTGCGCCTGGCGGACGCCGACCTGCCGCAGCACTTCAACGGCACGGGGAACATCGGCGTGCTGCTGGGAGAGCCCAGCGGCTGGCTCGTGGACGTGGACCTGGACTGCGAGGAGGCGGTGGCGCTCGCGCCGGCGTTCCTGCCGCCGACGGGGGCGAAGTCCGGTCGGCCCGGAAAACCATCATCGCACTGGTGGTACGTCTGCGAGGGGGCGAAGACCCGCAAGCACCAGGACCCCGCCACCAAGAAGATGATCGTCGAGCTCCGGAGCACCGGGGCACAGACCGTCGTCGGCCCGAGCATGCATCCCTGCGGGGAACCGTACGACCCGCTCGAAGGCGAGCCCGCCGTCGTGGCTGTCGAGACGCTCGGCGCGGCGGTCGCGGCGCTGGCCCGGGCGGTGACGGAGCAGCGGCATGGGAGCAAGGAAGCGATCGTTTCCCAGCCCCGGCCGCTAGGAAACGATCGCTTCTTAGCGACCGATGCCGTTCTCCGCCGCGCCGAGGCGTACCTCGACCGCATCCCGCCGGCGATCTCCGGCTCGGGCGGGCACGGCCAGACGTATGCTGCCGCGACCGCGATGGTGCATGGGTTCGGGCTCGACGCGGATACGGCGCTGGGGCTGCTGCTCGAACGGTACAACCCGCGGTGCCAGCCGCCGTGGTCAGAAAAGGACCTGCGGCACAAGGTCAGCGACGCGGCGAGCAAGCCGCACGATCGCCCGCACGGGTGGCTGCGCGATGCCCAGCAGCCGGAGGATCTCGGCGGCGTGGACCTCTCCGGGTTCGACCCCGAGCGTCGGCGTGCGGCTGGTGAGCGCCCCCGATCCGAACGCCCGCCCGACCCCGGGCCGTTCCCCGATCACCTACTCCGCGTGCCGGGCCTCATCGAGCAGGTGGTCGCGCACAACCTGGCGACGGCCACGCGGCCGCAGCCTGTGCTGGCGCTGGCGGCGGGGATCTGCCTCCAGGCCGTGCTCGCGGCCCGCAAGGTGCGCGACGAGCGCGGCAACCGCACGAACGTCTACTGCGTCGGCGTCGCCCCCTCCGGCGCGGGCAAGGACAACGCCCGCAAGGTCAACAAGAACATCCTCTTCGCCGCCGACATGGTGGAGCACGAGGGAAACGAGGACCTGGCGTCGGACGCGGGGCTGGTCACCGCCGTGGAGGCCGAGCCGGCGATCCTGTTCCAAATCGACGAGTTCGGCCGTTTCCTCCGCACCATCGGCGACCCGAAGAAGGCCCCGCACCTGTTTAACGTGCTGACGGCGCTCATGAAGCTCTACAGCAGCGCCGACACGGTCTTCCGGGGCAAGGCCTACGCCGACAAGAAGCGGAACAAGGTGGTCGATCAGCCGTGCGTGAGCGTCTACGGCACCACCGTCCCCGAGCACTTCTTCGAGTCCCTCACCGCCGACAGCCTCAGCGACGGGTTCATCGCCCGCCTGCTCGTGTTCGAGTCGGCCGACACGCCGGCGCGGCAGCGCGCCAAGGCGACGGGCGTCCCCGAACCCCTGAAGCAGGCCGCCGAGTGGTGGGGATCGTTCAAGCCCGGCGGCAACCTCGCCCCCGAGCACCCCCAGCCGATCGTGGTCGAGGCCACGCCGGAGGCGGGCGCGGTGTTCGATGCGCTCGCCGCGATGGTGGACGCCGAGCTCGGCAAACCCGACGAGGCGGGCCGGTCTCTGTGGGCCCGAGCCGAGGAGAAGGCCTGCCGCCTGGCGCTGATCTACGCCTGCTCCGCGAACGCCCAGAAGCCGGTGATCGACGGGGACGCGGCCCGCTGGGCGTGCGACCTGTCGTCGTACCTGACGCGGCGGATGCTCTACATCGCCCACGAGTGGGTCGCCGACGGCGTCTTCGACGCCCGGCAGAAGCGCGTGGTCCGGGTGGTGCGCAAGGCGGGTGGAAAGATCTCCCGCAGTGAACTCTGCCGCAAGACGCAGTGGTTGACGCAGCGGGAGCGTCAGGAAGTCATCGACAACCTCCTGGAAACGCAGCAGTTGCGGCAGGAGGAGGAAACGTCCGCGACGCGGCCGAAGGTGGTGTATGCGCTGGCCTGAACCGAATCTTTCAATCTTTCACCTATTCACCGCGCGCGCACGCGGGGCGCGGGTGCATGGGTGTAAGGGAGGTATTGAAAGATTGAAAGATCTCTCTCTTTCATCATGTACTTCCCCCCTCCCGATCCGCCGCGCCCATGCAGGTCGTGTGCCAGGCCGCGCCTACCACGAGCCCAACAGCCCGAAGCCTAACGGCGGGGGTGAGGGGGTCTGTAGGTACTTCCCCGCCCACGTCGCGTTGCTACGCCCGCGGGAACAGCCGCGCTTGGCGACAGAGTTTGTTTCGCGCGTCCGGACGCGGGGAGGTCCGCTGGCGGGGTTGGTACGCCGCCCCGCCAAGAACGCGACGTGGGCCAACGTGGGCGGACCCGTGGCGAACGGGCGCGGCCCGTAGCGGGCCGGGATCGGAGCGATGTGCCGCCCCCGGACGGGCCTGACGCCCGAGCGATTCAGCGAACCAGCCAACCAGCGATCCAGCCATCCATGACCTGCCGCGTGCGCGGCGGGCCACCACGACGCCCCTGCGCCGCGCCCTCGCCGGTGCCCACGACGGAGATCGCTATGAACATCGAGATGCTTCCCATCGGCGCGGTCAAGGAATACGACCGCAACCCCCGCACCATCAACGACGCCGCGATCGATGCGGTCGCCAAGAGCATCGAGGCCTTCGGCTTCAAGGTGCCGATCTTGATCGACGCCGACGGTGTGATCATCGCCGGCCACACGCGGCTCCGCGCCGCGCGGAAGCTCAGGCTGAAGGAAGTGCCGACGATCCGCGCGGCGGACCTGACGCCGGACCAGGTCAAGGCGCTGCGCATCGCCGACAACAAGGTCGCGTCGCTGACCTCGTGGGACATGGAGCTCCTGCCGCTGGAGCTCGCCGACCTCAAGGGCGTGGACTTCGACCTCGCGCTGCTCGGCTTCAGCGCCGAGGACCTCAGTGCCATCATGGCCCCCGCCGGCAATGAGGGCCTCACCGATCCCGACGACATTCCTGGGCAGCCCGACGCCGCGACCACCGTTCCTGGCGACATCTGGGTGCTCGGCAACCACCGCCTGATGTGCGGCGACTCATCGAAGCCCGAAGACCTGGACCGGCTGCTGGATGGCCAGCCGATCCATCTCGTCAACACGGACCCGCCGTACAACGTGAAGGTCGAGCCGCGGAGCAACAACGCGATCGTCGCGGGCCTGAGTTCATTCGCGCTGCCGGGCAAGGCCGACCAGCACGACCAGCAGAGCGCCGACCTCAACCGCTACCCCGAGAAGAGCCGCGCGACGCACAAGAAGCTCCGTGCCAAGGACCGGCCGCTCGCCAACGACTTCGTGTCCGATGACGAGTTCGACCGGCTGCTCGCGGCATGGTTCGGGAACATTACCCGCGTGCTGATCCCCGGTGGGACGTTCTACATCTGGGGCGGCTACGCCAACTGCGGCAACTACCCGCCCGTGCTCAAGCGCTGCGAGCTCTACTTCGCGCAGGCGATCATCTGGATCAAGGAGCACCCGGTCCTGACGCGCAAGGACTTCATGGGCAACCACGAGTGGTGCTTCTACGGCTGGAAGGAGGGCGCGGCCCACCGCTTCTTCGGCCCCGCGAACGTGCCGGACACGTGGTCGATCAAGAAAGTCAACCCGCAGAGCATGGTCCACCTCACGGAGAAGCCCGTCGAGCTGGCCCGCCGTGCCATCGAGTTCTCGTCGCGGCCCGGCGAGAACGTGCTCGACCTGTTCGGCGGCTCCGGCTCCACGCTCATCGGCGCGGAGATGACCGGGCGGCGCGCGTTCCTCATGGAGCTCGACGCACTCTACTGCGATGTGATCGTGCAGCGGTGGGAGAAGTTCACGGGCCGCAAGGCGGAGCGCCTTCCTGCCAAGGGTGTGGCCGAAGAGAAAGCCGCGACCCGGAAGAAGGTCGCGGCGGGGAGCGGCGCGTGATGGCCGCTTCAGTCGTCTTCGAGCGTGGGGAGCGATCCGTCGGTCGCCGCGTCCCATTCGAGGGCGTAGCGATCGGCGATGTCCTCGAGGTCGTGCTCGGTGAGGTAGTCGGCCGTCTTGCGCTCTTGGCATGCTGCGACGGCCCGCGCGAGGTCCGTCCACTCTTCGATGGTGAGCATCTGGTCTTGGCGTGCGCCAAGGAGATAGAGAGCGGCTTGAAGGACGGCCTCGAGTTGCGCTTCGCGGGTGGCGGCCATGGGTCAGGCCCCCTTCCCGGCCACGAACACGCCGCGCTCGTGCTTCTTGAATCGGGCGGCAGTCCCTTTGGCGGCGATCTCTCGGATGATGGCGGCGTAGAGCGTGGCCTCGGGCGTCTTGCCGCCGGGGCTCTTCCAGAGGCCCTTCGCCTCCATCTGGGCGATCATCTCCTTGGCCCGCATGGGCACATCGGACGCGGCGAGCACCTGCGCGGCGGCATCGAGGGCGCTGACGCGCTTGGGCTTGGCTGCCTTCGCGGGCTTCGGGGGCTTGGCCTGCTTCGCGGTCTTCTCGCCCTTGCCCTTCACCGGGGTGGCGGGCTTCCCGTCCAAGCGGTCCTTGATCTCGGCGATCGCGGCCTTGCGAAGGCGATCCGTCTTGGCGGCTCCCTCGGCGCGGGCAGCGCTCTTGGACATCTTGGGGGTGCGGGGCTTCGCGGCCTTCTTGGTCTTCGTACTCATGATCATCTCCGAAACTGTGGTGCGGAATCCCACCGCACATCGCGGCGGGGAAGCGTGGCTGGCGCGGTATCCCGCGCCGCCGCGCGGCGGTCAGCAACCAGCGACGCGCTCGATCTCGTTGAGCACGTCGTGGATCATCGAGTTGGTCCCGGCGGGGCGGCCGCGGCGGTCGGTCCCCATGACGACCTTGGCAACCTCGCAGGCCTTGGCGTACCTGGCCTCGCGGTCCTCGTCGCGCCGCATTTCGCAGAGCACCCGGTTGCCCGCGGTGACCAGCGCCCCCGCGTCGGTGCGGGCGATCTCGACGTTCTCCTCGACCCCCTCGATCACGATCGACTTGATGAACATGCGTCTGCTCCTTGTGGTTGGCGTGGATCACTCGGCCAAGAACCGCTCGACCTCTTCGCGCTCCATCCCGCTCATGAACCCGACCATGTCGATCAGGTCGCTGCGGACCTTGCCCAGGTCCCCGACGCGGCCCCAGTTGGTCGGGTCGGCCTTCGCGCCCTCGGCGTGCTTGGCGAGCTCCATGTCGAGCACGTCGAGCAGCCGAGCGATGTCGCCGCGGCGCTGGGCGTAGGTCTCGGGGGCGGAGGGTTGGACGGGGCCGGGCTTCGTCGTCTTGGGCTTCTTCGCGTTCATGCTCATGGTCTCCGTCGCGGGCGTGGTTGCCGCTCGCGTGGGTCACATGAAGCCATGACACTCGCGGACCGGCAAGGCCAATGCGCGAGGATTCGCCGTGAATATCGCTGTTGTGGGCAACTACGCGGGACATGTGGGCAAGTGGCGGAACGGCCAGGTCCGGGAGGCGCGGCGTGACTCCCGAACACGCGCCTAGTTCCGGGCCGGCGGCGGGAGGACAGGGGATGTCCCGGCTGAACCCCGCGGCCTTGCCCGTGGCCGATGCGGCCCGCGTGCTCACGCGCCTTGGCGGCAAGCCGGTCACCGAAGCGATGCTGCACGCGGACATCGACGCCGGCGCGCCGACCAATGCAGACGGGAGCATCAACCTCGTGCACTACGCCGCGTGGCTGGTGAAGGAGATGTCCGCAGGTGGCGATTGACCCGCGCAACCTCAAGCCGGGCGAACTGGCGCGGCTGCTCAATAGCACCCCGCTGGGCGAGGTGGTGAGCGAGCGACAACTCCACCGCCATCGCACGCGCGCGGGCTTCCGCGTCGCGGCGGATGGCGACGCGGGGAAGGTCGATCTGTTCCGATACGTCGCGTGGCTCGTGGCGACGCGGCACGAAGCGATTGCCGCGGCCGCCGCCGAACCCGCTGGCCTCACCGGCTACGAAGCGATGAAGGAGCGGGCTCGCCTCCGCAACGCCATTCTCTCGCTCTCGGGACGGGACATCGGCGAACTGCCGCCCATCGCTGACCCGGCGCGGAAGGAGAGGGCCGCTCGGGACTTTCGGTACTTCTGCGACGCATACTTCGCGCAGACGTTTCATCTCCCGTGGTCCCCCGACCACCTGCGGGTCGTTGCCAAGATCGAGCAGGCGGTCCTGGAGGGCGGGCTGTTTGCAATGGCGATGCCGCGCGGCAGCGGCAAGACCAGCCTCTGCGAGGTCGCCTGTCTCTGGGCGATGCTCTATGGGCACCGGGACTTCGTGGCGCTCATCGGCTCGGACGAGGAGCACGCGGCCGGGATGCTGGAGAGTATCAAGGCGGAGCTGGAGAACAGCGAGCTGCTCGCCGGCGACTTTCCCGAGGCCTGCCACCCTATTCGGTCCCTCGAAGGAATCCACCAGCGGGCGTCGGGCCAGCTGTTCCAGGGCAAGCAGACGCACATCGGATGGACCGCGAAGGAAATCGTGTTGCCGACGATCCCGGGCTCGCCGGCGGCGGGCGCGATCATCCGCGTGGCGGGCATCACCGGGCGCATTCGGGGCATGAAGCACAAGCGGGCCGACGGCACCTCGGCGCGTCCGTCGCTGGTGCTGATCGATGATCCGCAGACCGATGAGAGCGCCAGGTCGCCGTCGCAATGCGCCAACCGCGAACGCATCCTCGCCGGCGCGATCCTCGGCCTGGCGGGACCGGGAAAGAAGATCGCGGGGCTGATGACGCTGACGGTGGTTCGTCCCGACGACTTGGCCGACCGCATCCTTGACCGCGATAAGCACCCCCAGTGGCAGGGCGAACGGACGAAGATGGTGTACGCCTTCCCCGCGCGCGAAGCGCTGTGGCAGCGGTATGCCGAACTCCGGGCTGAGGGCCTGCGACACGATCGGGGTCTCGCCGACGCCACGGGGTTCTACGGCCAGCATCGCACGGCGATGGACGAGGGCGCGAGGATCGCATGGCCGGAGCGGTTCAACCACGATGAGTTGTCCGCCATCCAGCACGCGATGAATCTGAAACTCCAGGATGAAGCGGCGTTCTTCGCGGAATACCAGAACGAGCCGCTGCCGGAGGTCCAGGCCGCGGACGACCTGCTCACCGCCGACCAGATCGCCGCGAAGGCCAACGGGCAGGCACGGGCCGAGGTGCCCATCGGTTGTACGAGGCTGACGATGTTCGTGGACGTGCAGGGCAAGGCCCTGTTCTACCTCATCGCCGCGTGGGAGGACGACTTCACGGGCTACGTGATCGACTATGGCACCGAGCCGGACCAGAAGGCGCCGGGGGGGTACTTCACGCTGCGAGACATGCGCCGGACGCTGGCGGCCGCCGCGCCACGCGCCGGCGTCGAGGGCGCGATCTATGCGGGGCTGGAGCGCCTCGTTATGTCGCATCTGGCCCGCGAATGGCGGCGCGATGACGGCGCGATGGTGCGGATCGACCGCTGCCTGATCGATGCCAACTGGGGATCGTCCACCGACGTGGTCTACCAGTTCTGCCGCCAGAGCCCGCACGCGGGCGTACTCATGCCCAGCCACGGTCGCTACGTGGGTGCGAGCAGCATCCCCTTCAGCGACTACAAGCGCAAGCGTGGCGACCGCGTCGGCCTCAACTGGCGCATCCCCGTTGTGACAGGCAAGCGTGCAGTGCGACACGTCGTGTTCGATACGAACTACTGGAAGTCATTCGCGCACGCGCGGCTGGCGGTGCCGATGGGCGACCCGGGGTGCTTATCACTGTTCGGTCAGAAGGCCGAGCAGCACCGGCTGCTGTCCGAACACCTGACTAGCGAGTACCGGGTGAAGACGGAGGGTCGCGGCCGCACGGTAGACGAGTGGAAACTGCGGGTCGAAGGGCTGGACAACCACTGGCTTGACTGCCTCGTCGGGTCTGCGGTCGCCGCTTCCATGCAAGGCGCCGTGCTCTTCGGAACGGACGCCAAGGTGACCGTCCGACCTCGCATTCGCCTCTCTGCAATGAAAGGCGAGCGACGCTGATGCCGCGGATCAGGAAACCACAACCGGAAGACAGAGGCCCATCGCTCGGGCTGGTGTGTCGCGTCTGCGGCTGCCAGCACTTTCGCGTGGTGTACCTGAAACGGCTCGCGGGCGCGGTCTTGCGCCGGCGCGAATGTCGCCATTGCGGACGCCGTGTTACGACGCGGGAAGCCCAGGCGTAGCCGTTCGATCTATCGAACGAATGTGCGTGGAGCCCGCTCACTGCGGACAGCCCGCATGTCGTTGGCGTAGGTAGCCAGGGGACGGCTCGCGTTGTCGAGTCCTGGAGCCCTCCGTGCCCGATCCCGCCCCTGACATTGAGCAGGCACTCCGCGACAACGCGGCCGGTCCCGCCAAGGCGGCGGGTGACTCCGGCAGCGTCGAGCAGCACCCGCTGAAGGACCAGATCGAGGCCGATCGCTACCTCGCGTCCAAGGACGCCGCGAGGAAGCCCGGCCTCGGGATCAAGTTCGCCAAGATCGTCCCGCCCGGCTCCGTCTGATCTCCACTCCACGCAATGCTCACGACCATCGCCAACCTCCTGAATCGAAACGGCCGTACCGCCGAGCGGAGCACGGACGCTCCGCGCGGCGGTCGCCCGCGACGGCTCGTGGTGGCGAAGTTCGACTCAGCGCAGACGACGCCCGACAACCGCAAGCACTGGGCGAACGCCGACGGCCTCTCGCCCAACGCCGCGGTGAATCCTGAAGTTCGGCGCATCCTCCGTAACCGCGCCCGGTACGAGGTCGCCAACAACTCCTACGCCAAAGGGATCGCCCTCACCCTCGCCAACGACACCATCGGGACCGGTCCCCGGCTGCAGATGCTCACGGATGACGCCGATGCCAACGCCCGCATCGAGGACGCGTTCGAGACGTGGTCCCGGGCGGTGGACCTTGCCGGCAAGCTCCGGACCATGCGGCTGGCCCGGGCCGAGAGCGGCGAGGCGTTCGCCCTCCTGGTCAACAACCCCGCGATCACGTCGTGGGGGTCGCCCGTATCGCTGGACCTCAAGCTCATCGAGGCGGACCAGGTCTGCACCCCGCTCCTGCGGCGCGGCCGCAGCGACGAGATCGACGGCATCGTGCTCGACCAGTGGGGCAACCCGTCCGCATACCGCGTGCTGAAGCGGCATCCGGGCGACAGCGGCCTTCTCCGCGCCCCCATCGACGACCTCAGCGCGTACGACACGTTCGCCGCGTCGGCCGTCGTGCACTACTTCCGCGCCGATCGACCCGGCCAACTCCGGGGCGTCCCAGACATCACGCCGGCGCTCCCGCTGTTCGCGCAGCTGCGCCGGTACACGCTCGCGACCATCGCCGCCGCCGAGACCGCCGCCAACTTCGCCGCCGTCATCTACACCGACGCTCCTCCCAACGGCGAGGCCGATCCGCTGGAGCCGATGGATGAGGTCGAGCTCGAGCAGCGGCTGGCGACTGTGCTCCCCGGCGGCTGGAAGCTCGGGCAGGTCCACGCCGAGCAGCCGACGACGACGTTCGGCGAGTTCAAGCGCGAGATCCTCAACGAGATCGCCCGCTGCCTGAACATGCCGTTCAACGTCGCGGCGGGGAACTCCTCGGGTTACAACTACGCCAGCGGTCGCCTCGACCACCAGGTGTACTTCAAGAGCATCCGGGTCGAGCAGCACCACCTGCAGCTCGCAGTGCTCGACCGCCTGCTCAAGGCGTGGCTGAATGAAGCGGTGCTCGTCGAGGGGCTGCTCCCGCAGTCGCTTCGTGAGCGCGGGGTGGCACTGCCCGAGCACGCCTGGTTCTGGGACGGCGTCGAGCACGTCGATCCCGCCAAGGAAGCGACCGCCCAGGCCACACGCCTGGCTAACCACACAACCACGCTCGCCGCCGAGTTCGCCCGTCAAGGACGCGACTGGGAGCAAGAGCTCCGCCAGCGCGCCAAAGAGCTCGTGCTCATGGATGAACTCGGCCTGACCCCCGCCCCCCAGAACACCGCGGCTCCCGCGGGCAACGCGCCCCAAGAGGACGACACCGATGGCAACGAAGACTCCGACCCCCACCGCTCCGAAGACCCGACTCGCGCCCAAGCGTCTGCGGCTTGAAGCCGCCGCTGCGCCCGCGGGCACGTCTCCGCTCACGCTCACCGGCACGGCGGAGATCACCGCCATCGCCGCCGGCGCTGGCGGGGCCGATACCGAGAAGGCACTGCCTCGCTTCAAGATGCTGGCGTACACCGGCGGTGCCATGCGCGTCGCCGGCTGGCGTCATCCCGTGGTGCTCGATCTCGCCGGGCTGTCGGTCCCGTCGCAGAACCGCCCGATCCGGTTCGCCCATGACCCGGCCGCTGGCGTCGGCCACACCGACGCGATCAAGGTCGAAGGCGGGCAGCTCGTGGCGACCGGCGTGATCTCGCGCGACACCGCGACCGCCCGCGAGGTGGTCGCGTCCTCCCGGAACGGGTTCCCGTGGCAGGCTTCGGTGGGCGCGAGCGTCGAGGAGTTCGAGTTCATCCGCGAGTCGCAGAAGGCGATCGTGAACGGCCAGGAGTTCGCCGGCCCCGTCAACGTGGTCCGCAAGGCCACGCTGGGCGAGATCAGCTTCGTAGACCTGGGGGCCGACGGGCGCACCAGTGCCTCCATCGCCGCCCAGCAGGGAGGGGGTGGCAGTCCGGCCGGCGGAGATACCGATCCCGCGCCCGGGGCGGGCGCTGCCGCGCTCCGTGCCGAAGCCCTCGCGGAGACCAGCCGTATTGCGGCGGTGCGGAAGATCTGCGCCGGCAAGCACCTCGACATCGAGGCCCAGGCCATCCGCGACGGATGGGATGCCACACGCACCGAGCTGGAAGTGCTCCGCGCCAGCCGCCCCAAGGCCCCGGCCATCCACGCGCCCGATACGAGCATCACCGGCGAGGTCCTGGAGGCCGCATGCTTCCAGAGCGCCAAGCTCGAGGGACTCGACAAGGTCTGCTCGGCGCAGGCGCTGGAGGTCGCGTCAAAGCGGTTCCAGAGCGGGCTGGGCCTGCAGGAACTGCTCATCGAGGCGGCGATCGCCAACGGCTACACGGGCCGGACCTTCCGCGACAGCCGCCGTGTCCTCGAGGCCGCCTTCGGGCGGGGTATCGAGGCGGGGATGACCATCATCGATGTCGGCGGCATCCTCTCCAACGTCGCCAACAAGTTCCTGCTGGAGGGCTTCTTCAGCGTCGAGCGTGTGTGGCGGAGCATCTGCGCCGTCCGCAATGTCAGCGACTTCAAGACCGTCACGAGTTACCGCTTGGTCGGCAAGGACCAGTACGAGCAGGTCGCCCCCGGCGGTGAGCTCAAGCACGGCACACTGGGCGAGGAAACCTACAGCAACAAGGCCGACACCTACGGCCTGATGCTGGCGATCGACCGCCGCGACATCATCAACGACGACCTGGGCGCCATCACCACCGTGCCCCGGAAGCTCGGCCGCGGGTCGGGCCTCAAGATCAACGACGTGTTCTGGACGGCGTTCATGAACAACGCCGCGTTCTTCGCCGTCGGCAACAAGAACTTCATCTCGGGCGCGGACACCGCGCTGGGCATCGACGGCCTCACCAAGGGCGAGGTCACGTTCATGGACCTCGTGGACTCCGACGGCAAGCCCACGGGCGTCATGCCGTCGATCCTCCTGGTACCGACGGCGCTCTCAGCAGTTGGCACGCAGCTCTACAAGAGCGTCGAGATGCGAGACACCACGGCGAACACCAAGTTCCCCGTGGCCAACCCGCACCAGGGCAAGTTCCGCATCGAGGTCAGCCGGTACCTGTCCAACGCGCTCTACACCGGCAACTCGGCCAAGGCGTGGTACCTCCTCGCCGACCCGAGCGACCTGCCGGTCATCGAGATGGCGTTCCTCAACGGACAGGAGGCCCCGACCATCGAGACCTCCGACGCGGACTTCAGCCAGCTCGGCGTGCGGATGCGCGGGTACCACGACTTCGGCGTCGCGCTGCAGGACCCCCGCGGCGGCGTGAAGAGCAAGGGCGAGGTGTAAGCCCATGGGTGAAGGCGCAGAGATCGGCGGAGGCATTGGTGAAGACGGCCCCGGTGTCATTCCGGGCCAAGGAGAAGGCAGCATGGCAGCAGGACCGGCAAAGTTTGTGCATGAAGGCGAATCGATCGACTACACCCCGGGCGCCGATGTGCTCACCGGCGCTGTGGTCGTCCAAGCGGAACTCGTGGGCGTGGCGCAGGGCCCCATCAAGGCGAACCAGCTTGGCTCGCTCGCGGTGTCCGGGGTGTTCGACTTCCCCAAGGCGCTGGGCGCGGGTAGCGGGATGCCCGCCGGCACCAACGCCTACTGGGACGCGGGGGCGCAGAACGCGACCAAGAACGCCGCGGCGGGCGCCAACAAGCTCATCGGCAAGACGGTCAAGACCACCGTCGATGCCGACACCTCCGTCCGCATCCGCCTCCTGCAGTGACCGTCGGAGGCATACATGGGCGACCTGCTCGATCGCGGCTCGGCGTTCCTGGATGACCAGCGGCACAAGCACATGAGCCGCACCGTGGTGTACCAGCGCGGGGCCGAAGCCAAAGAGGTCCTGGCGACCATCGGCAGGACCGAGTTCGAGCAGGCAGACGACGCCGGGCTGATTCACCGCGTCGAGTCGCGGGACTTCCTTGTGCGGGCGGCGGACCTTGACCTCGGGGCCGGTCCGATCCTCCCGCGAGCCGGCGACCAGGTGCGTGAGACGGTCGGAACGCAGGTGTTCGTGTACGAGGTCAACGCGCCGGGCGGGCAGCCGCCGTTCCGGTACAGCGACTCCTACCGCAGGGTTCTTCGGATTCACACCAAGCACATCGGCACGGAGACGTGATGGCGGACGGCAACGGACAGAACGGAACGAAGGCTCGCTGGGCAGGGGTGCTCGTCACGATCATCCTCGCCGCTGGCGCGATGACCGTCCAGTGGGGCGTGGTCACCACCAAGCTCCAGCAGGTCGAGAAGCGGCTCGACGAGTTCATCGGCGAGGCTCGCTCCATCCGCGCCGACTACCAGGCGATGGAACGGCGTGTGTCCTACCTCGAGGGCAAGGTGGCGGGCCTGAGCGCCGCGGCGGATGCGGGGAGGGAGGGACGCCCGTGAGCACCATCGTCGCCATCGCCGATGCCCTGGCCGCGCACATCAATGCGGGTTCGTTCGGGCAGCCCGTGAACGCAGTGCGGCTGTTCCAGCCCGCGTTCACGATGGAGGACCTCAAGGACCTGCGCGTGTCGATCGTGCCACGCACGACAGCCATTGCCGCGGCGACCCGGGACAGCAGCACGTTCGAGTGCGTGATCGATGTGGGCCTGCAGAAGAAACTGCCCGCCGAGGGTGAACAGGCCGAGATCGACGGCCTCCTCGACCTCGTCGAGGCCATCGCCGACCACGTCCGGCTCAAGCGTCTGCCCGATGCGCCCGACGCGGCGTGGGTCGGGATCGCGCACGAGCCCGTGGTGTCGAGCGAGTCGCTGGAGCAGCACCGAGTATTCACGAGCGTGTTGAGCGTCACATACCGGGTGCGGAGGTAGCCGTGCGGAACGTCGTGTTCATCAAGGTGGAGCTCGACGCGAGCGACAAGCCGCTCTCGGATACGCCGCTGGTGGCAACGTTCACGCTCATGGCGGCGCACACGAACACGCAGCCCATGACGCTTTCCGACGGCAAGGGCGTGGAGATCCCGGTCCCGGCGGGCGTGCAGATCCCGTTCGAGCAGGTCAACCTGGCGGACATCTTCGTGCGGAGCAAGGCGGGTGAGGTGGCGTTCGTAGTCGGCCACACGGCCGGATAGAGCAGGAGAACGACGATGGCAATCAAACTCGGTATGGAAGCCAAACTGCTCTACAAGGTCGGCGGGCAGGCCGGCGGCGGGGCATGGGTGGTTCTTGGCAACACCCGCGATGTCACACTCAACCTCGAGGCGGGCGAGGCGGACGTGACGACCCGCGCCAACAGCGGCTGGCGGGCCACCGTGGCCACGCTGAAGGAGGCCAGCGTTGAGTTCGAGATGGTGTGGGATACGGCGGATGCCGGGTTCACCGCCATCAAGAACGCGTTCTTCGGCAACGACCCCATCGGCTTCCAGATCCTCGACGAGACCAGCGGGCAGGGTCTGCAGGCGGACTTCTCCATCACCAACTTCTCGCGGAACGAGGCGCTGGAGGAGGCAATCACCGTTTCGGTCACTGCGAAGGTGACGTACTCCGCGACGGCGCCTTCATGGATCGGTGGCTGAGTCTGTCGGATCGCTGTCGGATTGGCGTCGGATTGCTGTTGGGGCCTGATTCACGGAGGCACGGATGCGGTCATTCAAGGACAACCAGGGGCGGCAGTGGTCGGTGGAGATCAACGTCACCGCCATCAAGCGCGTGCGCGGCCTCACCGGCGAGGACCTCATGCAGGTCATCGAGGGGACGCTGATCGAGAAGCTGATCCGCGATCCCGTGCTGCTCTGCGATGTGGTCTACGCGATCTGCAAGCCTGAAGCGGATGCACGCAGCGTCTCCGACGAGGAGTTCGGCAAGGCGATGGCGGGCGACGCCATCGAAGCAGCGACGACGGCGGTACTGGAGGAACTCGTGGGTTTCTGCCCGAGCCCGAGGGACCGGGCCAACCTCGGGCGGGTGCTCCAGGCCACGCGGAAGGTGATGGACCGGGCGCGGGACCTGGTGGAGAAGAAGCTCGACAGCGGGGAACTGGATCGGCTGGCGGACCGCCTGCTCTCCGGGGAAGCGACTGCTGGAAGCTCGTCCATCAGTGCGCCGGAATCCTCGGCATCAACCCCGGCCCCCTGACTCTCCGCGATCTGGTGGCGATGCTCGACGGCAAGCAGCGCCACGACTGGTCGATCGCCTCCGCCGTCATGGCGCTTGTCGCCAACATCCACCGCGACCCCAAGCGATCCCGCCGACTCAACCCCAGCGACTTCGACCCCTTCGCCAAGCGCCAGCGACCCATCAAGGTCGGCGTGTCGGTCCTCAAGGACGTGTTCATCGACGGCAAGCTCCCCCCCATGCCGCAGGAGGCTCACGGATGAAGTTCCTCAGCTCGCTTTCCACCCGCCATTACGTCTACATCGTCGGCCTGCTGCTCATGGCGCTCGTGCTCACGTCGTGCGCGGGCTTCGACCTGGGCGACCTCGTGAAGGTCAAGACGCCCAACACGATCCAGCAGACCACCGGTCTCCCCTCGACGCTCAGCCTGAACGAGGCAGAGGTCGAGTTCCAGAACTGGTTCAACCAGACGCAGACGACCGGCGCGCAGTGGAAGGGCAACATCGAGAAGGCCGGCGAGCTCCGCGGCCTGTTCAGCCAGCTCACGCTGTCCGCCCTCGACACCGTCGGGCCGACGGTCGCGGGCTTGCCCGTGCTCGGTCCTGCGCTGCCCGCGCTCACCGGAATCGTCGGCCTGTTCATCGGATCGGGCCGGCTCCGCAAGGAGAAGGAGGCGTCGTTCAACAAGGGGCTGGAGAAGGGCAGCGGACTCGCTGGCGGCCCCCCCAGCGGCGGGAGCGGCGTGTGATCACCATGCGGATCAAGGACATGTTCTTCGACCGCGCGGCGGTGGTCCGCGCGGTCGATGGGGCCAAGCGGAAGGTGCTCAGCAAGGCCGGCGCGTTCATCCGCACGGCGGCCAGCACGAGCATCCGCAAGCGCAAAGGGTCCGCGCCCGCGGGCAAGCCTCCCCACTCGCACGAAGGGAGCCTGCGCCGGCTCATCCTCTTCGGGTACGACAAGGCGGCGGACTCCGTAGTCGTCGGCCCCGTGGGGTTCAAGAAGAGCGTCGCGCCCAACGTGCTGGAGTACGGCGGCGACACGATAGTGCTCCGGCGCAAGGGTGGAAAACTCACCTCGCAAAGGGTCAAGATC
Organism: Phycisphaerales bacterium; assembly: GCA_905339235.1. Classification (GTDB taxonomy): domain Bacteria; phylum Planctomycetota; class Phycisphaerae; order Phycisphaerales; family UBA1924; genus RI-211. The sequence continues at coordinate 76,007 of CAJPFG010000009.1, forward strand.
GCCGCGCGGCCGTACATGGCCCCGGCGCTGGAGCAGGAGCGGCCGAAGTTGCCGCTGCTGTGGCGGAACTCCATTCGGAAGGGAGCCTGATCGGTGGCCGACACGCGAGGCATCCGGGCTGGAAGGGCGTTCGTCGAACTCGGCGTGAGCGACAAGCTCACGGCCGGGCTTCGCCGCGCCCAGAAGCAGCTCGAGGCCTTCGGGGCTGGCCTCAGGTCGGTGGGCACCCGGCTCGCCGGGATCGGCGCGACAGCGGTCGCGGCGCTGCTCGGCACGGCGAAGGCCTTCTCTGACACGGGCGACATGCTGGACAAGATGAGTCAGCGGACCGGCGTGAGCGTGGAGGCCCTGTCCGAGTTGGGCTTTGCGGCCGACCTCTCCGGCACCGACCTGGAAACCCTGGAGGCCGGGCTCCGCAACATGCAGCGGACGCTCACAGGAGCGGCGCAGGGGTCGGCGTCCGCGGGCGACGCCCTCGGGCGGCTTGGCCTGACGGCCGCACAGCTGGCGGTCCTCGCTCCGGACGAGCAGTTCAAGGTCCTCGCGGAGCGCATCTCGCAGGTGCGCGACCCCGCCCTCCGCGCTGCGCTGGCGATGGAGGTCTTCGGCAAGGCCGGGACCAAGCTCCTGCCGCTCATGGCGGACGGCGCGGCGGGCATCGAGGCGATGCAGGAAGAGGCTCGGCGCCTCGGTCTGACCGTTAGCACCGAGACCGCCCGCGACGCCGCCGCGCTCAACGACGCACTCGGCACCCTCTGGAAGGTGCTCAAACAGGCTGTGTTCACCATCGGCGGGGCGCTCGCGCCGACGCTCAAGGACCTCGCGGAGCGGATCACTCGCATCGTCGTGAGCGTCACGACCTGGATCAAGGCGAATCGCGAGACCGTTGTGTGGGCGCTCAAGGTCGCGGCGGCCATCGCCGTGACGGGCGTCGCTATCATCGCCTTGGGGTACATCGTCTCGGGCATCGGCGCGACCCTCGGCATCGTCGCGGGTGTGATTGGCGGCATCGGAACAGCATTCAGCCTGATCGGGGCCGCCATCGCGGCGATCCTGTCGCCGGTCGGGCTGGCGATCGCCGCGATCGTGGCGCTCGGCGGCGTGCTCCTTGTGACCACCGGCGCGGGCGGCGAGGCCCTCGCCTGGCTCGGTGAACAGTTCACGCGTCTGCGCGACTGGGTGACCAAGGTCGTGGGCGGCATCTCCGACGCCCTCGCGGCGGGCGACATCGCGCTGGCGGCCGAGATCCTGTGGCTCTCCCTAAAGGTGGTCTGGCAACAGGGCGTCGCCGCGCTCAACAAGGTCTGGCTGGAGGCCAAGGAGTTCTTCGTCTCCACTGCCTATGGCATGTGGTACGGCGCGCTCGCCGCCGCGGAGATCGTCTTCCACGCCCTTGAGATCGCGTGGATCGAGACCACGTCGTTCCTGTCCAAGACCTGGACCAACTTCACCACCGGCTTTCAGCAGGTCTGGGAGTCGGCAACGTCATGGGTCGCCAAGCGGATGCTGGAGATCCAGGGGTTGTTCGACTCCGGGCTCGACGTGGACGCCGCGAAGAGGGCCGTCGATGATCAACTCGAATCCCGCTTGGCGGAACTGGAGAGCGCGGCCCAGCGGCAGGTGGCCCAGCGCGAGGGACAGCGCGCCGCCGAGCGCGAACAGGCCGCCGCCCTGCACGAGGCAACCCTCGCCGGGATCGGTCGTGACTTTGAGGAGGCCCAGGCCGCGCTCAAGACGAACACGGAGGCGGGGCTCGCGGAGTCGCAAGCGGCGCTGGATGCCGCCAAGCAGAAGCTCGCCGACGCCATCGGGCAGGCCCGCCAGAAACGAGAGGCAGCGGACGCCGAGCGCGGCCCCGGCCGCACGCCGCGCGACCTGATGGCCGAGTTCGAAGACCGCCTCGCGGGGCTCGGCGAGGTCATCGGCAAGGGGATCAGCGTGCGCGGCACGTTCAACGCTCGCGCTGCGCAAGGGCTGGAGTCCGACGGCGGGGCCGCCGAGCGCACCGCCCGGGCCACGGAGCAGACCGCCAAGCACACCAAGCGTCTGGCCGACGCCGCGCAGAGCGGCGGCCTGACGTTCGCCTAAGGAGAAGCGTTCGTGCCGATCACGGTGACGGAGAAGTTCGAGAGCCGCAAGTCCACCAAGGGCGACAACCCTTCGGCGGAACTGGTCTACACCGTGCGCGGGACCAACGACGACCTCGCGGCCCGGAACGCCGCCGAGACCACCAGCCCCGCGACCTATGACGGCCAGCCCCGGCAATCCACCTCCGTCGAGCCCGTCGGCGATGAGCTGTGGGAGGCCGTGGTCCGCTACGGGAAGGCTCAGGGCGGATCGCTCCCGGAGCCCGGCGAGAGCATCTTCTCTTTCGACACCGGCGGCGGCACGCAGCACATCACCCAGAGCAAGGACACGGTCTCGTCGCACGCGCCCTCGGGCTCGTCGCCCCCGGACTTCGGCGGCGCGATCGGCGTCACCGCCGACGGCGTCGAGGGCGTGGACATCACCGTTCCGGTCTTTCAGTTCTCCGAGACGCACTACTTCACCAACGACCAGGTGACGCCGTCGTACAAGGGCACGCTCTTCACGCTCACCGGCAAGGTGAACTCCGGCGCGTTCAAGGGGTTTCAGGCGGGCGAGGTGCTGTTCCTAGGCGCATCGGGCGCGCGGCGCGGTACCGACCCCGACGACGACTGGGAGATCACCTTCCGCTTCGCGGCCAGCCCGAACGCAACCGGCATCTCCGTCGGCGACATCGGCGGCATCAGCAAGAAGGGGTGGGAGTACCTGTGGGTGCGGTACGCCGACCAGGAGGACACCGGGTCGCACGCGATCGTGAAGCGCCCGGTCGCGGCCTATGTCGAGCGCGTGTACGACGAGGGCAGCTTCGCAGGACTTGGGATCTGAACGATGGGTGACGTGTTCCGCAAAGTCCGGTCGGGCCAACCGCTCCGCATCCCCGCGGCGGCGTACAACGCCTTCGTCGATGCGGCGGTCGATCTGCGCCGGCGGGAGCGCAACTCTAACGCCGGATCGGCGCTGGAACCCGCGCAGCGCGGCATCGTGCTGGTCCGCAACGACTCCGACGATGACATCGAGCCGTACCACGCGCTCGCTATCACGGGCGTGCTCGTCCAGCCCGACAATGAGGACCAGGAGCGGACGTTTCATAGCCGGACGCCGCTGACGGGCGAGATCGCAACTGAGGAATCCCCGTCGCTCTCGTTCGTGCTGGCACTGCAACCCATCAAACCAGGCGACCTCGGGCGGTGCGTGCTCACGGGCGTGACGCCCGCGCGGGTTTTCATCACCAACGAGACGGACACGACCTGCGAGCTCGCTCCCGAGGAGACGATGCTCGCCAGCACGCCCATGGGCGGCATCCCGATCCTGTGGAAGGAGGACGGGACGGGCGAGAAGTGGGCCGTGATCGAGATGGGCCAGCCCTCGCCCGGCCGCGTCACGGCGATTCTCGGCGCAGCGCAGCCCATCCCCACCGAGAACAACCGCTGGCGCTATCCGTGGGTGGAGGCCCGGATCGACGGCGATCCCGGTAGCGACACCTACCTCCGCTATGTCCCCGTGCCCGAGGGATTGTCGTCGCAACTGGCCGGTGGCGGCGAGGACCCGACGCGGCTAGCGATCAACCGCTTCGAGGCCCATCACATGAACGACTTCGATCCGGGCTCCGGCTTTGGAGGGTTGCTCGGGCTGGGGCCCGTGTGCGAGTTGCCCGGCGTGCTTCCGAAGTGCCCGCCCGCGCGGTCGCTCAAGCCCAAGCTTGTGCCGATCCCCGAGGGCGTCTGCGTGCAGCTCACCTGTGAGCGCAACAGCAAGGGCAGGCCGGTGTGGGTGTTCGAGGCGATGAGCCTGATCGAGATCGCCGACCCGGCCGACGAGAACCGCAAGTTCAACATCTACATCGAGGAGGGCGCATGACCACGACCTCCCGGACCAAGCCCCCACTCGACGCACGCCGCGAGCACGAGCGGAAGAAGTACGTCGCGCTCGCTTCGCGTCCTGCCGCGCCGGGAGCCGGGTACGGCTCAACCAACCACGGGGCGGGCGCGATCTCGCTCGTGCAGCGCCTCAAGCCCCGGTTGGTGGTGGACTTCGGGTGCGGTCGGAACGACTTCATCGGTGCCCTGCGCCGTCTCGGCATGGATGGGCTTGGCGTCGACTTCGCTTTCCCCGAGGCGGACATCCCGCGGGCGATGCACAAGACCGGGCTGCTCGACGGCGTTGCCGATGTCGTGACGAGCTTCGATGCCCTAGAGCACCTGCTTCCCGAGGATGTGGACGCGGTGCTCGCGGAGATGCGGCGGGTCGGTCGCCCGCGGGCGCACTTCGTGTTCTCGATCTGCACGCGACCGAGCCGAACCACCGTCGCCGGGGAGGGGCTGCACCCGACCGTGCGGCCTCTGGCGTGGTGGCTTGATCGCATCGGTCAGGTGGGAACGGTGACGGCACCGAAGGCCGAGGGGCGGTACATCGTCGGGCGGTTTGCGGCCAAGGAGAGCCGTGGGGGGTGCGGTTGTGCGTGAGAACCAGTCGGACATCGCGGCGCTCCAGGCGGGACTCAAGGCGCGGAAGCCCGCACGGGATGGCCTGCGCCTCTATACCGCCGACTTCGATTCGGTATCGCTGACAGGGTTCTACCGCCGACGTTCGGCGTTCCTGATCCTCTCGGGTCCATCGCTCACGCAGGTGGACCTCACCCAGCTCAACAAACGCGGTATCGTCACGATGGGGGTGAACAACTCCTGGTCCGTGCATCGTCCGACGCTGTGGACCTGCGTGGACGATCCGGGCCGCTTCATCGACATCGGCTGGAAGGACCCCGGCATCCTGAAGTTTGTGCCGACGTGCTGCTGGGACAAGCGACTCCGCATCCAGAACCCCGACGGCACCATGCGCAACAGCGCCTTCCGAGTTCGGCAGATGCCAAGCGTGCTGTTCTTCCGCCGCGCCGATCACTTCGACCATGAGCGGTTCCTGACGGGCGATTCGGTCCCGTGGGGGAACGACGCCAAGCACGCGGATTCGCTCGGGATCACCGGCAAGCGCAGCGTCATGCTCGTGGCGCTGCGCCTGCTGCACCACCTGGGCTTCGGCACGGTGTACCTGCTCGGTTGCGACTTCAAGATGGCGGCCGACCGCAGGTACGCCTTCGATGAGCACCGGGCACCCAACGCCATCCGGCACAACAACATCCTGTACGACTCGCTGGCCCGCCGCTTCGAGGCCCTGCGGCCGCACTTCGACAAGCACCGATTCCGCGTGATCAACTGCTCGCCCGGAAGCGAGCTCCAGGCGTTCGACCGCATGGACTTCGACGCGGCGGTGAAGGCCGCGTCCGCCGAGTGCGGCAAGCCCGTGAGCACGCAGGGTTGGTACGAACCGAACCCGAAGCCCGCTCCGACCCCGCAGGAGGCCGCCCGATGAGCGACGGCCCGACCCGATACTACTTATACATCCCCGTGTGGGCGACGGGCCGTCCGCCCACGGGTGGCGGGTCGAGCAACTACTCCACGCCCTCGGGTTCGACGCCCGAGAGCACCCACTCGACGCCGACCAGCACCCCGAGCATGCCGCCGAGCTACTCGACGACCGGCGATGTCATCTACACGACCGGGCCGAGCGGAACTCCCACGCTCACGTTCTACACCACCGGCGCCTTTACGAGCAACACGTCCGGCACGACGCACACGCCGTCGAGCAGTGGGTCGAGCGATTCCATGTCTTCGGGGTCATCGGGTTCGAGCAGCGGTTCGCCGTCCTCGTCCGCAGGCAGTTCTTCCTCCGGCTCGATGTCGTCCAGCGGATCCTCCTCTTCGGGATCATCCTCGAGCGGGTCGTCCAGCAGTGGTTCCGGGTCTGGCTCTTCGAGCGGCTCCGGGTCATCGAGCGGATCGGGTTCGTCCGGATCGGGCAGCAGCGGCCAGAGCAGCGGGATGTCCAGCGGCGCTTCATCCGGCGCGAGCAGCGGGATGAGCTCAGGGGCGTCGTCGGGCGCATCCTCAGGCGGTTCCTCAGGTGGCGGGTCGTCCGGTGGAGGCTCCTCGGGCGGCGGTGGCTCCTCCGGTGGAGGTGGATCGAGTGGCGGTGGCGGATCATCGGGTGGCGGTGGGTCCAGCGGCGGTGGCGGGAGCAGCGGCAACTGCCTCCTCTTCGGCACCCTCGTGCGGCTCGAGGACGGCCGCCTCACGCCGATCGAGAACCTCAAGCCCGGCGACCGAATCGCATCCATCCAGGTCCCCGGTCTCGAGGTCGATGTGCCCTACCGCGCCCAGTACAACTGGCTCTCGCACCACGGCCTTCACGGCGCGACGCCCGTCGCTGCGCGCGTGGCCAGCATCCTCCTCGGCGAGCACCACGGATTCATGGTCATCAACCGCCGCTTGAAGGCAACGCCCGAGCACCCGTTCATGATCCGCCGCGGCGACGAGTGGGGCTTCGCGTCGGCCGAGTTCATCCAGCCCGGTGACTTTCTGATCAACGAGCACATGAACGAGGAGGAGGTCGAATCCGTCGTCCGCATCGACGCGCCGACCCGCACCGTGGCCATCCACATCCCCGGCACCAACACGCTGCTTGCCGAAGGAGTCTGGGTCCACAACGACATGCCCGCGACCGCCCAGAGTTCCGGCTCGGGCAGCGCCTCCGGCTCGGGCTCTGGGTCCGCGAGCGGATCGGGCTCCGGCTCCGGCTCTGGTTCAGGCTCAGGGTCGGGATCGGGCAGCGGCTCATCGAGCGGCAGCGGGTCGTCGGGCAGCAAATCCAGCGGCTCATCGTCGTTCTCGTCGGGCTCCTCCTCGGGCTCCGGCAGCGGCTCGGGGAGCATGAGCGGGTCCAGTTCGAGCGGTGGAGGAACGGGAACATTCTCGATCTAGCTGAGGGCAAATCTCCTACGCTCGCCGGTATGGACAGTCCGGTCCGTGTCGTGCTAGACCTCGAGATCAGCGTCTCGGAGCAGCGGCTCGCTGACCTCTTGGCGTTCCTGCGCCGAGCGGTTCCCTTCTACGAGCAACCGGGCGGTATCCGCGTCACGTTACTCCGAGACGATCAACGGCCCGGCAGGTACATCGAGCGTGTTGAGTACGCGGATGAATCCGCCTTTGCACTCGACCAACGCCGGGTCGCCGAGGACCAGCACATGAAGGCGCTGCTGGCGGAATGGCGCGGCCTGCTCCAAGAGCCGCCAATCGTCCGATTGTACCGCACGGCCAGCTGGGCGTGAGGTGGGAGAAGCTGCGGTCTTCGCGGCCTCCTGGGCTGCCGGGCGGAGGCGGCCTACCCCGCCTCCCTCGAGGCGTCCCGCACAACCTCCGAGCGGGGGGTAGCGCGCGTCCGCACCGTCCGGCTTACACTCCGACATTCATGGATGTCGGCTTGGGGCCAATCAGGATGCGAGGTGACGATGCCATCCTTGAGTCGAGAAACAGTTCGGGCCGGCACACGAGGCGTAGTCGCCACGCTGTTGGTGGCTGCCCTGATCGCCATCGGCTCCCGCAACCTCGCCCATTTTGACGCGGCGCTTGTCGGGTACACCTTCGCCACGCTCTTTGCGGTCTTCGCGATCACGTACCGCTATTCGATGTGGTTGCAGCGCCCGCCGACGGCAGTCTATTGGCGGCGGGGCTGGCAGGTCTTCTTCTCCCGTGACCGGCTGCTCAGCAACCTCGCCGCCTGGCCCAAGCGCGTCGTCGGGGTGTTCGCGCTCAACAACTTCATCTTCCGGCGCAGTAAGACCCGGTGGGCGGCCCACTGGCTCATCATGTGGGGCTGCCTGCTGGCGGGCGCGATCACCTTTCCGCTGGTCTTTGGGTGGATTCATTTCCAGACGCCCGTCGACGACTTTGAGCGCTACCGCGTGTACGTCTTCGGATTCCCCACGTTCAGCTTCAGGATCGAGAGCATCCTCGGCGGGTTGATCTTCCACGGCCTGGTGTGGGCCTCGTTCCTGGTGATCGCGGGGGTGATGATCGCGATGCGCCGGCGGATGCGTGATCGAGGCGCTGAGGCGGTCCAACAGTTCGGCGAGGACTTCCTGCCGCTCATCCTGCTGTTCGCGGTGAGCATCACCGGGCTGATGCTGACGGCGAGCTACACCTGGATGAAGGGGTACGCCTACGACTTCCTGGCGATCATCCACGCGGCGACCGTGATCTTCACGCTGCTGTGGCTGCCCTTCGGCAAGTTCTTTCACATCTTCCAGCGGCCGGCGCAGCTGGGCGTGGCCTTCTACAAAGACGCCGGTAGGACCGGTGAGCAGGCGGTGTGCCGAAACTGCGCCCAGCCGTTTGCCTCGAAGATGCACGTCGAAGACCTCATCCGGGTCGAGCGCGAGCTTGGGTACTCCTACGAGATGCCCGCAGACCCCGCGGGCCATTACCAGTACATCTGCCCGCGCTGCCGCCGCCTCAGCATGGCGCTGGCGCAAGGCCGCTTGTGGCAGGCCGGCCGGGGCCGCGAGGTGACGGATCGCCCTGGGATCGTGGATGTTGCGGCGATGATGGAGGCCGCATCGGCCCCGGCGACGACGACCGAGCGTGCTTGATCGACCAGAAGGATTCTCATGTCCAACCCTCCTTCAAACCTCCTGCCGATCCTGGACCGTTTCGGGCCACACCTGAACCGCGCCAGCCCCGTGCGCCTGGCCACCGACGCCGAGCCGGACCGGCTCGTCAAGACGCACTGCTGCTTCTGCGGCCAGCAGTGCGGCATCCAGCTCAAGGTCAAGGACAACGTCGTCACCGGCTTCGAGCCGTGGTACGACTTCCCATTCAACCGCGGGATGCTCTGCCCCAAGGGCGTCAAGCGCTATCTCCAGGGAGCTCATCCGGATCGGTTGCTCACCGCGTTCAAGCGGGACACCTCCGTCCCCGAGGGTTTCAGCCCGATGGGCTACCAAGAGGCGATCACGCGCGTCGCCTCCGAGATCGCCCGCATCCAGAAGACCTACGGCAACTCGGCGATGGGCGTGCTGAGCGGTGCGAGTCTCACCGTCGAAAAGGCGTACCTGATGGGCAAGTTTGCCCGGGTCTGTCTGAAGACTCCCTACATCGATTACAACGGCCGACTGTGCATGGTGAGCGCCGGCGCTGGGAACAAGAAGGCGTTCGGCATCGACCGGGCGGCAAACCCGTGGAGCGACATCCCCAAGGCCGAGTTGATCTGGATCAGCGGGGCCAACGTCGCCGAGTGCGCGCCCATCACGACCGAGTACGTCTGGCAGGCCCGCGAGAACGGGGCGCGGATCATCGTCGTGGACCCTCGCATCACGCCGCTGGCGCGCACCTGCGACTTGTTCCTTCCGGTGAAGCCGGGGCGCGACATCGCGCTGTTCAACGGTGTGCTGCACCTGATGATCGAGAAGGGGTGGATCGATCGGCCCTTTATCGAGCAGTTCACCGTCGGCTTCGACAAGGTCGCTGAGCACGTAGCCTCCTGGAACCCCACCAAGACGGCTGAGGTGACGGGCATTCCCGAGCGGCTGATCCGCCAGGCGGCGGAGTGGTGGGGCACGGCCAAGTCCAGCTTCCTCATGCACGCCCGCGGGATCGAGCACCATTCGCACGGGGTGCAGAACGTGCTGGGCTCGATCAACATGGTGCTGGCCTCCGGCCGTATCGGGCGCGAGGGGTGCGGGTACGGCACCATCACCGGCCAGGCCAACGGCCAGGGCGGGCGCGAACACGGGCAGAAGTGCGACCAGCTCCCCGGCTGGCGCGACATCTCCAACCCCGTCGATCGCGCCCACATCGCCAAGATCTGGGGCATTGCCGAGCCGGATATGCCCGGCCCCGGCGTCGATTGCTACGAGATGTTCCGCAAGATCGACAAGGGCGAGATCAAGGGCCTGATCTCGCTCTGCTTCAACCCCATCGTCTCCCTCCCCGACAATAACTTCATCGCCCGTGCCCTCGGCAAGCTCGAGTTCTACGTCGCCATCGACTTCTTCATGAACGAGACGGCGCGGCACGCGGACATCGTGCTCCCCGGTTCCCTCCAGGAGGAAGACGAGGGTGTGGTGACGCAGATCGAGGGGAAGGTCATCAAGATCAACAAGGCCGTGGACTGCCCGGGCGATGCGAAGCAGGACTGGCGGATCGTGCAGGACATCGCGGCTGCGCTGGATCGCCCGAAAGGCTTCACCTTCACCGAGCCTCGGGCCATTTTCGATGAGCTCCGCGTCGCCAGCAAGGGCGGCGTCGCCGATTACTCCGGCATCACCTACGAGAAGATCGAGCAGCAGTACGGCGTCTGCTGGCCGTGCTACAGCGAGGACCCCAGCGGCAAGCCCATCGACCACGCGGGCACGCCGCGGCTCTTTGAGCCCGGCTCGTGGAACGTGGTCGCCAAGGGCGCGGGCCCGTTCTACTTCCCGGACGGCAAGGCCCGCTTCAATGTGGCCCCGTACACGCCGCCCGCGGAGGACGTGGACGCCGAGTATCCCCTCATGCTGACGACGGGGCGCGTCATCAGTCAGTTCCTCTCAGGCACGCAGACCCGGCGAATCGGTCCGCTCGTGGACCAATACCCCGAACCGCGGATCGAGATGCACCCGCAACTGGCAGAGAGAATGGGGATCAAAGACGGGGACTGGGTAACGGCCGAGTCCCGCCGCGGCGACTGCACTCTGCAGGCAATGGTTGTGACGACGATCCGACCCGACACGATCTTCATTCCCTACCACTGGCCGGGCCGCAAGAGCGCCAACCAGCTCACGATCTCGGCCCAGGACCCCATCTCCAAGATCCCGGAATACAAGGTGTGCGCGGTCCGGATTCGCAAAGCTGACAGACCGCCGGAATGGGCAGGAAAGCTGGAACCGCAGCAAGGCTGAACAGATCGGAGCCTCTATGAGTGTCCCAAGTCACCTCAACTTCTACATCGATCCTTCCCGCTGCATCGGGTGCCAAGCATGCGTGCAGGCGTGCACCGAGTGCGACACGCACAAGGGCATCTCGATGATCCACTTGGAGACCGTGGACCGTGCGCACTCGACGCAGACGATCCCGGTCGTGTGCATGCACTGCGACTCGCCCACCTGCGCCGAAGTCTGCCCCGCCGACGCCATCAAGCGCACGCCCGACGGGGTGGTGCAGTCGGCCCGCAAACCGCGCTGCATCGCGTGCAACAACTGCGTGCTGGCGTGCCCCTTCGGCGTTCCCAAGATGAAGGTCGAGTTCGAGCTCATGATGAAGTGCGATATGTGCTACGACCGCTCGTCGGTCGGCCTCAAGCCCATGTGCGCCAGCGTGTGCCCGAGCCAGGCGCTCTTCTTCGGGACGCGCGAGGAGATCGAGGCGGCGCGGCCGCAGTCGGCCCCGATCGACCGCTTCCAGTTCGGCAACCAGACGATCACCACGAAGGTCAAGATGATGGGGCCGCGCAGCGTGTCCGGCCAGCGTCCCGAGCACCTGGATGTCACGGCTGCGCTCGATCCAAACCCCCCCGCACGGTCCATCTCGCTCGGGGTCCTCAACGGGTCCCACTGACCGGCCTTGTTGTCTCGCCTCTACTGCCCGGAGTTCCCGAATGGCACATGACAAACAACTCCGCGTTCTCACCCCCGACGGCCGCCCGCCCGACGAGCAGCCGAAGTGGCGTAAAGACTTTCCCATCGACACCGCGCAGGACAACTACGTCGCGCGTCGGGACTTCACTAAGTTCATGGTCTTGATCAGCGGCTCCTTCGTCGCGGGCCAGGCGTGGATCGCGCTCAAGACGCTTGGTGGCAAGCACACCGGGCCCGGGCCACGGCCTATCGCCCGTGTCGATGAGATCGCGGTCGGCCAGGCCGCGATCTTCGCTTATCCCGATGAGCACGACACGTGCCTCCTGGTCCGCGCTGGTCAGGACGAGTTCCTGGCCTACAGCAACAAGTGCTCGCACCTCTCGTGTGCCGTGACGCCCGACGTGAGTTCCGGTCGGCTGCTCTGCCCATGCCACCACGGATCGTTCGACCTGGCCACCGGACGCCCGCTTGCGGGGCCGCCACGCAGACCGCTGGCGCGAATCGTGCTCGAAGTGCGTGACGGCACCATCTACGCGACCGGCGTGGAGGAGAGGACCGTATGAGCCAGATGCTGTCGCAGGGCCCCGCATCCCCACCTTCGCCACCCACCCTGGCACGGGGGACCGCGCGGGGCCGCATCACTCGTGAGAATCGCACGGCCATCGTGTCCGGGATCCTGAGCATCGTTCTGATCATCGGGTTGATGCAGCTCTGGCTATTAACCGCGACGATGAACGCGTACCTCGGCGGCGATCACGCGGTGGCATGGCCCGCGCTTGGGGCCAGCCTCGTCTGCCTCCTTCTCAACGTTGGCTTGCTCCGCTACCTCTACCTTCTTGAGAGGCCGCGATGAGCGACGATCGCGGCTCGGCCGTCCAACCGCCACCCCCACCGCCGATCGGTGCGCCCGGACCGGTGAGCGGAACGGGGGTCGGGAGGGGGACGGTCGTCGACCGCGCCGCGGCGGGCCTGCATCCCGCGTACTTCGCGCTCGTCATGGCAACGGGCATCGTGTCGCTCGCGGCGTGGGTCCAAGGATTCGCCGCGATCGCCCGGGGCCTGTTCTGGCTGAATCTTGTGTTCTTCGCTGCCTTGTGGGGTTTGACACTCGTCCGCATCGCCCGGCACCGTGCCCGGGTTGTCGCGGACTTGAAGGATCACAACCGAAGCGTCGGGTTCTTCACCGCCGTCCCGGGCGCGTGCGTGCTGGGATCGCAGGCGCTCTTGATTCAGGGCGCAACAAGCCTCGCATGGACGCTCTGGATCGCGGGCGCCACACTCTGGGTCTTGTTGACGTACACCATTTTCACCACCCTGACCGTCAAGGCGACCAAGCCCGCGCTGGCGGATGGGTTGAATGGGGGCTGGCTGGTATCGATCGTGGCGACACAATCGGTCTCCGTGCTGGCGGCTCAGCTGGCCGGGGATGCCGGCGGGGGAAGTGAAGTCCTGCTGTTCGTTGCCCTGACCATGTGGCTTGGCGGGGCCATGCTCTACGTCTGGATCATCTCGCTGATCTTCTACCGGTACACGTTTTTCCCCTTCAAGCCATCAGACCTCGCCCCGCCGTACTGGATTAACATGGGCGCGATGGCGATCTCAACCCTTGCCGGCGCGACACTCCTTCTCGCGGGCAAGGAAAGCGCCCTCATCCGGGAGCTGGTTCCATTCATCAAGGGGACGACGCTGCTGTTCTGGGCCACGGCGACCTGGTGGATACCGATGCTCGTCATCCTGGGGGTCTGGCGGCACGGGGTGAAAAGGTTCCCGCTGCGCTACGACCCGTTGTACTGGGGGGCCGTGTTCCCGCTGGGCATGTACTCGGTCGCGACCGCACGTATGGCCGGGGCGATTGACCTCCCGTTCCTCAGCCTAGTCTCACCGGCGTTCTTCTACGTCGCGGCGGGGGCATGGACACTGGCGTTGATCGGCCTGATGCACCGGCTCGGCACCGGCGTGCAAACGGCCCCTACCTGAGGTCAGTGGGAATCTCTCAGGCCGTTCCCGCTCGGGATATCATGGTGGCTGGGTACTGAATGAAAGCGTGGAATGTCCAAGATCCTGATTGCAGCGTCCCCCGAGCCGCGGGCCGTCCTGGAGAGGATGCTCGCCGGACATGATTTGGTCTGCGCGGAGACCATGTCGCAGGCGGTCGCGTTCCTGCGCGAGGGAAGAGTCGATCTGATTCTCTGCACGGTCGTGTTCGACGAGTCGAAGATGTTTGATCTGTTGCGTTTGGTAAAGGACGCACCGGAGTGGCAATCGATCCCGTTTGTTGGTGCCCGAGTCAGGCCCCACGTTCTCCGTACGCCAACAGCCTTGGAAGCAGCCACTCTGACCTGTCGGCTATTGGGGGCCGCGGCTTTCTTGGACATCGCCGACTACCAGGTCGACCCGGAACGGGAGATGCGCAGTGCGATCGAGCGGTTCCTGCAAGGGGGCACTTGATCTTCCGCCAGTGTGCCTCACTCCGGCGCGGCCACCCCGCGCCTCGTCCGCATCTCCGACCCCACCGCCGAAAGGTCCGACGGCGAGAGCAGCGAACCTGCAAGGGGAAACACCTCGGATTCCTCGATGTGGATGTGCTCACGGTACAGCTCCCGCAGAGCCGTGAGGATCGAGCCGAGCTCGGTGAGCCGCTCGGCTGGCAACGAACCATCACGCAGCCACGCTTCGAGCAGGCCATCCACCTGCGCGTGGAGCCGATCCGCCTGCTCGTGGTCGCCCTCCAAACGCGCGATCGCGTCGCAGTCCTTGCCCTGCATCGCTGCGGCGGCTCTGAGCCGCGGGAACAGCGACTCTTCCTCGTCCGCGGTGTGCTTTGGGGCGGCCTTGGCGAAGTACCGCTGGGCACTGCGGATCGCGTCTGCCGTGGGGGCATTGAGCGGCGTACCGGCGTGCTCCCGGACGGCGCGTTGCAGCAGTTCGAGGAACATCTCGATCCGGCGGTGGCAATCCGCGAGCAGGCCGAGGGGTTCGTCAAAGCCGTGGTCGGGGGTGCGGCCGAGGATGTTCAGCGAGGCGGACATGCTGAATACTATCGCTCGATGTCGCACGACAGCTCCGAGGAACCGCTCCCGCCGACTCCGCCGCTGAAGCGTCACGCGACGCTCCAGCCGTTGTCGCGCGAGCACATGGGCGGACTGATCCAGGCTCGGAGTCTGCGACAGGCGGCTGACCGGGAGCGGGCGAAGCGCCTGCTCGCGATCGCCAGCTTCCTCGACGCGTGGCGTTCGGAGATCCGGGCACACTTTGATGATGAAGAGCGGTTGCTGCTCCCCCTGGTCAACTCGCCGGCGTTGAGAGAGCGCCTGCTGGAGGAGCACGGAACACTCAGGCGATTGGCGGAGGAGTGCGAGCGCGATCCGGAAGCAGTTGCGAGCGACGCCGAACTGATGCGCCGGATCGGCGCATTGCTGCACGACCACATCCGCTGGGAAGAAAGAGAGTTCTTCGAGGCGGTGCAGCGCGACCACCCGGAGGCGCTGGCGGGACTGGCGTCCGAGGCGGCCTTCATCGAAGAGCAGCGCCCGGGATCTCGCGCGAGACACCGCCTGGGGGTCGATGAGCACGATACCGGACGAAACGAGGCAGAACCATGAGCGACGACCGACCACGCGCGGCGCCTGCGGAGCGATTCGCGGCAGAACATCTCGCGTTCGACCTGCACGCGGAGGCCGCGGCGCTTGAGGCTGAACAGACGTCTAAACAGCACGGGCATCGGCAGAAGACGCTCTTCAAGAACTCGGGCCGGACGGTCGCGCTCTTTGTGCTGGACGCGGGCGCCAGCCTCGCTGAGCATGCCACGAGCGGCATCGTCACGGTGCAGGCGATCGAGGGCGAGCTTGATGTCACGGCCGGAGGAACCGGTGGGACCGGATACCACTTGCGACCGGGCATGTTGCTGGTCATGGCGCCCGGCGTCCGGCACGATGTACGGGCAGCGTCACGCGCGGTGTTCCTGCTGCAGGTGTCTCTCGTGCCCAAAGCGCCCACACCCCCGAACCCTTGAATCTCTGGGCCTTTCATAACCAGGAGGCATTGTGGCGGAACGCAGTGAGACCGACCGGGACAGCTCAGACCAAAATAGGGTTCCTAGCACGTACAAGGAGTTCGTGAAGAGGTTCCCTGCCCTCGGGCGGGCCCACGAGAGCATTGCCAAGACGGTGGAGGATGCAGGACCGCTGGATGCCAAGACGCTGGCGCTGATCAAGATCGGCATCTGCGTCGGAGCCGGTCTGGAGTCGGCTCTCCGGAGTCATGTACGTCGCGCGATGCAGCACGGGGCGACGGCCGCCGAAGTCGAGCAGGCGATCCTGCTGGGCATGAACACGATTGGGTTCCCGCGAACCGTCGCCGCGTGGAGCTGGGCGACGAAGCAGCTGGAGCGGGGAGTGTAACGAAGATTGGAGCGGAGCACGTGCGGACCCCTATGCAGGACAGCAGAACTGTGCCCGTGCCCCGCCCTGCCGGGACCGGTGGCGAGTTTGCTCTCCCGCAGTTCGCCGGCCAAGCCCTCCGTTCCCAGGGTCGTGCCCTAGCGCCCGCTCCGGCGCACGTGCGTGCTGGCCGCCGGATGGTCGATTCCCACGGCCGCACCATCCGCGACCTGCGCATCAGCATCACCGACCGCTGCAACTTCCGCTGCGTCTACTGCATGGAGCCGGATGTGCGCTTCGCCCCGCCGGAAACGCTGCTGACGGTGGATGAGATCGTCCGTGTTGCCACGATCGCCGAGTCGCTCGGCGTGCGCAAGGTCCGTCTCACCGGTGGCGAGCCAACCCTGCATCCCCGGCTGACCGACATCATCGCGGGCCTTGCTGCCGCGACTGACGTCGAGATCGCTCTGATCACCAACGCGTCGCTCCTCAGCCGTGACGCGCTGGGCGCATGGAAGAGCGCCGGCCTTGCTCGCCTCACCATCAGCATCGACTCGCTCCGCCCCGACCACTTCGCTCGCCTGACGCGTTCGTCGTCGTCGCCCGCCCAGGTGATCGAGGGCGTGCAGATGTCACTGGACGAAGGCCTCACGCCCGTCAAGCTCAACGCCGTGCTGATTCGGGGATTCAACGACGACGAGGCCGTCGAACTCGCGGCGCTTGCCCGCACGTTCGGCATCGAGATGCGGTTCATCGAGTACATGCCTCTTGATTCGGCTCACGCCTGGGACTCCTCCAAGTGGGTCTCCGCCGCCGAGACCCGCGCGGCAATCGAGCGTGTCTTTCCGCTCACCGCTTGCCACGATGACGAGCCGTCCAGCACCGCCCGCACATTCCGGTTCGCCGACCTCCCCATTGGCTCGCCCGCGCGTGTCGGGTTCATCGCACCCGTCAGTACTCCATTCTGCGGCGCGTGCAGCCGCCTCCGGATCACCGCCGACGGCAAGGTCAGACCTTGCCTGTTCAGCACCACCGAATGGGACCTGCGGTCGCCGTTGCGAAGCGGTGCGACCGACCAAGAACTGGCCAACTTCCTGATCGACGCGACCTGGACCAAGCAGCCCGGTCACGGGATCACCTCACCGCATTTTGTCCAGCCCGAGCGGCCGATGTCCGCCATCGGCGGGTAGCAACTCTAAAGGCCACCGATGCCGGCGGACACTCTCGCCATCCTCGCCGTGTTGTTCCTCGTCGTGGGTGCGCTCTACGCCTCGGTCGGTCACGCCGGCGCTTCGGGCTACCTCGCCGTCATGGCACTCGTTGGTGTCGAGGCCGCCGTGATGCGGCCGACGGCCCTGTCGATCAATGTCCTGGTGGCCGCCATCGCATTTATCCAGTTCGCCCGCGCAGGGCACTTCTCGTGCGCGCTGTTCTGGCCCTTCGCAGTGGCGTCCGTTCCCGCGGCCTACCTGGGCGGCCTCATCCAACTCCCGCAGCACGCGCTCAAGGTCGCGATTGGCGTCGTGCTGGTGCTCACAGCCGTGCGCATGGCATTCGTTGCATGGAAACCATCCAAGGCGGCGCTCCAGCCTCGTCCCCCTTCGATTCCCGTCGCGTTGGCGGTCGGCTCGGGACTGGGTTTTCTAGCAGGGCTGACGGGAACGGGTGGGGGCATCTTTCTGAGCCCCGTGATTCTGCTCATGGGGTGGGCCGATCCCAAACGCACAGCGGCAACGTCGTCGCTCTTCATCCTTGCGAACTCCGTCGCGGGGCTTGGCGGCCTGGCGAGCCGTGGTTGGACACCGCCCGCCTCGCTGGGGTTGCTGGCGGCGTGCGCGGGAGTGGGAGGCCTCACCGGTGCGACGCTCGGCAGCCGACGGGCGACACCCCGCACCCTCAATGTTCTGCTCGCGGCGGTTCTGCTTATCGCAGGGGTGAAGCTGATCCTCTCATGACAGGTTGCTACCTCCACACCGGCTTCTTCCAAATTGGCACGTCTTGCTTGAGCCGGTCGATGAACTGCGACATCGCCGCGAGCGCCTCGGCGCGATGGGGGCTTTCCACGATCATCACGAACGACACCTCGCCCACCGCCACGCGCCCGCGGCTGTGCAGCACCACGAGCGACGTGAGCCGGTGCTGATCGGCAATCCTCCCAGCCAGCGACTGAAGTTCTCGCTCGGCCATCGGGTCATACGTCTGGTAATCCAGCGCCAGGAGTTCCCGTTCCTCGCCGCCATGATCCTCGCTGGGCTCGCCGCGGCGCACAATCCCTTCAAACCGAAGCACGGCGCCCACAACGCCGCGTGGGCGGTTCGTAGCATCGCGAGCAGGTTTCCAGCCTTTCCCGAAAAGGGAGGTCTGCTCCATCTTTGGAGTCACGGGCCCGTCTACGACCCGAGCGATGACGACCGAAGGCAAAGGAGGGGACGCCATCATCCGCCTCCAACGAGCGTGATGAGGGCAACCTCGTCGCCCGCTCTGACGGGATGATCCCCCTTGGCGAAAGACTGGTTCACGGCAAGGCGACCGGTTTCTACGGCTGGAAGGGCGAAGCGAAGGTCAGGATGCTGCTCGTGAAGGGCGGCCAGGACGTCCCGTACGGTCGATTCGGCCGCGACCACCACGGTGACTCGGTCGGAGTTCTCGCGGGTGGCGGCGGCACCGAAGAGGAGCACCTCGACTTCCATGCGGGAGTGTATGGTTTGGGAGCCGACGCTGTTTCAGGAGCACGCATGAGCTTTCGCGGTCAGCCATTCGCGTTCGAATCACCAACGGCCGCCGTTGCCGACTTCATCAGACGTGCTGGTGCCGATTCCCCGGCTCGATCAAATGAGGTCGCCGGGTTGGACCAAAGCGCGGGACGCATCTTGGCCGAAGACATCCTCGCGGATCGCGACAGCCCCGCTTTTGACTACTCGGCGATGGACGGGTACGCGGTCTGCGCGGCCGATCTCGGCACCCCCTCGGGATCAGGCGCGGGTTCGACCGAGACTGGCGTCACACTGCCGGTTGTGGCCGAGTCCCGCATCGGAGAGCGGCCGCCCGCCGTTCTCGACGGCTCCGGTCGGCCCGCCGCGGTGCGGATCGCAACCGGCGCACCGATCCCGCCGGGAGCCGACAGGGTGGTTCGCCGCGAGGACGTTACGGAGCATGCGACGAGAGGGGCCGGGGAGATCACATCCATCCGTCTTACGCCGCAGGCTGCGGGACGCATCCGGCGCGGAGACCATATCCGTCGTCGAGGTGAGAACGCATCGGTCGGGGCCGTCGTCCTGCACAGGGGCGAAGTCATCACGGCCGCAGCGCTGGCAACGCTCGCAGCGGTGGGGATCACCCGGCCGACGGTCTTTGCCCGCCTCCGCATAGCGGTTATCACCACGGGGGATGAACTCATCGAACCGGATCAGGTACCCTCAGCCTTCCAGCTCCGTAACAGCAACGCCCCGGCTGTGCGAGCGATACTCGCGTCGCACGCGTGGGTGAACGTCACACAAGTGTCCCACATCCGTGATGACGAAGACCTTGGGAGCGCGTTGGAGCATGCGTGCGAGGTCGCCGACGCTGTAGTCCTGACCGGTGGCGTCTCGATGGGACATCGCGACCGCGTTCGGACGGCTGTAGAACAAGCGGGCGCGGAGATTGTCTTTCATGGCCTGCCCCAGCGCCCCGGCAAGCCGATGCTCGGCGCAGTGCTAAACCGGGCCGGCACGGAAAACGCGCGGTCCGTGCCGATCTTCGGCCTGCCCGGCAACCCGGTTTCCGCCCTGGTGACGTGTACGCGAATCGTGCTACCTGTGTTTGCAGCCTGCTCGGGGGCGCGGCGGACGCCAGCCGAGTGTCTCCCGCGGCTCATCACGCTCGCCAACCAGGACGGCCGGACGCTTGATCTGTGGTGGCACCGCCTGGTGCGCCTGGGCGTGGACGAAAGCGGACAGCCGTGGGCCGAACTGATAGACGGCCGGGGTTCGGGCGATATTGTCGCCGCCGGCCTCAGCGATGGATTTATCGAGCTACCACCGTCAGCATTCCCCGCCATCGTGCCCTTCTATGCCTGGCCGGCGTCGTGAACGCCGGACGCCAACGATGTTCCTCATCGAGCCACGCGAGAACAATGGACATGACCGACGACTTGCAGCCAGCCCGCCCACCCCAACTCTCGCACGTCGCGCCGGATGGCAGCGCACGGATGGTGGACGTCGGCGATAAGCCGGTCACCGCGCGCTCCGCCAGCGCCGAGGGCTTCGTGCGCATCTCACCAGACCTCGAGCGGGCGATCCGCGACAACACGGTCATGAAGGGTTCGGTATTGGAGGTCGCCCGACTCGCGGGGATCGTTGCGGCCAAGCGCACCGACGAACTCATCCCCCTTTGCCACACCCTGCCTTTGGACGCCGTGGAGGTAGCCGCAACGCTCGGAGAAGGTCACGTCCGTGTGACCGCGACGGTCCGCACGCAATCCCGCACCGGTGTCGAGATGGAAGCTCTGACGGCGGTCACCATCGCTTGCCTTACCGTCATCGACATGGGCAAAGCGATCGACAAGACGATGGTGATCGAGATGGTCCGTGTCACGGAAAAGCTCGGCGGCCGAAGCGGCCCCTTCACGTTGAACCGGGACGCCACCACATGAACGGGACGACGCGACCCATACACGCCGCCGTGCTCACTGTGAGCGATCGATGCTCCCGAGGAGAAGCGGTGGACACCTCGGGGCCGGCGATTGTCGAGATGCTGCGCAATCGCCTCAATGCTGAGATCATTGAAAGGCGCTGCCTACCCGACGAACGCGATCAACTCGCTTGCTGCTTCAGCGTATGGAGTCGCCCTGAGTTCGCCATCGATTTAGTGGTGAGCACTGGCGGCACGGGTCTAGCCCCCCGTGATGTCACGCCCGAGGCCGCCATGAGTGTGATCGAGCGCCAACACCCGGGGCTCATGGAACTCGCTCGTCTCAGGTGCATGGCGAAGACACCGCGGACCTTCCTGTCACGCGGCGTTGCGGGCACGATCGGCAGAACGCTGATCTTGACCCTACCCGGCTCACTCAAAGGAAGCACCGAAAATCTCGAAGCACTCCTCGACATTCTGCCCCACGCGATCGAAACGCTGCGCGGAGAGGTGCAAGACGATGGGCGACCAGACGCGACGTCGGTGAGCGGAAAGGTCGTTCGTCATGAGCGATGAAGCTCGGCCGGCTGTCTTGCGGTCTTTCATGGATTCCATCCAGCCCATCGTGCTCGTGGGCGGCAAGAGCACGCGCTTCGGCCGCGACAAGCTTGTCGAGCCTTGGAACGGCAAGCTCTTGGCGCAGCATCCTATCGATTGCCTTCGCGAGGTGTTCGGTCCTCGCGTTAAGCTGGTCGGTCATTGCAACCCGGTCATCGTGGCACTCGCAGACGGTGTGATCCCTGATGCGCACCCGGGTCTCGGTCCGATCGGCGGGATCGCCTCCGCGCTCGCCCAATGTGACGGCCCCATCTTCGTACTGGCCGGGGACATGCCTGGATTCAGCCCATCCGACATCCGTCGGGTCGCCAGGGCGGCGGAGTGCGCCGGTGAGCTGACCGCGGTCTGGGCGGTCACAGACCGTCCGCATCCTTGCGCCGGCGTGTACCTGCCCGCTGCCGGGCTGATACTGAAGAGTCGGATCGAGCAGGGCCGCCACCAGCTGACCGACACGCTCCCCAAAGACTCCGTGGGCCTTGTGCCTGTGAGCCGTGACACCGTAGCGAACGTCAACTTTCCCGACGACCTGAGAAGCGGCCGCCCGCAGAGCGTCATTCAGCGACCGTTGAGTTCATGAAGAGGGGTCCGCCGCGACGGTTTCGCCCAGCCAGAGAGAATCTGGCTTCGGATACGGAGGGTCAAGCTGACAAGTCCCAGGGGTAGAGGAATGGGAGGGCTGCTACCAACACGATAACGCAGAGCCTGGATTCCGAGGTGCCCCGTCAAATGATGCCCAACTCGTCACATGCAGTTGCCAACCGTCCCAAAGAGAGACCCGCCGGTCCCCCCGATCGCGGCGGCTTCGGGCGTGAGCGACGGAGCCCCGTTCGATCCGGGCTATTCACCCTCTATTTGATCGGCCTTGGGGCTCGCGCCAGGGCCGTTTTTCTTTTCCGCCCCGATATCAAGGCCTCCGACTTGGTCCTTCCAAGTGGTCTCGCGGACGGATGCACGCGCCAGGCGATCATGTCGCGTATGCGGGAACTTCGCCGCTGAACAGCCGTGATTAGTCCTGCCGATCGCTCGGTCGCTCCCCGAGTTCGCGGTTCGAGCATCTGTGGTCCGCGGCCGCTTGTCCACGCGAGCGAAGGCGCCAGTCGGCGCAACTCCTGGTAGTTCGAATGGCATCGGCGACGGCCGCCCGATCAGCCAAGCGATTCATACCCAACGGAGTGAAGGCCGCGGGTCACTGCCCGATGTTGATGATGGTCGCGGTGAAGGAGTCGTTGTTGTCGGTCTGGTAACTGACGGCTCCGTTCCCGCGCACCTGGAGCGAGAACGTCGTGTTGGCGGTTGCGGGGATCGACACCACGGCGTTGCCGCTGATGGTGTGGTGAACCAAAGCCTGATTGAAAAAGAAGATGATCGCGGGGCCGACGGTCTCGACGCCGTTGGTGAGGGCCCGGACGCGGAATGCGAAGCCGTTGCCGGTGGCGTTGATGTAGCCGCTGGTGCTCCAACTGATCACTGCCACTCCCTGCCGCATGGCAAAGGTCTGGGACGTGCCGTTCACGTTCGTGAAAGACGCCGAGTTGACCGCGTTGACGGGCAGAACGATGTTGTTCCACGCGTGCACGGGCAGGACGATTTGGCGGACCGTCCCGGTCGTGAGGCTCGACGCGTTGAGGTTGGTCAGCCCCGCCCCGCTCCCGGTGAACGACGGTGCGCTGAGTCCGCCAGCGAATGAGTTGCTGGTGTTCAGTCGCGGGATGTTGTTGGACAAGCGCCCGTCGTTGATAGTCCCGCTCAGATTGCCGGCGTTGAGGTTGGTCAGCCCCGCCCCGCTGCCGGAGAACGACGCCGCAGCGAGTGCGCCCGCGAACGCGCTGTCGCCGGCGATGCTGATGCCGCCCGCCGCGGGCGGCGGCGCGGCGGAGCCGATGCGAAGCCCGATCGAGGTATCCAGGAACGGGCCCTGTTGCGTGCCACGCACTGCCAGGCTGTGGAAGTACCCCACACCCATGACGGAGTAGGTCAACCCAACCCCATACCTGCCCTGTGAACAGGCCGTTTCCAGCAAGATAACAAAGAGCCTGGAGTCCAAGTGAGACCGTGATCTGCAATGGGAGCAGACTATCCGCCGCGGTCCGGTCGCCTTGCGCGGCCTTGGCCATGAGCAATGTGGCATCGGAGGAGATTGGGGATTCGGCGGTCACGATGTGTTCGGATGCGAGGACTCCCGCAGCGCTCCACGTGAATGCTCCTCACCCAATCACCAGCGTGATCATCTCTCTCGCCACACTGCGCTCGGTAGCCGGGCAATGACGCCGGGATGACTCCACGAAACCGTTGCGCTCGAGCGCGCGCAGCGATGCGACATTGGTGACGGCGACCCGTGCGAAGAGTGGCCGCGTGGCGACTTCGGCGATCATGAGAGAAATGGCGCGGGTGGCGATGCCGCGGCCCCAGTGCTCGCGAGCGATCCAGTACCCGATGGAGTCGGTGCCCTCCTGCTCGAAGATGTTGATCGAACCCACCAGGGCGCCGGCGGCGATGATGACCCGGGGCGTGACGCGGGCGCCGGCAGGATCGCGGAGAAGTTCCTCCCAGCGCGCATTGAACGCCGGAAGGTCGCGCGGCTTCGTCCCGGCGAGTTGATTAGCGGCCGGGTCGCATTGAAACTCGAAGAGGGTCGGGAGGTCGTCGGGAAGCGTGACGCGGAGATGGATGTTGATGGGTACTGCGGCGGCGGGCATGGACGAGGATATGGAACCTCTGATCTAACCCATCGCCGTCGCATGAGCCGCGGCGTGGATGCGTGATTTGCGTGGATGCGCCCGGCGAGTCTGGGCGTGTGCAGCCGATCACCGGTGCCCCACGCGGCGTTCAGGCTCGGGCTTCTCTTCAGGTTGCCCAGATCGAAAAGGGCCCGCTGGACGGGGAAGCGGAAACACTGGGGGCCGAACTGGGGCTGTGGCACCAGTTTTCGCCGCGCATCGTGCCGGACGCGGGCGTCGGCACAGAGTTCGCTGGGGTAGATCGCTCACCGCTCTTCGCCGTCGTGGGGCTTTCGGTATCTCTCCAAGCGGCTGACGCCACCGGACGCAACCCGGCCCGATCACAACCGACGGATGTCGCCGGGGGCGACGAGCAGAAGGGGAAGGTCGCCGCCGAGCGTGGCCGCTTCGCCGGAGAGTTCGACGGGATCGCCGACGAAAGGGAGGGCGGCGGGGCTGAGGGGGCCGCCGGAGGGATCGGCTAGCAAGTACAGCGTCGTCTCGCCCTGCGGACCCGCGGTCAGAAAGAGCGGCGGAATGCCACCGGCGATGCAGAGTGTGGCGCATTCCTTGTGGGTCTTGCCGTCGCCGGGCTTCATCGCGCCGTGGTAGCACTTGGAGTCGACGATTTCGCCGCGGAGTGTCATGCGTCCGAGCGGTATTATGACGGGAATGGGGCGAGAGGGGTCGTCCGGCAGCGACTTGACGGCGTCCGGGCCGGGATCAACTTCGAGAATGAAGCGTGCATCGCGCCGGAGCGGGCGCCCCGACACCGTCACGCGGTGGTTGTGAAACTCCTCCGCGCGAGCCAAGCCGTGCTTTCCCGTTTCGACGAGGAGAACTGTGCCGGGCCGGCCGTCGCCACGGTCATTAACGAGGAGCGCGGGGTAGGGCGTGGCAACAAGCCGACCCGAGGCGCTGACAGTTGCGGAATCCCAGGCCGCGCCGCCGGGGTCTCGTTGCGAGCGGGCGAGCACGAGCGCCCCCACGACGACCACGCACACCACCAAGGGCAGGACTCGCTTGAGGAAAGTCCGGACGCCGCCGGGCACGGGCAGATACCCCACGTAGAAGCCGTCTTCTCTGGAGGCCTTGGACGGTACCACGTCAGGCATCTGGTGACTCCTCGCACAGGGCGGGCTGAACGGGCGTGCCGGGCGGCAGGCCGCGCGGGTTGACTTGGACCCTGCCCCCGATGATGCGCACCTGATAGGTCGTGATCTTCTCCTCGAAGGGGGGCGGAGACCGGCCGTCTCCGGGCCGATACTGCCAGCCGTGCCACGGGCAGGTGATGCATCCGTCAAGGATCTTGCCCTCGCCGAGAGGTCCGCCCTGGTGCGCACAGACGTTGGTGACGGCGCTGATCTTCCCATCGTGCCTGAACACGGCGATCCGCTCGCCACCTCGTGTGCAGACTGTTCTCGCCCGGTTCGCAGGGATGCCCGCGGCGGGGCCGGCATCGAGCCAGTCTTCCACGGGATTCACGACGGGATGCCCGCGATCGCGACGCAATTCGCGGAGCGCGCCGCCCAGATGAAGCCCGACGACCAAGCACACGCCCAGTCCGAGGCAGATCCAGGCGCTCGGGCCGCGCCCGTTCTGCAGGGCACCGAGCGCCACGTGGGCGACGAGCAGCACATACGCGGGGTACACAAGCATGTGAAGCCGCTTCCAGGTCGAGGCGGAGAGATTTCTGAGCCAGAAATCATGGCTGGTCGCGGCCATCAGGAACATGATGATCAGGGCGCCGAGCCCGAGGACTTGAAAGGGAAATGCCGTCAACGAAAGGAAGTTGGTGTTGGAGGTGAGGAGCGAAACGAGGGGGTTGAGTACCCCAAATCCGTGGTAGTACCCGACGGCGAGCGATCCGTGCGTGAGCGCAATCAGGAACGTCATGACGCCAAGGTGTCGGCGGTTATAGAGGAGCGGCAGAAATCGCGCGTCCAGGCGAGCCAAGGGGCCGATGCACAAGATCAGGTGCAGGAGCACGATCGCGCAGGACCCCAGAGCCCGAAGCAACAGGATCTCGTCGCTGAGCGCGTGATCAGCGGTCCACGTGGCTCTCGATACCACCACGAACGCGGCGATGTACGCGGCAGCGCCGGCGACCATGACCGCGTCGTAAACACGCTTGTGGCGATTCCACTGAACCCAGGTGTAGCCGACGCTCATTCGCTGGACCTTGTGAGTGCAGAGGAATCAGGGTGCAGTTCAATCCGGGAAGACATCGCCGCAATCAGGATCGCCAGCGCGAGGGGCCCGAGCACAAGCCACATCTGAAGATGACGGCGTCGCAGGGTCCTGTTCATCGGTGCGGTTTCCGGGCGGCGTCGATCCACCTGCGGAGAATGACCGGCCACAGGGCGGCGGCTCCCGGAGATATGAGAAGGCGGAAGGACCAGGGGGAGCCCTTCGCCGCGTGGTCGATGGAATCGACGCCGGCAATGACGAACACGGCCGCGACGACAACGCCGATCGTGAGGTAGGCGCCCGCGGCGAACAGGATGATTCTGGCAGTTTCAATCGCCATGCTTGGTAAACCCTACGGCGCGTGCCCGACCTTACGCCTTGTCACTTTGACGCCGTGCGGCGAGAACCGCCCTGACAAGACTCTCCGGTGCTGATTCCAAGCGAGCGTCGTCGTAATCACGGAGCGCTGCCTTACCGAGCATCATGGACTTGCGATACCCGTCGAGGTAGGAGACACACGACGGGCAGACGCCAAGGTGCCGCTCGAAATCGCTCCGGACCTGCGGCGGGAGCGAGCCGTCGAGGTAGTCGGCGATGAAGTCGATCAGCTCGCGGCACGACAAATTCGGCCGATCATTCACCGTTGCACCTCCGTGAAAAGCGGTTCGAGAAGGGCGCGGAGGGCTTGCCGCGCCCGGTGCAGGCGAGTCTTGACCGCGGCGGGGGTCATCCCGAGCATTTCGGCGGTCTGCTCGGTATCAAGTTCCTCGATGTCCCGGAGCAGGAGGACCTCCCGGTAGGGGGCAGGCAGTTCGTCGATCCTGGCGCGAACGATCGCGCGCAGTTCGGATGTTTCGATGCCGGGGTCGCCTTCTGGATTCCAGGGTCGGGAAGGATTCCGCTGATGCCCGTCTTCCAGGAACTCGGGAAGCAGGTCGCCGATCTGGCGTTCGGGCTTTCGCCGCCGGGATCGCAACTTCATCAGGCAGACGTTGATGGCGATGCGGTGGAGCCAGGTGGTCAGTTGCGAGCGCCCGTCAAAGGCTTCGAGGGAGCGGAACGCGCTGAGGAAGGACTCCTGCACCGCGTCTTGGGCGTCGTCCTCGTTGCCGAGCATCCGCCGGGAGACCGCCAGAAGCCGCCCGCCGGCCGAGCGTACGAGTTCCTCAAACGCGGCCTCGTCGCCCGCCCGAAGGCGCACCGCGAGGGCACTGTCGTCGCAGGGCGGCTGGCTGGGGACAGGCTCGGCTTGGGAAATTCGTGCGGCGGTTGATTCCACGGTCAGACCTCCTCGAGAAGCCGGCTGATGTACAGAGAGGCTCCGATCAGTTTGCATCCGATGGCGTCGAGCGCCATCAGGAATCCGCGCCCTTCCGGGCTGATCGCGGTCAGCCCGGCGAGTTCGACAGTCACACGTTGGGCTTCGGGCACCGCTTTGAGGGCATGTCGCAAGCCTCCCAAGGCATTCGCGTCGAGGACTCCCTCGATCCGAATCATGGTGGAGTTGCCGTCATGCTGTGTAGTGATCTTGATCACGGCGAGTTCAAGGCAATCGCCGTGCCAAGATGTGAACCGGTCGACGATTCACGCGTAACCCCTTATTTTGCCGTACGTTGCGCGCATCGGCGATCGGCCGGCCTGCTCGAAAGGCCAGCGCGGCAGGTCGCGCCGGACGCGGCCGGTCGTCGCGTCAGGCCTTGATCCCCAGCCGGACCATCCGGCTTCGAAGCGTGCTGGGGGGCACACCGAGAATCCGGGCGGCGCCGTTGGGCCCCCCGATAGCGCCGTTGGTTTGCTTCAGGACCGCCGCGATGTGTTGGCGTTCGAGTTCCTGCAGCGAAATCGCCTGAACGAGCGCCGGTGCGTCCGGGGAGCGCAAGTCGGCGGCATCGACTCGCAACGTGGAATCGTTGCAGAGGATAACCGCGCGTTCGAGGACGTTTCGCAGTTCGCGGATGTTTCCGGGCCAGTCGTAGCGGGTCAGCCGGTCCATGGTGACGGAGTCGATGGAGTCGATTCGCCTTCCGACGGTCGCCGCGAGTTGCGTCGCGAAGTAGGCCGCGAGCAAGGGGATGTCGGCGAGCCGGTCACGCAGCGGGGGAACGTGAATCGGGAAAACACTGAGTCGGTAGAACAGGTCGGCGCGGAAGCGCTGGGTCCGGGCGTCCGCGGCCAGGTCGCGGTTGGTCGCGGCGATGACCCGCACATTTACCTTGATTGTCTGCGAGCCGCCGACTCGCTCGAACTCGCTCTCCTGCAGGACGCGGAGGAGTTTGACCTGCACGTCGGGGGACACTTCGCCGACTTCGTCGAGGAAGATAGTTCCGCCGTCGGCGAGTTCGAAGCGGCCTCGTCGCGCCGACGCCGCGCCGGTGAACGCCCCTTTCTCGTGCCCGAAAAACTCGCTTTCGACCAGGCCGGCGGGGAGTGCGGCGCAGTTGACCTTGACGAAAGGAGCGTTGCGGCGCTGGCTGCGGTCGTGGACGGCTCGCGCGACGAGTTCCTTGCCCGTTCCGGTTTCACCCTGGATGAGGACGGTTGAGTCGGTGGGCGCGACACGATCTACCTTTGACAGCGTTTCCAGGAGCGCCGGGCTGCTGCCGACGATCTCGCCGAAGTTGTGGGTTGCCTTGATTTCCTCGCTGAGGTAGCGGTTCTGGGCGTGCAAACGCGCCTGCTCGCGTTCCATCAGCACGCGTTCGGTGATATCCACGAACATGGTGCGGGTCGTGGCGCCGCCGGGATCGGGCCGCGACCACCACTGGATCCAGACGGGATCGCCGTTGTCTCGCCGCCGGAGTTCGAGGACGACGCCGCTGGTGTCGGTGCCGCGGCCGACGGAAGCAAAGGCTTCGCGCAGGCGGCGCTGCGCATCGGGCGTGTCGGGAACGAACGACGATCCCGTCGTGCCCTGGACCTGATCCGCCGTGATCCCCAGGATCTTCATCGCGGCCCGGTTGGCGCGGATGAAGCGGGAATCCAGCCCCTCGTGCACGTACGCGATGGGAGCCTCGTCGAACAGGTCGCGGTAGCGCTCCTCGCTCTGCGCAAAGGACCTCTCGAGTCGCACGCGGAGGAGCTCCGATGCAGCCCGGGCCGCGAAAACGCGGAACAAGGCGAGATTCCGGGGGACGGAAGGCATCGGACGCGTGTCCATTACGAACAGGTGGCCGAGTACGACGCCGCTCGGGTCGAGCAGCGGAACGCCGAGATAACTCTCCGCGCCGAGATCGACAAGCGGCGCATCGTCGGGAAACAACTGCCGCAGGCCGTCGGCGTGGTGGCTGAACTGGCCGCCGACCACGGCGCGGCATGGGGTGCCCGCGAGCGGCCACTCGACGTTTTCGGAGAACGAGTCGCCGGCCCAGAACGCGATGGAGCGCGCGGAAGGCCCGGCGGGCGCGTCGGGCAGGAACTCGGCCAGGACGGCGTAGCGGACGCCGAGAGCTTCGGCAAGGCTGCGGACCATGATCCGAAAGCACTCGTCCCCGGAACTGCTTGCGACGCCGCGCAGGAGCGAGTACAACGCCGAATCCTCGGCGAGTAACTCGGGCGAGCGGACGGGGTCCTGGTGAGCGGGCACGCGGCCGAAGTCCGGAGCGCCCGCCGCAGCGTTGGGGTCCATGCAACCGTTCCAAGCCGCCGGGCGGCACAAAGTCACGCGGGCCCATTCTACATCGGTGGGCGGGTGGCTAGTTCACGAAATGAGCAGCGCCGGCCGACTCTGAATCCCGGCGCGACGGCGTGCATCGAACGGGGGCACCGCGGCGCGCCCGGCGTTCGGGGTTCGGCAGGAGCCGGAGCCAGGCGGGCGCGAGGCCGCGGTCCACGAACGGGAACTTCATGACGAGCACCATTTCGAATATGAGCAGCGCGACGATCCGGGACCTGATGCCCGAGCAACTTCCCGAGGTGGTGATGCCGGCCTGCGAAGCGCGCGCGATCTTGCGGGGCCAGACGGCCGTCGTGACCGGCGCATCGTCGGGAATCGGACGCGGCATCGCCAACGCGCTCTGCGCGGCGGGGGCTAACGTGATCGTGAACTACATCGGGCCCGATTCGCAGGCGGAGGAAGTGGTACGCGAGGCCACGCATTGCGGGTGCGCTCACCGGGGGCGTGCAATCGCGGTGAAGGGGGATGTCTCCGACGAATCGCAGGTCGCCGCGACCTTCGCCCGCGCGATCGACGAGTTCGGGAGCGTGGACATACTCGTCAACAACGCGGGGCTGCAGCAGGATGCGCCCATCGAGCGAATGACGCTTTCGCAGTGGCGAAGGGTCATCGACGTCAATCTCACCGGCCAGTTCCTGTGCGCGCGGGAGGCTATCCGCGAGTTCAAGCGCCGCGGCGTTCGCCCGGGCGTGTCGTGCTCGGCGGGGAAGATCGTGTGCGTATCGAGCGTGCACGAGGTGATCCCGTGGGCCGGGCACGTCAACTACGCGGCGAGCAAGGGCGGTGTGATGCTCATGATGAAGAGCATCGCGCAGGAAGTGGCGCCGTGGCGGATACGGGTCAACAGCATCTGCCCGGGCGCCATCCGCACACCCATCAACCGGCCCGCCTGGGAAACGCCGGAAGCGTACAACGACTTAATGCGGCTGATCCCGTATAAGCGGATCGGCGAGCCGGACGACATCGCGCGGCTGGCCGTGTGGCTGTGCTCCGACGAGGCCGATTACATCACCGGAACGAGCATGTTCGTGGACGGCGGCATGACGCTCTATCCGGGGTTTGAGGCCGGGGGTTGATCCTCGCGCCTTCTGGGAAGGAAATGCTCCATGTCGCTATCGATGGATGATCGAACCGAATGGCTGGAAGCCGACGGGCTGGGCGGATTCGCCTCCGGCACGGTCTGCGGGATTCGCACGCGCCGCTATCACGCACTGCTGCTCGCGGCCTCCACTCCGCCGACCGGGCGCCAGGTGCTCGTGAACGGGCTGGACGTAACCGTGCGAACGCCCGCGGGCGAGTTTCCGCTCTCGTTCCACCGGTATCGCCCGGATGTCACCAACCGGACCGACCGAGTGAGCATCGAGAGTTTCACGAACGACCCCTGGCCGCGATGGGTCTTTCGCCTCAGCGATGGCACTCGGATCAGTCATGAGGTGTTCGTGACGAAGGGAACCAGCCGCACGGTCACGGCGTGGGAACTGCTGGACCCGCGCGAGGGGGTGCGATTGCGCGTGCGGCCGCTGCTGTCCGGCCGCGACTACCACGCGATGCACCACGAGAACCACGCCTTCGGATTCGACGCGGGCAGCGGAGAGGGCTGGGTCCGGTGGACGCCCTACCCGGACGTGCCGGCCATCACGGCGCGGCACAACGGCTCGTACCACGAAGACCTGGTGTGGTACAGGTCGTTTCTGTATGAGCAGGAGCGGGCCAGAGGATTTGATCACGTCGAGGACCTGGCTTCGCCCGGCGCATTCGAGTTTGACCTGACCGCGGGCGAAGCCTGGATGATCTTGTGCGCGGGCCGCGTCGGCGATTCGCATGCAGCCACTGACTCGACCACGCCGACCGAACTCCGCGGCATGGAACGGCGGCGGCGGACGCGCCTCGGATCGGCGCTCGACCGAGCGGCCGACGCTTACCTCGTCAAGCGCGAAGATGGCTGCACGATCATCGCCGGTTATCCGTGGTTCGCGGACTGGGGGCGGGACACGTTCATCGCCTTGCGCGGGCTGTGCCTGGCGACCGGCCGACTGGAAGAGGCACGCCAGATTCTCCTCGCGTGGGCGCGGTCCGACTGGCGGGGCGTCATGCCGAATCGATTCCCGGATCGCGGGGGCGTTCCCGAGTACAACAGCGTTGATGCCAGCCTGTGGTACATCATCGCGGCGGATGAGTTCATCCGGGAGTGCGACGCACACCGTTGGCCGTTCGCGGCCGCCGATCGCGAGGTGCTCCGCGACACGATTCAGCGCATCCTGATCGCGTACGCCGATGGGACGGTGCACGGCATCCGGATGGACAGCGACGGCCTCCTCGCTGCGGGGGTCGCGGGGCTGCAACTGACCTGGATGGACGCCCGCGTGAACGACCGGGTGATCACGCCCCGGGTGGGCAAGCCGGTGGAGGTCCAGGCCCTGTGGCTGAACGCGCTGCGGATCGGAGCCGGGTGGGCGCCGCGATGGACGGATGTGTTCGAGCGGGGGGTGGAGTCGTTCCAGCGGCGGTTTTGGAACGAGGCGGATCAGTGCCTCTTTGACATCGTGGATGTGGATCACGTGCCGGGAGCCATCGACTCGACTTGCAGGCCCAACCAGATCCTCGCGGTCGGCGGGCTCTCGCAATCACTGCTATCCGACGATCTCGCGGCAAAGGTGGTACGGAAGGTGGAAGCCCACCTCGTTACACCGCTGGGATTGCGCTCGCTCGCGCCGGGGCATCCGGACTACTCGCCAAAGTACGCGGGCGGGCCCGAGGAGCGGGACGGGGCGTATCACCAGGGCACGGTCTGGCCCTGGCTCACAGCGGCGTTCGTGGATGCCTGGATCCGCGCTCGGGGCGGCACACCGGATTGTCGCGCGGAAGCGAAGCGGCGCTTCGTTCGGCCGCTGCTTGATCACCTTGAGACCGCCGGCCTCGGTCACGTCTCGGAAGTGGCGGATGCGGAGGCACCCCACACGCCGGGTGGCTGCCCGTTTCAGGCCTGGTCCGTGGGAGAACTTCTGCGCCTCGAACGGAAGATCTGCGGCCCGGGCTCGCCGGTCGAGCGAACACCTCGCGACAACCGCGCCCGGCACGAGGCGGCGTCGGAACCGCCGCGCGCGTCGTCGCGCTCGACCGCGTCCGCTCGCGCCGACACGGTGATCGGCCGATGATCCAATCGCTGTTGACGCACTGGCCCGAGTTTCTGATCGAGGGCTCTCTTCTGGGAGTGTTCATGGTCGCCGCGTGCCTCGCGGTTTTCGCGGTCGAGCACCCCCGATCTCTCGTGCGGGCGCGGCTGGCGTGCCCGGATTGCCGGCGCTTCGTCGTCGGCATCCTCATGGGGATCACCGCGGTCGCGCTCATCTACTCGACGCCAGGGCAGCGATCCGGTGCGCACATGAACCCGGGCACGACGCTTGCATTCCTCACGCTGGGCAAGGTCCAGCCTTGGGACGCGCTTTTCTACATCGTTTCGCACTTCATCGGGGGGCTGCTGGGAGTTCTGCTGTCCGGGGCGGCCCTCCGAAGCACCATCAGTGACCCTTCAGTGAACTACGTCGTAACCGAGCCCGGGCGGCCCGGGGTCGCCGTGGCGTGGGCGGGCGAGTTCATCGTCTCGTTTCTCATGATGGGTGTCGTGCTGGTCTCCTCCAACCACCGAGACACGGCCTCGTACACCGGGTTCTTCGCGGGCGGAATCCTGGCGGCTTCGATCGCCATCGAGGCGCCGCTCTCGGGCACGAGTTTGAATCCGGCCCGCACGTTGGCCTCTGCGATTCCAGCCCGGTCGTTTCGCTCGCTGTGGGTGTACTTCACGGCCCCGCCTGTGGGAATGTTGGCCGCGGCGGCGCTGTACATGTCGCTCTTCGGTTCCGGCGGAGTTCACTGCGCCAAACTCAATCACGACGGAACCGGCCGGTGCCTCTTCAACTGCACGATACACGAGATGACGGCCGTCGCGCCGACACCCGACGGTTCCTTCGGCATCCAACGCCACGGCCGCGTCTGTCGCTCGGCCCCACCGTCGCACTGACAGCGACCATCCCCGCTGCGAGCACCTTGCATGGCCACCGACGCGCAGTTCGACATCATCATCATCGGAACCGGCGCGGGAGGGGGCACGCTCGCTCGCCGCCTCGCTCCCTCGGGCAAGCGGATTCTCATTCTGGAACGCGGGGATTTCCTGCCCCGCGAACGCGAGAACTGGGACACCGCCGCGGTCTTTCAGGAGAAGCGGTACCTCGCGCCGGAAACGTGGTTCGACCAGAACGATCAGCCGTTTCGCCCCTACACCCACTACTGCGTCGGCGGCAACACCAAGATGTACGGCGCGGCCCTGCTCCGGATGCGAGAGAGCGATTTCGGAGAGGTCCGACACTTCGGCGGGGTTTCGCCCGCGTGGCCGATCACCTACCAGGAACTGGAGACCTACTACTCGGCCGCGGAAAGGCTCTATTGCGTCCACGGCGCGCGCGGGATGGACCCGCATGAACCACCCGCGTCTACTCCGTTCCCGCATCCCCCGGTCGAGCCCGAGCCGAAGATCAAGGAACTGTTCAACGATCTGACCACGCTGGGGTACAGGCCTTTTCCGATTCCGGTGGGTGTTCGCCTGGACCGCCGCGACCCGGCGCAAGCGCCGTATCACCTAGGCCGCTTTGACGGTTACCCTGACCTCACCGAGGTCAAGGCCGACTCGCACGTGATCGCGATTAAGCCGATACTGGCGCGAAACAACGTCACGCTGCTGACACGCACCCTGGTGGAACGACTGGACACCGATCCGTCGGGGCGTGAAGTCTCACGGGTGGTCGCCCGACGCGACGGCGAACCCCTCGAGTTCCGCGCCGACATCGTGGTCGTGGCGTGCGGAGCCATCAACTCCGCGGCCCTGCTCCTGCGCTCCGCGAGTTCGAGCCACCCCGATGGGCTGGCGAACAGTTCCGACCAGGTCGGCCGCAACTACATGACCCACCAGAACGGCTGCTTCCTTGCCGTCACGGAAGAACCCAACCCTTCTCAGTTCCAGAAGCACTTCGGACTCACAGACTTCTACCGCGGCGCGAGCGATTCGCCGTTCCCGCTCGGCACGATCCAACTGATGGGCAAGCCCGATCCGGGAACGATCGAGTGGCTCCGCGGCGACCAACTCCCGGGAGTTCCGCTCGCCGACATCGCCGCCCGGACCATCGATTTTTTCCTCACGTCCGAGGACCTTCCCGACCCGGCGAATCGAATCACGCTCCGCAAGGACGGCTCGGTACGCGTCCGCTACGTCGTCAACAACGCCGAGGCGTACGAGAGACTGCAGGCGAAGTTGACGGGCGCGATGGTCGAGGCCTCGCGCCTCCGTGGGAGGCGGGCGCCGGAGTTCTTCGCCTCCCGCCTGGGTATCGCCGGAGTCAGCCACCAGAACGGCACTCTGCGCTTCGGCACCGACCCCACGAGCAGCGTGCTGGACGTGAACTGCAAGGCCCACGATCTGGACAACCTGTACGTCGTGGACAGTTCGTTCTTCCCGTCGAGTAGCGCGGTGAATCCCTCGCTGACGATCATGGCCAACGCGCTGCGCGTCGGAGATCACCTGCTTCACCGGCTCGGCGCGCGACTCTCGTCGCACGATCTTCAGGAGAGCATCGCATGAATTGGTCCTGCCGCTTGATCCGCCGCCACGCGGGCGTCGTTCTGGCGTTCGCATTGGCGGCTTCGCCGCCCGCGCTCGCGGGCGATCCCCCCGCATCCGGCGCCTCCGGCGTTTGCGAGGTGGAATCCGTGGGCATCACCGTTTCGGACATTGAGCAGTCGGTCCGGTTCTTCACCGAGGTGCTCGATTTCGAGACCGTCACCCGCGTCGAAGTCGCCGACGAGAGCACCGAGCGCCTCACGGGGGTGTTCGGCGCCCGCTGTCTCACGGCGAGGCTGCGCCTGGGTGAGGAACGCGTCGATCTCACGCAGTTCCTCGCCCCGGAAGGCCGCCCCATTCCCGCGGACTCACGCAGCAACGATCGCTGGTTTCAGCACATCGCCATCGCCGTTTCCGATATCGACAAGGCCTACCGGCGGCTCCGAACTCATAACGTGCGGCATGCTTCCTCCGGCCCGCAGACCCTGCCGGCGTGGAATCCCAACGCGGCGGGCATCTCGGCGTTCTACTTCAAGGACCCGGACGGTCACGTGCTGGAGATCATCAACTTTCCCGGCGGCAAGGGCGATCCGCGCTGGCAGAGTCAGCCCGACAGACTCTTCCTCGGGATCGACCACACCGCGATCGTGGTCGAGGACACCGACCGAAGTCTGCGATTCTACCGGGACACCCTCGGCATGACCGTCGCCGGTGGGAGCGAGAACTACGGCTCCGAGCAGGAGCACCTCAACAACGTCTTCGGCGCACGGCTTCGGATTACGACCCTTCGTGCCGCGGCCGGGCCGGGAGTAGAACTCCTCGAGTATCTCTCGCCAACCGATGGACGCGACTACCCCGCGGACGCGAGAATGAACGATCTGGTGCACTGGCACACTCACCTGATCACGCCGGCTCTGGACTCGCTTGCGCAGCGCTTCAGAGAGACTCGGACTACATGGGTCACTCCCGGCGTCGTCGATGCCTCGGGGTTTCCCATCGGGCTGGCAAACGGCGTGCACGTCCGCGACCCGGACGGTCATTTCGTCCTCGTCGGGGAGAGAATCACCCCCGCGGAACATGCGGCCGCCTCGGGCCCGCCGGGTACTCGTGACACTCGCTGAAAGCCGCCTTCGAAACCGCGGACCGCCGCCGGCATCCAATAGCCATGCAAGTGTTCTCTCGAGTCGGCCTGGTTGGGATTGCCGCGGTGGCGAGCGGCGTGGTCGGCCCATCCGGGGCCCAGCCATCAAGCAGCGCGCCCCAGTCGGTCGTCGCCGTCTCCGACCACAGGCCGTTTGCCGTGCGAGACGGGCTCGGCCGCTACCTCGCCCTGCATTTTCTGACCCGAACGAGTTCCCCCGAGAATACGGACGCTGTCCGCGAGTATGTGCGGGAAGCACCAACGCTTGCCGGCGTGCGCCACGTGTTCATCCGGCCTGATCCGCATGAAGTGGTGAGTTCGTGGTCGCGCACCATTCCGGGAAGCGAATCATTCGTCTTTTCAGACAGCGAAGGCGCCTTCGCCAGGAGCCTGAACGTGCCGACGGGGCTCTCCGCCGACGACACCGGCGCCGCGCTTCCGGCGCTTGTCGTTTTCGGCCCGGAAGGCACGGAGCTCTTTCGCCGCGTCGGCAAGGCCGATGATGATCGTCTGTCCTTTGCGGATTTCGCAACGAAGTTCACTCAACTCACCGCGCGGCCGGCGATCAAGGACTACAACCTGGGTGCAGGCGCGCCCGCGCTCGACGGCTACGACCCGGTCGCCTACTTCACACAGAACAAGGCGGTGAAGGGCAAAGCCTCGCTCCCCTCCGCGTACCGAGGCGTCACGTATCGCTTTGCTTCCGACGAGTCTCGCGATCGGTTCGTCGCCGACCCCGAGAGGTATCTTCCCACCTACGGCGGCTGGTGCGCCAGCGCCATGGGCGCCAAGGGGACCAAGGTAGAGATCGATCCCACGAACTTCAAGGTCAAGGATGGGCGGCTCTTCCTCTTCTACAAGTCCCTTTTCGGAGATGCGCTCAAGGACTGGAACAAGCACGAAAGGGAGTGGGAACCCGCCGCGGACGTGAACTGGAAAACGCTCGCCGACGAAGGGCCCTCGAAGCAAAGCAAGTAAATCGACACCGCCCACTCCGTATGCCGACATCGCGCCGCCGCGAGAAGGACGCCTCATGCCACTCTCCGCACGATCAACCACGGCAAGCTGGGTCCTGCAGATCATCACCGCCCTGGTGCTGTTCCAGACGCTGTTCTTCAAGTTCACAGGGGCCGAGGAGTCCCGGTACATCTTCGAAACGCTCGGACTGGAACCCGCCGGGCGCATCGGCTCGGGGCTGGCCGAACTCGGCGCGGTCATCCTTCTCCTGATTCCGCGAACGGTCGCTCTCGGCGCCCTGCTCTCGCTGGCCGTGATCTCCGGCGCCATCGCGAGCCATCTCACGCGGCTTGGCATCGTCGTGAAGGACGACGGCGGCTTGCTGTTCGGCCTTGCTCTCCTCGTATTCTGCAACTCGACTGCCATTCTCGCCATCCGGCGCGGCCAGATCCCCATGTTCGGGCGGCTGTTCAGCGCTGGTTCATCGATCTGATTACCGCACGTCCGCCCCCAACCCTCCACCGCCTCGCACCGCGAGCCACCCATGAAACCGACTTCCACCCCCGCTCACACTTCCGCACGATCCGGGCCCTCCCCGACACCGGGTCCGGACGCCGAGACCCTCCGTCTGCAAAGCGGCGGCGCCGCGTGGAAGCGCTGGGGGCCCTACCTCGCCGAGCGTCAATGGGGGACCGTCCGCGAAGACTATTCCCCCGACGGCGACTGCTGGAACTACTTCTCGCATGATCACGCGCGAAGCCGCGCGTACCGGTGGGGTGAGGACGGCCTGCTTGGCATTACCGATGATCAGTGCCGCATGTGCTTCGCCCTCGCACTCTGGAACGGCGCGGATCCGATTCTGAAGGAGCGACTCTTCGGGCTCACCGGTCCCGAGGGCAATCACGGCGAAGACGTGAAGGAGCACTACTTCTATCTCGACTCCACCCCCACTCACGCCTACATGAAAGCGCTCTACAAGTACCCGCAGGCCGAGTTTCCGTACACGCGTCTGGTCGAGGAAAACCGACGCAGGAGCCGGCACGAGCCCGAGTTCGAACTTAGCGACACCGGCGTTTTCGACGACAACCGCTACTTCGACGTGATCGTCGAGTACGCCAAGGCCGCGCCGGAAGACGTGCTGATCCGCATCACCGTGCACAACCGGGGTCCGACTTCCGCGGCCATCCACCTGCTGCCGAGCCTCTGGTTCCGCAACACCTGGTCCTGGGGCGCCGAGAGCACGGACAAGCCCACGCTCCTTGCTTCCTCGCCGCACACCATCGCCGCGCGCCATCCGACGCTGGGCAACTACCAACTCGCGGCCGACTCGGGGCCATCGGGTCTATCTCCCGAACTCCTTTTCACCGACAATGTCACCAACAACGTCCGCCTCTGGGGCTCGCCCGGCGAGTCGCAGTTCGCCAAGGACGCGTTCCACGAGCGAGTTGTTCACTCCCGGGCCTCGGCGGTGAATCCAGATCGGCGCGGCACCAAAGCCGCCGCCTGGTACCGGTTCGATATCCCCGCGGGCGGATCGGTGTCGGTGCGGCTGCGGCTGCGCCCACAGTCCATCTCTCACACACCGGCATTCGAGGCCGGCCGCGACGGCTTCGACGCGACCTTTGAGCGGCGCGTGGCCGAGGCCAACGCGTTCTACGACGCACCCCCGCGGGATCACGCGGCGCTCGACCCCGCTGCGCGACTCGTTGCGCGACAGGCCGCGGCCGGGCTGCTCTGGAGCAAGCAGTTCTACCACATCGACGTGCGAGAGTGGTTGCGTGGCGATCCGGGCCAGCCCGCTCCGTCGGCGGGCCGCCGCTCCGGACGCAACGCGGACTGGGATCACCTCAACAACATGGACATCCTGTCCATGCCCGACAAATGGGAGTATCCGTGGTACGCCGCGTGGGACCTGGCGTTCCAGACGATCCCCTTCGCCCAACTCGATCCCGCCTTCGCCAAGGACCAACTTGTGCTGCTGCTTCGGGAGTGGTACATGCACCCAAACGGGCAGATCCCCGCGTATGAGTTCGCCTTCGGCGATGTCAATCCCCCGGTCCACGCCTGGGCCGTGTGGAGGGTGTACAAGATGACCGGACCGCGCGGCGGGCGCGATCGCGTGTTCCTCGCCCGCTGCTTCCAGAAACTCCTGCTCAACTTCAACTGGTGGGTCAACCGCAAGGATCCGGGCGGCAAACACCTGTTTTCCGGCGGCTTTCTCGGCCTGGACAACATCGGCGTCTTTGATCGCTCACGCCCACTCCCCACCGGCGGCCACCTCGAACAGGCCGACGGCACCGCCTGGATGGCCTTCTACTGCGGCACCATGCTCAGCATGGCGCTCGAACTCGCACGCGGCGATCCCGCGTACGAGGACATCGCCACCAAGTTCTTCGAGCACTTCATCGCCATCACCGACGCCATGAACACGCTCGGCGGCGCCGGGCTGTGGGACGAGCACGACGGTTTCTACTACGACCAGATCCGCACCACCGACGGCGCGACGCCGCTGCGGGTGCGCTCCCTGGTGGGAATGGTCCCGCTCCTCGCCGTGGAGGTGCTCGAGAGCGACACCATCGACCGCCTCCCCGACTTCAAGGCCCGCATGGAGTGGTTCCTGAGCAACCGTACCGATCTCCCCTGGCACTCGACGTGCGCGTGCGGGCATGGCGGCGCTGTCGGCGAGCACCGGCTCCTGGCCATTCCTTCAAGGGATCGCCTGCAGCGAGTCGTATCGCGCCTCATGGATGAAACCGAGTTTCTGTCCCCCTTCGGTGTGCGATCTGTGAGCAAGCACCACGAGGCGCATCCCTACCTCTTCCGCTGCGGAGGCGAAGAGTTCCGCGTTGACTACACGCCCGGCGAATCCACCACCGGCCTCTTCGGCGGCAACTCCAACTGGCGCGGGCCCATCTGGTTCCCGCTCAACTTCCTGCTCGTCGAAGCCCTGGAGCGATACCACCACTTCTACGGCGATTCGCTCACGATCGAAGCGGGCGGAGAACAGATCAGCCTGGCTCAGGCCGCGGCGGAGATCCGCACCCGTCTCGCCCGGCTGTTTATTCCCGACGCGCACGGGAGACGCCCCTGCCACGCGGGCGAGCGACGCTTCGCCGACGATCCCGCCTGGAACCAACTTGTGTACTTCCACGAGCACTTTCATCCGGACACGGGGCGCGGGCTGGGTGCCTCGCACCAGACCGGATGGACCGCCCTCATTCTTCAGTTGCTCCGCGCCCAGCCCGCGCCGGCAACGGCGTCCATACCCCCCGTGAACGTCCGCGCTGAGGCCCGGTCGTCGCCCGTGCTTTCGTAGTTCGCGAAACCGGCTCCAGCGCCCGGCATCTCACACCCGTCTCACGCCGCACATCGCATCGCGGCCGCTCAAGTCCCCAGCGAGCCTGATCAAAGGCCGCGACACCGCGTCCGGCGCGATCCCTCGCCGCAAGAAAAGGCCACCGCATGAAACCTTCGACCTTTGCCTCCCTCACTGCCGGTTCGATCATCGTCCTTGTCGCGGCTAACTGGGCCGCGTTCGGCGCCGGTAGCCGCGACCCTCGTGCCACGCACTCCGACTGTTGCGCGGTCGGGGCAGATCACGCCGAGTCGTTCCGCGTCGCTCACACGCTCACGCTCGAAGGCGCTGAAAGAGCCCTCGCCGCCGCGACCGCCCTGGCCGGTGCGCGCAACGCGGGCGCGGCCATCGCCGTCGTGGATGACGGCGGCTATCTCATCGCATTCCACCGACTCGAAGGGACGTTCGCCGCAGGCGCCGAGGTTTCAATCGGAAAAGCACGCACCGCGGCGATCTTCAGGAAGCCCACCAAGGCTTTCGAAGACGCCATCAACGGCGGGCGGGTTGCGCTGGCGTCGGTCAGCCAGATGACTCCCCTCCAGGGCGGGGTTCCAATCATGCACGACGGGCACGTCATCGGCGCCATCGGCGTGAGCGGCGCTCACTCGCAGATTGAAGACGAGGAAATCGCCCTGGCCGGCGCCGCCGCCGTCAGCAGCCCGCTCGCCAAATAAAGCACCCCGATCCAATCCGCCTTGTTTCAAGGAAACACCATGCATTCCACGTCTTTTTCAAAGCCCTCCTCCGCCTTTGCCATGTTCGCGCTCCTGTCGCTCTCACTCACGGCCTGTACGGCGCCCAAAGGGCGCTGCGTGGGCGCCGCCGCGATGGGATCGGTGCCCGCCGACCAGAAGGTCCTCCTGAATCTCGACAAGGACGGTGTCGCCATCGAGGGCCATGACCCCGTCGCGTACTTCACCGACGGCAAGCCCGTGAAGGGTGATCCCACGATCCGATCCACGCACGCCGGCGCAGAATACCGCTTCGGGACCCCGGAGCATAAGACGATGTTCGACGCCGACCCCGAGAGGTTCGTGCCGCAGTTCGGCGGCTACTGCGCATACGCCGCGTCGATCAACGCCATTTCGCCCGTCGATCCCAGGTACTGGGAAATCGTGGACGGCAGACTGATCCTGCAGCACAACCAGCGCGCCTGGGATCTCTGGCACAAGGACGCCGCCAACAACCTCGTGAAGGCCGACAAGAACTGGCCCGGTCTCACCGATCGAAACGGCGCCCCGCCGCGGGTGTTGTTGAACATCGACGCCCAGGGCCTCGCCCTCGAAGGCTTCGACCCCACGTCGTACTTTCTCGACGGCAAGCCGCGCAAGGGCAACCCATCGCTGGCCCGGTCGTACCAGGGAGCAACCTACTACTTCGTGGACTCCGACCACAAGAACGCCTTCGAGAAGGACCCAGCGAAGTACGTTCCGAAGTTCGGCGGCTTCTGCGGCTACGCCGCCTCCATCAACAAGGTCTCGCCGGTCAATCCCGAGATCTGGCAGATCGTTGGCGACCGCGTCGTTCTGCAGCACACGCAGGAGGCTTACCGCCTTTTCAACCAGGACGCCGGCGTGAACCACGCCAAGGCGGAGAAGAACTGGCCGGGCCTCTCTCGCCGCCGCTGCAACTAATTGCCCCTCACCCCACGTCCTTCGGCGCCGACCCGCGCCGGGGACGTTTTCTCGATTCGCACGATCACACTCGGGATGCCACTCATGCTGCCACGGCCACTCGCGTTCACTGTCGCCGCCCTCACCTCGTTGATCTCCACCGTCGCGCTCGGCGGGCAAGATCAGTCTCCGGCCCTCCCCGACGCCGTGATCGACCTTCGCAATCCCGCAGGCTCGTCGCGCGTGTCCGCGCGGTGGCAGTACACCGATGCCCACGTCATCCCCATCGAACACCACGCCCCGGGCAGCGACCTCAAACCCACGGGCCCGGCCGTCGAGACTAACGACATTCATCCACGCATCAACACGCCCGACTTCGACGCCGCGGCCTGGAGAGACATCGCCCCGGGCGACCTGGAATCGCGCCGCACCAACGGCCGACTCGCTTTCGGCTGGTATCGCCTCGACTTCACCATTCCCGGCAAAGTCGGAAACCTCCAAGCCGCCGGCTCCAGCATCATCCTTGAAGTCGTCGTAGACGATTATGCCGAGGTCTGGGTCAACGGCCGCCTATCCCCGGTTCTCGGCCAGGCAGGCGGGCCTCTTGTTCAGGGCTGGAACTCCCCCAACCGCGTCACCATCACGCGCGACGCCAAGCCGGGCGAGCACGTGCAGGTCGCGATCTTCGCATCCAACGGGCCCCTTTCCGAGCCGCCACCCAACTACGTCTGGATCCGGTCGGCCACGCTCGATTTCTACAAGCCCGGACGCGCGCCCTTCAACAACCCCGTCTTGGTCCCCACCACCATCGTGCGGAACAGCCCGGCGTTGGACTCGATCATCGCTCCAGGCACGCAGGCTGAGATGCTCGCGGATGGTTTCTCGTTCGTCGAAGGCCCGGTCTGGATTCCCGCG
This sequence comes from Phycisphaerales bacterium, assembly GCA_905339235.1. Lineage (GTDB taxonomy): Bacteria > Planctomycetota > Phycisphaerae > Phycisphaerales > UBA1924 > RI-211. The sequence continues at coordinate 119,311 of CAJPFG010000009.1, forward strand.
GCCGCGGACAATCGCTACGGAGGCGGGGGCAGCGGCGGGTACCTGCTTTTCAGCGATCCGAACAGGAACGTCATTCACCGGTATGGCGCCGCCGACAACTCCGTCTCGATTTTCCGGACCAAGAGCGGATACTCGGGCATCGGCGGCGAGAACATCGGCGAGTATCACCAGCCGGGCTCCAACGGCCTCGCACTCGACCCGCAGGGCAGGCTCAGCATCTGCGAGCACGGAAACCGCCGCGTCACGCGTCTGGAGCCCAACGGCACAATCACCGTCCTGGCCGACCGATTCGAGAGCAAGCGTCTGAACAGCCCCAACGACCTGGTCTACCGTTCCGACGGCGCGCTTTTCTTCACCGATCCGCCGTTCGGCCTGCCCAAGGCCTTTGAAGACGCGCGCAAGGAACTGTCCTTCAGCGGCGTGTTCTGCCTGTCCAACGGCGTGCTACGGGCGGTGAGCAAGGACTTGGCCGCGCCCAACGGACTGGCGTTCTCGCCCGACGAAAAGCACCTGTACGTGGATAACTGGGAAGTGACGCGGAAAGTCATTCTGCGGTACGACGTCGCGCCGGACGGACAACTCTCAAACGCCACGCTCTTCGCCGACATGACATCCACCACGGGCGAGATCTGCCTCGACGGCTTGAAGGTAGATAGATCGGGCAACGTGCTCGTGTCCGGCCCGGGCGGGATCTGGATCTACTCCGCGGCCGGCGCCCACCTCGGCACCGTCACGCTGCCCGAGTTGCCGGCAAACTTCGCATTCGGAGACGCGGACGGCGGCACACTGTACATGACCGCCCGGACCGGGCTGTACCGAATGCGAATGGCCGGCGCGGGGAAGTGAGCAGGCGCGAACGCCGTTGCACGGCGACGATCCCAAGAAAGCGGGCGAGGAGGATCGAACTCCCGACATTCAGCTTGGGAAGCTGACGTTCTACCGCTGAACTACGCCCGCGTCGGGGTCAGTATAGCCGATTTCCAGTGGGGACCGCGATGCGTTCGGATGGGATCGCGGGACGAATCGGCGAGGGGTAGCGGCTCCACCAGAAAACCGCTCAGATTCGCGGCTGTTCGGTTTGAGGGCCGAACGCTGCGGCGCCGCGCTTCACGACACCGAACCAGATGAGCAGGAAGATGGGGTATCCGAGGCCTAGCAGGGCACCGAACGCCCATCCGACGATCTGACCAATCTGTTGGCTCCCGCTGTTCAGTTGCTTCGCGTATTGCGTTTCGGAGTTTTCCCTCGCCCATTGGGCGATGATGGCTTGCTGCTCCATCGTAAAATATACGTTGACCGCGAACAGCAGGATCGAGATGGCGGCGACCACCAGATGCAGAAGGCCGCCCAAGGGCTTCCGCCGCAGCGTGAGGATGCCTGCGATGAGAAGGAGACCGGCGTTGAGGGTCCCGAAGGCCGCCGTGGCCATGAGGCCGGGCGTGAGCCCGAAGTTCGGTGGGAACTGGGACCGCTGGGATTCCGGCATAAACGCATATCCGACGGCGCCGCCTGCCACACCGCAGACCGTACAGGTGAGTCCCAGCCCCGCCCAGCAGATGCTGATGATCCCGATCACTTTGGGCCACTTCGGCGGCTCTGGCGGGAGTTCGAGGTCGCCGGCTTCGATGGGTGGAGTCAGGTCCGGGTCGTTCATGCGGTTCCCCTTCGAGATTTGGAGGCATGAGTGATTTGGGAATCGGCGTTCGGGCCTTGCGTCATAACTGCCGCAGGAACCTCAGGTCGTTGTCGAACAGTAACCGGATGTCCGGGATTTTGTACTTGCTCATCGCCAGTCGCTCCATGCCGAATCCGAAGGCGAAGCCCGTCCACTCCTCCGGATCGATGCCGCAGGCTTCGAACACGTTGGGGTCCACCATGCCGCACCCGCCCAGTTCGATCCACCTCGGCGGCTGACCGGGGGTCAGGCTCACGAAGATCTCGAACTGCGCGGATGGCTCGGTGAACGGGTAGAACGTCGGCGAGAAACGGATCTTTGCGTCCTCGCCAAAATACGCGCGGCAGAACTGGAACAGGGTTGTCGTGAGGTCGGCCATCGACAGGCCGCGGTCCACCGCGAGGCCTTCGATCTGGTGGAACATGAACGAATGCGTGGCATCGACGGTGTCGGGGCGATAGACGCGTCCTGGCGAGATGATGCGGATGGGGCCGGAGAGTTTTCCGCCGCCGCGTTTCACCGCGTCTTCCATGACGCGCACCTGGACGGTGCTGGTCTGGGAGCGCAGCATTCTCGCGGCCGCGTTGGCGCCGGGGTCGTCCACGTAGAAGTTGTCCGCCGGGTCGCGGGCGGGATGGCCGGGGGGGATGTTGAGTTTCACGAAGTTGTGATCGTCGTCTTCGAGTTCAGGCCCTTCGGCGACCTCGAAACCCATCCGGCCGAATACGGCCACGAGTTCGTCGCGAACCCGGGTGATCACATGGCGGCGGCCCAGTTCGTGCGTTTCGATCAGTCCCGGCTCGGTCATGTCGATCCGCTCGGAGTGGTCCTCGACCGGGGCCGCGGACTTGCGTTCGCCGTACGCGGCCTCCAGTCGGGACTTGACGGCGTTGAGCCGTTGTCCGACCGCGGGTTTCTGATCCTTCGGGACGCCCTTCAGCCCTGACATGACGGCCTTGAGCCGGCCGTTGGCGCCGAGGTAGGTAACGCGCCAGGCCTCCAGGGCCTCGGGGGAGCCGGCGGCGTTCAGTTGGGTGAGCGCGGCGGATTCAAGTTGTTCGAGTTGCTCGATCACGGGCCAAAGGATAGCCGGGAGCAAAAGCGAAGCCCGGGAGCGAGTGCTCCCGGGCTTGTCGAGTAGGTTCGTGGAACCGTCTGCTCAGTTCTGCTTGGCGCTGGAGCAGCAACCGGCCTTCTTCTCGCTGACGGCGCCCATGCTGCCGTCGGCCTTCTTCTCGGTGCAGCCGCTCTTCTCGCCCACCGCGCCCATGCTGCCGTCGGCCTTCTTCGCGTCGGTGCACGTGGCCTTGTTGCCTTCCGCGCAGCAGTCCTTCTGCTTGACGGCGCCGGCGCTGCCGGACGATTTGTTGGTGGCGCAACCGGCGAGGGAAGCGAGGGCGACGACTCCGACGAGCATGGCAATCTTCATTTTCCAGAACTCCTGTGAGGGGTGAAATCCCGACCGCAAGGTCGGAGAACTGATGCTACGACGCCTCCCGGGGGCGGGTTCACCGCCCCGCGTCAGTGTGTAACGATATCCGAACCGGCCTCGCGAGCCAAGTGGAAATGCGAGGAAAAGGGGGGCTGAATGTTATTCGGCCTTCTTGCCGTCGCGCAGTTTGGCGTAGTAGGCCGTGCGGCGGTCGGCCTGGCGGCGGCGAGTGGAAGGGTTACCGCTGATTTCGGCCCCGTCCTCGGCCCCGACGAACTGCAGGACGCACAGTTCGGTGCCGTCGCCGATGCGGTGCTTACCCAGTTTCACGATCCGGGTGTAGCCGCCCTTGCGGTCCTCAAACCGGGTGGCGACCCGCTCGAAGATGTGCTTGACGATCTTGGGGCTCTTGCGGAGGTCGCCGTACCGGTTGCGCTCGACCTGGCTGGACTCGGGCACGTCGAAGAACTGGGCCGCGTTGTCGCGGAGTTTCTGGACGTGCTCCTTCTCCTGTTCGGTGGATTTCTTGGGGAGGTAGAGCCAGTCGAAGCCGCGCCGATCGCCGCCGAGTTTGGCGACAACCCGCCGGCGGGCCGCGACGTCCAGGCGCCTGGCGTCTTCGGGGGTCTTGCCCTTGAGGCGGCTCTTGGCGTCGGTGATAATCTTCTCGACGAAGGGCTGCACGGCCTTGGCCTTGGGAATGGTTGTGACGATCTGTCCGTGCTCGAAGAGCCCGGCGGCCAGGTTCCGCAGCGTAGACGTGCGGTGGGTGCTGGTGCGACCGAGTCGATAGCCTGCTCTGCCGTGACGCATGATTCACACTCCCGGGATCGCCGCGGATGCGGAAGAACCCACTCTCGAAAAGCCGCCCGCTGGGATTTCGCCCGGCGGGCAGGGCCTGAATACTAGGTCGGAACCGCGAATTCCGCGCTCCCGATGAAAACTCCGATCACGACGCGGGGATCTGCGGGGGGGTGACGTTGTAGCCCTCCGGCAACTGCATTCCCAGGTCGAGGTTGATGTCCTGCAACTTGCGCTTGACCTCGCGCAGGCTGGTGCGGCCGAACGAGCGAAGTTTGAGCAGGTCCGCGTCGGTCTGCGTGATGAGTTGCCCGACCGTTTCGATCCTCGCAGACTCCAGGCAGTTGCTCGCCCGCACAGACAACTCGAGTTCGCTGATGGGCATGCTGAGTTTGCGGATGAGGTCCTCGTCGACGGACGCGGCCGCCGCGGCTTCCTCGCTGACGCGCTCCTCGCCGATCTCGAAGTACTGGACGAAGGGGTTGAGGTGCTTGCGCATGATCTTGGCGGCCTCGACCAGGGCCATCTCGGGGGAGACGGTGCCGTTGGTCCAGATCTCCAGGATCAGTTTGTCGTAGTTGGTGCGCTGGCCGACGCGGGTTTCCTCGATCTTGTACCGCACGCGCTGCACGGGCGAGTAGATGGAATCGAGGTGGACCACGCCGATTTCCTGCTCCTCGCCGTTAGCATACTGCTCGCTCGCGGGGACGTACCCGCGTCCCTTGGCCACCGTCAGGTCCATCTCGAACTCGACTGGCTCGGTGAGCGTGGCGATGACCAGGTCCTTGTTCAGGATGGTGATCGCGGTATCGGCCTGGATCATGTCGGCGGTGACTTCGCCGGGCCCGCGGGCGGCGAGTTTCATGGTCTTGGGCTCTTCGCCCTCGAGCATGACGATCAGGTTCTTGACGTTGAGGACGATGTCGGTCACGTCCTCCATCACGCCCTTTATCGGGGTGAACTCGTGCTGAACGCCCTTGATCTTGATGAACTTGACCGAGGCGCCCTCAAGAGAGGAGAGCAGAACCCGCCGAAGGCTGTTGCCCACGGTGGTGCCGAAGCCCCGCTCGAAAGGCTCCACGCTGAATCGGCCGAAGGTCTCGCTGCGGAACCGGGGGTCGGAAACAACCCGTGTGGGCAGTTCCAGCCCGCGCCATCGCACTCGCGTCGTCATGTTCAGACTTCCAATACTCGGCCCGACTTCCGAGAGACGGCGTCCGGGATCGCGGGGAACACCACCCGGCCGAGTGGGCGGGCCCCTTCTGTCCGCAGGACACCACGAAAAACCGCCCGGGCCCGGAATGGGCACGGGCGGGAAACAGACTTACACGCGCCGACGCTTCTTGGGGCGGCAGCCGTTGTGCGGAACCGGGGTGTGGTCTTCCACCGCCGTCACACGCAGCCCGGCGGCGACCAGGCCGTTCACGGCCGACTCGCGGCCGGCGCCGGCGCCCTTGATCCGGATCTCGACTTCGGACAGGCCCATCTTGCGGGCTTTGCCCGCGGCCGTCTCGGCGGCGCGAGTCGCGGCGAACGGGGTGCTCTTGCGGGCGCCCTTGAAGCCGATCGTGCCGGCGGAGTCCCAGCAGAGAGTCTCGCCGTTCATATCCGTGATCGTGACGATGGTGTTGTTCTGCGTGGACTTGATATGCACCACGCCGCGCACCACGTTCTTGCGAACCTTGCCCTTCTTCGACATTCGATGCTCCTCGGATCAACCGACCCAAAGGGTCGTACCCGTGGTTGTGTTCCGCGGCACGAAGCGTGCTTAGCCCTTGGCCTTGACACCCTTCTTGCCGGCGACGGTCTTCTTCTTGCCCTTGCGAGTGCGGGCGTTGGATTGCGTGCGCTGCCCGCGGACGGGGAGGCCCTTGCGATGGCGCTCGCCGCGGTAGGACTTGATGTCCTTGAGGCGCTGGATGTTCTGCTGAACCTGGCGACGCAGCGCGCCCTCGACCAGGACGCCCTGATCGATGATGGCGTTGATCTGCGCGAGTTTCTGCTCATCGACCTCGTTGGATCGCTGGTTGGCGTCCACACCGGCCTGCGCGAGAATGTCGGCGGCGACCTTGGGGCCGATGCCGTGGACGTACTGAAGGGCAAAGAAGATCTTCTTCTTGTCGGGGATGTCGATACCTGCAACGCGGGGCACGGTTGAATCTCCTCAGCCTTGGACCTGCTTGTGCTTGGGATCGGATTTGCAGATCACGCGCAACTTACCTTTGCGCCGAACGACCTGGCACCCGCTGCACATCTTTTTGACGCTCGATCGAACCTTCACGCGGCACCTTCCATTCATCAACGACGAGCCGGCTCGCACCCGTCCGATATCCGAACCAATCCGGCGAATCGGGAGGGGATAGTAGACGCACCAACCTCGCGAGTCACGCCCCGATGCCCCCCGCCCCCCACTCAGTGGCGGAAGGTGATCCTCGCCTTTGACAGGTCGTACGGGCTGATCTCAACGGTGACCCGGTCTCCCGGGAGGATGCGGATGTAGTTCATCCGCATCTTTCCTGAGACGTACGCCAGCACCTCGGTTTTCTGCTCGTTGGGCAGCCGAACTTTGAACATCGCATTCGGGAGTGCCTCGATGACCTCCGCTTCGAATGTGAACTTGTCGTCCTGTTTTCCCATTCGTTCTCAACTTCCTCCCGGAGCCCACCATAGGCCCCGGACATCCATCATCGCGGCCCGCGCATCCGCGGCCCGGCAGTACCGTCATCTCCACCGAGGAACCCCTGGTAGTTTCGCATGAGCAGGTTGGCCTCCACCCGCTGGAGGAAATCCATTGACACTGACACGACGATCAGCAGCCCTGTGCCCCCGAAGAACTGGGTCACCGTGTAGTCGATATTGGCGCCTGTGTTCACCACGGTGGGCATGACGGCGACCACCGCGAGGAACGCCGCGCCGACAAAGGTGATCCGCGTCATGACAGTTTCAAGGTACTCGGCCGTTCGCGGGCCCGGGCGCAGGCCGGGGATGAACGAGCCGCTCTCTTTCAACTGCTTGCTCATCTCCTCGGGATTGAACTGGACGGTGATCCAGAAGTAACTGAAGAAGTAGACCATCCCGATATACGTCAGCACGTACAGGAAGCCGCTGGGGTTGAAGTTCCGGTTCAGGAAACTCGCGACCATGTAGAACCAGCCCGTGGGGCCGGTCGATCCGCTCGCCGCCCAAGTTTCGAGTTGCCCGAAGACGATGGTCGGAAAGATCATGAGCGAACTGGCGAACACGATGGGCATGACCCCGCCGTGATTCAGCCGCAGCGGCAGGTAACTCTTCTGGCCTCCGAAGACCTTTCTCCCTCGCGTGTGCTTGGCCTGCTGCACGGGAATCCGTCGCTGCGCAACGGTCATGAGCACGGACCCGGCCACGACACCGACGAATCCGGCGCAGAGCAGGACCACCCCCATATATCCGATCTTCGACGCGTCGCGAGGCTCGAAGGACTGGATCACGAACTGGATCGCCTGCGGCATTCCGGCGACGATGCCCGCCATGATGATCATGGATGCGCCGTTGCCGATGCCGTGCTTGTCGATCTGCTCGCCCAACCACATCAGGAATACACACCCCGCGGTGAGCGTTCCCACCGCCATCACCCACCACAGCGGGTTGCCGTAGTAACTGGGATGGATCAGGCCGGCAGAGTTTGACTGGAGCCACGTGAGGTAGCCGGCGCCCTGGAACACGCACAGCAGGACGGTGACGTAGCGGGTGTATTCCTGGATCTTCTGCCGGCCAGTGGGGCCTTCTTCCTGAAGTTTCTTGAGTTGCGGAATAGCGGTGCCCAGCAACTGGAAGATGATGCCGGCCGTGATATACGGCATGATCCCCAGGCCGAAGATCGTCGCTCGCTGAAGTTGGCCGCCGGAGAAAATCGACACGAACGAAGCCACCTTCGCGAATGTCGAGCCGCTCTCCTGCTGCGTGCGGAACATGTCCGCGAGCACTTCCTGATTGATCCCGGGGATCGGAATCCAATGCCCGATGCGGAACACCAGCAGCATGCCGATGGTGAACAGGACCTTGTTCCGCAGTTCCGGGACCTTGAAGATGTTCACAAACGTTGAGATCATGAGATGCTTCCGTGCTCCTGGATGCCCCCGACTCTGAATCTATGCAACCGCCCCGGGGCTCTGACCCTGGGGCGGCGCCGGAGAATCACGGGATGGTAGGTGCCGGGTTCACTCCTTCGACGCTTCCTTGTCGCCCGACGGCTTCGCGGCCTTCTCGGCCTTCGCGGGCTTGTCGGCCTTCGCCGGCTTGGCGTCGGACTTGCCTTCCGGCTTGGCCTCGGCCTTGGGCGCGCCGCCGCGCTTCAGCCGCTTCGTCCAGTTCTTAGGAATCCGATCCTCTGTTGTCAGGTCGATTCCGCGGGTGCGGTCGCGACGAGTTCCGGTTTCCTGGATGGATCCGCCGGCGTCGGTGATCCGCTTCTTGGCGGGCCCGGTGATGCGCGAGGCAACGACGTTCAGTTTCACTTTCAGCGCCGCATCCTTAGGCATGTTGCCCAGGATCTTCAGGTCGCGTGAATCATCGCGAACCAGACCGGCCCCGATGAGCGCGGCCGTGTCCACCGTGCCGCCTTTCGCGAACGACGGGTGCGCCACGATATCGGCGAGGTTCACCGTCCAAAAGCGGACCTTGAACGGCGCGTTGGTGAATCCCATCTTCGGCAAGCGCCGGAAGTAGGGCATCTGACCGCCCTCGTGCCCGAGTTTGCGTGCGTAACCCGAGCGACTTTTGGCGCCCTTGTTTCCGCGGCCCGACTGCTTGCCGTGCCCCGAGCCTTCGCCGCGCCCCACTCGCTTGCGGTTCTTCCAGCGCCCGGCCTGGGCGGTAATGTCGTGGATCATCATGAGCAGATACTCCGAACTCTTGCCTCAAACTTCATCATCCGTTCCGCGATTAACCGGCGGCCTTGGGCGCTTCGCCGCCGCCTTCACCGCCACCGCCACCGCCTCCGCCTCCCCCACCACCTCCGCCACCGCCGCCGCCGCCGCCTTCGGATCCTCTGTCACGGCGCGGGCGTCCGCGGCCTCGGCTCTTGCGTTCATCGCCGACGGTGTTCACCGGGCCGCGGGCCTTCTCGCCCTTGGGAGCGACGGGCATGAATCGCTTGCCGCGTTCGATCTTGGCCTCGATGACGGTCGCGCCGAGTTGCTGGCCGCGGAGATTCCCGACCTGGGCGGGTTGGCGCAGTTGCGTGAGGCCGTCGAACACGGCCTTGACGATGTTCCGCTTGTTGGTGGAGCCGTAGCACTTGGTGAGGCAGTCGGTGACGCCGGCGATCTCAAGGATCGCACGGACGGTTCCGCCGGCGACGACCCCGGTGCCGGGCGCCGCGGGGATCAGCCGGACCTTCGACGCGGAGAAGGAGCCCTCAACTTCGTGCGGGATGGTGGTTCCCATCATGGGCACGGAGCGCATGGCCTTCCGGGCGTACTTCTGGGCCTTCTCGACCGCGCTGGGAACTTCGTTGGACTTGCCGTATCCGAAGCCCACCTTGCCGCGTCGATCACCGACGACGACCAGCGCGCCGAAGGAGAACCGGCGTCCGCCCTTGACGGTGGCCGAGGTACGGTCCACGCTCACGGTGGAGGACTCGATGTGACTGGATTGATCGATGATCTCTGGCATGTTCTTTCGCCTGCCTCGTCTGGTCCGGCTTCGCGCCGAGCCGTTAGAACTTCAGTCCGCCCTTTCGTGCCGCTTCCGCCAGGGCTTTGACGCGCCCATGGAACTTGAACCCGCCGCGATCAAAGACCACGGCCTCGACGCCGGCCTTCTTGGCCCGGTCGGCGAGGGCCAAACCGACCTTCGCGGCGGCCGCGGCGTTGCCCGTCTTGTCTCCCTTCAGGTCCTTCTCGGCGGTGGAAGCCGCGACAAGAGTGCGACCGTCGAGGTCGTTGATGATCTGAGCGTACATGTGGTTGAGGGATTTGTAGATGGAGAGGCGCGGACGCAGCGTGGTTCCGCCGATGCCCTTGCGGATGCGGATCCGCCGCCGTGACCTTCGAACCTGCTTTGCCGCGTTCTTGTTCATTGCTTCCAACCTCCGTCCCGCCCCGCTCGCTCGCGGGACGATGCTGATTCTCATTAGGCGCCGAACTGCTTGCCCTGCTTGCGCTTGATGACCTCGTCGGTGTACTTCACGCCTTTGCCGTTGTACGGCTCGGGCTTGCGGTTGGCCCGCATGTCGGCGGCGAAGCGGCCGACCGCGCCGCGATCCGGTCCGGCGACTTTCACGAACTGCTTTTCAACCGTCACGCTGACGCCGGCGGGAATCTCCATCATGACGGGATTCGCGTAGCCAAGGGTCATTTTCAGGCTCTTGCCCGTGACCGCGGCGGTCCAGCCTACCCCCACCACCTCGAGGTTTTTCTCGTAACCCTTGGTGACGCCCTCGATCATGTTGCGGATGTGGGCGCGGGTGGAGCCCCAGATCGCGTTGGCGAACTTGTTCTCGGCGGAGAACCCCGGCGCGAGCGCGACCTTCACCGACTTCTCGCTCTCGGCCCAGGTCACGACGACTTCCGACCGGGTCTTTAGGTCGAGTTTGCCCTTGGGCCCCTCGACGCTGACCAGGCCGGGCTTGACCGCGACTTTCACGCCCGCGGGTACCGGCACCACTTTTTTCCCGATCCTCGACATCCGTCACACTCCTGTCGCGTTCGGCACGCCCGCGTTCGGCGGGGCTTCCGCGTGTTGGCCTTATTCGATCGTGCAGAGCAGTTCACCGCCCACGCGGGTCTCGCGGGCCTTGCGGTCGCTCACCACGCCCTTGCTGGTGGAGACAATGGCGATGCCCAGCCCCTGCAGCGGGCGGGGCAGGTCCTCGACGCCGGAATAGACGCGCCGCCCGGTCGTGCTGACTCTCGTCAGTTTGTGGAGCACCGCCTCGCCGGTCGCGGCGTACTTCAGGCGCAGACGCAACTGCCCCTGTCGCCCGTCCTCGACCTTGTCGAATGACTCGATGTAGCCTTCATCACGCAGAACCGTCGCGATGCCGCGACAGACCTTTGTGTTGAGGCAGTTGACCGACTTGGAGCGGTTGCGCACCGCGTTCCGGATTCGGGTCAGCATGTCCGCGATTGGATCACCGATCGCCATCTCACGTTCCCTTCGTCAGTTCGTGCCCTTCGTCGTTCGAACGCCGGACGCACGCCTCGGTCAACTACCAACTCGCCTTTCGCATCCCGGGAATCTTGCCTTCCAACGCCAACTTCCGCAGCATGATGCGGCTGATGCGGAACTTGCGGTACACCCCGCGGGCCCGGCCCGTCAACTCGCACCGGCGCACCACCCGGGTGCTGAACTTGGGTTTCCGCCTCGACTTGGCCATCTGCGCCTTGGTCGTCATCGCTGTCTCCTGCTTACCGCTGCTCGGGCTTGCGGAAGGGCATGCCCAGTTGTTCCAGAACGAACTTCGACTTCTCCGGGTTGCTGTTGGTGAAGCACATGTTGATGTGCATGCCGTGCGTGAACTGGGCCTCGGCCATGTTGATCTCGGGGAATACCCCCTGCTCGGTCAGGCCCATCGCGTAGTTGCCCTGCCGGTCGAACGCCTTGTCGTTGAGGCCGCGGAAGTCCTTGATACGCGGCGTGGCGAGGTTGATGAGCCGGTCCAGGAAGTGCCACATCCGGTCGCGCCGGATGGTCACCATCGCCGCGGACTCGTACCCTGCGCGAACCTTGAAGTTCGAGACGCTCTTCTTGGCCCGGACGACCACGGGTTTCTGTCCGGTGACCTTGGTGAGCGTGTCCAGCACCTGCTGTTTGACGTTCGGAGGAATCTTGGTCCCTTCCAGGTGCCGGCCCATGTTGACGTTCAGAACGATCTTCTGAAGCCGGGGCTGCGCCATGCGGTTCTTCTCGCCGAACTTCTCGGCGAAGGCGCCGCGGACTCGCTCGTCATAGAGCAGGCGCAGGCGCGAGGGGGTCTTGGGGCCGGTGTCCACGTCGGCGTGCGCGTCGTGTTTCTTGGCCTGGCCGCCGCCCTTTTTGCCGGCGTCCCGGGGGGCCTGGCCCTTCTTGCCGCCCCCGTCCTTGGCCGCGGGCTGATTCTGCTTTTGATCTTCCTTCGACATGGTCAGACTCGCTCATGCTCGGGGCGTTGAACCCCGTGGTTGCCGATCACTTGCTCTTGGGCCCGAACACTACCGACAGTACTTTTCCGTCCTTGCCGCCGTGGCGGGCGACACGGACCTTGCTCCCGTCGGGCTGCGTGCGGAAGCCGACTCGCACCGCCTTGCCGTCCACCACCGGGGAGACCTTGCTCCAGTGGAGCGGGGCCTCTTTCGTGATGACCCCGCCCTTGGGGTTCTGCTGCGTGGGGCGGAGGTTCTTGTTCACCAGGTTGAGGCCCTTGACGACGACCTGCTCCTTGTCGGGCAGGACCCGCAGGATCTCACCGATCTGGCCCTTGAGTTCGCCGGAGGTGATCATCACCGTGTCGCCTTTTCTCACATGCGCTGGCATCGCTCTGCTTCCTTTCCTTCAGACCACCTCGGAGGCGAGGGACACGATCTTCATGTAGTTGCGGTCGCGCAGTTCACGGGCAACCGGCCCGAAGATGCGTGTGCCCTTGGGGTTCCCGTCGTCCTGGATGAGGACGACCGCGTTGGAGTCGAACTTCACGTAACTGCCGTCGGCACGGCGCGTCGCCTTGGTCGTGCGGACGACCACGGCCTTGCTCTTGTCGCCGGGCTTGACCTCGGCGCCGGGGAGCGCCTTCTTGATCGACACGAACACCCGGTCGCCCACGTCCGCCGTGCGGCGCGTGAACTTCCCGCTGGCGGTCGAGCCCCCGTACACGCGGATGACGTAGGCGATCTTCGCCCCCGAGTTGTCCGCGACTTCGCATCGTGTTTCTTGCTGCAGCATGGGTTCGCCACCTTGCCCGCGTCGTGCGGGGTGTTTAAGCCTGGAGTTCCTTGACGCTCCGGAGGGCCGCGGCTTCCGCCGAGCGACGCTCGACGATCCGCACCAACGTCCAGAACTTGGTCTTGCTCATGGGACGGCACGGAGCCACTTCGACGATGTCCCCGTTGCGGGACTCCTGCTTCTCGTCGTGGACGTGCAGCACCGTGCGCTGACGCACGTACTTGCCGTACTTGGGGTGCTTGGCCAGGTACGAAACCACCACGCGCCGGGTCTTGGAGCGCTTGTCGGAGTCCACCACTCCGATCTTGGAACTCTTCACCGGTTCCTGCGTCTTGGCTTTGGTCGTCTGGGGCATCGTCGTTTCCTCTGGTCCGTTACTTCTTGGTCTTCGCGAGGCGGCGGGTGTTGGACTCCGTCAGGAGCCGGGCCACGTCGCGCCGGATCTTCTTGAACTGCGAGGTATCCTCAACCTTTTCCGTCACCGTCTGGGATCGAAGATCGAAGATCTGCGCGTGGAGCCTCGCGACCTCCACCAGGATCTCATCGTCCCTCATCGAATGTACTTCCTTGCCCTTCATCGCTGACTCCCGGTCCGGGTCTGCCCGGCGTTGGATTCCTTCATCAGATGCGGACCCGGCGCCCCACGAACCGGCACCGCACCGGCATCTTCATGGCCACCCGGAGCAGCGCCAGTTTGGCCGTGGGCTCCGGCACGCCCGCCATCTCGAACAGCATGGTGCCCGGACGAACCCGCGCCGCCCAGTACTCCACCTCCGCCTTGCCCGTTCCCATCCGTGTCTCCAGCGGCTTCTTGCTGATCGGCTTGTCCGGGAAGACGCGGATGAAGAGTTTGCCCTGACGCTTCACGAAGTGCATCGCGGCGACGCGGCCCGCGTCGATCACGTTGCCCGGCAGCCAGCAGCCCTCCAGCGCCTGCAGCCCGAAATCACCGAACGCGACGTAGTTGCCCTTCGTCGCCTTCCGCGGACGGACTCGCCGCTGCTCCTTGCGGTACTTCACTCGTTTCGGCATCAAGGCCATACATCAATCTCCACCGGCCGTCGCGGCCGAGTTCGTGCTTACTTGCGCCCGCGCGCCCTCGCGCGCCCGCCCGCCGCGTTGGACTCTTCCTCGGTCCGCTCGGTCGTGTACATGCCCTTGTAGATCCAGCACTTCACCCCGATCACGCCGTAGGTCGTCTTCGCCTCGGCCGTGCCGTAGTCCACGTTCGCCTGCAGCGTCGAGAGGGGCAGCGACCCCTGCTTCACCTCGAGCATGCGGGCGAGTTCCGCACCGCCCAATCGTCCGGCGATGCGGACCTTGCAGCCCTTGGCGCCGGCGGTCATCGAGGCGTCCACCTTCATCTTCACGGCCCGCCGAAAACTCGAACGCTTGCTGAGCTGCTCGGCGACACTCTCGGCCACCAACTTGGCGTCGAGGTCGGAGTTCTTGATCTCGATGATCGAGATCGCGACCTTGCGCCCGGTCATGTACTGGAGTTCCTCGGTCATGCGCTCGACTTCGGCGCCCTTGGGCCCGATCACCAGGCCCGGACGCGCGGTCTTGACGATGATCTTGAGTTCTTCGCGGGTGCGCTCGATGTGGATGTCGGAGACGGCCGCGTTTGGTGGCCTGCGGTTGAGCCGCTTGTCCAGCCACTTGCGGATCTTCTCGTCCTCCACGAGCAGTTCGCCGTACAGCGCCTTGGGGGCGTACCAGCGGCTCTTGTGAGCCTCGGTGATGCCCAGCCGCAGGCCGAATGGATGCGTCTTTTGTCCCATGGGTAGTCTCTCAGCCCTTGGAGGGCCGCTCCTCCACCGAAATGGTGATGTGGCTCAAAGGCTTGATGATCGCGTGCGCCCGCCCGCGGTCCTTGGGTTGAAATCGCTTGATGACCGGCGCGTTGTTCACGCGGCTTTCCGCGACAAACAGGCGGGTGACGTCACACTCGGCCTGTTCCGCGTCCGCGATGGCCGCGTTCAGGCATTTCTTCAGGTTCACCGCCGCGCGCTTGGTGGTGAATGTGAGCAGGTTCAGCGCCTGGTCCACGTTCTTTCCGCGGATCAGATCGGCCAGCAGCCGCGCCTTGCGCGGGCTGCCGCGGTGATATCGCACCTGGCTGGTGAACGCGACCAGGTCGCGGGCCGGCATGCTGAGCAGCCCGGCGATCTGGGTCAGGCGCGACGCCTTGCACCGGGGGTAGTCCCGCCCGGCGATCCAGTTGCGGATGGCGCGCTCGGCGTCGTCGGCGTCGAAGCCCTTTTCGGCGATCGCCTCGCCCAGTTGACGAGGGGTCATCCCCGCCTTCTCAAGCGCTCTGTCGAGTTTTTTGCCTCGGATCCTCACGGCTCATGCCCTTCTGCTGGACGCCCGTGTTCGCGGGCGCTGTGGTCCTTACTTCTTGCCCGCCGGCGCCGCGGCCGGAGCCGCTCCCGATCCCTCGCCGCCCTCGATGCCTTCCTTGCGATTGGTGTGCCCGCGGAAGGTGCGGCTGATGCTGAACTCGCCGAGTTTGTGCCCGACCATGTCCTCGGTGACAAACACGTCCAGGAACATGCGCCCGTTGTGCACCTTGAAGGTGTGCCCGACGAACTCGGGAACGATCGTGCACCGGCGGGCCCAGGTCTTGATGGGCTCCTTCCGACGGTTGGCGTTGAGCCGCTCGACCTTGCGGTAGAGGCTCTCGACGACGAATGGTCCCTTTTTGAGGCTGCGTCCCATGTGTTCTTCCTGCTCGCTTACTTCTTCTGCCCATAACGCTTGCTGACGCGACGACGGATGATGAGTTTGCCGCTGTGCTTGCGGCGGTCCCGGGTGTTGCCGCCCTTGGCGTGCACGCCGGTGGGGCCGCACGGCGGCCGATTGCCCTTGCTGCGGCCCGAGCCGCCGCCCAACGGGTGAGCGTGGTGGCTCTTGGCGATGCCGCGTGTCTTCGGACGCCGGCCCATCAGCCGCGTGAGGCCGGCCTTGCCCAGTTCACGCAGGCGGTGATCGGGGTTGCCGACCTGCCCGACGGTGGCGCGGCAGGTCACCGGAACCAGGCGGACTTCGCCGCTTGGCATCACCAGCGTGGCGAACTGCCCTTCCTTGTTGGTGAGTTTCGCGTACGTGCCAGCCGAACGGCAGATCTGCGCGCCCTTGCCGGGAACGAGTTCCACGCAGTGGACATCCAGCCCCGTGGGGATGTGCGCCAGCAGCATGCAGTTTCCGGGGTTGGGCTCCACCGGCCCGGTGGTCGAGCACTCGATAATCTGGCCGTCTTTGGCGCCCAGGGGAGCGATGATGTACCGGCGCTCGCCGTCGGTGTACTCGATCAGCGCGATGTGGCATGAGCGGTTGGGGTCGTACTCGATGCCCACCACCTTGCCCACCACGCCGTCGCGGTCCTTGCGCTTGAAGTCGATGAGGCGGTACATTTTCTTGACCCCCCCGCCGATGCCCCGGGCCGTGACCTTGCCGTGGTGATTGCGGCCGCCGCTCTTGGGGCGTGGCGCGAGCAGGGCGTTCTCCGGGGTGAACTTGGTCACCTCGGCGTGAGTGTTCACCGACGCGTTGCGGCGTCCGGCGCTGGTCTTCTTGTAGATGCGGATCGGCATGGGTGGTCCTTAGATCGGCTCAGAACAGTTCGATGGTGTCGTCGGCGTGCAGGCGGACGATCGCCTTCTTGGTTGGTGACGGCTTGACCACTCCGTAGCGGAGGCGACGCGCCTTGTGCTTCTGGATCAAGGTGTTCACCTTCTCGACGCGCACTTTGTAGAGCGTCTCGATGGCCGCCTTGATCTCGGTCTTTGTGGCCCGGGGATCGACGACAAACGTGTACTGCTTGCGCTCGTTCATCGCGAACGTGCTCTTCTCGGAGAGAAGCGGCTTCTTGACCACGTACGCGGGATCGATGTTGTAGACGCTCATTTAGGCCACCTCCGCCTTGCTGCGCCCCAGAGGATTGATCTTCGCGTCCTTCCCGGTCTGCGACGAGGGGCCCTTGAGCCACGCCTCGAGTTCGGCCCGCCCGATCACCACGTACCGGTGATTGAGCATCTCGAACGCGTTCAACTGGTCGCACCGGATCAGCCGCACGTTGTCGAGGTTGCGCCCCGACAGCCGCGTGTTCAGGGCCTTGCCCTCGTCCATGGGCAGCGCCACTACCGCGGTCTTGTCCACCTTCAGGGCCGTCAGGAAGTCCTCGAACGCGCGGGTTTTGGCCTCGCCGAAGGTCAGGTTGTCCACGATGCGGACTTCCTGGTCCACGAGTTTGGCCAGCAGCGCGTTGCGGTTGGCCTTGCGGCGCATCTTCTTGGGCATCGCCTGCCGGAAGTCCTCGCGCTCGCGCTTCTTGCTGTGGCCGTGGCCGCCGCCCTTGAACAGGTTGGCCTTCTTGTCACCGTGCCGGGCGTTGCCCGTGCCCTTCTGCTTGTACAGTTTGCGGGTCGAGCCTTCGACCTGGTGACGGTTCTTGGTCCGGGCCGAGCCCTGACGCAGATTGGCGTGGTACATCACGAACGCCTGCTTGATCAGAGAGGTGTTCACCTCTCCTCCCAGGCTCGTTTCGTCGATCGCGAATGTCGCGACTTGTGCACCCTGCATGTTGTAGACGGGGACATCCATCGGTCTTTACCTCGTCCTGACGCCTGACGCCTCCCCGCGGCCATGCTCGCCTTGGGGAAAACGCCGTTGGTTGCCTATCCGTCTCGCCTCCACTCCCCGTCTCGCGACGGGCTCG
Source organism: Phycisphaerales bacterium (assembly GCA_905339235.1). GTDB lineage: Bacteria > Planctomycetota > Phycisphaerae > Phycisphaerales > UBA1924 > RI-211. Next base: position 136,837 of record CAJPFG010000009.1, read on the forward strand.
CGTTCACGCTGAACGCGGGGGCGGATCGGACTCGACTCGGCTGTCACACGGGAGTTTGGCTCCCGGGTTCTTTGTCGCCGTCCGGCGGTTTCGAGGGCTTTCGCTCCCGACCTTCCGGACTCGCCGTTCGCCCGAATGTCGGGCGGGCGGCGAGAAGTCATGACGCCTGCAAACTCCTGAAACGCTGATTCACGAAAAACACCCGGGCCACGCGCCCGGGTGTTCATACTACTTTGCCGCTGCCTTCACCTTATTCGCCTTGCTTTTGTAGAGTCGGACGGCCGGGCGGATCTCGACCAATCCGTTTTTTCCGCCGGGAACCGTGCCCTTGACGAGCAGGAGGTTCTTGTCGGGGATGATCTGCACCACATCGAGCGAACGGGCCGTGACGCGCTCGTCACCCATGTGACCCGCCATCTTCTTGCCCTTCTTGAGGCCGCCGCCGAATCCGCGGTTCGAGCAGAGCGAGCCGATCGAGCCGGGCGAGCGGTGCTTGCGTTCCGTGCCGTGCGACGCGAACAGGCCCTTGAAGTGCCAACGCTTCATCACGCCCGCGAAGCCCTTGCCCTTGCTGGTGCCGATCACGTCCACGTAGAGCGTGCCCGCGAGTTTCTCGACTGTCAGGGCCTGGCCCGGTTGGTACTCGACCGCGTCCTTGGCGTCCACGCGAAACTCACGGTGATGACGCTTGGGGGCCGTTCCGGCCTTGAAGTCGTGCCCGATCATCGGGATCGTCGAGTTGCGGGCCTCGACATCCTCGAAGCCGATCTGCACGGCGCCGAACCCGTCGTTCTCCTGCGTACGCACCTGCGTCACCACGCACGGCCCGCACTGGATGACCGTCACGGGCAGAGATACACCCTTGTCGGTGTACACCCGCGTCATCCCCACCTTTTTTCCGAGCAATGCAAAGCCCATGTCATCCTGCCTTGCGGAATCCGGTGTCCCGCCGGGGCGGGCCCTGATCGTCCGTCTTCAACTCAGCGTGCCGGCCGATCGGCCGTTCGCTGTTCAGTTCTCATGCCTTGATCTTCACGAACACACCCGCCGGCACCACCAGCCTGTTCAGCGCCTCGACGGTGCGGGCGTTGGGCTCCAGAATGTCAATGATCCGCTTGTGCGTCCGGATCTCGAACTGCTCGCGGCTCTTCTTGTCGATGAAGGGCGAGCGGTTCACCGTGTACCGCTCGATGCGCGTCGGCAGCGGCACCGGGCCCGCAACCTTGGCGTTCGTGCGCTTCGCGTGCTCCACGATCTCCTTGGCCGATGCGTCCAAGGCGATATGGTCGTACGCCTCCATCCGGATTCTGATGCGGCCGCCCGTCATGCGTTGAAACCACCTTTCCACCCGCCGAAGATCCGCGGAGCCCGCTCCCCGGAAATCCCGGAAACACGAACACCCCCCGCCCAGCGGAGTGGGAGGGAACATTAGACCAAGCCCCGGCAAAGTCAACGCGTGCCGATCCCCTGCTTTCTCGAGCGGTCAATCCCACCAGAACTCCGATCCGTCAAGTGCGTCCAACCCGCCGGTCGATCCACTCTCCGGCTCGGGTCCCGGATCCGAATAGACACCCCAAACCCGGACCGAATGCCCCGCCGGGGCTACCGTCCCCCTCAGGAGTCCCCCTTTATGCCAATCACGGCCCGCGATGGATCGCGCCGATGCCTCGTAACCGGCGCATTCTCTGCGCTCCTCGCGCTCTGTGTCCCGGCTACCGCTCAGCCACCCGCGAATACCCCGGCCGCGGGGGCGGTCGAGTTCGACGAGGAGCCCTTCCGGATCGACAGCATCGGCCTTTCCATGCTCCTCCCGCTGGGGTGCAAGGCCGAAGGCGGCACCGCCGGCGCGAAGTCGGCCATGACCATCTCATCGCCGGACAACACCTGGTTCTGCAACGTCCAGAACCCGCGCCTCAATGTCGCAGACCGCTCGGCCAAGGACTTCCTCAAGAACGTCATGACTCAGGTGCTCAAACAGTCAGGCGAAATCTACATCCGCGAAAAGCCCGGCGACGCCGTCGCGTTCAAGGGCGAAATCATCGAGGGGCAGCACACCGTGATGATCGGCCCCGTCGCCGCCGAACGCGCGTACCTGAAACTGCCCGGGCAGGGCAGCAATCCCCCATTCATCCGCGGCTACACGATTTTTCAGATATCTTCCAGCCAGTTCGCCACCTTCGAACTCGTCACCACCGAGCCGCTGTTTGCCACCGCCAAGCGCGACTACGAGACCATGGTCGGCACCGCCAAGTTCGAGGACCCGGCCCAGGTCAATGCCGATCGGGCCGCGGCCATCAAGACGGGCCTCAAAGTCTTCGAGCGCGTGGACGAGGCCGCGCTCCGCAGCCTCATTCAAGACCAGCCCGAGCGTTGGGAGCGTTTGTATCGCCCATCACCCACCGGGGCTCGGGCCGACGACGAAGAAATCGGTTACCGCCGCATCCGGATGGGAATCGGCAAGCGGGGCGACCTGGACCCCAGCCGCAAGAATCCCAGCGCCGCCGACCGCCAGGCCGGCTTCGTCATCCGGATGGATGCCCGCCTGCTGGACCGAGCGGGCGCCGGCAAGACCGGCTTCCGCACGGTCGATTCCCAGGCCGTCTATTTCATGACGTTTGACCGCAACGAGGAAGCGTGGAACGTCCAGAACGCGATCCGGGAAGGAAAGAGTTCGCCCGCGATCTTCAGTGAAATCGGCGGCCGCGTCGCCAAAACGATGTCCGTCGAAATCCGCACCGCGGGCGCTAGCCCCAAAAGCATCCATCCCATCATCCAGGGCGATGGGTACATCAACCGGCTCGAGTCGCTGTTGCTCCCGCAGATTCTCATCCGTTCGGGGATCAGCGCGGACTGCGCGTTCTATGCCTACCAGTCCGAGAAGGAGACGATCCGGCTCCGGCGCGACTTCCTCGAGCAGCCCAGCGACCGTCCCGGCATGTGGCGGCTCTCGACGCGCCTGGGCGACACCGCAGTGCCGCAAGTGAGCATCTACAACGCCAACGGCAGGCTCATCCGCACGGAACTTCCCAAGGGGATCATCACCGAGCCGATCTCTCTCCAGGAACTCGCCTCGATCTGGAAGGGCAAGAACCTGCCGATGGACTGATCTCCCCGCACGCGGAGCGTGCGCGAAAGGACGGACATGGCGACGGAGCGCGTTCTCTCAACCCAGAGCACTTCAACCGACGAGCCCCAGAACTGGGCGCTCCGCCCCACCCGGCTTTCAGAGTACATCGGGCAGGCCGAACTCCTCGAGCGCCTCCGCATCGCCATCGAGGCCGCGAAGCGCCGCAAGGAACCCCTCGAGCATCTCCTCCTGCACGGCCCGCCCGGGCTGGGAAAGACCACGCTCGCCCATGTCCTCGCGCAGGAAATGGGCACCAAGGTCGTGCTCACGTCCGGCCCGGCCCTCGCCCGCGGCACCGACCTGGTCGCGAGTCTCACCCGGCTCCAGACCGGTGACATCCTCTTCATCGACGAGGTCCATCGCCTCCCCATCGCCGTGGAGGAGTTCATCTACCCCGCGATGGAAGATTTTCGCATCGACGTCACGCTCGACGGCGGGCTTTCCGCCCGCACCGTGCAGGTCCGCTGCAAGCCCTTCACCCTCGTCGGCGCCACCACCCGCGCCGGCCTGCTCTCTGCGCCCCTGCGCTCCCGATTCGGCATCGTCCACCATCTCAAGTACTATTCTCACGACGAACTGCTCGCGATCCTCCGCCGCAGCGCGGCCATGCTCGAGGTCCCCATACCCGACCCCGCGGCTCTCTCCACCATCGCCGCGCGTTCCCGCGGCACGCCCCGCATCGCGAACCGCCTCCTGCGCCGCGTGCGCGACTACACCACGGTCCGGGCCGACGGCCGGCTCACCGCCGCCGTCGTAGACGCCGCGCTCAAACTCGAAGGCGTTGACCCCCTGGGCCTGGACGACCTCGACCGCGGCTACCTTCGTTGTCTTGGCACCACCTACAACGGCGGCCCTGTCGGGCTCGAAGCGCTCGCCGCGACCATGAACGAAGACCCTGGAACGCTCGAGGACGTCGTCGAGCCGTACGTTCTTCAGATCGGGTTTCTCGCCCGCACCCGGCGCGGCCGCGCCCTCACCCGGGCCGCCTGCGAGCATCTCGGCCTGGCGTGCACGCCCCAGGCCGAAGGGCTGTTCGACGAGCCGACCGTCTAGTCGCCGATGAAGCGCGAATAGATACCTCGCGCGACCTCCGGTTTCGTCGTTCCTTTCACGATCGCCCGTCCGTCCTCGAACACGGTGAGTTCCATGCCCTCGATCGCGGCCCGGACCATAAACGGCGACACACGCACGATTCCCAGCGGCGCCAGCCGCTTCGCCAGCGATTCCAGATCCAGCCCGACCGTATTTCGCGGCGTGACCTGAACGGCGTCCCGTCCGCACAGCGACACCTCGTCGCTTCCGGCCCGATCCAGGTACTCGAACACGCGCCCGCCGCAGCAAGCGCAGTTGGCCCGCCGCGCGGGCATCTGAAGCCGCCGGCGATGGTTGGTCCACGCGTCGAAATCCAGAATCGTCCGTCCCACCGCGGCGATGTTCCCCGTCAAAATCTTGATCGCATCGGTCGCCTGGCATGCCCCGACGATGGCCACGACCGACCCGAGCACTCCGGCGGTGTCGCACGTCGGCTGGCTGCCCGGCGTGGGCGGGTCATCGAAGACACACCGCAGGCACGCCTCGCCGGGCAGGAACGTCGCCTGCATGCCCCGCGCGGCGATCACCCCGCCGTAGGCGAGCGCCACGCCATGCTTCACGCACACGTCGTTCAGCAGATACCGCGTTTCGAAGTTGTCCGTGCCGTCGAGCACGATGCCGGGCCTCGCACTCGCCAACAACAACGATTCGGCATTGCGCGGCGTGAGATCCGCGATCACGCTCCGCACCGTGATCGTCGGATTGACTGCCGAAAGGCGCCTCGCCGCCGCCGCGGCCTTGGGTAGCCCGTTCGTCGCGTCGGAATCGTCAAACAGCGTCTGCCGCTGCAGGTTGCTGGTTTCCACGACGTCGCGGTCGATGAGCGTGATATCTCCGACCCCGGCCCGCGCCAGCAGATCAGCGCTCGCGCAACCAAGGGCCCCCACTCCCACGATCACGGCGTGCGCTTCCGCGAGACGTGCCTGCCCCTGGGCCCCGATTCCGGGCAGCAGCAACTGGCGGCTGTAGCGTGACGGGTTGGCCACGATCCCAGCGTAGCCCCTTGCAATCCCGCCCTCGGCGCGGGATTCTGAACACCATGAGCCACCCCACCCGACAGCCGCCCTGGACGCCGCCGAATCCACTTCCCGGGCCGTTCAAGGGGCTGGGGCTGGTCATCCGTCGGTATCACCAATCCGACGCCGCTCGCGTGTTCGAGGCAATCTCCCTCTCCCGCGAGAACCTCTGGCCGTGGATGCCGTGGGCGAAGTCGAACTACCTGTCGCTGGAGCAGACGCTGGATTCGATCGCACGATTCGAGCAATCCTGGGCCGACCCGCTCCGGCCGGAGTACAACACAACCTCCGGCTTCATCATGGGTGTGTTCGAGGAGTCTACCGGCGACCTGCTGGGCGGCACGGGGTTCAATCGACTCGACCCCTCCATCCACAACGCCGAGACCGGTTACTGGGTCCGCGCCGACCGGCAGAGGCGGGGAATCGCGACCCGCATCCTGCGCGTGGGTCTGTCCATGGGTTTCACCCCTCAGAGCCGCAGCGGGCTCGGTTTCCGCCGCGTCCACATCTTCGCCGCGGCCCCCAACGTGCCATCGTGCGGCGTGCCCGCCAAACTCGGCCTGCGACAGTCGCTCCACGCCCGGCTCGATCGATGGATCGACGGAATCGGATACTGCGACACGATCGGCTGGGATGTGCTCGCGGCCGAGTGGGACGCCGAGTCTTGCCGCCTTCGCGAATAGGGCTTCCTGACCGTCCGAGCGCGCAGAAAAAGCCCCCGCCGGAGCGGGGGCTTGATCTACATCGGGGATTCGCTCGTTCAGTTCGCGAAGTGAGCGAAGGCGCGGTTGGCCTCGGCCATGCGGTGCGTCTGGTCGCGGGTGGTCATCGCCTTGCCCTCGCCCCGGGCCGCGCCGTACAACTCGTCGGCCAGACGCTGGCTGAGGGGACGACCCTTCTCACCACGCGCGGCCTCGAGAATCCAGCGGAACGCCAGCGACTGCTGGCGCTTGCGATTGACCTGCATCGGCACCTGGTAGTTGGCGCCGCCGATGCGCTTGCTGCGCACCTCGACGAAGGGCTTGACGTTTTCGAGCGCCCGCTGGAACACGTCGATGGCTTCCTTGGGGGCATTCGGATCGGTCTCTTTCGCGAGCCGGCCCTGGATGATCCCGAACGCGTCGTACACCACACGCTGCGCCACGGACTTCTTGCCGTCCTGCATCACGCAGTTGATGAAACGCGACAACGTCCGATCTCCGAAACGAGGATCGGGACGCAACTGCTCTTCGGCTCTGGTAAAACGCTTGCCACCCATTGAAAACTCCTGTTGGCTGTCGCGGGAGACCCGCGTTTCGTTCACCGGCGTGCCCGGGGAAGGCTCCGCCGATTACTGCCCTGATCTAGCCATTTGGCCCGTTGCCGTCTGGCCCTTTCGTTTAGCCCTTGCCCTTCTTGGCGCCGTACTTCGATCGTCCCTGCTTGCGACCCTCCACGCCAAGGCAGTCCAGTGTTCCGCGGACGATGTGGTACCGAACGCCGGGAAGATCGCGAACGCGCCCGCCGCGAACGAGCACGATCGAGTGCTCCTGCAGGTTGTGGCCTTCGCCGCCGATGTAGGCGGTCACTTCCTTGCCGTTGGAGAGCCGAACGCGGGCGATCTTTCGCAGCGCCGAGTTGGGCTTCTTGGGAGTGGTGGTGCGAACGATCAGGCACACGCCGCGCTTCTGCGGGCTGCCCGCCAGGTCTTTCACCTTGGACTTGCGCGGAAGGGGGAGCCGAGCCTGTCGGACGAGTTGGTTGATCGTGGGCATGGGAATCGAAATCCGAACAAAGAACAACCCCGGCGGGTACGCCCGGCGCAGGGTGGGAAGTGTAGCAGACACCGGGCGTCGGACAAGGGCCGTCAACCCATGGACCGATCGCCCTAGGCTCGCCCATGGCCGACCCACTCTCAATCCGTGCGTTCCAGCAACTCATCCGCGACCGCTACTTCGCCACGGATTCCGCCCGCGGCACGCCCGGAACCTTCATGTGGCTGATCGAAGAAGTCGGAGAACTCGCCACCGCCCTGCAGGACAACGCCCCCGGCAAGAGCCCCACCCCGGAACAGCGGGCCAATCTCAGCGAAGAGTTTGCCGACGTGCTCGCGTGGCTGGCGACGCTCGCGAACGTGAACGGTGTTGATCTCGAACTCGCCCTCGAAAAATACACCAACCCGGGACGCGTCGAGGGCGTGAAAGACTAACGGGTCACTCCGGCGACGCGGGAGCCTTCTGGGGCGACCCTTCCGGTTCGGCGTACGCCGTGCGTGGAATGCTGGTCACGACCCGGAGTTTCAGCCAGATCAGCAGCGCAAAGCCCAGCGCCAGCCCGAGCGAAAGAAGCACCGTAGAGGTGCGGGAACGAATCGGCCTGGCGAAGGGTCGGTGCATGGTGTGTTCCACTCACGGGCCGGGAATGCCGCCCGCCGTCTGCTCGATGGTGACCCGCCCGGTGTACGCCTCGACGCGGACACGGAACGTCTGGTTCGATCCGGTGAGGTCCAGCCACGACTCGGGCGCCGCCACACCGCTCTCCGGCGCTGTCACCGGCCCGCCGAGTTCGTCGTAGACCAGGATGTTGTCCTGGAACGTGATGCCGGTGATCTGCGTGAAGCCGAATATGTCCAGGTTCAGCCGGCGCTCGCCCAGGCGATCCAGTTCGGTATCGATCGTGGCACCGTTCACCTCCGCCATGATGTATCGGTGCTCGTCGGGATAGAAGACCAAAGCGCGGCCACGCTGGAACGCGATGGCGTCGGACTGCGCTTCGGTGATGTCCGCGACCAGCGTCCGGACCGCCCCCTGCACCCGCAGCACGTCGGTCGATGCGAACGAGGGCACGATCAACGCACCCGCGATCCCCAGCACCGTGACGACCACGAGCATCTCCACGAGCGTGTAGGCCCGGGAGGTGCTCCGATTCATCGATCGCCAGAAACGCATCGCACTCCCCTCCCGCCGCGGCACTTCAAGGCTGCTGAGCCTTTTCCTGCACACGAATGGGCGGCATGTCCACGACCTTGACGTTGACAACGCGGGAAAGCGCCGATTCCAGCCGCTCCAGGCGAGCGCTGATGTTGCGCAGTTCCGCGATCATGACCTTCCGCTGCTCGGCCGCGCTGATCCGGCCCGCCGCGTCTTCGCTCGGGGGCTCCATCGCCACCGGCTGATATTCCTGGGCCCGGGCGGCGGGCAGCGCGCCATCGGGGCGCGCCAGCACGACCACGGCGAGCAGGCCGGCGATGACGGTCAGAATCACGTTCGTGTACGTTCGCGATGCGGGCGGGGGCGTGTTCATGTGATTGGCTCCGTTGTCCTGCACCCTGCATCGGCCCGCTCATCCGCGGGGGTGAACGCTTTACGACAGATAACCCCACACGGCGCTGGTAACCCGCGGGGGACGCTCACGGGCGGGGCAACGGCTCATCGTTGACGTCATATCCCGCGGCCCAGACGTTGCCCGTCGCGGGATCCCACACCCACCCGTAGTTCTGGTGATACGCCGCGTCCGCGACGTTGTTGATCACGATGGTCTCGGCATTGGCGCCGCCGACCCACATATTCGCCGGAGGCTCCCGCAGATACGGGTCCGCGCCGATCATCTCGCCCCACGTGCCCGCCCCCGCGACGATGTTGGGGTACACGTTTCCCGACCGTACGTAGTAAATGGCCAGGGCCTTGCGGATCTTCTGGAGTTGGTCGTAGGTTCCGACTCGTTGCGCATCGGCGGTCGCACTGGCGAACTGGGGAACCACGATGGAGGCCAGGATCCCCAGGATCACCACGACAATCAGGATCTCAACGAGCGTGAAGGCCGGGAAGCGTCTCGCGAACGAACGACCAAGCATGCAAGCCTCCCCCGTGTTCCGGCGCGGAGGCTCTTTGCTCCGGCGCGCCGAGATTCCCGCGAATCGGCCCGCGGGCCTTTCGGCCCACGGGTCGGGTTGAACAGTGAGTACTCAGGCTCGGTTACGGAACGCCGGGCGTGAGCCTGTCGGCGGTTTCGTCGTAGTAGCAGGCGCCGAGCGTGCCGGTCGCCAGGTCGTAGTGCCAGCCGAAGCCCGCGGCGCCCGCGAGGCCCGCGGTGATCAGGGACTGTTCGAGCGTCGGCGCGGCGGGGTTCTTCGGGTCGGCCTTGATGTAGCCGTCCTGAGTGGCCGGGTCGCCATCCGGATCCGTCAGGGGATCCCAGCCGTTGGCAACGAGGTCGGGGTACGAGTTGGTACGAGCCTTGAAGAGTTCGATCTGGTTCTGCAGGCTCTTGATCTGAGCCCGCAGGTTGCCCTGCTGGGCGTCCTCGGTCGCGTTCGTGAACTGCGGCACCACGATGGCAGCCAGGATGCCCAGGATCACGACCACGATAAGGATTTCAACCAGCGTAAAGGCCTTATTCATCCGCTTGCGCATGCACACACTCCTTCCGGAAAGACTCGGGACCCGCGGGAAAGACGTTTTTCCCGCACACACCTGCCTGGGGCCCTACATCCCCGGGCCCGTCGGCGCCCACCCCGGTCCCTGCTTCGGGGCGAACGTCGTGAGCATCGGGTTCATTCGCCGCGCCGTTCACACTTGACTCGCCCGGAGTGCCCGCGTCATTCCGAGTGTGCGGACGCTGACGCCCATCGGGACTGCGCGAGTCCGAATCTCCCGCTCCGAAGACGCTCGAATCGAAAAACCCCGGAGCGGCTCCGGGGTTTCGTTGGGTCTGTCGCGGATTATCCTCGCCGCTTACCGGCCCTTGAGGATCAGCGGGAGCAGTTCGGTGTTGGCGACTCCCAGCGCCCCCATCAGGCTCGCGGCCGCCGTGGCCTCGTCGTCCGGACCGCCGGATGCGATTTCCACCAGACGGGTCACCTGCCGGGCTTCGAGTTGATTCCCGAACATCTTCGCGGACTGGGCCGCCTTGCCCATCAGCGCGACGCGATCGGCCCCGGCGTTGGCCAGCGCCGCGTCCATCACCGCCCTCTGGCACCGTTCCTGGTTCACGCGCGACAGGATCTCCGCGATGTTCAAACGCGTGTCCCCGGTCGTCTCCGCGATCGCGCCGATCAACGGGAGCGCGGCGTCCGCCACGTTCAGGAACTGGTTCCCCGACACCGCCAGGTCACGCAGCGCCGCGAGGCTCCGGTTGGTGTATTCGCGGGCCTCATCCGCGGTGATCGGACCCCCGGCCGACGCGTTCACCAGTTCCTGCATCGCCACCGTCATCGCTTCCTCGCCGATGCCCAACTGCCGCACCGCCACGGCCGAGTTGGTGTCGTAGCGGTTGCGGAGTTGAAGGTACGCGTCGGGGGACGACATGCCGAAGACCGGCGTCGCCGCCAGTTTGGCCATTCCCCGCACTTCGGAGACCAACGCGGGGAAACGCTCGGCGTTCAGCCCAGCCGCGACGATCAGATCCACCGCGGGGGCCTCGGCGATGGGGGCCGCGAGGTCACCCAGCGTCCGGCCCTGCGGCATAACGCTGTAACCCAGGTTCTGGAGCACGCGCCGGATGCTCTGATAAGTCTCGGCGTCATTGGCAATGACCGCCGCATGCTGCACGGTCGCGCCGCGGACCGTCGAGGCCAGGACCGGCACCACCCGCTCCGCGCCGGAGAATGTCGCCTGAGGCTGGCTGACGCCGATCGCAAGGGCCGCGTCGTACTGCACCCGGCGGTTCGGATAGTTCAGGGCCTCCACCAGCGGGATGCGCCCGTTGGATCCGGCTCCGACCGCGCGTCCGCCCGCGGTGCGCTCCACCGCGGCCAAGGCGCGTCGCGCCAACGGAGTATCGCGGGCATCCAGCGCCCGCGTCAGCACTCGCTGCGCCACGTCCGCGCCCGCCGCGACCCCGTAGTAGTCGGCCGTGCGGCGACCCGCGGCGTACGCCGGATTGGTGTAGCCCGCGGGCGTGTCGATCTCCCGTGAATAGTTTGAGGCGACCCACAGCGCCAGGCTCTCGACGCTCACCGCGCCGCCCGAGTTCTCGCCCTGCATCGATCGCTCGCACAACTCCATCGCGCGGGCCTCGTGGAAGACCGGCGTGCGGATGGCGGTCATCGTCAGTCCGCCTGCGGGTTCAAAGGTCCAGAGCAACTGGTGGCTTTCCCCCGGGAAACTGATCGTCTCGGGCTTCTCGGCGTAGTAGGACTCCGCAAGTTCGCGGTACAGATCCGACGCCGACCCGTTCACCCCGCCCAGACGCTCGATGGCCCGGTCGCACGCCTCTCGCACGGGCGCCGATGGCGTCGTGCCCCGCAGGTCCACCAGGTAGGGAAGGCTCGATCGCCAGTTCATCCGACCCAGTACATCCGCAACCAGTTCCTGGTGAGCGGGCGGGAGTGTCATCAACGCCACGCACATCGGCACCACCGCCTGCCGACCCATCTCCACCACCACGCGCTGCACCTCCGCGCGACGCTCCGCGTTCTGGCGATCCAAGAGGGCGTTCAACAACTGCGGCATCGCATACTCACCCGCGGCCAGCAGTCTCTCCCGCGCGAGCAACTTGCCCCGCAGCGTCCCCGTCAGCGCCTCGATGCTCTTGCCGATTTCCTGCGGATCGCGGGCGCGGCCCAGTTTTCCAGAGTTGAACGCGTGCGTCATGAACGCCGCCGCGTCCTGGAGTTCGGGGACCCGCATCGCCCGTTGCCAGGCATCTTCAACGCGCCCCAAGTCCCCCGAGCGCTCCACGAGATCGACAAACTCGCGGTCGCTCAGTTTCAGATCCCGAATCGACTGCGCCATCGCCTGGGCCAGGTCGTAGCGCTGGATGCGCACATAGTGAACGAAATCGCTCAAAAGTCGCTGGCGATCGGCCTCTTGTGCCTTGGCCTCGGGCGTCGCGGGCTGCGCAAGGGCGAGCGGCGACAGCCCACCCACGGCGGCCGCGAGCGCAGCGATGGTCATTCGAGCGAACCAACGGGACGGCGGGGCCCAGCGGCCCGCCTTGGAAGTCGTAGCGGCGCGGTAAGTCACGATCTGCTCCTGCGTGCGCATGGCGCGATGAGTCGGCGACGATAACCTCGGGGGTTACAACCCCCTGACGGATACCGCCCGCGCGAGACACACACTGTACCGGACCAAGGCGGGACGCGTCAACAGGGGGTCAAACCAGCATTCCCGGGGGAATCCAAGTCGTCCCCGCCGGTTCGAGGCTTGCAAACCCGTCCAGTAACGCAAAGTGTGCGCGTCATATGCGGCATGGCTGAATCCGTCCTTCCGGGCAACCGATTCCACTGCCCGGAGTGTCCCGTACGAGGTGGGCGAACGTGCGGGAGGTGTGTGGCGTGCCCACCCCTGTGTGCGTTCCCCCTGAGGTGAGACCATGCCGTTTGACAAAGAAGTGCTGACGACGGGCGAAGTCGCGAAGATCTGCAACGTCGCGCCGCGAACCGTCTCCAAGTGGTTCGATTCCGGTTCCCTCAAGGGATACCGGATCCCCGGTTCCCGCGACCGCCGGATTCCGGCGGGCGAACTCATGAAGTTCATGCGGGCCCACGGAATCCCCCTCGAGGGCCTCAACTCCGGCCGCACGCGGGTCCTGATCGTGGACGGCGAGCGCGAGGTCGTGGACACACTCGAAAAAATCCTGACCGAGCAGACCAGTTACGACATCCGCACCTCCGCCTCGGCATTCGCCGCGGGCATGGAGTGCGAGAAGTTCAAGCCCCACGTCCTCCTGCTCGACCTTCACCTCGGCTCCGACGCCGACGCCCGTGCGTTCGCCGACAGCGTCCGCAAGAACGAGCACCTGCAGTTCACGAAGATCGTCGCGATGAGCGGCAAACTGACCGACGGCCAGTCGCAGTCCCTCCGGACCAGCGGCTTCGACGGGTTCCTGAAGAAGCCCTTCCAGGTGCGGCAGGTCGTCGAGGCCATCGAGGCCGCGACCAACCTCGTGCACTGAACGCGTGAAAAGCCCCGAATCGTCACCGAGCCGCGGCCAGCCGCGGCTTTTTCGTTGGTTCAGCGCTTGGCGCTTCGCGCCGCCGGCGGCTGGAGCGCCCGAGTCGCTTCCTCATCCAGGAAGAGAATGCACTGGCACGACACGCACTTGGTGAGCGAGCCCTTCGACAGCAGGGCGCTGACCGCTTCGATGGGGATGCTCATCTGGCAGGCCCCGCACGTGTACTCGTGCCGCTTGCGGTCGTGAACCTGAACGGGGGCCATCGCCTCCTCACCGCGGGACTTCAGCAGCATCGTCAGCATGGTCATCGCCTCGGGCGGAACGTTCTGCGCCAACCCTTGCCGCTGGCCCTCCAGTTCGTTCAGGCGAGTCTGGATCTCCTGATGCCGGGTGTCGCGCTCGGCCGCGGCCACCTTCCGCACCTGGTCCCGCTGCTCGCGTGCCTTCTGCAGTTCCTCGAGTTGCTTCCTGGCTTCTTCGACCTTGGCCATCGCCTCCAGGGCCGCGGTTTCGGCCTTGTCGCGGTCGGTCTTGAAGTTGTTCACCTCAACGAGGAAGGCCTGGTACTGCTTGTTGGTCTGGGCGGTGTTCATCTGCTCGCGGATCGAGGCGATCCTCGCGTCCAGGCGCTTCATCTCGCCTTCGCTATCGGACGCGGTCACCGCCAGGCTCTTCACCTGGTTCTCGACCGTCGATCGCTTTGCGTCAAGGGCCGCAAGTTCCCTGGTCTGCTCTGCCAGGAACCGCTCGGCGGAATCCAAGCGGCTGCGTAGCCCGCGGATCTGTTTCTCTACTTGAAAGAGTCGGACCAACTTCGAGGTGACGTCCATCAGAGCTCCCGGGGATGACTGCCTTCCCTGCCGGGAGTGTAGAGCGCTCAACCGGCCATGTCAGGTCGGCCCCGTCATGAGGCCCGCCTCCTCGTACAACCGCAACACCCAGTACCCCACCGGCGCCACCAACAGCGGCGAATCGATGATGTCCAGCACTCCCCCAAACCCGGGCACCCACGCGCCCGAGTCCTTCAGGCCCGCGTCCCGCTTGAACATGCTCTCCAGCAGATCGCCCGCTTGCCCCACCACCGCGAACAACAGACCCGGCAACAACGCCCAGCCGATGCCGGGCAATCCGTACCCGGTCAGCCGGTGGAGCGCCCAGAGCCCGCCCCAACTCACCACCGCCGACAGCGCCATGCCGCCGAACAGCCCCTCCCACGTCTTTCCCGGGCTGAGCCACGGAATGAGTTTGTGCCGACCGATCGCCTTGCCCGTGAAGTACGCCCCGATGTCGCACGCCTTGGTCACCAGCAGCAGCCAAAGCAGCACCCACGCCGAGTTCTCTCGCCGGATGGCGAGCAGAAACCCGAACATCAGCCCGAGGTACACGAACGAGAGCAGCGCCCCGCCCGTCCCCGCGACCACGCCTTCTACGCTCCGATGCCGCGAGTAAAACGTCAGCGCCACCGCCAGCACCACCGCCCCCGCCGTCCCCACGCTCGCAACCGCGTCCAACGCCCCAAGCCCCGCCGGAACCACGCACGATACCGTCAGTCCCACCAGCGCCGCGAACGTGGTCACACGCTTGGACGCCAGCACATTGTTCGCGGCCAGGATCGCCGCCAACTCGCGGGACGCAACCAATGACACCAACCCCATCATGATGAAGATCACCGTGCCCCGGGGGTACGTGGTGAGGCTTCCCACCCGCGCCCACTCCGGCAACGTCTTCGTGCCAAGCCACTGATCCAGCGCCAATCCGCCGATCAACAGCGCAATCAGCACCGGGCCCAGGAGAAGCCGGTCACGCATGGGCGGCCCCAAATCGCCGTTCCCGTCTGGCGTAGTCGCGAATCGCTTCGTCCAGGTCCTTCGCCCCGAAGTCCGGCCACAGCGTGCCGGTCACGTAGATCTCGGCGTACGAAATCTGCCAGAGCAGGTAGTTGCTCACACGCATCTCGCCCGCCGTCCGGATCAGCAAGTCGGGGTCCGGTAGCCCGGTCGTGTACAACCGGGATTCCAGCGCGGCCTCGTCCACCTGCTCGATCGACAGTTTCCCGCTGCGAACTTCTTCCGCGATCGCCCTGGCCGCGTCCGCGATCTCCGCGCGCGACCCGTAGTTGATTGCCAGGCACAAGGTCCCGCGGGTGCCCGAGGCGGTGGAAGCCTCGACGCGCTCGATCGCCTCGACCACGGGCGCCGGCAAGGCCTTTCGGCGCCCGATCACGCGGAACCGGATGCCCTTACGCCTGAGTTCCTCCTCCTCACCCTCCAAATAGGTGCGGCACAACTGCATCAGGGCCTCGATCTCTCGCGCCGGCCGCTTCCAGTTCTCCATCGAGAACGAGTACAACGTCACGACCTCCACGCCCAGCCTGCCGGCATGCTCAACCACCTCGCGGACCGCCGCGGCCCCGCTGCGATGTCCGAACTCGCGCGGAAACCCCCGGGCCTGTGCCCACCGCCCGTTCCCGTCCATGATGATGGCGATATGCCGCGGAATTCGCGCGGGGCTCACGTCGGGAAGCAATCCCGCAGGGTCCGCTTCGGGATTGCGTGCCTTGATCCGTGCCAGGGCTTCGGCGCCGGCGGTTGGTTCGCTCACCTTCTTCGCGCTACCCACGGGCATCATCGTCACCTCGGGCTCCTATCGCTGGATCGTCTGCTCGCGGTCGGGCCCGACGCTCACCACCTCCGCACGCACGCCCACGTAACCCTCGATGAACTCCACGTATCGCCTCGCGGATTCGGGCAGGTCAGCGAACCGCCGGCACGCGCCCAGATCCTGCGCGAACCCGGCCAACGACTCGTACACGGGCTTGGCTTTCGCGAGTTCGTACGCATCCGCCGGGAACTCGTTCGTCCGCTTCTCGCCCATTTCGTAGGCCGTGCACACCTTGATCTCGCCCATCCCCGAGAGCACGTCGAGCATGGTCAGCACAAGCCCGGTAGCCCCGTTGATCATCGCGGCGTACTTCACGGCAACCAGATCCAGCCATCCCACCCGACGCGGCCGGCCGGTGGTCGTTCCGTATTCCCGCCCGCGCTGCCGGATCAGTTCGCCCACCGCGTCCGCCAGTTCCGTGGGCATCGGGCCCGCCCCCACCCGCGTCGAATAGGCCTTCATCACGCCCAACACGCGCCCGAGCCGCGACGCGGGAACCCCGGTCCCCGGCCCGATTCCCGCCGCGATGCATGTGGAGCCCGTCACGTACGGGTACGTTCCATGATCCACGTCCAGCAGCGAGCCGTTCGCGCCCTCGAACAGCACGCGCTTGCCCTGGGCCAGCAGGCCGTGCAGCAGGTACGTCGTGTCCTTGATCATCGGGGCCAGCCGCGCGCCGACATCCGAGCATTGGGCAACCAGCGCGTCCGTCGCGAGAATTTCGCCGGACCCGTAAGCGTTGAGCAGCGGGCGCTTGAGCGTCAGCGCCACGTCGATGCGGTCACGAAGCGTCTCCGGGCGAGACAGGTCCCCCATGCGCACCGCGCTCGCCCGCTGCACCTTGTCCGCGTACGCCGGGCCGATGCCACGCCGCGTCGTTCCGATTTCCGAGACCGGCGCGGGCGCATCCGGACGGTCCGGCCCGCTGGGAACGCGCTCCGAGCCGACCCGCTTCAGAAGATCTTCCCGAAGTGCATCCTCGGTCTTGTGGTACGGAAGCACGGCGTGCGCACGCGAGGAGATCACCAGGCCCGAGGTATCCACCCCACGCTTGGCCAGCCCGTCCAACTCTTCGATCAACTTCCACGGATCGACGACCACGCCGTTCCCGATCACCGCGATCTTGCCCGGATACAGGATTCCCGACGGAACCAGGTGGAGCGAATACCGCTCCCCACGAACCACCACCGAGTGCCCCGCGTTGGCGCCGCCGTTGTACCGGACGACCGCATCGTGCCCCTTCGCCAGCAGGTCAACGAGTTTCCCCTTGCCCTCATCGCCCCATTGCAGCCCGATGACCGCCGATGCGGCGTGGGACGGGTCCGAGAATGACGTTGTCGGCGCGGCGTTGGTCATGGGCTCGAGCACTCTCCGGTTTCGACTCCGCTGGTTCGGGGGAATGCAGAGTATTCAACTTCCGACAACGACATCCGAACGGTAAAGACCGGGGCGTTCCCGGCCGATGCTGGTTCTGATGTCTTCCGTACGAATCATGTGTCCGAACCTCGTGTGCCGCAAGATTCTTGCGGTGCCCAGCGAGTGCCGTGGCAAGACCGTTCGCTGCCGCAACTGCGGCACCAACATCCGCGTTCCTCCGCAAGCGGGAACCGCGAACGCCCCGGCCGCGGACGCCAAGAGCGCGAACAAAGCCGCCTGAACCGCGCCCGGCCGTCCGCTCACAACTTCGGTTGCTTCTTGATATCGTCGTCGTCGTCGAGAAAATCGAACTCATCGACGCTGCTGCCCTCGTTGTCGTCGGCCTCGGCGAGCGCCGGCTTCTTTGCGGGCCCCGACTTCGCGCTCGACGCCGCCCTCGCAGACGCGGATGCCTGCGGCACCTTCACCTGGCCGTCCTCGATCACGTCCTCGGAGTTGATCGCGGACGGACGCCCGTCGAGCCGGACCACGAACACGAGATCTCCCACGGCGATCAGGTCCCCCGCCGACAGGTCCGTCTGCGTCACCCGGCGCTTGTTCACGAAGGTCCCGTTGCTCGAGCCCAGGTCCCGCACCGACAAGCCGCCATCCGTCACCGCGATCTCGCAGTGATGCCGCGACACGGACCCGCTGGGAATCCGGATCTGGCAATCGGTCTGCCGGCCGATGACCTGCACCGCGCGGCGGATCGGAATCTCCGTCTGTTTGCCATCGGGCATGACCAATACCAGCGATGCGTCCATGACAGTTCCCTTCCCAGCGCCGGCCCGGCGCCCCCACGATTGCCGACCCGCGCCGCGCAATACTCCATGATAGCGGTTCCCGGGACTCCTCGCCCCTCCACCTATCCTCATCCGTGCCCCCAAACCACTCGCTCCCCATCCGGCAGGCGCCCCCATCGGCGCACGCCGGCGCCGCGCTTGCGGCCTGCCCGAAATCCCCCGGCGCTGCCTCGCTCTACATCCACGTTCCCTTCTGCTTTCATAAATGCCACTACTGCGACTTCTACAGCATTGTGGATTCCCGCGATCGGCAGAGCGCCTTCGTCGATCGCCTGGAACTCGAACTTCGGGCTCTGGCCCCCTGGGCGGCGAGGCCGCTCCACACCATCTTTGTGGGAGGCGGGACGCCCAGCCTGCTCCGGCCCGATCTCTGGCGAAGGCTGCTCGCTTCGCTCGCCGGACTCTTCGACCTTTCCCGGATCGCCGCGGGTGAGGGCGAGTTCACCGTCGAGTGCAACCCGGAAACCGTGACGCCCGAGTTGATGTCGATCCTGGCATCGGGCGGCGTCGATCGGGTGAGCATTGGCGCGCAATCGTTCAACGAAGCCCACCTCAAAGCCCTCGAACGCCGGCACGACCCCGACAACGTGGCCCGCGCCGTCGAACTCGCGCGCGCCGCGGGAATCCGCCGACAATCGCTCGATCTCATCTTCGCGATCCCCGGCCAAACCCCGGCACAGTGGCGCTCCGATCTCGAAACCGCACTCTCACTGAACACCGAGCACATCTCCTGCTACGCCCTCACCTACGAGCCCAATACCGCCATGACCGCCCGCCTCAAGC
This sequence comes from Phycisphaerales bacterium, assembly GCA_905339235.1. Taxonomy (GTDB): domain Bacteria; phylum Planctomycetota; class Phycisphaerae; order Phycisphaerales; family UBA1924; genus RI-211. The sequence goes on from CAJPFG010000009.1 coordinate 155,610, forward strand.
GCGGCGAGTTCCAGCGGGCCGACGAGTCACTCGAGGCCGATCTGTTTCTGCTCACCCGCGATCTGATCCGCGCCGGCGGCCTCGACGCCTACGAAGTCAGCAACTTCGCCCGCGCCGGCGCCGAATGCCGCCACAATCTCGCCTACTGGCGGCAGGAAGAGTGGCTCGCGGCCGGTCCCTCCGCCTCCGCTCACGTCGGCGGACGCCGCTGGAAGAACGCTCCCCGGCTTGACGATTACCTCGACCGATCGTTCGACGGCTTCTCGACGATCCTCGATTTCGAGGAACCCGATGCCGGTCGCGCACTCTCCGAGCGCCTCATGACCGGACTGCGGCTTCGCGAAGGACTCGACTCCACGACAGTGCTCGCGGCCGCGGGCGCGTTTCGTCCCCGAGCCCCCGCGCGGCTGAGCCGCGTCGCGGACCGCCTTCGACGACAGGGGTGGCTTCAAGACTCGGATCGATGGACGCTGACCGATTCAGGCATCCTCATCGCCGACCGCATCGTCGTTGACTTCATGGCCGCGCTCGATCCCTGAATCCGAAGCGGCCGGGGGCGGGCCCCTCCCCTCAAACTCGTCCGCGTCGGGCCGCGGGAGCCGGAATCGCTTCAGCAGCCCGCGAAGGTCGGCGGGCCACGCCGCACGCACATCAACTCTGGCCCCGGTTCGTGGGTGCGAAAAGGCAATCCGGTGCGCGTGCAGCGCCAGGCGGGGCGCCGCCTCCCGAACAGCCCGTGGACCATAGAGGTCATCACCCAGGATCGGGCAACCGATCGACTCCAGGTGGACGCGCACCTGATGCAATCGCCCGGTAATGGTCCGGCACTCGACCACCGCCGCGTTCGCGGAGGCCGAGAGCACCCTGTACGCCGTCAGCGCCGGCTTCCCGTTCGAGGCCACCCGTGCCAGTTTCTTCTTCCGCGGATCGTCGCCCGCGCGCCCCTCGTACTCCAGAAGCGACCCGCGAATCACGCCTTTGGAGCGCTTGGGAGCCTGCCGCACCACCGCCCAGTAGTACTTCTCCACTTCCCGCTTCTCGAACGCGGCCCGAAGCGCGTCATACGACCGCACGCTGAGCGCGGCGATCACCAGCCCGCTGGTCTCCCGATCCAGCCGGTGCAGCAGCCCGAAATCCCGCGACTTCCCGATGTTCTGCAACTTCGCGCCCGCCCGCGCGAAAAGCCCGTTGAGCAGCGAATCGTCCTCGTGCCCCAGGCCCGGCACGGTGACCACCCCCGCGGGCTTCACCACCACCAGCACGTCCTCATCCTCGTAGCGGACCTTGAACGTGATCCGGTCGTTGGGCTGAATAGTCAGATTCGCCATCTTGCTCCCGTCACCCGGTCCGGCGTCACGCACCGGCCGCGCCCGGCGCGGCCGCGCACGCCGCGTGATCCACATACCAGCGCAACTCCCCGCCCGTGGGCGCCAATGCGAGCGCTCCCAGCGATTCCCGTCGCTCCCGCGACCGGTGCACGTTAGTCTCGATCCTCGCGACGGCGTCCTTGCGTTCCGCGCCCCCCGCATACACGCTCACCAGCCGCGACACGTTTATGAACGCCGCAGACATTCCCACCACGCCGGGACGGCCCATGCCGGCGCCGCGGCTGACGCACAGCGAGTCCGCCGACTCCTCGCACGGCCACTGCAAGTCTCCTGCGCTCCCGTCGGCCTCGAGGCTCAGCAGCACCACGTCCAGACGGTCGTGCCCCTTGGTTCGCCACCCCAGGTGCTCGCGGAGCGCCCTGGCGTAACGCTCCGCCCCGTCCGGCGTGTCCGCGTCGATCCCGTGAGCCTGTTCCTCGGGGATGCCCGATTGCTCGACGATCATGTCCCGGATCATCGGCCACGCCCGGCGCGGGTCCTCCGGCGGCACGTGCCGCTCCGCGACCAGCCACAACCGCGTTCGCGACCATGGAAACTCCCGGTATCCCGGGTCGTACAGCAGTCGCCGCAACACCGGCTCGAGAGCGCTGTCACCCGCCACGGCAAACTGAAAATCGCCGAACACCCGCACACAGTTCCCCGCGTGGATAAATAAATCGGCCAGCAGCGCGTCGATCAGACCGTCCCCGTCCTCGCGAACTACCACTTCCCCTCGCAGCCGCGGCTTGCGCGGGCGGAACGGCGTGGTCAGTTCAAAGGGCGGGCCGTCGGCCATTCCTTGATTCTCCGCAGGCAAATCCACTCGGACCACCCCGTGAGAGCAAAGGTTTCAGCCTCTCACCTTCGTACCCTCCGTCGATGCACAACGCCTATCGCATCCTCGACGCGAACCTGAACCGGGCCCGGGAGGCCGCGCGGGTTCTCGAAGACCTTGCCCGTTTCGTGCTCAATCGGGCCGACCTCTGCGAAAACGCGAAACTGATCCGCCACGACCTCGCGGCCGCCGCGCGATGCCTCGATCCGCACCGGCTCGTCGCATCCCGCGATACCGGGCGCGATGTTGGAACAACGATCTCGACACCCGCGGAATACCGCCGCGATTCCACCCTCGACCTCATCCGGGCGAATGCCGCCCGTCTGAGCGAAGCCCTCCGGACTATCGAGGAAACCGCGAAAAGCCTGGGAGCCGCCGGTGCCGAGCACGTTGGTCGCCCCATCGAGTCGATCCGCTATCGCGCCTACACCCTCGAAAAAGACCTGCTTCTGGCGTTCGGTGCGGCCTCGCGACGGCAATGGCGCTTGTGCGTGATTCTCACCGAATGTCTCTGCCGCGGACCTTGGCTCGACATCGCCCGCGCGGCCATGGACGGCGGGGCCGACTGCCTTCAACTGCGTGAGAAGAACCTCGACTCTCGCGAACTCCTCGATCGCGCCGAGGTTCTGGTTTCGATCGCGCACCCACGCGCCGTGAGCGTCGTCATCAACGACCGGCCCGACATAGCGCTGCTCACCGGTGCGGACGGCGTCCATGTGGGCCAGACCGACATGGAAGTCCACGATGCCCGCCGCATCGTCGGTGGATTGCTGATCGGCGTTTCCACCGAGAACCCCGACCAGGCACGGCGGGCCCGACTGGATGGCGCGGACTACTGCGGGCTGGGACCGATGTTCGCAACCACCACGAAAGAAAAGCCGCGATTGGCCGGTCCCGGCTACGTCCGCGCCTACCTGGCCGACCCGTCACTCGGGGACCTGCCTCACCTCGCGATCGGTGGTATCAACTCCGGCAACATCCGCGACCTGGCCGCCGCCGGGTGCATGGGAGTCGCCGTGTCCTCGGCCGTGTGCGCATCCGACGACCCCGCACGGGAATGTGCCCGCCTCGTGGAGGCGCTGGGCGGCCGCGGCGTCGGTCGTCACTGACGTCACTGAGGCAGCAGGTCGATCAGGTTCGCGACCGATCCGCTCATCATCCCGAAGGTTGAGAAGCCGCCACCGATGCTCCCATCCCAGTGCTCCAGGCTGGTCACGATCGGCGAGGAGCCCGCGATCCGCACGCCGTAGTACGAACTCGCTCCGTGATTGACGATTTCCGCCACCTCATGCACCGTCACATTCTCGAATCCGAGGCTCTCGATACTCATGTTGATCGTGAAGGTGGTTCCATCTAGGAAGTAGAAAATCATCGAGACATCAACGACATCGGCGGTGGGATTAAACAGGTAGATGTCCTCCTGCACCCGCCCTCCGGCGCGATTGCGGCTCATGAATCCCTCGCCAAAGTCCCAAACGGTCGCTCCGAACACCTGGGCGTTTACACCCGTGCCGTCCTGCCCCTGGTAAATGGCCCCCATGACCGTGATCGGCACCGGGCTGCGGTAGAGCACTCCGTATTCGGTTCCCTGCGGCAGCCCCTGATCACGAACCGCGAAAGTCGCGCGGGAATGAGGGTTCACCAGGACGACCCGATCCGATGGTTGCGGGTCCGGCCCCGGCGTATTGGTGAAGAAACTCAAGTTGACCACCGCCAGGATGTCGCCGGTGTTGAGGAACGAAATGAACGAGTCAGCCTGAAAATGCGTGGGATTTCCCGGCCCCTCGCCGTTGGTGTCGTAGAACGAGTCGTCGTAGTCAATGGAGGTGATCACCCCCGCCGTCTGCCCGCCGCCCGGAGTCCCCAGCAGCCCGTACCCGCGCTGCGTCTGAAGTTCGTAATGAGACTGCGACGCGACGACCGGCTGGTCCGCGACCACGGTGGCGGCGAACACACCCGTCGGCATTCCCGGGATGTCCTCGATGCTCCACCCCGCGCGGCGTTCGGGGCTGACCGTCAGCGAGCGCTGCATGATCTCCCCGTCGGTTCCGTAGAGAGTCAGCGTCACGTTGGTCGCAACCGCGTTGGGATTGAAAACCAGGATGTAGTCGCGAGAGAGAGCGCTGCTCTTCAGGCCGTCCGCGAACGACCACCGCAAGTTCGTCGTGGTCGTGAACGACTCGCCCACCGCCGTCCCGAAGTCGTAGTGGCTCAGCGTCGCGGACACCGGCAACGAGGAGCGAAGGATCAGCGCGTAGGGGACGCTCTTCCGAACCAGGGTATCGTCGGGACGCGTGGTCTCGCAGATCGTCACGCCGTCGCGCGAGTTGGGGGGCAGTTCCCCGGCGTAGATCAGTTGATCTCTCTCTCCCCACTCGTACCGGGCGTGCAGTTCGAACTTGACCTGCGCTGCGTTAGGGTTGGTAATCGGGACGTACTCGTTGATGTTGTCCGCCGCGAATCCTTCGGGGAAGTATGCCACAAACGGCAGCACCGAGCCGTCCAGAACGGTCCTGGACTCCAGCGACTCAAACACGACTTCACGCAGGCGCATGATTTCCTCCACAAATCTCAAACTCGTGCCGTTCGGGGTTCCACCATCAATCCGGCCCGCAGGCCGTCCGGTTCCCCGCCTGACAGTATCCGAATCGTACCATCCGCGTAAACTGGTCGCCGATGCCCTATACGTTCCACCGCCGGACCCTTCCCAATGGCCTCACCGTCATCGCCGAGGTTTCGCCCTCCGCCCACACGGCCGCAGCGGGCTTCTTCGTGAAGACCGGAGCCCGCGACGAGTCCGGCGAGGTCATGGGCGTCAGCCATTTCCTCGAGCACATGATGTTCAAGGGCACCGAGGGTCTCACCGCCGAGGAACTGAACCGCGCGTTCGACGAGATCGGGGCCCGAAACAACGCTTTCACGTCCAACGAAATGACCTGCTTCTACGCCCACTCACTCCCCGAGCACCTTCCCCGCACCATCGAACTGCTCTCGCGCATGATGCGGCCCTCGCTCAACCAGTCCGATTTCGATACCGAGAAGGGCGTGATCCTCGAGGAGATCGCCATGTACAAGGACAATCCGTTTTTCGTCCTGTACGAGGCATCCATCGAGAAGCACTTCGGCGCGCACCCCCTCTCGCACCGCGTGCTGGGCACTACCGAGTCCATCACCGCCCTTCGCTCCGATCAGATGCGAGGCTACTTCAACAACCGTTACTCCGCCGACAACACCATCCTCGCTCTCTCCGGCCGCCTGGATTTCGACGCGGTGTGCGACCAGGTCGGGGCCCTCTGCGGTACGTGGACTCCCACCTGCGTCTCGCGCGACAACTCCCCCCCACCCCTCGCAGGCGGTGAGTTCATCCTCCAAAACGAAAAGGTCACGCGCGCGTATCTCCTCGCCATGTGCCCCGCCCCGGCGGTGGACGACGACCGCCGTTACGCCGCGGCCTTGCTCGCGCAGGTCCTGGGCGCTCCCGACAACAGCCGCCTCCACTGGGCGCTCATCGAGCCCGGCATCGCCGAAGAGTGCCAGGCCTCCTTCGATCCTCATGACGGCTTCGGCGAGTTCTTCGTCTTCGCTTCCGGCGAACCCGCGCGGCTGGACGAAATCTGGTCGATCATCCGGCGCGAACTCGCCAACCTGATCGCCTCCCTCGCTCAGGACGACCTCGAACGCCTCCGCAACAAACTCATCACCGGCGCCACCGTCGGCGGCGAACGCCCGCAGGACCGGATGCACCGCCTGGGCCGCTTGTGGACCTACCTGAGCCGCTATTCCTCGCTCGAAGAAGAACTCGACCGCCTCGCCGCCGTCACGCTTGACGACCTTCGCGCCGTTCACGACGCATTCCCGCTCAAGCCCGTCACCGTCGGCAGGCTCCTCCCCGCGTGAGTCGCGCTACGACCCCAGCAGCCGCGCAAAGGTCGGCGGATTCACCCCGAAGACCTCGCGAAAGTACATCGCCAGCAGTTTCGTCGCCCGTTCCACCGTGCCCTCGACCGCATCCGGCCACCCCTCGCCGACTCGCAGCATCTCCACCGTCTCCCGCCGAACGCGCCACACGGGCCCGTCGGAAGTCGCCCCATCCGCCGTTACGCCTCCCAGCCGCGGCACAAACGAGTACACATCCGCCTGCTTCAACGGCTCTCCGCTGACGAGGTCCACCGTCAACTCCGGCCGATGCCCGGTTTGGGTCAACGCGGCCCACAGCACGCTCAACAAGCCCCTGGCCTCCCTCTCCCCGCCTCCCAAGTCGCGCAATGCCGCGACCAGAGCGTCGTACAACGCTTCGTGCGGGTCATGGCCCTCCACCGCGTGCTGAACCACATCCAGCATCGTCATGCCGGTGTGAAATGACTCCAGCGATCTTCGCGCCGCCGGGAAAACCTCCGCAAGGTCCCACGAAGCCAGGATCGACATGGTCCCGCCGGTTTTCAGGCTCACGACCAGGTCCCCGCGCGTCATGACTTCCAGCCCGCCGGAAAACCTGGCGTTCTCCCGCTTCGACCCCTTGGCCACGCACCGGACCATGCCGTTCCCGCGCGTGAAAATCGACACCGTCTGGCTGGTCTCCGACCAGTCCCAATGCCTCACGCACACGCCCTCGTCCTGAGTCAACGCCACGCGAGAGCGTATCGGTCGTCGTGGCACTTGGCACCGCCGCCCACGCTCCGTACCCTCTCGCGTGCGTTTTTCTTTCGTCGATCGCGTTCTCGAGCAATCGCCCGACCGCATCGTGACTCTGAAACAGGTCACCTCGGCCGAGGAATACCTTCAGGACCACTTTCCCACCTTCCCGGTCCTTCCCGGGGTGTTCATGCTGGAATCCATGGTTCAGGCCGCGCGACTCGTCGCCGAGGCCCGCGGCCTGCCCCGTCTGGTGCTCGGAAAAGTGCGGGCGTTGAAGTACGGCCGATTCGTCAAGCCCGGCGCGACCCTCCGCGTTGAAGTTTCGCTCGCTAAGACGCTGGACGACGGCTCGCTGGACTTCAAGGGCGAGGCCCTGCTCCTCGAGCCGGGGACCTCCATCGCCGAACCTCCGGTGGCCGTGTCGGGCCGTTTCCTGCTGCGGCCGATTCGCCCCTGTCGTGATTTCGCCGCACTTCCGCCGCAGTAAGCCGCTACCATTGCCCCCATCGAATCCGGCGCGGCGAGCATGCGTCCGCCCGCCCCCCTGCGAGGCCCTCACCCAATGACACGAGACGAAATCTTCACGAAAGTTCAGGCATTGCTGGTTGATGCGCTCGCGGTCGATGAAGAAGAGGTCAAGCCCGAATCGATCCTGACCAAGGACCTTGGCGCCGAATCCATCGACTTTCTCGACATCGTCTTCAAACTCGAGCAGACCTTCGGCATCAAGATCCCCCAGGGCGAACTCTTCCCCGACAACGTCGCCAGCGACCCCGAGTACGTCCAGAACGGCAGGGTCACGCCCAAGGGCGTCGCCGCGATCAAGGCCCGCATGCCCCACATCGACTTCTCCGCCTGGGAGGCCGACCCACAGTTGATGAAAGTCGGCGAACTGTTCAAGGTCGAAACACTCGTGAAGTACGTCGAGGCCAAACTGGCCGCGAAATGATGAGGCGACGCGCATGCGCTGGCTCTGGATCGACCGCATCGTCGAACTTGTCCCTCGCACGCGAATCGTCACGATCAAGAACGTCTCGCTTGCGGAAGAGCACCTTCACGATCACTTCGCCGCGTCCGGCGGCCTGCCCCCGATTCCGCTCATGCCCGCCTGCCTGATCGTCGAAGGCATGGCCCAATCCGCCGGAATCCTCGTCGGTCACTCCGAGGGGTTCCGCGAGAAGGTCGCGCTCGCCAAGGTGAGCCGCGCCGAACTCGAGGCCGACGTCACACCCGGCCTCACCATCCGCTACACCGCGTCGATCCAGCAGATGGACCGCGTCGGCGCCTCGACCACCGGAACCGTCGAGGTCATCGACCCCAACCGGCCCGGCAGCGCCCGCCAGATCGGCGCCATCGACCTGATGTTCAGCCACCTCGACAACAACATGGCCGGCATGGAGTTTCCCGAGCACAACTTCGTCTTCGGCGAGTCGTTCAAAATGGTCCTGCGGATGAGCGGCATCGCCGCGGACCCCGCACCAGGCCCATAGCCCGCGTCATTCCCACGCGTGCGTCCACGCCAGCACCTGCACGATCCCGTAACCGACAGGGAACGCCGAAAGCACGATCGCCGCGAACGCCAGTCGCCGCCCGGCGGCCTGGCTCTTTCGCCCCGCCAACTCGCAGATCGCCACCACCAGCACGACGGTGGTGTATTTCAGGAAGATAAGCCCCCAGTGCTCGAAGTGCTCGATGAAGTGCCGCGCTACCGCATTCACCTCGCTGCCGCCCAACTTCCAGACAATCGCGTACGTCATGATGATGTCGAGCGAGGAAGCGAAGAGGTACCACACGTACAGCCGCGGATACAGCACATGCGCCCGATGGGCCGGAACGCTCTCGACCGCCGCGATTTCACCTTCGGGTTTCATGCACCAATCCCAGCCTCGCACACGCTCCGGAACACATCCACCGGGGCTTCCCGCCCCGTCCAGGCCTCGAACTGCGCCGCCGCCTGCCGAACGAACATCTCCACGCCCGACACCGTCCGCAGCCCGGCGCGCGACGCCGCCTCCAATAGCAACGTCCTCGCCGGGTTGTACACGGTGTCCATCACCACCGTTGCAGGCCCACTGCACCGAAAAACGTCATCACCGATCAGTGATTGCCCGGGGGCGGGTCCGTCTTTCATCCCTACCGGCGTGCAGTTGACAAAAACGTCGAACTTTCCCGACGACAATCCTCCCCACTCCCCGACTCCAACCCCCAACCCAACCGCCGCCGCGCTCCGCTCCGCCCTCGTGCGGTCGCGGTTGAACAGCACGACCTGCCCTCCGGCCCGGGCCAATCCCCACGCCGCGCCCCGGGCCACGCCCCCCGCTCCCAGCACAGCCACCCGCGAGCCCCGCAGTTTTCCCTCGGCCTCGATGCACGAGACCAGCGCGGAAACGTCCGTATTGAGGACCCGCACGCCGACCTCGCCCCTCTCACGGTTTACCACAATCGTGTTCGCCGCTCCCGTGGCCGCGCTCGCTTCGTCCATGTCCCAGCCAGACTCCTTCGCCAGCCGCGTCAGGTTCTCCTTGTGGGGCAGGGTCACACTCGCGCCGCTGAAACCCAGACCGGCATGGTCGATCAACTCCAGCACCGTCCCCTTGAACGCCGCGTAGTTCGCCGCCTCATCGTCCCCCACCGCAATCGGAATCGGAACGTACACCCCATCGTGCCGCGTCGCGTCGAAGCCCGCATTGTGAACCCGCGGCGACATCGAATGCGACACCGGCCAGCCGATAACGCCGTACACCCGCGTCGAGCGCCGGATCGCCCGAAACCGGTAGATGTCCAACAGTTCCGCGATCGTCGGCTGACCCGGGGCCGTCGCGCTGGAGTCCCGCAACGACGCGAACGTCAGAAACCCCCCGAACTTCGGCGCCAGCACGCGCGACATCAGCCCGAACTCGCCCATTCCCAGCGCGATGGTCGGCCTGCCGGTCTGCCCGATCAGGTCCAAGAGTTCCAGGTTGTCACGCACCGACCTCGCGCGGTACGCCACCTTCACCACGCTCGCACTTTCGGCCGCGGCCATCCTCCCCACCCGCCGCGAAAGGTCCGCCGGACGCGTCCTGAATTCATGCAGAGACAGGATCAATGAGGGCGCATCGGCCCGGCGCCGGGCCGGCCAGTCGATCGCCAGGTGAACCTTCTGACGCAAATTGGCGGAGCGCTCGTACGTGGCCAGTTCCAGATCGAGGTACCGCGGCGGGCCGTCCCCCGTTCCCAGGTGCTCGTACATCGCCACGCGCACATCGTCGTCCCCGTCATAGTGCCCGCCCTCGCTCGCCGCGCGGCAGGTGACAATCGCCGGGAGCGGCGACTCCTTCACCATCCGCTCAATCTCGCGCGATTCCCCCTCCGCTCCGGTTCCGGCAAATGCCTCATCCACGCGAAACTCGACGATGTCCGCGCCCGCGTCGCGTGCTGCTACGGCGTCGCGCAGCGTCGCCGCAACGTCTCGAACGAGGATGGGCACGCAAAGAAGCGTCACGCGCCCAGTGTATCGGCACGGACGGTCGGTCTTTGGTAAAGTGAACCGATGGGATGGCTCATCCGGTTCCTCCTCTTCCGCTGGGCGAACGACGACTCGATCGAACAGCCCCAATCGACCTGGCCGACATGGGTCGTCGTCTCGCTGCTGGCCCTTGTTCTCGGCGGAGTCGGCTACGTCCTCTACCTGGCGATCTTCTGACCGTCCGCGGCCCCGCGCCCCGCGAGATGCCCGCTAGCCCACGCCCATTGAAAGTTGAACCCCCCGATCCGGCCGTCAACGTCGAGGATCTCGCCGCACAGGTGCAATCCGCGGCACACTCGGCTCTCCATCGTGTCGAGGTCCACCTCGCTCAACGGCACTCCTCCGGCCGTCACTTCCGCGTACGTAAATCCCCGGTCCCCGACGACCGGAAGGGGCATCTGCGTCACGCAGCGTGCCAAGGCGCGCCGAAGATCGCGAGGAAGCCCATGCCCGGGCGCCGCCGGATTCGCGCCGGCCGCGGCGCAGATCGCCTCGCTCAGCCGCTCGGGCAGCCCTCGCTCGCGAAGCCACTTCGAGGGGGTTGTTCTCCCGAGGCCCACCAGCATCGCGTCCACCGAGTCGCCGGATTCGCCGGGCAGCCAGTTCACGACGAGGCCGGCCGCCGGGTCCTCGAACCTCGCGCCGGCCAGATACCTGCTCATGTCCATGGCGGCGGGGCCGGAGATGCCGAAGTGGGTGCAGAGCATCGAGTTGGTGAACGCCTTGATTCGTTTGCCCGTTCCGCCGCGCAGTTCAAGAGTCACTTCCGCGCTGATCCCCGAGAGGCCGGTGATCCAGTGTCCCTTCCCGAGCACCAGCGGCACCAGCGCGGGAAACACACGGGGAGTAACGCTGTGGCCCAGTTCACGCACCATCGCGTATCCGGCGCCGTCGGAGCCGGACCTCGGCAGCGCTTTCCCCCCGGCCGCGATGATCACGCGCCCGGCGCGGATAGCCGCCCCTCCCCCTTCCCCCCGAACCACGAACACTTCGCCCTCGCGCGCCACGCGATCCACGCGCCAAGGGTGCCTGAGTTCCACGCCCGCGTCCGCGGCCGCGCCGAGCAGAGCGCTCAGCACCGTGTTCGCGTCGTCGGTGACGGGAAAGATCTTGCCGGTTTTCTCCCGCTTGAGTTCCACGCCGAGCGCTTTGAAGAAGGCCACCGTGTCGGGCACATCGAATCGCCTGAGCACTTTTCGAATGGCGTGCGGCGTCGATCCCGCGTACTGGCCCTCATCCACCGTGTGGTGCGTGACATTGCACCGCCCGCCGCCCGCAACGAGGATCTTGGCCCCGATCTTTTTCGCACCGTCGAGCGCGATGACCCGCCCCGACGCCCCCAAAGTGCGACCGGCCCAGATCGCCGCCATAAGGCCAGCCGCCCCGGCGCCCACCACCGCGATGTCGGCCTCATCGTCCACGCTAGCGACTCACCAGCATCACCACGACGAGGGCGACATGCGAGAGCGTCGTTAAGCCCCCAAGGACCATCGCCACAACCGAATGGGCCTTCCCGCTCACAACCGGGTTGGCCTGAGCCTTGCGCCAGCCCGCAAGCCCCAGCCCGAACGCCACCGGCCCCAGCACCAGTCCGACAACCGGGATGAGCGACACCACAGACGTGTAGTAGCCCGCAAGCGCCGGCCCGTTCTTGTACGGAATCAACCCGCCCGTCGCGTCGCCCCCACCGGCCGGCCGGCCGATCTGGCCCGGTGCCCGCGGCGGCGCCGTGACCCGCGCCGGATGCCCAGCCGCCAAACTCAACTGCAACTCGGGCACGCTACTCGCCGGCGCCCACGCGCCCATTCCCTTCCTCCACACCAGCATCTCGGGTCGGACTTCGCCCGCTTCAATCCGTGTTCGGAACTCCGTGTCGCCCAACGGCCCGACGCGCTCCTGCCCCGCCGCGAAGTACCACGAAGTTGTCGGTTCGATCGGCTCTGACATGAACACCTCAGTGGCGAGGGGCGACGCTGATCACCAGCCCCGATCCTACCGGAATAGCGCACTCACCGCCCGCTCAAAGTTCCGCCAGCCTTCGCGCGGTTTCGCGATTCCGCAGATCACCAAGCAACTCCGCCAGATCGCCCGAGATGATGTCTCGCAGCGCGTATTCATCCGGCAGACGCTCGTCCGCAACGATTCCTTCCTTCCACCGGTATGTGCGGATTTTTTCGCTGCGCTGCGCCGCCCCGATCTGGCTGTTCCGCGCCGCGGCACGCTCGCTGACCTTCTTCTGCTGTTCGATCTCGTACAACTTAGCGACCAGCAGACGCCGGGCCCGTTCGCGGTTCTGCTGCTGGCTCTTGGCCTCCATCATCTTGATCTGAATGCCCGTCGGCTTGTGCAGAATCTGCCACGCCGTCTCCACTTTGTTCACGTTCTGCCCGCCCGGTCCCTGCGCCCGCGTCGCCTGCTCTTCCACCTCGTTCGCCCAGTCGATCTTGACATCCACTTCCTCGGGCTCGGCCAGCACCGCCACCGTCGCCGTACTCGTGTGCACGCGTCCCGCCGCCTCCGTGGCGGGCACCCGCTTCACGCTGTGCACCCCCGCCTCGAAGGACAGTTCGCTCCACACACCTTCGCCCCGCACGTTCGCTACCACGCTGCGGATCCCCCCCGCGCTGGCCTCGGGCACGAAATCGAGCACCTCAAACGTCCAGCCCCGCCGGGCCGCGTACTTCTGGTACATCTCCAGCAGATCACGCGCCCACAATGCCGCCTCGTCGCCGCCCGTCCCCGCCCGCACCTCGAGCATGACCGAGCCCACCCGCTGGTCGTCGGCCGTGACGAGTTTCGATAGCAGGTCCTTCATCACCTCTCCGCCCGCCGCCCGGACCTTCGGCAACTCGTCGCGCGCCATCGTTGCCAGTTCGGGCTCCGCCCCTGGCTTCTGCATCTCCCGCAACTCCGTCGCTTCCCGTTCCAACGCGGCGAACCGGCGAAAGAGCGTCACCACGGGTTCAAGCGCCGCGCGCTTCACCGACAGGTCCCGCACGCGCCGGTGGTCCACGACCACCTCGGGGTCCTCGAGCATGGCGGCGAGCGACCGCTCCTCAACCTCCATCGCGCGCAACTTCTCGAATACCCGTTCGGGCACATCGGGGGCAAGGGTGAACGCAGCCTGAGCCATGTGGCCAGTGTAGAACCTCGGGCCAGCCGATTACGACCCACGCCCGCCCCCGCCCTGATTCTCGCGTGGCCGCGGGCCTCACCCGCACAACTCTTCCGCTTCCGCGGCCAGCCGCTTCGCGATTTCCGCTCCCGGCGCCCGCTGCGCCTGCGTCCCCGCAATCCTGGCTCGCACGACCGCGCGGAGCCGCCGCACCTCGTCGCCGGCGCCCATCCCAGGCAACCGGGCGACCACCTCCGCGCCAAGTGCGACCCCGGACGCCTCCACCACCCCCGTCATCGCCCGCAACCGCAGATGCTCGTCAAGATTGACCCAATCCAGCCGCGAGTCGCCGCGGCACATCCCTTCGCAATCGATCAACGCCACCTTCGCCCCGACAAAGATCTGCTTGTCGTGCAGGTCCGTGTGCACCACCTGATCGCCGGATCCCGGAGGAAGGTCCAGCCGCGCGACGCGCTCCCGCAGCCGCGCCAGATCCGGCCGCCACCGAATCCCACGATCCAGCAGCCGCAGCGCGGCCGCCCGCTCGTCCTCAAACGACCGCGCCGGCAAGACCGCCCCCACCGGCAGCGCCGCCAGTGAACTAAGCGCCGCCGCCACCCGACCTGCATCAAACCCAGTACCCGCCCGCAACAGGTCGCGCAGCATGAGCCCCGGCGCGGCCGCGAGCACCACCGCACACTCCCGTTCGAGCATCGCGAGCGGGTGCGTGACCACCAAATCGTTCGATTCCTTGCCGATCCGAGCGAAGTTGGCGGCGGCTTCGGCGTAACCCCGTCGCGTCAGCAGTTTCAGGTACAGAACCCGCCCGCCCTCGCACACGACTCGGGCCGTAAGCCGGTTCTCAGGCCGGTACCCGATAATCTGGACTCTCTCCACCCGCACCGTTCCGCCCAGCCGCTTGTCGACCTTCCGCGGATCTCGCAACAGACCCGCGCCCGGCAACCGCTCATCATCGCACGGATTGATCGCAACCGGGCGATAGGCCTCGCCACCGGGCTCAAGCCGCCACGCCGTCGGTTCGCCCTGTTCGGGCCGGATGCAGGCGCACACATCCCCGTCGCGCAGCATCCGCATCGCGACCTGATCCCGCCCCGGAATGAATCCCGGCGCCACGGCACGGAGCGAGTCGATCATCGCGCCAAGTTCCCGTTCACCGTCTCGGGCCATGGGATTCAGCGTAGTCGCATGAACACCAAACCCCGGACAGGGATTCAGGGCAATCCCCCGGCGCGGGGATGTCCAGCCGACTACCCACGCATGCCGTGCCCAGCGACCGACTACGCTTTCCTCCCACAAGGAGCATCCATGTCTCAGGCCGCAGCCGACGCAGCGTTTTCCAAGGGTCTCGAGGGCATTATCGCCGGCGAAACCTCCATCTGTTCCATCGAGCAAGGCGGGCTCTTCTATCGCGGCTACGAAATCCACGACCTCGCCCAGAACGCCACCTTCGACGAAGTCGCATTCCTCCTTCTCGAAGGCCACAAGCCCGGCAAGTCCGAACTCGACCGCTTCAAGGCCGAGATCAGGAAAGAGCGCCCGCTCCCGGCCAACATCACCCGCTTCCTGCAGGAGTCCGGCCCGGCGCTCAAGGCCGGTACCGCGGTCCCGATGGATGTCCTGCGCAGCGCGGTGAGCATCCTGGGCCACACCGACCCGGACTGCCAGAGCGTTGCCGCGGACGCGAACCTCCGCAAGGCCAAGCGCCTCCTCGCCAAGATCCCCACCGTCATCGGCCAGATGCAGAACGTCATCGACGGCCGCCCGCTCGTCGCCCCGGAAACCGGCGGCGACCCCGCCCTCGACCACGCCGCCAACCTCATGTACCTCATGTCGGGAACCAAGCCCAGCCCCGACTACGCCCGCGTCATCGACGTCTCCCTCATCCTCTACGCCGAGCACGACTTCAACGCGAGCACCTTCACCAGCCGCGTCATCGCCGGAACACTCTCCGACATGCACGGCGCGAGCGCCGGAGCCATCGCGGCCCTCAAGGGCCCCCTCCACGGCGGCGCCAACGAGATGGCCATGGAGATGCTCAAGGAAATCATGCACGACGTCGGCGAGGCCGGCATCGGCACCCCGAAGGTGGACGACTGGATGCATCGCGCCTTCGAGACCAAGCGCAAACTCATGGGCTTCGGCCACCGCGTCTACAAGGAGGGCGACCCGCGCGCGAGGATCCTGCGTGAGATGAGCGGGACGCTCACGCGCGAGACGGGCCAGTCGCATCTCTACGAGATGAGCGTGCGGATCGACGACGTGATGCAGCGCGAGAAGGGGCTTCTTCCGAACGTCGACTTCTATTCGGCGACCGTCTACCACTCGATGGGGATCCCGCACGATCTGTTCACGCCCGTCTTCGCGATGAGCCGCGTCGCCGGCTGGTGCGCGCACGTGATGGAGCAGTACGCGAACAACCGGATCTACCGACCGCGCGGCCGCTACCGGGGGCCGACGGGCCTTCGCTACGAGCCGATCGACCGACGCTAGAACGGCCGCGCCGCGTGCCGCCCCTCGCGCGCGTCGGCGCGTTCTGGTTCGTGTACATGGGGGCGCTCGGGATCTTCTTCCCGTTCTTCGGTCTCTATCTGCGCGAGAGCGCCGGCCTCTCGGGGTTCGAGGTCGGCGTGGTCGTCTCGATGCTCCCGCTCGTGGGCCTCGCGATGCAACCGCTCTGGGGGCAGCTCGCCGATCGCTCGGGGGAGCGCGCCCGCGTTCTCGCAGGTCTCGTTGCAGCGGGAGGCGTCGCACAGCTCGGCCTCGGCATCGCAGACGGATTCCCCGCGATCCTGCTCGCGACGGCGATCGCCGCGGTCTTCTGGACGTCCGTCATGCCGATGTCGCTCTCGGTGAGCCTCGCGATCCTGCGAAGCGAAGGGATCCACGCCTTCGGAATCGCTCGCGCCTGCGGAACCGTCGGCTACCTCGTCTTCGTCGTCGCGTTTCCTCCGCTGCTCGCAGCCGCGTTCGGGAGCGCCCCTCCGGGCAAGGCGCCTCCCGGGCTCGTCTGGATGTTCCCGTCGGTCACGGGGGTCGCTCTCGTGGCGGCGCTTCTCGCGCTCCGCCTGCCGCGCGAGGGCGCGGTCGCGATCCGGGCCCGGCGGGGAGGATTGGCCGATCTGCTCCGCCATCCGCCGATGCTGCGGATGCTCGTCTATTCGTTCTTCGCGTACTTCTTCGTGAACGGTCCGATCCAGCTCTTCCCGCTCTTCGTGCAATCGCTCGGCGGGGGGATCGACGATCTCAGTCGGATGTGGATCTGGATGGTCGCGCTCGAGGTCCCGCTGCTGGTCTTCTCGGGGCGTCTACTCGCGAGGCTCGGTTCGCGGAGCCTGCTGCTCTTCGGTGCGATCGCAGCGGGGTTGCGCTGGTCGGGAAGCTCCTTCGCCGACGACCTCGCCGTCGCGACGGCGCTCGGGTTGCTCCACGGAGCCGTGGTGACGGGGCTCGGGATCGGAGCGAGCCTCTACGTCGAAGAGGCCGTCCCCGAACCCCTGCGCTCGACCGGGCAGGCGCTTCTCGCGACGGTCGGAATCGGAGCGGGCGGGATCGCGTCGAACCTGGTGGCGGGATGGCTCTTCGACCACGTCGGATCGCGGGCGACCTATCTCGCCTGCGGAATCGGCGCGCTCGCGCTCGGTGCGCTCACCTTCGCGATCCTGCCGACGCCCGCGAGGCCCGAGCGGACCGCCTGACGGGTGGCGGTCCTACGGCCGCGGCGCCGCCGGGGGCGCGAGCCTCGCGGCGGTGTCCTCGACACGATCGTCGAAGCGCGCACGACACGCGAGCCCCGGCGCGAGCGAGTCGCCGCCGTTCGGAAGCTCGAGCCGAACACCGAACGTGCCGCTCGCCGCGTCGATCACCGGATCGACGGCAGTGACGCGCGCCACGTGCGATCCCTCCGGCAAGGACGTCGTCGTGACGACGGCCTCGCTTCCCGGCCGGATGCGACCGCGCAAGGGCGCCGGGAGCAGCGCCTCGACGCGGAGCGGGTCGATCTGGGCGATCTCGAGGACTTCCGAGCTTTCGACGTACTCGCCGGGATGAAGCAGGCGCCGCGTCACGACTCCATCGATCGGGCTCCGGACGCGGCGGCGCTCGAGCTCGGCCTCGGCCTGCGCGAGCTCGATCTGCGCGAGCCGAACCTCCTCGCGAGCGGCTTCGAGGTCCGCCGTGGCGCGCTCGAGGTTCGTCGTCGCCTCGTCGAGCAGACGCTCGGCCACGACGTTCTGCTCGCGGAGCTTCGAGAGCCTCGCAAGCTCGCGCTCGGCGAACCGGACCCGGGCATCGGCCTCGGCGAGATTGCCGCGATGCGAGGCGCGCTCGCGTGCCACGTCGCGGGAGGCGCGCTCGGCGCCCGATTCGAGCGTCGCCACGATCTGGCCCTGCTTCACCCGATCGCCTCGATCGACCTCGACGCTCTCGAGCACGCCTTCGACGGCCGTCGAGAGTCGGACGACCCGCTGCGGCTCGATCAGGCACTCGACGTCCTGCGACGCCGCAGCACCGGGCCGCGGCGCCGCGAGCGCGCTCGCGAGGAGCCCCGCGGCGACGAAGCTTCGCAGCACGTCTTCTCGTTTCGTTTCGAGCCTCATGGTCCCTCCCGGCAATCGCTACCCCTGCAGGATCCGGTTTCCCGCTCGCAGCACGCGGCGGAGGAGCGAGGTGGCGAGCGGCTCGCTCTTGCCGACGAAGAGCGCCTGTCCGCGCATTCCATCGCGGACCTCCGCCCCCGCGGATTCCGGAAGCCTCACGGAGAGCTCGAAGTACGGAGTCGGCGCCCGTCGATCGTCGGCTCCGACGGGAATCTCGCCGCCGGCCTCTTGCGTGAGCGCATCGTGCTCGATCGCCCGCGAGCCGGCCGGAACGATCCGCACGACCTCGCCCTCGATCGTCCGCCATGGAGCCGCGGCGATCCGCACGCGAACGGGATCTCCGGGCTTCGGCCCGACGCTCGCGACCTCGTGCTCGGACATCGCGACCCGGAGCAGGAAGGGCCCCGCGGCGAGGGTCGCAATCGGCTCGCCCTCCTTCACGAAGCGACCCCGTTCGGTGTTGGAGACGGCCGAGACGAGCGTCCCGGCGAAGTCGCTCCTCACCTCGAGCGCGGCGAGCTCACGACGGCGCTCTTCGAGCGTGGCGCGGCTCGCGGCCGCGATCCGCGACTCGGGAACCGCGCGCGCGCTCGCTTCGGCCCGGTACGTCGCCGCACGAAGCCCGGCGACTTCGGCGTCGGCTTCGGCCTCGGAGACCTTCGCCTCGAGAAGCGGGTTCTCGAGCCGCGCGAGCAGCGTCCCGGGCTCGATCCGCTCTCCCGGAGTCGCCATGACCCGTTCCAGGAAGCCTCCCTGCTCGGCTCGGACCACGCGCTCGTGCTCGCGTCGAACGACCCCCTGCGCGCGAACCGACTCCGGGACCGGGACGAAGAGCGCAACGAGCGGAACGCCGGCGAGAAGCGCGGCGCCGATCCCGACCGCTCGCACGCGGCGAGTCGCCGTCTCGGACGAGTGCAGGAGATACGCCGCGAGGCCGCGGACCGCTCGCCAGAGCTGATGGCCGACGTAGCCGACCGCGAAGGCGATTCCGAGCAAGAAGGCCTTCGTGGCGACGAGCAGCGAGACCGAGACGACGAGCACCACCCGGTAGACGACCGAGGCGACTCCGAAGACGACGAGGAAGGGCACGAGCCGCTTCGAGGTATCGGGGACCGGATCGTCGATCCCGAAGCAGAACTTCTTCGCGACGCTCCGGACCGCTTTCTCGCTCCGCGCGCGGAGGTTCGGAATCTCGAGAAGGTCCGAGACCACGTAGTAGCCATCGAAGCGCATGAGGGGGTTCGCATTGAGCGCAATCGTCACCACGCTCGCGAGGAGCAGGACGTCGTGCGCCACGATCCGGACGCTCGCCGAGGGCGTCGTCGCCCAGACCGCGAGCGCCGCGACGGCGATGATCGACTCGACGTACATGCCTGCGAGCGAGACCGCGAGCCGATCGCGGCGCCGGACGAAGCCCCATGCCGACGTCGCGTCGACGTAGGCGAGCGGCGTGAGCAGGACGAGCATGATCCCCATTTCGGGGACACCTCCTCCCCGCGCCTTGCAGGCGTAGGCGTGGCCGAGCTCGTGGATCGCCTTGAGCGCGATGAGGGCGATCCAGAGCACCGGCAGGTTCGCGACCGCGAGGATCGAGTGGACCGGCGAGACGAGCTCGCGCCAGTTCTGGGCCGCGAAGCCGAGCGCTGCGAGAACGGCGAGCCCCCAGACGATGAAGGCACCCCGCGAGAAGATCCACGAGACGTAGCGAACCGTGCGGTCGAGGAAATCGTCCGGATTCCAGACGGGGATGCGGAGCGAGAGGAAGCCGAGCAGCCGCTCCCGGCGCCGGGCGCGCTCGCGCGCGACGTGACGCCGATAGAGCGCGCGGTCGTCCGAGACGGGGAGGTTCAGGAAGGCGAGATTGTGGAGCGAAACCACGAAGCGGTAGAAGTCGTCGAGGTCATCTTCGCCGAGGACACCCTCGCGAACGAGATCGGCGTGGATCTCGGCGAGACTCTTCTCGGACGAGATGCGGACCAGGATCTGGTACTCGTGCGGACCGAAGCGGTGGCTCTGCATCGACGCGGGATCGCGGACGACGTAGGACGGCTCGCCGCGGAAGAGATGGCGGAAGACCTGGAGGTCGGGACGAAGATCGACGCGTGCCGAGCCGAGGCGCTGCGCGAGGGTCGGAGCCACTGCACTCATAGATAGAACTGGAGCCGCAGCCAGTCGGTCAGGCGATGGAGCAAGACCCACCACGTGACGCGGGTCCCGGCATCGATGCTTCCCACGCCCTCCATCCCGGGACGCATCCACGGAGCGTCGAGCTCGACCTCCGCTTCGGCGACGTAGACGTTCGCGCCGTCGACGACCTCCGCCGCGGGAGCCACGCGATCGAGGACGAAGGGCTCGCTCTCGTCGGGCCGGGCCTGCGTCGAGAAGCTTCCCGCCTGCCCCGCTCGAACGTCGTCGACCGCTCGCTCCGGGACGCGGATGCGAAGCCGGTAGCGGTCGCCGTCGGCGATCTCGAAGAGCGGCTCGCCGAGTGGGAGCGATTGGCCGATGCGGTCGCGAAGATCTCCCGAGACGACGAGCCCGTCGAACGGTGCGCGGATCGTCGAGGCTTCGATGCGGCGGTCGAGGAGCGCGATCTGCGAGCGCAGGAGATCCATCTGCGCCCTCGCGAGCCGGACCTCGACGGGAGCCGCACGATCGGAGACGGCCTGCCCGGCGGTGAAGCGCTGCACGTCGAGTGCGGCTTCGAGGCGCTCGCGCTCGAGCCGGAGTTCGCCGGTGCGGAAGGTCGCGAGAACGTCCCCCTTCCCGACGACGTCGCCCGCGACGACGGGCGCCGATTCGAGGACTCCCTCGAAGGGCGCGCCGAGCGTCTGCATCTTCGCAGGGACGACCTCGGCCGTGGCGGTGACGGTGTACGGCATCGGTCCGAAGAAGAACCAGAGGGCCGCGGCCGCGCCGGCCACGACGAGCGCGCGACGTGCGATCTTTCCCGGCTCGCGAAGCCAGCGGCCTGCGTCGCCTGCAGCGTCGCGGAGGTGTTCACGAAGCGATCGGCTCGCGCGCTCGACGAGCCCGAAGGCTCCGGCGAACGGCTCGACCATGCGGCGCATCGAGTCGATCTCGTCGGGCCGAAAGCCACTGCCCATCCTCCGGACGCTCACGACGAGCATCGCTTCCGCAACGGGACCGATCGGGAACGAGGCGACCGCGCTCCCGGCCGAGACCTCGCTCCAGCGGCGGTGGAGCTTCCAGTCGACTCGGCCCGAATCCTCCGCGGTCGGGCCCTCGCGCTGCCAGGCGATCGGAGCGCCGGCGTCGAGACACTCCTCCATCGCCGCGCCGAGCGCTCGGACGCTCTCGCTCTGCGCCTTGATCTCGTCGTAGCCCGAGATCGAGAGGACCTCGACGCGGCCGTTCCGCGCGAGTCCGAGCGCGACCTGATCCGCGCTCGTCACGTTGCGGAGGTTGTTGGTGATCGCGAACGCGAGCTCGCGCGGCGAAGAGAAGGTCGAGACGCGGCCGAGATCGACCGCCATGCGAAGCTCGGTTCGCGGGTCGAGTCGCGACGATTCGAGCGCGAAGCGCGCGATCCGCGCGCTCAGGAAGTGTGCCGCGGACTCGAGGATCAGTTGGAGTTCGCGGCCGTGGTCCGGGCCGCTGCACGGGACGACCGCCGCGATCGCTCCCGAGGGTTGGCCCGGCTCGGAGTCGATGCGCGCCGCGATCGCCGCAACGAGAAGACCGGACTCGCGCGCGCGGAAGATCCGACCGGCGACGGCCCTCGCCGAGAGCGCCGCATCGAGAACGCCTTCGAGCGCCGGCTTCCAGAAGCTCGGATCGGAGCCTTCGGCGGTGAAGGTCTCCTCGACGACGTCCATCTGGCTCTGCGCGTAGAGGGTGGCGTGCGGCGCGTGGAGCGCCGTGGCAATCACGGCGAGCGCGCGGCGCAAGAAGCTCGCGCGGCTTCCGGCCTCGTCGGCGAGACGGCGGAGATCCGCGTAGAGACGCTGGCGGTCGACGTGGAGCGCCGCTTCGTCGCGCGGCTCGGAAAGGCCCGTGCTCATCCCCTCCCCTTCGCCCGGGCTAGGCCCGCTCGCTCCGGCCCCTCGCCAGGATCTCGGCCTCTTCGCGCAGTCCGCCGTCGTCGGGAAGGACGAGTGCATGGAAGGTCTGGAAGCCGCTCTCGTAAGCTCCCTCGCGAACGAGATGACAGCGAACGCAGCGCACGAAGGTCATCGGGAGGTCGGCGAGTGCGTCGCGGAAGTCGATCCGGTAGATGTCGCCGACGCGGAGCGGAAGCGCGGTCATGATCCGGCAGCCGTTCGCCGAGATGTCGCCGAGAACTCCTTCGAGCTTGAGCTTGCCGAGATCGCTCGAGTTCCCCGGCTGCACGACGATGCGTGCCTTCACGGCGATGCGATGGCTCGAGCGCTTCCGCCGGATCTCGTCCGGCGTCTGCCGCTCGATGTCTCGCATGAGGTCGAAGGCGTCCTTGTCGATCGCATCGTGATCCACGTCGGGGCTCCCCTCCGAGCGGCAGCGCGAGCCATCGCGTGCGTGCTCGATCGCTCAAGCGAGATCGGTCCCCCCCGCCGGCGCCTTGAACCCCGAATGCGACACGATGCGACTAGAGGAGCGGGCGCCCTCCCGATCCGGTGGCTCCGGGGCGATCGGAATCGAGAGTGTCCCGTGGCTTCGCTCCACCGAGGCTCCGGAATAGACCCCAGACCGCCGCCATCACGGTGCCGTCGCGGGCCAGCTCCTCGCCGCGGTCGGAGCCGGCGGGCGCCTGCACGAGATCGATCGCGTCCGCTCGCGGCTCGACGGCAAAGACCTCGTCGAAGCGCGCTCCACGCGCCTGCTCGTCGCGAAGATCGGTGAGAAGGCCCGTCTCGATCCGGAAGGCCGGCCGGCCGGCCTCGAGATCGTCCTCAAAGAGTTCGAGCGGGCCGGGGACGAGCGCCGTCGGATCTTCGTCCGCGAGGCTCTCGCGAACGATCGCATCGACGAGAGGCGCCCCCTCCGCGCCCGGCGCACCCGGCGCGTCGCCGAACGCCGGGAACCGGCTCTCGACCGCCGGCGAGAACGTGACGGGCTCGCGCGGTTCGAGCCCGGGCCGCTCGGGCTCGCCGAGCCAATCGGCGATGAAGTCGTCGGGCGGAAGCGAAGCGGAGAGCACGTCGACGCCGAGCGTTGCGACGACGGTCGTCGCGTCGCCGTCGGCCTCGCGCGACGTCGCTTCGAAAGTGAGCTCGATCTCTCCGGCCGTCCCGGCCGCGGGCGTGAGCGCGAGTCCATCGAGATCACGCGCATCGAGCGTCCAGACTCCGTCGGGCCCGCGTACGCCGGCCGAGAGCGTCGCGTCGTCGGGCACTCCGCGGACCGTGATCACGAGCGATTCGCTCGCGTCGCGGTCGTTCGACGAAGCCGTGACGAAGAGACCGATCGGAGAACCCGCCGTTCCCGAGGCCGGCTCGACGTCGAGCGTCGGACCGTCGGCGACGCCCGCGACCGAAACGTGGAGAAGATCGGTGGCCGACGCCGTCGCGCCCCCCCGGGCCACGGAGGTCGCCGTCACCTCGAGATCGAAGTCGGCGCTCGAATCCGGCGCCGGCAGGAGCGTGAGATGCTCGAGATCCGGGGCCGCGAGCCGCCACGAGCCGTCGGGCTGGCGCTCTCCGGCCGAGAGCGCGGCGCCCTCCGGAACGCCTCGGACGTCGACCCGGAGCGTCTCGCCGGGCGCGCCACGCGTCGCGATCGAAAGCGGGATCGAGCGATCCTCGAGACCCGACGCCGCCAGCACCGAGAGCGACGGAGCATGCGCGGTGGCGGCGGTCTCGAGCGCCACGTCTCGAAGGCGGATCGATTCGATGTGATCGTAATCGACTCGGAACGATTGCCCGCGCCCCATGTCGACGGTGATGCTGCCCCGCTCCGAGGGCATCCCCTCGTGCATCGAGGAGAAGCTCAGCTGTGAGCGCGCGTAGCGGGAGAGATCGAGTGCGTCGTTGCCGCCTGCGCCATCGACCGTGTAGACGCCACGATTGGCCGCACGCGTGAAGGCGAACTGGTCGTCGTGCGAGCTCCCCTCGATTGCTTCGATTCCCGAGAGCGTGTCGCGGCCCGCACCACCCGTGTCCTGAGCCGAGGTGAGCGTCGAATCGACCCGGACGCCGCTCGCAGCACTCGCGTAGCTCGCCGTGTCGCGTCCCGCGCCACCGGTGATGCGATCGTCGCCGGCACCGCCGTCGATGCGATCGTCGTCGGCGCCACCGTCGAGCCGATCGTTTCCCGCGTCGCCGGAAAGGACGTCACGGCCCGCACCGCCCACGAGCGTATCGTTGCCAGCGCCTCCCTCGAGAAGGTCGTTCTCGGTGCCGCCGTCGAGGGTATCGTTGCCGTCGCCACCTCGGAGCGTGTCGTCGCCCGCCTGTCCGTAGAGGCGGTCGGTTCCGACGCCGCCTTCGAGCGTGTCTGCACCGGCGCCGCCCTCGAGACGATCGTTTCCGTCCTCGCCGACGAGGCGGTCGTCACCGTCGCCTCCGCGAAGCGTGTCGTTGCCCGCGCCGCCCGCGAGAAGGTCGCTTCCGGCGTCGCCCGAAAGGGTGTCGGTGCCCGCGCCGCCGAAGAGCCGATCGTTCCCGTCGCCGCCCGTGAGGGTGTCGTTGCCGACGCCGCCGAAGAGCGTGTCGCTTCCGAGTCCCCCCGAGAGCCGATCGTTGCCGGCCTGGCCGGCGATCACGTCGTCGCCCGCGCCACCGCTCACGGTGTTGGCCCGGGCACTGGTGAGGATCGCCGCCGCTTCGGCGTCGACCTCGGCAGCGGCCGCAGCCGCCTCTCCGGTTTCGGCGTCGACCCAGGACGCGGAGAGCAGGATGCGGGGCTCGAGGGGTTCGACCTGAAGGCGACGCCTGGGCTTCTCGGACACGGGGGCCTCCTCGACGGGGGTCTCCCCCGCTGATCGGCCGACCGCATCCGGTGCTGCGGAAAAAGAGCGGGAAAATCACCGCGAGGCGACCTCCCCTCGTGGCTTTCCCCGAGTTCCTACGCAGTGAAGTGTCGAGCGAGCTGCGCGTGGGTTGCGTAGGGAGGCCCCGAGCCCGCCGGACGCTGCGAGCAGTCGCGGGCAGGGCCGCCGAAGCGCCGCTTGAGAGCGGCCACGCGGCCGAGCGAACCCGCGAGGCGCTCGCGCGGGAGCTTCTCGAGCGTCGCGAGCGCCTCCTCGAAGGGCGCATTCTCGCCACAGACGAGAAGCGCATCGACTCCCGCATCGATGCAGCGACGCACGCGCTCCTCGGTCGTCCCGTCGTCCGCGACCGCCCTCATCTCGAGATCGTCGCTGAAGACCACGCCATCGAAGCCGAGCTCGGTGCGAAGGATCGAGAGCACGCGAGCCGAAAGGGTCGCGGGGCTTGCCGGATCGAGCGCGGGGAAGAGCACGTGCGCCGTCATCACGCACGCCACTCCCGCCTCGATCGCGGCGCGGAACGGAGCGAGCTCGACGCGGCGAAGGCGATCGAGGCCATGCGGCAGCACCGGAAGCTCGTGGTGACTGTCGCGCGTGGTGTCCCCGTGGCCAGGGAAGTGTTTCGCGCAGGCCGCCACCCCCACGCTCTGGAGGCCCTCGATGAACGCCACCGCGTGTCGCGAGACGCGCTCGGGAGTCTCGCCGAAACTCCGGTCTCCGATCACCGGATTCGTCGGCTCGGTCGCCACGTCGACCACGGGAGCGAAGTCGAGCCCGATGCCGAGCTCGAAGAGCTCGCGGCCGAGCGCCTCGGCGAGCGCCCGCGTCGCGCCGGGATCGTCGCGGTCGCCGACCGCGCGCATCGGGGGCCAGAGCGTCCACGGCGTGCGGAGCCGCTGGACTCGCCCACCCTCCTGATCGATCGCCACGAGAAGCGGGGCCTCGGGCGGTGCGGGCGCATGGAGCGTCCGGAGCAGGGTTCGCGCCTGTTCGGGCGACGTGAAGTTCCTCGCGAAGAGGACGACCCCTCCGACGCGACCTGCCGCGATCAGCGCAGCGATCGGGTCGGGGACGCTCGTCCCCCCGAAGCCCACGAACAGGAGCTGTCCTGCCTCTTCCCTCGCGCTCAAGACTTCTTTCCCCCTCGGCGGATGCTCGCGCGGATGTAGCGCCGGCTGATCGGAGAGAGATCATCGGGCGGAACGAACGCTTCGATCAGGACGAAGCCCCGGACCTCGTGCGCTGCACGCAGCGCCTCGCGAAGCTCTTCGCGCGTTCTCGCCTCGAAGCCGACGCCTCCCCAGGCCTGCGCGAGCGCGGCGTAGGGCCAGCTCGGGACCGCCAGCAGGTCGGCCCTCGGCGAGACGGGTCGGAAGATGTTCCAGCCTCCGTTGTTGAGCAGCACGACGATCGGCGAAAGCCCGCGCGGGACGGCATGGGCGATCTCGGGCCCCGTCATCTGGAAGGCGCCGTCGCCGGAGAGGACGAGCGGACGAACGCCGGTTCCGATCTCGGCTCCCATTGCCGCCGGCACCGCGAACCCCATCGAAGCGTAGTAGCCCTGCGAGAAGTAGAGCCCCCCTTCGCGGAGCCTCAACTCGAGGCCTCCGAAGAGCATGTCGCCCGCCTCGGCGAAGACGTGGTAGCGCGCGTGCGACCAGAGAAAGTCGTTCACCTCGAGAAGCAGGTCGTTCACCGAGAGCGGCGCTCGAGGCTTCGCGCTCCGCCTGCGCCGATCGAGATTGTCGTGGTAGACGACCTTCTCGCGGAAGCGGGGGAGCTTCTCGTCGGCGACCGCTCGGACGAACGCGCCGAGCTGCACTTCGGTGTACTGATGGAACGAGACGTTCACGCGGTCGGCCAGCGCCCAGATCGAGCGTTCGCGCTTCACTTCGGGCTTCGCGGCGCCGAGATTCATGTCGGTCAGCACCGTTCCGAGCGCGAGAACGAGGTCGGCGTCGCGAACGCGCTTGCCGATCGCGGGAGGGCTGAAGGGCCCCTGGTAGATCCCCATGTGGAGGGGATGGTCCATGGGGAAGACTCCCTTCGCGTCGATGGTCGTCACGACGGGGATGCGGAGCTTCTCGGCGAGGCGTCGGAGCTCGCGTTCGGCGCGCTCGCGATGGAGCTCGAGCCCGGCGATCAAGACGGGCCGCTTCGCACGGCCGAGCCTCGCGACCGTCTCGGCGACGGCCTCGGCGAGCTTTCGAGGATCCGACGGCGGCCCGGGAAAGCTCCCGTCCCAATCCTGGATCTCGGGCGGGATGGGGATCTCGGCCTCGACCTGGTCGCGATGGATCTCGAGGTAGCCGGGCCGGAGCTCGGTCAGGATCTTTCGTACGAGGTCGTGGATCTCCTCGGCGGCGGTCGCCGGATGGCGGAGGATCCTCGCATCACAGGTGACTTCGGCGAAGACCCGGCACTGCCCCTCGAGGTGCTTGGCCTGATGATGGATTCCCGAGAGGCGCGCCTCGGTCTCACCGGGCCCTCCGGATACGACGAGCAGCGGCACCTGTTCCGCGTAGGCGCCGGCGATCGGGTTCACGCAGTTGTAGCCACCCGCGCCGTAGGTGACGCAGACGACGCCGAGCCGGCGCGTGCTCCTCGCGTAGCCGTCGGCGGCGAACCCCACGGCGGGCTCGTGCGAGAAAGTCACGACGTCGAGATCCCGGTCGCGCCCGAAGCGGTGGAAGAGACCGAGGACGAGATCTCCAGGAAGGCCGAAGATGTGACTCACCCCGGCGCGCTCGAGGTACGCGACGAGGAAATCCCCGAGCTTCATGCGTGATCGCATGGCCGAGGTTCGAGCCCGCCGCCGCCCGCGCTCTTTCACGGCATCCCCCCGCTGCGTCGCAGGATCTCCCATTGGTAGAGCCCCGCGAGCACGAGCGCATGGTCGATCGCGCCGCTTCGAACGAGCTCCGGGATCGCTTCGATCGCCACCAGCTCGACGGCGGTCTCCTCGGTGCCGTGGTTCATCACCTCGCCGACGCGCTGCGCTCCCGGCGCAAGGAAAGTGTGGAGACGGTTTCCGAAGAGCGCGGGGTTCGGGTTCACGTCTCCGACGGCGATCGCCCGCGGCGCCGCGAAGCCCGTCTCCTCGCGAAGTTCGCGGAGCGCAGCGTCGGCGGGAGTCTCGCCCGGGTCGACCAGCCCGCCCGGGATCTCGAGCGTCATCGACTGCGATCCGTGCCGATACTGGCGGACGAGCACGATGCGCTCGTCTTGCGTCACGGGGATCACGTTCACCCACGACGGCGACTCGATGCAGAAGAAATCGTGCTCCGCACCCGTCGACGGAGAGCGGGCGAGCACGCGCTCGACGCGGAACACCCGGCAGTCGCGCAAAGGCTCGCGACCAATCCGCTGCCAGGGACGCGGACTCAAGGCGCCTCGCCGAGAACGATCGTGACGCCCTCGGCGCCCGGCTCGACCGTCGCCGAGGCCACGCCTTGCAGATCGCCGGGCGAGCGCGTGCTCGCGTTGCCGTCGCCGTCGAGGCGTGCGGCAAGTTCGAGCGGGCCCGCGAAGGCGACGGTCGCGATCATCCGGTCGTCGGCACCGATCTCGAAGTCGAGCGGAAAGACCGGCGCCTGGATGCGCTTGACGGCGATCGGAGGTCCGCTGCCGCGCCTCGCGATCACGAAGAGGATCGCTTGCCCCGCCGCCGGCGAAGCCGCACCCGGAGCGAGCTCGACGCGCCCGCGCACCGGAGGACCGGACGTCGCGGCGGGCGCGGTCTCCTCGGCCGGAGGCGGCGGAAGTCCGGGCTCGCCCGACGCCTGCCCGGCCGGTCGCTCCGCGAGCGCGGCGCCGGGAGGGAAGATCTTTCTCAGATCGGGCTGCGAAGCGGTCTCGCCGGGAACGTAGGGCTCGAGGTTCCGATGGCAGCCCGACCCGGCCATCATGCAGATCGTGAATGCGATGGCGGTCGTCGCGGGAAGCGCACGCATCCCGAGGACGCTAGCGCACGCTCGAAGGCCTGCGGGCCGGCGATCGCGCTGGCGCTGCGGAGGCGGCGCCGCGACACTCCAGAGGTCTCGAACGGGGAGCCTGGTTTGGCGATTCGGTCCCGGCGCGCACGCTCGCCGCTCGTCGGCATCCTCATGGGCAGCGAATCGGATTACGACACCCTCGCGCACGCCGAGGGCGTGCTTCGTGATCTCGACGTCGCCTACGAGATCGAGGTCGTGAGCGCGCACCGGACCCCCGAACACATGTTCGACTACGCCCGCGAGGCCGAGGGCCGGGGGCTCTTGGTGCTGATCGCCGGCGCCGGCGGCGCCGCACATCTCCCCGGCATGGTTTCGAGCCTGACCCGGCTTCCGGTGCTCGGAGTCCCGGTCGAGAGCCGCTCGCTCAAGGGCATGGACAGCCTGCTCTCGATCGTCCAGATGCCCGCCGGGGTTCCGACGGCGACCTTCGCGATCGGCGCCGCCGGCGCGACGAACGCGGCGCTCTTCGCCGTCCGGATCCTCGCGCTTCGCGACGAACGCCTCGCGGCCGCGCTCGCCGCGCGGCGCGTCGCGAGCGATCGAAAGGCGCTCGCTGGAAACGAGCGCGTGAAAGCGCGGCTTCGAAGCGACGTCGCGAAGCCCTCGAAGCGCCGGCGATGAAGCGCGTCGGAATCCTCGGCGGCGGGCAGCTCGGCCTCCTGCTCGCCGAGGCGGTGAACCAGCTCGACGCCGAGGCCCGGGTCTACGATCCGGATCCCGGATGCCCGGCAGCGAGACGGCTCGCGAACGTGACGACGGCGGATTGGTTCGACGCTCGCGAGCTCTCGCGTTTCGCGTCGACGTGTGACGTTCTCACCTACGAGTTCGAGAACGTTCCCGTCGCTCCGCTCCACGCGCTCGGGGGAGCGGTGCCGATCGTTCCGGGGATCGGGATCCTCGAGACCACGCAGGACCGCGTTCGCGAAAAGGAGTTCCTTCGAAAGGAGGGGCTCCCCGTGGTCCGCTTCGCGGCAGTCCGGGAAGGCGACGATCCGCACGCTGCGGCCGAGGAGATCGGGTTTCCACTGATCGCGAAAACCGCGCGAGGTGGCTACGACGGCAAGGGCCAGCATCGGATCGAGTCCCACGCCGAGCTCGCCGAGCTCGGCATGCCGCGGCCCTGGGTTTTCGAGGAGCCGATCGACATCGCCGCCGAGCTCTCGTGCATCGTGGCGCGCGCCGCGAATGGCTCCGAGTTCGCCTTCCCGCTCTTCGAGAACGAGCACCGCGAGCACGTCCTCGACCTCACGCTGGTTCCGGCGGGAGTCGAGCCGGCCGTCGCCGAGCAGGTGCGTCGGGTCGCGCTCGCCTCCGCGCGCGCGATGGGAGTCGTGGGCCTGCTCACGGTCGAGTTCTTCGTCGGCCGGAGCCGGAGCGGCGAAGGCGGCGTTCGAAGCGGGGGCTTCGAAGTCTTCGTGAA
>CAJPFG010000010.1 GCA_905339235.1 Phycisphaerales bacterium
CGCGCGTCGATGATTCCGGAGCGCGTCGAGCCGGACCTGTACGCGTACGTCGGGGGAATCTGCCGACGGTTGAAATCGCCGCTGATCTCGATGGGCGGCGTGGCGGATCACGTGCACCTGCTGGTGAGCCTGAGCAAGAACATCGCGCTCGCGGAACTCATGCTCAACATCAAGCGCGACTCCTCGAAGTGGATCAAGGCGCAGGACGCGGCCCTGCGTCGTTTCGATTGGCAGGACGGATACTTCGCGTTCTCGATCGGGGAATCGGGCGCCGAGCCGCTGAAGGCGTACATCGCCGGGCAGAAGAAGCGGCACAAGGCCATGGACTACAAGGAGGAGATGCGCGCGATCCTCCGCAAGTACAAGATGACGTGGGAAGAGGCGTACGTGTGGGATTGAGCCGCGCCGTGGGAATGCCGCACGGCGTGGCGGCACTCGCCGTGCGATTGGCATGAAGGCATGCCGTGACGGGTGTGAGCCGTGGCCGGGCGTTACGAGCACCCCTTACAGGGTGCCTCGAACTGTGGACGCCTTCCGGGCGTGGCGCTCCTCGCGGACTCGTCGCTTCACGCCCGGCTACTGACGAGAAGCCCTTCGGGCTGGGATCGCTGCGGCCGCCACACGGTCCAACTTCAGCGCACACAAGACGAATTGCCGCGGTGCGAAGTAGGTTTGATGGCCGTCATCGCTCCGTTGGCGGCCATTGACCGCGAGCCGCTGTGCCTTGGAACCGCGATGGCGGCGATCTGACACTTACTTCGTGGGCGATCCGCACTCCGGGCACGCCGCGGAAGGGGAGGACAGCCCGCGCCGGTCGTATCCACACGCCACGCATCGCCCCTGCCGGACGCGCCGGGCGGCGCGGCCATGACTCCGCCACAGAACAAAAGCCGGCGCGGCCGTCGCGACAAACATCATCCAGAGCGGCGTCAAGGTGTGGAAGTTCGGCGGGTGAGGCGCAGCCCACTTGGCGCGCCACTCCCAGATCGGAGCGGCCCCACCGGGCGCCGGTCCGGAATCTCGATCAAAGTACCAACCCGGCGGCGCGATGTAAGGGGCCGGCAACTTGACGCGGCCGAAGCCAAACCGCCCACGTCCCACTCCAGCCGTCCAGCCGTCCGGCCCCTGCCAGGTGATAAACCACCATCCGCTGCCAACCCACGTCAGCGCGGTGAGCACCGACGCCCAGAAGCAGATCGACATGAGCAACCGACGCAGTCGGGCGGGCGGTTTCATCAGGGAATGCTACCAACATGGGCTGCTAACTGATGCAATGGAAATCCCGGCACGCGGCGAGGCCGGTGTCACGCCGTCCAGATCGCGGTTCCGATCGCGGCCAGCAGCCCCACGAGCCACAACGCCGTGATTCCCGACTTCAAGCGCCGCGGCGCAAGGAACCAGATCGCGAGCGGCGCGAGCGCGACCGCCGCGAAGAACGGCCACGCCTCCGGTCCGGGGCCCTCGATCCCGTTGCGCGCCCGGACGGGGATCGCGCGCAGGGTCTGCTCCAGACTGAATCCTTCGATGTGGTAGGCAAGCCGCAAGTGCAAGTACGCCAGCGGCTGTCGAACCAGCAGCGCCAGCACGAAGCCGATGAGCGTGAATCGCCATTGCCTCAGCCGGAATGGATGGACCGCGAGCACACGCCTCCGCTGGAGCAGAGGGCTCGCCCCGCACTCGGGGCAGTGTGCGCCGTACGGCAGGCCCGAGAGGTCGTACCTGCAGCGTCCGCAGCGACCATCCGAGTAAGCGACTTCATCCCCGCGCCAGAAGGTGGCCCGGCTGACATAGCGGCGCCGCACCGATGCCAGCAGGAAGAGGCAACTCGCGAGGGAGTAGCCGGTGACGAGGATGAAGAGCCAGGGTGACACGCCTCACCGTCCCACCGTTCTCAGCCAAACAATCAGCGCGCTCGCCGCAACTCCGACGCCGACCATCAGCCCGGCAGCCTGCGCGGCCCGCTTCAGGGACGGGCGCAGGACGGAGAGCGGGGTGAGTGCCAGCGCGACGAGCAGCGGCCAGAGGACGCCCCCCACGTGATCATCTCCCGTCCGGGCCGGGATGGCGTTCCGCGCCTGTTGCAACGAGAAACCCTCATCGAGATACGTCGCGATGAGCAGTGGGCGCTCAAGCACGTTTCCAAGGATGATCGCGGCAATCAGCATGGCGACCGCCGGCCAAAGCCGAGCGTTTCGTTTCTGATCGAGCGTGTATTGAACGACCGTGCCGGAACGCTCTGGCGTGCCCGATCCGCACTCCGGGCAGCAGGAGCCCGCGGGAAGACCTCCCAGATCGTACTTGCACGTCCCGCATCTTCCGGTTGGGGTCCCGGCGAAGGTGTTTCTTTTCCGGAGAAGGACCACGCTGACACCGATGAACCCGAAGATGCACAGGAGCCAGTTCAACTTGTGTCCCTACCCCGCCCCCACGATCCTCCCCCGGCACTCCCCAAACCCAACCCGCCGAAACCCCTCCCGCTCCGTGTACGCCTTGAGGATCACGTTGTCGCCGTCCTCCAGGAACGTGCGCTTCTCGCCCGTTGTCAGTTCGATCGGCCGACGAGGTTTACCGGTTCCCTCCCACGTGAGTTCCAGCAGGCACCCGCGCGAGTCGGGCTCCGCGCCGCTCACCGTGCCGCTGGCCAGCAGGTCCCCGGGCTGGAGGTTGCAGCCGTTGCTGGTGTGGTGCGCGATCATCTGGGAGAACGTCCAGTACATGTCCCTGAACGTCCGCCCGCGGCTCAATCGGTGTGGTGAGAGCCCTCGCTTCTCCATCTCCGCCGTGAGGAGGTACGCCTCCAGCGTGAGGTCAAAGCCACCCAGCGACTGGTCCTCGGCGTCGGTGAGATGCTCCAGCGGCGCGGGGTCGCCCTGCGGCCGCGCGTACGCGGGGCAGCGGAAGGGCTCGAGGGCCTCGAGCGTCACGATCGCGGTGGAGATCGTGGTCGCGAAGTTCTTGGCGAGGAACGGCCCCAGCGGCTGGTACTCCCACTTCTGCATGTCCCGCGCCGACCAGTCGTTCACCAGGCACAGGCCGAAGATGTGATCGCGGGCCCGACTCACCGGGATCGGCTGGCCCAACTGGTTCCCCGGCCCGATCACGCAGCCGATCTCGAGTTCGTAGTCGAGCATCTTGCAAGGGCCGAAGGTGGGGGCCGCGGCATCATCGGCCTTGGTCTGCCCCCGCGGCCTCTTCACGTCCGTCCCCGACGCCACGATCGACGACGCCCGCGCGTGGTACCCGATCGGCACCCACTTGTAGTTGGGAAGGAGCGGGTTGTCGGGGCGGAACATCGCGCCGACCGTGGTCGCGTGGTGCACCGAGGCGTAGAAGTCGGTGTAGTTGAAGACCGCGACGGGCTCGATCAGCGGCGTCTCGGCCAGCGGTCGCAGCGCCTTCTGGCGGAGCCTCTTCACGGATTGCCCGCCCATGGTGTCCGCGCGAAGGAACCGCTGGAGGACCCGCCGCAACTGCTTCCGCAGCTCCGAAAAGCGGAGCAGCCCGAAGGCGTGGGGCATGGTGAGGGCCTCGGCGAGCGTCTTCTCGTCCTCTTCCCCGCCGATGAACCCCGCCTCCACGAGCAGGGAGACGTCGAGCACCTGATCGCCGATCACCGTCGCGTAGTGCCCGTGGCTGTGGCCGTGGTGGTGCGCTTCGAACGACGCGAGGGGCAGGTTCTGGATCGGAAAGTCCGTCGCCGGGTCGTTCGCCGATTCCACCCACGATTGCAGCGCCGGGTTGTGCGTCTCATCGATCCGCGGCGAGAAGTTCGTCATGGGCGGAGCGTATGCGGAGGCGGTGGGGGGGCCGGGGGGCCGGCGTCGTTGGGCCTTACTCTCCCCCGTGCCCGATCTCACCGTCATCCACGCCACGCCGCGCTTCGTCGTCATCGACAAGCCCGCGTGGCTCCTCTCGGTGCCCGGCATCGGCCCCGACAAGCAGGACTGCGTCGCCTCGCGCGTCCGCGCCATGTTCCCCGCCTCCCGCGGCCCGCTCATCGCGCATCGCCTCGACATGGAGACCAGCGGCCTGCTCGTGCTCGGCCTCGACGAGGACGCTCAGCGCAACCTCTCGGCGCAGTTCGAGAACCGCGCCGTCGCGAAGCGATACGTCGCCCTGCTCGAGGGCACGCCCGATGCCGCGGAGGGCACGATCGAACTTCCCCTCCGCCTCGACGTGGACAACCGCCCCTACCAGATCGTGGACTTCGAGCAGGGGCGGACCTCTCTTACCCGCTTCCGCGTCCTCGCGAGCGAGCCCGGGCGAACGCGCGTGGAGTTCGAGCCGCTGACCGGCCGGACGCACCAACTCCGCGTGCACGCCGCGTTCTCCGGCGACGCATTCTGGCCCGCGCGCGAAGGCAAGCCTCCCGCGCGGAGCATGGCCCAGCCCCCGCCCGCCCCGCGCGTCGGGCTCGGGAGGCCGATCATCGGCGATGTGCTGTACGGTCGCGTTCGGGCGGAACGGCTCATGCTCCACGCGAGCGAGCTGGATTTCAACGACCCGGGCACGGGCGCGAGGGTGCGGCTCGAGAGCGGGGCGCCGTTCTGAGCACCCTCCCCCGCGCCTTCGCGGGGGAGGTGCCCGAGTCCGCGAGGGCGGAGGGGGTGTCCGGGTGCGAGAGACGCAGATTCCGAGTAATCTCCGCCCATGCGCTATGACTTCACGCCGGACCGGCGCCCGCTGCGCAAGGCTGTAGAAGCCACAGACGCCACGCGGCAACGCGCTCGCGAGCTGCGCAACAACGCTTCAATGCCCGAGAGAATCCTCTGGACTTACCTGCGCGGCCGGCGCCTTCGTGGTTTGCGATTCCGTCGGCAACATCCTCTCGGGCCCTACGTTGCGGATTTCTACTGCCACGAGGCCGCCCTTGTTGTGGAACTCGACAGCCTGTATCACACCAATCGTGGGGAGCATGATCGAGCTCGCGATGAATGGATGCGCTCGCGCAACATCGAGGTCCTTCGCATTGCAGCGTGGGCCATTGCAAACGACATGTCTTGTGTCCTGGATGCGATCGCGAGATTAGCGTCAGGTCGTGCGGCTTCGCTGCTCACCGCACGCCCCCTCCGCCTCGAAGACTCGGCACCTCCCCCGCGGGGCGCGGGGGAGGGTGCGGATCAGAGCCGCATCGTCCGCCGGTTCGCCTCGCCCGGCCGCGAGATTCCGAGCGCCACCAGCATGTCCGTCATCCCCTCGGCATCATGCTCGTCGAAGGCATCCAGGTCGTAACTATCCGCATCCAGCACGCCCCAGCAGCCGCCTTCGGCGATCACCGGCACGACCAGTTCGCTCTGGTCCTTGGGATCGCACGCGATGTAGTTCGCGCCCAGCGTCCGCACGTCCGCGATGATGATCGGCCGCGCCTCGCCCCACCCGCGGCCGCACATCCCCTGCAGCCCGATCGGCGAGCACGCCGGCTTGGGCTCGCGGCAGATCAGCACCATCTCGTCGGTGCCGGCAATCTTCTCGTAGAACCCGATCCACGACAGGCCGGTGGAGCCCAAGGCTCCCCACAGGATATCGATCGCGCGCCGCATCGCGGCGTGCGGCCCATCGGGCGCTGATGTCAAAGGCCGCCGCGGGTCCAGCCCGTGGCGTTCCAGAACCGCGCGATAGTCACGAACGACCCGCGTCATGGCACGAGTCCCCGGGGCGACAGGGATCAGAGCGTCGCCGACGTGTACGGCAGCAGCGCCATGTACCGGGCCCGCTTGATCGCCTGGGCGACCTTGCGTTGCTCGGCCGCGCTCGTCGAGAGGCGCTTGCGGCCCAGGATCTTGCCGTTGGGGCTCATCAGTTTGCGGAGCGTCTCCACGTCCTTCCAATCGACGATGGTGTCGCCGGTGCTGGAGGAGTGAGCGACGCGGATCTTCTGGGTGTTGCCGAAGCGGGGGAACTTGCTCATGTATGTCCGTCCTGGTCGTTGGGCCCGGGTTGAAGGGCGACACGCCCCGTCCCCGGGCGACGGATGTGGGGCCCGGAGTCTAGGTCATTACCCCGCAGACTTCCAGATTACTTCGTGGACTCCCGGTCCATCGCCAGCGTCCCCGGCCCGATCGCCACCACAATCACCGCCAAACCGACCAGAACGCCGTTGCGCACGAGGTGGCACCAGCCCACGGGCCCTTCGCACGGAATCTCGAACTTCCCGAAGCACGAGCAGTGCGCGTCGATCCCCCGGTACAGCACCGACACCATCGCCGCGATGAACGCCACCAGCATCGTCCCGATGACCAGCGCCGCCGACCTCGCCCACAGCCCCAGCACCAGCAGAACGCCCGCCACCAGTTCCGTCCAGGGCACCACGTAGGCCGCGAGGATCGACAGGTGCTCGGGCAGAATCTTGAACGCGTCCACGCCCTGCCGGAAGATCACGGGGTTTCGCAGTTTCACGTACGCGGCGAACAGGAACAACCCGCCCAGAAGCAGGCGCGTCAACAGCCCTAGCCAGCCCCACGCTCGGATCTTCTCAGCCATTCAGCCTCCCCCGATCTCGGGCTTGCCGGCCGCGACGGGGTGCCCCGCGCTCTTCCACGGATCAAAGCCGTCCTTCATCACGTGGCACTGGGTGTAACCCACGGTGTGCATGAGTTCCACGACGTTGTGCGAAGCGTCGCAGTCGCCCCCCGAGCAGTACACCACGACCGTCGCCGACTTGTCGATGAAGTTCAAGGCCGCGGGGAAGTTCCCGTTCATGAACTGGTCGGCGGTGATCCAGAACGCGCCCTCCACGTGCCCTTTCTCGTAGTCCTCCACGAGGCGGGCATCGACGAAGGGGGATCCTTTCTGGAAAAGATCCCACGCCTGCGCGACCGAGATCTCAGCGCCCGGGCCGGGCGATTCCGGCGGCGGCTGTGGCACGCCCGGGAGCGGGGGCGTATCGGGATTGGTCGCGGGCGCGGCCTGCCGAAACTTGGCCTGCCCGCCGAAGTACGAGTGGGCCGCGCCGCCCACCACCCCGATCAATGCAATCGCCATCGCCCGTTGCAGCAGCACGCCCGCACCCATGCCAGTCTCCTTGGGTCGTCGCGACGAGTCTAGCCGTTCGCGCGTGAAAAGGGCGGCGTACGGGGTCGCGCACGCCGCCCGAAGGGTGTGCTCGTTGGATTACTTGGGGTTCGGGATCAGCGAACTGCCCGGGGCCTCGGGCGCCGTGGGCGCGGGTGCCGGGGCCCGCTGGATAGGAACCTGCTTCGGGGCGGCGCGGACAAATCCGTAGTACGGCACCTTGATCTGCGGCTCATCGGAAAGATCGGTGGACACGATGATGCTGCCGCTCACGGCCCCGCCGTTCGTGGGCGCCTGGCCCGCGAGCGTGATCATGTACGAGACCGGCGTCGTGTTGGTGTCTTCCTTCACATCGAGAGTCTTGAAGACCGGCGCCGCGTTGTTCGCCGGCGCTTCCTCGACCTTGAGCACCTTGAACGCCTTCCCGTTTCGGCTCTTGAGGGTCGCCGTCGCCGACATGACCTGGCCGGGCGTAAGCGCCGCGAGTTGAACACGCGGCGGATTGACGGCGACATCGCCGATCACCTCGCCCTGCACGGTGAAGTTGACCACCCGCCCGTCCTCGTTGGTCCGCACCGCGATGTTGCCCACCACCTGGCCCACGGGCGCCGTCGGCAGCACGCTCACTTCGATGGGATACTGCCACACCTGCTCGCCATTGACCTCGGCCTCAACGCCGGGCAGGGCCTTGGCCGCGGCCGACGCGATCGTCGCCTGCGCGCCCACGACGGTCAGGTCCTTCTTGCGGGAAGTCACCGTGACGGTCATGGTCTTGCCCTTGCCCTTGGGCACCTCGCCCATGGAGACAACCTGGGGATCCACCGTCACCATCGGACGGACATCGGACTTGACATTCAGCACGACGTTCCGGCTGGAGTCGTCGTTGGTGCTCACCGTGACGGTGGTGTGCTGCGGGCCGCGCTTGTGGTTGGGGTTGAACTGGATCTTGATCGCGCCCTCTTCGCCCGGCGCGTACTCGAGTTTGGCCAGCGCCGGCACCGTGCACCCGCAGGATCCCTGCGTCTTCACAATCGTGAGGGGGCCGGTGCCCTCGTTCTTGAACTTGTACTCAAACTCGACGGTTTT
Organism: Phycisphaerales bacterium; assembly: GCA_905339235.1. Taxonomy (GTDB): domain Bacteria; phylum Planctomycetota; class Phycisphaerae; order Phycisphaerales; family UBA1924; genus RI-211. The sequence goes on from CAJPFG010000010.1 coordinate 8,098, forward strand.
GTCGTCGCTGATGATGCCGAAGTCGTGGGTCAGATCCGCGAACACGACCTTGCCGCCCTGGGACGGGACTTCCGGGACCGGTCCCTTCTCCGGCGCCTTCACTCCCGGAGCGCTGGGCGAGAGTTGCGGCGGAACGACCTTGACCGGAATCTCCCGCGTGGGCACCTGCTTGACCGGGGGCTGCTTCGGCGTCACCGAGGGATTCGTGTCCTGCGCAAGGGTCGTCACCGCCATGCCGCACGCCGACAACACCGCCAAAAGAATCGTCTTCTTCCGTGCCATGAACTTTGCTCCTGGGCTTGGCGGGTGAAACCCGCTCGCAAATCGTTTCTTCCCCTCTAAAGAGACCGACCGCCACGCGGCGGGCCTCCATTCTTCGCCTGTTCCGGGGCCGCGCTCGACAAATTCGCACCGCTGCCGAGAAGTTACCTAACGTTTACCGGCCATGCGAGGGACGCCGTGATATCGGCGGCCGACCTTGAGGGTCGCGGGGTGCGCCTCGAATACCCTCCTCCGTGCTCCGCCTGGGCCCGATTCAACTCCAGACCAACCTTTTGCTGGCCCCCATCGCCGGGTACTGCGATCTTGCCTTCCGGACGATCTGCCGCGAGTGGGGAGGCGTCGGCCTTGCCTGCACGGATCTGCTTTCTCCGCAAGGGCTCCTCCGGGGCACGGCCACCAGCCTCGACCTCGCCCGCACCAACGCCTTCGACAAGCCCGTGGGCATGCAGTTGTACGGCAGCGACCCCGAGATCATGGCCGAGGGCGCCCGCTGGGCCGTCGAGCACGGCGCGACGGTCATCGACATCAACATGGGCTGCCCGGTGGACAAGGTCACGAAGAAGGACGGCGGCTCCAAACTCTTGACCGATCTCTCGCGGGCTGTTCGCGTCACCGAGCGCGTGGTGAGAGAACTGGAGAAGATCCCACTCGACGCCGGCGAATGGTCCAAGCGCCTCGGCCCCGCTCAAATCCACCTCGGTCCGGCCTCGCCACAGGCGCCACACGCCTCTCATCCCCCGCCTCTTGCCTCTCGCCTTTCGCCTTCCGCCTCCCCCGTCCCCCTCACCTGCAAAATCCGCCTGTGCTGGAACACGTCCGACTATGAATCGGGCGCGGCCTGCTCGCCCCACCTCGCCCGAATGCTCGCCGATGTCGGCGTCGTGGCCGTGACCGTCCACGGCCGGACCACCGAGGACAAGTTCTCCGGCTCTGTCCGTCTCGACGGCATCGCGCGGGTCGTGGAAGCGGTGAACGGCCGCATCCCGATCATCGGCAACGGCGATGTGCGCGCACCCGAAGACGCCGAGCGCATGCTCCGGCACACGGGCTGCCAGGGGATCATGATCGGCCGCGGCGCCCTGAGCACGCCCTGGCTCTTTCGCGACACGTGGGCTCACCTCTGCGCGATCGGTCTCGCAACACCTCCCCCTGGTATGGGCGGCACAGGCGTCCGGCCTGTGCGCCCTCCCGAACCCACCGAATCCGAAAAACTCGCGACGATCCGCCGCTTCTTCAACCTCATGCGGGAGTATCGCGACGACCGCTACGCCGTCTTCCAGATCAACCGGCGCGTCTCGTGGTTCGCCAAGACCCTCCAGCGCGATGCGGGCAACGGAAAACTGGAGAGCATCAAGCCATTCAAAGAGGCCGTTCGCAACGCGACGACCGCCGACGAGGTGTTCGACGCACTCGATCGATTCGAGGCGGGTGGACTTCGCGGCGGGTTCGAAACGGCTCACACCGCTGCCGACGTATCGGGCTGATGATTCTGCCCGCAATACAGGCACGTGCGATGCCGCTGCATCAGCGTCCTTCCGCACTGGCTGCACTTGAGCGGTGCGTCGTTCGGTCGGATTCGTCCGTCCAGCACGCCGTCGCGCAGGTCCACCTCGGTGATCTGGTTGGCGATCTCTTGCTGGGTCAGACCCAGCCTTGCCACGATCAGTTCCCACATCGCGGTGTTGATCAGGGCCAGCCGGTCGAGCCGGTCTTCGAGCCGTTGAATCGCTGCGGAGTGCTCACGCGAGTCGCTCAACTGATCGGTCTTCAACTCCCCGATCTGCCTCTGCTGATAGAAATCCCACGCGAAGTTGATCATGGCGAGGCTCCTTCCGGCCGACTGTATCGGGCAGGGGCGACCCGCCGTTGCGTTCCCGTCACGCCCGCCCCCTCACATCCCCGCCGGCCGCAACGGCTCCTTCACCGCGTTGTCGGTCCGGGCGCTCTTCGGCAGCATGAAGCACATCGCCATCATCATGCCGTTCTTGAACCGCGCCCCCGCGGGCGCGCGTCCCGTCTCGATGATCGTCTTGTAGAGGCCCAGGATCGCCGGCCAACTCGTGCTGACGCTCTTGTACGTCCGCGTTTCGCCCTCGAACCGCGAGTGTGTCACCGTGACGCGCGTCACACCGTCTTTTTCGCGCAGGCTCCACTCCACCAGCGTGGGCGCATCCTTCTCCATCGAGAAGCGGAAGGTGTGCACCAGCCGCGACGGCGGTGCGACCTCCAACACCTCGCCCAGCACGAACGTGTGTGTCCCGCCCTTGTTGCGGTAGGTGAAGACCGCGCCGGGCCGCAGTTCCATGTGCAGGTACGTCCCGAACATCGCATGGTGCGGCGACCCCTGCCTGGTGATCTCGTCCCACACCCGCTGCACGCCCGCCCGGATGTCGATGGAAAACACGCGCTCGATCATGTTCGGCCTCCACGAGTTTCGCGACGCAGGGAAACGCCGGGGGACGTGGGGTGAACTTCGTCCCCGCGGCGTGCGCAGGCCGCCTCGGCCCGCCGCTTCAGTTCGGTGAGCGCGCCCGCCCACAAGCCCTCGTACTTCGTCACCCACCGCTCGTACACCTGGCGTATCGGCACCGGATTGAGAAAGTTGTGCCGCTCCCGCCCTTGCTTCTTCGAGACGACCAGCCGCGCCCGCCACAGCACCTTCAGGTGCTGCATCACCGCGAACCGCGAGAGATCGGGGAATCGCATCACCAGTTCGCCCGTGGTCTTGGGTCCCTCGCGCAGCGCATCCAGGATCTCCCGCCGCACCTCGCTGGCCAGCGCCTTGAAGACTCGGTCCAGGGACACGGACCGCGGAGCGCCGGCAACGGGGATGGACAAGAGGCTCAACACGTGATAAAAATATCACGTAAAGGCCGGGGTGTCAAGCGGATTCATCGCGGCGATCACGCACGCCGTTCGGGTAGAATCGGCCATGCCATCGGGCCCGCGTTTTCCGGCCGCCCTGCCGGCCATCCCGCGCGAATGACTCGACGAGTCCAAGGCCGCGGCCAGGCGACGAGGATCGCGCGGCGCCGGCGGCCGGGACGGACGACAGGCTCAACTCGCCTTCAGCGGAGTTCCACGAGTGTCTCCGTCTCAAGCTTGCTCTCGTCGCTGTTCCAGTGGCCGTAGACCTCAACCATCGGCCACCCGGTGCGAACTCCACGGACTTCAAGGGCCCGCGTCATGGCCGCACCCGTGCCGGGCAGCAACCGGTACGGCCCCACGTGCTTCCACACCGCGTACTTCGTCAGTCGAACGGTTTTCTGCTCAAGCCCCGCCGCGGCGGGGTCGCTACCCGCTCCGGCCACGACCCCCGCGAACACACTCCCATCCTCCTCGTACACCACGCGGTTGATCCCGTCGTTGGGTATTCCGCCTGCCTTGATCGCCGGCCACACCCGCCCAAGCAGTGTCATGATCTCTTCGCCGTAACTCCTCGCGGGATCGTGCCGCAGGGAATGCCCGCAGATCGTGTACTCGACCGGAACGGTTCGGATTTCAGGGTGCATGTATCATTCTAACTACGGTCGATCCGCCGGGGCGCCGACCCCTTTGACGCCCCGGGCCTTTGGCTACCCTGTCACTATGACCACCGACGTCTTCTCGGCCGCACTGCAGCGCCTCGATATGGGCGCCGCCCACGCCAACGCTCACTCCGAGACGATCCTCAGACTCAGAAGCCCCAAGCAGTTCATCGAGGTCTCCATCCCCGTCCGCATGGACGACGGCTCCCTCCGCATCTTCACCGGCTACCGCTGCAAGTACGACGACACCCGCGGCCCCGCGAAAGGCGGCATCCGCTTCCACGAGGACGTCACCCCGGCCGAGGTCAAGGCCCTCGCCTTCTGGATGACCTTCAAGTGCGCCTGCGTCGGTATCCCCTTCGGCGGCGGCAAGGGCGGCGTCATCGTCGAGCCCCGCACCCTTTCCACCGCCGAACTCGAGCGCCTCAGCCGCGGCTACATGCGCGCCATCGCCTTCGCCGTCGGCACGGACATCGATGTCCCCGCCCCCGACGTCAACACCGGCCCCATGATCATGGCCTGGATGTCCGACGAGTACTCCGTCCTCACCGGCCGGCGCGATCCCGGCATCATCACCGGCAAGCCCGTCGCCGTCGGCGGCTCGCTCGGGCGCGACGACGCCACCGCCCGCGGTGGGTACTACTGCCTCAAGGAACTCGAGAAGCAACTCGGCTGGGACCGCGAGAACACGCCGCGCCCCGTCGCCATTCAGGGTTTCGGCAACGCCGGCGACCACATGGCCCGGCTCCTCGACCGTGATGCTCGCTTCAGGGTCGTTGCCGTCAGCGACCATCACGGCGGCCGCTTCAACCCCGACGGCCTCGACATCACGCGCCTCGCCGATCACAAGGAGAAAACCCACAAGATGCTCCCGGCCTCCGACTGCGGGCGCGGGACCCGAGAGATCTCCAACAAGGACCTCCTCGAGTTGGAGTGCGATGTCCTCGTCCCCGCGGCCATCGAAAACGTCATCACCGCCGACAACGCCGCGCGCGTGAAGGCCAAGGTCGTCCTCGAACTCGCCAACGGGCCCTGCACCCCGGAGGCCGATGCGATCCTCTGGAAGAACAAGGTCATCATCATCCCCGACATCCTCGCCAACGCCGGAGGAGTGACCGTCTCGTACTTCGAATGGACGCAGAACAAGACCGGCTACTACTGGGACCTGCTACGGGTGCACGACGAACTCAGAAGGAAGATGGCCGCGGAGTTCGCCGGGGTCTTCGAACTGGCAAAGTCCCGCGCCATCGACATGCGAACCGCCGCGTACGCGCACGCGCTCGCCCGCCTGGCACCGGCGCTCGAGAGCACCGGCACCAGCCGAAACTACGCCAAGGAGTAGGTAGCACAAGCCTCCGGCTTGTATGGTCGCTCTACTTCGCACCCGCATTAATCGGCGCACGCGTCAAGCACGCCGATCGCCCCCTCCGGCACCAAGTCCTCCGCCCCGGCCCAGCGCGGCTCGCCCGCGTGCGGGTACGCCCGCGTGATCTTCCGCAAAACGTTGCTGCGGAACTCATCCGGCTTCAACTGATACTCCGGGTTGCCCTGCGTGTGCGCAAACTGCTCGGCGATCTTCCGCCGAAGGTCCTCCGCGCGCCGGCCCGGGTCGGGATGTGTCGAGAGAATCTCCGGCGGGCTGTTCCCCTTCGACGCCTCCTGCAGAATCTCCATCACCTGCACCGCCCCCATCGGGTCATACTTCACCTCGACCATGTACTCCGACCCCAGCGAGTCAGACTCCGATTCCTGCCGCCGGTCGTAACTCATCAGAAACAGTGTCGTGCTCTGCGACGCCACCTCCGAAATGATCTGGCCGCTCTGGCTCCCGCCCAGCACGTTCGAGGCAACCTGGAGGCCCAGGTCCGCCGCCAGACTCCTTGACACCCGCTCGTTCCCGTGCCGGGCCATCACGTGCCCCACCTCGTGCCCCAGCACGGCCGCGAGTTGGGCCTCGTTGTTCATCTTCTGCATCAGCCCGCGCGAGATGAACACCTTCCCCCCCGGAAGCGCGAACGCGTTGATCACGTCGCTATCCAGCACGAGGAACTCCCACTGGAACGCCGCCATGCGCTGGTCGCGCTCGATCGCCGGCCCGAGCAGCCTTCGGCCGACTCCGCTCACGTAGGTGTTGATGTCCGCCCGCGCCATCGCCCCGCCGAACTCGGCGAGCATCTGCGGCTTGGCCTGTGCGCCAAGTTCCGACTCCTGGCTCAGGCTCATCAGGAGCAACTGGCTTCGCGACGTCGTCGGGTTCGTCTCGCATCCCACCGACCACATCGCCGCCAGCATCGCACACGCCAACGCCGCCGCTCTCGCCAACATTCCGCTGTTCATGATCGACTCCCGTGCAGGGGCACTTCCCCGCACAGATTCTTGCCCTCCCAACCCTTGCACGCCGCCCTCTATCATCGGCCGTGCCGACCCAAGGTCCATCCGCCCCCGCCTGGCGCTCCGACGAACTCGCCAACCCCCACGCGAGCGAGGAGAAGCCTTCCAAAGTCCGCCGGATGTTCGCGGCCATCGCCCACGCCTACGACCTGAACAACCGCGTTCACTCCCTCGGCCAGGATCAGCGCTGGCGCCGCTTCGCGGTCCGGCAGGCACAGGTGACGCCGGGTGACCTCGTCCTCGATGTCGCGTGCGGCACCGGCGACCTTTCCCAGGCCTTCGCCGCCTCCCCCGCCTCTCGCGTCATCGGCCTGGACTTCACGCACGAAATGCTCGTCGTGGCGAGGGAGAAGCAGCGCGGGCACTCCGGCCCCGCCGCGGCCAAGATCACCTACATCGAAGGTGACGCCCAGTGCCTTCCGCTCGCCGACGCGTCCGTGAACGTGGTCTCCATTGCGTTCGGGATTCGCAACGTTGCCGATCCCCGACTCGCCCTGAGCGAGTTCGCACGAGTCCTCAGGCCCGGCGGCCGCCTCATCATCCTCGAGTTCGATCAGCCCCGAAACGCCGTCATGCGCTGGTTCAATACCTTCTATTGCGCACGCGTCATGCCCGTCACCGCCACCTGGATCAGCGGCGACCGGTCGGGTGCCTACCGCTATCTCCCTGCATCCGTGGGGACCTTTCTCTCGCGCGAGCAAATGACCGGCACGATTTGCGCTTCCGGCTTCCGCGATGCCACCGTGGCCCCCCTCTCATTGGGGATATGCGTGTGCTATCGGGCGTTCCGCATCTGAACGACCGTTATCGGCCTGTTATCGGGACGCGCTTCCAGAGTTATCGAGACTGACCTCTTTCGGGGGGTGGTTCTGGGACCATCCGACACGAAGGACCGCGAACATCTTGCGCGCCCCGGCAATCTCGACGCGTCGAACCCGCGCCGCCGATACCCCATCGCGAACATGAGGATGGATTCACACCCCATCCGAGCCGGGGGCACGAGGCCACCGGCGCTTCCAGGATCCTTCCACGCTCGGCGGAGCCGCGGCGCGGGTACCCAACCCCCCTTTCGCGGAGTGCTCCCCATGAGTCAGGACCTTCTCGTCGAGCGCCTCTTTGAGGCATTGGTCAACGGCGACCGACCGGTTGCCCGCGGCATCGTGCAGGAAACGCTGTCCAAGGGGGCCGCCCCCAGCGCTCTGCTTACCGACCTCTTCTGGCCGGCTCACGAACACATCGAAAAACTCAACCGCTCCGATCAGATGACCGGCGTCGCGTACCACCTTTCGACGCGGCTCCTGAGAATGCTGGTCGATCAGGCCGCGGCACGCCTCGACGCCGGAACCCCGCGCGGCGATTCAGTCTTCTGCGCCTGCGGGCCAAGCCAGGGCGAAGAACTCGCCGCCCAGATGGCCTGTGATCTCCTCGAGTCGTCGGGTTTCGAAGTCTCCTTCACCGGCGGGGGCGTGCCCGCGGACGAAGTCCTCGCAGTCGTGCAGGATCGCCAACCCACATACCTGCTCCTGTTCGCCTCCGCGGCGAGCGACCTGCCCGACATCCGCCGCATCATCGACACCATGAAGGAAATCGGCGCCTGCGCCAAAACCAAGGTGGTCGTTGGCGGGGGGGTCTTCAACCGCGCCGATGGCCTGGCCGAGGAGATCGGCGCCAATCTGTGGGCCTACAGCCCGCATGATTTGGTCGATCTGCTCACCCTGCCTCCGGAAGAAATCCCCGCGCCTTCGCAGCGCGTGGTTCAGCCCCCGCGCCAGCAGGTTCGCAAGACCCGCGCCGCGGCCTGAATCCGTTCGTAAAACATTCGCACCGGGGCCCGGCGCCTATCCAGGCATCGGGCCCCTTCCGCTTTTGTGCCTCACCTTTTGCAACCGTGGCCAGCGTGCCCCCGGTACACTCTTTCGGACAGACTCGGGGCGGTTCAGGGAGCATTCGCATGTTCGCGGCGATGACCCGGTCAAAAGAGCAGAAGTTGGTGGCTCAGGCCGCCGCCGGAGACCGCGACGCAGGGGCCGCGCTCATCCGATTCCACCAGGGCGGCGTGTATGCCTACATCCTCCGGATGTGCGGCCGGCACGAACTGGCGGAAGATGTTGTGCAGGAGGCCTTCGTCCGGGTGTTGATGAATCTCGACCGCTTCGACCCACGCTACCGCTTTTCGACATGGGTCTTCACGATCGCGCGCCGGGTCATGATGAACTTCATGGAGAAGCGCCGCCCGGCCTTCGACAGCGAGCGTGTCAGCCAGAGTTCGGGCCGATCCCTGGATGAAAGCGCGGAAGTCGATCATCGCGATCAGAACAACGCCTGCCGCGACGCCGTTCAACAGGCCCTGCTCACCCTCTCCTTCGAGCAGCGGGAAGTCATCGTCCTGTTCCACCAGCACGAGTGGCCCATCTGGTTGATCGCCGAGCAGATGAAGATGCCCGAGGGGACTGTGAAGAGCCACCTGCACCGTGGCCGCGCCAAACTTCGCGACGCCCTTCGCGGCGCCGACCCCGTCATCATCCCGCAGATCCAACGTCAGGAGTCACGCACCGCATGAGCCGCGGGCATCCTTCCAACCCCTCCCAGCAGCCCTCCGCACGCGAGGTCGATCGCCTGGTCAACCGTGTGCTCGACCTCGAATCCGAGGGCGCGCTCCACGACGCCCGGAAACTCACCAGGCAGGTCGGCAAGGCCGTGCCCGACTTCGAGCGCCGGCTCGACAAGACTCGCGACGCCGTCAACGAGTTGCAGATGCTCCCCGGTGCGCCGGATTTTTCGGACGCGATCCTCGACCGCGTGGAGCAGGAGCGGCCGTTCGTAACCCCGCGAGGCCGCCGTCGAATGTCGGGCTTCCGCCTCGCCGCGGCGACCGGGGCCCTCGCGGCGTTCGCGATGTACGCCCTGGTGCAGCGGTTCGCGCCCGAGGCCGTGCTCACCGATCCCGGGCCCACCCCGGTCTCGAACCTCGTGGTCGCCGGCCAGGCGGACCTGTCCATGACGCTCCGTTCGCTGGGCGACGCCTTCGGTTCGATGCGGGTCGGCCTGATGGAGCCGGTGTCGCGGCTCGTGCAACCCCCCGAGCGCGGCCGGGCGCTCACGCTTGGCGACACCCGCGCGTACGACCTGCCGGTGCGGACCGGGCTGCACGCAAACGTCTCGACCACGGCCTCTCTCACGATCGTGGATGTGAACCTCGGAGTCTCCCTTGCCCAGGTGCTCCCGAATCGTCGGCTGGTGCCTCTGGAAGATCCCGGCGAACTACCGCTCGCTGTGCGGGCCGAACTCGAAGAATGGTCGTCGCCCGCGCGCCCGCGCCCCTGGCGCGGCATGGCGCCGATCGAGGTTCCGGCGCCGCCGAAGTGACCTTGGCTCTCGTGTGTGTGGTGGGCCTCTCGTGGTGGCGATTGTGAGCATGCGAATCAACAACATCCTCGGCGCCGCCGCGATTGTCTGCACCGCCTTCGCTCCCGTGGCGATCGCGCAGCCTGAAGCCCCGGATCGCGCGCTGGTCGGCTCCCTGCCCGCGAGTTGCGACCTGGTCATCGCCACCGGCGATCTCGCGCCCCTGCGTCAATCCCCCGCGTGGCGATGCGCCGAGCAGTTTCTCGGTGAGATGGCGACGTGGCAGCGGAGCCTGGAAGCGTGGAGCCAGGTCGCGAGTTCCCTGGGAATGACCCCGCGCGAGGCCGCGGACGAGGTGCTCGGCTCGCGCCTGATCTTCACGATCTCCGGCCTGAGTGATCCCTCGCCGGATCGCCGGCCGCAGCACGCGCTGATTACCGAGATCTCGCCCGATATCGAGCGTCGGCTGCGAGAACGGCTCAAGCCCGCCCCGCGCGAAGTCGAGGGCGGCCTTCCCATCCTCGCCCTTGAGAACGGCGCGTTCGATCTCGCCACCAGCCTGCGAGAGAGCGAACCCAAGGCCCGCGTGCTGATCTCTCCGCGCGGAAGCAGCGCCCTCTTCGATTCGCTCCTGCCGGTGATCCGGGCGCAGGTCCGGGGAGAAACGCTCGAGGAATCCACGGCGTGGACGCAGGCGGCGGACCTGCCCACGGGCCGCGCTTTCGTGCTCTATCGCGACCTGCATCCCGACGCTCGCGCGGCGACCGAGCGGTTCATCGCCGCGACCGTGACGCCCCGGGCCGACGTGCTCACCGCCGACATCCTGGCCTCGCGCGAGTTGGTGCTGCGAACGCATACCCCCGCGCCGGGCGATCCGTTGCCGACCGCCTCCCCCGCGGCCTGGCCCGCCGGCGGCGTCGAGTGGCTCGCCCGCGACGCCGCCCTGCTCATCGCCGGTTCCCCCCGCGAGCAACCGCTCGACCTCGATCTGGACGTGCCGTCCGGGCACGTGCGCGGCACGCTTCTGCATTCGTTGCTCGACATGCTCAGGCTGCCCGACGGGCTGCAACGCCGGATCGACGGCGTCGCCGTCATCGCCGTTCACGAGCCGCGCACCGGCGACGGAGCGCCCGAACCCGGCGCGATCTCGATCACCGCCGCGATCCCCGTGGACGACGTGAGCACCTTCGCGCCCGACGCGGACGCCTGGACGGTGACCCTGTCCGGCGACCCGGAGATGAAGGCGCCGCGCGCGACCTTGGACAGCATCCGCCTCCTGTCCCTCACGCCCAAAGGGCCCGGCGTGCTGGCCGGATTCGTGAAGCCCGGCGGTTCGCTCGCGTGGGGCTACGTCCGCCACCCGGGCGCCGACAGCGGCTGGTGGGTCCTCAATATCCGGACCGGGGTCGAGCAGGACGAAATGGCGGTTTCCACCGTGAACGAACTCTCCGTGCGCCTCTCTCGTCCGCTCGACGCCGATGATTCGACGCTCTTCCAACTTTCGCTCGACCCCGCCCGCCTTGCCGCACTCAAGCGTGCCGCGGCCGGCGATCGCGTCCCCGCCGATACGCTGATCGACGCGCCGCCCGATCCGCTCGATGCGTTCCGCTGGATTCAGCGCGTCGAAACCCGACTTCAGCGAGCCCCCGCGGGGCTCGCACGGGGGACGGTCAAGATCACGTTCAACACCTCGCTGCTCGACCCGCCGCGCCCCGCCGGGCGATGATCACGCCCTCCGGCGGCGCAGCCCCACCAACCCCATCGCGGCCATGCCCGCCAACGCCCCCGGCGCGGGCACCGTCTCGTAAGTCACCAGCACGTTGTCAATCCCCCACGATTCGTCGTTGAGGCCCTGAAGCCCTTCGTCACGCCACGTGATCGCGAGGGGCTGGCCCATGGGAACGGTGAACGTGAGGGAAACCTGGCGGTAGATCGAATCCAGATACCGGTCGTCATACCCAAGGACGGCCGGTCCGGTTGTGGGTGCGTGGAAAGTCTGCGTGCTCCCCGGCTGGTTCCCGAAGGTATCGCGCATCAGCGTTTGACCATTCGCCGATACCTTGAACCAGTCCGGACCGTAGATCGTGTTGCTGCCGTCCCACGAGTCGATGATGTACAGATCAAAGGTGAGGTGGTACTGAAGCCAGGAGCCCCCGCCGCCACCACCTCCACCGCCCCCGCTGCCGCCGCTGCCCTCGCTGATCCCGCCCGGCTGAGGACCGGCCGGCTGCGTGAGCGTGAGCGTGGTTCCGCCGGTTGAGTATCGCCCGTTGAAAGTGGAGAAGGTGGGAAGCCACCAATCCAGCGCGGTGCCGGCGGACCATTCCGCTCCGATCTGGCGAGACTCGAACGTGTTGGAGTACAGCGTTCCGCTCTGAGCCATGGCGCCGCCGCTCGCAGCAAGAAGCCCGCCGACCACGCACGCTTTGAAACACGTCTTCATGACTCTCTCCCGTCGAGGCGAACGCGCGGGCATGTCGGGCCGGCCAAACGGCCGCGCCGCTTCCCCGCGGCCCACAGATCTCCACACATCGCTCCGGCCCGTTCGCGCGGGCCGCGTTGAATGTGCCACGGATTCCGGCTGCGCCAAGCGATCGGGAGCGGATGAGGCGCCGCGCGGGCCGCATCCCCCCGCGCAGGCCGCAAGGCTTCACTCCCGAGCGTGGTTATCGCGCGTGGACGACCGGAACCCGCGGCGTCAGGATCCGTGAACCGCCTGCTTTTTGACGGTTGCGCCCCTATAATGCCGCGATCCCATTCGGATCGATCGTCTCGGGCACCCAAACGGCAGGCGTCTGGATGTCCGTGTGTTGACTGACCTTGCCCCCCGGACAGGCCAGAGGCTTACCTTATCATGACCGCAGCCCCCGTCGCCCCTATGAACGTCACCGAATCCACCTCGACCACCCCGCGGAACCAGCGAATCCGCAATGTGGCCATCATCGCCCACGTTGACCATGGCAAGACCACCCTGGTGGACAACCTTCTCAAGCAGTCCGGAAACTTCCGCGCCGGCGAACTCGAGAAACTCGAAGGCGGCCAGCACGGCCTGATTCTCGACAGCAACCCCCTCGAACGCGAACGCGGCATCACCATCCTCTCCAAGAACTGCGCGGTGAACTACCACGCGGCCGACGGGACCGACTACCGCATCAACATCATCGACACGCCCGGGCACGCCGACTTCGGCGGCGAGGTCGAGCGCGTGCTGCGCATGGCCGAGGGCTGCTTCGTCCTCGTGGACGCCTCCGAAGGCGTCATGCCTCAGACCAAGTTCGTCCTCGGCAAGGCCCTCGAACTGGGCCTCCAGCCGGTCGTCGTCGTGAACAAGGTAGACCGCCCCGACCAGCGCGTGCAGGATGTTGTCCACGAGGTATTCGACCTGCTGGTCGAACTCGGCGCCGACGACCACGCCCTGGACTTTCCCGTGATCTACGCCTCGGGCAAGAACGGCTGGGCGACCACCCAGTGGCCGATCCCCGAGCCCAAGCCGGATTCGCTCCGCGACGTCTTCGAAGCCATCGTCGGCGAGATCCCCGCCCCGCCCGCGGATACCAGCAAGCCCCTCCAGGTCCTCATCACCAACATCGACTACAACGAGTACGTCGGCCGAATCGGCATCGGTCGCGTCGTGAACGGCTCGATCCACTCCGGCGAGAACGTCATCGTCATCAAGCGCGACGGCAAGCGGGTCCAGACCAAGGTCGGCCAGTTGCTGCAGTTCTCCGGCCTCAAGCGCGAGGATGTTGACTCCGTCGAGGCCGGCGACCTCTGCGCCATCGTCGGGCTCGACAGCGTGGACATCGGCGACACCATCGCCGACCCCGAGCACCCCGACCAACTCCCCCCCATCCGCGTCGAAGAGCCGACGATGACGATGCTCTTCAAGATCAACGATTCACCCTTCGCGGGTCAGGACGGTGAGTACGTTACCAGCCGCCAGATCCGCGAACGCCTCCTCAAGGAACTCCAGCGCAACGTCGCCATGCGCGTCGAGCCGGGAAAGACCGCCGATGAGTTCATGGTCTCCGCCCGCGGCGTGCTCTCCCTGGGCATCCTCATCGAGACCATGCGCCGCGAAGGCTTCGAACTCGCCGTCGGCAAGCCCGAGGTCATCATCAAGGACATCGACGGCGTCCGCAGCGAACCCATCGAGGAACTCGTCATCGACAGCCCCCAGGACACCGTCGGCCCCGTCATGGAACTCGTCGGCGCCCGCAAGGGCGAACTCAAGAAGATGGACACCCGCGGCGAGGCCGTCGCCCACATGCGATTCGAGATCCCCTCCCGCAGCCTCATCGGCCTGCGCTCCCGTCTGATGACCGCCACCCAGGGCGAGGCGATCATGCACCACTCCTTCCTCCGCTTCGACCCCGTCAGCGGCGAGATCCCTCACCGCAAGGCCGGCGTCCTGGTCTCCATCGAAACCAACGCCGTCACGACCCACGCCTGCGAACTCATGTCCGACCGCGGCGTGCTCTTCGTCGAGCCCGGCGAGAAGGTCTACGTCGGCCAGATCGTCGGCGAGCATTGCCGCGACAACGACCTCACCATCAACATCACCCGCCTCAAGCACCTCGACAACATGCGGGCCGCGAGCAAGGACAAGACCGTCGTCCTCAAGGCCCCCCGCAAGATCACCCTCGAGTACGCCATGGAGTACATCGAGGACGACGAACTCGTCGAGATCACGCCCAAGAGCGTGCGGCTCCGCAAGAAGTTGCTGGACGAGTCCGCCCGCAAGCGCGCCGACCGCGCGTCCAAGGACCGCGACGAGTCCGAGAACGACTAACCGGTCGGCCATCGAGCGCCCGCGAGCGAGCCCCGCCACTCGACCGCCGGCCCGCGCTGTGGTATACCACGCGCATGGAAACTCTCTCCCGCCGTGACTTCCTTGCCGCCTCCGCCGTTGCCGCCGCGTCCGGGGCGGTTCCGGCCTTTGCCCAGCCCGCGGCCAGGCCCGCGGCGGTGGGGGGGGAAGGGCGGCCCGCTGGTCATCGCCTCCCTCAACGGCCTGCGTTCCGTGGCCCGGGCCATGGACCTTCTGAAGGAGGGATACGACCCCGCCGACTCGATCGTGCAGGGCGTGAAGATCGTCGAGGACGACCCCACCGACGAATCCGTCGGCTACGGCGGCCTGCCCAACGCCGACGGCGTGGTCGAACTCGACGCCTGCGTCATGTACGGACCCACCCACAAGACCGGCGCGGTCGCGAGCATCCGCAACATCAAGAACCCGGCGCAGGTCGCGCTGCTCGTGCTGCGGCGCACCGACCACTGCCTGCTCGTGGGCGAGGGCGCCTACCGCTTTGCGATCTCACACGGCTTCAAGCACGAGGACCTGCTCACCGAGCACGCCCGGCGCGAGTGGATGAACTGGCGCGAGAACATGAGCCACGACGACGACTGGCTCAACGACGACGAGCGCGACGCGACCGTCGGCAAGACCTGGGATGCCCTGCCCTGGCAAAGCGCTCCGACCCGGGACACAACGCCTCGCACCAACGACGGCCCGAACATCCGCGAGAAGCAGGAGAAGCCCGCCGACACGCCGGTCGAGGGCGGGCAGCCGAAGAAGACCGCCTCCCGCCCGTACATCATGGAGGTCACCGGCACCATCCACTGCTCGGCCCTCACCGCCAAGGGCGACATCGCCAGTTGCACGACCACCAGCGGGCTGAACTGGAAGATCCCCGGGCGCGTCGGCGATTCACCCATCATCGGCGCCGGCAACTACTGCGACAACGACATCGGCGCCGCCGGCAGCACCGGCCGCGGCGAGGCCAACATCGTCACCCTCGCCTCCGCCCGCATCGTGGACTGGATGGGCGCGGGCCAGACCCCCGAAGAAGCCTGCCGCAACATGTGCAAGTACGTCTGCGACCACATGAAGGAAAAACGCCTCTGGAAGACCGAGGGCGACAAGCGCACGCCCACCTTCGATCTCAAGTTCTACGCCCTCCGCAAGGACGGCCTCTTCGGCGGCGCATCTCTCTGGAACGGCGGCGAAATGGCCGTCTGCGACGCGGCCGGCGCGCGTGCGATCAAGATGGCGTACCTGTTCGAGCGGAAGTGACCCCGGTGGCACTGACAGGGTGGCACTGGCAAGCCGCCTTGGGCTTGCCGGTGGTTCGAGTGTCCGGCCCGACCTGACCTGAGTCAATCCATGAACGCGTCCGGCCGCACCTTGAACCGCGCGGCCAGTTTCTTCAAGTGATCGACCGTGAGCATCCGGTCTCCATTCAGGATCTTCGACCCCATGCTCGCGTGGATGCCGAGCAACCGCGCCAGGTCCGATGCATTCATCCCATTCTCGTCGAGCAGATGCCGCAGCGTCGCCAGCCCGCCGGGTGTCTCGATCTCGTGGTGCGTCGCCTCGTACGCCTGCACCAGTTGAACCAGCGTCTCCATGTACCGCGCTTGCCCTTTGGTCAGCCGCCCCGCTGTCATCAAGCGGTCGATCATCTCCGTCGTGTTCTGATACTCCACCTCATCCACGATCGCCTGAGGCGGAAGCAGGCGGACGAGATCGGTGAGATTGCCGGGCAGTTTCGCGGGATGTGCATGCCTCACTCGCACCGTGTCACTCCTTCCACGAGTCATCGTCGTACTCCGCGTGAGTCAATACGTGCCGTATGTTCACCAGTTGGTGGTCGTAGCGGATTCGAGCGATCAACCGGTACTTGTTCCCCGCAATGTTGAAGACCGTCAGTGCTTCGCCACCCCCGGTTCGAACTCCATCCGCGTGCGGGTACGTCCTGCGGACGTCTTGAAGACTCCCCCAAGCCGCCCTGCTCGTGGTCCTGTACCAGTTTCTCAGCGGCACTTCCGCGTCCGGGTACCGGCCCCAGAAGTCCTTCAGGGCTTTGAGGCTGATCACCCGCACGTCGACATTTTGTCTAACATTGGCAACGAAGTCAAGGCCATTTAGACAAAAAGTCGCTCCCTGCATCCGCACACGTCCCTTCGCCGTCAGCCCCTGCGCTGTTCTGAGTTCGGGCCGACAAGATTCCCGGGAATTCTCCGAACCACCACGCCCCCTCCCCGGTCTAATGCTGCATCTACACCCCGCCATGACCGACCCACGCACCGACGAACAACTCCTCTCCGACTTCGCCAAGGGCCACGACGCCGCCCTCGGGGTCCTCGCCGCGCGCCACGAACGCGCCCTCGTCGGCCTCGCCCGCGGCCTCCTCAACGGCAACACCGACTCCGCCCGCGACGCCGTGCAGGACTCCTGGGTCCGCGTCATCAAGTCCGCGAAGCACTTCCAGCACCGCGCCGCCGTCAAGACCTGGCTCTACCGCATCGTCATCAACAAGTGCATGGACCTCCGCCGCAAACAACTCCCGCCAAGCCTCAACGGGCACGCCGCGCCGCACGAGCCGCCCGGCGAATCTCCCGCTCCGCTCGCGACGATGCAATCTCAGGAACGCACGCACCAACTCCGCGAGAAACTCGACGCTATGAACGGTGAGACGCGCCTCCTCCTCCTGCTCTGCTACCACGAGGGGCTGAGCCACCCCGAGGCCGCGGACGTCCTGGGAATCCCCGTCGGCACCCTCAAGTCGCGCCTGCACGCGGCCCTCGAATCTCTGCGAACCGCGATGGCCAGCGAGATCACACCATGACCACTCCGTACGCCGACAACCTCGAACACCAACTCGCGGCCATGACCCGCGACGACGATGCCGAGCCCGCTCTCTGGAAGAACGCCCTCGCGACGGCGCGGCCGCGGAGCCAGGGTGACTCGCGCTGGCGACTGTTTGTCTCTCGCCCCATCGGGCGCGGCGTCCTCGCCGCGGCGGCTGTGCTGCTGCTGTGCGTGATGCTCGTCGGGGCGATGTGGCCGACGCTCGGGGGCGTGAGGAGCAGGGCGAGTGGCGTGAGGCGCGACGCAACCGGAGCCGTCGATTCTGCGGGAATGTATGGGCGAGTCAGTCCAGAGACGGAAGTCGGGAAGTCCGTCCACAGCGCCGAAGGATTTGCCGGCGACGTGCAAGTCTCGGGAAGCGACGAAACAACGTATAGGTATGCGCTCCAAGAGCCGATCGGGGGTCGCCGCTCGAAGTGGTCCGCCGAGTTCCAGGATCAGGCTCCACCTCCCGCGGCCACCGCCGAGCGCCTCGTCATCCGCAAAGCCCAGATCGAACTTTGGACCAAGGACGTCCGCGCGGCCTTCCTCAAGGCCTCCATGCTCCTCTCCGAGGCCCAGAGCGAGTACATGGAAGAATCCAGCCTCACCGGCCAGGATGCCGAGTTCGACAAGGACGGCAACATCACCCGCCCCTCCACGCTCGCGGCCTCCGTCAAACTCCGCGTCGCGGCCACCCGCCTCGGGACCGTCCTCGCCCAACTCCGCGAACTCGGCGTCGTCACCTCCGAGACCGCCGGCGGCGAGGACGTGACCGAGCAGATGGTCGATCTCGAAGCCCGCATCCGCAACGAGCAGCGCGTCGAAGCCGAACTCCTCTCCCTGCTCGAGTCCCGCAAGGGCGAGCCCCTCGAAGGCATCCTCAAACTCCGCGACTCCATCGGTAACGTCCGGCAGAACATTGAACGCATGACCGCCCAGCGCGAACGGCTCTCGCGCCTGGTGTCACTCGCCACCGTCCTGGTCATCATCCGCTCCGATACTGCCATCGCCCCGGTCGTCCCGACCGAGCAATCTCTCGGCGACTATTTCGTCAAGGGCCTCAACACCGCCTACACCCGAGGCATCCGCACGCTTGCCGACTCCGCCGCGTGGCTCGTGCAGACCCTCATCGGAGGCCTGCCGTGGTGGCTGCTCCTCGCCGCGGCCGTACTCGCCCTGCGTCTGGCCTGGCGGCGCTACCAGCGCGCCATGGCCGCGGAGCCGGCGCCTAGGGCCTGAGCAACGCCCAGGATTCGGGGATGGCGCGCGGCGGAACCTGCGGGGCCGCGCCCGAAACCCGGCGTTCACGCCGGTTTCAAACTTCCATGGCCGGATGGCCGTACCACCAACGGGAGAGCCTGGCGCCCACGCGAAAGGAGCGCACCATGAAACTCTCTCTGATCATCGCCTGTTTCAGTCCGGTGCTGCTGGTTTCGGGATCGATGGGTCAGCCGGCGGCGCCTGCACCTCCCCAGCAGCCCACCGATTCGCAAGTGACATCCGCGGATGTACCGCCACGCGATCCCCAGACCCTGAAGGCCGCGTATTGGTGGCGTTACGGCCGGTATGGCTACACGGGGGTTTCGACGGGTGATCAGGGGATCGCAGGCTCGATCGTGCCCCCGGCCCCCACAACGGTTCAGGCCCTGCCGAACTACGACGGGTCCGTGGCGGTCGTGTGGGCCATGCCGGCCGGCGCGGCCGAGCGCGGCGATGTGTTCCAGGTCGGCCGACGCCTCCCGGGGCAAAGTGACTTCTGGCTCGTGGGTGAGACCTACTCCCCGCGATTCACCGATCGCGACGTCCCGCCGGGCGCGACGAATATCCAGTACAAAGTCGTGGTGCGCCGCGGCGGACCGGAGGGCGCGGGCGGCGTCTACGGCCCGGTTTCGGCGGTTGCCTCCGCGAGCATCGATTCGGGGATTCGTCGAGCGGTCCAGCGAGTTCTGTATCCGGCGGCTGACCGAGCACGGTGAGGTGTAACCGGCCTTCCGCTCCGAACACAATCCCCGGCAGCCATGAGTCCCCCCGGGGAGGACTCATCGTCCACCCCACCGCGCTCCCGCCCGATGATTGGCTGGTTCTGCGATACTCCCTGACCGTGATGCCGATTGCGGTCGAGGTAGACGGCCCCCTGGTCTACCAGTGCTACCAACCAGAGAGCGGTTCGACCCGGGGCTGGTGCCTCGCTCCGAGCCTCCAACGCTGAAAAAGACCGCAAGTCCTTGGGCAAGGCCTGTTTACGCGGCGAGGTTTTTGTTAAGTATCCGTTGACATACCGCGTTTAAGCCGTACACTGTGTTCGTATGCAGGACCTGTCCCCCTCCGATCACGTCCGCCTCAACGCCTGGTTTGACCAGCGCGCTCCACTCCCCGACCTCGCTCGCGCCCTCAACCTCTCGACCTCCCAACTCGCCGACTGGGCCGCTCAGCCTCACATCGCCGCCGCCATTGTCTCCATCGAAAAAACTGCCGGCCAACGCGCGGCCTACCTCCACCTCCAGTCCCAGCACGACGCCATCAACCGCCTGCTCGACATCGTCCGCACTTCCCAGCACGAAGAGACCGCCCGCCGCGCCGCCGACCGTCTCCTCCGCCCCTTCAGCCGCGGCCACTTCGATTCCCCGTCGCCTTCCCCCGCTCCACGGCGGCAATCCTCGCCTGCCCGCCTCCACGCCCCGCACGCGCCCCTCGCCCCCGCGCCCGTCCACGTCACGCCGGCCGACCCGGCGCCGCCAACCCAGCCGCCGCCCGCAACTCACACGCCGGCCGACCCGTTCGAAGACGCCACACTCGACGCCGAACTCGACGCGGACCTTGATGCCGAACTTGATGCCGAACTCGACGCTGAACTCGACGCCCTCGACGATCTCGATCTCGACGACGACGAGCGAGACCTCGCCGAAGATCAGGCCGCCGATCGCGTGGAAGATCGCCAGGCCGCGCGCCTCGAAGCACGTCTGGGCGTCTCGCTCCTCCATCCCGAGATTCTCCGGGCCCTCACCGAAGGCCGCGCTCACGAAATCGAGAAGATCGCCGCCGCGATCCGCGCCGCCCAGCCCCGGGCTCCGTAGTTTCTGCGGCAAGCCGCGCCCGCCCGCTCGTACACTCCCCCGTGCCCGAAGCGCCATCCAACACGCGCGCCCAGCGCCTCGCGCTCCTCGGCCTGGTCTCGAACCTCGCGCTCGCCGGAATCAAACTCCTCGCCGGCGTCATCGGCCATTCCTACGCCCTCATCGCCGACGCCATCGAGTCCATCGCCGATATCGTCGGCTCCGTGGTGATCTGGGGCGGCCTGCACATCTCCGCGCGCCCCGCCACCGAAAAGCACCCCTACGGATACGGCAAGGCCGAGGCCCTCGCCGCGCTCGCCGTCGCCATCCTCATCTTCGCCGCGGGCATCGGCATCGCCGTCGAAGCCGTTCGCGAAATCATCACCCCGCACCACACGCCGGCCTGGTGGACGCTCGTGGTTCTGCTCGTGGTTGTCGCCGTCAAGGAAACCCTCTTCCGCGCGATGCGTCGGGTCGCCCGCGATACCGAAAGCCCCGCCGCCGAGACCGACGCCTGGCACCATCGGGCCGACGCCATCACCTCCGCCGCGGCCTTCGTCGGCATCGGTATCGCCGTTGTCGGCAAGCACTACACCCACGACGACCGCTTCGCCCCCGCCGACGACTGGGCGGCCTTGCTCGCCGCAGGGATCATCCTCTTCAACGCCTTCAGAATCATGACCACGCCCGTCCGCGAACTCCTCGACATGCAATCGGGCTTGGTCACCGAAAGGGCCCGACAGATCGCCTCCGGCGTCCCTGGCGTCTCCAATATCCAGAAGGCCTTCGCCCGAAAGAGCGGCACGCGGTACTGGATCGACATGCACGTCTGGGTGGACGGCTCGATGAGCGTGCGCGATGCCCACGCCCTGGCCCATGCCGTCAAAGACGCGGTAAGAAGGGAAATCCCCAGTGTGTACGATGTCCTGATCCACGTGGAGCCGGCGCGAAATCCTTGAGCCGCATGCCAACAATGGCCCATGCCCTTCGCCGCCATCGTGTTCGCGCTCGCCGCGATTTCCCAACCCCCTTCAACCACCCCTCCCGAACCCCCGCTCGACTGGAAAAGCCTCGAAGCCCCGTTCCTCACCAACCACGTCCAGTTGACCTTTGCGAACAAGTTCGTTCGCGCCGGAGAGTCCTACTTCTCGCCCGATGGCGAGTGGATCGTCTTCCAGGCCGTGGCCGTTCCCGAAGAGGGGAAGGACGCCGACCCCTTCTATGCGATGTACGTCGCCCGCCTGAAGCGCGAGGGCGGCCGCGTCACCGGCCTCGAAACTCCCACCCGCATCAGCCCGCCCGGCAGCGCCAACACCTGCGGATGGTTCCATCCCTCCGACCCCAACACCGTGCTCTTCGGCAGCACCGTGATCCCGCCCGCAGAAGAGCAGAAATCGGGCTTCCAGCGCAAGGACCGGAAGTACAAGTGGGCTTTCCCGGAAGAAATGGAAGTCGTCCAGGTCCACCCGTTCATCATGGGCGGAGCCATCGCGACGCCGGACGGCAAGCCCGGCAAGTCCTTCCGCGGCGGGACGCTCCCGCAGATCGGTTCGCCCTCCGTTCTCTTCAGCCGCCCGCACTACGACGCCGAGTGCTCCTTCGATTCCACCGGCCGCTTCGTGCTCTACTCCCACGTCGAAGACCCCAAGCCCGACAACACCCTCGCCGACGCCAATCTGTATATCTACGACACCAGGACCAAGGCGCACACCGCGCTGGTCACGGCCCCCGGCTACGACGGCGGCCCCTTCTTCGCCCCCGGTGACGGCTGGATTACCTACCGCTCCGACCGCAGCGGCAACGACCTGCTCCAGATCTTCATCGCCGACCTGAGGCACGAGAAAGATGCCGACGGCGTCAACGTCCCCGTCGGAATCGAGGGCGAGTATCAACTTACCAACAACGATCACGTGAACTGGTGCCCCTACTGGCATCCCTCCGGCGAGTTCATCCTCTACGCCACCAGCGAAGTCAGCCACTCCAACTACGAGGTCTTCGCCATCGAAACCCCGGTCTGGTCGATCAAGAAGGGCGAGGTCAAGCCCGCCGACCTCCGGCGGATTCGCATCACCCAGGCCAGCGGCGCCGACGTGCTCCCCGCCTTCAGCCCCGACGGAAAACTCCTTCTCGTCACCTCGCAGCGCATGCCGATCGGCGCACCCGAGCCAAAGGGCCCAAGCCAACTCTGGATCGCCGAGTGGGCCGGCGGAAGCCCCTTCAAGCCCGCGCCCAAGGGAAACTCGCGGTGAGCGGCCTGTTCGATCCCGTCGAATCCAAACTCGCCGGCGCCGACGAGCGCGACGCGGCCTTGGTAGCCGAGTACATCCGCATCGGCCGTACGCTCGACGACCTCGCCTATACCGCCGAGTTCGAGCGCCTGTTCGAAGCCATCGGCGGCGAGCGCGCCTGGAAGTCCCGCTGGTCCGTCCTGCACCGGCTCCAGAATCTCCGCAAGGCCAGCAAACTCCCCAAACTCGGGCGAGCCGCCTCCACCCCGATCAAGGTCACCGTCGATGAAGAGGGAATCCTTGCAGAACTGGTGATTCAGGCGGTCGGCACGCTCGGCCAGCGCGATCAACTCCTGTACGACCCCCGATTCGACGCGGTCGTGCAGACTTTCAACGCGCGAACCGGTCGAAATCTCGAACCTCATGACACCTGGCGGCTGGTTGCTAAACTCGCCAAGTGACCGGGCGTACTAGTAGGGGAGGCTTGTGAGTCAGGTATGACCGAATCTCTCCGCACTCTTCTCACCGGAATTGTGGACTACGCCGGGCTGTTCCCGCCCGCGAAACTCGACATGCAGAGCGCGGTCGAGGCCTACAACCGCGCCAAGATCGGCGAAAACGCCTGGATGCTCGGCCGGTTCATCTGCCCGGCCTCCCGGTTGAGCGAGTTCGAAACGTGCGCCGCCCCGTTCCTCCCCGGCACCTTCGCCACCAGCGGCTACCGCGAACACGCGGGCAACGCCGAGCCGTGGCGCCTTTCCGTCCTTCTCGACAACGGCTTCCGCGACGCACTGGCCACCATCGCGGCCTTCAACATCAGGCACGAACCCTTGGATCACGGCCAGGCGTTCATCGACTGCGTCGAGTCCAAAGTCGAAAACGTCAACCAGATCGACGGCGCCCTGGAAGAGATGCCCGACAACCTCTTCCCGTTCTTCGAGTTCCCCGTCGGCGTCGTCGGATCTCCCAAAGACTGCCGCGGCTTCGTCGCCGCGCTCGCCGGCGAGCACGCCGCCGCCAAGATCCGTACCGGCGGCATCCAGGCCGGCGCGTTCCCTCCGGCGGACGAAGTGATTGCCTTCCTGAATGCCTGCGCCGCCGCCGAGGTGCCGTTCAAGGCCACCGCCGGCCTGCACCATCCGCTCCGCGGCTACCACGCCCTGACCTACGAACAGGGGAGCGCGGGTTGCGAGATGCACGGCTTCATCAATGTCTTCCTCGCCGCCGCGTTCATCCGCATCAAGGGCCCCAGCGAAAAGGAAACCACGGCGCTCCTGACCGAGGAGGAGCCCGACAACTTCACGTGGTGCGACGAGGTCGTGAGTTGGCGGGGGCACGGGCTGGAAACCGGCCAGATCGCCGCGGCCAGAGAGCAGTTCGCCCTCTCGTTCGGGTCGTGTTCTTTCGATGATCCCACTTCCGACTTGCGGAAACTGGGCTGGCTGTAGCGCCCTCCCGCTCTTGAATCCCCGGCCGCGCCGCCTACACTCCCCTCCCGCATTTCCCGGAGTTTCCTCCCATGTACGCGATCATCGAAGAGTCCGGCTCGCAGCGCAAGGTCTTGTCCGGTGAGGAGATCCTGGTGGATCTGCTCTCCGACGGAAACGCCCAGAACGGCCAGAAGGTCACCTTCGACAAGGTGCTGGTCGTCGGCGAGGTCGGCGGGGATGCCAAACTCGGTCAGCCCTACGTCGCCGGCGCTTCGGTGTTGGCGGAAGTAGTCGAGCCCGTGGTGCTTGGCGAAAAGGTCCACATCCAGAAGTTCCGCGACAAGAAGACCTGGCAGAAGAAGACCGGCCACCGCCAGCAGTACACCAAGGTCAAGGTCACGGCCATCAACGGCTGAACCGGCCCCCACGCACCAGCAGCGCCCCGGTTTTTCCGGGGCGTTTTTAGTTGGCAAGGCCGCTGCCTACGCCGCGTGGGCGATGGTGGTTCGCAGCCCATCGTTCATGGCCGCGCCGAAGACTTCCAACCGATGGTCCCACAGGTGGCGGGTTTCCACGAGTGATCGTCCGCGCGCGCCCATGGCCGCGGCCAGCGCGCGATCCGCGAGCAACCGCTCGACGCTCGCACGGGCCGACTCGGGTGAGGCGGCGTCGAACAGATCGACGCACGAAGAGAACTCGGCGCGGACGAGCGCCCGGTCGTCGGCCGCGCACGCGCAGCCGCCGGCGAGCGCCAGCAGCAGCCGCTCGCTGAAACTGTGGACGAACTGCGTCGGACCCCAGGCCAGACAGGTCCGCGCCCTGGAGAACCAGCCGGGCAGGCGCTCGTACGAGGCCTCACCCCTGTACTCGATCGTGCCGGTGCAGAACTCCCGCCACGCCTCGGTGCCGATGACCACGGTGCGCACGCCCTGCATCGCGCGAACCAGCCGCCCGCGCCGTTCGCGATTGAGCGCCGCCGTGACGTAGCGCCACAGAATCTGAAGATACTGCCACTGGTCCGAGCCGTACACGCCGCTGGGGGCGCACAACTCGAAGGCCTGTCCGAACGCCGCGTGCGGCGCGGCCAGCATGAAACGGACCATCTCGTCGGCGGCGCCGCGAACCCCGACGGGAATCGCGTTCCTGAGTCTGATCAACTCCTCGGTCGTGTGGATGGAGCCGGCCACGAGCAGGTCGATATCGCGCCCGCCCTGTTCGGGAGCCGCCGCGTGCCCGCGTTCGAGGCCGGCCGCGTCGCAGAGCGCCGAAGGGGGCGCGCCGTGCCAGCACCGCAGGTGCTTGATGGTCGGCCATCGCAGCCGCAGCAGGTGGGTGTCGTCGGCGCACGGCATCAGCAGGCGGTAGTGGGGGAGTTTGCACAGTTGGTTCATGATCGACGCGGGGAGCGCGAGCGGATGGTCCACGAAGAAGTGGATCAGCGCGGTTCCCGGGCACGCGAGCCCGTCGGGCCCGAGCCGCGCCCACCGCGAGAATGTGTGGTAATCCTCGGGGAAGTTCAGGAACAGGAACAGGCCGGCGCGCGCGGACACTTCCCCCTCGGGGTTCACCCGGGCTCCGGCGCGGGCGAACGCCGCGCCCAACTCGCCCGCCATCGCGCCCAGCAGGCTGTAGCGCGAGCCGTAGCGAACTGGAATGAAAACGGCCAATGACACGAATCGCAATATCGGCCAGCCGCCGAGGGAGGCCTGCAATTCCGCCCGCTCAGGCGCACGTGTCCCTGGAAGCGTCCCCCGGCCGGGGCGTGACCCGATTCCATGGCGCCATCGCCATGAGATTCGCCATCGCACAGGTCCCGGTCGCGCCCGCGAAGAGCAAGCCGGCCCCGAAGAACGCGGAAAGGCCGATCCATGCCGGGTGCACGAGCCAGGCCAGAGCGGCGCCCCCGAGCACGCCCGCGCCGATCGTTAACTGCACCTGCCGCATCACGCTCAGGCCCGGCGCCTTTCCGCCGGATTCCACGGGCAGCGAGCGGTCTTTCCATGCGAGGATTCCCCCGGTCAGGTTGTAAAGGCCCCCGATACCGGTGCCCGCGGCGAGCCGGCAGGCATCGGCGGAACGTCTTCCGCTTCGGCACTGCATGATGATCTTCCGGCCGCGGAGCGGGGCCAGGTCGTTGGGATTGAAGCGGGAGAGGGGCATGAGGCTGGCGCCGGCGATGTGCTCCGCGGCGTGTTCGTCGGGCTCGCGAACGTCCACAATCACGGCTTCGCCGGATTGAATCCAGCGCTGCGCCTGCTCGGGCGCCAGTTCCTGGAACGCGCCGGGTGCGGGTGGGGACGGTGGGGTGGTCATGGACTCCTCCGCGGTTGAACTACTCGACTGCTGCGCCGGCCTGCTGCCACGCGAGGAAACCGCCCGCGAGGTTGGACACGTCGTAGCCGCGGCGTTGGAGGAGCGCACACGCACGGGCCGAGCGACTGCCGCTGCGGCAGTTGACGACGATGTGCCGGTCCTTGGGGACTTCCTCGAGGCGGGAAGCCAATCGCGTGTGGGCGATGCACCTCGCGCCGGGAACGTGGCCCTGCGAGAACTCCGATTGGCGCCGCACGTCGAGCGGGAACGCGCGCCCGCTCGCCAGCAGCGCGCGGGCCTGCTCGACTCCGATCTCGCTGGTCGTTGCGAGGCGACCGCCGCGCGAGGCGTACTGCTCGAGCAGGGCCGGATCGAACCAGCCTTCGATGCGGTCCAGGCCGATCCGCACGAGGTCGCGCACGGCCTCTTCGACGCGGGACCCGTCGGCGATGAGGTAGATCCGCTCATCCTCGCCGATCATCGAGCCCGCGTCGGTGTTGAAGGAGTTGTTGAGCGGGAAGTACAGGGCGCCGGGCAGGTGGCCTTTGCGGAAGGCGTCCCAGGCGCGGGTATCGATGAGGGCCGCGGTCCGCGTGTCCAGAGAGAGCAGGTCATCGACGTTCATCGCGCGGGGACGCGGCGGATCGCCGAGCACGCGCGGCCCGCGCTTGTTATCGCGTTTCATCCGCGCGAAGTACAGCGGCGGCTCGGGCTGGTCGGCAAGGATGAAGTCCACGAAGCCGCGCTCGCTCGCGGCCGCGCGGAGAGCAGGATTGAACCGCTTCTCGTAACCCACTGTGGTCGAGGGAACAGCACCGAGCGCCTTGCCGCAGGCGCTGCCCGCGCCGTGCGCGGGCCAGACTTGGAGGTAGTCGGGCAGTTCCATGAACCTCCGGGCGCTGTGGAACAGTCGTCGCGCACCCGGCTCGCTGGACCCGGCAATGCCCGCGGCCGACTCGAGCAGGTCAGGGCGGCCCAAATCGCCCACGAAGACGAAATCCCCGGAGAGCACGCCCATGGGTTCCGTGGCGCCCCCGCCTCGGTCGGTCACGAGGAACGCGAGGTGCTCGGGGGTGTGGCCGGGGGTATGGATGACCTTGAGTTCCACGCCGCCGACGCGGATCAAGTCGCCGTCCTTCAGGAGCCTGTGGTCGTAGGCGCCGCCGCCGGACTTGAGGTTGAGCCACTGGTACTTCCAGTCGGCATCGCCCGCGTCGGAGAGGCAGGCTTTTACGCCGCGCTCGGCCAGTTCGCGCACGCCGGAGAGGAAGTCGGCGTGGATGTGGGTTTCCGCGGCCGCGACGATGCGCAGGCCGTGTTTGTTCGCGACCTCCAGATACCGATCGACATCGCGCTGCGGATCGACGACGATGGCCTCGCCGGTGCGTTGGCAGCCGAGGAGGTACGAGGCCTGCGCGAGTTTGTCGTCGTAGATCGTTCGGAGGAGCATGGGAAAACTCCAGGTTCCGCCGGCTGTTCGGTGTTTGGATGATAGGGGCTGCGTGCTTGCCGATCGTAGTTGGTTGGCCTAACCTCAGCCCTCATTCGAGATGCCTCGGCCCCGACGGGTCGGGGGTCAACAACTCGGACCGCAGGACTACCGAGCCTTGCCCGATTTTCCCCTTGGCCGGGGCGGGCGACTGAGGCCGGTGGGAGGTTGAACCGATGGCCAGAAGAGAAGTTGTCAACGTATTCAAACTGATGGCGACGGGAGGGGCGGCGACGCCGGCTCCGCCGCTGGGTCCTGTGCTGGGCTCCAAGGGTGTGAACCCGGGTCAGTTCATCCAGAAGTTCAACGCCGCCACGCAGCACGTCAAGGGCAAGACGGTCGGGTGCATCGTAACGGTGTACTCGGACAAGTCGTTCGAGTTCGAGGTCAAGAGTTCGCCGGCGTCGGCGTTGATTATCGAGGCCGCGGGCATCCCCAAGGGCTCGGGCGTTCCGAACAAGGACAAGGTCGGCAAGATCACCAAGGCGCAGGTGGAGAAGATCGCCAAGGAGAAGATGGCGGATCTGAACTCCCACTCGGTGGAGGCGGCGATGCGCGTGATCGAAGGAACGGCCCGCTCGATGGGCGTGACCGTCGTCTGACCTGCTACCCGGAGAACACCAGATGCCTATTCGAATCACCAAGCGAGCGAAGGCCAACCTGGCCCTCAAGCCCACGGACGCGATCCCCTCTCCGGAGGCCATCGCGGCGCTGAAGAAGTTCAAGGCCCCCAAGTTCGACCAGACGGTGAACGTCTGCATGCACCTGAACATCGATCCGGCGCAGGCGGATCAGAACATCCGCGGCGCGATCAGCCTGCCCAAGGGCATCGGCAAGTCCAAGCGCGTGATCGCGTTCTGTGGCTCGGACCTGGTCGGCAAGGCGAAGGAAGCCGGCGCGATCAAGGCGGGCGGCGAGGACCTGGTGCAGGAGGTCGAGAAGGGCTTCTTCGATTTCGACGTCGCCATCGCCACGCCCGACATGATGCGCGTGGTGTCCAAACTCGGCAAGGTTCTGGGCCCCAAGGGCCTGATGCCCACCCCCAAGGCCGGAACCGTGACGCCCGACGTCGCCAAGGCCGTGAAGGAATACTCGGCCGGCAAGGTCGAGTACCGGGCCGACAAGGCCGGCAACATCCACTCGATCATCGGCAAGATGTCCTTCCCCGACGCCTCGCTGATCGAGAACCTCGAGTTTTTCATGCACACCATCGAGCGCACCCGCCCCGCGACCGTCAAGGGGCACTATGTCAAGAAGGTCACCGTCAGCGGGGCCATGACCCCCGGCGTCCAGGTGAAGTTCGTCTCGGCCACCGCCGCGGAGTAAGACACCATGTCCAAGACCGTCAAGAACATCATCATGCGGGACTACAAGTCCCGGATCGCGGGCGGGACCGATCAGTATCCCGACGCGATGCTCATCAGCATCCGCGGCGTGAAGGCCATCGACACGACCAAGATGCGTCACGGGCTCGCGGCCAAGAAGATCAAGGTCACGGTCGTGCAGAACGCGCTGGCCCGCAAGACCTTCGAGGGCACCAACCTCGCGCCGCTGGCCGAGATGCTCTCGGGCTCCAACGCCATCGCCTACGGCGGGCAGAGCGTGGTTGAGGTGGCCCGCGAGATCATGGGCTGGGTCGCGAAGATGCCCAAGTTGGAACTCAAGGGCGCCATCCTGGATGGGACGCTCTACAAGGGCAAGGCGGGGTGCGAGGAACTCAGCAAGTTCCCCACGCGCGAGGAAGCCATCGCCAAGGCCGTGACGCTCATCGTCAGCCCGGGTCGCAACCTGTTGGCGCAACTCAAGGGCCCCGGGACCTCGGTCGCGGGCCTGGTGAAGGCGATCGAAACAAGGCTCGAGAAGGGCGAGGCCATCGCGGCCAAGGCATAGTGAAGTTCACCACGGAGTGCACAGAGGGGCACGGAGTGGGTAGGGGACCGAGGGAACGTGAGTTGAAGATTGACATCGACGCCCGACTGGCCCGCCTTCGTGCGGGGTAAAGGCCGAATGGTTCGGCCCCTCTTGGGCGAGACTGTGGCGGGGTGACAAACGCCCGTCGGATTGTGAAAGGTGAGACACATGGCGGACATCAACAAACTCGGCGACGAACTCGCGGGCCTCACGCTGAAAGAGGCGGTCGAACTCGGCAAGTACATGAAGGACACCTACGGCATCGAAGCCGCGGCCGGCGGCGCGGTGATGATGGCCGCGGGCGGCGGCGGCGGCGCGGCGGCGGCGGCCCCCGTGAAGGACTCCTTCGACGTGGTCCTCAAGGCCGCGGGCGACAAGAAGATCCAGGTCATCAAGGTCGTGCGCGAAGCCACGGGCCTGGGCCTGGCGGAGGCCAAGGCGCTGGTGGATGTGCCCGGCAAGGCGATCAAGACCGGCCTGGGCAAGGAAGACGCCGACAAACTGAAGAAGCAGTTGGAAGAGCAGGGCGCGACGGTTGAGTTGACCTGAGCGGGCTTGTCTGCGAACATCGACTACGGACTCGCCCCGGTGCGGGTCCGTTTTCGTGTACGGAAAGAAGTTCGATACCGTACTTAACCCGACCTTAAATGGGTCGGCCAAATCTTGCCAATTATTCACGCCCGGCATGCCGCTTGCCGCGGGGGGATTGTTTGGATACACTGGTCGGTTCGACGCGGCACGGGGCGACTGTGGGTACACGGCTTAACGATCGATTATTTCAAGATTGAATCCTTCCCTCCGTCTGGAGGAACCGGCGGAGGGTGGGGTTTCACTGTCTGCATCGCGAGGTATCGATGGCGGCGATGTCTACGTCTACCGGCAATGGTCTTTCGATCCGAAACTTCGCGAAGCGCGGCGACGCCGTACCCGTCCCGGACCTGACCAAGGTTCAGGCGGACGGCTACGAGCGCTTCCTGCAACTCGGCAAAGGCCCTGAGGAGCGTGAGAAGACGCTGGGGTTGGAGGCCCTGCTGCGCGAAGTCTTCCCGATCGACTCGTACGACGGGACGATGAAGTTGGAGTACATCAACTACACGCTCGAGGAGCCCCGGTACACGCCGGACGAGTGCCGCGAGTTGCGGTTGACGTACGGGCGCCCCTTCCGTGTGGGCGTGCGGCTGAAGCGGGAGGGCAAGCCCGAACTGCCCGAGGAGCAGATTTACCTCGGGGAGTTCCCGATCATGATGGGCGGGGGCGAGTTCATCGTGAACGGCGCCGAGCGCGTCATCGTCAGCCAGTTGCACCGATCCCCGGGCGTGGACTTTTCGATTCTCTCGAGCGAGGGCGACCGGCCGCTGCACTCCACCCGCGTGATCCCCGAGCGCGGCTCGTGGATCGAACTGGAAGTGACGAAGAAGGACGTTCTGGCGATGCGGATCGACCAGAGCACGAAACTGGCCGCGACGACTTTTCTGCGCTGCCTCGACGAGTCGATCGCCGCGACGGATGCGCTTCTAAGCCTGTTCTACGAGGTGTCGGACGTCAAGGTGGAGAACCTGAAGCCCGAGCACTGGGCCGCGGCGGACATCGTGAACCCGGAAACCGGCGAGGTGCTGGTGCACGTGGGGCGGCAGTTGGGCGACAACGCGGCGACGATCCAGAGCAGCACGCTGAAGAAAGTGCGTGTGATCGAGAACCCCAGCGACGCGCTGATCCTGAACACCATTGCGGTGGAGGAGGAAAAGCGCGACGTCGAGAACAAGAACTCCGATGCGTTCGCGAACTCGAGCGAGTACGAGCGGGCGCTGCTGCGGATCTACACCAAACTCCGCCCCGGCAACCCGCCGCAGATCGAGAAGGCCAAGGCACTCTTCATCGAGAAGTTCTTCGATGAGAACCGCTACCGGCTGGGACGCGTGGGGCGCTTCCGCATCAACCGCAAGTTCGACCTGAACTCGCCCGAGGACCTGATGTTCATCCGGGGCGAGGACTTCCTGCGCGTGATCCAGTACATGCTGGACCTGCGCAGCGGCAGGTCTGATCCCAAGACCGGGCGTCAGGTGGCCGTGGTGGACGACATCGATCACCTGGGCAACCGGCGTCTGCGGACGCTGGACGAACTCGCGGTCGAGGAACTGCGCAAGGGCTTCCTGAAACTGCGGCGGACGGTGCAGGAGCGCATGAGCGTCAAGGACCCCGAGGAACTGGTGAAGATCGCGGACCTGGTGAACACCAAGTCCATCAGCAGCGCGATCGACTTCTTCTTCGGGCGCAGCGAACTCTCGCAGGTGGTGGACCAGACCAACCCGCTGAGCAGCCTGGTGCACGAGCGGCGGCTCTCGGCCCTGGGGCCGGGCGGCCTGAACCGCAAGCGCGCGGGGTTCGAGGTGCGCGACGTGCACATCTCGCACTACGGCCGGATCTGCCCGATCGAGACGCCCGAAGGCACGAACATCGGTCTGATCGCGTCGCTTGGGATCTACTCGTCCATCGACGAGTACGGCTTCCTGCGGACGCCGTACCGCGAGGTGAAGGAGGGCAAGGCCACGGGCAAGGTGCTGCACCTCCGAGCCGATGAGGAAATGCGGGCCGTGCTGGCCCCGGCGGATTCGCTCGAGGAGGGGGGCAAACTCCGCAAGGGCGCGATTCTCGCCCGCGTGAACGGCGAACTGGCCGAGGTCGATTCCACGAACGTGGATTACCTGGACATCTCCCCCAAGCAGATCGTGGGTATTTCGGCGGCGCTGATCCCGTTCCTGGAGCATGATGACGCGAACCGCGCGCTGATGGGATCGAACATGCAGCGCCAGGCGGTGCCGCTGATCAAGATCGAGCCCCCGCTCATCGCCACGGGAATCGAAAAGCCCGTGGGCCACAACAGCGGCATGGTGGTGCGGGCCAAGAACCCCGGCGAGGTCACCGTTGTCGACAGCGAGCGGATCATCATCGACAACGCCGACGAGTACGTGCTGCGCAAGTTCGTCGGGCTGAACGAACGCACGTGCCTCAACCAGCGGCCGGTGGTGAAACTGGGCCAGAAGGTCGAGAAGGGCCAGGTCATCGCCGACGGGGCGTCCACCAAGATGGGCGAACTGGCGATCGGCAAGAACGTCCTGGTCGCGTTCAACACCTTCGACGGGTACAACTTCGAGGATGCCATCGTCATCAACGAGCGCCTCGTCAAGGAGGACGTCTTCACGAGCATCCACATCGACGCGTTCGACGTGGAGATCCGGGAGACCAAACTGGGGCGCGAGGAGTTCACGCGCGACATCCCCAACGTCTCCGAGAAAATGCTCCGCAACCTCGACGAGAACGGCGTCATCCGCACGGGCGCCCGCGTGGGCCCCGGCGACATTCTCGTGGGCAAGGTGAGCCCCAAGAGCAAGACCGAACTGACCCCCGAGGAAAAACTCCTGCACGCGATCTTCGGGCGCGCGGGCGAGGACGTGAAGAACGACTCGCTCGAGGTGCCCGCGGGCGTGGAGGGTGTCGTGATCGGCGCCCGCAAGTTCTCCCGCCGGCTCCACATGAACGAGGAGCAGAAGAAGCAACTCAAGAAGGACATCGCGGCCTACGAGTCCGAGATGGACGCGAAGCAGATCTCGCTCTTCAAGCAGATGTGCAACGCGGTGAACGACGCCGTGGGCACGCCGATGGTCGATCCCAACACGCGGCAGAAGGTCGGCGCCAGCGACATTCCCGAGGTTATCCTCGAGCAGATCCGCACGTTCGACATCAAGTGGGCCAAGGGCAGCAAGGAATCGCGCGAGAAGGCGGAAACGCTCTTCAAGCAGTTCTGGCCCCGCGTCATCGCCATCGGCACCGAGAAGGGCCGCAAGACGGCGCACATGAAGCGCGGCGATGAACTCCCCACGGGAGTGCTGGAAATGGTCAAGGTCTACCTCGCCACCAAGCGCCACCTGAGCGTGGGTGACAAGATGGCCGGCCGGCACGGCAACAAGGGCGTCATCGCCCGCATCGTGCCGGAAGAGGAAATGCCCTTCATGGAAGACGGCACCAGCGTCGAGGTGCTGCTCAACCCGCTGGGCGTGCCCAGCCGCATGAACGTCGGGCAGATCCTGGAGACGCACCTGGGCTGGGCCGCGAAGGTCCTGGGATTCCAGGCCGTGACGCCGGTGTTCGACGGCGCCAGCGAGGAGCAGGTTCACAAGGCGGTGGACGAGGCCAACGACCACGTGCTCGCCCGCCTCAATGAAATCGAGAAGATCGCCAAGCCGGCGGGTGCGAAGGAACTGCTCGCGAAGATGCCGCGCGGCGGGAAGATCCAACTGTTCGACGGCCGCACGGGCGAGGCGTTTAACCAGAAGACCACGGTTGGCTTCATGTACCTGCTGAAACTGCACCACCTGGTGGACGACAAGATCCACGCCCGCGCCACGGGCCCGTACTCGCTGATCACCCAGCAGCCCCTGGGCGGCAAGGCCCGCACCGGCGGCCAGCGATTCGGCGAGATGGAAGTGTGGGCGCTGGAGGCGTACGGCGCGGCGTACATCCTGCAGGAACTGCTCACCGTCAAGTCCGACGACGTCGAGGGACGCACGAAGATCTACGAGAGCATGGTCAAGGGCACGAACAAACTCGAAGCCGGGATGCCGGTGGCTTTCGACGTGCTGTGCAACGAACTCAAGGGGCTGGGATTGAACGTGACCCTGGAAAAGAAGCAGAAGGAAGGCGGCAGCCTGCTTTGATAGCCCGGCTGCCGAAACGCGGAGGCGTGATGGCGGGTCAGTACGTGCAATACGGGTGCGCCCTGTGCGCGCCGGATGGCTGGCTGAACTTCGATGCCAGCCCGTCGCTGCGCGCCCAGCGCCTCCCGCTGATCGGCCGCGTGGCGCTGCGCGTGGTCCCGAGGTTTCCCGATGCGGTGCGGTACGGGGACATCGTCCGAGGCCTGCCTGTTCCCGATGCCTCGTGCGAGGCGGTGTACTGCTCGCACGTCCTGGAGCACCTTTCGCTCGAGGACTGCCGCAAGGCCCTGAAGAACACGCTCCGGATCCTGCGGCCGGGCGGGCGCTTCCGCCTGGTGATGCCGGATCTGCGGCGCCTGGTCGAGGCCTACCTGGCGCGGGGCACGCCGGATTCGTCGATGCAGTTCATCCGGGAGGCGTACATCGGCGACGAGCGCCGGCCCTGCGGGCTCTACCAGTCGGCCAAACTCGACTGGCTGGGCAACGGCCGGCACCGGTGGCTGTGGGATTACGCGGCGTTCGAGGTGGAACTCAGGAACGCCGGGTTCGAGAGGGTCCGTCGGGCGGCGTACGGCGACTGCCCGGACGCGGCGTTCATGGCCGTGGAATCGACGGACCGTTGGAACGGATGCCTGGGGATGGAGTGCTACCGGCCGGGCATGGAGTTCATGCCCTTGGCACGAACTGAAGTCGAAGTGAAGAGCCTTACCACGCGCGGGGCCGAATGCACCGCCGCGAACAATGTGGAGTAAGTCATGGCCGAGACCGTGTACGACCGTGTGAACGACTATTCCGCCGTGAAAATCACGCTGGCGTCGCCCAACGACATCCGCGCGTGGTCCTACGGCGAGGTGAAGAAGCCCGAGACGATCAACTATCGCACGTACCGCCCCGAGAAGGACGGCCTGTTCTGCGAGCGGATCTTCGGGCCGGAGCGTGACTACGAGTGCGCGTGCGGGAAGTACCGCGGCACGAAATACAAGGGCATCATCTGCGACCGCTGCGGCGTCAAGGTGACCCACTCGCGCGTGCGCCGCAAGCGCATGGGCCACATCAACCTGGCCAGCCCGGTCGTGCACATCTGGTTCTTCAAGAGCATGCCCAGCCGCCTGGGCACGCTCCTGGGCACCAAGACCAGCGATATCGAGAAGGTGGTGTACTACCAGGACTATGTCGTCACTGACCCGGGCGACACCGAACTTAAGTTCAAGCAGATCCTCACCGAGGACGACTTCCGGGCCGCGCAGGACAAGTACGGCAACGCCTTCAAGGCGCTCATGGGCGCCGACGCGGTCCGCGAACTGATCGAACGCCTCGACCTCACGACCGAGGCCACCAACATCCGCAACGAACTCAACACCACCAAGAGCAAGCAGAAGATCAAGGACCTCGCCAAGCGTCTCAAGTTGATCGAGCAGATCCGCGGCAGCGAGAACGACCCCGCGTGGCTGGTCATGGATGTCGTCCCCGTCATCCCGCCGGACCTGCGCCCGCTGGTCCTGCTGGAATCCGGCAACTTTGCCACCAGCGACCTCAACGATCTTTACCGCCGCATCATCAACCGCAACAACCGCCTCAAGAAACTGATGGACCTCAACGCCCCCGAGGTCATCATCCGCAACGAGAAGCGCATGCTCCAGCAGGCGGTGGACGCGCTCTTCGACAACAACCGCTGCCGCCGCCCGGTCCTGGGCAGCAGCAACCGCCCGCTCAAGAGCCTGACCGACATGATCAAGGGCAAGCAGGGCCGCTTCCGCGAGAACCTGCTGGGCAAGCGAGTGGACTATTCCGCGCGATCTGTCATCGTCGTGGGCCCGGAACTCAAACTCAACCAGTGCGGCCTGCCCAAGAAGATCGCCCTGGAACTCTACCAGCCCTTCATCATCCGCAAACTCAAGGAGCACGGCCTGGCCGACACGATCAAGTCGGCCAAGCGCATGCTGGAGCGCCGCGACGCCGCGGTGTGGGACATTCTGGAGGAAGTCATCTACCAGCACCCCGTGCTGCTCAACCGCGCCCCGACCCTGCACCGGATGGGCATCCAGGCCTTCGAGCCGGTGCTGGTGGAAGGCAACGCCATCCGCATCCACCCGCTGGTGTGCGGCGGATTCAACGCCGACTTCGACGGCGACCAGATGGCCGTGCACCTGCCCCTGAGCGTGGAAGCCCAGGCCGAGGCGCACATCCTGATGCTCTCGACGCACAACATCTTCTCGCCGGCCAACGGCAAGCCGATCATCAGCGCGTCGCAGGACATCGTCATGGGCGTGTACTTCATCACGTTCATGAACCCGGATGAGAAGGCGATCGAGAAGTTGCCGTACTTCAAGGACCGGATGGAGGCGATCCTGGCGCTGGACCAGCGCAAGATCCACTCCCATGACCGCATCCTGGTGCGGCTGGACGGCTTCGACCAGATCGTCGAGAAGCAGGGTGACCCCTCCAAGCCCATCGCGGCCAACACCCGCATCGTGACCACCGCCGGGCGATGCTTGTTCGCCGACGTGCTGGCCCCGGGCATGCCCTTCTACAACTGCGCCCTGGGCAAGAAGGGCTGCGCCCGCGTGATCGACGACTGCTACGCCATCGCCGGTCGCGCCGACACCATCGACCTGCTCGACCGCCTGAAGGAAATGGGCTTCAAGCAGTCCACGCTGGCGGGCCTCTCCTTCGGCATCACCGACCTGCGCATCCCCGAGAAGAAGCAGGCCCTCATCGACGAGTCGCAGAAGAAAGCCGACCGCGTCGAGAAGTCCTACGACCGCGGCATCATCACCCAGCGAGAGCGCTACAACCAGTTGATCGATATCTGGACGCACTGCCGCGAGCAGGTCCAGAAGGAACTCGTCGAGACCCTCAAGCAGGACCGGCGCAACGACGAGGGCGAGGAGATGGGCATCGGCGCCAAGCAGGGCCGGTGGTATCTGAACCCCGTGTACCTCATGATCGACTCGGGCGCCCGCGGCAACATCACGCAGATGCAGCAGTTGGCCGGCATGCGGGGCCTGATGGCCAAGCCTTCGGGCGAGATCATCGAGACGCCCATCCGCGCCAACTTCCGCGAGGGGCTCAACATCCTCGAGTACTTCTCCTCCACGCACGGCGCACGCAAGGGTCTGGCCGACACCGCGCTCAAGACCGCCGACTCGGGCTACCTCACCCGCAAACTCTGCGACATCGCCCAGTCGGTGATCATCGGCGAGCACGACTGCGGCAGCAAGCGCGGCGTCATCAAGCGGGCCCTCTACAAGGGCGAGCAGGTTGATGTCCCGCTCCGCGACCAGATCATCGGGCGCGTGTGCGTCAACAGCGTCGTGAACCCCAAGACCGAAGAGGTCGTCATCGCCGAGAACGAGATGATCTCCGCGGAGATCGCCGCGAGGATCGAGTCGATCGGCATCGACGCGGTCATGGTTCGGTCTCCGCTCACCAGCGAGAGCAAGTTCGGCTGCTCGGCGCTGGACTACGGGATGGACATGTCCACCGGCCTGATGGTCGAGCAGGGCATGGCCGTGGGCATCATCGCCGCCCAGTCGATCGGCGAGCCCGGCACGCAGCTCACGATGCGTACGTTCCACACCGGCGGCGTCGGTCAGCGCACCGCCGAGCAGACCAAGTACGACGTGATCTACTCGGGCAAACTCGAGCACCGCGACTGCAACGCCGTGCCGGTGAAGGACGACGACGGGCACGAGTGCCTGATCGTCCTGAAGCGGGCCGGCGAGATCGCGGTGATGGACGAGAAGGGCCGCGAGTTGGAGAAGTTCAAGGTCCCCTACGGCGCCTTCGTGTACGCCAAGCACGGGGAGGACGTGA
This sequence comes from Phycisphaerales bacterium, assembly GCA_905339235.1. Taxonomy (GTDB): domain Bacteria; phylum Planctomycetota; class Phycisphaerae; order Phycisphaerales; family UBA1924; genus RI-211. The sequence goes on from CAJPFG010000010.1 coordinate 46,231, forward strand.
AGAAGGGCCAGACGATCGTCCGCTGGGACCCGCACCGGGTGCCCATCCTCGCCGAGAAGGACGGCTTCGTGCGGTACGTGGATATTCAGGAGAAGGAAACCTTCCGCTTCGAGGATGCGGGCCAGGGCCAGCGGGCCAAGGTCATCATCGAGCACAAGGGCGACCTGCACCCGGCCATCAACATCGTCGATGCCGGCGGCAACATCCTGGACTTCCACTACCTGCCCGCGCGGGCCCGTCTCGAAGTCGAGGACGGCCAGCAGATCAGGGCCGGGCAGATGCTCGCGCGTCAGCCGCTGCAGTCCAAGGGCAGCCAGGACATCGTCGGTGGTCTGCCCCGCGTGACGGAGATCTTCGAGGCCCGCAAGCCCAAGGACCCGGCCGTGATGGCCGAGATCTCGGGCAAGGTCGAGATCTTCTCCGACAAGCGCAAGGGCAAGATGACCATCCGCGTCACGTCCGAGGCCGGCATCGAGAAGGACCATCACGTCCCGTCCGACAAGCAGTTGCTGGTGCACACCGGCGACTACGTCACGGCCGGCGATCCGCTCACCGAGGGGCCGCTGGTTCCGCACGACATCCTGCGGATCAAGGGCGAGGAAGCGCTCTGGACCTACATGCTCGACGAAGTCCAGAACGTGTACCGCGCGCAGGGCGTGGGCATCAACGACAAGCACATCGAGTTGATCCTCAGCCAGATGCTCCGCAAGGTGAAGGTCGAGAGCCCCGGCGACACCGATCTGCTGCCGCAGGAGGTCGTGGATCGCTACACCTTCAAGCAGAAGAACCGCGAGAATGAGAAGTTCTTCCGCATCACCGAAGCCGGCGGCACCGAGCTCAAGGTCGGCGAACTGGTGCACAAAGATGCGATCAAGGAGGCCAACGCCAAGGCCGAGGCCTCGGGCAAGGAAGGCGCGAAGGCGCGCCGTTCGAAGCCCGCGACCGGCCGGACGCTGCTCCTGGGCATCACCAAGGCGGCGCTCTCGAGCGATTCGTTCCTGTCGGGCGCGTCCTTCCAGGAGTCCACGAAGGTGCTCACCGAAGCCTCGCTGCGGGGGGCGGTGGACACGCTCGTGGGCCTGAAGGAGAACGTGCTTCTGGGCCACCTCATCCCCGCGGGCACGGGATTCCGGCCGTACCAGGAAATCCGCGTCAAGCCGCTGGTGGCGATCGAAGAGGACGCGGTGGACGAGTCTTCGATGCTCGCCGAGGCCAAGGCCGCGGCCGAGGCGCTCGGCGCCGACCGCAACGACACGCTCGGGCAGGCGCCCATCGAGGTCAACACGGGCAGCAACCTCCGCGACGTGATCGCGGGCGGCTCCCCGGCCAGCAAACCTTCATAAGCGCAGTCCCTGATCCGCTCAACGGCCCGCGATACTCGCGGGCCGTTTTTTTTCCGCGCGCCAACCGTTATCGCTTGGCCCGCATGATCGGCATCGGCTTGCTCGTGCAGCAAGGCTCGCTCTGATCGATCCACCGCGTCAGTTCCGCGGGCGCCATCAACGGCTGGTCGGTTTCGCCCGTCGCGAGCATCTTGCGGATGTAGGGGCCGCACAACGAGCACGCCGTGGCGCAGTTCGTCGCGGTTCGCAGTTCCTTGAAGTCGGCGCCCGTTTGCGCGGCGAGCGCCTTCAGGTCGGAGAACGAGATGTCTCTGCAGATGCAGCGATCGACAGGCATGGTGGATACTACATCGGATACCGCGCGGCGCCGACGGGGTCTTTTGCTCACTTGTTCAGTCACAACAGGGTGTTTTGCTCACGCCCTCGGCATATAGCATTAACACATAAATAAATGCGAAAACGCACCGCTCAGCGCCATTCCGCGGCGTCGGGCACGTAGTGAGGGTCGTTCTGAGAGCCCACCGAGCCCACCGCCGTCGCCGCGTGCAGGATCCAGGAGGGATCGGCGCGGACCGATCGGGCGCCGCCGTCCGCGCGGGCCGTCATCGCCGCGCCCGGCGCGTTGCGTCCTCGGTGGTGCCGGAAGGCGGTGGTGGGGTAGTCGTTGGTGATCCAGGCGAACCCGTCCCAGAGCCGAGGCGGGTCGAGCAGCGCGGTGTTTCTCGCCGGCTGGACGGGCAGCAGCGTATCGGCGAATACGAACAACTCGGAAGGTCTGCGGATCTCGAACAGCCGTTGCCAGGGGCGGTCGCCGATCTGGGAGGCCCAGCCGGGGGTATGTGACGGCGAGAGGTAGTAGCCGTTGTAGCCGTAGGTGCTGGTGGGCTGGCGGAACCCCGCCTGCGGACGGTACGTACCCCACGGCTGGGATGGGCATTCGAACACGGAGTTCCGCGCGAGTTCCGCGCCCATGTACGGCGCGATGAACCCGCGCGAGTAATCGATCTCCTGCGTCGCGGAGCCGTAGGTTCCCCACCAGTAGACCGGGTCGCCGGTGCCGATGTCGGACTCGGACCAGTACGAGAGGGGCATCACGCGTTCGCGGTAGTCGTTGCCGTACGCGGTCCACGCCACCGCCAACTGGTGCCCGTTGGAGAGGCACGCCGCGCCGCGCCCGGCCTCGCGCGCGCCCGCGAGCGTAGGGAGCAGGATCGCCAGCAGCACCGCGATCACCGCGATGGCGACGAGCAGTTCGATCAGCGAGAATGCGCGGGGCCGAGTCCTCATCGTCCGCCTACTCCCGAACTCTGTAGCAATCCCAGCCGCAGAGAGACCATCAACGCGGCGCGGTCCTGCTCATCGGCGATCCCGTCGTCGTTGACATCGCGCATGCCCAGCCCGACCTCCCAGGCGTACAGGTCGTCGATCGTGACGGCCCCGCTCAGGTCGATGTCGAACTTGTCGCGCGCGGTGCCGAAGGCGACAAGCCCGTCTACGCCGACGCTGTACGCGTCGGACCCCGTCGCGGCGGCGCTGCCTCCGGCGCCGGGGTGCTGGCCGATGATGAACGAGGGCGAAGCCGGGTACGCTTCAAGGTCCATCAGGAACATCTCGTTCGAAGGCTGGCTGAACGTGCCCTCAGGAATTGCGCCGCAGAGGATGGCGACGCGACCGCCGAACATCAGGGCCGCGGGCTGCTGCGTCCACCCGCCCACGCGAAGATACTCGCCCGGGTCGATCAGGCCGTCGAAGTCAAGGTCATTCCACGAATCCAGCGCCGTATCCCAGAGCGTGGTGGCGCTGGTGCCCTGATCGAGATAGACGCGGATCGACGGAACGCTTCCGAACCCCTGGATTCCGGTGCTGACGACGAGGCGCCCGCCGGGCAGCACCAGCGGCGTGGACTGAGTTCGGCCGCACGGAACGGACCACGCCAGTTCGCCGGTGGCGCCGTCGATCCTGACCAGGTTCGCGGAACTGAGCCCCCCGGAGAACGCGTACGACGCCGCGTACACGCGGGGCGCGCCGCCGAGGATCTCGGGTGGAGCGGCGCTCACCCCGCCGAAGAAACCCTCCGGAATCGTGTTCGTGAACTCCCACGCGGGCGGGGGCGCGGCGGGGGCGGCCGCGGGGAACGCGCGAATCCGTCCCGGCTCCCATCCGAACTCGCCCACCGACGCGACGTAGACCAGCCCCAGCCCGCCCCGGCTCCGCTCGAGGTACGCGGGGGAGTTCCCCGACGAGCCGCCGATCGGAACGGACCACACGATCTCGCCGGGCTGGAAGGGGTTCCGAGCCGGATCGAACGGATCGACGTTGATGCAGTACAGGCTGGCCTCGCCGCCGAATCCGTCGAAGTCGGTGATGAAGAGACGGTTCGCGCCGTCGAGGTCCGAGGTGATTGCGGGCGAGGCGTTCACCACGTTGCGAGCCAACTCGCAGGTCCACGCCTCTTCCCCGTCCCACAGATCAAACGCGCGCACCCACCGTCCCGACGCGTACACCACTGTGCCGCGGGCCCTGTCCAGCGCGGGCGATGCGAACGAGTCCAGCGAGATCATCCCCACGGGGCGCGACCACACGGCTCCGCCTGTTTCGCGCAGGAACGCGAACAGCCGCGGCTCATTCACCGGGCCTTCGGGGCGCGACACGCGCCCCACGGCGAAGACCAGGTTCCCATGATCCGCGGCGGACACGGCCAACCCTGCCTGCGAGACGAACGTGATCGGCGAGCCCAGGTCGTCGGTCGTCGCCGTCCAGAGCCGGCGACCCATCTCCACGGGCGGCGCCCACACCCACCCCGCGCGGGAGGCTTCGCCCCCGACCCCGCCCCACGTGTCGGGCGCGATCGGCCCGGGGAACATCCCCGTGTCGTCCGCGGATGCCGCCGCGCACAATGCCCAAAGCGCCGCTGTCGCGGCGCTGAGGGCCACCCTTTCTCGACCGTTGCGTGCTTTCACAACCGCGCGCCCCACCGCTAAGCGAAACGCGCGTCCTCTCTCTCGATCATCTGTGAGCGCGGCGGCGGCGCCACGCGGTGACGTACAGCATCAACGGAAAAAGCGCCGACGGGCTGGGGACGGGCGTGACATCCGAAACGCCGTCGATCTCGAAGGCGACCTGCCCGTCGGCGAGGTTTTCGAACCTGATGTAACTGACCGACGGCAGGCCGGTGGGGCCGAAATCGAACCCCGTGCCCCCGCCCGAGCCGTCGTACGCCGCGACGAGTTGGCCGAAGTTCATGCCGCCCGGCAGGAGCGCAGGATTCACCGGCTTGGTGAAATCGCTGGGAACCGCGCCGGGCGCCGGCGCATACGCGTCAGTCAGGTCGGAGTACCCCAGCGACGGGTACAGCGCGTCCACCGATCCGCCCAGGGCGTGCCATACCAGCCCGTCGGCGCTCACGGAGACTCTCGCCGCGGCCCCGACGCCGAACATGGCGCCTCCTGGCGTTGTCTGCCCGATGGGATAGTCGACGTCGGTGAACCCCGCGTTGCCGAAGACGATGAAATCCAGGCCGAAGGGGTTCTGCGGGTCGTCAACTACCGGGTGATCGAACCCGAGAATCAACGATCCGGTCCCGCCGACCGAAACGATTTCCTCCGGGCCGAACGGTGGGTTGAACGGAGTCACGCAGCCGGGAAACTGAAAGACCTCGCCCGTGAACCGCTCGGGCTCTCCCAGCGACGCACCCGGATTGGTGTACTGGGGATCGGGAACGAGTCCCGGGGAATACGACACGACGGTCGCGGCGTACGGGCTGTCTCCCCCGTAGGCGGCGGTGCTCAGCGCAATCGTGCCGAGCCAAACTCCCAAATGCCTCAATCAACACCTCTTCGCGGCTTCACCCCGAATCGCGCGGGATGGCCCCTGCCGATCGAATCGGGGCCGCTCGCGGAGATCGTCGGGGGAGGCGCCTCGCAGGGACATCGCGCGGCACGCTCCGCCGGCACCCTTTGCCCGTGTTCGCCGGTACAGGCGAACCGGGCCCGCGAGGGCCCACCAGCCACACAACCATCGGCAGGTCTTCCGGCTCCGGGCTCCGCGAGTCCGCCTTCCCGAAACTTCCGGCTCCTCGCCGGTTGCTCCAGTGGTCGAGCGACCTTGGTCGCTCATGGACTCGCATCAGCACCCGATACGGCGGCGCGTCCGCGGTGGAATCTCACCACACTTCCCTTTTCACCCGAGCGGCACTCATTTCCGCCCGGGCACCGATAGCGATACCAGCCTATCAAACTCGCGGCCTGTGTCAAACCCAAGCCGACCCTTGGATCGAGAATTCCGCAGCGGTCGATCAATCGCCGAACAGAACCGCGCAGTTCTCGACGCGCTGCTCGCCGTCCCGGCAACTGACGTACGTGTACCCGGGGTGCATCGCCGCCGCCCCGGCCGCGCCGTCCTTGCGAAGGGCGTACACCGTGACGTTGAAACTCGGCCGGCCCTCCGACGCCAAGAGCCGTCGCTCACACGTGTTGCGCGCGATCCGTCGCAACGTCTCCAGCGCGGCTTCCGTGGGCGACAGGCCCCGTTCCATGGAAAGCACCGTGTGGTAGGCCGCGGCGTTCTGGAGCGCCGCCTCACCGCGCCCCGTGCATCCCGCGCTCCCGATCCGGTTTTCCACATACAGCCCCGCGCCCACAATGGGCGAGTCGCCCGCGCGGCCGGGGATCTTGTACGAGAGGCCGCTCGTACTCGTGCATGCGAACAGGTCCCCGCGCGCATCCATCCCCGATACGTGGATTGTCCCGAAGGTGAACGGCGCCGCCGGCGAGCCGCCCGAATCCCCCGGGCGCGGGGAAGCGGGCGGGCCGCCGGGTGTTGGGTTGTCCCGGTGCCCCGCCCATCGCGATTGACCGAACTCCGAAGGACCCTCATCCGGGGAGAGCCACGCATCGCGAGAGGACAGGCCTGCTTTCCAGGCCAGCCAGGCTGCGCGGGATTGCTCGGTCAGCAGGTTTTCCTCCTGAAACCCAAGTTGCCTGGCGAATCGCAGTGCGCCATCGCCGACAAGCAGAGCGTGATCGGTACGCCGAAGCACCTCGACCGCGACGCGCGCCGCGTGTCGGACGCCGCGCAAGCCCGCGACCGCGCCTGCTTTATGCCGTGGCCCGTCCATGACCGCGGCGTCCAGTTCGACGACCCCTTCTTCGTTGGGCAAGCCGCCAAACCCCACCGACATCTCTTCGGGATCGTCCTCGACAAGCGAGATGCCCTCGACAATCGCGTCGAGCAGCCCCAGCCCCGCGCTCGCACGTTCGACCGCGCGGACCATGGCCGGCCCGGAGTTCCAGGATCCCACGAGGACCGGAAGACCTGATTTGGAACTCATCAAAACGTCTCCCCGTAAAAACACGTGAACTACCGATGCGCCCGGCGATTCTCACCCATGTTTATTCCCTGTTCGCACGCGTCGCCGTTGACAGAGTCTGGCTCCCGTATTCAACTGCGCTCCAAGACAAGACCGGCGCGGCGTTGTCCGCGCTGTCGAGGAGAGAAGACATGGTACTGCTGCGCTCGTGGATCGTGCCGATGGCGTTGTTTGCCGCGGCGGGGACGGCCTTTGGTGTCGGCGTTTCCGGGAATGTGAAATACACCGATGGCGCGGGCACCGCGCAGCCCGCCCGGCGGGTCAAGGTGCAGGTCTTCGTGGCCAACCCCGGCGGCGACGTCATGGTGGGAGAAACTCGATGCGACAACGCCGGCGACTGGTCGGTGGATGTGGTTCCGCCCCCGGGTTCGCTCGGATTCTTCACGCGCATCGTGGCCGACAACGACGCGACCACCGTCGGTGCCGGTGTGGCCGGAACGCCGTACTTCGTCAGCGGCCCGGGCGCTCCGCTCGGAGGCGGCGCGACTCCCCCGATGACGATCGACACCACGGGCGGCAATGCGGAGCGGGCCTTCGCCGTGGCCGATGCGGAACAGACTTCCTGGCTCTACGGCACCGCGATGCGCGGGGCGGCCCCGGTTCCGATCCGCACGGTCTTCCCGGAGACCGGCGGGGGCACCGCCTCGTTCTACGACCCCTCGGACGGCACGCTGCACATTCGCCAATGGCGGCGCTACGCGTGGGACGTCATCGGGCACGAGTACGGCCACCGTCTCGCGCACATCGACGGGCTCGACAACAATCCCGGCGGCTCGCACTCCTTCGGCGTCACCAACATCACCGGCGGCGCGGGCGGAAAGAGCAGCGGCGTGAGGCTGGCGTGGGGCGAGGCCCTCGCCACGTATAACGGCACGGCCGCGCAGTTCGTCTCCGCCCATCCCGCGAGCCCGACCACGGGCGACACCATTTACACCTCGCTCAACACCGACACCCCGGGGAGCACCTTCGCCGTGAACATCGACACGCACGCCGGGTCTCTGGACGCCGGCGAAGGCGACGAGGCCTCGGTCGTCCGCATCCTCTGGGATCTGGCCGACGGCACCGGCGGCAGCGAACCGCACGACCGCGTGACAATCGGCTTCGCCCCCATGTACGACATGATCAACAACGACATCGCGGGCGTGGATGAACTCGACGACCTGTGGGACTTCCTGTTCACGCGCCCGACCGCCACCGACGCCCTCCGAGTCGATTACGGCGCCATCTTCGAGGAATACGGCGTGTCGCCCGTCCCCATGGGCGGCATGGTCGGGGGCACGATCGATGTTTCGGGCGGGGCGCCCACGTTTGACTGGGCCCGCGGCAACAACTCCTGGAACGACACCTTCAATCTCATCGTCTTCAACGACGCGCTGACGACGCGGGTCCTGGACATCGCCGTGCCGGGCGATGTCACCTCGTACATGCTGAGCGGCGCCCAATGGACGACACTCATGGGCGCCGGCCTGGGCGACTACCGATGGGTCGTCGGCGGGAGCGACACCTTCCAGTACACCACCGGCTCTTACTGGAGCGACGCTCGCACGTTCCACCTTGTTCCCACTCCCGCGTCGCTTGCGCTTCTCGCGCTGGGCGGCGTCATCGGGCTCCGCCGCAGGCGGTGAAATACCGCCGCGGCACAAACGCCCAAGGCAACCCTCCGCCCTGGGCGTTTTCGTTTTTGGGCGGCAACAGTCGCTCTAACGGCTCATCCGCATCGGCAGCCGAGCGAACACACGCTCGACCGCTCGCCTCGTATCTTCCCGGATGAGCCGGGCTTCTTCCACCAGCGGATTCTCCATCGCGGCCATCGCGATCGGCCCCGCTTCCGCCGGCATTTGAACCAGCGCCCCCGTACTCAGTTCGGGCGCCTTCGCGGCGCTTCCGCGGGAGTCCGGGGTCGCGGCCGGAGTGCGCGGCCAAGCCAGGTACACGCCAACGCCCAATCCCATCACCACCATCGCCGCGAACGCCAGCGCCGCGCTCCTCATCGGCCCGGTTCGCCGCAGCGCCGCCCGCTCGGGCTCGGCGCGGCCGACGCGATCCATGATGCGCGATCGCAAGTGGGTCGGCGCGGGCGTCCACGAGGCCGCGCCCGGATGCGAGAGCGCCTCATCTACTCGGGCCTGCCCGCGCGGCGCCGGTCCGCGGTCGCGCCGATCATCCAGCGCCGCCGAGGCCTTCAGTGCTTCCAGCCAGTCCTTCATGCCGCACCCCCGCTCATCATCGCCCCCGATTTGCTCGTCCGCCGCGGCGGAGTGGCGTCTTTGACGACCTCTCGCCGGGCGGGTGTCTCGATCATTCCCGCGAGCGCCTGCCGCGCCCGGAACAGGCACACGCGAACGCCCACGCCGGACTTGCCCATGACTTTCGCGATGTCGTCCACCGCCATGTCCTCCGCGTACCGCAGCCACAGGGCGGTGTGCTGATCCTGGGTCAAGCGCTCGGCCGCGAGCGCCCACAGGCGTGCTCCAAGATCATGATCATCGCCCGTATCTCGCGCCGGCGGTGCGGCACGTTCGGGCGTTTCGACCGGCACCTCTCGCCGGGCCTTGCGATGCCGCGACACCGCCTGCCGCAGCCCGATGGTGAACAGCCACGTCGAGAACCGCCATGTCGGGTCGTACGACGCGATCCGCTCCCAGGCGCGGACGAAGGTCTCCTGGGCCAGTTCCTCGGCCTCTTCCCGCTTGCCGCAGCGCCGGAGCAGGAAGTTGAAGAGCCGTTCCTCGTACCGAATCACCACCTGCTCGAAGCACGCGTGCGCATCGGCCCCGCCGCGCCCCGCGCGCACCGCGAGTTGCTCGGCGGTCAGTGCCGTGAGCGTTCCGAGATGATGATCACTCCGAATGCCCGCCACTCTTCTCCGCCTCCGGCCCCCGCGGCGCCTTGTTCTTTTCTTCCTCGATCCGCCGAAGTTCCCTGGCCACATCCAGCACGGCCTGGCTCGGGTGCGAGCACTCGACCGAGATCTGCGCGTTGTCCACCGAGATCTTCACACGCTGCGCCAAGGCCGCCAGCGGCTGGAGGTCGGGGTTGTCCTCGCTGGCCAGCGCCGCCATCGCGATGAATCCCTGGAACATCTGCTGCATCTGCTGAGCGCGCTCGGGCGTTCCCACGCTCAGGTGCGCCTGCGTGTACAACTGGAGTTGGTCGTTGACCGACCGCTCGCCGATGCGGAGCGTCAGGCCCTCCAGGCCGCGGAAGGTCTTCGCCCGCGCGGGCGCCTGCGACATATTGATCTCCCGGGCGGTGACAAACACGATGGCGCCCCCTGGGTCGGGCGCGCCCGCCGCGTCGTCGAGACTCGAAGGGGAAGCCCCCGCGATCACGTCCAGCGCCCGCAGCAACCCGTCGCGAGACCCGGTCAACACCACGCGCCGTTCATCCGGCTTGGACCCCGCGAGGAACGCGCAGAACACCTCTTTCTCGTTGTCGCTCCACCGGTGAAACTTGTGCTCACCCTCTGAATCCGGCGCGTACTCGGCCAGCCCCGACTGCGGAAGTTTCTCCTCCGCCGCCTGGATCTCCGCGCTCCCCGTAATGATGATCACGCCGTCCTTGTCGCCGTACGTGCGGCCGTAGCACGTCAGCCCACGGATCGTTGTGATCGGGTCGAACCCGAAGTGCGCCGCGATCTCGGCCCGGGCCGGCATCTCCTCCGCGGCCAGTTCCCTGAAGAAGCCCCCCGGCGTGGACGCCAGCGCCGCCTCAGCATCGACGTGCAGAAGCCACTTCGCGTCCCGATCCACCAAACGAGGCTCCAGCGGCCCCGCCCACGCCGGAACCGAAAAAGCCCCGGCCAGAATCGCGATCTTCAGTGCGTTTGATCTCATGGCGTATCCCTTCGTTTCCCTCTTCATGTGCTCCCTACAGATACGCCGCGAATGTGCGAATGTTACGGTCGCTACCCCGGCGCATGAAAAACGGGGCCGAAAACCGGCCCCGCTCGATAACCCACCCAAGTCCTATCGGTCGTACCCGATCGCGTCGAACATGGTCAGATCGCTGGACAGGAAGAAGTTGGGGTAGAACGTCTGACCGTACCCCAGCGTCGGGTCCATGATCCCGATCGGCGGGGTCTGGTCCCGGAAGTGGCTTGCCTGATTCGGCGACCCGTCCGACATCCGGTATTCCACGCTGATCAGGTCGGAGTTGTGATCGTCGTTGGGGCTGTTGTACGAGACCAGGCGCGGACGCACCTGAAACTCCGCCGTCGTGTCGGGGTTGTAATCGCCGGTGCCGTCCGTCCGCTGGAAGCGGAAGAGGTCGAGCAATTCGAGATCGCTGTTGCGGAAATCCGCGCCGCTGGTGAATCCCAGCGCGTGCCCGGTCTCGTGGATCACCACGTCCTGGAACGAGTACGCGCTCCCCGACACGCCGTTGGAGGGGTCGTAGTCGAACGGGAACGTGTTGCTGTACTGCATCGACGCCGCGTTTCCCGCGGCCGACCCCGCCGTCGCGTTGAAGTTGGCGATCGTCCAGAACACGCGATTCTCGTTCGTGACACGGCTGTTCGAGCCCTTGTACCGCACCGGCACCGTGGTGCCCGTGGGCAGGAAAGACTGGATCGTGTCGTCCGCGTCCATCCCCGCTACCAGGCCGGCGCGAGAGTTCGCGTACGTCACGTAGCCGTAGGTGCTCCCCGTGCCGCCGAGCACTCCCGGTCCGAGATTCGCGAAACTCACCGAGACCGTGACGGTGATAGGGTCGGTGAACTGGGCCTCGATGTACTGCTCCGCCGCCGCGAATGCCGGCACCGCCGCCGCCGGCACGCTCGCGCCCAGCACGTACACGATGTTGATGTTGGTCCGAGGCTGGTAGGGGCCCGGGAGGGCGGGCGTATCCACGATGCGGATGGGCGCGCCCGGCGCGAACTCCGCGGCATGCGAGGTGGACATCCCGGCCAGGTCCTGCGCGGCCACCTTCCCCGCCGGCGTTCCGCACACGGGCTTCCAGATGGACTGGCACTCGAGCATGATCGGCGCGCCGCTGGCCAGCGTCGCGGGGCGCGCCGGCTCGTTCACCACGAAGAACGGGGTCTCGAACCGCGCGGGGGCGTCAGGCTCCGGCGGCTGAACTCCCACCTGCCCGCCCGCGGCGGAGGCAAGGGCTGCGGCGGTCAACGCGAACACGACGCGGTCGATCATGGCTGGGCACCCCGTACGCCTCGTGCCCGGTTCGGTGAGTTGGGAGCGAACGCTCCGGTCGGAACCTCACCCATCGGGAACACCACGAGCGCGATGCGCAAGAGTCTGCCAGCAATCAACCCCCGTGTCAACGCGATCCGTGCCGAAAAAACAACGGGGCGGACAAACTGTCCGCCCCGGCGTGGCGATTTCGTTTCGAAATCAGGCCCTGGCAATCGGCTGGTATTGAGCGCTGCCGAAGCCCAGAATCGGGATGAAGATAAACCCCAGGAAGATGAGTCCCAACGCGAATCCGACCCCCTTGCCGAACGACTTGGCAAGATCCACCATCACGAGGATCGCGATGATCAGACTTACGATGGGAATCAGCAGCAGCAGCAGCCACCACCAGGGGCGGTTGACGACCTTCAGGAGAACGTACGTGTTGTAGATGGGGATCAGGCATGCCCACCCCGGCTGCCCGGCTTTCGTGAACACCTTCCAAAACCCCGCGATCACCAGCACGAGAATGGCGAGATACACGATCACGATGATCATCCCGCCCGCCGCGTCACCGTTGCTTTGCGCCAGAATCCCTGCCCAATGGCTCATGGGTGTCTCCTTTCTCGAGATCCGCCCCCAAAGGGGGTCTCAATACCTTCGGCACTCCCACGGTCCGAACTGGAGTTATCCCCCGCCGTACCGCTCCGCCTTGTCCTTCACATCAATCAACGCGCACTGAAACGCGTACCCGCCCGAGTTGAACAGCGCCCACTCCACCCCCGCCTTCGAGAGATCCTCGCAATACACCAGCGCATCGGGCAGGTCCATGTGCAGGACCTCGCCTTCCATGCTCGCGGCGTCGCGGGCCGCCCCTCGTACGTCGCTCTGGCGCATGTTGCGCCGCTTCGCGAACGCCGCGGCCCGCTCCTCGTCGGTGAAGATCAGCAGCGCCGACTTGCCCTCCAGCGAGCCGATCAGCGGCTCGGCGTCGTCCCCGGCGCCGCGGGCCACGAAGTACCACGCTTCGAGCGCCATCGTCGCCCGCCAGAGGTTCTGCTCGCCCGTCTTGTTCGTCGCGACCTGCGAGGCCTCCACCAGCGCGTCAAAGTCCTGTTCCATGGCCGTCCCCTTTCCGCGCCAGCATACCACCCGGGCGGGTATGCTGCGCCCATGGACCTCTGCGACCGGCTGCGCGTTGATCCGGGATCGGGCTTCCGACTCGCCAGGGTCGGCCCCGACGACACCCACGGCTGGACCGACAAGGAGGCCGCGGCCGACTCGCACCAGAGAAACGTCCAGCGCCTCGCCGCCCTTTCCGATGTGATGTGGGCCGACGACCGCTTCGCGCTGCTCGTGGTCCTTCAGGGGATGGACACCGCGGGCAAGGACGGCACCATCCGCGAGGTTTTTTCGGGCGTCAATCCGCAGGGCTGCCGCGTCCACGGCTTCAAGCAGCCCAGTCACGAAGAACTGGACCACGATTTTCTGTGGAGAATCCACGGCGCGTGCCCGCGCCGTGGCGAGATCGGCATCTTCAACCGCTCGCACTACGAAGACGTGGTGGCGGTTCGAGTCAACGAACTCGTGCCCCGTTCGGTGTGGTCGCTCCGCTACGAGCAGATCAACGCCTTCGAGCGCATCCTCCACGAGAACGGCACCCGCATCGTCAAGATCTTCCTGCACATCAGCAAGAAAGAGCAGAAGCAGCGGCTGCTCAAGCGCCTCACCGATCCCGTGAAAGGCTGGAAGATGTGCCCCGAAGACCTCGAAACCCGCAAGCAGTGGGGGGCCTGCATGCGCGCCTACGACGACGCGATCCGCCGCTGCTCGAGCACCCACGCCCCGTGGTACGTGGTGCCGTCCGACAAGAAGTGGTTCCGCAATCTCGCCGTCTCCACCATCCTCGTGCACACGCTGGAATCGCTGCGACTGCGCATTCCCCCGCCCAAGTTCGATCTCTCCCGCCTGCGAATAGAGGACTGAGCGATGAGCGCCCTCCCCCCGCCCGCCTCAACCCCGCCCCACGGCGCCCCGCCGCTCCCCGCCAGGAGTTGGGCCGCCCGCAACCTCGTGTGGCTCATCATCGGCGGCGTGCTCGCCGTCGTCATCGGCTGCGGCGGCTGTTTCGGCTGGGTCGTGTGGAACTTCATGGGCGCGCTGCGCGACCATCCCGCGGCCAGCGAAGCCCTCGCCCGGGCCGCCGCCGATCCCCGCGTCACCGCGATCACCGGCACCCCCCTCGAAGCCGGCCGCTTCGTCACCGGCCAGTTCAGTGCCGGCGGCGGTTCCGGGGCTGTCTCGCTGAACATGCCCGTCCACGGCCCCAGCGGCTCGGGTTGGCTCCGCCTCGACGCGGCCCAGGGCGGCCCCGCGACGCCCTGGAAGTTCAATCGGCTCGTCTTCGAACCCAGAGACGGTCCGGCCATCGACCTTCGCATCCCCCCGCCCGCCGAGCCCCCGCCGCCGGGCGGTTCGTAGGCGCCGACGCGGCAACAATCGGTCCATGCAACTTCTTCTCGTCGTGGTCGCGGTGCTCGCCGGGGCGCTGCTGCCGATCCAGGCGGGTGTCAACACCCAGGCCGCGAAAGCCCTCCAGTCCGGCACACAAGCCTCGCTCTTCAACTTCCTGATCGGCTCGATCGCGCTGGGTGCGGTGTGCGTGGCGCTCCGCACGCCACTCCCCACCTCCGGCCGGCTGGCCGCCATTCCCTGGCCCGCGTATTTCGGTGGGGTCATCGGCGCCGCCTTTGTCGCCGCGGCGGTCTTCCTCTCGCCGCGACTGGGCGTGCTCCTCTTCCTGGCCGCGGCCATTCTCGGGCAGATGATCGCTTCGATCTGCATCGATCACTTCGGGTGGTTGGGGCTGGATGCGAGAATCGCCACGCCGGGCAAGATCATCGGCGTGGCGCTGGTGCTGGTCGGGGTGGGCTGCGTCACCCGGTTCTGACCGGCGCCATCTCCGTTTCCCGAAACGCAGAATCCCGGTACACTGTCCCCCCGCGGCCACGGGGTGGTCCGCTCAGGAGTCTCTCAGATGAACCGGATCGTGATTCTCGTCGGATCTGCCGCCGTGCTCGCACTGGGAGGGTGCGCCACGCATTCGTCCCGCCAGGTCGTCACGCAGGCCACGCCCGAGCAGCAGAAACTTCTCTTCGATCAGGTCAAGTCCCTCGCCGGCACCTGGGAGATGGCCGACGATCACGGCAAGAAACAGACCGCCGCTGTTTTTACCGTGTCGTCGAACGGCTCCATCGTCCGCGAGGTGATGTTCCCGGGCGAAGGGCACGAGATGACCAACATCTACCACATGGACGGCCCGACCCTCGTCGTAACGCACTACTGCGCGCAGGGAAACCAGCCGCGCATGCGGGCCGCGGCCGGTCAGCCGGGGGCCGTCGCCTTCAGACTCGACTCGGTCACCAACCTCACCGCCGCCGACGAGATGTACATGGGTGAACTCACCCTCGTCCTGGAATCCAGGAACAAACTTCGCGAGGAATGGAAATCCTTCTCAAAGGGCGAAGTGCAGAAGGACCACTGCCCGGTCTTCGAACTCACCCGCGCGAAATAGCCGGGTACAACGCCGCGCACCTCGGGGCCCGGGCCGATCCCGGGCCTTTTTTCGTGTCCCCAACGCACGCCGCGCTTCCGGTATAGTGCCCCCGTGCAGACCGGCACCGTCCAACCCGACCAGCCGAAGAAACTCACCAAGGAGCAGGCCCAGCAGACCGCATTCTGGACGATGCTCGTCGCGCTCATCGGCGTGCTCTTCATCGTCGCGCTCGTCGGCGTGATGCTCCACCGCCGCCGACTCCGCGACCGTCGGATCGCGGCCGAGCGGAAGGAACGCGAGTCCGAGCATGGTAAACCGCGCGTGGACGCCTGGGAAGAGGCCGGCCGCCGGGCCGCGGTCCCCCCTCCCGGCGAACTCCCCACCGCCGAAGCCAAGCCCCTCCCGCCCGAAGAGCGAAACCAGTCCCGCCCGCTCGCGGTCATCACCGGCGCGGCCCGGCGCGTCGGGCGCGCCACCGCGCTCGAACTCGCTCGCTGCGGCTGCGACATCATCTTCACCTACAACGCCTCCGAGGAAGACGCCCACGCTCTCGCCAAGGAACTCGCCGACGCCGGTGCATCCGTCTCCTTCTATCAACTCGACCTCGATGACCTGCCCGCCGTCGAGGCCTTCGGCACCGAACGCGCCGAGATGCTCTCCCACGTGGACATCCTCGTCCACAACGCCTCCATGTACGAGCCCTCGCCCCTCAGCGAACTCAGCGCCGAGAGCCTGCTCAAGCAGTACCGCATCAACGCCGCGGCCCCACTCCTGCTCACCGCCCGCCTTGCCCCGCTCCTGCGCCAATCCAAACTGAACGGTGGCGCCAGCGTCATCGCCATGGCCGACATCCACGCCATGGGCCGTCCCCGGCGCGACTTTGCCGCCTACTCCATGTCCAAGGCCGCGCTCATCGACATGGTCTACGGCCTCGCCCGCGACCTCGCGCCCCACGTCCGGGTCAACGCCGTCGCCCCCGGCGTGGTCGCCTGGCCGGAAGAGGGCGACGATGCCGACCCCGACTCCCAGGCCAAATACCTCCGCCGGATCCCCCTGGGTCGCGCCGGGTCGCCCGACGATGCCGCCCGAGCCGTGCGTTGGCTCTGCCTCGAAGCCACCTACGTCACGGGCGAGATCATCCGCGTGGACGGCGGCCGCTGGCTGACCTGATCCCGCGCAAATCGCCCGGCCGCATATCATTGGAAAGTACGCGTTTCCGCTCAAAACCCGAACGGAATGCGCCGATCAGTTCACAGAACCCCTGCAAGGACGCACGATGTCCCACGCCACCTCGGAGCCCTCCATGACCTCCACCCACGCCCCCAGAAACCGACCCTCATCCGGCGGGCGTCCCAGCGATTCGCTCCCCGCGGCCACGCTCGTCAAGTGGCTCCGCGACATGTATCTCATCCGAGAGTTCGAGAACCGCTGCGCGCAGGCCTATCAGCAGGCCAAGATCGGCGGGTTCTGCCATCTGTACATCGGGCAGGAGGCCGCGGCCGTCGGCACGATCGCCGCCACCAACCACGACGACCCCATCGTCACCGCCTACCGCGACCACGGGCACGCGCTCGCGCGCGGCATGGACGCCGGCGCCTGTATGGCCGAGATGTTCGGCAAGAGCACCGGCTGCGCCAAGGGCAAGGGCGGCTCGATGCACATGTTCGACAAGCCCAACTGGCTTTTCGGCGGGCACGGCATCGTCGGCGCGCAGACTGCGCTGGGCACCGGCCTGGCCTTCGCCGCGCGCTACGAGTGGGAGGTCCTCAACCGCGCCCTGCCCAACCCCGGGGTCGAGCCCGGCGCCCCCGCGAAGAAAAAGGTCTGCCTCACCTACCTCGGCGACGGCGCCCTCAACCAGGGCGTGCTCCACGAGTCCATGAACCTCGCCGGCCTCTGGGACATCCCCGTTATCTACATCGTCGAGAACAACGGCTACTCGATGGGCACCGCCATCAGCCGCGGCACCACCATGGCCGACGACCTCACCAAGAAGGCCGACGCCTACGGCATCCGCGGCGAGATCATCGACGGCTTCGACGTCATCGATCTCTACGACTCGTTCAAGCCCGTGGTGGACTGGTGCCGCGAGAACCAGAAGCCCGCCTTCATCGACCTCAAGACCTACCGCTACCTCGGCCACTCCATGTCCGACCCCCAGAAGTACCGCACGAAGGACGAGGTCGAGCAGTACAAGGGCAAGGACTCCATCGACCGCATGGCGCACGTCCTCATGATGGAGCGCAAGAACGCCGACGGGTCGCCCGTGCTCTCCGAGCAGGCCTTCATGGACCTCCAAGCCTCGGTGAAGGAGCAGGTCAAGCACGCGATGGAGTTCGCCGAGTCCAGCCCCGCGCCCGACGCCGCGACGGAACTCTACAGCGACGTGTACGCGAACCCCCAGCCCAACCTCAGCCCGATCCGCGACTACATGCACGGGTCGAAGAACCCGCTGCTCTAGGATTCAGCGATGACCAGCAAGGAACTCCTTTCCGCGTTGCGTGCACAACCGTTCATGCCGTTCCGCCTTCACTTCGGAAGCGGTCGCTCGGTTGAAGTGCAGCATCCCGAGTTTGTCTCGGTAAGCCCCTCCGGCCGGACCGCCGTGGTCTATACGTCCACCAGCATGGATGGTGACGAGTTCCAGGTGGTGGATGTTCTGCTGGTGGAATCGATCGAGATCTTGCCACGGAAGCGTGGCGCGGCGTAAGCGCCCGTTCGAACGCCGTCCTCACGGCATCGAATAGAACCCGCCACCCATGTCCTTGATCTTCCCCTGCCGCGCCAACTCGCGCCATACTTCGCGCGGATAGTCGTTCGGCGGGATGATCCCCATCCCCTCCACCTTCTTCCCAGAGGTCATCGGCCGGCTCGCGCCGAGCCTGGACTCGTGGTCCAACTTCGTCAGTTTGTGCCGCTTCTTGAAGGCGTGCAGGGCGTGTTTCAACGTGTCCTCGCTGATGGCCCCTCCGCCCGCCGCCCCCGCCGCCGGCCGCGACGCATCCGAACCGCCCGCTTGCTCGCTCGTCATTTCCGCGACTCCTTCATGCGCGTCACGATCACCGGCAGCGAAACTCCTCCCACGGCCGGTTGATTCCCGCCCGTCATTCTTGCCCGTTCAGCGTCCGCTGGCCGGGCTCGGGCGATCATCCCAGACAGGCATCCTCCCAGACAGGCAGAGTCGTGCACGTCCGTGGCTTCCATCGAGTTATCGCGTAGTGCCGATGGAACCCGTGGTATTGCCGCACGAGCCGTCCATCCGAGTGAGTGGCAACTCGCTCATACCAAAGCATTTAGGAGAAAAATATCATGTTTGTGCGTTTGCACGCATCGCTGCCATCGCCGCCCAGTAACATCAACAGTCGAATGCTCACGTATGGGCGCGAAGGAGAGTCTATGAAACGTGCAGTCGCCGTCGTCTTTCTTGGCGCATTCTCCGCATCCGCTCAGACAATTCTCGTACGCGAGGGTGATGTGCTCGCTCCCGGCGTGACCGTAGCCGCGATTCGCGCAGTCTCCGCCGCGGGATCAAACCAGATCGCGGCCCTGATCGAAACGCAGACGCGCGGCACGGTGATCTGGAGTTTCGACGGTACAGCCGCCTCCGCGCGAACTCCGTCGCCAGTCTCCGGCCTCTTGCAGGCAAAGTTCGATGACTTCATCGGCATCGCTAGCAATGGCAGCGTGGCATACAGCGCGGCGATCGCGGACGGTCCCGTTGGGCTGGATCCTTGTCCGGGCCAGCCCCCGCGAACGCCCGGCGTGGACCGTCCCGGCTTTCCCGATTCCGTGTGGCTTGGCGACAACGTGATTTCGTTGGAGGGCAGCCTGACGCCGGGGCTGACCAGCGGGTACTTCGCTGGCCTGAGCCGCGTTGGCCTGACCTGGGCGGGCGCGCCATTCTGGGTCGCTGGTGAGTCGTTGGAGGCGTGGCAACCCGCGGCCGGAGTCGGGCTCTACTACGGGATCGGGGCGGAAACGCGCAGGCTGCTCGGTTCGGGTACGCCTCTCCCGTCCGGCGAAGTTCCGGACGGCGTCGGAGCCATTCGCGGCTTTCGGTTCTCCCCGGATGGCTCCCAAGTGATCTCGGTTGTGAGGGCGAGCCGTCCGGGGGCCAGTTCCAAACAAGCCGTGCTCCTGACCGACATTGGCGCGAACTCCCATCAGATAGTTTTGCAGCAGGGCGAGTTGGTGCCGAACTCCTGGGAAGTGTGGACCGGATTTTCGATGATCTCGGTAACCGATCCCGGCATGTGCACCACCGACTCCAGTTGGTACGCCGTCGGCGAGACGGACGGCGACCCCGGACACCGAGCATTCCTGATCAGAGACGGCACCGTGCTGTACCAGGAGGGAACGGCGCTGGATGGGCGAGTTCTTGCCGGAGCACCCGCCGCCATTGCCACCAATGGCACGGGAGACCTCGCAATGGTCTGGCGCGCGGGCGAGGGACAGCGACCCGTGCTGTTTGTCAACGGCTTGGCAGCCCTGGAAAACGGCGACACCGTGAACCCGCTCGGTGGTGGAATGGGCGCCGTGACTCACATCAGCGCCAACATCGCCATCGGCGCCCCAACGTCGAGCGGAATGACCCCGGTGTACGTAGGCGCGGCGGCCGTTTTCGATGGAGTCACCCGTCGCGTGCTTCTCGTGGTGTCGATCCCCACGTCCGGAAGCCAAGCCTGCACCGCGGACGTCAACTGCGATGGGAATGTCGATGGACGCGACATCGAGTTCATGGAGCAGGCAGTAAACGGGGTCTTGGACGATTTCTGCCTGCCAAGTGTGGATGTGAACTGTGACGGTTCGGAAGACGGATTCGATATCCAGTACATCGCGGACCTGGTCGTCAACGGCTGCTGAGTTGCTGAACTACGAGATTCACCATGAAGTCCTTCAAAGTGTCATGCCTGCTCTCCTGTCTTGTCGCGGCCATTGGGCTGCGAACTGCATCCGCCCAGCTCCTTCAGTTGGACCTGAACGCCGACGGCGTTGCAGATGTCATCACCCCCGATCCCGCGAACGAGAGAGTGCGAGTGCTTTCCGGCGCGGACGCGTCCGTACTTCGTGAGTTCGTGGGGACGCAAGCCGGTGAGTTGTTCGGCGCCGCCGCGCTGCTCGTGCCCGACCTCTCGGGCGACGCCGTGCCGGACCTCGTGGTCATGGCCCCCAATCACCAGGCCCAGGGCGGTGTCGGCGCGGCCTACGCCGTTTCGCCCGTCGATGGCGCGGTACTCTGGTTCCGCGTTGCCCAAGCCGACGAGCCCCTGAACGCACTCGCGGCATTCGTGCCCGATCAGGATGAAGACGGCGTTGCCGACCTGCTCATCGAGTCCGTTCCGCCCGGCACCGGCGCAAACTACGGGCTGGCCGTGCTGTTCTCCGGCCGAACCGGCGTCCGATTGGCCGCCCGGCAGGGTGGTGTCGTGGCGCTTGCGCAGTGGGCGAGCGACGGCGGAGTCCTGTACACCCCCAGCGACATGGACGATTCCGGCGCCGTCAATACCGCTGACTTCGCCGAGTTCCTGCGCTGGTACTCAACGCACGATCTTCAGGCCGACCTGAACGGAGACGGCGTGGTGGATGACGCGGACCTTCACATCATCGTTGATGATGTCGTTGGCGGTGTGATCACGGTGCGAGCGCTGGCGGTACCCCCGGGCGCGGCAGCCGCTTCCATTGCCCCGCCGGCCATCGAGCCCGGCGATTGCGAGTGCGACAACTCAGGGTTCCTTCCCAACGCGTGCAGTATCTCCATAGAAGGCTGCCCGACCGAGCCGATCCCCCGAGGCAGCGGCGCCATGTTGAGCCTGGTGGTCTCACAAGGCGGCGGCGTGGCATGCTGGGATTCCGCGGGGGCGGTGGTGCCGGGTTCGGATGGACTTTCCGCGACCGTCTGGGGCATGGGAGTCGGCCATGTGACGGTGCGAGTAAAATACACGGTGACCATGCCCGACGGAACGACGTGCGTGTCGTGCGCCCAGTGCGAGTTCGATGTCGTGCCGGTTTGCGAATCAAGCGTGCAGATCGACCACTGCCCCGCCTTCGTATTCACGAACTCGACCGGCTGGTTCGACGAGGTAATCCACAACGTCTCGTTCTTGGGGCTGCACGCGACAGGCGCACCTTCGGGAGGGGTCTATCGCTGGGAGTTGGTAGACTCGGTACCGGCGGAAGGATTCACGGGCCCTCAGTTCTGGGCGTGGTACGACCACGGCGACTCGCTCTACTTTCGGACCAGCGAAACCCCAGGTCACGTGAAGTTCCGCGTGTGGTACCAAGCCGCGGATTGCGAGCCGGCCTTTGACGACTGCGAGTTCGACGTGATTCTTCCGGTGAATCTCGATCCTGATGGCGATGGTCTGACCAACACTCAGGAGGGTTGGTACGGAACGGACCCAAACTGCGCCGACACGGACAATGACGGCTTCGGAGATGGAGTCGAGGTCCGCATGGGCGGCGACCCGCTCGACCCAGGAGTCGGAGTGGACATCACGCTCGATTCTGACCACGACGGACTGAGCGATTTCGAAGAGTTTGCGGTCCTACAAACCGATCCTCGCAGCGCCGACACGGACAATGATCTGGTACAGGACTCCACCGAACTCCGCCTCGGCCTCGAACCGCTGGATCCAACGACTTCCGGGCAGACAATCGACTGCGATTCTGCTGCTTTCACCGCTCACGATCAGGACCGGGATGGCATAGACGATGACTTTGAAACGGCGATGGGATGGGACCCCCTCAACCCCGATCAGGATGGAGATCGGTTGCGCGACGGCTGGGAACTTCGGTTCGGGCTCGATCCTGCTATCTCGGACCAAGGCCCGCTTGCCGAAGGAGATCAGGCGGACTCAGACGCTGACGGTCTGATCGATACCGTCGAGCAACGCGTCGGTACAAGTCCATACTCCGCCGACACCGACCGCGATGAACTCTCAGATGGAGCCGAGGCGAGTATCGGGCTCAATCCATTTTCTGCCCACACGGCGGGACGAACTCTGCGCGACACAGACGGCGACTTCGACGGGGACGGTCTCACGAACTGGCACGAGACAATGCTCGGAACCGACTTGGCTGAGGTCGACTCGGATCATGACGGAGTGAGCGATCGCAATGAATCACGGTACGGATCAGACCCCCGTGACCCCAACGAGAGGTCCGTTTCGAATAACGGATGCACGATGGTCGACTTCATCGCCATGGGCTATGGCCACCGTTGCACTCAAGTCCCAGCGGTGTGTGCGGTTGAACCTGATGCTGGAGTCAGAGTGATGGCGGGCGGCTTCGCTTTCCACTTTTTGCCGCCGGATAACCTCACAGGGTGGATGTACCACTACTTCCAATGGCCGCTCGATCGGTGGCTCACCGTAAATGCTACTGGGTACGGCGGGCGGCCATTCACTCTGCTCTCATTTGGTGGTGTTGCCATCGACCCTACAGCGCAAGGAGTTGTCCCTGACCCCGTGGATTATGGAGACACGCATGGCTATACCGGGCACATAAGCCCAACGTGGTGGGTTCGCGAGCGGTACCGGGTGGTCGTTCCGTCAGTACCAGACCCGATTGACCTCATCATAGATTCTGCCAATTCGGCCGGATTCGGCATTCCTCCAGACAGTAATAACGAACTAGAGACCCGGGGTCCCGGCAAGGTACTCTTGGTAGATACAACAGACCTCGATGCAGACGGGATTCCGGCGTTCGCGGACTTTCAGAGCATCCGGCAAGAGTCTTTCGTGCCAATCGTTGTTCGACTGGCACCTGCGATGAATCGCGAAACCGGAACTCTGGCATTCACATATCGTGAATCGGCACCGTCACTGGTCACTCCCTTTGCGCCCGGCCCGCAGGATTACCCGGATGTTTGGGCCCGAGGAAGGGCTGGCTCTGGATACCGCCTTTGGAAACTTCGCGACCCCTCATCTGCGCCGGCGGATCTTGACTATCGGCCTTTGGACAGCGGTGGTGAATTCATTGAATCGAATCACCCCTATCCGGTGCGGTCATTCGCGTCAGACACGGAGGACACCATTGTTCTCTATGTCCAAGCCGTTGGGCCGAGCGAGGATACTAGCGGTGATTTTGTTACGGTGCACGATTCCTCTGCTTACCCTGATTCAGTTCGTCTCGCCGCCTTTCGTTTGGATATGGTCGACGCTCGCCACTTTGACCCACGGCAACCCGAGGGTGCGTACCGCGTCACCTTCAACACGCCATTGCTTTCGTACCTTCCGGAATGGGCCGTAGGTGGCGCTGTCACCGACGGGGCAAGCCTCTGCATTGCTTGGATTACACCCAATCCGCAAGGACTACCATTTTCGGTCGCCATACGCGGGTGCCTGACCGGCTCTCCCGCTGATACTGCGGTGTGGGGAGGATTCCAGCAGTGCGACTCCCTCGCGCTCACGGAGTCGTGGCAGGCACCGCGCTTCCCGCTGGTAATCGCCTCTGACTTGGCATTGTACGGCTACCAGTACCAAGCATCCATGCGATCAGGGCGCGCCTTCTATCTGCCTCCGGTGGACTTCATGGATCCGGCTGATGTGCCGTACAGGAATTTTGGTTGTCAAGGCGGAAGTCTTTTCCGGCGCGAATCGGCTCGCGCGGTGCTCGAACTTCGCTTTGGTAGGGAGATTGTTGGAACGACGGAAGTCACGCTTCGAAGACCACCCTTGGTACTCGTCCACGGGATTTATGCCACTCACGATTCGATACAGGGGCATTCCCCACCGCTGGACGAGCGCGACCTCTACTGGAGTCAGGAAGCGTATGCAGAATCTACTGCGACGCCCGTGCCAACTCGCATTTACAAGGCCGACTGGTCTTACCGAAGCCATGAAGGATTCGCTGAAAACTTCGGCGTCGTTGCGAACACTATTCAAGCCGCGCTTCGTGAGTACCACGAATCGGATGACGGTATTGACCACGACGAGGATAGATCGTTTTCTGGTGTTCGTTACGCGGCGACACGCGCAGACATCGTCGCCCACAGTCAGGGCGGCCAATTGGTGCGCTTCTATGCGTCAAACCTGTCTGGCACCTGTCGTCGACTGCCTCTTCCCGGCGACCCTGCTGGCTGGAGCGGGTGGGGCGACATGGAATTTCAGCGCGGCGAACCAGGTACTGTCGGCATTCGGCAGGGCAATTGGTACTACCGAAGGACGCAGAATCTCTTTGCTGGAGACATTCGGCGCGTGGTCATGCTGAGCAGTCCATTCGATGGGAGCCCGATTGCCAACTCCGTGAGGTCGCTCTTCCGCGAGACGCAAGACCGGGGGGATGAAGATAGACAGGAGTTGCTGAAAGGTTTCATTTCAGTATTCGCAGCGCAAGCGGTGCTCCAAAACGCTCCTGAGAGATTCGGAACCGAGGACGATGCACCAAGTTGCCTATATGACTTGAGCGTCGGTAGCACCGCCTATCGGTTGCTAGAGGGCGCAACGTCTTCAGATTTTCCCCCCTCTACCGGTTCGTGGCGGCCCGCCGAGTATCCAAGCGGCTCGTTCTCCATCAAATGGGCTCCTCTTGCAGGGTACAAATCGACGATCGATGACTTGGTGAGGCGGGTTGCTTCGCGATCAACAACACCGGCTGATATACCTTATCAAGTGATCTCCGGAGCATTGATCGCCGATCTGGCTCTTTCCGGACAGTCCGTGTTCCCTGAGAATGGGGCGTATCGACTACTGGTGGTCGCACTGCCCGGCGCTGATGGCCCCGCCGTGCACCTGAAGTGCGGGGTGCTATTTGGCGATGGTGCTGTTACACTGAACTCGGCGTTCAACTTGTCTACGACGGTTGACCCTCGCTTATCGCAGCGTTACAGTCGGTGGATCTTCGACAAGCACTCCCACAGCTGGGGAACTTCCGGGAACGATGCTGTGGGCTCGAAGCAGTGGAGCGTAGCAGTGCCTGGTGGTGGGCTCGAGGCGATCATTTGGATTCCTGAGAACTACTCCGCTTCAATGGGCTCATTGATCGGCACGAACATGAGTACGTGGATCGGCAATGAACTGTCCGGCATTGGAACTAACCTCGAAACTGCAGATGAGAACGCTTGGAGGTGATTCGTGTTAATTGCATCGATCATGCTGTCGACTTGGCTCTCTCTCATCGGCGATGGATGCGCAGCATCGTTCGATCAGCCGCAGGCCACTCGGGCCGTGAAAGTCGAAATCACAGTTCGTGCTCCCGACGGGACTCCGCTGCAGGGCATGGTGGTTCACGCGATATCAAGCGTTCCACCGGCGATCCCGGATGTCACCGTCACCGATGAACAGGGCAAGAGTACGAGGTGGGTTGCCGCGAATGATGAACCGACCACCGTGGCAATTGGTGCCAATCCGCTAGCCCTGTCCCTTATTCCCGAAGGGGACCCCATTCGAACTCGGTTAGAGTCCCTCCTATCGCAATACTCCTGGCCTGCTGAGAGACGCGTAACGGTCGCGCCGGGTGAAGCGACCGTCAGCATGGAGTTCGCAGCGATTGAGAATGTGGTCGTGCGCGGACAAATAACCGGCACGGTCAATCGTGATCGGTGTGCAGTGTTCCCAGCGGGCGGGATGCTCGTGGGTGCCGTCAAACTGGACGCCGAGAACCGGTTCGCCGTGAAGGTGCCAAAGGGGAAGCGAAGCACCGTGTGCGTGAAGGATGGTCCAGGGTTTTGCAAGGCAATCGAACTTTCGGAAGCTCAGACTACCGTGGACATAGACTTGGGCGACATCGCTCTGGACACTCCTGTCACCAGTGCACCGGTTCGCATTGAGCTTCTTGACGCAAAGACGCAAAGGGGCAAGGACTTGCGTCTCGCGGTTGGCCTGACGCTGGTCTCCGATGACGGCCAAACTGTGCTCGAGTACGGGCTAGGGTTTGGCACCATGATCAAGGTGGATGGCAGTGGCCGGGCAGGGCCCGGAATACCACCCGGCGGCTATTTCGTGGCGCCCGTGTATCTTGCAGCGGGAGGCGGCGAAAAACTGATTCGCGCAATCAGGGCGGGAAGGGCTGCCGAACTCACGGCGGCGAACTTCCCGCACATGGTCGCGGTGGAGGGTCAGGTAACGACTTACAGCTTCTCCACTGGATCGTCTTGGGACTTGTTGAAGCAAATAGAGCCGGACTGGTGAGTTGGTGATCCCTTGCGCCCCGCATTCGGACCCGCGTGGTGATCCACATTCGGGGAATGTACGATCGCTACCCACCTCAGAGAAGTACCACCGATACCTGATACCTGCACTCATGTATTGCGTATTGCTCGCTCCTCCTCCGAGGCCGCGCCTCCAGCGGCCGCTGGTATACCTTGGCCTGCTCCCGCATCGAGCCCGGTCGGCAGCGACTGATGGCGCTTCTCGCGCTCCATCCGCGCGATTGGCCGCGTCGCGTCGAGAGTTTTCGGGTCATCTCCATCGTCGCGCTCGTGCTGGGCAACTCGGCGGTCGTGATCGGTCTGTCAATCCTCGCCTGGCGGCAGTTCCGACATCTGGTCGGTTGGTAGCCGCGGCCATATCCCAGCCGAATAAACAGACACAAGCGGCATTAATGCAAGTGCTTTCGTGGGCGCATGTTGCGGGCGATTTGCGGAATTCGCTTCCTACCGGCTTTGGAGTATGGCATTTGTGTGGGTAACCTATAGCCCCCAGGCCCGGGGGGTGCGGGCCACCAAGGAGATTTCTCGATGACTCGGACAGTGAAACTCGTTTCCCTTTGTGCCGCGGTCGCGGCGGGTGTGAGCCTCGTCGCGTTGGCACAGCCCGCGGCCGACAAGAAACCTCAGCCCGCCAAGGAAGGCGCCCCGCCCGCCGGCATGCCCGACATGGAGAAGATGATGGAGGCCTGGGCCAAGGCCGCGACGCCCGGCGACATGCACAAGTGGCTGATGGAGAGCGTCGGCACCTGGGAGGGCAAGACCAAGATGTGGATGGACCCCTCCATGCCCGCCGAGGAAAGCACCTGCACCACGACCATCACCTCGATGTTCGGCGGGCGCTACACCAAGGGCGAGACCAAGGGCAACATGACCGGCCCCGACGGCAAGCCCATGCTCTTCGAGGGCTTCGGGCTCTACGGCTTCGACAACACCACCAACCAGTTCCAGTGCACCTGGTGCGACAACATGGGCACCATGATGCTCAACTTCACCGGAACGCTCTCGGCCGACAAGAAGACCCTGACGCTCACCGCGCATTTCGTGGACTGCATGACCGGCCAGAAGTCCTGGATGCGCGAGGTCGAGACCCGCAAGTCCCCGACCTCGATGACCCTCGAGATGTTCGCCCCCACGATGGACGGCAAGGGCGAGTTCAAGATGATGCAGATCGACTACACCAAGAAGTGAGCCAAATCGCTCCGGATGACGCAAACGGGCCCGGCGGAGTTTTCACCGCCGGGCCCTTCCTCTTCTCTCGGTCTGCCTTACCCGCGCCGCCGCCGCGCGATCGCCAGGATTCCCAACCCCGCGAGCGCCATCGAGCCCGGCGCCGGCACGCACGTCAGTTCGTATCCCCAGCGGAAGCCCTCGTGGACCCACACATGGTGCCCGTTGTTCCCGACATCGGTGATGGTTCCGTCGGCGTTGAAGTAGTCGTCCCACCACGTCGCGTACGTCTCGAAGTACAGCGACGTCACCGTTCCCGGCGTCGGGCACGGGTCGCCGGGCTTGTCGTAGAAGTAGTCGTACTGGTACCCACTCTGCCACCGTCCCGGCACCACGTCCTGGTCCTCGTCCTGGTACGGATAGAACGGCCCGCCCACCGTGCCCGCGCGGTTGGCCAGGCGAGTGTTGTCGTCCATCCGGCTTCGGTCCGTCCCCGGCCAGCGCTCGCGATACCCCGAGACCCACATCACGTCGTTGATCAGCGAACCCGCGTCGGGCACGAAGTTCACCTTGATCTCCGCGCCCAGGAAGTCCCGGTCTCCCGGTCCGCACTCGTTGTACGCCCGGTAGAAGTCCACGTTGAACTGCCCGTTCATGTTGCTGTTGCCGCCCATGTAATGGACCTGCCACGCCGGCGCGGCGTACGCCGCGTTCAGAATCCCCTGAAACCACGCCGACGGCGTCTGGATCAACTCCACGCTCCCGGGCGACAGCGTGGACGTGCACCGGTTTCCCGGGTGCACCTCGCAATCACGCGTCACCGACGGCGGATTGCCCGCCGTGTTCCCCGACATCACGATGTTGCCCAGGGCCGCGCCCGCCGACCAGACCACCACCACCGCGGCCGCCGCCGCGCCGAACCGGTTCTTCGTGCACATGTTCATGCTCCCAGTAGCCGCGAACGCGGCTCCACTGTTAGCGACGCCGCCGCACGGGCGCTCACGCAACGCCGAAGAAGGAACCGGAGATACCAGCGCCAACGCCGCGCGCGGTCAGAGCGTCCGGCGTTCCGGCCGCGCGGAGCGCAACGAAACCACTGCGCCCGCGCCGTCGCGCGGCGACTTCACAACCACGAGCAAACTCCTGGGCGGCCTACTTCACCAGTCGGACGCTCACGCCGGTGTGCTTGCTCTTCACCAGCGCGATGGCCGCGTCGTTCATCTGCTTGCTCTGCTTGTTCTCATCCCCCGCCATGTTGCGGGTCATGTTGATGTCGAAGGACCCCTTCTTCGTGGGCTCTTCCTCGTCGTAGTAGGTGTAGGACCACGTGGGTAACTTCCCGGCGCTGGTCGCGTTGTGCATGAACTTCGGCGACGATGTCTTCACGAGTTTGACGCAGTACACGGGCATGGTGCATCCTCCCAATCGGTCGCGGCCCCCTCGGCCGCGGACTCCCAAACCAGCCTACCCGATGCCCGCGAGATCGTGCAAGTGCATCGCGCGCCGTGCAGTTTCGTGTGTGGTAGTCTGTGGCCCAAGGTGAACCATGAAGATCCTGTTTGCCGCGTTGGCCTGCACGTTCCTGACCGGGTGCCAATCCCCCGGGCTCGCTCCCGGACGCCACCACCACGCCGTTCTTGCGGATGGCCGAATCTCGTTTCGGCCGGTCTCCACCTACTCGATCGTGGCGCGGGATGCTCAAACCGGCCGCCTCGGCGTGGCCGTGCAGAGCCACTGGTTCAGCGTGGGTTCGGTGGTGCCGTGGGCCCAGGCCGGCGTCGGCGCGGTCGCGACCCAGTCGCTCGTCGATGTCCGCTACGGCCCGATGGGCCTCGCGCTGATGCGCGGCGGGCGATCCGCCGAGGAATCGCTCAAGGCGTTGACCGCCAGCGATGCGGGCGAGGCCGTCCGGCAGGTCGCCATGATCGACGCCAAAGGGCGTGTCGCGACGCATACCGGCGCCAAGTGCATCGCCACGGCGGGGCACGTCAGCGGCACGAGCGCGGACGGATCGGTCTACTCCGCGCAGGCCAACATGATGCACCGGCCCGGCGTGCCCGAGGCGATGGCGAAGGCCTTCGAGAGCGCGGCCGGCGATCTGGCGGACCGGCTGCTGGCCGCGCTCCACGCGGCGCAGGACGCGGGCGGCGACATCCGCGGCAAGCAGTCCGCGGCGATCCTCATCGTGAAGGGCGAACCGACGCCCGAGCCGTGGCAGGGGCGCGTGGTTGAGATCCGCGTGGAAGACGCCGCGGACCCGCTCGCAGAACTCTCGCGCCTCGTCTCGCTGAACCGCGCGTACGACCTGATGAACGCCGGCGACGCCGCCATCGAGAAGAACGACATCGCCGGCGCACTCGAGAGTTACGGCGCCGCCCAGCGCCTCGCGCCGGGAAACTCCGAGATGACCTTCTGGACCGCCGTCTCACTCGCCAACGCCGGAAAGATCGACGAGGCGCTGCCGCTGCTGGCGAAGTGCTACGCGGACAAATCCGGCGATTGGCGGGAACTTCTCAATCGCCTTCCCGCATCGGGCCTGCTCAACACGGACGAAGGCGTGTTGCGACGGCTGCTCGAAGCGAAGTAGCGTTGACGGGGAAACCCCGACACGAGCGAACGCGCGTGACGGGGCTGCTCCCAGTGCGTGTGCGCGGGAAGGGCTGTTGAGGGCTGTTTTTCTCGATGAAGTTGTGATTTTGGCGAACGGAGAATCGGGTGCCGCAATAAACTGGAGTATTCGATCTGCAATGCCTCGCTCGGCGGCGAGGCGGCGGGTCGTGGCTCTCGGGAGGCGGCATGATCAAGTTCCTTCGGCGGATGGTGGCGGCGGTCCTGGCGGTGTGTGCGCCGGCAGTGGCGCAGACGATACTGGTGAACCAGCAGCCGGGCACGCTGACGGCCCGGGCCTCGCAACTCTGGCAGGATCCGGGCCCCAACGGGAACGATCTCGACGGCGACTCGGTGTGCTTCGAGGATTTCGTGCTCAGCGCGCCCGCGACGATCGACCACATGGAGTGGTGGGGCGCCGGGGCGAGTGAGTTGGGATTCCGCATCGAGTTCTGGCGGCAGGATCCGGGGACCATTGCGTATCAGCCTTACGGAGTTTTCTACTACGGGGGCAACCACAACATTCAGCCCGAGGCGAGGTTCGACACGACGGCGTACACCACGTCGCCCGGGCCTAACGGGACGACGCACTTCTCGCTGGACCTGGCCGCGCCCGTGAGCCTTGCGGCCAATGACGCCGCGAACCCGCGCTGGTTCGTGTGCGTGATCGGGCTGACGCACCAGGCGTACGCGACTTGGAACTGGTGGCATGGGACGGGCGGGAGCAATCGGACGTACCAGTTCGTGCGCGGGCTGGGGTTCAGGTCGCTGCCGGAGGGGCGGGCGCTTTTGCTGCGGGCGGCGGGCGGGACTTCGGTGACGATCGCGGCGAGCGTGAACCCGCCGAGCGCGGGGACGATCAGCGGGGCGGGGGCGTATCCGGCCGGGGCGCTGGTGATGTTGCAGGCGAACGAGAACAACGGCTGGGGGTTCATCAACTGGACGGAAAACGGGACGCAGGTCAGCGGCAACCGGCAGTACTCGTTCACGGCCACGGTGGACCGCGCGCTGGTGGCGAACTTCGTGCCGGCGTACACGATCACGACGGCGTCGCTGCCGACGTTCGCGGGGACGACCACGGGCGGCG
Source organism: Phycisphaerales bacterium (assembly GCA_905339235.1). Lineage (GTDB taxonomy): Bacteria > Planctomycetota > Phycisphaerae > Phycisphaerales > UBA1924 > RI-211. The sequence goes on from CAJPFG010000010.1 coordinate 77,637, forward strand.
GGGTGTTCAACAGCGGCACGAGCGTGACGATTGATGCGACGCCGGCCGCGGGGTATGTGTTCTCGGAGTGGCGCGAGTTTGGAATCCCGGTCAGTTTTTCGCAGTCGTACACGTTTCCGGCGAACGCGAATCACAACTTCACCGCGGTGTTCGACCCGGATCCGAACACGGTGGCGTTCGACTTCGACAATGCGCCGCTGTACACCTCGCTGCCGATCGACCTGACGGTCGGCGGGCTGACGGCGCATTTGTCGGCGACGGGGAGCGGATTCTCGATCCAGCGGGCCAACACGATGGGTTTCACGCCCGCGGGGTTCGGCGGGAACTGCATCTATCCCAACAGCGTGTTCGCGGCGGATCTGCACGTGAGTTTCTCGCAGCCGCTGTCCAACTTCTCGATCATGTTCTCGCCGCAGGAACTGGGGTGCGACTCGTCGGCGACGATGCGGGCGACGGGGTTCATGGGCGGGGCGTTTGTCGCGACGAACACGGCGGTGGCGCCGGTTCCGGGAACGTGGCCGACGGGGACGCTGACGCTCAGTTCGGCGGCGCCGTTCGACAGCGTGGTGGTGCACTACGAGGCGCGGCCGCCGACGTGCCAGGACTGGGGCCCGATCTTCCTGGCGGACAACATGATCGTGACGATGGCACCGCCGTCGTGCGACCCGGACGTGAACTGCGACGGCGCGGTGAACGGGTTTGATGTCGAGGCGATGGAGCAGGCGGTGAACGGGGATGTGTCGAACTTCTGCCAGGCGGACGGAGACTTCAACAAGGACGGGGCCCTGAACGGGTTTGACGTGGAGGCGGTGGAGCAGGCGGTGAACGGCGCGCCGTGCCCGTAGGCGGCGCGTTGATTGGTTGCGTGCGAGAGCGCGGGCGAGGACGCCCGCGTTTTTCATTCTGGGTGGGGCGGGTTGTCAAAGAGCGGCGATGGGGGTGGAGATCAGGCCGCGGCGGGGAGGGCGGGGGAGTCGGGGAGGGTGAGCGTGCGGGAGTTCCAGGCGGCGGCGCGCCAGATGAAGAGGTAGTGGAAGGCAAGGCCGGCGAGGACGGCGACATGGAAGATTTCGTGGGCGCGGATGACGCCGCGGACGAGCGGGCGCGAGACGCCGATTTCGATGCCAGCGCCGATGGTGTAGGCGAGGCCGCCGGCGATGAGGGGCCAGACGAAGGCGAAACCCTCGCGGCGCCAGAGGGCGATGATGGAGGCGACGCCGATCCAGCCCATGCCGAGGTAGAGGAGCACGCCCACGGTTTCGGGCACGGCCGCGAAGAAGATCGACTTGAGCGTCACGCCGAGCAGGGCGATGGTCCAGAGGAGGGCGAGCATGCCGCGGCGCCAGAGGCCGCGGAAGAGGATGGCGTGGATGGGCGTGGAGGTGCCGGCGATGAGGATGAAGATGGCGGCGTGGTCGAGGCGCTGGAAGACATGGCGCGCTGTGCCGGGGGCGAGGGTGTGGAAGGTGGTGCTCATGGCGAGCAGCACGACGGCGGTGATGGAGAACGCGGCGAGGGAAAAGACGCGGGCGGAGAGGGGGATATCGGGCTCGGCGGGGGTGCGCAGGCCGCGGCGGATGAGCGGGGGGGCGAGGCCGATGAAGGCGACGGCGCCGACGAGGTGCGAGAGGCTGGAGAAGGGGTCGGTGAAACCCGGGATGGGTTGGAGTTCGGGGATGGGCATGCGGGCGACGGCGCACGATAGGGGGTGCGGGCCGATCGCGCGGTTGTGCCGGCACGCGGCGGGCGCGTGCGAAGAAGAAGCGAGGAATGTGGATGGCGCTAGGAGGAGTCGGTGGTGGTGAGGATGGTGTTGAGGGAGTCGGGGGTGAGGGTGCCGTTGCGGGAGGCGGTGATGATGTGGGCGAGGCGCGGGGGGAGGGCGCTCATGTCGCCGGATTCGAGGGCATCGACGATGAGGTCGAGTTCTTCGTCGGTGGGTTCGGGCGCGTCGGGGTCGGGCGCGAAGCCGAGGGCCGCGAGGGTGGAGTCGAGTGTGGCGGCGAGGTCGGGGAGTTGGGGCGCGGCGGGCGCGGCGTCGGTGGCGGGCCGGTGCGCGGGGCCGGGCGGTTGTGCGGCGTTGGTTGGCCGCGTGGCTGAAGCCGGGACATCGGGAATCCCGCTGAAGCGGGATGGGGAGTTTTGGTGTGGCGTTTCACCAGGGCTGAAGCCCTGGCCTACGAGCGGGCAAGCCCCGTGAACGGGGCTGTGGGATGCTGCGCCGGACGCGGTGTCGGTGGGCGTGTGTGGTGTGATGAAATCGGCGCGCGCTGGGGGGACATCGTGGGCGGTTGGCGCGTTTGCACTGGCAACGGCGGGGGTGGAGGTGCGCAGGGCGGGATTTTCGAGCACCCCTTCGGGGCGCGGATGGGATTGGGGCGTGACTCCGGGGGTTGCGCTCGCGGACTCGCTTAACCCCCGGCTACTGACGTGCAGTCCTTCGGACTGAAGAGCGGCGGGGATGGAGTGATCTGCGAGAGCCGGGGCTTCGGGCGGAGCGCTCGCGGCGCCTGTGGCGGCGGTTGTGCGCTCGGCGGGGGCGGAGAGAGTGGGGTTGGCGGTTTGCGCGGCGGCGCGTTGGCGGGCGGGGCCGGGGTTGAAGCGGGCGAGGGCGAGGAGGGCGGAGGCGGCGCGCAGGGCGGTGTTGGCGGCGAGGCGGCGCTGGATGTGGAAGGGAAGAAGCGTGAGTCGCGAGGCGTGAGGCGTGAGTGGGAAAGAGACGTGAGACGCGGGACGCGAGACGTGAGTAGGGGAAGAGTCGTCGGACGCGGGAGTGATTGAGGGGGCGACGTGGGACGCGGGACGGGAGCCGTGGTTGGGAGAATCGGTGGTGGGGGCGGGTTGGGTGGTTGCGGGCGACCCGGACCTTCCTCGAAGACTCGTCAGGTCCGGCGTCGGCGGCGTGGTGATGGCGGTGGACTGGGCTTCGGTGGGGTCGGCGGAGCGGGGTGGGGCGAGGTCGTTGTTGTGGTAGGCGCGGAGGACGTCGGTGAGGATGCCGGCGACGAGGGGGAGTTGGGCATCGGCGACGAGGCGGGTGCGGGTGGCCGCGAAGTTGTCGAGGGCCTCGACCTGGGCGTGGATTTCGGGGCGGGCGAGGAAGAGGGAAAGGGCCTGGATGGTGGTGTTGTGGCGGGTGGCGAGGTCGTGGAGGGAGAGGTGTGGGTCGAGGAGGTGGTCGAAGAGCCGGGCGGGGTCGGCGGGGGTGAAGGGGATGGGTGAGGGATTAGACACCAATCCGATGATACGGTATTTGAATGGTCTGTCAAGAGCGTTTGTAAGGAATCTGAACGTAATGATGAAACCCGATCAGGATGTGGAAAAGTCGGGGCTGGTAGTGCGAGGGTGGTCGCACACCCGGACCTTCGCGGACTCAGGTCCGGCGTCGGGCTTCCTCGCGGAGACCCGGACCTTCCTCGCGGACTCGTCAGGTCCGGCGTCAGGGCGTCAGGACGTCTGGGGGTCGCAGGGTGCGGGTCGCGGGCTGTTGGATGACCTACTACTAGGTAGGTTTCTGGCGGCGAGAGAACTATTCGTGGTTCGAGAGCGCCCGGGTCGCCAGGTCGGCGGCGGTGACGAAGCGGGATTCGTCGTGGAAGGCGCGGGCCGTCATCATGGCGCCCTCGAGGGATGCGAAGAGCGCTTGGGCGGCCTGCTCGGGGTTGCCTTCGAACCTGAAGCGCCCGGACTCGCGGCCGGCGGCGAGGACGTTGACGAGCCAGGACTCGCAGCCTTCGAAGAACGTGCGGACTTCGGACTGCACGGGGCCGGGGAGGGTGGAGTATTCGGCGCCGAACATGCCGCCCAGGCACATGCGGGTGCCTTTTTTCAGGCCTGTGCGGAGGATCGCGATGAACCGGTCGAGCCGCTCGCCGGGGTCGCTGGTGCGGGCATCGATCTGGCGGGTGAGTTCGGCGAGTTGCTCGCGGTAGCGGATGACGAGTTCGCGGCCGAGGTCGGCCTTGGTGGGAAAGTGGTAGTGGATGCTCGCGGTCTTGACGCCGATGAGGTCGGAAAGATCGCGGAAGGAGAAGGCGTTGTAGCCGCGGGTCTGGGCCAGTTCGCGGGCCGCGTTGAGGAGGGCTTCGCGGGTTGAGTCGGACGCGGCGGGCATGGGGGAGTGTACCTGTCGGGAGATAGGTTGGAAGGGCAACGACTGGGTTTTGGGTGATGGTGGGAGCTACTGTTGGCGCAGGGGGCTGGATGTCGGCGACGAGGCGGGAGCGGTTGGCCGTGCAGTTGCCGAGGGCCTCGACCTGGACTTGGATTTCGGTACGGGCAAGGAAGGGGGAAAGGGCTCGGATGGTGTTGTGACGTGTGGCGAGGTCGTGCCGGGAGAGGTAGGGGTCGGCGGCAACTTCGGGGTCGAGGCACCGTCGGCGCTGACGCAGGCGGAGAACAAAGGACCACATCAGGTAGATTCGGCCTCCGCCGCCTGCGAGTATGACGCCACCACCTGCCCGTCCGATCCGGCCATGGCGCTTGAACTCGCGGCGCACCGCTATCCTAGCTCCGACTGGTAGGCAACGCGATGGCACCAAATGACCGAAACGCCAGCCAATCCCAGACCGTCCCCCGGAGTGCTTTCTGGCGAGCAGATACTGGCGCTAGGGATCATCCGCATCAAGCGACCACTGGGAGTAGAAACTGGGCCGGAAGGTCAAGTCCTCGACGAGTTTGGACTAACGACTACGGATCGGCAAGTGATCGCTCGACCGACTTCTGTGGACCTGAGAATGGGGCGCCAATACATCGACTGTCAAGAAGAGCCCCTGTCGGTTCGAACCCGGGAGGCAGCAACCGGCGCGCTAATCAGGTTACCTCCATTGGGCGCAGTACTCTTCTCCACACTCGAATTGGTCCACACGCCCCAAGACGTCGTTGGGCGCTTTGATCTCAAGGTCTCGTATGCGCTGCGAGGTCTCGTCCTGCAGGTGGGCCCCCAGTTGGAGCCTCTTTACGAAGGCCCATTGTTTGGCCTATTGATCAATCTGAGCGACGACGAGATCTCTTTGGCGGACGATGCCCTATTGACCGCAGAGTTCAGCCTCCTTGCCGTAGGTAACCCAGCTGCGAATCCAAAAAGGAAAACGTTTGTCGATTTCAGAGACTTCATCGAAAGGTCGCCGGATGTCGTACGGTCCATCAAAACAACGAGGCTCGCGGCAGTGCAAAGGGACATCAAGAGTCATAGCGAAGAAGTCCGACTTGCGAGAAGCGAAATTACTTCGTTCCGCAGTGAGGTCAATGCCCTCAAAAGCCAACGGTGGCAGTTAATGGCTCTGGTTGTCGCCACTGTCGGAGTTTGCGTCTCTCTGACGTTGTCCGCATTGAGCGTAATCATAGCCATTCAGCGATCGCAGCGGAGTACAACACCAATACAACAGATACAGACCGATTCATCGGTGTCGCCATCTGGTAGTATCCCCATCGCAAACAGTGGAACTACTTCACAGACGCAAATGAAGGGGTCTACGCCAAATACTGAGATCCCGCCTGGATCTGCAAATTCTGGATCGCAGGGGGACGAGAGGCCAAAATGAACTACGAATGTGACACTCTTGTCGTCGGTGCCGGACCCGCTGGACTAACGGCGGCTTGGCAAGTAGCGGCGACTGGGCGACGCGTGGTCCTTATCGATGCTGGCCCTGACTTGCACGAGCGAATATGCCCATCAATAAAGACTGGCGTATGCCCACCATGTCGTAGTTGCGATCTGCTTCGAGGTGTCGGAGGTGCGTCCGGCATTATCGGCGGAAAGCTCTGTTACTTCCCGGCCGGTGATCGACTAGCGAGACTGGTTGGTCTTTCCTCGACGGACGCCAACGAGGTATGCGCCAATCTGCTCCGTGAGCTGAAAGTAAACATGCCGATGCCGGATGCCCCGCATCACGGACATTTGATTCCTGAGAACCAGGTTGGCTGGGCGGGGTCAGGTAAGTCGACCAAGCCATACCAGGCCTTTCCGGTACTCTCGGCGGCGCTGCGTGAACTATTCCAATCACTGCGAGGAATGGTAATTCAACACGGCGCGACCCTATTGCCGCGTACCGAACTTCGGCAGCTCACTAGCGGTGTTGGACAGGCTGTGTTCAATGCAATATTGGTCCGCAATGGTGTCGATATCTGTCTACGCATTCGTGAAGCTGTGTTGCTTGCGACAGGAAGAGCCACCAGCCCATGGCTGACTAAGGTACTCACTAGCCTAGGCGTCAAATGCGATATGGGGAATGTCGATGTTGGGATAAGACTAGAATGCGAGACCACTAGAGTTAGGGAGTTGCTAAGCCATTTGGAAGATCCGAAAATGCTCCTTCGTGCCGGCTCAGACAAGGAAGTGCGAACCCTCTGCTGGTGCCGAGGCGGCAGTATGACGGTGACACACATGAATAGATATCAGCTTGTCGATGGGCACTTTGGGCCAATCTACTCGGACCGGGCGAGTGTATCCATCGTGGCTCGCAGGCCCTGCGACCCAGCTATCTTGCCTCTGGAGTATGCTGCCAAAATGATGGGTTGCTCAGAGGGCGATCGTCCCACTACCATAGACCTGAGGCGATTCTTAGGCAGGGCACGCAGTCGTACTACATTGTTACCGGTGATATTCCCATGCAAGACAGTTGAAATGCAGCCGAGGCGACTCTCGACTAATCTGTTGCTGGACCTGCAAGAGTTCGTGGTTGCGCTATCAGATGGCACGGAAGGAACACTGTTGGATGATCCAACCGCGGTCGTGTATGGGCCCGTAATTGACCAGCAATGGCCGATCCCTGAAATTGGTGCCGACCTTCAAACGACTGTCCCTGGGCTCTTCATGGCGGGGGACATTCAAGGGCGCGGTCGCGGGATTATTCAGGCAGTGTTGTCAGGATGGGTAGCGGGCCGCGCCATGTCGGGAGAGTGGGACTGCTCCAACAGCAAGGTAGAGGTGGGCGCGTATGAAGCATGAGGCTTCCATGCCAAGGTTTGGAGTAGCGGGTAATCCCCCAGCATTTTTCGAATCGGCCTATGGAAGGGACCGGTTGAATGCGCCGCGGTGGTTGGCGGAAATTGGGTTGGATGCCATTGAAGTGCAATGTACGCGCGGCGTGCGGATGAGTAGTGAGCGGGCAGCAGCTTACCGAGCGGTGGCAGCCGATTGTGGTATCGAGGTATCAATTCACGGTCCGTACTTCATCTCTTTGGGAAATCCCGATCCCGCCGTGGGCGAGAACTCGTTGCGCGAACTGCAAAAATGCGTATCACTCGCCAAAGCCCTGGGGGCGCGTCGAATAGTGTTTCATCCCGGCTCGGCTGGTAATGAGCCGCGTGCTGCATTGGAGCGTGCAATTGCATTGCTTATGCGATTCGAGCGAGAGTGTGACCTAGATGGTATTTGGTTGTGTCCGGAGATTACAGGGAAGCGGCGCCAGTTGGGATCTCTGGCAGACGTGCTCGCTATAGCTCGGGAGATTAGGTCGGCTAGACCATGCCTCGACTTGGCGCATCATCATGCACGGACGGGAGGGTCTTTGAATAGTCAGCAGGATGTTGCGGATGTGCTCGATGCAGTTGAGGCAGCGATAGGAGTAGGAGCATTGTCGGAATGTCACTATCATTTCTACCCTATTGAGTGGGGGCCCGGCGGCGAGGTGAGGCACCGAGCATTCGATGACATCATGAGCGAGGGTGGGTGCGCGCTGTGGCCCCCAGCGAGCTGCGAGTTATTTGCGCCGCGACCAGAGCCGTTCATTGCTGAGTTAGTGCGTCGAGGTTTGAGGCCTCTTGTGATATGTGAAGCGAAGGACAGTCAAGAGCGGGGTGCGACAATCATGAAGCAGTTGTGGCGTGAGATGAGGGGCGTAGTAGGGGTGGATTATTGAGGGGTGAGGAAATGGGATTGGTGCCCGGTGCCCTGCCTAAGCTGAGAGGACTTGAGCTCATCGGAGTATACGGACTCCCCAAGCCCAATTGGAGATTCGTTAGATCGGGACAGTCCATTGGTTCGGAGCCGTGGGCGACCGCGCTTGATGGTTGGACTATCCGATGTTCCCCCAGCATGTTTTATGCGACAGGGTTGCCATCGCGCCACAGGTTGAGATTCGCGGAGATCGACTTGGAACTAGAGGGAGTGGCACGTACCAGTCCGAACGTGGATGTCTTTGTTGTATATCCGTCATGGGAATTCGAGAAGGCTGGGTGCGTGCTCGTGCAGGCGTCGCGAATGGTGGTGGAGGCTGTGATTGGAGATATAGCACCACTACTGGCCGGAACGCGGTCAGCGGATATGTCTATAGTTACTGAGAGGGTCGGGCGGATGTGGCGAGTGGTGGAACGTCAGGGCACGCCTGTGCTTTCTGACGATGAGCTGCGGAACATAATACAACCTGTGCGGCAGATCGAGCGGCGGCACGTGGTATTGGAATGGACTATCACACGCAGAGGTGCTCTTGTATTTCACGATTGGCTAGAGTTGGCTTCGGGAGGGGTTGCGGGGTCGTGAGAGAGCGTGGTGCTTTGAGGGAAGTGAATGGTGGGCATAGGTGGGCCGGCCGAATACTGGCCCTTGCGGGCAGGACCCGCATGAAGGCAGCAAGTCGCGCAGAGGTGGGTGCAATGTAGACGGACAGGCGAAGGACTGTCAATCCCCCGTATCCAGCACCGCCATAAACGCCTCCTGCGGGATCGTCACCGCCCCGATGTTCTTCATGCGCTTCTTGCCCTCCTTCTGCTTTTCGAGGAGTTTGCGTTTGCGGCTCACGTCGCCGCCGTAGCACTTTGCCAGGACGTCCTTGCGGAAGGCTTTGATGGTTTCTCTCGCGATGACCTTGCCGCCGATCGCGGCCTGGACGGGGATTTCGAACTGGTGGCGGGGGATCTGTTCGCGGAGTTTGGCGCAGAGGGCGCGGCCGCGGTGTTCGGCTTTGTCTCTGTGCACGATGACGGAGAGTGCTTCGACGGGTTCGCCGTTGACGAGGATGTCCATCTTGACGAGGTTGTCGTGGCGGTAGGCGATGACCTCGTAGTCCATGGTGCCGTAGCCGCTGGTGAGGCCCTTCATCTTGTCGAAGAAGTCGTAGATGATCTCGGCGAGGGGGATTTCGAACTGGAGGAGGTCGCGGGTCTGGGAAACGAAGGACTGGGTTTTGTAGACGCCGCGGCGGTCGAGGACGAGTTTCATGATGTCCCCGATCTTGTCCTTGGGGATCATGAGGTCGAGGCGGCAGATGGGCTCGCGCATCTCGACGATGGTGGAAGGGTTGGGGAGTTCGGCGGGGTTGTGGACTTCGAGGAGGACGTTGCCGGGCGGGACGGCGGAGAAGTGCGCGGAGTCGGGGGTGACTTTCTTCAGGACCTGGCCGCTGGGTGAGACGATGTCGTCGGAGCCGGCGCGGCAGACGATCTGGTAGGAGACGGTGGGGGCGGTCTGGACGACTTCGACGCCGCCCTCGCGTTCGAGGCGCTCCTGGATGATGTCCATGTGGAGGAGGCCGAGGAAGCCGCAGCGGTAGCCGAAGCCGAGGGCCTCGGAGTGGACGGGCTGGAAGGTGAAGGAGGAGTCGTTGAGGGAGAGTTTCTCGATGGCCTCGCGGAGGTCTTCGAAGTCGGTGGATTCGCCTTCTTCCTGGGTGGCGGGGTAGAAGTCGCAGAAGACCATCTGGCGTGGGGGTTGATAGCCCTCGAGGGCTTCGGCGGCGGGGTGGTGTTCGAGGGTGACGGTGTCGCCGATGCGGACGTCTTTGAGGGTGCGGATGGCCGCGACGACGTAGCCGGTCTCGCCGGGGCCGATCTCCTTGACGCGGACGGGCTTTGGGGTCATCTTGCCGATGTCGGTGACGAGGAAGGTTCGCTGGGTGCCCATCATGCGGATCTTGTCGCCGACCTTGAGGGTGCCGTCGAAGACGCGGATGTAGACGATGACGCCGCGGTAGTCGTCGTAGACGGCGTCGAAGATGAGGCCGCGGAGGGCGTCGGTGAGGGGCGGGCGGGGCGGTGGGAACTTCTCGGCGATCTGGGCGAGGAGTTCGGGGATGCCCTGGCCGGTTTTGGCGGAGACGAGGAGGCAGTCTTCGGCCTTGAAGCCGAGGGTTTGCTCGATCTCCATGGCGACGTCGACGGGGCGGGCGCCGGGAAGGTCGATCTTGTTGATGACGGGGATGATGTGGAGGTTTTCGTTGACGGCGAGGTAGGCGTTGACGAGGGTCTGGGCCTGGACGCCCTGGGTGGAATCGACGACGAGGATGGCGCCTTCGCAGGCCTTGAGGGCGCGGGAGACTTCGTAGTTGAAATCGACGTGCCCGGGGGTGTCGATGAAGTTGAGCATGTAGAGGTCGCCGTGGGCCTCGGCGGACTCGCCCTTTTTGGTATGGTGCACGGGCGAGACACCCGTGCCACTCTCGATGGTGGTTTCGTAGTCGGTTTCGAGGTCGTCGGTGCGCGAGCCGGGCCTGTGGCGATGCCAGACGGTGACGGCGGAGGCCTTGATGGTGATGCCGCGCTCGCGTTCGAGGTCCATGGAGTCGAGGATTTGTTCCTTTGCTTCGCGCGGGGAGACGGCGTTGGTGGCCTGGAGGAGGCGGTCGGCGAGGGTGGACTTTCCGTGGTCGATGTGGGCGATGATGGAGAAGTTGCGGATGTGGGGGGCGGGATCGGGCATTTGTGGGGGAGTGTAGGGGAGGGGGTGGGGAAAAGGGCCAAATGGCAAAGGGCCAAAGGGCCAAATAAGGAAGGAGTTTCTCGCGGAGGCGCGGAGGGCGCAGAGAAGAGAGGAGAGAGGGGGTTCAGGCTCGGCGGGCGCCGGTGGCTTCTTCGATGAAGCGGGCGAAGCGGTCGTTGGTGGGGAAGGTGAGGATGAGGATGGCCGCGGCGGCGGCGGGGATGGCGAGGGCGAGCGGGGTTCCGTGTGTGAGGACGATGAAGGCGCCCAGGAGGCCGGGGCCTTCGAGCATCGCGGCGCGGAGGATGCAGGAGGTCTGGTAGAGCGGGTAGGCGAGGGCGGGGATGTCTTCGGGCTCGGCGCCGCGGAGGCGGGCCCGGGCTTGGGCGGTGAAGGCTCGCGGTATCACCGCGGCGCCGAGGATCGACGTGACGAGCAATATGCCGGCGGCGACCAGGAGCAGGGTGCGCGCGGTGTCCGGGCTGGGCGAGGACTTGGGGCCGATGGCGGCCGCGACGGCGGAGAAGGCGAGCATTCCGCCGACCATGGCGGCGACGAGGATCTGGGTGATGCGGATGGCCGCGGCGGGGAAGGGGGCGGGATCGCTCATGCCGGAGTCTACCGCGCGCGGGGCGCGGCTAACGTTGACGCGGGTGCGGCGCGGCCGCGGGGAGAATGACCATGAGCCGAACTGATGGGGCGGCGGCGTTGGCGGCGCTTCGTGCGTTTACGGATGCGAACGCGAGCGGGGACGTGGTGGGCATGATGAAACTGCTCTCGCGCTCGACGCTGGAGGCGGGCGGGTTCTCGGGGCCGATGCCGAGCGACTTTCAGTTCGCGTTCGGCGAGCCGGAGGCGGTCGATGGCGCGGTGGTAGTTCCGATGGAGGCGAGGCCGGGCGGGGTGGGCCCGGAGTCGGACCCGGTGATGGCGATGCGGTGCATCATGGTGGAGGAGGATGGGGCGTGGAAGTTTGATCTTGCAGCGACGATGCAGCCGCAGATGGAGGCGATGGAGGCGGCGCTGCGGGAGGCCGGGGAGCAGTTGGGCGAGGCTATGGGCGGGGCGATGAGCGCGATGGGCGAGGCGATTGCGGGGGCGATGGGCGGGGAGCAGGTGGCGGAGGGGGCGAGCCGGTGGGAGGATGCGCCGCGCGGACCGGGGCCTGAGGACCTTCGCGAGTTGCCGGAACTGATGCGGATGGAGGGGGCGTCGGCGGCGGTGACGGAAGCGGTGGGGAAGGACGTGCCGGTTCTGGCGGACATGAACGGGCTGCTGGGGTTGTTTGGAGCGACCGATCCGGGGCCGATGATCCCCTGGTTGGACAACGAGTTCTGCGCCGGGCTGGGGCCGGCGATTGCCGCGGCGGGCGAGGTGTCCAAGTGCGTGCGGAGCGTTCGGATCGAGCCGGCGACAGATTGGGGTGAGCACTTCATCGCGCTGGACGGCACGGACCTGGTGTACCGGGCCGACATGCGGAGCGACGACGGGTGGTACCGCATGCGCGAGGACCTGATGCGGATCATTCCGGGAGTGGTGCTTGGGCTGGCGGCGTCGGAGGCGGACGTGCCGGAAGGCCGGACATCGCTGCCGAGCAAGGAGAGCGGGCCGACGGTGACGCGGTATCGCGAGGCGTGGGCGCCGCGGTACATGCGGGAGATCAGTGCCGCGGTGGATGGGGCGGTGGCGCTGGACGCGGACTGGGAGAGTTTCTTTCAGGAGGAAGAGCACGGGCGCGGGCTGGCGGTGTGGGGATTGTGCCGCGTGGTGGGGGCGGTTGCGTTGTTCAACCAGGCGCATCCGCAGGCGGCGGGGTGGTTGCGCGCGATCCGGCTGCGGAACGGCGGCTCGCTGGAGAGCGCGAGTTTCGAGGATGGTGTGTTGACGATGGGGCTGGTGTTGCACCGAGGCGAGGGCGGGTGTTTCTATGAGTGTCGGCTGGCGGAGGTGCTTGGGGAGCGGTCGGCGGAGTAAGAGACGCTGCCGTCACCTCCACATGCGTGCCGGATAATCAAGCTCCGCGGCAGAGCATTCGGTCTTCATCGACTCGCGCATGTGCGGGATGATTGCTTCCCAGTCGATGAGCCGGAAGCCGGACGCGGTGCGATTGTGATCCAAGGACGCGCGACGTGCAAGGGCCGTGCGGCTCCCTGTCCCACGCGCGGGGGCATGGCCCTCGGTCCGAGAGGACTTGGCCTGACACATTCCAACGGAGCGAGGACCACGGCACGGTTGGGTAGCCGTGCGATCAGGTGGATCGCTATCCAGAGTTTGCGATGCTCGGGGGCTCATGCCACCCGCCGATCGCGGGGTGTGTCGTCGCGGCACCTGCGAACATCGTGTGAACATCGACATCCCGGCGGCGTGCGCGGGCCGCGAGATTCCGGAAGAAAATCAGCAGTTGCCGGGTTGACGAGCGTGCGGATCGTCGTAGTCTGAGAGGCGAGAGACAGCGCCGCGCTCTCGCGCGACGCGAGAAAGGAGCGAGACATGCGCACGATCGGTTGTGTTGTCAGTTGTGTTGTCGCCTCGACGCTCACGGCCACCGCCGGGGCGTCGGTGATCGTGTACCAGAACGACCCGGTCGGTCCGAACAATCTCACGCTCGGCGCGGGCGTGGAAATCGCCGACGACCTGCACATGACCAGCGGCGGGCAGCCCGCGTCGTTCAGTTTCGCGTACCAAGGCACGGGCGCGACGCTCGCGGCAGTGCGGTTTTATCCGAATGACCCGGGGAACACGATCAATCCGGTGCCGGGCAACCTGATCGTCGAGTTCGCGGGGATCACGCTCCCCGGTGGGGGCGCGTCGGGCGTGCGGACGGTGACGGTGATCGGCGGGCCGGTGTTGTCGGCGGACGTGTGGATGAGCGTGGAGTTCGGCTCGGGCGGGGGCTTCATGCGGCAGGCCAACGCGGCGAGCGTGGGCTCGAGCGACCCGGCGCAGTTTGCGTTCCCGCAGTTCGGGGGCAGCCGGTCGAACATCGGGTTCAACCTGCCGCTCACCGTGGAGATTGTGCCGACGCCGGGATCGCTGGCGCTCCTCGCGCTGGCGGGGTTGGCGGCAGTGAGCCGAAGGCGCTAGATGGAGGTCATCGCGGCGCTTTGGACCCGAGGTCTGGTCTTACCACACTCATGCGGCGAAAATCAAATCTGAGGCGACGCGGATAGTCATGCAACCAGATACGTGATCGTTCGGAGCGTCTTCGGGTGACTTCCACCTCACCATCGGTCAGGCGGATCCCTGTACAGAGCAGTACACCCGAATGTCGCTCAGCGGATACCAAATCTTGGAACGGTCCTTGGCCATAGTCGCATGTCAATCGCGCACGGCGATCAACTCGAACACCGGCGGCAACTGGATGAAGGATGCCGGGTCCTGGGAGGCGTCGCGCCAGGCGTTGTCGAAGGCGGCGCGGTCTTCGGGGGTGATGAAGCCGTGCTCGACGAGGCGCGGGAGGAAGGTCTGCCAGAAGGAGTTGGGCCAGTGCCAGAGGCTGTCGCCGGGGCGGGCGATGCGCTGGACGACGTTAAGGTCCTCGATGCGGAAGCCGTGCTGGGTGAACATGGTGGGGAGGCGGCCCATGATGTCGGTGTCGCCGCCGCGGGCGCGCCAGGAGGCGCCGACGGCGGAGATGACCTTGCTGAAGGCTTCGCGGCGCGGCGCGAGGGTGAGGCAGCGTTCGTAGTTGAAGTAGTCCTGCACGGCGACGCGGCCGCCGGGCTTGACGAGTGTGGCGAGGCCCTTGACGACGTCTTCGGGGCGCGGGACGAAGCAGAAGACCCAGCGCGCGTAGGCGATGTCGATCATGCCGGCGTCGTCGGCGAGGACCGCGAGCAGGTCCTGGACATCGCCGAGGACGCGCTCGATGTTGTGGTGCCTGCGGGAGATGGCCTGGTCGTGGAGTTGCTTGAGGAAGGTCGCGGACTCGTCGATGGCGACGACGCGCCCGGTGGGGCCGACGATCTGCGCGAGGTCGAGCGAGGCGTGGCCCGGGCCGCAGCCTACGTCGAGCACGGTCTGGCCGGGCTGGACCTTGGCGCGTTCCCAGAGCAGGTGGGTCGCGGCGGACCAGAGGCGGTGCTGGAGGCCGAGGCGGGTGGCCTCATCGCTTCCGGTTCCGAGGACGTATTCGGTGGAGGGCGTGGGTGTGCTGGTCGGCATGGGGGTCCACAGGGTAGGAGTGCGGAGGTCCATACAACGGATCGGTCCGAGCGGTTCGGGGCTCTACAAAGGTTGGGGTGCAATGCCCATGGGGCGGAGCCGCGGAGGTTCTGGGGCCAAAAAAACGCGGGAACCGGTTGTTGAGAAGTGAGTATCAACTAGCAACGGGCGGCCGTTGGGGGCCGGGCCGCGTGGGCCAAAGCCTCAAGGGCGCCCGGGAAAACAAGGAGCGAAGTCATGTGGCAGGGAAAGGCCGCGGCCGCGGCGGCGTTGCTGTTGTGCGCGCACGCGTCGATGGCGGATGGGATCCGGGTTCACATTGGGGGCACATGGGGTTCTGGGCGGGGCGGGGGCTGGGTGGAGCGGCATCGGGCGCGGCACGAGCCTCCGCGACGGGAGCGGCCGCGGTTTGAACGGCCCCGGGTTGAACCGGCGCGGCACGCGCCGAGCATCGAGGAGCAGCGAGCGGACCTGTGCATCGACGGGCGCGCGGTGCGGGCGTTGGTGAGCGTGTGGGTGGATGAGTGCGGGCGAGTGCGGACGCGGGTGCGGCTGGAATCGCGCGATGGCCTGCCGCGGCTGGAGGAAGTGCGGCTGGAGTTGGACCAGGACTGCCTGGACTACTGCGAGCCGTTGGGGCGCGTCGATCGGGCGTGCACGGAGCGGACGGCGGTGTACGAGGGCGCGGGCGGGATGTGGTACGAGGGGTGCGCGCGGGTGGAGTTGCGGATCAAGGGTGGGCGCGAATCGGCGCGGGCGACGTGGAAGCGTTTCCGGATTGAGCAGATGTAACGCCGCGTGGCGTTGCCGCACGAGCCCGCGCGAAGGATGCGCGGGCTTGGTGCGTTACTTGTACCGCCCGATGAGTTCGAGGATTTTGGGCTGGTTGCGTTCGATCTGGACGCTCTTGCGCCAGGCGTTAAGGGCCTCGGTGCGGGCTTGTTCGTCTTTCTGATCGGCCCAGTGCCACTGGTTCATGAGGCAGACGCCCACGCCGTTGAGGGCGGGGTAGTGGTTGGGGTCGATTTCCAGGGCTTTTCGGTAGGCGGCGAGCGATTCGTCATAGCGGCGGAGGTGGAAGAGGCCGGCGCCGAGGCGTTCGTAGGCGTTGGCGGTGGGCTCGGTCCTGGTGAGTTGCTCGAGGGTGTTGACCATCTCGTCGTAGCGACCGCAGCGGCCGAGGCTGTTGGCGAGGTTGAGGAGGACGGGGCCGGAGAGTTCGGTGAGTTCCGCGGCCTGCTGGTATTCGACAACGGCCTCGGTGTGGCGGTTGAGCGCGCTGTAGGCCGCGCCGAGATTGGTGCGTGCGGGGGCGCTCTTGGGATCGAGTTGCACGGCTTTCTGGAGGTAGCCGAGCGCCTCGCTGGGTTCGGTGAGTTGGAGGTAGGCGATGCCGAGATTCATGTTGGCGTTGAAGTCATCGCCCTTGATGGCCAGGGCGCGGAGATAGGCGCGGACGGAGTCGGAAACCCGGTCGAGCATCTGGAGGCAGAGGGCGTGGAGGTATTGGGCGCCGAAGTTTCGGGGCTCGAGTTCGGCGGCGGAGGCGTAGTGCTTTTCGGCGCTGGAGAAGTCGCCCTTTTGGCGGTAGATGTCTCCGGCGCCCATGTAGGCGACGGTGAGTTTGGGGTTGATTTCGATGGCCTTTTCGAACTCGCGGAGGGCTTCTTCGACGAGGCCCTGGGATTGCAGGGTCTGGGCCTTCTCGACGTTTACCTGGCCGGGCGCGTTCTCGCGGGCGGTGATGGTACCGGGGGTGGGCGAGGGCCGGGCGGCGGATTCGACGCGGCCGGTGGAGGGGGCGGACCCGGAGGTGGTCATGGCGGGCGGCTTGCCGACGTTTTCGCGCGAGATCATGGCCGGGCGCGGCTTGGCTGGGCCGCGGTTGAGTTTCGCGACATTATCGAGGGACTGGCACCCTGTGGCGAGGGCCAACGCAACCAGCGGGAGGGCACGAGCGGCGAGACGTGAGAAGATCGACATGTGGGGATATCCCTCCAGAAGTCGAGAGTATTGCATGTTTCCGGACGCGATGCCTCTGATATCGGCAAGTACCCTACGACGGCTGGCGGAAGGGTTGTTCATGGGTTCGGGGTGGAGAGCAGTTTCAGCCTTCGGAGGTTGGTGAGGTCATAGGGCTTGCCCTTGGGGTCGTTGACCTTGGGAGTTTCGAGGATCTTGGGGATTCTGGCGAGGCCGGGGTGGGCCATGAAGGCCGCGAAACCGCTTTTTTTGAGGCGCGCGAGGGAGTAGGTTCCTGTTCCGGCATGGGCCTTGACGGCTCCGCCGATCCATCCTTCGCCGATGTGCTCGTGGCGGTCGAGTTTGCTCGCGGCCTTGCCCTTGCTGTCGTTGACATGGAGGACTTTGAGGTTTTTCAGGCCGCAGCGCTGGTCGAACTCCGCGAGGACGGCGCGGCCCTGGTCCCTGGTGGAGAGGTCGTATCCGGCGGCGTGGAGGTGGCACGTATCGAGGCAGAAGGCGATGCGGTCGGGCGATGCGGTGCGGGCCGCGATGCGTTCGCGCATCTCGGCGAGGTGCTCGAAGCGGCCGCCGATGGTGGAGCCGGCGCCCACGGTTCCTTCGAGGCAGGAGACGGTGCGGAACCCCTTGGTTCGGCGGAAGAGTTCGGCGTAGGCATCCTCGATGCGTTGCAGGCCGGTGGGGAGGTCGCTCCCGACGAACGAGCCGGGGTGGTGCACGAGGTAGGGGATGGCGAGGGTTTCGCAGCGATGGATCTCGTCGGTCATGAGATCGACGCTCTTGCGCCAGAGATCGTCGTTGATGCTGGCGAGGTTGATGAGGTAGGAGGCGTGGCTGACGATCCCGCCGCGGCCGTCGGGGCCGCCGGAATCCCAGGCGAGTTCGCGGGTCCGCGCGAGCCACTCGCGGACCATGCCTTCATCCAGGGGCTTGGCCTTCCACTGCTGCTGGTTCTTGGTGAAGACCTGGACGCAGTCGAAGCCGAGTTTCTCGCCCTCGTTGAGGGCATTGACCATGGAGCCGGCGATGGAGAGGTGGGAGCCGAACATCGGGGCGATCTTACGGAGCGTCGTTCGCGGCGGCGTCCCGGCGAGTCGTGGCGCCGTAAAGGGCCGCAACATCGGGGCGGGTGAGGAGGTAGGCGTCGCGCTGGTGGTCCCAGAGTTCGCCATCGCCGTCGAACCAGGGGCCGAGGTCGCCGCGCCGAAGGACGCGTGCCTGGGCCACGGGTTCGAGCGCGGGGAGTGAGTTCCAGATTGCGGGCATGGCGGCGGTTGTGAAGATGGAATCGTCGAACTCGTCGGAGCAGCAGGAGCAGGCACCCGGCGCGCCGCCTCGGGCGATAAGGCGAACGACGCCGCGGACGGCCATCGCGTCGCCGGTTCGGGCGAGGTAGCGCAGTTCCTCCGCGTTGGTCCACACCAACTCGCCGAAGCGGGACTCTTCATCGGAGGACAAGTCGCGGCCGACGGGGATGGTGGAGAGCGGCGCAAGAAAGCCGCGGTCGATGACGGCGCGCCGGCCCGCGGGAAGGCGGGAAGCACCGAGCGCGGCGAGGGCGAGCAGGAGCGCGGCGGTCGGGGCGGCGTTGCGGCGGTTCATGCGGCCCAGTATCGGCGGGCCGACGCGGGCACCAATGAAAACAGGCCGGACGCTTTCGCGTGCGGCCTGCGCGTGATTCTCAGAACCGGAGGGACTTACCGACGGCGACGGCCGGCGATCAGACCTCCGAGGCCCAGCAGCGCGAGGGCGCCGGGGGCGGGGGTGATGTTGTCCAAGTCGGCGAACTCGCCTGCATTCTGGAAGTTGTCGTTGACTGTGACGAACTGTTCAATCGAGGTACCGGCGACCGTGCCGGTCACGCTGGAGTAGAAGGGGTTACCGTTCATGGAGTAGTTGATCGTGCCCAGGCCGGCGTTCGCGTTGGGATCGAAGGCGACGGACAGTTGGAACCAACTGGCGATCGGGAAGGCGACGCCCGAGTCCACGAACGCGAGACCAGTGCCGGTGTCGTCCAGGAGGAAGATATTGCCCTGGAAGTTCAACTTCACGCGCCAACTGAGGAAGCCCTGGGATGGCGCCTGGCCGACGTAGTCGTAGTCGGCCCCGCCGGGGGCGCTGATGAAGACCCACCAACTGGTGTTGTCGGGGGTGTTTGCCGGAGTGAGAACACTGGGAGACAGACCCACGCGGCCCGTGCCGGCGCCGACGGTGGGATCGTTGATCTGGCGGTACGACTGGGCACCATCCTGAGCATTCAAGTTGGTGACCGATGCCCAAGGCAGGTCCACACCGCTTGCTGTCCAGCCGTTCTGCGGCTCGAGCGGAGAGCCGGCCACGAAGGCCGGCGCTTCGAAACTCGTTGACCAAAGGCCCTGTGCACGGTCGCCGAACGACCCGTTGTTCAGTGCCGACAATGACGTGTCGAAAGTCTTTTGCTGAGCCACGGCGGCGGAACCCGCGATGGCGACGATCGCGAATGCGAACACGTTGATTCTCATGTCTCTCTCTCCAATAGAGGCCGTGCGCACCGGGCCAAACACGGCGGCGGGACGTCAAAGCCTCGTTGCTGGATAGAGTCTACCAGAAATAGGACTTATGTAACCTAAATCTGGTGATCCATGGCCCAGCAGATGCCCGCTTTTGAGAGGTGTATGTTTGGTATGACCTGCGATGCAGTCGGTGAGTCGGCCGCGCGGCGTGCGTGCCAAATGAAAACGGGCCGGACGCTTTCGCATCCGGCCCGCGATAGGTATCAGACCGAGGGTCTTACCGACGGCGACGGCCGACGATGAGACCGCCCAAGCCGAGCAGCGCGAGGGCGCCGGGCGTGGGAACCGCGTTGGCGCGGATCATGAAGTTGAGGTTGCCGAAGCCGATGGCCGAGGCGTCGAGGGCGGGTCCGCCGCCGAAGCCGGGGTTGGTGTTGGGGTCGAAGCCAGTGGAGCCGCTGAAGAAGGACCGGCCGAGTCCCGGGCCGTTGGCGTCAACGGTGAAGGGGTAGGTGCCGCCGGCGTGGTTCTGACCGACCGCGATCAGGAACCCGGCGCCAGGAACGACGACGCCGGGGAGGGCGACCGTCTGGAAGACGTTGTTGTCGATCGCACCCGGGTCAATGTTTCCGCCGCCCGCGAAGAGCAGAGAGCCGGGCTGAGGTCCGGCGCCGGGGAGCGTGTCGGCCCAGATGAACACGTCGAAGAACGAGCCCGCGACGACGCCGTTCTGGCCGACGAACTCGTCGCAGCCCCAAGTCACTTCAAGACTGGTCAGCACGTTGTTGCCGCCCGCCACGTTGAACTGGTTGGAGGCGACGAGGTACCCGCCGCTGGTCAGGCCGAAGGAGTTCTCGGCGTTGCCATCGTCCATCTGGTACGTCGCGCGATTGACGTATCCGCCCTGGCCGGCGGCGCTGGGGCCGGCGGGGCTGATCGTCTGTCCCATGGCGCTGCCTGCGCAGCCGATGAGCGCAAAAACAAAGAGTGCGTTTTTCATGTCTCTCTCCTGTGCCCCCAGACGCCGACGTACAACGCCGACCTGTGGAGCATCTTGTCTCTGCCCCCAGATTAAGGGGGATTCAGAAATTCCGCAAGGGCCAATCTAACCGAAATTCGGAGGTTTCCGGAACCTACGGTCCGGGATGTCCAAACCGAGTCTGGAAGGTCGCATCGCCGTTGTTACCGGAGCATCCGCGGGCATCGGGCTGGCGGTGGCGAGAATCCTCGCGGCCCAGGGCGCGATGGTGGTCGTTAATGCCCGTCGCCAAGCCAAGTTAGAGGAGGTCGTGGGCGAGTTGGGGAAGGGCCGCGCGATCGCAGTCGCGGGTGATTGCTCCGAGCCTGCGGTGATCGGGCGCCTGCTCGATGCCGCTCGGAGTACGTTCGGCCGCGAGGCCGATCTGGTAGTGGTGAACGCCGGGCGCGGGCTCAATGGATCGGTGTTGACCTCCGACACCAGCCAGTGGGAGGAGATGGTGCGCACCAACGTCATCGGCGCGGCCCACCTGATTCGCGAGGCAGGCCTCCGTCTGTCGAAGGCGACCGAGGGCAAGTCGGGCCCTGCGGTGCTCGACCGTGCTCGCGACATCATCGTGCTCGGCTCGACCGTGGGGCGCCACGTGTCGCCGTTTTCGTCAATGTACGGATCGACGAAGTTCGCGGTGCACGGCCTGACGGAAGGGGCGCGGCGCGAGTTGGGGCCGCGGGGCGTGCGGGTGTCTCTGGTTGAACCGGGATTCGTCGTGAGCGAGTTCCAGGGCGTGGCGGGATACGACCAGAAGTGGATGGATGGCGTTTTCGAGCGCATCGGCCCGCCGCTGACTCCGGATGACGTTGCTCGGACGGTGGCATTCATGGCGAGTCAGCCCGCGGGTGTGCATGTTGCGGATGTGCTGATCCGGCCGACTCGGCAGGACTATCCGTGAATGAGTGACAGCGGTGCGCGCGGGTGCGATTTCATCGAGGGCCCTTGGGATTCGTCGGTTTCCTCACGCATGGGAAGGGGTTTTTGCGTTCTGACCCACGCGTGAGAACGCGAGAAATCTCGGATCGACTCCGGCCCGGCAGCGGGTACGATGCAACCCACTCGGAAACCGGGACTGTGCCCCGGCCTCCACCGGGTGCCTAACAAACTCCAAAGAGAGCAGGGAGTGTCATGAGCCAGGCAACCGCGACGAAGAAACCCGTCAAGACCAATGCGAAGGGCAAGGGCGGCGCGCCCGGCAAAGGGGCCGAACTGCTGGCGCACCCGATCTTTGACGAACTGGGCTTCCAGACGGACCCGAACAATCTGTACCGGCAGACGGTGTCATGCATGCTGCAGGCGGCGGACCTGATGAACCTGCCGCACCAACTGAAGATCGTTCTGGCGCAGCCCAAGAACGAGATCATGGTGAACTTCCCGGTGCGGATGGACGACGGGGAGTTCCGGTTGTTCAAGGGGTACCGGGTCCAGCACAACAACGCGCTGGGGCCGTACAAGGGCGGGCTGCGGTTCCACCACGACGTTCATCTCGACGACGTGAAGTCGCTCGCGTTCCTGATGACCATGAAGTGCTCGCTGGTGGGCGTGCCCTTCGGCGGGGGCAAGGGCGGCATCAAGGTCGATCCGTACAAGCACAGCAAGGGCGAGATGGAGCGGATCGTCCGCCGCTTCACGACCGCGATCGCGCATCAGATCGGACCGGACTACGACATTCCCGCGCCGGACGTGGGAAGCAACGCGCAGCACATGGCGTGGATCGCCGACACGTACTCGTTCCTGAGCGAGGTGGGCGGGCACCAGCCCGAGGCCGTGATCACCGGCAAGCCGGTGGAGTTCGGGGGGTCGCTGGGGCGTGAGAAGGCCACCGGCCAGGGCGTGGTGGACACGCTGACGGAGATGCTCCCGGAGATCGGCGTGGACATGAAGGGGTGCAAGGTCAGCATCCTGGGCTACGGCAACGTGGGCTCGTGGACGGGGCGCATCCTGCAGGACCGCGGGGCCAAGATCATCGCGGTGATGGACCACACCGGCGGGATCGCCAACGACAACGGCATCGACGCTCACTCGCTGGCCCTGCACTGCTCCAAACTCGGCGGCGTCGGCGGCTATAAGAACGCCGACAAGATCGACAAGGACGAGTTCTACCAGACGCGGGTCGACGTCTTCGTTCCGTGCGCGCTGGAGCAGATGATCCAGGAGCCCGAGGCCCGGATGCTCAACTGCAAGGTGGTGGCGGAGGGCGCCAACGCCCCGACCACGCCCGCGGGCGAGCGGGTGCTGGAGTCGCGCGGCATCGAAGTTCTCCCGGCCATCCTGTGCAACGCCGGCGGCGTCACGGTTTCCTACTTCGAGTGGGTCCAGAACAAGACCTGCCAGTCGTGGGACCTGGACCAGGTGGATGCGCAGTTGAACAAGCACATGGTCCGGGCCGCGGCCAAGGTGCGGGAGGCGCGCAAGAAGTACAAGTGCGGCCTGCGGACGGCGGCGTACATCGGCGCGCTGGAGCGGCTGCGGGCGGCGTACGAGTTGCGCGGGATTTTCCCGTAAGAGAAAAATCGCACATAGCAAACGGCAAATCGCAAATGTTCCGGGATCGGGACATTTGCGATTTTCATTTCCAGATTCGCATTTGCGAACTGCCCGTTGCTACTTTTCCTCGCCATGCTCCTCTACCTCGCCGCCGACCTCATCTGGGCGACCCGCATCAAGGGCGTCGCCGAAGCGCTCGGGCTTCCGGCGCGGCCTGTGCGCTCCCTCGAAATGCTCGAGGCGCGGCTCGCGGATTCTCGTGTCTCGGCCATCCTGCTGGACCTGGAACGGCCAGAGGAGGCGCTGGCCATGATCGCCCGGCTTCGCGGGCCGGGGGCCGGCGAGCAGGATCGGTCCATCTGCATCCTCGCGTGGGCTCCGCACGTGCAGAAGGATCTCATGCAGCAGGCTCGCGACGCGGGCGCCGATGAAGTGCTGCCGCGCGGGGCGTTTGACCGCAATCTCGGTGAGATCATGCTGAAGTTGGCGTCCTGCGGCGGGGAGGCCTAACATCCCCCTCGCCGGCAGGTGGAGCCGGCCCGTCATTTCCCCGCGTTCGCGGGGGCGGTTTTCAAGGACGACCAGACCGCCCGGCAAGGGCAGGGCTGGGCCCGGGTGGGCCGAGTCCGGAGGTCGTGTCCCCTCTATCCACCGAGGGTGGGGCGCGCCTTTGCGGCCGACAGGCCGCGGATTCCGAAGGAAAAACATGATTGATGAAACTCTGATCGCGTCCCTGGGCCTCGCGGATGACGAGGCCTCGCAGATGATCCGTGATGCCATGGGCGCCAAGGGCAAGGGCACGGAATACATGGAGAGCCTGGTGGCCACGCAGATGGCCGACCTGACGCCCGGGAAACTGGTGCGGGGCAAGGTGGTGGGCTACGCGGGGGACGACGTGGTGATCGAGGTCGGGCTCAAGTCCGAGGGGCTGGTGCCCAAGGAAGAGTTCGAGGGCATGGACATCAAGCCCGGCGACATGGTGGACGTGCTGCTGGAGGACCTGGAGGGCGAGAGCGGCCTGATCCAACTCTCCAAGCGCCGCGCCGACCGCATGATGGCGTGGCAGCGGATCGTGGACACGACCAAGGAAGGCGACGTGGTCGAGGGCTTGGTCACCAAGAAGATCAAGGGCGGGCTGCTGGTGGATATCGGCGTGGCGGTCTTCCTGCCGGCGAGCCAGGTGGACATCCGCCGGCCCGGCGAGGTTGGGGACTTCATCGGCAAGCGAGTGCGGGCCGAGATCCTCAAAATCGACCTGGAGCGCAAGAACATCGTGATCTCGCGGCGCAAACTGATCGAGACCGAGCGCGACGCGGCGAAGAAGCGCCTGATGGACACGCTGAAGGAAGGCGACACGGTCACGGGCGAGGTCAAGAACATCGCCGACTTCGGCGCTTTCGTGGACCTGGGCGGGATCGACGGCCTGCTGCACATCACGGACATGTCGTGGGGGAGGATCAACCACCCCAGCGAACTGCTCAAGATGGGCCAGAAGATCGAGGTCAAGGTCCTCAACATCGACCGCGAGAAAGAGAAGATTGCGCTGGGGCTCAAGCAGAAGGAAGCCAGCCCCTGGGAGGAAATCGAGCGCAAGTACCCGGTGGGCTCGCGCGTCCACGGGGCGGTGGTCAACATCATGTCCTACGGCGCGTTCGTGCGGCTGGAGGACGGCATCGAGGGCCTGGTGCATATCAGCGAGATGTCGTGGACTCGCCGGGTCAACCACCCCAGCGAGATGGTGCAGCCCAACCAGGAGGTCGATGTCGTTGTCCTGGAGATCAACAAAGACAAGCAGGAAATCAGCCTCGGCATGAAGCAGACCGAGGTCAACCCCTGGGAACTGGTGGGCGAGAAGTACCCGCCGGGCACGATCATCGAGGGCAAGGTGCGGAACCTGGCCAACTACGGCGCGTTCGTGGAGATCGAGCCGGGCATCGACGGGCTGCTGCACATCTCGGACATGTCGTGGACCAAGAAGGTCACGCACCCCAACGAGGTGCTCAAGAAGGGCGACACGGTCAAGTGCGTGGTGCTGGAGGTCGAGCGCGACAAGCAGCGCATCAGCCTGGGCATCAAGCAACTCACCGAGGACCCGTGGCTGACCGCGATCCCCGAGCACTACAAGCCCGGCATGGTCGTCCGGGGCAAGGTCACGAAGATCACGAACTTCGGCGTGTTCGTGGAACTCGAGAACGACCTCGAGGGCCTGCTGCACATCTCCGAACTGGCCGACCACAAGGTCGAGAACCCGCAGGACGTGGTGAAGCCCGGCGATGAAATCGACGTCAAGATTCTGCGCGTGGACCGGCAGGACCGCAAGATCGGCCTGTCGCTCAAGCGGGCCCAGTGGGGCGATTCCTCCGGCGCTCAGACGCCCAGCGAAGAGACTCCCAAGAAGGGCAAGGGCGGCGACTTCCCGACCCGCGGCGGCATGGGCGCCCACGACGCCATGGGCACCGACAAGATCCGGTTCCAGTAACGCACGCGACTCGGGCGGCACAAGCCTTCCGGCTTGTTGCCCGCCGATATCCAGCGCACTACTACGCCCGGGCGATCGCGCCCGGGCGCTTTTTTTTCGTCGTTCGGCGCGTCGGCGCGCGGAATCAGCGCCCGGCCGCAGGAGCGGCGGGCGCTTCTACACTTCGCTGGTGGGGCTCCATCCCGTCGCGGTCCTTCCGGCGCTCTAGCAGAGCGCCAGGAAGCTCAGGAGGCAGAGGATCGCGACACGTTTGCGGGAATCGGTCATGGCAAGTATGCGGCTCATGTTTTCCCTCTCTTGGATTGTCCGGGAGACAGAGGTACAACCAGTATGCCACGACCGGGGCCCTTTCCGCAACGGCATTCACGCCGGCAAGAACGCGGTTACACGGGCGTTATCAGACGGCGTGAGCGCGCTCGCGGGTGCTGTGTGGCGTGCCGGCATCATCGCGCGTGGCGTCGCGATGCTGGCGCTGCTCCTGGCCGCGGGTGGGGCGCGGGCCCAGGTCGATGCGCTACCGGACCTCTCGCCGCCCGATCCGGACGCCTGCATGCGGGCGTTCCACGCGGTTCGGGGAGTTCTGGCGGGCGCCGCCGACGCGACGACTCTCCCGGCGATGAACGCGCAGGGTGCGGGAATCCTGGTGCGGTATGAGGGCCGGATCATCGGACGCGGGTTCGCCGTCGGCGAGGGCTCGCTCGAACGGGCCGTCGCGGCGGCGCGGGCGGAGATCGACCGGGCCATCGAGGCGGCTCCCGACGCCGCCCGGCAGCAGGCGATGCGCGAGGACCTCAAGCGCTTAACGCTGAGCCTGGAACTGGCGGGCACGCTCGTGCCCTTCGAGGCCGCGACGTTTGCTGATGTGGACATCTCCCTGGGCGCCGGGATTCAGGGCGTGGCGGTTCGCCGGGGCGAGCGTTCCGAGGCCGCGTTCCCGGGGGCTTCGATGCTCTCCGGGCGCACGCCGGGCGACGCGCTGGCCTCGTGCATTGCGCAGGTACTCGGGGACCCGAGCGCGCCGATCCGCGGGAGCGCCAAGGGGGAGGCGGGGGCTCTCGCCGCGGCGAATGGGCTGACATTTCTGCATTTTCGGGTGGCGCATCTCGCGCAGACGCAGCCGGGCGATCAGCCGCGTTTTCTTCATCGCGGAGCGCGGCTCGTGCCGCTGTCGGAGGTGAATGCCGCGGCGCTCGTGCCCTTCGCCCGCGGGCTGGCCGAGAATCTCACCGGGCGGCTTGTGATCACCGGGACGCGGTACTCCTTCGCGGGGGCCCATCTGCCTGCGGCGGGGCGAGAGGAGCCGTTGATTTCCAGCCCGACGGACCAGTGCATCGCGGCGCTCGCGTTGTGCGAGTACGCAAAGGCAGAAGCGGAGCGGACGGCGGCCGTGCCGGCGATCGGCGCCGCGCGGGAGGTGATCCGGGCGCTGGCGCGTCCCTCGAAGGACGCGGAGCCGTTGTGGAGCGATCCCAGAGGGTGCGCGGCGTGGCTGATGGCCGCGCGGGCGCTGCTGGCGGTGGATGCGTCGGTGCGCCCGGCCGATTCGGATCAACTCGAGAAGATCGACACGTGCCTCGCGGGCGCGTTCGACGAGTCGATCGGCTGGGGAGGGGGTATTTCGGAGGGCGACCGCGGGATCATCGCCTGTGCGCTCGCGCTTCGAGCGTTGGGCGCGCCGGCTGTTGCGAGAGAGGCGGCCCGCACCGAGGCCCGCGCGGCCGTGCGATCGCTCTACCGCGACACCCCGCCCGAGAAACTGGTGATCCACATGCCGTGGCTCGGGCGCGCGGAACTGCTGCTTGCCGGCAATGAGGAGATCGCGGCGGGCCCGGCCCTGCGAGAGTTTCGCGATCGAGTGTGGGAGCATCAGTTCCGGAATGCCGAGGACCCGGACAACGCGGACCTCGCGGGCGGCATCGTGTTCACCGCCGGCGGGAATCCGTATCCCACGTGGCAAACGGCGCGGCCGCTGTGCTTTCTGGCGGCGATGCTCGGCGATGCGCGTCTGACCGACAAGGACGAGATCCTCTCGCAGGTCGGCAAGACCATCGCGGGCGTTCGATTCCTGCGGCAGATGTCGATGGACTACGAGAGCGCCTGGATCGCGGCTGACCGGCGAAAGGCCCTGTGGGGAGTGCGAGTTGCGCCGTGGGATCCACGCCAGCCGATCGAGGCGACGGCGATGACGCTGATGACGGTGCTGGAGGCGAAGGAGTCGGTCGAAGAGGCCACGCGGCGACTCCGGCCGTGACGCCGGGTTGTCGCTTGTAAAATACTGCAAAACAAGCAGTTGCACGATGGGCTGAGGGCTGGTGAATCGGCCCGATTCCGCGCGCAGAATCGGCCGCGAGAACCTACAATGGGGCTCGAAAACGGAGCCGGTTGAGGGGCTTTCGTTTTGTTTATGTACGGTGGTCAAGAGGACCCCGCGGATGATGGTCACGGAGCGAGTTACCCATGGCAGAAGATGAATCGGGAATGCACCGCAGTCCGGACCCGGAAGGCGGCGGCGCGTCGGGCATTCCCGGCGACCAGCCCTCTCGCGTGGTCGAGCAGGATGTGCAGCGTGAACTGAAGGACTCGTACCTCACGTATGCGATGTCCACGATCATGGACCGGGCGCTGCCCGATGTCCGCGACGGGCTCAAGCCCAGCCAGCGCCGCATTCTCTGGGCGATGAACGACCTGAATCTGCGCCCCAACCGCAAGCACGTGAAGTGCGCCAAGGTTGTCGGGGACACGATGGGCAACTACCACCCGCACGGCGACCTGGCGCTGTACGGCACGCTCGTGGGCATGGCCCAGCCGTGGCGTGTGCGCACGCAACTGGTGAACCCGCAGGGCAACTTCGGATCGATCGAGGGCGATCCGCCCGCGGCGATGCGGTATACCGAGGCCCGGATGGCGGTGGCCGCGGCGGACATGCTCGCGGACATCAACCTCGACGCGGTGGACTTTCAGGCGAACTACGACGACACTCGGCGAGAGCCCACGGTGCTGCCGGGGAAGTTCCCCAACCTGCTGATCAATGGCGGAGTGGGCATCGCGGTGGGCATGGCGACCAGCCTGCTGCCGCACAATCCCACCGAGGTGTTTGACACGTTCATCAGGGTCGTCGAGGCCCGCCTGGCGGGTCGCGCGAGGATTCCGGTCGAAGAACTGATGCAGGACGTGAAGGACGCCGAGGGCAACGTGGTACGCCACGGCATCAAAGGCCCGGACTTTCCGACGGGGGGCGTCGTCGCGGGCCGGCGCGGCATCCTTGAGGCGTATGCGAGCGGACGCGGCAAGGTCGCGCTGCGGGGCATGTGCCACGTCGAGGATCTGGCGGGCGGGCGTCAGCAGATCGTGATCAACGCGATCCCGTACATGCTGGCGCAGAACAATCTTGTGGAGTGGATCGTCGAGGCGGTGAAGGAGGACCGGGTCACGGACGTCTCCGACGTGCGCAACGAGTCCGGGCGCGAGGCCGTGACGCGCATCGTGATCGAACTCAAGAAGGGCGTGGATCCGCGCACGGTTGAGAAGCAGTTGTACGAGTTCACTCCGCTGCAGCAGACCGTGTCGATCATCAACATCGCGCTGGTGAACCGCCAGCCGCGGACGCTCGGGCTGCACGAGATGCTCGACGCGTACCTGGAGCACCGCCACGACGTGATCCGGCGTCGCACGGCGTACCTGCTGCGGGAGGCCAAGAAGCGGGCCCACGTGCTGGAGGGCATGATCCTGGCGGTGTGCGAAATCGACGAGGTGATCCGCGAGATCCGGGCCAGCACGACGCGCGACGAGGCCATCGAGAGGCTCATGACGCGCCGGTTCCGGATCGCCGCGGACCACAAGCACGCGGCGCGGCTGCCCGCCGGCCTGCTGGCCCGCATTCGCGCGGCCGAGGCTCTGGGTGGAGTGGCGCTCACCCGCGTGCAGGCCGAGACCATCGGCGGGATGCGGCTCATCCAGTTGGTGGGGCTCGAGATCGAGCGGCTGGTGGCGGATTACGTGGCGGTGGTGGGGGAGATCGACCAGTACGAGGTGATCCTGGCCAGCCCTGCCCGTGTGCTGGGCATCATCAAGGACGAACTCGAGGAGATGCGGGCCAGGTATCGCTCCGCCCGGATCACCAGCATCGAGGACACCGGCGAGGACATCCTCGTCGAGGATCTCATCCCCCGCGAAGACGTCGCCGTCACGATCAGCCATCAGGGGTATGTCAAGCGCGTGCCGCTGGAGACCTACCGCCAGCAGGGGCGGGGCGGGAAGGGCATCCGCGCGGGCGACTCGAAGGACGACGACTTCATCGAGCACGTCTTTGTGGCCGGCTCGCACGACGACCTGCTGTGCTTCACGAACACGGGGCGTGTCTTTAAGATCAAGGTCTACGAGGTGCCGGAGATGTCGCGGGTGGCGGTGGGGCGGGCCATCGTCAACCTGGTCGAACTCAAGCCCGGCGAGCGTACGTGCGCGTACCTGGCGATCAAGAGTTTCGAGGCCGGGAGCGATTTCCTGACCTTTGTCAGCAAGGGCGGCATCGTGAAGCGCACGGCCCTGAAGGCCTACGCCAACGTCAGCCGCGCCGGGCTCATCGCCGTCGGCCTCAAGGAGGGGGACACGCTCCTCGACGTGACGCTGACCGACGGCAACGACGACCTGCTCCTGGCCACGGCCTCGGGCATGGCGATCCGGTTCAACGAGCAGGACGCCCGCGACATGGGCCGGGCCGCGGCGGGGGTGAAGGGGATCGACCTCGCCGAGGGCGACGAGGTGATCGGGGTGGTCCCGATCCGCATGAACCCCGACGCGCAGGGTGATCTGATTTCCGCCGATCCGTCCATCTGCCTGCTCACCATCACCGAGCGTGGGTACGGCAAGCGCACGGCGATCGACGAGTACCGCGTGCAGCCCGAGTCCGGCAAGATGCGTTCGCAATCCCGCGGCGGCAAGGGCCGCGTGGACATCGACACGGGCGAACGCAACGGCCGGAGCGTTGCGGCGCTCGCGGTGAACACCGGGGACGATGTGGTCGTAATCACCCGCGGCGGGCAACTGGTCCGCATGCCCACCGACGACATCCGCCTGTGCGGACGCGGCGCGATGGGGGTGCGGGTCGCGGGCTTGAACGAGGGCGATTTCGTGGTGGCCGCGGCCCGAGTACCCGAGGTAGAAGGCCCCCAGCCCGGCGCCCCGGCGCCGTCAGCCTAGCGGAGATGGACATGTCCACCGACTGGTCAGAGCACATTGTGGTGACGGACCTGAGCGACGAGCCGGGGCTTTCCGAGGACCTGCACGCGATCATCGACCGCGTGCAGGCGAGCAAGGGACGCGTTCCGCACGTGGTGCTCAACTTCGGGGCCGTGACGTACGTGAACAGTTCGAACCTGGCGCAGTTGCTGCGGCTCAAGAAACTGCTCCACGAGCGCGACGCCCATCTGCGGTTGTGCAGCGTGGTGGATCAGGTGTGGTCGGTGTTCCTGGTGACCGGGCTGGACAAGGTCTTCCGTTTCGCCCCCGACCCCATGACGGCGCTGGCGGGACTGCAAATCGAAGATGAGGAGAAGGAAAACCGCTCCTAGCGCGTCCCCGTGTGCATGACCAGCCTCGCGCCCAGCCCGGAGATCGAACCCCGCGCCGGCGACACCCCCGTCGCCGAACTCCGCGCCCTGCGCAAGTGCTACTACAAGCCCGACGGCAGCGTCATGGTCGAAGCGCTCAAGGGGCTGGACCTGGTCATCCATCGTGGGGAGTACGTCGCCATCATGGGGTCTTCGGGCTCGGGCAAGTCCACGCTCATGAACATCCTCGGCTGCCTCGACCGGCCCACCGACGGGGCCTACCTCCTCGACGGCGAGGACATCGGCGGCATGAGCGACGAGACGCTCAGCGTGTACCGCGGCCGCAAGATCGGCTTTATCTTCCAGGCCTTTAACCTCATTACCGAACTCACCACCGACGAGAATGTGGCCGTTCCCTTGTTCTACCAGAACGTCCCCAAGCGAGACCGGCTCACCCGGGCCGCGGAAATGCTCGGCCTGGTCGGGCTGGGCGATCGGCTTGAACACCGGCCCCGCGAACTCTCCGGCGGCCAGCAGCAGCGGGTGGCCATCGCCCGGGCGCTGGTGACGCGCCCCGTCGTGCTGATGGCGGACGAGCCGACGGGAAACCTCGACTCCACGACCGGCAAGGCGATCCTGGACCTGTTTGACCGTCTCCATGCCGACGGCATGACAATTCTGATGGTCACCCACGACGACAATGTCGCCAAGCGCTGCAAGCGCGTGGTCCGACTGTCCGACGGGCTGGTCGAAAGCGATGTCCGTCGGTGACCGCTACGCCGCGGCGCGGGGCGTGATGCACACGGCCGTGACGTCATCCTGATGATGCAGCGAGCCGGACTGGGTGTCGAGCAGGCTCTCCAGTTCCGCGAGCACCAGCGACAGGCCGCCCCGCGTGCCGTTTCTGGTGGGGGCCGCGATCTGCTTGAGCCATTGCTCGCGCCGGGCCCGGGCCGTGAGCGACCGCGAGACATCCGATGGAAATGCCGCGTCGAGGCCGTCGGTGTAGATCAGCAGCGTCTCGTCGTCGGCCAGGTCCACCGTGACCTGATCGAACTCCGCCTCGCCGAACACCCCCAGCAACGGGCCGTTGGTCTCGACTTCGCGGGGCTGGCGCGGCGAGAAGACCACCGGCATCGGGTGGCCCGCACCGGCGATCGTCGCCTTGCGGGCCCGGGAGTCCACCAGCCCGTACACCGCTGTGGCAAACCGGCCCGATCCGAAGCAACTCGCGCACATCCGCTTGTTCAACCTCGCCAGCACGTCGGCGGGCTGGAGCGGGGCGGTGCGGCCCTCCGAGTCGGGCTCGCTGGTCGTCAGGCTCGAGGTGAGCACCATCGTCAGGAGCGCCGCGGGCACGCCGTGGCCTACCGCATCGGCCACGAAGAACGCCACTTTGCCCGCGCCAAGATCACGCACGTTGTAGATGTCACCCGACACGAAGTTCACAGGCCGGAAGAGCACCGCGATGTCCAATCCCGCGATCTGCGGCACCGGGCTGGAGGTGAACTCCCGCTGGATCGCCGCGGCCAAGTGCAGTTCCTCGTGCAACCGGTCCATTTCGTTGCGGATGCCGCCCTGGCAGCGGTTGGCGAGTTGGATTTCGCGCGCGAGGAGCCTTACGGCCGATTGGCGCTCGGAGAGCGCGAAGAGCATGGGCGCGATGGTGCGCGCGTCCGCGTCCAGGCTCTGGAAGATGATTCCCTGCCGCTGGAACAACTGCCAGTCGGCCGCGCCGTCGAGCATGATTACCGCCGGCATCTGGCGGCGGTTGAGGGCTTCGACGAGGTGGTCCACGAACGAGGGCGCGACCCCCGGGCCCAGGGCCACCAGCGCGACGCCTGCCATGGGCGCGGCGTCGTCGGCCGGTTCGGATTCGAGTTCGTGCAAAAACGTGTCGGTCAGCAGGGTGCGATGCTCCGGTGAGGGCGCCGAGGGCCAGCGCTCGAGGATGGGCGCCAACCACTTGCGCTGCGGCGCATCGAGGTTCCCGGACGTCGCAAAGGTAATCCGAGAGTCGTTCATTCCGCGCTCCCGCGGGACCGTCCGGGCCTATCCCGGTGATCCCCGCGAGAGGTGGGCATCGACCTATTTGGCGAGTTGCTTCAGGCGCACCAGATCGAGATCGATCTTGTCGCCTTCCTTGAGTTTCAGGCTATCCAGGGTGTCGCCTTTGAGTTCGATAACGAACTGGCAATCGAACTTGCTCGAATACCGCTTCAGCCGCTCTTCGTAGTGCCTGTTGAAGGATTGCCCCGGGTCGTTCACCTTTTCCTCGGCCGTTCGCGGCGGCTCTGGAACCATCTTGTACGACGCCAGCACCCGCCCCGATGCGTTCAGGTAGATGATGTCGATGGGGATCGGGCAGTCGCGCATCACGAACTGCTGTACCGACGCGCGGGGAAAAACGAAGAGCATCCCGCCGTCGCCGGCGATTTCGGTGCGGTCCGACAGCCCCTTGAAACGCGTGTTCGGGTCGGCCGCGAGTTCGAGTTTGAAGTCCTTGCTCGAGATCGTCACTTTCTCGATCCTGGGCTTGGTCTGCTTGCCGTCGTCTTTGGGTTGCTCTTTGGGCGGCTGGGTGTCGGGCTTGGAAGGTTCCTGGGGCTTGGGCTTCGAGGTGTTCTGCCCGCCCGCGGAGTTGTCGCAGGTCGCCAGCAGCAGGGCCGAACCGCCGATCGCCGCGGCGGTGATCAGCATCATCAGGCGTCCGGTGGTCATCTTCCAAGCCATTGGTGATTCTCCGGGGTGAACGTGATCGGTGTGCGAGGAATGGTATCGAGCCGGAACGACGCGAGAAACTCACTCGCCGGCATCGGCCGCGGAGTTTTGGACAGGCCGCACCAGTGCGCCACGAGCCCGACGACGCGCTCCGCGGGCACCCCCGCGCTGCGGTACGCATCCAGGCGCGTGTCGCCGTGTCGTTTCGCCAGACGCCGACCGTCGGGCCCGCGCACGAGCGGAAGGTGCAGATACGAAGGCTCGGGCCGGTAGCCCAGCGCGCGATACAGCAGCAACTGTCGCGAGCCCGAGTCCAGCAGATCGTCTCCTCGCACGACGTTCGTCACGCCCTGCCGATGGTCGTCCACGACGACCGCGAGTTGGTATGTCGGCTGCCCGGCCCGCGCGGGGTCCCGCCGCGTCCAGACCACGAAGTCGCCCACGATTCTCGAAACGTCGAAACTCCGCGGCCCGGCGAACTCGTCCTCGAAGCCGACCTCTCCCGGCTCCACAATCAGCCGCCAACTCGCCGAAGCGTCGGAGAACTCGCGCGGGATCGTCGCGGGCCGCAGGTCGCGCGGGAAAGGGGTGTCGTGGGCGCCCTCCTGCGGCGCGCTGGCCGCGGCCTCGATCTGCCCGCGCGTCAACTCGCAGGGGTAAACCCGCCCCTCTTTCGCCAGCCGCTCCATCGCCTGGCGGTGTGGCCCGGGTTCCTCGGACTGGACCAGGGGTCCAAAGTCCCAGTCTATTCCCAGCCACCGCAGCAGATCGACGGTGAGGTCGATCACCCCCGGCTTGATGCGGGGTGAATCCAAGTCCTCGATACGCAGGATGATGCGCCAGCCTCGCTGCCGCGCAAGCGCCCAGTTCACGAGGAACGTTCGCGCGTTTCCCGGGTGCAGGGCCCCGGTTGGCGACGGCGCCAGGCGGGTGACGTGCGGATCGGGCGTTGGGGCGGGGGGTGTCACCTGCCGGAGCGTACGTCGGGCCGGGAGGATCGGTACACTCTCCGCGTCCCAGGAGCCCAACCCCGTGCCGGAAAAGATCGAGAAGATGCAGCCCCCCGCCGTGCAGGAAGCGCTCAAGGGCCTTCCGGAATGGAGCGAAGTCGGCGAGGCGATCCAGCGGACGTATCAGTTCAAGGACTTCGTGACCGCCATGGAGTTCGTGAACAAGGTCGCGCAGCACGCCGAGGGCATGCAGCACCACCCCGACATCATGATCCGCTACAGCCGCGTCACGCTGACGCTCAGCACGCACGATGCGGGGGGGATTTCGACGAAGGACTTCGCGTCGGCGACGGTCGCCGACCAGTTCGCCAGCGCGCTTCCCGGTGCGCCGCTCGCCGCGCCGGCCAAGCCCTCACGAAAGAAGAAATAGCAGGGTGGCACGAACCTCCGGCTCGCGTCCCGCCCGGTGTGGAAAGCCGGCGCTGCGAACTCGCGATTCGGTCGCGTTGGTCTCCGTCACGAACCGGAAGGTTCGTGCCGCGCGTGCCACGGGATTCAGCCCAGTTCCACGCTCCAGTACGCGTTGTCGAGGAATGCCTTCCACGACTGGTACTTCTCGTTGCCCAGGCGCAGCGCGATGAGCGGGTTGCGCTTGGGGCGGATCGGCGCGCGGACCAGCTTCATGTGGGCCTCTTCCGGAGTGCGTCCGCCCTTGCGGGCGTTGCAGCGGATGCACGCGCACACGAGGTTCTCCCACGAGTCGTTGCCGCCTTGCGAGCGGGGTCGCACGTGGTCGATCGACAGGTCGCTGGTCGGATAGATCCGCCCGCAGTACTGGCAGCGGTTGCGATCGCGCGCAAAGAGGTTCCGCCGGTTGAGTTTCACCGTCTGCTCCGGCAGGCGGTCGTACCCCAGCAGCCGGATGATGCGCGGCACGGCGATCTCGAAGCGCACCGTCCGCACCCAGTCGTGCCGTTCGCGTTCGTACTCGTGCTGCAGCGCCGAAACCCCGATCCACGATTCGAGGTCGTAGTTGAGGTACCGGCCCGCGCCGGACTGGTCGGTCTCGACGTGGATGATCTCGGCGATCGACCGCGACAGCAGGCAGAACGCGCGGCGGGCCGACACGATCCGCATGGCCGCGTACGCGCGGTTCAGCACCAGCACTTTCGCGTTCAGCCCCTCGGAAACATCGGTCGCCAACCCGGCGAGCGCCGCGGCGAGGTCGCCCGGAGGCGATGCCCCGCCCAGCATTTCATCGGGACTTCGATCGTTCTGACTGTCCTCACGCCGGCGATGCATACTACCACTCCCCGGACGGAATCCTAAGAGGGGTATCGGCGGAATTGCAAGAGGGCATTTCGCAAGGACTTCCGGTCGTCAGGACTTCAGAAACGCCGAGATAACCCTGCCCTGACACCCTCAATGCCTGAAATGCCTCAGCCCGGTCGTCAGGCAGGCCACTCCGCGCTTGGCGCAGAGGTCGAACGTTTCCTGATCGCGCTTCGAGCCTCCCGGGTGCACGATGGTTGTGACGCCCGCTTCGATCAGGATTTCCGGTCCGTCCGGGAACGGAAAGAACGCGTCGGAAAACGCCACGGCGCCCCTGGCGAACTTCGCCGCCTTTTCGCACGCGAGGCGGCAGGACGTGACGCGGTCCATCTGGCCCGCGCCGGCGCCGAAGAGGCGGATGCAGCCGGCCTCGCCCGTCCCGCCCAGGCACACCGCGTTGCTGAACAGGAACTTGGCGACCGCCTCGAGGAACGAGGCCAGGCGCCTGGCCTCGGGGCCGGGTTCCGGGCCCGCCCTCAGGACCAACTCCTCGTGGGTGGCCAGGCGTACGTCGCGGTCCTGGGCGAGCAGGCCGTCGGGGATCGACCGCAACTCGGGCTGCGCGGGATCGGGCTCGACCTCTCCCACGGCCAGTAGCCGCACGTTGGCCCAGCGCGCCCGCAGGGTCTCCAGCGCATCGGCATCGAACGACGGCGCGACGATCACCTCGAGAAAGACTTCCTTGCTGCGTAATCGCTCCGCGGCGTCGGCGTCGAAGGGCGCGTTGATCGCGAGGATTCCCCCGTACGCCGCGACGGGGTCGCCCGCGATGGCCTGGTCGATGGCGTCGCGCGCCGTGCTCCCCAGCGCCGCCCCGCAGGGGTTGGTGTGCTTGACGATACAGGCGCCCACGGTGCTCTCGTCCACCCGGGCCAGCGTCTGCGCCAGGGACAATGCCGCCTGCGCGTCGTTGATGTTGTTGTACGAGAGTTCCTTGCCGTGGAGTTGCTCGGCCCGCGCGATCGAGCCCCCCGTGCCGCGGCCAACCCGCCGGTAGAGCGCGGCGTCCTGGTGGGGGTTCTCGCCGTACCGCAGGTCCTCGGCCTTTACGAACATCAGGGAGAGCAGCGGGGGGAAGTGCGTTTCGGAGCGCTGGCCCAGGTGGGCCGCGATGGCGGCGTCGTAATGGCTGGTCAGCGCGAACGCCTCGCGGGCGAGTTCGGCCCGAAGGGCGGGCGAGGTCGCACCCTGGTGCAGGGCCAGATCGGCGAGCACGCGCTCATACTGCGCGGGGCAGGTCACGACGGTCGCGTAGGCGTGATTCTTCGCGGCCGAGCGAATCATCGACGGCCCGCCGATGTCGATGTTCTCGATGGCCTCCTCGTGCGTGCAATCCGGGCGAGCGATGGTCTGCTCGAAGGGGTAGAGGTTGACGCAGACCAGATCGATGGGCGTGATCCCGTGCTCGCGCATCTGGGCCGCGTGGGCGGGGTTGTCGCGAAGGCCCAGCAAGCCGCCGTGCACCTTGGGGTGCAGGGTTTTGACGCGTCCGTCGAGGATTTCTGGGAATCCGGTCACGCCGTCGATGGAAGTGACGGCTAGTCCGGCCGCGCGGAGCGCCCCGGCCGTGCCCCCCGTGGAGATCAACTCAATCCCGCGTGCCGCGAGGGCCTGCGCAAAGGCCACGAGCCCCGTCTTGTCGGAGACCGAGAGCAGCGCGCGGCGGATGGGGTGGGTGGTCATGCGGGAAGGTACGTCCTTCACGCAAGGGTATCTTTCAAGACGCGTGAAATCGTCACCCGGAAAAAATCCGTTCGCGTGTCCGAGGCCAACGGCCATCATCACCGCGGCATGAACTTCGCGACCACCGCCTCATCGGAGACGCAGTACACGTTTCCGTCTTCGAACTTGTCGGTCGTGATCCGCGTCACGCCGGGGAGTTCCACGCGCTCCATGCGGTCGCCGCGGGCGGGATCCACCACGCTCATGCCGGCCGCGTCGCGGACCAGCAGGCGGCCGCTTCGGACGGCGACGATGCTGCCGTGCACGTCCTTGTTGCTCCACTTCACCGTGCCTGTGGCCGGGTCGAAGGCGCTCAGCCCCTCCTGTCCGAGGTCCACGTATAGGGTGCCGTTGTGGAAGACCGGCGCCTGATTCAAGGGGTTGGGAGTGCGGTAGCGCCACAGGGTGGCACCGGCCGAGTCAAAGGCCCAGACCGATTGATCCCGCCCCGCGATGAACAGGTTCTGTCCGTCGGTCGCCGGGGGGGCGTCAAGGCCGCCGAAGATGCGAGCGCGCCCGACGAGGTTCCCCGAGCCTGTGAGGAACAGCACATCTCCGCCCTGCGAAACTGCCGCGATGAACCCGCCGACTTCGAGAAGCGGCTGATCGATGGATCCCTTGCTCGAGAACGCCCACGCCGGCAGCCCGCGTCCGATCATGTGCGCCTGCACCACGCCCGTTGAAGTGCCGTTGATCGCGTGGGTGCCCACCAGCATCGGGGCCGTGTTCACGACGCGCGCGAAGGGCTCGCGCCCCACCAGGTTCCCCGTCCCCAGCGACAGCATGAAGAGTTCCGACTCACTGCACACCAGCAGGCGACCGGCATCTCCCGGCTCCCGCACGATGCCCACCCACTTCGTCAGAGGGCCGGTCAACTCGTCCGACCAGCGGTTCTGCCCCGTCGTGGACTCCATCAGCGTGATCGTGCTTCCGCCTTCCTGCACGGCCACGCAATCCGCGAACACGCTCATCGCCACCACCCGCGACTTGAGCGTCGCGTTGGGGAATGGGAAGCCGACCCAGTCGAGCCGGTATCCCAAATTCGCCCAGTCCTCGTGCACCACCGGGAATCGCGACGCGCCAACCTCGCTCGTGCGCTGC
This sequence comes from Phycisphaerales bacterium, assembly GCA_905339235.1. Taxonomy (GTDB): domain Bacteria; phylum Planctomycetota; class Phycisphaerae; order Phycisphaerales; family UBA1924; genus RI-211. The sequence goes on from CAJPFG010000010.1 coordinate 116,280, forward strand.
GGTTGGGCGCTGGTGCGGGCCTTGGATTTGGTCGCGGCGCAGCCCGTGACGCACACCCCAGCCGCGGCCGCGAGCAATAGCAGGGATCGAACCACATGACGGCGCTGAGAGTTGGACAACATCCGTGGCACACTCCAAAAGCAGAGCGGGGAACACCCGCGTGATCGTTCGGAAATCGTTCGCCTTGGACGGGGCGGGGTAAGGAGTATGGTGGACTTTGCGGCCGGGGTCAAATCGCCCGGGTCCTTTCTTGATCCTCGGGACCGGATCGTCCCGGGTCGTGCCCGCGTCACTACGCTGGGGTGGTGTTCACAGGTCTCATTCAACACAAGGGCACTATTGCCGGGGCGGACTCGTCCCCCGCGGGCGTTCGGTTGCGCGTCGAAGCGCGGGAGTGGGCCCATAGGCCGGTGATGGGGGAATCCGTGGCCGTGAGCGGATGCTGCCTGACCGTGGCCGCGATCGACCCCACCGGGATTCTCGAGTTCGACGCCGTTCCCGAATCCCTGTCGAAAACCACCATCGGCTCCTGGCGTCCTGAATCGCGGGTCAATCTCGAGCACGCGGCCACGCCCAACACTCTTCTGGGCGGGCACGTCGTGCAGGGGCACGTCGACGGCGTCGGGCGAGTGGTCTCGAACGGATCGGGCGGTCACGGATGGACGCTCTGCATCGAACTTCCGGCGGCCCTGATGGAATATGCCACCCCCAAGGGAAGTATGTGCGTGGATGGCGTATCGCTGACGCTCGCGGCCGTGGATGTCCCTCGCCACGCCGTGGAGATCGCGCTGATTCCCGCGACGCTGGACCAGACCACGCTCGCGTCATTGAAGCCCGGGGACGGGGTCAACATCGAATGCGACGCGATGGTCAAGGCGGTTGTCCACTGGCTCAGGAACTACCGGCCGTAGATTCCGGGCCCGAACGGAGCGAAGTTGCGAGTCCTCGGAATCGATCCCGGCCTGCGAATCACCGGTTACGGCTGTATCGAGCCGGCGCCCGGCGGGGCGCGCATCATCGAGGCCGGGGTGTTCCGGCTGGCCCGCAAGGGCGAGAACGGCGCGGGCCCCAGCGTCTCGCTGCGTCTTGTAGAACTCGACCGCGACTTTCGCGATCTGCTCGCCCGGGTCACGCCGGACCTGGTAGCGGTGGAAGGTCTCTTCGCGCACTACAAGCACCCTGCGACGGCGATCGTGATGGGACACGCCCGGGGCGTGCTGCTGCTCGCGGCGGAACAGGCCGGCCTTCCGCTCGTGGAACTCAAGCCAACGACCGTCAAGAAGAGCCTCGTGGGCTGGGGCCGCGCCGACAAGTCCCAGATGCAGCGGGCCATTCAATCGGAGTTGGGGCTGGCCGAACTTCCCAAGCCCCCGGACGTCGCCGACGCCCTCGCGATCGCCCTCACGGCACTCCAACGCTCTCAGAACCTCATGCAATAAGAGACCCTTCGCCTCTCGCCTTTCGCCTTTCGCCTTCCTTGCTCTAGAATCCGCGGATGTCCGTAACCGACCGTCCCCAACTCGCGGCCCAGGTGCTGATCGTCGAGGATGAGCCCGACCACGCCGACGTGATGGCCGAGGCGCTGAAGCGCCCCGGGCACATCTGCACCGTCGTCACCAGCGTGAAGGATGCGCTCGAAGAACTTCGCCTGGGCGCGTTCGATGTGATCGTCACCGACCTGCGCATGCCCGCGTCTGCGGGGGTAGACGTGTCCGGCATTGGCACGGTCGCGCCCGACGGCGGCGATGCGGGCCTGAGAGTTCTGGAGGCCGGCCGCCGCCTTCAGCCCGGCGCGGAGACCATTCTCGTCACCGCCCACGGGGATGTCCCCACCGCGCGGGCCGCGTTCAAACTCGGCGCGTACGACTTTATCCAGAAGCCCCTCGATCTCGAGGTCTTCCGCAATCTCGTCAACCGGGCCGCGGAGACGGTCCTGCTCCGCCACCAGAATGCCGACCTGCGCGAGAAGATCGACCAGGCGGGATTCGAGGGGATCATCGCGGCCTCGGAGCCCATGCGGCGCGTGCTTCGCACCGTCAAGACCGTCGCGGCCTCCAACATCCCCGTGCTCATCACCGGCGAGAGCGGCACCGGCAAGGAACTCGTCGCCCAGGCCGTGCACCGCAACAGCAAGCGCGCCTCCGGCCGCTACGCCCCTTTCAACTGCGCCGGCCAGTCCGAGAGCCTGCTGGAGGACGCCCTTTTCGGGCACGTGAAGGGCGCGTTCACCGGCGCCGACAAGGAGCGATCCGGCGTCTTTGAGTACGCCGACAACGGCACGGTCTTTCTCGACGAGATCGGAGACATGCCGGTCTCCATGCAGTCCAAGGTGCTCCGCGTGCTGGAGAGCGGCGAGGTCGTTCGCCTGGGCAGCAACGACGCGCGGCACGTGGATGTCCGTTTCGTGGCCGCGACCAACCGCGACCTGCGCGAGATGGTCAAGCAGGGGACCTTCCGCGAGGACCTGTATTTCCGGATTAACGGGACGCACGTTCACATCCCGCCGCTCCGCGAGCGCCGCGAGGACATTCCACCGCTGGTGGCCTTCGCCGTGGACCGCTTCGCCACCCAACTCGCGCCCACGCCCGGCGAATCCACCGTTCCCGGCGTCACCGACGCGGCCATGATGCGCCTCACCGCCTACGCCTGGCCCGGAAACGTCCGCCAACTGATGAACGTCGTTCAGAACATGGTCGTCCTGTGCCTCAGCGAGCACCGCGCCCCCGGCGAGCGGGCCATGATCGACCTTCGCCACATCCCCGACGACGTCCGCGCCGAGGGCCTGGACGCCGACGATGCGGGCGGGGGAGCCAGCCTCGCGGGCACGCCGCTGGAGCAGATCGAAAAGCGTGCCATCCGCGAAACACTCCGGCTCACCAACGGCAACCGCGAACAGGCGGCCACGCTGCTGGGCATCGGCGAGCGCACGCTCTACCGCAAACTCAAAGACTACGGCCTGCGATGACCCCTCACCTCATTTGCCGTTTGCGATTCGCTGTTTCTCCCCATGCCAGCCCCCAGCCCCAACCCCGTCGCCGACGCCCGCTTCTGGTCGGGCTATGAGGATGTCGCCCGCCGCTACGAGCGCGACGTGCGGCTGATCGCGAAGGAGGGCCGCGCGGCCGCGGTCTTTGATCTGCCCAAAGTCCCTTGGAGCATTCAGGGCGTGCCCCCTGCGCGCCTCTGGCACAGCCTCGCCCGCCAGTTCGTCGCACTCGACATCACCGTGGACAAGCCGCTGCGAGTGATGGCCGCGATGCGGCCTGATGTTCCGCTCGCCACGGCGCTGCAGGAGCAACCCGGCGGGATCCGGCTCCGCCTGCTCGTTCCAACGCTCAACTTCAGCATCCCGATGAGCGAGCAGCAGAACGAGATCCGTCATGCGTTGCTGCAGGTGCTTTCTGTCCGCCGGTGGTGGGAGTCGCATCTTTCGTATTGGAGCGGCTGGCGCGCCGCCGCGGAGTCGGGCCCCTTCCTCGAAGCCCGCCGCATCCCCGCGCACCACACGTGGGGCCTGCGGCACCGAATCCTCCGGCCCACGCAGGGCGTCGCGGAGATGGCCTGGCCCGGTGACACCGACGAAACCACCGTGCACTTCGGCGGATTCGCCGACGGCGTGCTCGCGGGCATCGCCTCGGTCTTCAAGGCCGCCTTCCCCGCCTTCGGCTCCAAGCCCGGCCTCACCATCACGCCCGAGGGCGAAGCCTGGCAACTCCGCGGCATGGCCACCGACGAGTCCGTCCGAGGCACGGGCCTGGGCAAAGGCCTCCTGCGTCTCTGTATCGAGCACGCCGCGGCCAACGGCGGACGCATCTTCTGGTGCAACGCCCGAACCACGGTGCTCGGCTTCTACGAGAAGCAGGGGCTGCGCGTCGTTTCCGACGTCTTCGACCACCCGTACGCCGGGCCGCACGTTGTCATGATGCGAGAACTCACTCCCGCCGCCGCCACGTGAAGACCCCTCGGGCGGCTGAACCGGCCCGAGGGGCTGGGTGTGTCCTTGCTTCGGCCGCCTACTTCATCGACTCCTCGATCCGACGCAGCCGGGCTTCCAGGGCGTCGATCTGCCGCTGCTTCTCCGCGAGGGCCGCGTCCTTCTCAACCCGCAGGTCACGCAGCGCCTCGACCATCAGCGCCGTCGTCGCACGCTCGGTGACATAGCGGTACCCATCGCCGTCCTTCTCGACCCAGTCCGGGAAGACGCGCTCGACCTCCTCCGCCATCAATCCGATCTGCGTCCCCCGCATCGCCAGCCGCTTCTCCACCGCCTCGTCGTTGTACTCGAAGGTGTAGCCGCGAAGGCCCAGCAGCTTGTCGAGCGTCCCCGACAGCGGCCGGATGTCGTGCTTGAGACGCGAATCGCAGAAGGTGCTCCACGACCCCCCGCCCGACTTCGCCGCGGTCCCGTTCACCGCGAACAGGAAGCCGCTCGGATTCGTCGTGCCGATCGCCACCCCTCCGCCGGTGTAGTACAGGATCGAGCCATTGATGCTCCACGGGCCATCGTCGTCATTGCCGTCGGCGAATGCCGGGGGCATGTTCTGGATGCCGCTCCAGTAGGACTGCACGGCGAGATTCGCCACGTCGGCGGAGTCGGCCATCGCCGCATCCATGGCGTGGTTCGCGGTTGTCGCGGTGGTGGCGAGCGCGGCGTGCTCCGCCTCCTTGGCGTTCATGGCGATCACCGCGTGCGGAGCCGGCGAGAGCCGGGTGCGGGGCCCCAGCACAGCGCCCCCCGGCCCCTGGCCGCTGTAGTCAACCGCGATCTCAATGTACCGCTCGCTGCCGTCAAAGGCCTGGGCCCCGAAGTTCAGGTTCAGCACGAACAGGCCGTTCAGCACATCGTGCGTGTTGAAGTACAGCGGCGCGCCGACGCGGTTGTCCACCGAGGTGCTCGTGGGATGATTCCACAGCGTGACCGTGAAGTCGCGCGGCCCGTTGACCTCCGCCTCGTTCTCCAGGAGCCTTCCCTGGTACGTGAACGTGGGGGTGAGAGGCTGAGGCAAGAGCGCGACGTCGATCGCCAGGTCGTAGGCGATGTTGTTTACGAACGTGTTGACGTTGCCGACCTTGATGTAGTACGTCCCGGCCGCGAGGTTCACCATCGCGGGCAGAGTCGCGGGATTCAGGTCCGGGCAGAGCCATTGGCCCGGCGAATCGTCGTTGTAGGCCAGTTCCGTGCCGCTCGAGTTGTAAAACGTCAGATCGAGATCGCTGGTCTGGCAGGTATGCGATGTCGGGATCGCCCGGATCCGCAGTGAGGTTCCCGCCGGGACCGTCACGGCGTAGTAATCCACGTCGGTGTTCGGCGAAATCACCCCCGTGCGAACGATCGGGACGCCCGTAGGGGCCCCGGCAGTCCCGATCGTGTTGTTCGGCTCCACCTCCGACTGAGCGAAGGCCCCCGCGCACCCGGCGAGAGATGCGACGGCAACAAGGCGGGCGGCGAGGGTTCGGCGAATCTGACTCATGGCGGTCTCCTGTGTGAGCTGGTGTCAACCATGTACGCGCCTCCCCGGTCTCTCCCGGCCGACCAGCCCTCTCGGAATCCGCAAAAAATGAACGGGCCGGCGAGAGGCCGGCCCGCAGAGCAGATACCCGGTGGTCCCTTTCAGCGGCTCAAGGACTCCTCCAGCCGCCGCAGGCGCGCCTCCAGCGCCTCATTCCCGGCCTTCAGGGCATCGATCTGGGCCTGCTTCTCCGCCAGGGCAGTGTCCTTCTCGGCCCGCAGATCGCGGAGGGCCTCGACCATCAGGGCGGTGGTGGCGCGTTCGGTGACATAGCGGTAGCCGTCGGCGTCCTTTTCGACCCAGTCGGGGAAGACTCGCTCGACTTCCTCGGCGATGAGCCCGATCTGCGTGCCGGGCATCGCCATACGCTTCTCGACCGCCTCGTTGTTGTACTCGAAGGTGTACCCGCGCAGTCCCAGCAGCCGGTCCAGCGTGCCGCTGAGCGGCTTGATGTCGTGCTTCAGCCGCGAGTCGCAGAAGACGCTCCAGGACCCGCCGCCGGTCTTCGCGGCCGAGCCGTTCACGGCGAACGTGAATCCGCTGGCGCTGGTCGTCCCGATCCCCACCGCCCCGGCTGTGTAGTACGCGGTGAAGCCGTTGAGCGACCAGGGGCCGGCGTTGTCCTGCCCGTCCACGAACCCTGAGGGCATGCCGGTGATGCCGGTCCACGGAACCGCCCACGCCGAATCCGCGACCGAACAGAAGTTGGCCTGGTTGGCCGTGCCGGCGTTGTTGGCGGTGGTTGCGAAATCGGCGGTCGCGGCGGTGTTCGCGGCGGCGGCCTTGAGCGCGTACGCCGCGTGCGGGGCGACCGTGAGTCTCTGACGCGGGCCCAAGACCGTTCCGCCCGGCCCCTGCCCGCTGTTCGCGACTTGGATCTCCATGAACCGTTCCTCGCCGTTGAACGCGTCGCTTCCGAAGTTCAGCGGCAGCGCGAAGAGGCCGTTCGACACGTCCACGCTGTTGAGGTAGATCGGCGTGCCCACGCGGTTATCGGTGTTCGGGCTGGTCGGGTGGTTCCACAGCGAGACCGTGAAGTCGCGCGGGCCGACGACGGGGGCCTCGTTCTCTTTCAGGACGCCCTGGTACGTGAACGCCGGGTTCAGCGGTGACGCCAGGAACACAAGTTCCACCGTGAGGGTGTAGGCGACGTTCGACGCCCCGTTGATATTGATGACGCTGATGTAGTATGTCCCGGCGGCGAGGTTCGCCATGGCCGGGTAGACCGCGGGATCGAGTTTCGGACAGAACATGACCGCCCCGTCGTCGTCCATAGCGACCACCCCGCCCGCCGCGTTGAAGAAGGTCAGCAGCAGGTCGCTGGTGTTGCACGTGTGCGACGTCGGCGTCGCCAGAATGCGCAGCGATGTCCCCTGCGGCACCGTGATCGCGAAGTAGTCGTTGTCGTTCGTCGGCGAGATGACCCCGCTGCGCGTGCACGGCACGCCCGTCGGCGCTCCGGCGGTCCCGATCGAGTTATTCGGCTCCACCTCCGTCTGGGCCATCGCCGTGCCCGCCATCGCCGCCGCGAGCATCGCCGTCATCATCCCCGCCTTCAATGTCGTGTTCATAAGTGTCTCCTGGGTGGTGTCTCACGGACGTACGCGCCGTCCGGCCCTCGCGCGGCCGAGCAAATCGCAAAAAAGATGCGGGCCGGCCCTCCGGCCGGCCCGCCATTCGTGGTGCCTGCAACTGGCCTACTTCGGGAGCCGCTCCTCGAGCCGCCGCAGCCGCGCCTCCAGGGCCGCGTTCGCCGACTTGAGGCCTTCAATCTCCGCCACCGCGGCGTCCTTCTCCGCCCGCAGGTCACGCAGCGCTTCCACCATCAGCGCGGTCGTTGCCCGTTCGGTGACGTACCGGTACCCCTCCGAATCCGTCTCGACCCAGTCCGGGAAGACCCGCTCGACCTCTTCCGCCATGAGGCCGATCTGGGTGCCCGGCATCGCCAGCCGCTTCAGCACCGCGTCGGTGTTGTATTCGAACGTGTACCCGCGCAGCCCCAGCAGCCGGTCAAGCGTCCCCGAGAGCGGCTTGATGTCGTGTTTGAGGCGCGAATCGCAGAAGACGCTCCACGAGCCGCCGCCGTTTTTCGCGGCCGTCCCTGCCACTGCGAGCATGAACCCGCCCGCGTTGCTCGCCCCGATGGCGACCGAACCGCCGGAGAACCACGCCGTCGTCCCGGTCAGGCTCCATGGCCCGGTGTTGTCCTGCCCGTCCGCGAAAGCCGCGGGCACCCCGGTGATCCCATTCCACGGCGCCGATCCCGCCGCGCCCGCCGTCATCGCGTACCCCGCGTACGGCGTCATCGTCAGCCGCTGCCTCGGGCCGACCGTCGTCCCGCCGGGCCCCTGACCCGCCTCCGCCACCTGCACTTGGGCATACCGCTCCCACCCGTCGAACACATCGCCGAAGTTGAGCGGCAGAGTGAACAGCCCGTTCGCCACGTTCACGCCCGCGATATGCACGGGCGAGCCCACGCGATTCCCGGGCTGCGCCGCCGTAGCGTGGTTCCACAGCGTCACCGTGAAGTCGCGAGTCCCGTTCACTTCCGTGCCGTTCTCGCGCAGCATCCCCTGGTACGTGAACACCGGCGACAGCGGCTGGGGCATGTCCACCGGCTCCACCACCATCTGATACGCGACGTTGATTGCGCTGTTGATGTTCACCACCGACACGTGGTAGGTGCCCGCTGGCAGGTACGCCACCTCCGGGTCGCGGTTTGGGATCAGTTCCGGGCACAGGTTCATCCCCGGGGCATCGTCGTTCAACGCGATGAGCATGCCCGCGGGGTTGTACAGCCCCACCATGAGGTCGCTCGTCGTGCATGTGTGCGACGTGGGGATCGCTCGGATTCGCAAGGACGCTCCCTGCGGCACCGTGATCGCGTAGTAGTCGATGTCGTTGGTCGGCGAGATCATCCCCGTCCGCGTGCACGGCACGGCGGTGGGCGAGCCCGCCGTCCCGATCGAGTTGTTCGGCTCTGCTTCCGGCTGAGCAAACGCCGAACCGGTGAGGACCGCGGCCAGCGTCGCCGCGATCACCCCGCTTGCCATGTGCTGCTTCCTGGCGTTCATCGATGCCTCCTGTGATGTGTCAATCACGGAAGCGTCGTGGGGGCTGCGCGCGGCCGATCAAAATCTTGAAAAAGCGGGCGCGCTGATCCCGGGTGGCGAGGGGTGCCGGGACCGCGTGCAGCCCGGGCCGAAGCGACTCATCACTTCCTCAAACTTCGTTTCCAGCCCAGGACCATCAGGACCAGCCCGCTCGCCAGCGTGCCCAGGATCAACCCCGCTACTCCGCCGGCGATGGCGCCCATCACCGGCCGCCAGTCGAGCACCCTCGCCAGCACGAGCACCCATCCGGTCAAGGCTCCCAGGGCCGCGGCCGCGACGACGACGAGCGTTTGGACGATGTTGTCCTTGGGGCGCAGGTTGGGCACTCCACCCACGGTGTCGGCCACTCGGTGGTACGCCTCCATCGACCCGTCCTTCGGCCCGTAGTGCGGCTCCGGCGGTGTCGGAGAATTCTGCGTCATGCTACCAGTCTAACGGGGCGAGCCAGGCGCGGCCAAGTTCACCGACATCCGCATCCACATCGAGGGCTCGCCACACAAGCCGCCCCGAGGCGTTCAGTTTGCCGATCTGCCTGAAGGCGATGCCGCCGAAATCCCGCAGCACGTTCTTCACCTTCGGCAGGTCCTCGGGCTTGATCTCGATCACGTACCGCGACGGGGTTTCCGCGAACGCCAGTTGCTCAGGCTCCAGCAGATCATCCGCGAGCGTCAACTCGGCGCCCAGTGCCCTGAGCGGCGCGGCCTTCGCGGCGAGCAGGTTCGCGAGCGCGGACGACTCGGTGCTCGCGTGCTTGTCGGATTCATCGCCGGTTGTGGCGATCAGCATCTCCGCGACCGCCGGCAGCAGCCCGCCGTCGGAGCAGTCGTGCGCGGCCAGCACGAGGCCGTCGCCGATCATCTGCGAGACGGCCTGCGCCGTGGCGGGGCCGGCCTTGAGGTCCACCCGCGGCACGGCCGACCACGCGTCATCCCGCCCCGCCGGCGTCCCGAACAGTCGCTGGTAGTGCGAACCGCCCATGGCGCCGCCGGTTTCACCGATGAGCAGCAGCGCGTTGCCGGGCCTCTTCGCATCCATGGTGACGCATCGTGCGATGTTCCGCACGATCCCCAGCCCGCTGATCAGCAGCGTGCAGGGAATCTCGATCACCCGTTGCTCGCCGGTTGCGGGGTCCTGATACCGCAACTGGTTGTTCAGCGAGTCCTTGCCGGAGACAAACGGTGTGCGGTACGCCTTCGCCCCGTCGTAGCACCCCGCGCAGGCACGCACCAGTGCGCCCATGTTCTCCGGCGCCTCGCAACTCGGCCAGCAGAAGTTGTCGAGGATCGCGATCCGGCGCGGATCGGCCCCCACGCACACCAGGTTCCGCACGCACTCATCGATCCCGGCGAGCGCCATCTGGTACGGATCGCCCCCCAGCCCCGAATCACCTATTCCCGGATTCAGCCCGCAGGCGATGGCGATGCCCCGCCCCGTCCCCGCGACCGGCTCGAGAACGCTCGCGTCCGAGGGCCCCCGTCCCCCGGGCCCCGTCAGCGGCTTGACAATCGTGTTCCCCTGCACCTCGTGGTCATACTGCCGGATGATCCAGTGCTTCGAAGCGATGTTCGGATGCCCCAGCAGCCCGGTCAGCGCCTCCCCAACCGGAACCTCCCCTCCTGAATTGCGATTTGCTGTTTGCGATTTGCTATTGGGCGCCTCCCATCGGGCTTCCTTTGTCGGCATCGGCAGCCCATCGTGCAGGAACTCCATCGAGAGCCGGCCGACCTCCCGTCCCTGGAAGCAGAGCACCAGGTCACGCTCGGGAGTCCCAAACTCGCCAAGTTCCGACAACTCCACGTGCTCCTCATCGCAGATCGCCTGCAGGGCCTCCAGGTTCCGCGGCGACACCGCCAGCACCATCCGCTCCTGCGCCTCGCTGATCCAGATTTCGGTGTACGACAGCCCCCGGTACTTCAGCGGCGCCCGATCCAGGTGCACCTCCGCACCCAGGTCCTTGCCCATCTCGCCCACCGCCGACGAGAACCCGCCCGCCCCACAATCCGTCATCGCCGAATACAGCGGCGCGCCGTCCTCGCCCGCGCTCCTCGCCCGCAGGATCGCATCCAGCACGCGCTTCTCCTCGATGGCGTTGCCGATCTGCACCGCGTGGCTGAACTCATCCGCGTGCGTCTGCTCCAACTCCGCCGAGGAAAACGTTGCGCCGTGAATTCCGTCGCGCCCCGTGCGTCCGCCCAGGGCCACGATGATGTCCCCGTCCCGCGCCCGGCCCTCCACTAGCCCGCGTGGGATCAGCCCTACGCACCCGCAGAACACCAGCGGGTTGCCCACGTACCGGTCGTCGAAATACACCGCGCCGTTCACCGTCGGAATCCCCATCCGGTTCCCGTAGTCGCGCACGCCGGACACCACGTCTGTCAGGATCCGCCTGGGGTGTAGCGTTCCGGGCGGCAACTTCCTTGCGGAGGGTTGGGCCGGTGGGTCGGCCGCCTCCCGCCATGTTCCGGGCTCCGCGACGCAGAAGACGTCCATGTTCGCGATCGGCCGCGCCCCCAGCCCGGTTCCGATCACGTCCCGAATGCACCCGCCCACGCCCGTCGCCGACCCGCCGTACGGCTCGATCGCCGAAGGCCGGTTGTGCGTCTCCACTTTGATGCACACCCCGTGCTGGTCGTCCAGCGCCACGATCCCCGAGTTGTCCTTGAACACCGACAGGGTCCAGTCCACGCCTTCGCGGATCAACTCAAACGTTGCCGCGGCCACCGTGCTCTTCAGCAGGTTCTCGATCGTCACCGACCCGTCCTCGTTCACCATGTGCCCCGGCCGACCCGCCCACGCGATTCCATCACGAGGTTGCGCTTCGTCCGATTCCTCCCCGCCCACCGTCTCATCCGACTCGTTCTGCGTGCTCTCCTCGGCGCGGCCCGTCGGCGTGAACTCGAACGAAATCCCATCCCGCCGCATGCCGCTCTTTGGCTTCGCCTGGGGTTTCGCGCTCTCAGCCGCTTCCGGCGGTTTCACCGTTTCCCGATACACCACCGTGCTCTTCAGTGTCTTGTGCACGCAGTGCTCAGACCACGTCTGCGCGATCGTTTCCAGTTCGATGTCGGTGGGATCCCGTCCCAGCGTCTCGAAATGCTCCGCCACCGCGCGCAACTCGGGCAGGCTCATGAACAGGTGGGCCTCCCGCGAGAACTTGAGCAGGGCCTCGTCGTCGAGGCCGCGCAGGGGCGCCGTCCGAAGTTGAAACGAGTACTCATGCCCCTTCGGGAGCGAATCGGGCTGGAAGGGCCCGGTCCGGATCTGGTGCACCACCGGGTTCGCCAGTATCCGCCGCGCCAACTCCTCCGCTTGCCGCGCCGTCAGCCCCTCGAAGTCGTACCGCACTCCAGTCAGGACGCCGCCCTCGGCGCCCGTCAGGTCTCGCACCGCCGCCCGCACCGACTGCGCCGCCACGTCCATCACGCCCGGCAGCGGCAGCACCTCGACCACCGCCCCCGCCGGCTTGGCCGAGCCGATCGTGGCAATCTCAACGACCGGGTCGGCGAGCAACGCCCCGACCACCCGCTCGCAGGCCGCCTGGTCGGGCAGGCCCTCGATCAGGTACACCTTCGCGGTAGCCGCCTCTCGCACGGGATACCCCAGCGCTATCGCCTTGACCTTCACGGCCTGTGCCCGCGGATCCAGCACGCCCGGCCGGGTGCGAACTTCGATACGAACGACAGTGGGGGAGTTGCTCACGCGCAAGGATATCAATGCGGGACTGGCCGGCAGCCGCGGACATGCCAGGTCAATCGCTCGTGCCATGTTCGTCCCCGCACTCCTCCTCCACCCCGGTTACAGTGACACCCGATGGCCGAGCGCAGTCTCCAATCCGATCCCGCCAGCCTGGACCACGTCCCCGGCGCGGCCGCGCTCGCCGATGGCGCCGCCACAGCCCGCCCGCCCGCCGGTCCCATGCTCTTCGAGTTTTCCACCGAGGTCTGCAACCAGGTGGGAGGCATTTACCAGGTCGTCCGCAGCAAGGCCCCTCTCATGACCGCCCGCTGGGCCGACCGCTACGTCATGGTCGGCCCGTACGAGCATGCTCGCGCCCAGGTCGAGTTCGAGGAGTCCCGCCCCACAGGCTGGATCGCCCGAGCCATCGAACGCCTCAAGGAGCAGGGCCTGGTCGTGCACTACGGTCGCTGGCTCGTCCCCGGCCGCCCCCGGGTTCTCCTTCTCGAGTACTGGCTCCCTCCCGACCGCCTGGGCCTGGTGAAGTACAGACTCTGGGCCGACCACGGGATCGAAACACCCACCGGCGATGGGCTCACCGACATGGTCGTCTGCTTCGCCGAGGCCTGCCGCAAACTCCTTGAGGCGCTCTGCGAGCAGCGCCCTCAAACCAAGACCGGCCATCAGCCCCTCGTCGCCCATTTCCACGAGTGGCTCGGCGGGCTGGCCATACCACTCGTACGCAAGCAGGGACTCCCGGTGGCCACGGTCTTCACCACCCATGCCACAGTCCTGGGCCGCTACATCGCCAGTTCCCGCGATGATTTCTACGACCAACTACCCTGGATCGACCAGGCCCGGGAGGCCGCGCGATACAACGTCAAGACGCCGCACAACATCGAGCGGGCCGCGGCCCACGGCGCGCACGTCTTCACCACCGTTTCAAGCGTCACCGCGGAAGAGTGCGCCCAACTCCTCGGCCGGCCCATCGACGTCGTCACCCCCAACGGCCTCACGATCGGCCTCTACAACGCCGGTCACGACCAGCAGCGACTTCACGGCGAGTACAAGGACGAAATCCATCGCTTCACGATGGGCCACTTTTTCCCCAGTTACTCCTTCGACCTCGACCGCACCCTCTACTTCTTCACCTCCGGCCGTTTCGAGCCCAAGAACAAGGGCTTTGATCTCTGCATCGAGGCCCTCGCCCGCCTGAACGCTCAACTCAAGGCCGCCCAACTCGGCAAGACCGTCGTCTTCTTCATCATTTCCAAGCGGGCGACGAAGAGCATCAACCCGCTCGCGATGGAAAAACGCGGCGTGCTCAACGAACTCCGCGACATCTGCTCCAAGATCGTGGACGGCGTCGAGCAGCGGCTCTTCAAGCGGGCCGCGTCGGGCGGCAAACTCCACCTCGACGACCTCATCGACGAATACTGGATGCTCCGCTTCCGGCGCGCCCAGCACGCCCTCAAGCAGAACTGCCTTCCAATGGTCGTGACGCACATCCTCGAGGACGACGCCAACGACCCCGTCCTCAACCACCTGCGCCACATGCAACTCTTCAACCGCGAGGAAGACCCGGTCAAGATCGTGTACCACCCGGACTTCATCACCCCGCACAACCGGCTCTGGGGGCTGGAGTACGACCAGTTTGTCCGAGGTTGCCACCTGGGCCTGTTTCCCAGCCAGTACGAGCCGTGGGGCTACACGCCCCTCGAGTGCGCGGCCATGGGCGTGCCCGCGGCCACCAGCGACCTCGCGGGTTTCGGACGCTTCGTTCTCGACAACTACCAGGAGCCCGAGAAGTTCGGCATCAAGATCGTGCGGCGCCGCGGGCGGTCGTACGGCGACGCCGCGGCCGAACTCGCCGACTTCATGTTCGACTTCTGCCGGGTTGAGCGCCGGGACCGAATCGCGATGCGGAACGAGGTGGACAAGCGGTCGTGGGACTTTGACTGGGGTAAACTCGGCCGCGCCTACCACGCGGCGCACGACCTCGCCATCGCCCGCTTCCACGCCGAGCATGCCACCGACCTCGGGGGAGGCGTCCCCATGGTCGCCGCCTCGGTCCTCGCCCAGCAGATCAGCCCGGAAAGCAGCCGCGCAGGAGAGCGTATAGCAGATGCTTGACAAGGGTATAGCACGTGATATACTTCAGAGCCGCCCGGCGCACCCGTCGGGAGCCCGTCCATGACGGTTGCAGAGTTCGAACGGATCATCGCCAAGGCCGGATAGGCACTCAACCGAGTCTATCGGGGTGACGATGAAACTCGAAGAGTTTACACATCCTCAAAGGACGCTCCGATTCTGAACATTCCCGAGATCGATGGCGAAGTGAGAGACTACGACGCACTGAAAGTCGAGGCGATGCTGGATGAAGAAGGGTTTTTCAAGGGAGAAGGCGGGTAAGACGTTCCCGGTGCCGCCCGCAGCCGCGGCATTGGCGGATCAGTACAGGGTGGTGATCGAGGCACGCGGTCGCGATGGTTTTTCGGCCACCTCGATCGAAATGCCCGGAGTTTTCGCCCACGCCAGGACCGAGGCAGAGTGTATCGCAAGAATCCGACGTGCGCTGTCGGAGACGATCGCGATCATGCTCGACACCGGAGAGGCCCCGCCCCGCCCCGCATCTTCGGGTGCCCGCGAGGTCCAACTCAATATCCGCGTGACGTCCGACGAGCGCTCGCGCATTCTCGAGCGTGCGCGACTTGCCGGGTATCGGTCAATCTCCGAGTACATCCGCCGCGCGGCCCTCCGCGGTGTCGCATAAACCACAGTGCCCGACTCCCTCCCCCACGTCCAGTTGTACACCGACGGCGCCTGTTCCGGGAACCCCGGCCCCGGCGGCTGGGCGTTCGTTCTCCGCCATCCCATCTCAGGCGCCGAGAAGGAATCCTCCGGCGGCGAGCGCACCACCACCAACAACCGCATGGAACTCATGGCGGTCATCCAGGGGCTCTCCTCGCTCAATAAGCGATCTTTTGTCGATCTCTTCTCCGATTCGCAGTATGTCCTCAACGGCCTCAAGGAATGGATGGCCGCGTGGAAGAAACGCGGCTGGAAGACCGCCGACAAAAAGCCCGTCAAGAACCAGGACCTCTGGGAACAACTCGACCTCTTGAAGGCCCAGCACGACATCCGCTTCCACTGGATCCGCGGCCACAACGAACACCCCGAAAACGAACGCTGCGACCGGCTCGCCGTGGAGGCCGCCAGAGCGGCGGCCACGAGCCTCCCTCCCCTTGAGGGGAGGGCCGGGCCGGATTCGCCCGAACCCGACATTCCGTGATCCCCGCCGACCCCTCCCCGGCCCTCCCCTCAAGGGGAGGGAGGCCGCTCCCTCCGGTGCAGGGTCGCCATCTGCTCCACATACGGCCGGATGTGCGGGTCCTCGCTCGCCGCGAACTCCTCGAACGGCCCGTCGAAGTGGACCTTGCCGTCGTGCAGCATCACCACCCGCGGCCCCAGCCGCCGCAGCAACTCCGTGTCGTGCGTGATGATCACGCTCGTCCGCGCCACGCCCAGCGACGGCCGCGCCGCGTGCGTCTGCCCGATCAACTCGTGGATCTGCCCGCACATCTCCGGGTCCAGCCCGGCCGTCGGCTCGTCGTAGAAGATCAGCACCGGGTCCATCACCAGCGCCCGCGCAATCGCCACGCGCTTGGCCATCCCGCCTGACAGCGAGTCCCGGTCCTGCTCCATTACCTCGTCGGGATTCAGCCCGACGTCCTCAAGTGCCCGGTGCGCCAGCGGACGGATCTCGTCATCGCTCATCCGCTTGATCTCCCGCGGCCAGAGCGCCAGGTTATGAAACACGGTCCCCGTCAGCAGCGCGTTGCGCTGGAACACCACCGCCCAGTGCAGCCGGATCCGGTCGAGTTCCTCTTCGGTCAGCGTGCTCAGATCGCGCAGCGGCGACCCCGTGCTTACATGATCCGCCACCAGCACCGTTCCGGCGTCCGGCCTGAAGTGCCCCGTCAGGTGCTTCAGCAGCACCGTCTTCCCGCACCCCGAGCCTCCCACGATCGCCACCATCTCGCCGCGCGCGATCGTCAGGCTCAGCCCCTTCAGCACGGGCCGTTCGTCGAAGGCTTTGTGCAGCCCATCGACCACGATCTCCAGGTCACGCATGTTCCCATTCGACGCCGTCATTTCGAGTCCGCCGGCACGAGACGGACCACCTTGTCGGGCACGTTCAGCACCACGTAAATCGAACCATCCGGCCCGCACACCACGTCGCGCACTCGCCCCTGGCCGTGCACGAGTTCCTCGCGCTCCACCACCCGTGTCTTCCCGTCTCTCCCCACCTCCAGCCGCAGCCGATCCACGTTCGCGCCCGAAAGCCCGCCCGCCAGCAGGTCCCCCTTCCACTTCGGGAACGCCTCGCCCTTTGCGCCCGGCTTCACCAGCGTCAGCCCGCACGCTCCGATCGACGGCATCCAGCGAAACGTCGGCATCGCGATCTCCGCCACGTTCCCGGAGTGTCCCGCGCCGTTGTAGAACACCGCATCCGGCCACGGCGTCTTGAGCGGTGCACCGCTGTACTCGATCCCGAACGTCACCGTCGGCCATCCATAGTTCCGGCCCTTCTGGATCAGGTTCACCTCATCCCCGCCCCGCGGCCCATGCTCGGTGTCCCACAGATTCCCCGTGAGATCGAACACCAGCCCCTGCGGATTGCGGTGTCCAAAGGACCAGATGCTTCCGTACGTATCGTCCTGTCCTGCGAACGGGTTGTCTTTGGGAATCTGCCCGTCATCCCACACGCGGTGCACCTTTCCGTTCGGGCGCTTCACGTCCTGAGCCATGGCCGCGTGCCCGCGCTCGCCGATCGAAAAGTACAGGTAGTGCATCTCGTCGATGATGGGCCCCTCGAACACGAGCCGGCACCCGAAGTGATGGTCCGTTGGGAGGTAGTGCTCAGACTTGGCCTCGAAGATCGTCTGCTGCCCCTCCCACTTCAGGACCGTCCGACCCTCCGAGTCCGCATTCCGATTGCCCAGTTTTCCGCGGACGATCTTGGTCATTCCCGGGCCGCGTGCCGTTCCGTCGAGCGTGTCCGAGTACGACAGGTACACCCACCCGTTCCCGGCGGCGCCATTCGAGCCCGCGTAGAGCGGGTGGATCGCGATGTCCATCAGCCCGCCTTGGCCGCGGTCCCTCACCTTGGGCATGTTCTCGATCGGCGCGGACAACGTCGCCCTGCTCGCGTCCAGCGTTCCCGACGGGAACTCCAGCACCCGCATCCGCCCGTTCCGCTCCGCGACAAGCATGTTCCCTCCGGGCAGGAACTCCACCGACCACGGCACATCCAGGCCTGTGTCGATCACCGTCTCCAACCGGAATGCGTGGTGCCGCGACGCGAACACGCCATCCACCGCTTTGGGCGAGCCGTGCTCTTTCCGATACGCTTCGCGCTGCAGTTCGCGGATGTAGTTCACCATCGCCCACACCTGGGCGTCGCTCATCGTCGCGCCGAACGCGTCCATCCCCGAATCCGGAAGTCCGTTCTTCACCGTCTCGAAGAACAGCCGGTCGGTCTCGATCCCCTTCGCCGGGTCGTACAACTCATCGGTCAGCAGCGTGCGTGTCCCCGCGCCACCCCCCTCACCCTTCCCGCCGTGACACTTCGCGCAGTTGTTCTTCCAGAGTTGATCGACTCCCTCCACGCGCTGCGCCCGCGCCGCAGCCGTCACCAGCAACCCCACCGCGGCCACGCCCAGAACGGAGTATCTCATGATTGATCCTTGCAGAGCACTTGATCCATCGCGGGGGATTCCCATCCCGCGCAGGATTCGAACAACCGCACTCTAGTAGCCGCCCCCTCGTGGCCGGTCCCGCGAAGCGCGCACGTTACCCAATCGCCGTCGGATGCCTTGGCTCGTAGAGCCCCATCTCTCCAAATCCCGGCACCTCGATCCCGGCCGCCAGGCCCCAGCCCCTGTCTGCGACCGGCCTTACGACTTTCACGCCCTTCCCCTCCAGTTCCTTCAGCGTGCGGCCGATGTCGTCGCACATCAGGTAGATCTCGGTGCTCGTCCGGTCCTCGGTCGGGTGCGAGGCCAACTCCGACGGCGGCATGGCACAGATTACCCACCCTTCCCCCGCGTCCACTCCCCTCCAACCCAGAATGTCTCGAAAGAAGGCCCGCGTCGCGTCCGCGTCGCGGCTGTACAGCATCGCATGCACGCCGTTGACCATGGGTTCCTCCCGGAGTTTCAACGCGGCGCAACATACGCCCCGTTCGCATAGACTCATGGTACCGGCCCGATTCGCATGAAATGAACGCCTCTCAGGCACGTTCTAGTTGAACCGGGCGGGAGCCTTGCCCCGGGAGTCGCCTCGCCGATCGGCGTCCTGGTCGGCCACTTTGGAGTCAGATCATGCGCACGATGAAACTGTTTGCGTCCTGTCTCGTGATGGGCGCGCTCGCGCTCTCCGCAGTCGCTCAACCCGAAAAGCCTGCGAGCGACCGACCCTCCCAGCCGCCCGCCGGCGACCGCCCGCCCGGCGACGCCCCGCGCCCCCGCATGGGGATGCCCGCCCTCTCGCCCGAAAAGGCCAAGGCCGCGTGGGAAGCGCAGGCCAAGGGAGTCGCGGCCGGACTGGGCCTCGACGAAACCAAGACCAACGCCGTTGTCAAGGCTTACACGGACTCGCGCGTGAGCCACAACCAGGCCACCGAGAAACTCCGCAAGGAACGCCGCGATGCCGGCGGCGGTGGGGGTGGTGGTCCCGACGCGATGGCCGACATGCGAAAGAAGGCCGAGGAGATGCTCAAGGGCGAACGCGAGAAACTCGAAAAAGCCCTTGCCGCCTCGCTCTCGGCCGAGCAGGTCACCAAGGCCATGGAGCCCCTGGGCACCTTCAACCCCCAGTGGGATGTACTCACCGACACCGTCTCCGGTTTCGGGCTTGACTCCACCAAGGCAGCCGACGCCTCCAAAGCCCTACAGGAATACGTTGTGGCGATGGGCAAGGGCCGCAACTCCGAAGATCGCGACGCCGCCCGCGCCGCCATGCAGGAGGCCCGCAAGAGCATGCTGGAAACGATGAAGGGCCTCCTCACCGAAGAGCAGAACAAGAAGTTCACCGCCGCGGTCAACGGCGGCCGCGGCCGCGGCGATGGCCCCGGCCCCGGCGGCGGTGGTGAAGACCCCGCCCCGCGCCGTCGCCCCGGCAGCGGCGGAGGCTGATCCCCTCCCCCCACGAGTGCAGCCACGCGGCGGCGCATCAAGCGCCGCTGCTCTTGCGTGGCCGGCCCCGGAAAACGGTTGCCCATGAAAACGGACTTTGATTTCCTCTAATAGAGTTCCGCGCCCCGTTCCACCCAGCCCGACGGCTTCCCGGTCGAGGAATACGCGCCGGCACGAATCGAACTCAACCAGCGAGCGACCACGCCCAGCGCCTTCAGGCGATGAAGGACATCATTGAGTGCGTGCGCGAGAACATCGCGACCCACGCCCAGGAGGTCGATCTCCTCTACACCATCGCGGTACTTGTCGTGGACAACGAAACTGAGCGCCGCCGACTCGCATCGAAGAACTGAAGCGGCTCGGTCGCTCTGCGCACATGAGCCTGGATTCATGCCCTCCGTGCCGATCCGCGCGCCGCGCCGTCCGTACACCTGTATGAACCGCCACTCCACGGAGGTGCCGAATGTCCATGGTCCTCAAGGGCGCCAACGGCAACGAGTTCGAACTCGGATTTACCCGCGATTCACTCCCCGATATTCAGGACGGTTTCGGCGATTCCGCATGGGCGACCGTGAACTTCCGGGCCGCCAGCGGCGACGAATCCTGGGAAGAGGCCTCGCCCTGCATGAACCTCTTCCAGTTCATCAGCCTCGCCGAATGGCTCGAGGCCATCGCCGACGGCGAACGCGCCCAACCCGAGATCGGTGAACTCGAACTCCTTGAGCCCGAACTCAAGTTCTCCCTCGCCGACCAGTCGGCCGACGAAGTCACCATCCGTGTCGGCTTCCATCTCGAATCCCGCCCCGAGGAACTCAACGTCGATGGTCCTACCGACGAGGCCGACTACCTCGACATCCATCTCCCCCGAGACTCCATCCACGCCGCGGCCGGCGTGCTCCGCGCCGACATCGAGAAACTCGGCGCCAACACCCTCAAGGACGACATCTTCGCCTCGCAGGACGAGGGTGTTCTCGGCGAGCCCGACGCCGACCTTAACATCCTCGATCGCCTCGAAGAGCCCCCGCCCCTGGGGTCGGGCGAGGGCGAGGACAACGCCGGCGAACGCTGAAAGGAAACCCATGCGCGTCATGGTCATCGGCGCTTCCAACGACCGCGAGAAGTTCGGCAACAAGGCCGTCCGCGCCTACCTGCGTCAGGGCCACATCGTTTTTCCCGTCAACCCCACAGAAGACTCGGTGGAGGGCATCCGTTGCTATCACGCGATCGCCGATGTCCCCGGGCCCATCGACCGCGCCACCATCTACGTCCCGCCAGCCATCGGCGAGACTCTCTTGCCCCAACTCGCCTCCCGTGGCGACATCAAGGAAGTCTGGCTCAACCCCGGTGCCGAATCCGACCAAGTCCTCGCCGCGGCCGCCCGCGCCGGCATCGAACCAATCCAGGCATGCTCCATCGTGGACATCGGCGAACGCCCATGATTCCGGCCCCGCCCTTACCTACTTCGCCGTGTACACCCCGCGATCCACACGCTCGAACAAGTCTTTGTGCGCCATCAGCGCATTGCCCACCATCCGTGGATAGGTCCGCGCGGTGGTTTCGTACCCCGCCTTCTTCGCGGCCGCCGCGATCTGCCCCACCGTCAACTGCTTTCCCTGCAGGATCTTCCACAGCAGAATCGGCAGGCCCACCTGGTTGTGCCCCTGCGCGAACGTAGTTGGCACCAGCCGGCTCGGTGCGCCCCGCTCCATCGTTGCGATCTGCTTCTCCAGCATCGACAGCCGCCGAACCAGCGCCTCATGCTCACGACGCAACTTCGCGGCCAGTGCCTTCCGCCGCCCCAACTCCCGCATCAGTTCCTTCTCGGAAAAGCCCGACAGCCCTGTGCCTCGCCCCATAGCAGTGCTCCTTGCCATCGGTGCAGTGTACCCGCACCGGCCCGGCCGAATTCAAGCCGCCAGGCCCTTTCATTCATCCGCCGGAGGCTTCCCCGAAGAGGCCGGGCGATGCTCGAAACTGCCAACCGAGTCGGCATCAGACGGGGCCAGGATCTTCATTGAGTACGCTCCCGTTCTGTTCCTACCCTCGCCCGTGATTGTCCACCTCAACTCCCGTCTTCTCCCGCTCGACGAGGCCCGCGTTAGCCCGCTCGATCGCGGCTTTCTATTCGGCGACGGCATCTACGAGGGCCTCCGCGCCTTCAACTCGCACATCGTCGGCCTGGACCGTCACATCACCCGCCTCCGCGCCGGGCTTGACGAAGCCCGCATCCCCTTCAACGCCGCGACCATCGGCCCGCTCTGCCGCGACCTGCTTCGCGCCAACAACCTGGCCGACGCGTTCATCTACCTGCAGGTCACCCGCGGCGTGCCCCTCCCCGGCCACCCGGTTCGCACGCGCGTTCCCGTCGCGCCCCTCACCCCCACCGTCTTCGCCTACGCCACGCCCACCGCCGCGCTCGACGCCTACGCCGCAGTCCCCGCCAAGTCCGCCCTCACCACTCGCGATACGCGCTGGCTTCGGGGGCGGGTGAAGTCGATCTCGCTCATCGGCAGCGTGCTCGCCGGCTACGAGGCCCACGAGGCCGGCGCCGACGACGCGATCCTCATCCGCGAGCGAGAAGACGGCTCGCGCTGGGCCGCGGAATCCACGTCGGCCAACCTCCTCGCCGTTATCGACACGCCCGCCGGCCGCGTCATCGCCACGCCCCCGCTCGACCAGGTCCCGATTCTGGCGGGCGTGACCCGCGACATCCTGATCGACGCATCGCTCGGCACCGACACGCCCATCCTCCAGTGCCCGATCTCCGCCGGGGAACTCTCATCCGCCCGCGAGGTCATGCTCTGCGGCACGCTGACCATGGTCACCGCCGTGACGCAACTCGACGGCCGCGCCGTCGGCGACAGCCGCCCCGGCCCGGTGGCACGCCGCCTGCTCGATATCCTCTGCGACCGCATCCGCGCGAACGCGTGAGACCCACCCATGCCCTCCCGCCAATCCTTCCCCGTCGCCCGCGCCCTGGTGCTCGCGATCCTCGTCCCGTCCCTGAGCGCTCTTCCGTCCTGCACCCCCGCACCCCCCATCGCCGAGCCGTTCAATCGCGATCGTTCGGGCTCCGCGGCCCGGGCCTACCAGGCCGCGCTCGACGCCAACACCTCCGCCGCCGATGCCCTGTCCGACGCCCTGGCGAGCCTGACCGACCGGGCCCTCGAAGGCGCCAAGCCTTACGCGGCGTACGACAGCGCCCGCCGCCTGCTCATCCGAGTCGAGAACCGCTTCGCCTTCGCCAAGCAACGCCTGGACGCCGCCGAGACGCGGGGCGAAGAACTCATCGAGCAGTGGCAGGCCGAGCGCCGCCTCTACACCGACGAAGGCCTCCGTGACGCCGCGGACAAGCGTCTCGAAACCATGCGGGAGCGCAAGGCCGCGGCCACCGAATCTCTCGGCGCTGCCCACGCCGCGCTCCGCCCCGCCCTCGCCGAACTCAGCGACCGCACGCTTTTCCTCAAGCACTGCCGCGACTTGGGTGTGCTCCAGCCCGCGCCGATCTCCGAAGAAGGCCGCGTGCGATATCTCGCCGCCCGTGAAGGCCTCGACAAGGCCCGCGCCCTGGCGAAGGCCCGCGTCGCCGAGTTCCTCGCCGCCCTGGGACAGGTCCAATGAACGCGGCGCTGGCCGCGGCGCTCGGCGCCGCACCCTCGCGCATCGACCACATCGGCGGGGGTGCGGCCGGTTCCGTCTCACGTGCTCGCCTCGCCAACGGGACCACCGTCATCGCCAAATCCGCGCCGCGCGGCCTCGACACCGAGGCCGCGATGCTCCGCCTGCTCGCGGCCCGCTCCGCGCTTCCTGTCCCCGCCGTTATCCATGCAGCGCCAAACCTGCTCGTGATGCAGGACATGCCCGGCCGGTCTTCCTTCAGTACCGACGCCCAGCGGCACGCGGCCCAACTCCTTTCCGCCCTTCACGCCGTGACATCGCCCGACGGCTCATTCGGCCTGCACCTCGACGGCTTCATCGGCCCGCTCCCGCAGCCCAACACACCCTCGGGGTCATGGGTCGAGTTCTTCCGCGATCGCCGCCTGCTCCACATGTCCCGGGCCGCCGCGCGGGAAGGTTCGCTGCCTTCCGGGCTCGCGACACGCCTCGAACGCCTCGCGGCCCGTCTCGCCGAACTCATCCCCGACCGTCCCCGCCCTTCGCTCATCCACGGGGATGTCTGGTCGGGCAACGTACTCGCCGCGGGCGGGCGAATCACCGCGTTTCTCGACCCCGCGCCCTACCACGCCCACGCCGAGATCGAGTTGGCCTTCATCCGGCTGTTCTCCACGTTCGGCGAACCCTTCGAACGCGGATACCAGGAGCAAGCGGCCGTTTCCCACGGCGACTGGCGCGAGTTCAAGGCCGTCCGCTGCCCGCTTTACAACCTCTACCCCTTGCTGGTGCACGTCCGGCTTTTCGGCGGCCAGTACGCCGCGGAACTCGAATCCAACCTATGCACCCTGGGCTTCTGACATTAACCGGCGCGCGCCGTCCGGTATCATGGTCTCCGGAGGTTCCCATGCAGCGCTCTCCCGGTCTGATCCTCGCCGCGTTCCTCGTGCTCATGCCCGCGCTCGCCGGGTGCGCCTCCGCAACCATTGCGATCAAGGAGAAGTTCGGCTACGCCAAGCGCGAGCAACTCGTGGACGAAGTCAAGGAGGCCCGCGACTCGCAGCAGTCCGCCAAGCAGCAGTTTTCCAGCGCCCTCGAGGAGTTTCTCGCGGTTACCAAAGTCACGGGCGGCGAACTGGAGTTGCAATACGCCAGATTGAAGAAGGAGAACGACCGCGCGACCGAAAAGGCCGAGGCCGTGCGCTCGCAGATCAAGGACGTGGACCGCGTCGCCAACGCCCTCTTCAAGGAATGGCGCGAGGAACTCAAACAGTACACCAGCGACGCCCTCCGCCGCTCCAGCGAGAAGCAACTCGACGACACCCGCCGCCAGTACGACCGGCTCTACGACGCCATGAAGGCCGCGGAAGGGAAGATGGACCCCGTCCTCGCCGCCTTCAAGGACCAGGTCCTCTTCCTGAAGCACAACCTCAACGCCCGCGCCATCGCCGGCCTGCAGGGCACAACCACCGAGATCGAGCGCGACGTTTCAACCCTTATCCGCGAGATGGAAGCCTCGATCGCCGAGTCCAACCGATTCATCGAGCAGATGCAGTCCGAGCCCAAACCCCAAGGATGAGCCGATGCCCAAGTACCTCACCGAGTTTGTCGGCACCTGCTTCCTGGTTCTCATCATCGGGTGCAGCGTCCACAGCGCCGGAAACCTCGCGCCGCTCCCCATCGGCATCGGCCTGGCGTGCCTCATCTACATGGGCGGCCCGGTCTCGGGTGGGCACTTCAATCCCGCCGTCACGCTCGGGGCGCTGTTGTGCCGCAAGATCGATTTCAAGGACGCCGTGCGCTACTGGGTCGTCCAGGTCCTCGGCGGCATTGCCGGCGCCTTCCTTGCCTGCGCGATCATGCGGAAGTCCTTCGCCCCCGCCCCCGCGCCGACCGCCCCGATCATTGCGATCCTTCTTGCCGAATCCGCGTTCACCTTCATGCTCGTGCTCGTTGTACTCAACACCGCCACGGTGAAGAAGGTCGCGGGCAACAGTTACTTCGGCGCCGCCATCGGGCTCACCATCACCGTCGGCGCCTTCAGTGTCGGCGCGGTTTCCGGGGGGGCTTTCAACCCGGCCGTGGGGATCGGTCCCACCATCGCCCACGCCGCGCTCGACCAAGGCGGATTCGCCAACCTCTGGTACTACCTCGTCGGCCCCCTCGCGGGCGCGGTGATCGCCGCGGGATTCTTCAAGATCCAGCATCCCGGGGAAAAGTCCGAGGCCGCGTGATCGCTCGCAGTTCGTGTCACCGTCCGCCGGGCCCGCGCGGGCCTTCTTCGCCCTCTTCCTCTTCTTCCTCCACTCCCAACTTCTCGTGCATGCTCTTGCGCATGGCCTCGATCTTCTCAACACCGGCCTGAACCTCGGGCGTCTTGCCGTCCAGGGCGTTCTTCTCGATCAGCAGGAGCAGTTCGAGCAGTTCGATCTGGCCGCGACGGAACTGCAGCACTTTCATCGGCTTCTCGGCTTCCGTCCAGCGCACGTGCCCGTTGGGGGTCAGGTCCTTGGCCGCGACCGCGGCCAGTTCCATCTGCGTGATCGCTGCCAGCACCTGATCCTTCGACTCAGGCTTCCCGGCCTCGCGCTTAAGCGTGCGGAAAGCCCGGTTCACCTGCTTCATCAGGCCTTCGACGCTCTGGGGCCGGCCTCCGGGCCGTGGCCCGCCCGGCGGCCTCTCGCCCGCGGGAGGCTGACCCGTCGGCTGCGCAAAGGCCCATCCCGCCACCACCACCGCCAACGCCACGCTCCCGGCCACGCCCGTCCACTTGCTCTTCATGACTGCTCCTGCACGCTTGGTGTAAAAGCGACCCCGCCGCCAAACGCGGCACGGCCCAGTTTATCACCACCATCTCCAGGATGATCTCGCCTTTCGCCTTTCGCCTCGCCTCCCGCCTCACTCCTCCCCATCATCCTTAATCCTCTCCTCATCAAAATCGCCCATGATCTGCGCGACATCCTGATACCGGATCGGATCGGTCACCGGCGCTTTGTCGCGCTGGTCCTCGGTCAGCAGACCCCGCACCTTCTCGAGATACGTTTCGTCGAGGGTCTTGCGCGCCTTGAAGGCGTCGGCCATTTCGCCCTCTTTCGGCGGGCCGCCCCACGCCTCGGCCATCATCTCCATGAAACGATCGCGCACATCTTCCTCCCGGGCCTCCACGGCCGAGGCCAGCCGCTCGTTCGCTCCCTGGGCCTCGCGCGAATACGCGGTCCACAGCCGCTCCAACTCCTCCAACTTGTCCGGCGGCAGCCCCGCCTCCTTGCGCGCATGCTGCACGAGCGTCTCCACTCCGGACGTGCGGTACACCTTGGGAAAACTCCGCACCCTCACCTCACGCTCGAACTTCGGCCGCTCCTCGTCCCCCAGAAGCGGCATGATCTCCCGCGCAAACCGCTTGTTAATGTCACGCACCCGGAATGCCTGCCCGAAGATTTCGCCCACCAGTTCCTGGATCAACTTCGGGTCCCCATCGACATCCTCGGACATCATCGCCCGCTCGAACACCTTTCCCAGCGTCGTCTCCTTGCCCTGCAGCGCCCGGTCCGCCTCCGTCTCGTACCGGTCCAGGACTTCGCCCGCCGGTCCCTCGCGATTGACGCCCACCGAGTCGCACACCGCCAGCAGGTCCACTCCCGCGCCCGACGCAAACGCGAACCGGAAGCCCACCTCCCGCCGGCGCGCCCGCTCCACTCGATCGAATCGCGCCATCTGCTCCGTGGTCAGTATCGACTTGAGATCGTCAAAGAATTCCTTCTCCAGCGCCGCCGCTTTCTTCACGAACGCCAGCGTCAGTTGCTGCCGCTCCCGCGGCTTCGCATCGACGTGCCCGTCCGCCTCGCGGCTCACGAGCGCTTTCATTTCAGTATTGCTCGCGTTCTTCGCCTCGCCGAGGGCCGCGCGATACCCCTGATGCAGGTCCGCAGCCTGCTCCCGCTGCTCCGGCGTCAAACTCAGAATCTTCGCGTAATCCGCCAGCGCCCGTCGGGGCACGATCTGCGCCATCGGCCCGGCTTCCTCCGAAACGTCCTGCCCGCGGCACACCGCGCTCGCCAAGACCGCCAAGACCGCCGCCGCCCATGCCGCCACGTTTCGCGTCTTCATGGAATCCCCCGATTCGCCGCACCGCCGCGGCATCTTTATACCGGATTCCACCGGCCGCGATTCAGAAGTTCAGGATTCCATCCGGAGCCCGCGCGCCTCCGCGGTAGTTCAGGCCCTATTCCTCGGGCAGCGCACAATGTCCGCCGTGCTTCATGTGGTAGTCCTGGTGGTATTCCTCCGCCTCCCAGAACTGTCCGGATTGCTCGATGGGCACCACCTGCGTCGCCACGCCCTTGGCCGCGAACTTGGGCGTCTGGCGCTGCTCGTCCACGAACGCCTTCGCGGCCTCCAACTGCTTCGAATCGGTCGCGAAAACAGCCGAGCGGTATTGCGTCCCATAGTCCGGCCCCTGCCGATTCACCTGCGAGGCGTCGTGGAACTTGAAGAACTTCTCCAGCAGTTCACGATACGTGATCCGCGTCGGATCGAACACCACCTTCACAGTCTCGGCGTGCTCCGTGTCGCCGTTGCAGACCTGCTTGTACGTGGGCTTCCGGACTTTGCCGCCCATGTACCCGCTCACCGCGTCCATCACGCCCGGCAACTGGGCGAAGCGGTCCTCGACCCCCCAGAAGCAACCCCCCGCGAAGTAGGCCGTCTCGGACTTGATAGGCGTCGAAGCGGCGGGAAGGGCCTGGCCTTTCTCGTGGAACGTGAGCGACACGCTGTTCAGGCAGAACCGCTGGCCGGTGGGCTTCGGCCCGTCATCGAAGACATGCCCCAGGTGCGCCCCGCAGCGGGCGCACGTGATCTCCGTCCGCACCATCCCGTACGAACGGTCCGATTCCTCGTGCACGTGCGCCTTGTCGTAGGGCTTGAAGAAACTCGGCCAGCCCGTCCCGCTGTCGAACTTCGCATCCGACGAGAACAGCGGCAGCCCGCATAGCCGGCAGACGTATTCGCCTTCCTTGTGGTTGTCCACCAGATTCCCGCAGAAGGCCCGCTCCGTGCCCTTCGCGAGAATCACGTCCGACTCCTCCTTCGTGAGGCCCTTCGCCAGTTCGTCGATCTTCGCTTGCGTCAGCGGAGTCACGTCGAACCCGGATTTCGAGTATTTCACGGCTGCCTTTTCCTTTTCAGCGCCCCCTCCCGGCGCGGGCTTGCCCTCCGGCTGTCGCGCGGCCGCGAACAGCGCCCCCGCGATCACCGCCGCCGCCAAAAACAGCAACGCCATCCCCGCTGGTTTCATATCGCTTCACTCCGATCAAACGACCGAAATCTCCCCTGTCGGTCTCTTGGATGCCACACCGCGTGAGATGATTCTTACGCTTCCCGTGGCATTGGGGTTCTGGCAGGTATGACCTCCCGGCACGCTTGAGAATGTCGCTCACGCCCGCCATACTGCACGTCAAGCAGGGGATTCGTGCATGAAGCGCGCTATCGCGGCCGTGGTCCTGAGCATCATTTCCATGTGGGCCATCCTGTTCTTTGGCGGGATGGTCGTCATGCTCGTGATCGGTCCGGAATCTGCATTCAAGCCCGGCCTGTGGGAGTGGTCCACGACCTGGGTCGTCGTGAACCTCGTGCTCGACGTGTCCGCGGCCGTGGTAGGCGGATTCCTGTGCTCGCTTATCGCCCGTCGCCAACGACCGGTCTTCGTTCTCGCGGGAATCGTCCTGGTCTCCGGATTGGTCGTCGCGATTATCCAGATGACCAACCCTCACCCCGATCCCGGCCCTCGAACCATCTCGCTCGTGCTGCGAAACTGGGAATCGATGAAAGCCATGAGCGAAAACTCGCTCACCCCGCTCTGGGTGCAGTATGCCAACACCGTGATCGGCATCGCCGGCGTGCTCGCGGGCGGAAGATTGAAAAAGCCAGGGGACCGCGACGCCCTCGATTGAATGCCACGCGGATTCCGGATGGATTTGCACCATGTTGGGCCTTTGACGGGACTCCGGTCCCCCGGATTTCGCGCGACTTGGCCGGACGCGTCGTCCGATGCCTCTGGTTCCGCGTAAAGGCGCTGTGAAGGCTCGCAGGGGGTCTTGGAGAACCTCCATGCGCATGCTCATTATCGAAGACTGCGAGGAACTCGCCCAATCGGTCGCGCACGGCTTGCGGTCGCAGGGCTACTGCGTGGATCGCACCACCGGCGGACGCGACGGCGAGGCTATGTCCGCGGATTCCTCCTACGACGCCATCATCCTCGATCTCATGCTGCCCGATTGCGACGGCCTCGAAGTCTGCCGAAACCTGCGCCGCCGCCGCGTGGCAACCCCCATCCTCATCCTGAGCGCCCTTTCGCGGACCGAAGACAAGGTCGAGGCTCTCAACGCCGGCGCCGACGACTATCTGTGCAAACCTGCCGACCCCGACGAACTGCTCGCCCGCGTACGGGCCCTCATGCGGCGACACGAGGGCGTGGACGGCGCGGTGCTCCGCTTTGGCGACCTCGAAATGGACCTGCTCAAGCGCCGCGTGACCGTCTCCGGGACGGCCGTGCGGATGTCCTGCCGCGAGATGGCCCTGCTCGAACTGCTGCTCCGCAACCAGGAGCGAGTGCTCTCCCGCACCCTCATCGGCGAGCGCGTCTGGGACCTCAACTACGAGCCATCGAGCAACGTCATCGACGTCTGCGTCTCGGCGGTGCGGCGCAAACTCGCCGCCGTTTCGGAAATGCCGTACATCCACACCGTCATCGGCGCCGGCTATCGCCTGGGCGCCCCCGAGCCCGCCCGCGTCGAAAGAGCCAGGCCGGTCGAACTGGGCGCCTGCGGATGAGCCTTCGAAAGTGCCCCGCGAAGCGTTGGCCCCGCGGAGCCTTCTGGTCACGGACCCTTGGGGGTCCCGTCATTGGGCGGTTTTCGGGGGTCCATCCTCCTGGCCTCCGCGACCCACTGCACGCTCGAGCCCTCGCGCACCCACAGGCTCACCGAGTTCTCGTCTCCCGTGACGTAGTACTCCCCGCCCATCGCGCGCGTGGGCTGAGGTTGCTGGCCCTGCCCCATCAGCATCGCCACGCCGCTCGCCGCGCAGACTCCCGCCGCGAAGCCCAGCACGATGATCCGTCGATCCCTTAGTTGCAACATGTCGTTCTCCTTTGTGCGTTGAGAGCCGCGCCGCTCGATGCACACGCGCCAACCCGGCGGGCTCGTATCGAAGGATCGCGACCCGGCAGGCCGGTGCTCGACACGAAAGACCGTGGTGCATCCGGGTTGCCGGCGCGTCCGGTTCCCATCACCCTCGATCCGGGCGAGGGGTTGACGCACGGTGAACTCGGTGTGATTCGCCGCTCATGCGCCGCCCGCACTTCCGCGGGTCGCGCCGATATGAGCACTTCGTCACGCGCCCTTCACTCGTTGCTCACGCGCCGTCGCGTATGGGTGGGTGTACCGCGCCGCGCCCCGCGTGTATCACCCGGCCTTGGCGGCGCATCGCCGTACGGGAGTACCACGTCATGAAGTTCAAACTCGATTCGATGAAGAGCCTGTACATCGAGCAGTTGGCGGACCTCCTCAACGCCGAGCGGCAACTCGAGAAAGCCATGCCCACCCTTGTCAACGCCGCGGCCTCGGAGGACCTGCGCGAGGCCCTGGCCTCGCACATGGAAGAGACCAGGTCCCACGCCCAGCGAATCGAGCGGATCTTCGCCGACCTGGGCGAGCAGCCGCCCTCCCTCAAGTGCGCCGCCATGCACGGCCTGATCGAAGAGGCCCGGGATATCTTGAAGGCCGACGGCGAAGACGCCGTGCGCGACGCCGCCATCATCGCCGCCGCCCAGCGCATCGAGCACTACGAGATCGCCGGGTACGGCTGCGCCCGTACTTTCGCCCACACCCTCGGGCGCGAGTCCGACGCCGAGTTCCTGCGCACCACCCTCGACGAGGAACACGCCGCCGACAAGCGGCTCTCGCGCCTTGCCGAGGAAGGCATCAACCAGAAGGCCGCGTTCGCGTAACTCCACTCCCCACCCACCAAGGAGATTCACATGGCTCAGCAGCAACCCAAATCAGGACAGCGGCAGCAGTCCACATCGCCCCCTCAGGGCGCCCAACAGCCCGGATCGGCAAACCGCGATCAGGAGCAATCCGAACAGCGCGGCTACGCCCGTCGCGACACATCGCAGGACCGCCCCGGCGATTCGCAGGGTCCATCGCGCGCCGGAAGGAACGACGCGAGCCAGGGCCCCCGAACTGCTTCGCACGATCAGCCCGAGCCCGGCGACGAGACCACCGAATCCTCCCCGCGGGACCAGGAGCAGGCCTCACAGGAACGCTCCGAATCACAGCCGGAGGATGAATCCGCGGGCGGGTGCGGCTGCGATGCGCCGGGCAAGACCGGCAAACGCCCCAACGATCAGCGCCCCATGTAGCCGGCCGGACTGATCGCATCCCCGGCCTCCCATCCCACAACGCGCCTCCGGACGGCAGGAAGCCCCGGCGGCGCGTTATCCTTTTGCGTCTTCACCGGTACAACAACCCGCCCACGGAGCACCCGCCATGCGCACGCCCGGCCTCGCCATCGCGTTCCTTCTCGCCCTCACCGCCCACGCCCAGCCGCCCCGGGTCGTTCACGCTTCTCCCGATCATGGTGACATCGCCGTCCCCTCCACCCTCCCGCAGATCCGGATCGAGTTCGACCAGGACATGAACGCCGGCGGGCGCTCCATCTGCGGCGGCGGAGATTCCTTCCCGGAGTTCACCGGCCCGCCGCGTTGGGAGTCCCCGCGCGTGCTCATCATCCCCGTCGCCCTTAAGGCATCCCACGAGTACCACCTCTCGTTGAACTGCCCCTCCGCCCGGAAGTTCCGCTCCAAGGACGGCCAGCCCGCCGAGATCACCCCGATCTCGTTCCGCACGGCGCCCGCCGATGCGCCCCCGGCCGTTCACGAGCCGCTTACCCCCGCCGCTAACGACGCCGCGATCGCCGCCCTTCGCAAGGCCATCGACCAGCGATACTCCTACCGCGACCGCCTTGTCAAAGACTGGGACGCGGCCTTCGGCCCGCACCTCGCCTCGATGCGCGACGCCTCCACGCCCGCCGCCTTCGCCCGCGCCGCCGCACGCGCCCTCGCACCCGCCGAGGATGTCCATGTCAGCCTCGCCGTCAATCACGCCTCCTTCGGCACCAACACAACCGGCGCCCGGCTTAACTTCGACCCCCGCGTCCTCGAAGCCACCCTCAAAGAGTTCGCCCGGCACAACGGCACTGTCTCCACCGGACGCGTCGAGAACGGCGCCGCCTACATCCTCATCACCTCGTGGCCCGGCGACGCCGCGCAGATCCAACCTGCCCTGGACGCCCTCGACCGCTTCAAAGACGCGCCCTCGCTCATTATCGACGTGCGCCCAAACGGCGGCGGCGATGAATCCACCGCCAGGACCTTCGCCGCCCGCTTCGTCGACAAGCCAACTGTCTATTCGCGCGACCACTTCCGCGACCCGTCGTCCGACACCGGGTGGGGTCCGATGCTCGACCGCGTCATCAACCCCGACCCCAACTCGCCCCGATTCACCAAACCCGTCGCCGTCCTCATCGGCCAGGCCTGCTGCAGCAGCAACGAGTCGTTCATCCTCATGATGAAGCACGGCGCCAACGCCACCCTCGTCGGCGAAACCAGCCGCGGATCATCCGGCAACCCGCGCACCCACGACCTGGGCAACGGCGTCTCCATCCGCCTCCCGTCCTGGCAGGACTTCCTTCCCGACGGCACACTCCTCGAAGGCCGCGGCATCGACCCGGACCTGGGCGTGCGAGAGCCGGTCACGCCCGCCGGTGATCTGGTGCTGCGAGGCGCGATCAACGCACTCAGCCATTGACCGCCGCTCTACTTCGACTCAACCAACTTCGCGCTGCCGACGATCTCGCCCAGCACGCCGCCGGGCGCCTCCAGCCACAGATACCCCGCGGGCATCGCATCCATGTTTGTGAGCAGCACGGTCGCGTTGCCCCGCGCCGGCCGCCGCGCGGGTTCAAACCTCTCGCCGGTATACAGCGCGCCCTTCGAGAGCCGGACTCCGTCGATCACGCCCTTGAAGTACGACATGGGGTTCCCGTCCAACCCGACATCCCCGCCGATGATGAGCGGCAGTGCATTCGTGCCGCGGACGCCCGAACCCTTCGTTCTGGCCGCGAGCGATCCATCCACATACAGCCGCACCTCCGCCCCGTCGTAGACTCCGGCAAGGTGATGCCACGCTCGAGTCTTCAGCGCGGGGGTCTTTGTGCCCGCTTCGACGTACTTCCCATCCAGCATCACGGTGAAGTTCGGCACGCCGCGGCTGACGAAGATCCCGTAGTCCGAGTTCTCCGTCTTCGTCACCAGCCCCGTGCGCGCATCCCACGCGTCCGCCTTGAACCACGCCTCCAGGGTGAACGGGCCGTCCGGCAGATCGAACTGGTCGCTCCGCACGCGCACCGCCGAACGACCGTCCAGCGAAAGCGCCTGGTTCGCCGCCGGCTCCGCGGGACCGGGCACATTCCGCAGCGACATCGCGGCCTTGTGCCGGCGCGTCGGCAGCGCATAGCGGTGCCCGGGCATCAGCACGTCCGCGTCAGTGACCACCTCCACCGCGCGCAGGAACTCGTCCATCCCGTGCGCCCCGCGCCGCACCTCAAACTCAAAGGTCCCCGATTTTCCCGCCCCCACCCGCGTGTGCCGATGATCCGGCGCCCACAACCACCGCGAATCCCCGCTGTCCAGCGTCACCGTCACGTCCGCGTCTCGCGTCGTCGGGTTCGTCACCGTCACCCGCACCGTCTGCCGCGCCGCACCCGCCGAGTCCAGCGCCAGCACCCCCTCGATCCGCGGCGGCGTGTCCGCCATCCGCGCGCACTGGTTCGCCAACTCCCCGGTCAACTCGCGAATATCCATCGCGGCCCCGACCGGAAACGCGGCCATTGCCACCTGCTTCTTCCGCACCGTGATGATGTTGTACTGGTGCAGCCATCCCGCATCCGGCACGGTCGAGTTCTGCTCGCCGCCCACCGTCGCCAGCGTCACGTACTCAATCCCGTCCCAGGGGTCATACCGCATCCGGTGAATGTGCCCGGCGAACACCGCCGTGACGTTCCCCGCGTTCTTCAGCAACGCGTGCACGCGGTCCCAGTCTGCCCCGTACCCGCCCTTCAGCCAGCGAGGATGGTGCAGGAACACGAACACGTGATCAGCCCCCTTCGCCTTTTCGAGCGTCTCCTTCAGAAACTCGAACTGCTCGGGGCTCATCTTCTGGGCCTCGGGCTTGCCGAAATCCTTCTCGCCCGTCGCCGGGTTGCCTTCGTCGCTGTACAGCGCGATGAACCAGCAGTTCTTGTGCTCAAACGCGTACCACAGCGGCCCCATGTGGGCCTCGTAGTCCTTTTCGTGTTCCCCAACCGGCTTGCCCTCGCCCCGCCAGTAGATGTCGTGATTCCCCGAAACCGGAAACCACGGGCACCGCAACTCCTTCATGATGCCGCGGTACTCGCGCACCTGCTCCAGCCACGGCCCCGTCGTGTTGTACCCCTGCACCAGGTCGCCCACCGTCATCACCAGGTCCGGCTCCAGCAGGTTCACGTCGTGCACCGCGTCCGCCAGCACCTTTACCCCGTCCACCGGCCCGCCGGTCCGGTCCCCGAACACCGCGAACGTGAACGCCTCCTTCTCCTCCGGCAGCGGCAGCACGATCTCGCTCGACCGCGTGGTCACAAACCGCGCCGGAGACGGTGCCTCCGTCGCGTGCTTCTCGTTGTGATGCACCGTGTGCCGCGTGTGCCCGATGTTGTCCGTCTGGGCCGCGCCCACACCCGAGATCGACGCCCACGCCGCAACTCCCAGAACGCTCGTACGCATGAGATAGCCTCCGTCCCGCGAGTGTACACGGAACGGAACTTCATCACGCTCGACCCGGATCGTCAAATCAAGACGACGCGAATATCACGCCCGCCGACGCCGCAGCGCCGCCAGCCCCAGGACCCCCGCCAGCCCCGCCGCGCCCGGACCCGGCACCGTCCGCACGATCACCTCGAAGTTGTCGTACGTCACCGTGTTCGAGTAGCCCGACCCGGGGCCCGAGTTCCCCACCGCGAACCCGAAGCGGATCGGCGCCCCCGTCGCCGAAAAGTTCAGCGCCGGGCCGGAGCCCACGATCGGGGCGAAGTCCGCGGCCGTAAGCCCCGTCACTCCATAACTGTTCCAGGCCCCCGAACTCCCCGTCACCGTGTACGCGGCCCCGTACACCACCGTCCCCTGCTTGGCCGCCACCATCAGCGCGTGCCCATCCCCGCCCACGCCGCCGGCGAACCGGAAGTCGATCGCGAAATCCACGCCCAGAATCGCTCCCATGGTTCCCGGCTCGTACCGCGTGCCGTTGGTGGTTCCGAAGCGGCTCACGCCCCAGACCGTTCCCCCCGCGTTCACCGAGTTCGTAAGTTCACGGGCCAGGCCCGGGTTCCCGGTCGCCACCTGCGAGTGGCTCGACGTCCCGCCCGTGCCCAGCACCAGCGTCTCGAAGCCCCAGTTGGAAGGCGTGAACGTCCCATCCGAAAAAGTCACGTCGGCCCCGGCAAGGGGCGCAATCGCCGCCGCGGCGCACGCGGCCAACACACGCGTCTTGATGCTCATGAACTCGCTCTCCTTTGAAGGACGTGGAAGCCTATCACGCTCCCGTCGATACGCAAGCCATTCGTATCGAGTCGCAACCCGCCCGGTCGGTTTGGCCCGCCCGGGCCGGATACTCCACCGGTTTTTCATGCAACGCGCCGGGGCTGGACGACGTTGGTTATTGGTCGTGCGTCAGGGACTTGTTCTCTCTCGAATCGGAGCAGCCATGAAACCGATGCGGATCATCCTCGCGGCCATCGTCGGCGGCATCATCATGTTCGGCTGGGGCGCGTTCACCCACATGGCCCTGCCGGCCATCCTCCCCCAGGCCTCCATGACTCCCAAGCCGCTCCCCGGTGAAGAAACCATCGTCCCCGCGCTCAAGGCCTCCATCAGCGAGCCCGGCTTCTACTTCTTCCCGCCACGCGGCGAACAACTCACTCCCGCCGAAGAAGAAGCCTGGGAAGCCAAGCTCAAGGCCGGCCCCTCCGGAATCATGATCTACACGCCCGCGGGGACCTCACCAATGTCCCCGACTCAGTTCGGCGTCGAACTGCTCGCCAACATCGCCGCGGCCTTCCTCGCCGCGATCCTCGTCTCCTGGCTCACCTGCGGCTACGCCGGCCGCCTCATCGCCTGCCTCTTCATGGGCGTCTTCGCCTGGCTCACCCTCGAGGTTTCCTACGTGAACTGGTACAACTTCCCGTGGCAATACGCCTGGGGCAGCCTTATCGATCAGGGCGGAGGCTGGCTCGTGTCCGGCTTCGCCATCGCCGGCATCGTCGGCAACCGCGCTCCCTGCGCGCCCCCCGCGCCCGCGGCCTGACCCGCCCGGTTTCTACTTCGCCGTCCCTCCGCCTCTCGAGTTCGATCCGGCCTCCCACGCCGGAATCTGCCCGGCCGCCTCCAGGAACGCCGTCCTCGGAATGCGCAGCGTCATCCCCGGCTTTAACTCCGGATTGTCCGCGTCAAGCCCGTTGCACTTCACAATCTCCCGCCACAGGGCCCGATTCCCCATCCGCCGCTCGGCGATCCGCGCCGGCGTGTCCCCCGGCGCCACCGTGTACGAATCGTACTTTTCCCACCTCGGATTCTCATCCGGAACCTTCGCGCCCTGCACCTTCGACAGGTCATGGCACCACTGCATCTTCAGCCGCCACGGGTTCTCGCTCGGCCCGTCCGCCTCCTGCGTGTAGAACCGGAACTCGCCCGGGGGCGTCTCCTGCTCTCCCGCGGCGCGCCCGGTTTGCGTGTCGTAGCGGATCACAACCCTCGCATTCTCGCCGTTGAGGCTCGCCCGCGCCACGAAGTTGTGCTCCCCGTTGTCGTCGTTCATCACCAGCAGCATTGTCGCGTCCGCGTCCGCCGTCGTCACCGTCGCGCGAAGCACGCCCTTGCGGTCGTAGACCTTCAACTCGCCGCGAGAGAACGACATCCGCGTGCCCTCTTTCACGGGCTTCATCGAGATGCCCTCGCCGGCGATCGTGGCCCGCAGGTTCGATCCCTCCGGCAGGCTCACGTTCAGTTCCTGCGTCGTGAACGCCCCGTCCGCCGTCTTGTCGCCATGCCCCGACGCGATCGTCTCCTGCTCCACCAGCGTCCCGTTCATCTTCATGTCCACCATGCCGGTGTCCCGGTTGATGTGCGTCGTCAGTTGCATGATCCCCGCAACGTCCCGCTCTCCCTCGGGCGCGCGAACCTCGATCATGCTCCGCTCTCCGCCGCGCGCCCCCGCCCCGTGCGCCGGCGCCGCCGCGCACGCCAGCAGCCCCGTCGTTGTCAGCAAGGACAGAATCGCCGCGCCACTCAGGGCGCCAAGCAGGCGGGTGCGGGCGCGATCGGCCGGTGCGTGCGCGTGCGTCAGCATGTGCAGTCTCCTTCGAAGCGGTAACCCGGAACCCATCGAGATCCCCGCCACCACGGCGGTGGGGGATACAGGTGTGCAGCAATCCAGCAGGGCCGCGGCGTATTCGCGGGCGCGCCCGGTCTTTCGGACGACCAGCGCATCGCACGAGGCTTCGCGGTCTTCTTCCAGCACGCGCCCAAATCGGCGCAGCAGCGGCTGGGGCCAGAAGACCGCGCTCAGCAGCGTCTGCACAACCGCGATCACGTGGTCGGCGCGCCGGAGATGGATCAGTTCGTGGTGCAGGGCGCAGCGCAGGGTCTCATCGCTCCGGCACGCCGCGAAGTTCATGGGCAGCAGGATCGCGGGCCGCAAGAGCCCCCAGCACGCGGGCGAAGCGATCGACTCGCACTCCAACAGGCGCGCCCGCCGCGCCGCCCGTCCCAGACCCGGGCCGACGCCCGCGCGGAGGGTGTGCCACGCGCTCAGCGAACGCGGGTCCGAGACGGGGCGAGCACGCCGGAGCACCGCGCCGGCGGCGAGCGCCCGCCGGGCCGCGAGGGTCAGCCAGAGCGCAACACCGGCGAGGTAGAGGATCGCGCCCAGGGTCCAGCCCGAGATCGCACCCGGCGAAGAGCCCGCGGCGCGGGCCGAAGTGGACACGCCCAGGCCGCTGGTCGCCGGTATCGCGAGAGACGCGGGTTGATCTCGGGCCGACGCTTCCTCGAGCCCCGGGACCGCGAGTCCCGCGGCCGGTACGGGAGCGAGGGTGGATGTACCGGCTCCGCCGGTGATCGGAGCGCGTGGTGCCAGGTGCGAGAACAGGCCGCCGCGCGGCAGGATGCCCAGCGCCGGCGCGAGCACCTGCACCGGGGCCAGCGCGACGATAGCCAGCAGGTGCGCCAGCAGCACCCGGTACCGCAGCACCGGGTCGCGCCCCGCGCCCCGGCGCAGCAGCAGACCCAGCGCCGCGATAAGACCCGCGCCCACGCACGCCAGGACGGCGTTGAGTGCCAAGATCGTCACGCGCTCCCCCCTTCCCGGTCGCGCAGCCGCATATCCACCCACGCCCGCAGCCGCCGCAGTTCCTTCTCGTCCAAGTCGGTCTCGTCGAGCATGTGCACCAGCAGGGGCTGCACCTCTCCGCCGAAGAGCCGGTCGGCCAAGTCCCTGACCATGTGACGCGAGGTCTGCTCGCGCGAGACGCGGGCCCTGTAAAGCAGCGCGCGGGCGGGCCCCGGAAGCGTCTCAAGGATGCCCTTGTCGCGGAGGATGTTCAGGACAGACTGGATGGTGGTGTAGGCGAGGGTGTCCTTGTCGCGCAGCCCCTGATTGACGCGGGCCGCGACATCGCGGACGGTGATCGGGTCCGCGCCGTCCCACACCGCCTGCATCACGCGGGCCTCCAGGCGGGTCAGAACGATGGGCTTCTTGGCGCTCATGTCCTAACAGTTTCGGAGATCTACCCCCGCGTGTCAAGAGCGATCTCCGAAAAATTTCGGAGTTGCGGTGGCACCAGCCTCCCGGCGCTGCCCGGCTGATGCATCCCCGCCGGGCGGTATCGTGACCAACTAGAATCCTCAATGGAGCCCGCCGATGGGTTGCCCAACCTCGCCGCCCGTGCGTTTTCCTTCGCCATCGCTTCCATCGCCTTGGGAGGTATCTTCGGCGCGGTCGCGACCGTCGGCATGGGTGCCTCCTACCTCATGGAGTTCGGCGCGCTCTTCGGCTCCATCGTCGGTCTGGTTTTCAGCCCGGTCCTGATCTTCGCACTTCGGCGCGGACCATGGCGGATCAGCCTGATCGTCATAGCACTTCCCACGCTGGTCGCGGCCCATGCAGGTGGCCTGCTTACCCCGCCGAATGCCGGCCCAGCGGACAGTCTTGCGCTCTCGACAGCCGTTTACACGATTCTGTGTCTCATCCGAGGCTTCATCGGCCTCTACCGTTACGCGCCGTCACCGCCGGGAACCTGCCCGACCTGCCGCTACGACCGCGCCGGCCTCGCTCCGAACTCCGCATGCCCCGAATGCGGCACCCAGCCGCGGAAGCCGCCCCCCAGCCATAGCCGTGCGGCATAAGCGGCGTACCCCCACGGAAGCGGGGCCCCCAAATCACAGCCAGCCGCGTCAGCGGCGACACAGCCGACACTCGTGCACGCCGAGCGCGCCGTTTCTGGATCGGCCGCGGGCCAGACCTCCGAAAGCCGCGCGAACGGGGATGAGGTCCGCCGCCTCCCCGAAGCTGGCGACCTTGCGTGCACCCGTTTCCTGCAGGTTGATGACAGCCCAAATCATCGGAGGGAACCGCCTGCTCCCCGAGTCCACATTCGGGAATGACGGACGTTGGCCCGGAAGCGCGGTGCGGATTTCAATCGATCCCGCTTTTGGACCCAGCGGGTCACCATCGTGAAAGTGCCTGGCGCGGCCATCCGCATCACAAAGCGTTGGTCGCCCCGCCGAATGCGGTGACTGCTGGATTGCCGCAACGGCTGTGCGGCATGGGCTCCCGCTGGTGACCCACAACCCGATGGACTACGCCGACATCTCGGGGCTGACGGTCATCACTCGTGTCGGCTGATCGTGTATTCTGCCCCGGATGCCCGGACCATCCAACGCACCCACCCGCGTCCTCGGGCCCATCGACGCCACGTGCGTCGTCGTCGGGGCGATCATCGGCGTAGGAATCTTCTTCAATCCCCAGCAGGTGGCCGAGTTGACCCGCAGCGCGCCGCTCTCGCTCGCCGCCTGGGCGATCGCCGGCGGCATCGCCCTGTGCGGCAGCCTCACCTTCGCCGCGCTCGGCGCTCGCTACCACGCCAACG
Organism: Phycisphaerales bacterium; assembly: GCA_905339235.1. GTDB lineage: Bacteria > Planctomycetota > Phycisphaerae > Phycisphaerales > UBA1924 > RI-211. The sequence goes on from CAJPFG010000010.1 coordinate 156,687, forward strand.
GCGCGCAATACCAGGTGCTCCGCGATTCCTACGGACCCCTGCCGGCGTTCCTCTTTGTCTTCTGCAACGCCACCGCCATCCAGGCCGGCGCCGTCGCCGTGATCGCCGTGCTCTGCGCCCGAAACCTCGCCGCGGCCGCGGGGCGCGAACTCCCCGCCGGCCTGCCGGAAGTCGCGGCCTCCGGCGCCCTGGTCCTGCTGCTCATGGCGGCCAACATCGTCGGCGTGAAGTGGGGTTCGCGAATTCAGAACCTCACCGTCTTTGCGAAGGTGCTGACGCTGCTGGTCATTACCGGTCTGGCCGCTTGGGTATCGAGGGCGCCCGCCCCGGCCGCGCCCGTCGCCGCTTTCGCTGAAAAGCCGGACCTGCACCCGGTCTCGGCGCTGCTCGCGGCGCTGGTCCCCTGCCTGTTCGCGTACGGCGGCTGGCAGCACGCCCTGTGGATCTCCGGCGAAGTGAAAGACCCGCGCCGAAACCTCCCCCGCGCGATCGTTGGCGGCGTGGTGTTGGTGGTGGCCGTGTACCTGCTCGCGAACTGGGCGTACCTGGAGTTGCTCGGCGTCGAGCGCGTCCGCACCGCCAAGACTCTCGCCGCCGACGCCGTCGCCACCGTCTGGCCGCAGTGGGGGAGCCGGATGATCGCCGCGGCTGTGGGAGTCTCGGCGTTCGGCGTCCTCAACGCTCAGTTGCTCTCCGGCCCGCGACTGGTCTTCGGCATGGCGCGCGACGGCCGGTTCTTCGAGTCCTTCGGGCGGCTCAGCCCCCGATTCGCCACGCCCGTCAGCGCCATCGTGCTCATCGCCGGCATGGCACTCGTCCTGCTGCTGGTCACCGGCCTCACCGGCTCCCAGACCGTCGAACTCCTCACCACCGGCACCGTCTTCATCGACGGGGTCTTCTTCGTGCTCACGGGCGCGGCGGTCTTCGTGCTGCGAAAACGCGCCGGCGAGACGCTTCGTGTACGGGGATATCCGTTGACCCCGGCCCTCTTCGTGCTGGGTGAAGTCGGCGTTGTCGTCGGCGCTCACCTCACCCCCGGCGTTCTCCTGGCGACGCTCGTCGGCGTCGCGTGGATCGTCCTCGCCGCCGTGCTCTACATGATCCGTTTCCGCTCCAATCCCTGACCCAGGCCCCGCGGCCGTGCTACGCTCTGAACACGTCAGGAGCACCTCGAAATGGCGAAAGCGAAGCGAAAGTCCAAGCCCAAGAAGAAAGTCGTATTGACCGGGGAGAAGATGATCGCGGCCAGACTGCTCGCGCTCCGCGCGGAATCCCGGCGCTCCCAGGCGAGCCGAAACGAGAACATCTTCGCCAACACCGCCGATGCGCGCATCAAGGGCCACGCCCTGGGCGCCCATCGCGCCGCCCAGGCCAAGCGAGACGGCCAGCAGCGCAAATCCCGCGGCGGAACTCCGTAACCCACGCCCGCTAAGTCCGCGCCGTGGGCAGCGGCGCCAGGTCCGGCTCGAGCCAGGCCGTCCGGCATTCCCACGACATGATGCGATCCTTCGAGTAGTACAGCCGCAGCAGCGTGCGGCACCGCAGGAACGGATTGGCGTCCAGAAACGCCGCGGCATCGCCGCCCGGCCCCTGCTCCGCAAGTATCGCGCGAACGATCCGCATCCACGCGATTGTCATCGAATGGTGGTACCCGCCCGTGGCAGTCTGGACGATGTCCTTGGCGGCGTTGTACCGCTGCACCCCTTCGCACATCCGCCGCGTGGCCTCTTCAGCCGGGTACGCGCGGAGAAGCAGGTAGGCCACAGTCACGTGGGCGCTGTGATTCCAATGTTCCAGTGGAATCTCGCACCTCTCGAATGCTCCCAGCGTAATCGGCGGCACGGGAGAGGACCCGGGTGTCGGTGTGACCATCCGACCACCTTACTCGATCGGCCGCAGTCCCTGCATCGCCCTCAGATAGTTGATCTGCCCGAAGTGGTAGCAGTCGTGCGGCAGCAGGTACATGATCGCCGAATGGTCGGTCTTGCCGTCGGCAAACGCCGCGCCCACCCGGTCCTGTGTCTCCTTGAACCGCCGCCTGTCGTGCTCCCAAGCGGCCTCCGACGCGATCAAAATGTCCGGGAAGTTCAGCCGCGCGTACTCCTCGTCCGTGTGCCTCCCCCCTCCCGCAACGCGCTTGAGCCAACTCTCGCGCCAGAAAACCATGTGCAGAACGATCTGCCAGATCGAATGACGATCCCCGGGCTTCGTGTCCACGCCGGGCGCCGACGGCGGCGCCCAGGCCGCCTGCTGCGGGCTCAGACCTTCAAGCGACTTGCTCCACGCCGCGGCCCACAGCCCCTCGCTCCATGCTTCGCCCCACCATTTCTGGATGAGTTCGCGTTCATTCATGACAACCTCCCAACTCACCGTATGGCGCCGCCTCCGGGAGTCCGCGATTGCGGGCGAACGTGTGCGGTGTTTGCGATCTGTTGGCATCCGCGAACCACTTGGATCGGCGGACCCGGGCGTGTATGCTGAATGCAGCCGAGTGCCGCGGGAAAGGAGGCCTTTGCCATGCTTCTCCCGGATCTGATCAGGACGATTGAGTCGCACGCGGACGAGATCACCACCGAGTTAATGACCGAACTGCGGACCAACCCGCGGACCACCTATCTCCACCGCGTGAGCGAGGGCGAGGTCCGCACCCGTGCCAATGACCTCTTCTCGCACCTCTCCCGCTGGATAGAAGAGGACGGAGAGGACGAGATTTCCCAAACCTACCGCGAACTCGGCGGCCGTCGCTGCCGCGAAGGAGTTCCGCCGAGCGAACTCCTCTACGCCCTCGTGCTGGCCAAAGCCCACCTCATCAGTTTCATCCGTCGCAACGACACCATCGAATCCTCCCTCGAACTCCAGCAGGAATGCGAACTCCTCGAAAAGATCCACCACTTCTTCGACCGCGCCTCGTACTACGCGACGCGAGCGTACGAGTTGGAGCCGGCGCGGGGCGCGGGCATGCGGCGCTAGGCGGTGTTCGAGAGAGCGTCGGAACGGGCACCCAGAGGAGACGCGGCCGCGCACACGGCGCAGGCGCCATATCCCCACCCCGGGCATAGCGACGGGGACGTTGCGGCTTGTCTTTCGCGACCGTGAATGGCACCTCAATGAGTGCCGTGACGCGTGGCGCGTTGCCTTCGCGCGCGGTGTGGAGGCGTGGCCATGATTGAACGTGTTTCCCAGGATCCCTGCGCTCCGGGTGCGATCATTCCCGACCTGTCCGAATCTCCGGACACGCCAAAGTCCGGCGGCAACGGGAGATTGATCGCGGGGGTCGTCGCCGGCGCGGGCGCGGCCGTGGTGCTGACGGCGCTGGTGATGCGGGGTGGGAGCCAGCCGCAGGGCGCGGTCGCGGCGGTGCCGGCCCCGACGACGAACTTCTTCACCGAGCAGCAGAAGTTCATGCGCGAGGCCATGGACATGGCGCGCGAGGCACAGGCCATGCAACGCGAACGCATGGAACTGATGGAGCGCGAAATCCGCGCGGCCGAGGAGGGGTACGAACCGCCTTCGAACTGACCGCGGAGCCGCGAGTCGGCAATCAGCCAAGGGGTCGGTGGCTGTTCTGCGAAAAGCAGCCGGCCCCCGCACCGAGGCGAGAAATCCCGGCAAGGCCCGGCGTGTCGATGACATCTCCTGTTGGCGGGTCGAGTACCGCCAAAGGAGATTTACAAATGCGCCTCTGCAACGCGAGCGTTGTGCCCAACCGATGGCGATGGGCCTTTGTGGCGGCGGTTGGTACGGCCGCCGGTGCACCGGGCGCGCTTGCTCTGCAGGCGCCGCGGTTCGCCGTCGCGGATTTGGGCACGACCCAGGGGTCCAGCCCCACCGGCATCAGCGACGCCGGCCACGTGAGCGGGCTGTATTTCGCGGCCGACGGTCAGCGCCGCGGGTTCCTGTGGGACGACGGAGTCGTCTCCGACATCGGCACGCTGGGCGACATCGCGCAAGCGCTGGCCGTGAACGACTCGGGCGTCGTGGTGGGCTACTCGGTGGACACGCAGGGGCGTCAAAGGGCCGTGCGCGTCGCGGGCGGCGTGATGTCCGATCTGGGCGTGCTGCACGGCGGTGTTCACGCGAGCGCCAACGGCATCAACGATCTCGGATGGATCGCGGGCATGTCGCAGCGGCGCATCGGAAACGACACCTTTCAGAGAGCGGCGCTCTGGCGCGACGGTTCGGTGATCGATCTTGGCACGTTCGGCGGGGAGTACAGCGAGGCCAACGCGGTGAACAACGCCGGGCAGGTGGTGGGATGGGCGTGGTACCCGCTGCCGACGCGCCGCCCGCACGCGTTCCTGTGGTCGGACTCGACCGGCATGATCGACCTCGGCACCCTGGGCGGGTACACCTCGTTCGCGGCGGATATCAATGACCTCGGCGCGGTCGTTGGGTCGTCGAACGTGCTCCCCGCCAACGGCGCCTCCCATGCCTTCATGTGGACAGCCCGCGACGGCATGATCGATCTCGGTACCGTGCCGGGCGCCGACGAATCGTCGGCCGCCGCGATCAACAACCGCGGCCAAGTCGTCGGGTACTCCTTCCTTCCGATCGAGTGCCGCTTCGAGCCGTTCCTGTGGGAGAACGGCGAACTGCAACCCCTCAACGAACTGATCGATCCCGACTCGGGATGGAACGTCGTGAGCGTCGGCGATATCAACGACCGCGGCGAGATCGCCGCGATCGCGCGCCAGGGTCAGCAGCCCTACCACGCGGTCGTTCTCGTCCCAATCCCGCAGACGGTGCCCATCGGCGAATCGAAGGAGGTCGAGAGCGAGGTCAAGTAGGCCAGAGGGTGAGTCGAATCTGGCCCGGCGGCCCCGCCACAACGCAGCAAATGAAAAAGCCGCGACCGATGGCCGCGGCTTGTTCACGTTGTGATGAAGCGTCCGCTCAGGCCGCGCGACGCATTTCCGAAGGCTGCTCGAAGGCCGCTCCCGGGGGCGTCATGGCCTTGCGGCGGATGGACTTCTCCCAGAGCGAGCCGACCACCGCGTAGAAGACGACCGTGGCAACCTCGACGCCGATCAGCGGCCACGTGAGTTCGTTCGCCACGGTTTCGGGGTCGGAACTCGCGCTGCCCGCGGCCAGGACGATCCCCACGATCATCGCGGCGACGAACGCCACCGGCAGCACCGATGCGAAGAACGCGCCCAGCAGCCGGAACTGCCCGTGCGGCGGGACCTCCTTGCTCCACGTCTTGCCGGTGAAGAGCATGTAGATGCCGAAGATTGTCATCGCGATTTCGAGGATCATGATCATGCGGATGGCTCCAAGGCCGGACTCGGCCGGACACGGCTACGCGCGTGCCTGCACGGGGCCGGGGTGTGTCCATGCATGATCGAATGGCCTCGTGAGGCACTCGACACCGCGCGGGCCGTCGGGGCCACCTGTGCAGGGTGGGAAGATGGGGGCGCCGCGCGGGCGTCTGGTAATCCCGGCGTCGAATCGGAGGTCTTTGTAGATTTGGCGCCCGCCGCCATTCGGCGGCAGTGGCGAGCGCGGAAGCGAAGAACGAACTGCGGCCGTTGAAGGACGCGTGAGGCCCATCGAGCGAATCGCAGGGCGAGCGAGCGATCACCCCTTCAGCGACGCCATGTCGATCACGAACCGGTACTTCACATCGCTCTTGAGCATCCGCGCGTACGCCTCGTTGATCTTCTGGATCGGGATGACCTCCACATCCGCGGTGATCGCGTGGTCGGCGCAGAAGTCGAGCATTTCCTGGGTCTCACGCAGGCCGCCGATGAGCGAGCCCGAGACGGCGCGCCGGCGGAAAATGAGCGGGAAGACCTCGATCGGCGGGTGGGGCTTGTCCGGGGCGCCGACGAGGCACATGGTGCCGTCGCGCCGCAGGGTGTTGATGAAGGGGTTGAGATCGTGCGGCGCGGCCACCGTGTTGATGAGCAGGTCGAGCGTGTTCGCCGCCTTAGTCACCGCGTCGGAATCCTTGGAGATCACGACATGGTGCGCGCCCAGCCGCCGCGCGTCCTCGGCCTTGCCCGGCGAGGTGGTGAACATAGTGACCTCGGCGCCCATGGCGCTGGCGAGTTTCACGGCCATGTGTCCCAAGCCGCCCAGGCCCACGACGCCGACGCGAGAACCCTTGCGAACCTCGAAGTAACGCAGAGGCGAGTAGGTGGTGATGCCGGCGCAGAGGAGCGGGGCCGCGCCGGCGGGGTCGAGTGTCTCCGAGACGCGCAGCACGAAGTCCTTGTCCACCGTGATCGACGAGGAATATCCGCCGAAGGTGTGCGGGCCGCTGTTGAACTTGTCGGGCGAGTTATAGGTCATCGTCATGTTGACGCAGTAGTTCTCGAGATTGTCTTTGCAGTCCGGGCAGGTGCGGCAGGAATCCACCAGGCACCCCACGCCCACTCGATCGCCGGCCTTGAAGCCTTGCACCTGATTCCCCACCTTCGTGACGCGCCCGACGATCTCGTGCCCGGGCACGCACGGGTAGACCGTGAAGCCCCACTCGTTCTTCACGAAGTGGATGTCGGTGTGGCATACGCCGCAGTGCGTGATCTCGATCTGGACATCCCGCGGCCCGGGGTCGCGGCGGGTGATGGAGAACGGGGCGAGGGGAGTGGAGGCGGACTGGGCGGCGAAGGCGGGGGTCGTGGGCATGGCGTGGCTCCCGAGTGGTGCAGGACCGTAGGGCAGGCCGGCACGGACGAGCGGCGCTGCGCTCGGTTTCAGGAGCCGTCAGGGCGGAGGGCTTCCCAGATCGTCAGGTGATTCTGCTCAAACGCGGGGAACGCCACCTTGCTCCACCACTTGGGATCTAGGCGATCGCAGCGGCGCTCGATTTCCGCGACGAGGTCCTTGAATCCCTCCATTTCCTCATGAACGAAGACTGACTCTTCAGTTCCTCTCATGTCGAATCCCAGGCAGATCAGGTCGTACGTGAAGCAATCATGCTTCCAGGCGCGGATGCGCGACAGGTCCTCCCACCGAAACGAGGCGGTTCTTCTGTCGCCCTCGCACACATGAACGAGTTCGTCCTGCAGACGAATCACCGCCGACGGAGGATTCGGGCCCGGCCGAGCGGGGCGGTCGAAGAAGTTGCGAAGCCAGTTCAACATCGCGAAGCGATCTGGGTGCGCAGCCCGATGACTATGACGGAATCCACTCTTGGACGTACCGGAACCGTAGACCAACGGTCGCATCGTCTTGGCTGCAAAGCGCCGTCTATCCGCGTGTGCCATCGCGCTGCTGGAGTGTGGGAACCTCGTGTTCGGCGCGGCCGGTGATGTGCAGTGCTGCATCGCCGCTGCGAGACCGTCGGCAATACACCACCCAGTACACCGTCCCCACCATCAACGCCCCGCCGATGATGTTGCCGATCGTCACGGGGAGCAGGTTCGCCAGGAAGAAGTTGCCCCACGTCACTTCGGGGCAGCCGCCCATGGGCGCCAGGTCCTGGGCCGGGCCGAAGGTCTTGATCAGCAGGCCCGAGGGGATGAAGTACATGTTGGCGATGGAGTGCTCGAAGCCCGCGGCGACGAACGCGCTGACCGGGAGCATGATGGCAAGGATCTTGTCGCCGGTGGACCGGCAGGACATGCAGAGCCAGAGGGCCATGCAGACCAGAGCGTTGCAGAAGACGCCGCGCATGAGGGCCTCGGACCAGGTGAGAGAGCACTTGGCCTGGGCGATCGCGAGGGCGGTGGCGCCGACCTGGCCGTTGCCCCACTGGTGCAAGCCGGCAGCGTACATGCCGGCCGCGGTCGCGGCGCCGCCGATGAAGTTGCCGATGTAGACGAGGGACCAGTTCCGCAACACCTGCGCGGCCGAGGCTTTCCGGCTCGCATAGGCCATGACGAGCAGGTTGTTGCCGGTGAAGAGTTCGGCCCCGGCGACGACGACAAGAACCAGCCCCAGCGAGAACGCGGCCCCGGCGAGCACACGAGCGACGCCAAACGGAAGCGCGGCCGAACCGGCGCTCACGACGGTCGAGAAGACAGCGCCCATGGCGATGAACGCGCCCGCGAGGATGGCCAGGAGCAGGGTGGTGGGGGTGTCCATCCGCGCCTTGGAGGCGCCGATGTCCTCGGCGCGCTCGGCGATCTGCTTGGGCAGGAGTGCGTCGAGTGATCCTTCCATGGCGTGTTCCCCGGCGCTGGCAAAGCGTGCGCGCGCTCAGGTGGTTTATCGGCGGGATCGAGGCGGGACTGAATCGGCGAGAGTCCAGGCGGGCCCGTGGGTGACCCCGGGATTGGCGGGGCTGTTATGTGAGAGCAGGCCGCGGCCGCGGGCGGTGTCGGGCCCTTTGACACGGCGCGACGGTCTGGTATTGTGCCCGGATGCTGCTCAACCCTGTGGCGGTCCTGATTGTGGTCACGTGCGTGCTTGCCGCTTGCGCGAGCACGCCCCGTAACCCCGTTGCCGACTCGAGCAATGCCCACATGACCCTGGTCTACCTCGAAACCGGCCCCAACTCCGCCTCGCACACGCCCGAGCAGAAGAGCGAGATCTTCAAGGGGCACATGGCGAACATGCAGCGCCTGGCGGAGGAGAAGAAGCTGCTCATCGCCGGGCCCTTCGGTAAGCCGCGGAACCCGGCGTGGCGCGGGATCTTCGTCTTCGACATCGCGAGCGTCGCGGAGGCGGAGGCGCTGGGCGCGACCGACCCGGGCGTGGTCGCCGGAGAGTTCAAACTGGCCATCCGGCCGATCACGGCCTCGGCCTCGCTCCGGGAGTCGTTGCGGCTGGAAAAGGAAATGCAGGCGGAGTTGGAGCGCGCGGGCCAACCGGAGCGCAAGCCCGGCGAGCCGCCGCCGGGGCTGCGGCGGTACGTGATGATGCACGCGGAGGATGGCGAGCGGGCGATGCGGGCCCTCAGGAAGGGCGGCCCGCGGGTGATCTGGTGGGCGTCTTTCCGCGACGGAAAGGACGCGGTGATGGTGCTGGATGCGACGGAAGTGGATGAGGCGGAGGCGGGGCTGCGCGGCGTGGATGTGGGGCCGCGGGGGCTGGATCGGTGGATGTCGACGAAGGCGCTGGAGAGGCTGTCCGTGGCCACGCCGCAATGACTACGCCGCCGTCACCACCACCGCCCGGATCGTCGATCGACACGGCTTGTCCCCAAACCGCGCGGCCAGTTCCTTCGTCACGGTCTGGCGCACAGCCGTCAGGTCCGTCACGCCGCGTTCCTGGAGCGCCGGGAACAGGGGCGTGCCCTCGAGCCACGCGCGGGCGACGTCCTCGGCCGTCGCGGCCGCGCAGTCGAAGCCGACCTCTTCGAGCGTGACGTTGGTGAAACCGCCCGCGCGCGTGACGCGCTCGATCTCGGCGCGATCGAACCAGCCGTAGGGAGTCTGGGCGACGAACAGCGGCGGGTTGTCCGGGAAAAGCCGCCCGAGCGTCTCGTGGACTACCCGCGGGATTGGGTTGTGCTGGAGGGAGTCCCAGACGTTGAAGATGTACCGGCCGCGGGGCTTCAGGACGCGTCGGGCCTCCCGCATGGCCTTGACCTTGTCGGGGAAGAACATGACGCCGTACTGGCACACGATGGCGTCGAACGAGGCGGCCGCGAAGGGCAGCGAGCACGCATCCACCGCCTGAAACGTCACGCGCGGGTCGGTGCCCACCTCCTGCTTGGCGATCTCCAGCATCGGTGGGCTGATGTCGGTGGCGGTGAGCGTCGCGCCCTTGGGCATGGCTCCCACGATCTGACGCGTGACGATGCCGGTGCCGCAGGCGAGTTCGAGGATGCGGTCATTTGCCCCGGGAGCCAGCCGCGCGGACAGATCCTTCGCGTAGTCCTCAAAGATCAGCGGACCGAGGTAGGTGTGATAGATGCGGGGGACGGAGCCGGCGAAGGAGGGTTGGGACATGGTCTGGCCCAGGGAGTCGTTGGCGGTAAAGCCCCTCAACCCCAAGTCCCAATCACTGCCAGGCGGCTGGAATGGGGTCACGCTGCCTTAGTGAAAGCCCTTAGGGATCGCTGAAAAACGAGGCGCTGCGCCTCTGTCTCGGTCTCAACACTGAATCTCTCGCTCGACAGTTGCCCGCTGAGTGCGTCACTGACCGCTGAGAGAATGACATTGAAGAAACTCGAAGAAACCCCCCGCACGCCGCGAACGGAGAGTAGCACGTTCGCTCCCGACTGAAGCTCGCGCACACACTCGCGGGCAACAGCACCTGCGCACTCGACGACAGGACGCCTCTCGTCCACAAAGTCCTTCGCACTGATCATCTTGACGTCCATCGCAGTGTTCATTCGGCATTCTCAGATCGGCAACGAGAAGAATACGGCTGTGCCCGGAAACCCGGAGGTCGTGCCATGTACGGTTGGCGTCGCGCCGCCATGTACGTGACCGTAGGCATCCTCCGAAAACACCGCGATTCGCCCTCCGGCGCTGCGAACCAGAGCAAAAAGATTGCTGACCCCCAGCCCCATGTTGTTCGCTCGTGAATGGGACGAATAGCCCCCTTGAATGACGCGATTCAGAGCGGCAAAGGCCCCGGGAATGTCTTTGTGCTTCTGTCTGAGGCTGGTCCCGATTCCCACACCGCGATCGGCGATTCCCACTCGAACCTCGTTCGTCTGTCGAAAATACCGAGCGGACATCACGCCCCCGATGGGCGACTGGGAGTGGTCCTCTATGTTCTGGATGACCTCTTGGATGCAGATTCGAACTTGATCCTCGGAATCCGCACTGAGCTGGGTGTGTCGCCTGAGGAGGTTGATGATTCGGTTGGAGCGATCCCAGCTGGCCGTGTAAAACTGCTCCAGTGGAATAGTCTCACACTCCGGGTGGTCTGGACTTGGTGGCGGCCCGTGCCCGAACGCCTGTGCCATACCCGAGTACACGCAGTAGGCGTGAAGCGCGGCCGGTTCTGAAGGCAAGGTGATTCGCGGTTCCTGATGAAGCTGAATCCCCCGAAGGTACGCGGCGTACAGAAGCGATGCCACCCAGGGGCCAAGGTACTGGCACTGTCGGCAACGAATCTGCCACTTTCTGTCAGTCGTCGTTTGATGGATTTCTGAAAACCGGCCCATCACGATGTTTATGTCGCGAGCATCGTCGTCGATGTTTCCCTCGAGAGTCGCGATCATTCAGTACCCCGTGGCAGCCGCTCGTGACGACGTTCAGATCACCCGATCATCCTTCCCAATCCCCAGCGCCGGCCGCACATCCACCTGCACCACCACCTCACGCCCCGCCTTCTCCGCCTGCATCCGCTTCGCATCCTCCGGGTCCACATAGTCGCTGTGGCACGAGAGTTTGGCTTCGTCCTTGGCCCTTTGGCCCTCCGGCCCTTTGGCCATCCGGTTCTTCACCTTGCTCGCCAGCCGGTGAATCTCCTCCGGGCTCAGCACGCCCCGCTTCGCCAGGATCTCCTGCTGCTCGGGCGTCAGCGCCTCGCTCTTCTTCGCGGCCCCCGGCTTCGTCCCGTCGGTCCCGCCCATCCGCTCGAACCCCTCCGCCTTCCCGCTCGCGAACTCCTGGATTTCCTTGCTGATCCGCACGCTGCACCAGTCGTGCCCGCACATCGCGCAGAAGTCCGTGTCCACATCGAGATCCTCATCGTGGTACGCGCGGGCGGTGTCGGGATCGAACGACAACTCGAAGTGCTTCTCCCAGTTCAGGGCCGCGCGGGCCTTGGTGAGTTCATCGTCACGATCGCGCGTCCCCGGAATCCCCAGCGCCACGTCCGCCGCGTGGGCCGCGATCTTGTACGCGATGCACCCCTGCTTCACGTCGTCCTTCTTCGGCAGCCCCAGGTGCTCCTTCGGCGTCACGTAACACAGCATCGCGGCCCCGTGATACGCCATCGCCGTCGCGCCGATGCACGAGGTGATGTGGTCGTACCCGGGGAACATGTCCGTCACCAGCGGCCCCAGCACATAGAACGGCGCGCCGTGGCACAGCGTCCGCTGGATCTTCGCGTTCCACTCGATCTGGTCGAAGGGCACGTGCCCGGGCCCTTCGATCATCACCTGCACGCCATGCCGCCACGCGCGCTCCGTCAACTCCCCGAGCGTCTCCAACTCCGCCAACTGCGCATCATCGCTCGCATCCGCCAAGCCGCCCGGCCGCAACCCATCCCCGATCGAGAACGTCACGTCGTACTTCCGCAGAATCTCGCAGATGTCGTCCCAGTGGGTGTACATCGGGTTCTCGGCGTTGTGGACTAGCATCCATTTGGCGAGGAGCGACCCGCCGCGCGAGACAATCCCGATCAGCCGGTTCTTGACGTACTTCAGGTGCCCCCGCCGCACGCCCGCGTGGATCGTGAAGTAGTCCACGCCCTGCCGCGCCTGGTGGTGCAGCGAGGCCTCGATCATCGGCCAGTCCAAATCCTCGATCTTCTTCCCGATGATCATCGAGTAGATGGGCACCGTCCCGATCGGCACCGTCGAGTGCCGGCAAAACGCCTCTCGGCACTCGTCCAGATTCCCGCCCGTCGAAAGGTCCATCACCGTGTCCGCGCCCCACTTCACCGCCCAGTCGAGTTTCTCCAGTTCCTCGTGCGTCCCCGACGATACCGGGCTCGCCCCCATGTTCGCGTTCACCTTCGTCTTGCTCGCCCGCCCGATCGCCATCGGGTCCAGCCGGTGCTTCAGGTGATTCACGTTCGCCGGGATCACCATCCGCCCCGCGGCCACTTCATCCCGCACCTGCGCGCCCGTCAAATGCGGCTCGCGCTGCGCCACCCGCGCCATCTGCGGCGTGATGATCCCCAGCCGCGCATGCTCCAACTGCGTCACCGGCACGAACCCCGGCGGCGGCATGACCTTGCGGGTGACGCCGCGGGCGTCGGTAAACGTGTACGACTCGCAGGCGGCGCAGGGCGAAGAAGCCGGCGACGACACCATCTGAGATTTGAATTCTGAAGTTTGGAGTTTCTGGCCGCACGTCGCGCCACGCGCCTGGCCACATGCCTCAACGTCCCACCCCTCCGGCATGAAGTCCCACGCGGTCTTCACGCCGGGCGCGGGCATGCCCGGGGTATCGGGGCTCGCGAACATCCGCGGCCCGCCGATGTCGGGGGCGAGCGCGAACGAGCCGGGCGTGGTGACGCTCGGAGTGCCGCCGGGGTTGCAAGCCCCTCGCAGCGGAAGGCCGAGACGGTGGGACGGTAAGTCGTTCATCATGGGTCGCGTTCCCTACGCCGGTGCGAACCGGATCAGGTTCAACGGGTGCATCTCAGCGGCCGGGCCGAATCCCGGTCGCGCCCCGAGCGAACGGGGGAGTGTAGGGGTGCGAATCGTCAACCGGGGAGACGGGTTCGTGGTACAACCTGCCGCGTGGGACCCGTGATCCGTCCAGTTCGCGGCTTCGGCCGGTGGGGGTGCATACTCCTGCCGGTGGCGGCGTTCCTCGCGTTCTGCGCCCTGGGCGGCTTTGACCTTCGGCACGAGATCATCCGAGTGTGCTACGAGCGGTTCGGGTACGACTGGGTCTTCGACGTGATCCTGCGCAACGTGCTGTTCGGCGCCTACTGGTCGTCGCTCGCCGGGACGACTCCCGGGCCGATCACGCTGCTGCCCGTGTTGATCGCGATGCACCTCGCCCCGCGCCGATGGGCATGGTGGCAATGGGCGATTGTTCCGACATGGCTTCTCCTCAACCCGTACCTGTGCTTCGAGATTGCGCGAAGAGTGCCGCCGTGGGCGGCGCGAGCCTTGGGGTGGAGCAACGGGCCGCGAGTGGTTTACGCGGGCGAACTTGTCGGCCTGATGCTGATCGTGATCGTGCTGCTCGCCGTGTTCACCTCGAGGATTCCCGGTCCGGCCCTCTCGCTGAGAGATGGCCGGCGCTCGCGATGGCGGTTCGCTCCGCTTCTGCTCGTGGCGAGCAGCGCAGCCTTTGCGATCGCCTCGTGGGCGATGAACCGTGCAAATTTCACGGGAACGTCCTTCACCATGGCCCACTTCGTCACCCTTTCGTCCGCGTGGCAGGTGAGCGTGGCGGTCTTTACGATCGGGCCGGCCTTGGCGGCACGTCGGCGGGTGCTCGCAGAGCCGTGGCGGTGCTCGGGATGTGCCTACGACCTCCGCGGCCTGGCCCCCTCGCCCGCCCCAGCCTGTCCGGAGTGCGGCCACCCCGTCGGTACGATGCCGCCATGCCCATCGCCATCGCCCTGATCCGCGGCATCAACGTCGGCGGAAAACACAAACTCCCCATGGACCTGCTGCGCTCCCTCTGCGAAGACCTCGGCCTCCGCGACGTGCGCACGCTCATCCAGAGCGGCAACGTCGTGTTCCGCTGCCGCGATGGGGCCGCGCCCGGCGCGGCCTCAAACCTCGAGGCCGCCATCGAAAATCGCTGCGGCTTCCGCCCCAGCGTCGTCGTGCGAGACCACGACGAACTCCGCCGCGTCCTCAAAGCCAGCCCCTTCGAAGACCACGAGGCGCTCGACCCCAGCCGCCTGCTCGTCATGTTCCTCGCCGACGACCCCCAGCGCGGCGCCAGGAAGGCCCTGGCCGCGTTCGGTCCCACGCCCGAGCGCATCGCCCTCCGCGGCCGCGAGGCCTTCCTCTACTTCCCCAACGGCATCGCCCGCTCGAAACTCTCGATGAGCGCCGTCGAAAAAGCCCTCGGCGTCCCGGCGACCTGCCGCAACTGGAACACACTCAAAAGACTCGAAGCGCTCGCCTCCGAACGCCCTTCTCCTTGACGATTCCGGATCTGAAGTCTGAAGTCTGAAGTCTGAATTCTGAATTCTGAATTCTGAATTCTGAATTCTGAATTCTGAATTCTGAAGTTTGAACTCCGCAATCCGAATCCACACCCCCGCGAATCCGCTCACCGCACATCCGCATACGCCACCGACCGCTGCGTCCTCCTCCCCACCTCGCTCGCGTACCGCCGCCCCAACTCCTCCCGGTGCTTCATCGCCCACTCCGTGAGCCTGATCGCCCCCGCCGCGGGAGCGGTCGAGTCCAGCAGGCCGCGCATCAGCCCCGCGATCTCTTCCCGCGTGATGATGACATCCCGCACAAACGGCCCGACCGCGCGCCCCACCAGCCAGCCCGCCAGCGGCGGCACCGAAACCACCTTCCGCGGCACATCGATGATCCGCGCCAGCGTCTCCACCAGTTCGCGATACGCAAACCCCTCCGGACCTACCGCATCCACGAGCAGGTCGCCCTCCCGCTCCGCGTGATCCGCCATCAGCGCCGCCATGTCGTCCACGTGCAGCGGCCTCAGCCGGTACGCGCCGTCGCCGAACACTCCGAAAATCGGCAGCCGCCGCAGCACCCACGCGATGTTGTTGATCAGGATGTCAAACCGCCCGAACAGCACCCCCGGCCGCAGGATCGAGTGCGCGACGCCCGTCGCCCGAAGCGCCTCCTCCAAATCGTGCTTGCCGCGGTAATACCCCAGGTCGTCGGCCTCCTCCGCGTGCAGGATGCTCACGTGAACGATCCGCCGCACTCCCGCCCGCCGCGCGGCCTCGAACAGCACGCGCGTGTTCCGCACCGCCTGTTCAAACGAGAACAGCGCGTGATTGAACCGCACCCAGTACGTGTTGTGCAGCACCTCAACGCCACGAAGCGAGTCCTCGATTTCGCCGGACCGCTCGAATGCCAGCGGATGCAGCACGATCCGGTCGCCGAATGGGTTCGGGCGCGATAGCGAGTTGGTCAGGCCGCGCACGCGCTGTCCCCGCGACAGCAACCGCTCGGTGAGCGAGCGGCCGGTATATCCCAATGGACCCGTGACGGCGTGCAGAGTCATGCGGCCTCCCCACAAGGGTAGCCGCTCTTCCAAAGATTTCAAGCATATCTGAAAAACATGAAATGCCGGGTCAGGAGCCTGGCGCCCGGCCGGTCCCGGGGTCAAACCCCATCTTCCGGTTGAACTCCGCGCTTCCTCCCCGCGGCACCGTCAGCGTCTCCCACGCCGTCCCCGCCCGCGACGCCAGCACCCGCGCCGTCTGCACGATCTGGCCGCAGTGATACGCCGTGTGCGAGAGCGACCGCGCCAACGCCAGCGCCAGCGTGTGCGGCTCCCCGCGGATCGTCAGCACCCGCTCCAGGTCCGAGTCCGCAATGGACGCCAGCGACGCCTCCAGCGCCGACCACCCCGCCTCCCACGCGGCCATCATCGCCGCGCGATCCGCGAAATCATCGACAAACTCGCGGTCCCGGTCCCGCCACGGCTTCTCGCCGTCCGTCGCGAACGGGTCAGTCCACCGCGACCGCAGGTTCCCGCCGACATGCTTCATGATCACGGCGATCGAGTTGGTCTCGGGATCAAGCGATTCGCGAAGCTGCGGCCACGTCAGCCTTGCCGCGGCCTTCTCGGCCATTCCGCGGTATCGCGTGAACTCACTGGTGATGGCGGGAATGACAATGTCCATGCGCAACCCCCACTGGGCTCAGTCAGCCTATCCACGCCCCGACCGCGACAGCCGCATCCACGGCCGCAGCACCTTGTGCAGCGGAACCGCCGTCGGGCTTGCCCGGGTCGTCTGCACCAGTTGCCGCCGGTTCAGGTGCGCCAGGGCCGCCTGCACGCCGCTGCGCGACAGCGCCGTCGCGTCGGCCAGCGACTGATGGCTCATCCGCACCGACCACGAGGGCTGCTCGCTCGCGTGCCGCAGCAGGCACAGGTACACGACAAAGGCCGCGGGCTTGCGGTCGTGCCCGATGAGATCCGGCATCACCGCGTCGATGAGGAGCGTGTCGAGGTTCAGTATGGCCATGGCCACACTATACCAAATGCTGGTATAGCAACGCTCGACGCGATATGGCGCGAGTTGCCGCCAATCGGCTGGACGCGGCCGCGGCGGCGTGTATGTTCATCCCGTCGCCGCCCGCCGCGGCCCCTGGAGCACCCCATGATCCGCAAAATCAAGTTCGTCGGCATCCCCGTCAACGACCAGGACCGCGCCCTGGACTTCTACATCAACACGCTGGGCTTCCAACTCATCACCGACCAGGCCATGGGCCCCGGCCAGCGCTGGATCGAGATCAAGCCGCCAAAGGGCGAGACCGGCATCGCCCTCTTCACCCCGCCCGGCCACGAAGGCCGCGTCGGCACCTTCACCGGCATCTCGTGGGAGTGCGACGACCTCGACAAGACCTACAAGGAACTCACCGCCAAGGGCGTCGAGTTCGCCCAGCCCCCCAAGAAGCAGCCGTGGGGCTCGATGGCGATCCTCAAGGACTCCGAGGGCAATCAGATCGTTCTGGGCGAGGGGCGGTAGGGCTACGGCTCCCCCGCCACCTGCCACTCCAGTTCATCCAGGTCCGCGTCCACCGGCTTCCCCAGCCTCTTCAGCATGTTCATGCACTGCGCCCGGTGGTGCATCCCGTGATTCGTCACGTGAATGATCGCCGCCGCGACGTTGAACCGGCAGGATTCCTCCCCGAACGTCCACGTCCGTACCTCCGCCAGCCGCGGCCGCGCCCGCTCGACCACCGCCGCGAAATCCACGCACGCGATCTCCAGCAGCACGATCAGTTGCTGCACCGTCCGCCGCGTCATCGGCTGTCCGCTGCCCGGAATCCGGCCCTCGATCGACGGCTTGAGTTCCCGCCCATCAATCCGGTCCGACCACCGCAGGATCGCCCCGATGATGTGCGTCAGCGTGTCGTGCAGCGAGCCCGGGCCGATGTCGAACCGCCGATGAAACTCCTCCTCCGAAAGCGCCGCGCACCGCTCCAGCAGCGTCCGCGTTGCCCAGCGATTGTGCCCCAGCAGAATGCCGTACGCATCCGACGTAAACGTGCCGCTCATCACAAACCCCCGCGAACCCTCACGGCAACCGCTCCGCGGCCACCACCGGCTCGTGATCCACAATAGTCACCGACACGACGCGCCCGTCGCGCGATTCAAACCGCAGCCGCACCGACGGCACCCCCGCCGGGAAGAACTCGTCATTCCCAAGATAATGAAGTCGATTGGGCGTGCCGCCGGGAGCCAGAAACTCCAGCCGCTCTTTCTCCACGCGAACCACAAAGCGCTCCGACTCGCCCCCACCGTGCGCGTACGTGCCCGCATAACGCTCCCTCGCCTCCGCCCTCAGCGGCTGAATCGCCGGGCCATCATCGGCCCCGCCGACACCCTCTAAGTATTCAACCACCGCCTTCGCCTCCTCGCCGCCCGCGCGGGCATGGTGCATCAGCGTCAGGCAGTGAGGGCCCAGGGTCTTCTGCACGCCCGGCGCGGCCGCGACAAACCCGCGCACCACCTCGACCCACCCCAGCATCGCCGCGGCGAAGAGGTCCACGCGCGCACCCTTCGAAACCAGGTACTCGGCGATCTCGCGCTGCCCCACGTGCGACGCCGCGCCCAGCGGCGACTCCCAATCCCCAAACCCCCAGTCCCACCACGCGTTGGCCAGCGCCGGATGTGCCTCGACCAACTCCCGTACTCGCGCCAGATTGCGGTGCGAGGCGCCCACCGTCTCGCGAACCAGAGCCGAGGGCTGCCGCGGAAAATCGGTCCCCGGCGCTGCACCTTGCCGCGAGCCCGAACGCCCGGCCCAACCCCCCAAGCCCAGCGCGGCCACCGCAGTCCCGGATAGGCCAAGAACAGCATTCCGACGGCTTATTGACTGACTCATGACTTGCTCCTCGGGGTGCAAGTACAGATGCGCCACCGCCCGCCCTACGTCGAAAGTCGGAGTTGACGACATGTCCGTGCTTTGTTAGATTCTCAGCCCAGTCAACACCCTCGGAGACTTTCCATGATCAAGGGACTCATCGGCGCGGTGATCGGCGGAATCATTGGCGCGGCCATCTGGGCGGCGGTGGGTTACTTCACCGGCTACGAAGTCGGCTGGATCGCCTGGGGCGTCGGGGCCCTCGCCGGCTTCGGAATGGCGATCGGAGTTCGCGACGATGGCGACGCAACCACCGGAGGCATCGCCGCGGCCGTCGCGATCGCGTCGATTCTCGCGGGCAAGTACATCGTCGTTCAACTGCTCGTCAACCAGGTTCACCAGCAGATCAGCGCCGAAATGTCCGTGACCATGGAAGATGCCGAGATTCACATGGCAAGCCAACTCGTGCCCGAGTACGAGACCGCCGGCAAGACGCTCGTCTGGCCGGATGGAAAGTCCCTGGACACCGCCCAGGCCGGAACCGACTTTCCCAAAGACCTTTGGAAGGACACCGAGGCGCGATGGAAGGGCATGGAACCCGCCAAGCAGGAAGAGTACCGAGCCGCCGTCGAGGCCCAGTGGCGGGCCGCGCTGGATGAAGAGAGCGCGGACATTACGTCGGGCGCGTTCAAGGAGTCGTTCAGCCTGTGGGACGGCTTGTGGTGCGTCCTGGCTGTGCTCACCGCGTTCAGGATTGGTTCCGGCGGTGGCTCCGATGGTGATGAGTAACTCCCGGAACCGAACGCCCGCGGGGCCGGGGCTGTAGTGGGGATGCTGAAACTCCTCCGATATTTCGGCCAAGAATGGGTTGTGAAGATCCGGTCAGCAAACCTCCGCAAGTGGCTGACGGCCGTCGCGGCCGTAACCACCCTCGCCGTCGTCGGCGCCGGCACTTGGGAACGCTCCACCCCGCGGATGCGCTTCGGCTCGCTCCCCTTCCCCGGGCGCTTCACGCTCTACTCCGCCGTGAGCGTCTCGGATCTCGGCGTCCACCGGCACGGGCCCTGGGGCCGGCGAGTGGGCGACACCGACGAAACCGGCACCGGCATCCTCTACACCCGCCGCGCCGGGTTCCTCGATCTCGCGCACATGCGCGAGTACGTGGACTGGGGCAAATACCTCCACGAGCAGGCAATGGAATGCCTCGCCGGCGGCTCGGATTCCTTTGCGTTCGATTGGAGCGGCGGCACGTTCGAAGTCCGCGTAACGCGGCCGTCAATCCCCGGCTCCCCGGAAGACCGACGCCGCGCCCGCGACGCGATGGCCCGTCAGTTCGCGCAGCGGATGGTCATCGTGATGGGCACCTGGCACGAGGCCGCGACCTGGCACGGCGAACGAACCTTCCCCGGCATCTCCGAGACGCGCTCCGCGTTCACGTGGGACGATACCTCCTCCCACGTCGTCGCCTCCTGGGTCGTCGGGCGAGCCCTGCAGCGCCCCGGCTGCGAGTGGGATGACGCCGTGACCCAGGAACTCGCCGCCCAACTCGACGAACTCGATGCCGTCGATCACGAAACCGGCGCCCGGGCCGTGCAAGCCATCTACGGCGCCTGGTGGACCGACGATTCCGGCGATGAGCCGCGGCCGCTGAAACGCGACCTCGACACAGGCCTCTTCACGGGCGTAAAGCACGCGTGGCTCGCGCCCGGTTTCGAGCAAACCGCCGGCGAATCAACCGCGCCGTTGGTTCTTCCCTGCTGGCCCCGCACGCCCGACGGAACCGACCTGTCTCGCGTTTTCCGCGTGACCATCACCGCCGAGGACGATCTCGCGCCCAGATTGATGGGTGAAACCGGGCCTCCGCCGCTCCGGACCTCCCTCGATCCCGAGCGCGACTTCCCCCGCGTTATCGAAGTCATCCGCGAGCAGTTCGCCTCGCAACGATCGGGGAGTCCGCAATAGCCGGCCTCTACCGCCCCGCCCGCCGGCCCGCGATGCGATCCGGCGCCGGCACACGAATCGCCCGGGCCAGCCCGAAGAACTCCAGCGTCCGAATGACCATGTACCCGATGTCGATCTGCCACCACGATAAGCCGTGACGCGCGGAAGTCGGGAACGCGTGGTGGTTGTTGTGCCAGCCCTCGCCCAGCCCCAGGATGCCGAAGATGACGTTGTTCCGGCTGTGGTCGCGGCTGTCAAACGGCCGCGTCCCCCATAAGTGGCACACCGAGTTGATGCTCCACGTCACGTGGTGAACCAGGAACACCCGCACAACCCCGCCCCACAGCACGCCAAGGCCCGCGCCGATCCACGAGCCCGTGATCGCCAGCGCGATCCCCCCGGGAATCAGCAGCCCCAACGCAACCCAGAGCGGGAACAGCCTGCTGACCCACCGCGTCACGCCGTCCGCGGCCAGATCCGGCACGTACCGCTCCATATTGACCGGCGCAGGCGTGAAGAACCACCCGATGTGCGCGTGGTACACGCCCTTGATCATCTCCCACAGCCCGCCGCCATGAGTGTTCGGCGAGTGCGGGTCGGAGTCCCGGTCGCTGTGCTGGTGGTGACGGCGATGCGTCGCGACCCAATGCATGATCGAACCTTCCACGGCCATCGAGCCCAGCACGCCCAGCACGGCCTTCACCACCGCATTTGTTTCGAAGGATTTGTGCGTGAAAAACCGGTGATACCCCACCGTGATCCCCAGCGCCGTCAGCACATACCCCCCCACCAGCAGACCCAGGTGAACCCAACTGAAGCCGGTGCCCCAGAGCAGCGCTACCGCGGTGACCAGCCCGATCAGCGGAACCACCACGACCACCAGGCTCGCCGTGCGCGCCAGCAGCGAGGGCCGTTCCATCGGCTCACCCCCCGGGTGCGTGCCTTCGATGCAGGATGCGGGCTGGGAATGGGCGGTTTGCTCGCCCACGGAATCGGTTTGCAGAATCAATGCGCCTCCGGGAACAGGGGCCGGGGTAGTACGATCTCGCAGAGGCGTAGTTGGAGAATCGTTGCCCTCCTGGCGTCTGGACTGCGGTCCGTTTTTCGCCCGACTCTCGAGTACTTCTACGCTGAATGTATGCGGCCTGTTCGCATGGAGCGACACTCGCGGCCGTGATCTCCCCAGTTTCGGTGACTACGGGGTGAGGGTTCTCGCGAGTACGCTTCTCTATGAAAACACTGGTGCTGCTGGGCGCGGGCGAACTGGGCAAGGAAGTCGTCATCTCCGCCAAGCGGCTCGGCTGCCGCGTCGTCGCGATGGACAGTTACCCCGGCGCTCCCGCCATGCAGGTCGCCGATGCCTTCGAGGTCGTCAACATGCTCGACGGCGATGCGCTCGACCGCGCTATCCGCCTGCACGCCAGGCCCGGCCCCGGATTCCACATCATCCCCGAGATCGAGGCCATCCGCACCGAGCGCCTCATCACGCTGGAAAAGGAAGGCTTCGACATTATCCCCTCCGCCCGCGCCGTCTTCCTCACCATGAACCGCGACGCCATCCGCGACGTCGCCGCTCGGAAACTCGCCCTGCCCACCGCTCGATACGGCTACGCCTCGTCCGTCGCGGAACTCGGCTCCCGCATCCTTTCGCAGGACGGCACCGGCCTCCCCTGCGTCGTCAAGCCCGTCATGTCCTCCAGCGGTAAGGGCCAGTCGGTCGTCCGTGACCGCGCCGACATCCCCAAGGCCTGGGACTACGCCTGCGCCAACATGCGCGGCGATCAGCAGAAGGTCATCGCCGAGGAGTTCATCGACTTTGACTACGAAATCACACTCCTCACCATCAAGCAGCGCGCCTCCGTCGGAGGGAAAAAACTCCCCAAGGCCGCCCGAACCCTCTTCGTCCGCCCCATCGGCCACCGCCAGGAACGCGGCGACTACCAGGAATCCTGGATGCCCTGCGCCATCAAGCCCTCGCTCGTCAAGGACGCCCAGCGCATGGCCAAACTCATCACCGACGAGATCGCCGGCGAAAACGGCGCCGGCATCTTCGGCGTCGAGTTCTTCGTCAAGGGCAACCGCGTCATCTTCAGCGAACTCTCACCCCGCCCCCACGACACCGGCATGGTCACCATGATCAGCCAGGACCTCAGCGAGTTCGATCTCCACGTCCGCGCCATCCTGGCCCTGCCGATCCCCGAAATCCGCTACGAAAAGGCCGCGGCCAGCGCCGTCATCCTCGCCACTCATGCCTCGCCCAACGAGCCCGAATACCCCGGCCTCGAAAAGGCCCTCGCCATCCCCGGCGTCCAGGTCCGCATCTTCGGCAAGCCCAGCACCCGCAAGTACCGCCGCATGGGCGTCGCCCTCGCCATCGCCAAAACCGCCGACGAAGCACGCAAAGCCGCAACCAAAGCCGCGGCCGCAGTGAAAGTGAAAACCGTTCCCTAGTTCAAGCGCCATTGGCGAATCGACGCTCCGACCACCATCGGCCATGCCACGCCCCCGATGCCGCCGCAGCAGGGTTGCTGGTACACTCAAGCGCTGGCCGAACAGCCGGAGTTCCAATGGCCGAGCCCACCATCAAGTGTCCCCAGTGCAACACGGAGATCCTGCTCACGGAATCCTTGGCCGCGCCCATGCTCGCGGCAGTGAAGAAGCAGTATGAGGACCGGCTTTCCGCCAAAGACGTGGACATCGCCAAGCGTGAGGCGGCAATCCGGGACCAGCAGGCCGTCGTTGCTAAGGCCCAGACCAGCGTCGATGAGCAAGTCGCCGCGAAACTTCGCACCGAGCGAACCACGATCGCGGCCGAGGAGGCCAAGAAGGCCAGACTGGCGCTGGAGTCGGACCTCTCCGGCAAGGACCGCCTCATCGCGGACCTCGGTGAGACGGTCAAGACGCTCAACACCAAACTAACCACGGCTCAGAAGGCTGAGGCTGAGCTCGTTCGCAAGCAGCGTGAACTTGATGACGCCAAGCGCGAGATGGACCTCACCATTGAGAAGCGCGTGACGGAAGGTCTCGGCGCGATCGAGTCCAGAGCCCGGCAGCGCGCAGACGAGGACAACCGGCTCAAAATGGCCGAGAAGGACAAGCTCATCGCCGACGCCCAGCGCCAGGTCGAGGAGATGAAGCGGAAGATGGAGCAGGGCTCCCAGCAGCTCCAAGGGGAGGTGCAGGAACTCGAACTGGAAGCCATCCTCCGCATCAAGTTCCCCCGCGACACCATCGAGCCCGTCCCCAAGGGCGAGCACGGCGGCGATGCGCTCCACCGCGTACTCGGCCCGCTCGGCCAGGTCTGCGGCACGATCCTCTGGGAGTCCAAACGCACCAAGAATTGGTCCGACGGCTGGCTCACCAAACTCCGCGATGACCAGCATGCGGCCAAGGCCGAGATCGCCATCATCGTCTCGCAGGTCCTCCCCAAAGGCGTCGAGACCTTCGACCTTATCGATGCTGTGTGGGTCGCGCACCCCCGCTGCGCCATCCCCGTTGCCATCGCACTGCGGCACTCGCTCACCGAACTCGCGGCCGCCCGCCAGGCCGGCGAGGGGCAGCAGACCAAGATGGAGATGGTCTACCAATACCTCACGGGGCCGCGCTTCCGCCACCGCATCCAGTCAATCGTCGAGAAGTTCGCCGACATGCAGGAGGACCTGGAGAAGGAACGCAAGGCACTGACCAAACAATGGGCCAAACGCGAGGAGCAAATCCACGGCGTCATCGAAGCCACCGCGGGCATGTACGGCGACCTGCAGGGCATCGCGGGCAAGACGCTCCAGGAGATCGAAGGTCTGGACGTGAGGATGCTTGAAGCCAACGACCCGGAACCCTGACCGGCCCGCTCTGTCTAGGAGGATCCAATGTCTCCCGCGGTAGTCATCAAGCCAGTCTCCCCTCTCACGGAGATCCTGAAGTGGTCAGTAAACCGCCCAGACTGGCAGCGGGATGCACTCCGCCGCATCGTTTCCACCGCACAGGTCGCTCCAACCGACATTGATGAGCTGGAACGCCTTTGTCGCCACAAGCATGTCGAACTGGATGAAGGCGAGTCCCCACCGGCAGCCGATTTCCTTGCGGCTACGCACCTTCCGACCCGGGGCGCCGGCACGCCTGGTGTCAGCCTGGTCTCGCTCGGAAACCTCCAGAACGTAAACCGCATCCCTTCGGACCAGACACTTCCCTTCGGCCCGAATCCCGGCCTCGCGGTGATCTACGGCGACAATGGCTCCGGCAAATCCGGCTACGCGCGCGTGATCAAGAAGGCGTGCCGTGCCCGTGGCCAAGCTGCCCCGATCCTGCCGGACGTGACTGCGAACGCACCTCCGGGCAAGGCGGCGGCGCGGTTCACGATTCGGGATGGACCAGCAGAGCCCACGATCGATTGGACCGACGGCGTCGCCGCTGACGCCCGCCTCGGCCAAGTCTTCCTATTCGATGCCGCCTGTGCAGACCACTACGTCCACGAGGACGCGGGTGCGGCCTTCACACCATTCGGGCTGGATATTCTCGACAAGCTGAGTCGTCTGTGCGACGAAGTACGTCAGAAGCTCAACACTCGCCACAATGCGTTGAGCGCAGAGACAACGGCGACAGCCGCTGGCTGGAAGGTCAGTCCGGCAACTCCAGTTGGAAAGCTCATCGCGAAGCTGAATTGCGACACCCCAGCGAGCGACATCGAGACCGCAGCCAAGTGGACCGACGCAGATGCAGATCGTCTTTCTGTTGTGCGCGAGACTCTCGCCTCTGATCCGAAGATCAAAGCCGGACAGACGCGCGCCGCGGCGTCTCGCATTCAGGAGTTTCGACAGAAGCTGGAAACGACTGCTTCCCGCTTGAGCGATTCTGCAATCGGCGGCTTGCGCACCGCGATGGATGACGCCGGCACCTCGCGGAGGGCTGCCGAAGCCCTAGCCACTGGCAAGTTTGATGAGTCCTTCCTGCCAGGTACCGGCGGCTCTGTATGGAAGACTCTCTGGGATGCCGCCCGCGAGTATTCTTCCAAGATCGCCTACCCGGACCAAGACTATCCGGTCCACGGCGAAGGCGCTCGCTGTGTCCTTTGCCAAACCAACCTCGACTCGGAAGCCAAGTCGCGAATGAAGCGATTTGACGACTATATCGAGGATGCGGCCACGAAGCTCGCGGCAACCAATGCTCAACACCTCAAGGAACTCGTCGACCAGATCAACGAGTTGCCGCGCCTCGCCGACGAGAAGAAGAAGGTGGATGATGACCTCGCCGCGGCCGACAAAGACCTACGGGCGACCGTCCATGCTTTCGTCGCCGCCGCCGACGACCGGCTGGTGGCCGTAAGAAAAGCACCTCAAGAGGCGGCTTGGTCGGCTCTTCCGCCTTCGACCGCCTCGCCGGCCACAACGCTCATTGCACTGTACGACGCCTTGACAAAGCGAGCCCAGGGCGAAGCCGCGGCCGACGACCCAATCCAGCGACAGAAACTCATGGACGAACGCGACGACCTTCAGGACCGGCAATGGCTCGCCGGCGCCAAGGATGAGGTGCTCCGCCAGATCGACCGGCACAAAGCCCTCGAACGCCTGCGCGCCTGCATCGACGACACGGATACAACGAAGATCACGAACAAGAGTACCGAGCTGACGGACCTCCTGGTCACCGGCGTGTTCCGCGATCGCTTCAAGTCAGAACTCAAGGCGCTCGGCCTGCGCACCCTAAAGGTCGAACTCAAGAAGACGGGCGGTCAGAAGGGAGTCGGACGCTTCGGCGTCCGACTCCAGGTAGGATCCTCTGCGGGCGTTGCTCAGGTAGGGAGCGAGGGCGAGAAACGGTGCATTGCGCTTGCCCTTTTCCTTGCAGAATTGTCCCAGGCCTCTCACCAGTCCACGCTTGTATTCGATGATCCTGTCTCGTCACTTGACCACTGGCACAGGGAGTTGATCGCCAAGCGTCTCGTCGAGGAGGCGAAGGCGAGACAGGTCATCGTCTTCACCCACGACCCTGTTTTGCTGCACGAGCTGTGCACGAGTGCCGTTCGGGCCAGCGCACCTATCAGCGTCGGCAACCTTCAATGGGCCGGCAACATCCCAGGAGTCTGGCAGGACGGACTGCCGTGGAAATGGAAGACCCCAGACGAGCGGTTCGATGCGATGGAGAAGCGGCAGCGGGAGATCGCCAAGACGTGCAGCGTGCAACCCACGGAATCGGATGAGTTGAGCATCCGCAACGCGTACAGCAGCCTACGTGCCACTCTGGAGCGCATGATCGAGCATGACATCTTCGGTGATGCCGTTTTCAGGTTCCGAACCTACATCGACGTCAAGAAGGTCGAGGCCGTTGTTGGCTTCTCCCAGACCGAGTTCGACGAACTCTCTCGGCTCCACAAGCGGTGCTGCGATGTCACGGAAGCCCACGACCCCGCTCAGGGCCAACACTCCACGATTCCAACGCCCCAAAACCTGGCGCGGGACATAGCCGACTCCAAGGCGCTCCTGACGCAGGTGCGGTCTCGAAGGAAGTTGATCGAGCAGCAGAGAAAGACGCCTCCTCTCACCGTCTACGTCAAACAAACTGGTTCAGTAACTCCAAGCGCGTCCTGACACTCTTTTCCCCCCTGCACCGGATGGCATACACGACGGAACATCACGCGCGCGAGTGGTTTGGTGCGGCGGCCTTGATGGTCTGCCACGACTACAACCTTCGATGTCAGTACTTGCCGGAGGACAAGGTGCGGAAGCTGTTGGAGGCCACGTACGAGATTGACGTGCATGCTCGACTGGCGAGTTTCTTTGGCCCGGCCGCAACGATTGCGGCGCAAGGCCGCGGCGAACTCGATGTCGTGGTATCGACGCCACCGTTGAGAGCCGAGGTCAAGTACCTCATGTTGAAACCGCCAGTTTACGTCGCGGGCATCAAAGAGAAGGACTGGCCCTCGCTACTCGCCGTCGATCCAGCAAATGGTGGGTTCGCGCAGTTCGCATGGGTCGTGTTCTGCCCGAGTGCTCGCCTCTACCCCGTTACGAGGCACATCAGCGTTCCGAAAGCTGGTAATCGCTACAGCCTCGCGAACTTCGCACCGCTCAGTCCCGTAGTCGAACCGATCATGTACCGCAGCTCGGACAACTGCAAGTTGGAGTGGCGCGCGAATTCTGAGCGAGTACACGTGATCCACTTACCAGACGGCAAGTGCGTCCGCGTCGACCTCATCGGATCTCTGACGGACTTTCTGTGGGCCCTTGTCTTCACGAGACTGGACGGCGCAGAATCGCCCTCCGTTGCCGGTGCGAAGGCCTGGACCATTGACGCAACACTGATTTCGCCGGTGCGTCGAGCTGGAGACGACGCGGATTGATGCCCAACCTCAGCGGTTTACGGAGGGGCGACTCCCGTACACTCTCCAAAGTCATGCTCAACGGTAACCACAAGACCCGCCTCGAACCGATCTGGATCGGGAAGGAAGACCGGCCGCGGCTGGAGCCGCGCATCCTTTTGGAGGATGCGGCCCGGTCGCACCATGCCAAGGCGCGGCGGGGACCGGCGGACCAGTTCGACAACCGGCTGATCTTCGGGGACAACCTGCTGGCGCTCAAGGCCCTGGAGGCGGAGTTCGCGGAGAAAATCAAGTATATCTACATCGACGCGCCGTACAACACCGGCTCGGCTTTCACGCATTACGACGACGGGGTCGAGCACTCCCTCTGGCACTTGCTGATGCGGCACCGGCTGGAAACTATGCCCAGGCTACCCGATGCCCCCGCGTCCAAGCGGCGACAAGACGTCCGCATCACCTGTCAGCAACGGCAGTTACGACATACCAATCAAAATACTATTGACAAGTACGGTAACAATCGTACAATGCCCCCACCATGTCCCTCCCCACCTTCAACCCCTCCCCAGCCATCGCCGATGCCGTCCTCGACGATCTCGCCAACCCCGCCCTCTCCGCGCGAGACGCGGCCGCGCGGGCCAACACCACCCTTCCCGCCCTCGCTCGCTGGTTCACTCGCGACGACATCCAGAAACACTTCCGCGCCATCACCGCCACCGCCGACGCCCTGACCAACCACCTCGCCGCGGCCAACCTCCGCGCCGTCGCCCAGGCCGCCGTCCGAATCGTTGATGATTTCAACTCCCGCCCACGCCCCACCCCGACCTCCGCCCAGGACCCCGCCGTCGCCGCCGCGAACTTCCGCGCCGCCAACCACATGCTCCGGGCCGGCCACCTCCTCCTCCGCCTCGCCAAATTCTCCGGCGATGCCCCGGTCCGCACGCGCACCCATAACGCTCCCGAAGAATCCCGCGAGCCCGCCCGCCGCCGCGCCCAATCTCCCGACCATCCCGCGAAAGGTCCCTCGCAACGCGACGATTTCCTCGCCCTCGCCGCCCAACTCGCCGCCGACGGCGCGCCACTCAACCCGCCCGCCACACCCGCGGCCGGCGCCAACCGCAACCTCGACCACGCCTGCATCCACAGCATCCGCGCCCTTCTCCCCTCTGACCCAAGCGCGGATTCGTTCCCCGTCGCGGCCGCGATCCAGCCCCCTTCGCCTTCCGCAGCCCCGTCCATCCCGTCTGTTCTGTCTGTCTCAGCCGTTCTGCCAATACGCCCCGCGCGTCAATCCCGCGCCGCCCACCTCGCCCGCGCGGCCGGCCTCCTCTCCGGTCCCTAGCCCGCCTTCCCTATCCTCCGCTTCCGCATGCACCGCCCCGCGCCGAAACTGGTCTTCGTGTTCTTCACGCTCCTGCTCGACGTTCTGGGCTTCGGGCTGCTGATCCCGGTGGCCCCTCGCCTAATCGCAACCGTCCAAGGCCTCAATCCCGAAGGGGCTGAGCACGATACTTCCCTGGCGCTCGGGCCCCTCATGGCCCTCTACGCCGCGATGCAGTTCGTGTTCTCGCCCATCCTCGGATCACTCTCCGACCGCTTCGGCCGAAGGCCCGTCCTGCTCTGCGCGCTCTTCGGCTCCGCCCTCGACTACTTCGCCGCCACCCAGGCCCCGTACCTGACGGCGACGTTCGGCAGCGCGGCCGGAATGACCTGCCTCTTCGTGACCCGCGCGCTCAACGGCGTCTCCGGCGCCACCATCCCCGTCTGCAGCGCCTACATCGCCGATATCACCCCGCCCGAGAAACGGGCCGCGGGATTCGGAATCATCGGCGCCGCCTTCGGTCTGGGATTTGTCTTCGGCCCCCTCATCGGCGGCGTTCTCGGAGATGACAAAATCACGCTCCCGCTGCTCGGCCACGGTAACGTGACCTTCCCCTACTACGCCGCGGGCGTGCTCACCGCCCTCAACTGGCTGTACGGCTTTTTCATCATCCCCGAGTCCCTCGCGCGGGAACACCGCCGCCCATTCTCCTGGGAAAAGGCCAATCCCATGGGCGCGCTCCGGTGGCTGGCCCAACACCACGTCGTGGCGCTGCTGGTTGTCACTCTCTTCATCTCCAACATCGCGCAGTTCGGTCTCCACGCAACCTGGGTCCTCTCGATGCAGAAGCGCTTCGGCTGGACCCCGCTCTACACCGGGTGGTCCCTCTTCACCGTCGGGATCACTTCCGCGATTGTGCAGGGACTCCTCGCCAGGAAGATCATCCCCAAACTCGGAGAGCGGGCCTGCCTGCTCGGGGGATTAGTGGTGGGAGTGCTCGCGTTCGCGGCCTACGGCCTGGCCACTCACGGGTGGATGATCTACGCGATCATCGCCGCGGCGTCGATCGGCGGAGTCGCCGGCCCCGCCGCGCAGGCGATCTGCTCCAAGGGAGTTCCCCCGAATGAGCAGGGGCTGCTGCAAGGCGCGACGGGGAGTTTGACCAGCGTTGCGGGAGTCCTGGGTCCGCTGATCGGAGCCGGGGTTTTCTTCCTCTTCACACCCAAAGAGGGCCCCGCGCCATTCCTTGGTCCAAGCGCCCCGTTCTTTACGGGCGCCGTGCTCTGCGCGCTGTCGGTTGTTCCGGTGCTCTTGGTGTGGGGCCGAATGCCGCGCGTCGTCCAGCAGGCGCCGCGCGAGGAACCGTTCATCGCAGGCGGAAACTCCGCACCCGTGCAGGACGCCGCGGCCGACGAATAAGCCCGCCACGATACTGGAGGATCGTGTCTTTTTGTGTTGCAATACGGACTTAAATATCCACAGAATAGTGTGCATGTTTGATCCGGCGACACGGGGAAATATCTTCCGTATGATGATCGGCGTATCAGGACTACAGGACGCTGATGCTCAGGCGGAAGGCGATGCCCCCAGACGCAGGAAACGAACGCGACCGAAGCGAAGCCGGCCGGGCCGGTGTTCTGAACGAACTTCCCGTTCCGTGCGCTCTGCTTGATGCCGAAGGAAACGTCGAAGCGGCCAACCAGGCCTGGAGCCGCGCCATCGGCGAACTGACGCTGGCCGTCGAGATCGGCAAATCGTTCGTCGAAACGGTCGGGGCCGGAGCGTCCAGCAGCCGCGTGGCACAAGGCATCCGCGAAGTGCTGTCGGGAAAAACGTCCGCCTTCACCTACGACGTGGCGAGCGGTGGCAAAGCCGGCGCAAGGTGGTTTCGTCTGGTGGCCACGGCGCGCGCCTCGGGCGGGGCCTCGGTGCTCCTGGTGGATATCTCCGACCACCTCCAGGTGGAGCACGCCCTCAAGGAGAGCGAATCCAAGTTCCGCCGCATGGTCGAGTCCGTCCAGGAATACGCGATCTTCACGCTCGACGCGACCGGGCGGGTCGCGACGTGGAACCTGGGCGCCGAGCGGATTTTCGGGTATCGCGCCGACGAGATCGTCGGGCGAGAACTCGCGGTGCTGTACCCGGAAGACACCCGCGCCGCGGGGAGGCCCCGCGAATGTCTGGCCCACGCCGTCCGCGACGGTCGGCACGAGGATGACCACTGGCGCGTGCGCAAGAACGGGGAGAAGTTCTGGGCCAACACGGTGACCACCACCCTGCGTGACGAGACCGGGAAGGTCCGCGGCTACTCCAAGGTCATCCGCGACCTCACCGCGCGGCGGGGGTCGGAGTTGGCGTTGCGCGACAATCAGGCCCGGCTGTCGGGGATCATCGAATCCGCGATGGACGCCATCATCACGGTTGACGAGCGCCAACGCATCGTGATGTTCAACCACGCCGCGGAACGCATCTTCGGCGTCAAGGCCGAGCAGGCGATCGGCGGTCCGCTGGAGCGGTTCATCCCCGAGCGATTCCGGGCGCCGCACACCTCGCACATCCAGGGCTTCGCGAAGACCGGCGTGACCTCCCGCGCCATGGGAAGGCTCGGCACGCTGTCCGGCCTGCGGGCGGACGGAGTCGAGTTTCCCATCGAGGCATCCATCTCGCAGGCCGTCGTGGCGGGCACCCGGTTCTTCACGGTGATCCTCCGCGACGTGTCCGAGCGAAGGCGGCTCGAGGAGCAACTGCTCCAGTCCCAGAAGATGGAGGGCATCGGCCGCCTCGCCGGCGGCATCGCCCACGATTTCAACAATCTGCTGACGGTGATCTTCGGGTATCTCGGCCAGGCGAGTTCCCGCCTCGAGTCCACGCACCCCGCGCGGGCGGCGCTGGGGCACGCCCTCGAAGGGGCCGAGCGCGCCGCGACGCTCACCCGTCAGTTGCTCGCCTTCGCCCGCAAGCAGATCGTGAACCCGCAGATCCTGTCGCTGCGCGACGTGGTGACCGGCCTGGAGCCGATGCTCCACCGCCTGATCGGCGACGACCTCACGCTGCGCGTGGTTCCCGCTCCCGACACCGGCCTGGTGCGGGCCGACGCGGGGCAGATCGAGCAGGTCATCATGAACCTGACCGTCAACGCGCGCGACGCGATGCCCATGGGCGGAACCCTGACCATCGAAACGATGAACGTGATGCTCGACGAGGCGTACTGCCGGACGCGCGTCGGCGCCACTCCGGGCGAGCACGTCGTGATCGCCATGACCGATACCGGCGTGGGAATGTCCCCCGAGGTCATGGAGCGGCTCTTCGAGCCCTTCTTCACCACCAAGGGGCCCGGCAAGGGAACCGGCCTGGGCCTGGCCACCTGCCACGGCATCGTGCGCCAGAGCGACGGGCACATCGCGGTGTACAGCGAGCCCGGGCGCGGCACCTGCGTCAAGGTCTTTCTCCCCCGCGTCCGCACCGACGTGTCGGCGGGCGGACGCGCCGCGCCGAACGGCCAATCGCCGGGTGGCAACGAGGTGGTGCTCCTGGTCGAGGACAACCCGATGGTGCGCGACCTGGTGGCGCAGGCCCTGGGCGATGCGGGATACCGCTTGCTGGTCGCGGAGAACGGCCCCGCCGCCGTGCGGGCCGCGACGGACCAATCCAAGCCCATCGACCTGCTCGTGACCGACGTGGTCATGCCGGAGATGAGCGGCGTCCAGTTGGCGGAGGCGGTTTCCCGCCTGCACCCCCGCGTGAGCGTCATCTACATGTCCGGATACACCGAGGAAACCATCGTGCGCCACGGCGTCGAAGCCGAAGGACTCGCGTTCATCGCCAAGCCATTCACGATCGAAACCATGCTCCGAAAGGTCCGATCCGTGCTCGACTCGGCCAAAGCCAAGTGATCGGGTACGCTTGATGATGAAAACAAACCCATGCCTGGCGTGGATGGCCTGCGCCGCCGCGACTTCCGCAGCCCTGTCGGCCGGCGACCCTCCGGCCGCGGCCCCGGCGCGCGAAGGCCTGCTCATCGTGACGCCCAAAGCGCTCGCGTCGGGACTCAAGGCGTTCATCCCGCACAAAGAGGCGCGCCGGCCCACCGAAGTCGTGGTCCTCGAGCAGGCGCTGCCCGGCTGGCCCGGGCTCGACGACGCCGAGCGACTCAAGCGCGTCATCTACCTCGCGTGGCGCGACCGGGGCATCGGCTACGTGCTCCTCGTCGGCGACGCCGACATGGTGCCCGTGCGCTACATGGTCCTCGACCGCGCGACCGAGCCGGCCTTCGACTACGCGTTCTATCCCAGCGATCTCTACTACGCCGATGTCGCGAAGCCCGACGGCTCGTTCGAAGACTGGAACGCCTCGAAGGACGGTTTTCACGCGACGTACTTCGGCGAAGTCCGCGGCGAAAAAAACAAGACCGATCCCATCAACTTCGACGCCATCGACTACCGCCCCGAAATCGCCGTCGGCCGCTGGCCGGTCGGCACGCCCGAGGAAGTGCAGGCCGTCGCCGCCTTCGCCGCCGCGTACGAAATCGCGGCCGAAAAGGGCCAACTCGATCGCACCGCCGCGTTCGTGCACACCGCCGGATGGGTGGACGAACGCGCCCGCGTGGACTCCTGGGCCTCGCGACTCCCCGCCGGCTGGACCTCCGAGAAGCGCTTCTATAAGGATGGCAACGCCGCCTTCGACACCAAGCCGCCGACCGAAGAAGAGTTGGTGGGACTCATCAACGGAGGGATCGGGCTGGTCCTCCATGCCGGGCACGGAAACGACGATTCCTGGGACGGCTGCCTGAATGAAGATTCGATCCAGAAACTCCGACCCGAGGGCAGGGTCATCATGATGTCCGCGGGGTGCTCCACGGCCCGGTTCGCCACTCTGCCTCCCTACGAGGCGTACTCGGATCTTTCCGGCGTGTCCCACGCGGGCACCAACTCGGGCGAGATCTTCAAAGAACCCCCTCCCGCCCCCAACTGCTACGCGAAGGACTCGTACAACCGGACCGGGCTGGGCGAGCGGCTGGTGCGCCGGGGCCGGGCCGTGGCGTACATCGGCTGCAACACCGGCAGCCAGCCGTGCGCCTTGACGCTGGCCGAGGGTTTCGTGGACGGGATCGCCGCCGCGGCGAAGGACAACCGCACCGCGCGGATCGGCGACTGCTGGAATCACGCCGTGACGTACTACTGGGAACACGAGAAACTCGCGGAGATCGAGCCGACCGAGAGTTGGTATCCGGCGAGCATCTTCTTTCAGGGCATGAAGTTCATGCTCTTCGGCGATCCCACGCTGCCCGTGCCGCAGTAGGCGGGCGTTGGGGGGGCGGCGCGTGCGGGGTGCGCCGTTCGTGCCGTCTCCGTTGAACTGGACTTTGTGACGCCCGTATTCGACAGTTGGATTCGGCGGGCATGCGTGGATACCCGGCTGGAGGAGTATGCGCGATGTCCCTCGTTCGCGGTGTGAAGTGCAGCGCGAGCGCGGCTGGTGTTGCGGCGGCGGCGTGGGCCGGCGTCGCGGTGCTCAGCGGCGCTTCGCTTGCGGTGTTTCCCATGATGGTCGGCGCGGCCGCGGGGCTGGGCATGGCGGTTTCCAACCGCGGTAAGGACGGCACGCGCGCGGGTGTTTCCGCGGCGGTCGTGGCCTGCGTCGGTTCGATCGTCGGCTGGATGGGCCTTTCGGCGATGCAGGGCGAGCACGCCAACCTCAATCCGTTCCGCGCGGTCGCGGACATGGGCCCGATGGGAATCATGTGGCTGGTGGTGGGCGCCTGCGCGGCGTGGTGGCTCGGCGGGCGCGAGACGCCGCTGAGCGCCAGTCTCTCCGCGACGCCGGTGGTTCGGCGCGTCAGCGAAGCGCTCGACGGACCGCTGGGCGCCATCTCGCGCGACGTCGATGACCAGAAAAAGGAAATGAAAAAGGCCGCCTGATCCGCGGCCAGCGAAGTGCCGGCGCACGACCTCACCCGGGGCTCCGATCAGGAGGCGGGTGGGGTCTGCTTCTTCTGGAGGTTCTCCAGCAGCGTCACGATTCGCTCGAGGTTGCCGCGAGTGTCGTAGACCCGTTCCGCCGCCTTTCGGCGCACGTCGAGGTACATCTCGGCGTAATCCGGGTGCTCCCGGGTCATCTCGTCTATATGGTCCCATTCCCACTTCGGGAGAATGAGTTCCCCTCCCGGCGAGAGCGACCGGGAACGGGGAATGGGCTTGCGGGGCCGCCCCTCGTATTTCGCCAGCCGCCGGCGCGCGTGGTCGAGGGCCGTCTGGCCCAGTTCGTCGGTCGCGCCGGCGTCCGCGCCGTTGTCGAGCAGGGCCTTGACGACGCCGGCCTCGACGATCATCTGCCGCACGGCCTTCACGAGGGCGGGCCGGCCCTTCTTGGTTTTCCAGTTGGGATCGGCGCCCCACAGAATCGTCTCGCGAACCTGCTCGGCGTCCCCTTTGCCGACGCGGATGAAAAAAAGCCTGCGGACGTACTTCGGCGGGAGTTTCATGACCACGTTCCTCCGGGTGATCCACGGATGCGTGATTGGCCGCGACCCGGGAGAATGTAGGGGGCCGGCACGCGCCGCACCGCGGAGCGACGGGTTCGATGTTCAGGCGGGTCCGGCGCCGGGGATCACTCGGCCTGGGCCGAGAGTCCACCGCCATCGACCTCGACGACCTCCACGCCCGCGCGCGGGGCGCCGAGATTGTTGACCTTGAAGTACATCGCGACATTGGCCGCGGCCGAACCCTGCGGCGGGATTCGTGCGCGGAAGGACCCGTTGGAACTGTTGTACCAGAAGGAGGCGGCGCCCCGGGCGGCCGCGACCTTGTTGGTGGGATCGATCATGTCGGCGGGCCCGGAGACGATTTCGAGATTGACGAGTTGATCCGGGAGCAGCGCGTTCACCGGCGCGCCCGAGGGAAACCACTCCGACTTGAAGGACGCCGGGTACGAGCCGGTGATGGCCTGCTGCTCGTCGAGGACCAGTTGGGCGCGTCGCACGGTTTCCTGCGTGGCGGCGGCCTTGGCGTTGGCCGACATCGACGACATGCGCGGGACAGCGATGGCGGCGACCACCGCGAGGATCGCGATGGCGATGGCCAGTTCGAGCATGGAAAAACCGCGACGGGCGCGCATGCAAGCCTGATATCGGCCTCGCCGGGCGGGTAGATGGGAAGGTCGGCGGCGCGGGCGCGGGAGCGCGACGCGCGTGCCGACCTGGCAAGGTCTGAAGGACCGAGAAACCCCCGGCCGCGGACGAGCCCCATGTTCGAGGGGTCAGGAGCGGTTTCCGGCGACCTTGATGCGGGACACGAGCCCCTGGCTCTTGACGTCGAGGCCCTTGAGCGATGCGGAGAGTGCTTCGCGGTTGGGGGCGAACTCCATGGCGACCTGGAGCGAGACCCACTCTTTTTTGACCAGATCGGCGAGCGCGGCGGTGAAGGACTGCATGCCTTCCTCGCCCTGGCTGACGATCATGGGGAGTGCCGAATCATCGCCCTCGCGGATTTTTTCGCGGACCACGGAGTTGCCCAGGAGGATCTCGCAGGCGGGCACCACGCCGAAGCCGGTCTCGGGGAGCGAGGGCAGGAGGCGCTGGGCCAGCACGCCCTTGAGCGTGTTGGAGAGGGCGTGCCGCAGGAAGGCGTGCTCGTGCGACGGGAAGAACTCCATGATGCGGCTGAAGGCCTGCATGGTGTCGGCGGTGTGCATGGTGCTGAAGACCAGGTGGCCGGTCTCGGCCGCCTGCACCGCGCTCAGGACGGTGGAGTGGTCGCGCAGTTCGCCGATGAAGATCACGTCCGGGTCCTCGCGCACAATGTACTTGAGGGCCGTCGAGAAGTCCGCCACGTCGATACCCACCTCGCGCTGGGAGATGATCGACTTCTTGGGGATGAACCGGTACTCGACCGGGTCCTCGATCGTGATGATGTTGTCGGCGCGCACCTGGTTGATGTGCTCGATCATCGCGGCCAGCGTGCTGCTCTTGCCGCTGCCGGTGACGCCCACCACGACGATCAGGCCCTCCATCGACTCCTCGATGAGCGTGCCGTAGATGGGCGGGACGTGGAGTTCGGCGTAGGAGGGAATCTCGGCCTTGACGCGCCGGATGGCCGCGTGGGTGTGCCCGCCCGCGCGGTACATGTTGATGCGGAAGCGGTCGCCGTCCTTGAGGTGGGCGGCGAAGTCGAGGTTGCCGGTGTCTTCGTAGCGGCGCTTGAGCACCTCGGGGATCACGGGGTCCAGCAGGTGGTCGGCCTCCTCCTCGGTGATGGGGTCGGAGGCGACCTGGCGCAGGACGCCGTTGATCCGGTAGACCGGCGGCACCCCGACCTTGAGGTGCAGATCGGAGGCGCTCATTTTCTTCATGGCGCCAAGCAGACGATGGATCGATAGAGGCCCGGACTCCACGCAAAACCCCCTTTCAAGAACCCAGGGGCGAGGAACGCAGCCGGACAAAGTGTAACCGCGATTCCCGGGCCGCGAAAGCGGTTCGGCGCGTTAAACACCCGGATTCGACGGGACAAACACCGGGATGCCGTCCACGATGGGGTAGCGGATCGAGCCGTCTTGGGCCACCAGCGCCGGGGGATCGGACTGTGCGTCGAGATGCAGGGGCTGGAGGGTTCGAGGGCAGCGGAGGATCGCGAGCGTGCCGGGATCGAGGTGCACGGGTTCCGGCGCGGGCGCGTCGGGTCTGGGCTCATTCTTCGTCAAACCCGCTCTCCACGAGTTTTTTGAGCGCTTCGCAGGCCTTGTCGGCGTCGGGGCCGTCGGCGGTGATGACCAGGTCGCTGCCCTGGCTGGCCGCGAGCATCATCATCTGCATGATGGACTTGCCGTCCACGTCGGTGTCGCCCTTGCAGACGCGGACGCCGGCCTGGAAGGTGCTGGCGAGGTCCACGAAGGTCATGGCCGGGCGCGCGTGCAGGCCCAGGCGGTTGACGATCCGGACGGTGATGGTGCAGGGGGATGGCACGGTCGAACCAAATGATGGGCGGGAGAGCGGAACAAAGGCGGGCCTCGGAACGGTCGGACCCGGCGATTCAGCCCGCCAGGGCCTGGCCGTCAACTTCTTCGAGGAGCGTGCGAACTTCGGCGGGGTTCTGCGACTGGCGCAGGAAACGCCGGAACGTATCTTTTCCGAGGTTCCGGAAGATGACCTCCATGGCCTGGAGGTGTTCTTCGGGGCGGTCCTCGGGGCTGAGGAGCAGGAAGACCGAGTAGACCGGTTGGCGGTCGAGCGAGTTGAAGTCGATGCCGCGGGGGGAGAGGCCGATGGCCGCGGCCATGCGGGGGATGCCGCGGTGCTTGACGTGCGGGACGGCCACGCCCTTGCCAAAGCCGGTGGAGCCGACCTTTTCGCGGGCAAGGATCTTGGCGAGCAGATCGGAGCGCAGGTCGGCGGGGACGGCGGCGGAGGCGATGAGGGCGTCGAGCAGTTCGCCGATCACGGCGTCACGGTCGGAGCCCGCGAGGGGCGCCAAGACCGCGCGTTCGCCGACGATCTGCGTCAACTTGATCACCGCGGGGGTCTCCTGGCGTCAGTGCTTGCCTTCCTTCAACTGCTCCTTGAAATCGCGCAACTGGCGCTCGCCCTTCTCGGTGACCAGGTCGATGCCGGCGTAGGGGTCCACGGCCTTGGCGTGGCTGACGAAATCGTCGTGCTTCTCCACGTCGAGGATGAGTTCGACGTCGTACTCGGCGTTGGCCTTGTGGTTGACCTTGCTGACCCGAACAGTGATCTGCTGAAGCCGGTCGAAGAACTTGGACAGGCGTTCCGTCTTGGTCTGCGCGTAGGCCCGCATGGCGTCCGTCACTTCGAAGTTGTGCCCAATTACATCCACACGCATCCGAGTCCTCCATGGGGCGGTCTGGCCGCCCGATCCATAATACGCGACCCACCCGCAAACCCCCGCGGCCGGGGCTCGGCCACCCCCGGGCGCCGAAGGCCCCCAAAAGCACCGTCGGGGCGCCCGCCCGGACGCCCCGACCAATGGGCCTGATTGGACTCGAACCAATGACCTCGCCCTTATCAGGGGCGCGCTCATACCAACTGAGCTACAAGCCCGACGACCCGGCAGGGCGGTCCCGGCCGGGGCGGAGAGTATAGGGGAGGGCCCCCTCCCCCGATCAAGTCGGCCTGCGTGTCCGGCCGGTTTTGCGAGCGGGCGTCAGGGGTTTGCGCCCGCGAAGGACTGCTCGAACGCCTGGATGTCCGTCAGGTCCACCTGCCCATCCACGTTGACGTCGGCGAGCACGGCACCGTCCAGCCAGGAGTTGAGAAACTGATCGACGTCGTCGATGGCGACGTTCTGGTCGAGGTTCATGTCCGAGGCCGCGTAGGAGCCCTCCGGCTCACCGCCGGAACACGGGCACGCGGGATACGGGATCACGTGCACGAAATCGTAAGCGGAAGTCACTTCGCCGGGGTTGAACTCATCCATCACGTGCAGGAGTCGCATGAGCACCTTGCCATCCGGCGAGATGTAGCGGGTAGCGGCGTTGACGCAAACGAGAGTGCTCATCCTCACGCGGAATCGGCCGTCGGGAGTGCTGCCCATTCCATACGGGTACTCATCCCAGTCCCCCGAGATCTGGTTGTAAAGCAGAATGCTCCCGCTCGTTGAGTGGCTGACCCAACCCTCAACGAAAATGTCGAAGTAAAGGTCGTACGTGCTGCACTCGTAGTCCGGCAGCGGGTGCATCGCGTCGAACCCCTGGAGTGCCACCTGCAAAAGTGTCTTTCGCTCCGCGTACGGCGAGATGTTGTCGGTGATTTTGGCGGTGTAAGGCTCTCCCAGCGGCGTGCGGAGCGTAAACTCGAGCATGGAGGGTTCATACTCCGGCGTGTAGGGTGGGAGTTCGCCCCATGCCGGCTTGATGTTGGCCACCGTAACGAGGTAGGAGCGCTTCACGATGTCCACGGTGTGCCGCCACGCCGCTCGGAGGGCCTGGGTGGAGGCATTGGAGACTCCGGTCCACTGAAGCAACTCCGGCACGTTCATGCCGTACAACATGGCATATTGGGCGCGCTGATTCGTCTCTTCCCGGTAGAGTCGGTAGGGATCTTCGGGCAGTTGAGCAGGATCGGCAACAAACTCGTAGATCCACGGCGACAGCTTCGTCTGATTGCCCCCGTTGAACGAGTTGATGATCGAGTCCAGGGCGTGTCGCTCGAGCCGGAGTGCGGTCGTGAAGTCTTCTTCTGGGACTCCTCCGCCGGGGATGTAGAGGTCGGGCTGGCGATGGCCATAGAAGCCTGGGTTGTACGAGCATGGCACGCCATTCAGGGTGACCAACCCGTCCAGATGCTTGCAGTTCAGCGGATACAGGTACGGGAGGAAGTTCGTTCCGCTGGAGTGTTGGACGATGCCGGCCCACACGTCGTACGAGCCCTGGTAGAGATTGTGGCGGGTGAGGGGGTAGGCGTTCATCGCCGGATTCGGGTCGAGGATGCAGCGCTTGAGTTCGTTGGACGGGTTGTATGGCCACGTCGGAGGTGGATTGAGGTACCACGGCGTGGTGTCGTTGACGCCGTCCACGCTGGATGTATCCCAGTTCCCGAAGCGGCACCCCGGCCACGCGGGCTTCACCACGTCATAAAAGCAGTTGGCGACCACGGCATCAGCCGCGCGCTGCCACAGATTCATCCACCAGATCATCGCGGAGCGGTTCGCAAGGGTGTCTGCCCGCGATTCGGGGTCGAACGCGTTTCCGGGGTTTTCGGGCCATCCATTCTGCACCCGCACGGCGTTGTACATCTCGTCCAAGGTCATGCCGTGGCGAGTCTCATTCGGCTGCAGCGGAAAGCCGGACGGTGGCTGCCAGCCCGGTGAACCCGGGACGGGCCAAGTGTTCCAGATATCGGTCCGTCGTGCGGTGGCGAGGTAATGGGGCATAAAGACACCATTCCGCTCGCCCGTAAAGAGAATGAACGGCTCGCTGTCCAGGTACAGACCCCACTGCCTGGGGTCGGGGAGCCTCGGGGTGGCCTGCTTGAACACGTTCACTTGGTTTACGAATCGCTGGGTCCACTGGCGCAGAACCGCGCCCTGAGTGGCGTTGATCGTGAATGGATGGCGCCATGCGCGGGCTTCGAGTCGCTGATTGTCTCCCGGCTGCATCGGGAAGTTGAGGGGAAACGGGTTCGGTGGATCGCGAAAATCCTGCGGGCTCAGCCCAACAAGAGCATCGGTAATGGGCTGGAAGAACCCCAAGTCCGGAAGAAACGCATGACCTTGAGGGAGGCTGGGATCGGGCGGATCCACCCAGCCGGGCTGGCTGTTGTACCAGTCGTGGCCCCACCCCCCCAACAGGACCGTCGTATTCGTAGCGGAGATTCGCCCGGCGTCAAAGTTGGCGAGGATGTAGTTACACACCATGTTCGCAGCGGCTTCCGGGGTCGCGTCGCCCGGATTCGGGTAGTCCGCGGCGTAGTGAACGTTGCGGCGCTGCATCGCGGCGAAGGCCTCGGCGGGGGCCTCACCGGCCGGATGCTCCTGCCAGAATCGCGAGGCCGGAAAGACGCGTGTGGGCATCGGGCCTTGGGCAAGCGCACAAGGACTGGCGAGCGATGTGAGAAGGATGGCGAATCGGAGGGGCTGATTCATGGCTTACTCCTGGTGCGAGTCTTTCACCCGCGACTACAGTAAACCGTAATTACCCCCTCTCTTGTCAAGTATTGTCTGCGAGAATCGCGCAAAGCTCTTGGGATTCGCGAGTTGCGCGCGTTAGCGTCGGCGACCCATCAGGCCAAATGCCGCTCCGAAAGCACACGCCGGGAGGATGCTCGGAGAGGGGATCGTCGCGACGAAGCCGTCGCGCACTTGGCCAGGAATCCCTGTGTAGCCTGCGAAAGTCCTGCCGTCAGCGGAAACGGACGTGGCGGTGAGGAGATTTACGCCTGCCGGAACCGTCACGCCGTGAAGTGCGAGGTAATCCGCCAGAGGCTCCATCCCGCGCTCGGGCGTCCAAATCGCGGCGGTGTCCATCTGTCCGGTTAGCTTCCCGACGATCACCGAGCCGGTGTCGTTGACCGCGATGGCCGAACTAAAACTGAATCCTGGCGCGACGCCCAGCGACGTAGGGATTCCGCCCGTCCACCTTACCGCTTGCCTGCTATTCACGCCGGGGAGCGCGCTTGAATCGCCGACAATGATGCTCCCATCGTGGTTGATGCCGAACGCGCGGGCATCGTTTGTGGAAGAGAGCCCGGGAAGGGACCGCATCCCGAGGGATTCCGTCCACACGAACGCATCGTTGTACCCGCCGTTCGCCTGGCGGCTGTGACCGACGGTTGTCGAGCCATCACGGGAAATGGCCGCGGCCTCGCTGTAGGCGCTCCCGGGCTGGGTGAATCCCAGGCCGACCATTCCCGTCGAGCTCGTCCAGCGAAACGCCTGGCCCACGTTGTCGGAGAAATCAAGGCGGCTGTTGCCGACCACGATTTGTCCATCCCCGCTGATTCCCTGGGAGTATGAAGTGGTGTACGCGCCGTTCAGCACACCGAGAAACTCGAGGGCAGTATCGCCGACGTGGTATCGGTACGCCTGACTGGAGGTGCTTCCGGCGACGAACTGCCCGTCCGTCGAGATGCCATACGCGAACGAGGCGGTGGGCATGCCTGGGAGTTGCCCGAAGTCGTTACGCCCGTCCTGTCGAGTCCAAGTAAAGCCTCCGGCGGGCGTGG
The DNA here is from genome assembly GCA_905339235.1 of Phycisphaerales bacterium. Taxonomy (GTDB): domain Bacteria; phylum Planctomycetota; class Phycisphaerae; order Phycisphaerales; family UBA1924; genus RI-211. The sequence goes on from CAJPFG010000010.1 coordinate 199,440, forward strand.
CGAAGACGCCGCCCGCGGCGGTTTGGCCATCGGGGGTTAGCGCGTACACCCGAGATCCAACGCCGCCGGCCGGATAGCCCACAAGTTCGAGCCACTGGGCTTGCGCGGTGCCGGCAACGCCCGAGAACACACCGAAGGCCGCGACGCACGAAAACACCCGGGACGCGATTCCCATACCGCTAATCTACACCAGAATCGCCGGGATGCCACCCCCGATGGAAGGAAATCCGCGAGGTTCCTGAGCCACTCGGCTACGCCGCCGCAACCTCCGCAAGTTCCTTCTCATCCTTCCGCTCGATCGCGGCTCCCAGCGACCGCAGACGTTCTTCCATGCGTTCGTAGCCGCGGTCGAGGTGGTAGACGCGGTTGACGTGGGTGGTGCCGTGGGCGGAGAGGCCGGCGAGGACGAGGCTGGCGCTGGCGCGGAGGTCGCTGGCCATGACGGGGGCGCCGATGAGTTTGCGGACGCCGGTGATCATGACGCTGGGGCCCTGGCGGAAGATCTTGGCGCCCATGCGGAGCAGTTCGGCGACGTGGAGGAAGCGGTCGGGGAAGATGCGCTCGGTGATGACCGAGTTGCCGTCGGCGAGGCTCAGGAGCGTGACGAGTTGGGCCTGAAGGTCGGTGGGGAAGCCGGGGTGGGGCTGGGTGGTGACTTCGACGGGGCGGAGCACGCGGTCGCAGGTGATGCGGACGGTTCGGCGCATCGGGTCGTCGGTCGTGCCGCGGGGGATGGAGGTGCCGCTGGTGACGGAGAGCGAGGGGGCTCGCTGGCGGGCGCCGTTGGCCGCGCCCAGGCCGACCACGGGTGTGACGTGCACGCCGGCGGACTCGAGGACGTAGACGGCGGAGAGGAGGGCGTCGAGGGGGCAGTTGTCGAGGGTGAGGTCGCCGTTGGTGATGGCCGCGGCCATCATGAAGGTCCCGGCCTCGATGCGGTCGGGGATGATGGTCCATTCGGCGCCGCCGAGTTCGCTGACACCCTCGATGGTGATGCGTGGGGAGCCGGCGCCGTAGATCTTGCCGCCCATGGCGTTGATGAGGTTGGCGAGGTCCACGATTTCGGGCTCGCAGGCGGCGGATTCGATGATGGTGGTGCCGCGGGCGAGTGCGGCGGCGGACATGATGTTGGCGGTGCCCAGGACGGTGGAGCCGAAGGGTCCGCCGAGGAAGATGGTGGCGCCCTTGAGGCCGCCGGCGGGGGTCTTGGCGACGATGTCCCCTGATTGGAGGGAGATTTGAGCGCCCAGGGCGGCGAGGCCGCGGAGGTGGATGTCCACGGGGCGGTCGCCGATGGCGCAGCCGCCGGGCATGGAGACGCGGGCCTGGCCGCGCTTGGCGAGCATGGGGCCAAGGGTGCAGATGGAGGCCCGCATGGTCTTGACGATGTCGTAGCGGGCGTGGGATTTTTCGGGGCTGGTGACCCGCAGGGAGACGACGCCGTTGGAGATGGCGGTGGGTTCGTGGGGGTTATCCAGACGTTCGCAGCCGAGTTCGAGGAGGAGGCGGATCATGTTGCGGACGTCGGCCAGGCAGGGGACGTCGCGCAGGGTGAGGGGCTGGTCGGTGAGCAGGCTCGCGGCCAGGAGCGGGAGCGCCGAGTTCTTAGAGCCGTTGACTTGCAGCCGGCCGTACAGGCGGCGACCGCCCTCGATGACGAACGTATCCATATTGACGTGCCTCGCCGGCGGGCATCATGCCCGGCGGATAAGTCGTGGAGGTGAATGAGCCTCCCGCGGCGGGAGGGTCCGATCATACATCGGCACATCGGCGTCTCCGGCTTGGAGAAGCGCCAGGCCAGTCGGCAAAGGCGGCATGGAGCGTGCACGCGCTCTGTACGCGTCCAGATTCACATGGTGAGGTTGCGATTGCGGCGGCGAATTGCACTGTTGGGGGTGGTTCGCCGCCGGGCGCGTAGCCCGCAGCGACCGGCCGACCGGAGACTGCCGGCGGCGGACCTGAATCCATGGAGGATGACATGAAGTTCAATCGAGCCAAGGCCGTTGCAATGTTGGCGCTCGTGGCCGCGGCGGGTGGTGTGGCGAGCCTCGCTCCCGCACTTCCGTACCCGGACCCGTACGCGAACCTTCCTGGAACGATCACGCTGACGGGGACGGTTCGCGACTTCAAGGAGCGCACGGTGAGCGGCGGGCACGGCGACTTCGAGCGACAGCCGACGGGCGGGTTTGCGCTGTACGTGAAGATGGTCCAGGACCAACTGGGCTCCAACGGCAAGCCGGTGATGCGGTCGGCGGGGTACAAACTGACCAGCGAGTACAAGGACTCGCAGGGCCGGCCGCGCATCCCGAACCGCGAGTACATCGCGTCGAGGTCGGGCGATGTGAACGGTGCGGTGGCGACGAGCACGGGCGGCGCGCTGACGACGGCGGAGAACTTCGACAAGTGGTTCACCGACGTGCCGGGTGTGAACCTCTCGCGACCGCTGTCGCTGACGATGGTGCGCCAGGCGAACTCGAACGTCTATACGTTTAACGACCGCACGGACGCGTTTTTCGCGGGGCGCGGCGGGTTCTTCCCGATCAACGGCGAACTCTGGGGCAACTCGGGCGGCACCACGCCCAACCAGAACTTCCACTTCACGTACGAGTTGAATACGTCGTTCGTCTACGAGCGCGGGCACAACCAGGCCTTCACGTTCACGGGCGACGACGACGTGTGGGTGTTCATCGACAACAAGTTGGTGATCGACATCGGCGGCGTGCACGCGGCCCGCTCGCAGACGATCGAACTCGACCGTCTGAACTGGCTGGTGGACGGGCAGGAGTACAACCTGAACTTCTTCTTCGCGGAACGCCACCGCACGCAGTCGAACTTCCGGATCGACACCACGATGGTGCTCCGGGCGATCGACCCGCCGGCGACGTCGGCGCTGTTTGATTGATCGTCGATGCGGTGCGTCCGGCGTTCCGACCGGGCGACGAAGCCGCGGGGCGGGGGGATCCGTGCTTGACCCCGCCCCTCACGTTGAGTTCCACGCCCGGGTTGGGCGCGTTGCCCGCCCGGGCGTAGTTCTTTTTTGGATCGAGATCAGGGCCAGGGGGAGGGCGCCCACTCGGGGTCGGGGAGGCGTCGCTCGCGCGGGAAGTACAGCACCTGCTCGGGCGTAGTTCGCAGCCAGAGGCGCCGCGCGCGATCGAGGGAAGGAAGGCGCGGCGAGGGCCATGCGTCCTGCTCGAAGGCGGTGATGGGGTCGCGAACGGCGAGCATGGCGTCGCGCCGGGCCAGTTCTCCGCCGGGTTCGAGCCCGGCTTGCTGAACCTCGATGGCGGGGAAGACCAGTTCCGCGGCGCGGCCCTGGCCGCTCACTCGCGGGCCCTGGGTGCGGATGGGGACTGAAGATGAGCACCCCGCGAGCAGCGCGGCGAGCAGCGCGCCGGCGGCCAGGCGTGTTTTCGGACCTGAGTTGGAGCGTGCGCGGAGCATCGGAGTCGGGCTTGCGGCAATCGGCGCGCCGTTCGCGTTGGGGCGTCGCGGGACGCGGTCAAGGGGCGTGGCGGTCGCGAAAACGACACGTTTGCCTGCGGGTGTTGCCGCGATGCAACGCGGGGTCGCGGGCGCGGACCGGCGTGCAAGAGGCCTCCGTTGACGGAACGGAGGCTGGAACGCGCCCGGGCAGGCTCGAACTGCCGACCTGCGGTTTAGGAAACCGCCGCTCTATCCAACTGAGCTACGAGCGCACGGGGCAAGGGTACGCGGGCCGCGGCGGCGCGATCGTCGGGGCTTGGGCGCGGTGAAATCGAACGCGCGGAGGTGCGTTGGGCGCATCGAGAGCGCGGCGTGTCGCGACTCGGCGGGCGAGCGAACGAGCGATTGGTGTCTCGCGGCGCGCCTCGGGGAGTTTCCCTCACTGTGAGCGTGAGTTGGTGCGCGGGTTTTCCCGGCGGTAGCGCGGCAATCCCCGGCAGCGCGCTGTCGCTTCTGCGATTCGCCCAAAAACGAGAATGCATTTCGGACACGTGACGATACATTTGCTCGGATGTCATTCACCGATTTGCACGCCGCGCGGGAGTCGGCGCTGATCGTCGCCCCCGCGGTGGTGCTCGGGGTTGCGATCATCGTGCTGCTGATCCGGCGCGCGCACGAAAGGGACAACGCACGAAGTCGCGTTGCGCTGCGGCAGGCGCGCGAGCGAGGCAGCGACAAGGCGCGGCTGCAACACCCATCCATCGACCTGTCGAAGTGCATCGGGTGCGGGTCGTGCGTGCGGGCCTGTCCGGAAGACGGCGTGCTCTCGCTGATGCACGGGCAGGCGGTGGTGGTGCATGGGGCGCGGTGCGTGGGGCACGGGTTGTGTGCGGCGGCGTGCCCGGCGGGCGCGATCGCGCTGACGCTGGGGGATGTGAGTCGGCGGCGGGACCTTCCGGCGATTACCGAGGCGTTGGAGGCGGCGACGGTTCCGGGGATCTTTCTCGCGGGGGAGATCAGCGGCTTCGCGCTGGTGCGGACGGCGATCGCGCAGGGCGCGGGCGTGGCGGACGCGGTGGCGAGCCGTTCGCGGGCGAGGTGCGCGGCGGGGGCCCTGCGGGGCGGGCCGGGCGGGACGGCGGTTGTCAGCGAGGAACCCCTGGACCTGTTGATCGTCGGCGCGGGGCCGGGCGGGTTGTCCTGCGCGCTTCGCGCCAGGGAGCGGGGGCTCAACTTCGTCGCGATCGAGCAGGAGCCGCGGCTGGGGGGGACGGTCGCGGCGTATCCGCGGCGGAAGATGGTGATGACCCAGCCGGTGGATCTTCCGCTGCACGGCCGGCTTCCCAAACTCACGTACCAGAAGGAGGAACTGGTGGAGTTGTGGGAGCGGCTGGCGCGGGAGTCGGAGCTTCCCATCCGCACGGGCGTGCGGCTGATCGAGGTGACGAGGGCGCCCGAGGGCGGGTTTGTGGCGAAGACCTCGCAGGGCGAGATCCGGGCGAGTCATGTGTGCCTGGCGCTGGGGCGGCGCGGCTCGCCGCGGAAACTGGGCGTGCCGGGCGAGGACCTGCCGAAGGTGGCGCACAGCCTGATCGATGCGGAGTCGTACAAGGGGCGGCGGGTCCTGGTGGTGGGCGGGGGCGACAGCGCGGTGGAGGCGGCGCTGGGGCTGGCGGAGCAGCCGGGGAACGAGGTCACGATCTCGTACCGCAAGAAGGAGTTCGTGCGGCTGAAGTCGCGGAACGAAGCGCGGGTGCGGAGGGCGATCGATACCGGGCGGCTGACGGCGCTGTTCGAGAGCGAGGTGCTGGAGATCACGCCCTCGCGGGCGGTGCTGAGGCTGCCCGACGGCGTGCCGCACGAGTTGCCCAACGACGAGGTGTTCGTCTTCATCGGCGGCGACCCGCCCTTTGCGATCCTGGAGAAGGCGGGGGTTTCGTTCGATCCCAAGGATCGGCCGGCGCCGGCCGAGGTCGAGCGCGGCTCGGGCCTGCTCACGGCGCTCTCGCTGGCGCTGGTGTGCGCGATCGTCGTGTCGGTGTGGTCGATGTGGTTCGGCGCGTACTACGGCGTGGACCCGGTCCTGCGCGGCACGATGCCGATGCACGATCTTCTGCGCCCGGGCGGGCCGGTGGGGCTGGCGCTGGGGCTGACGGGGTGCGTGCTGTTCCTGTGGAACCTGACGTACCTGCTGCGGCGCTCGACGCGGCTGGGCTCGTGGATGCCCGGATCGCTCCGGACGTGGATGGGCTCGCACGTCTTCACCGGGCTTTTCGGCGTGCTGTGCATCCTGGTGCACGCGGGCTTCACGCTGCGGCCGACGGTGGGCGGGCACGCGTTCCTGGCCCTGTCGGTGGTGGTGCTCACCGGCTGCATCGGGAGGTACCTCTACGCCTTCGTGCCCCGCGCGGCGAACGGAACAGAGACGACGCTCGACGACCTGCAGCACCAACTCGCGGCGTTGTCGGGCGAGTGGGACCGCAACGGGCGCGGGTTCGGGACGCGCGTCCGCGAGCAGATCGACGCGCTGGTCGCCCCGGACCGGTGGCGGTCGTCGTTCTTCGCGCGGGTGCGGACGCTGGCGGTGGGGCAGTGGCGGCTGCGCCGCGCGATCTCACATCTGCGGAAAGAAGGGGTGGCCGAGGGCATCCCCGCGAGCGAGATCAAGGGCGTGCTGGCGATGGCGCGGCGGGCGCACCGCCTGACGCTGCTGGTGACGCACTACGAGGATGTCCGCGCCGTCCTCTCTTCGTGGCGCTACTTCCACCGCTGGCTGGGGCTGCTGATGGTGCTGCTGACCTCGGTGCACATCGCCATCGCGGCGAAGTACGCGACGCTCACGCTCTGGCCCGTCGCCGAGCCTGTGAAGGGGGCGCCATGAAGGTTGTGCCGGTAGTGCTCGGCGTGGTGTCGCTGCTGGTGGTGGCGGCGGTGGTGGCGTGGGAGTGGAAGCACCGCACCTCGCCGGGAGGGCTGCACGCCTCGCACGCGGCGCTGCCGAAACTCCAGGGGCCGCGGGGGTGCGTGAACTGTCACGGCGCGAACGGTCAGGCGATGGACAGCGCGTGCCTGGCGTGTCATGCGCCGATCGAGGCCCAACTGGCCGCGCGATCCGGGCTGCACGGCTCCTTGCCGCCGGCCGAGGCCCGCGCGTGCGCGGCGTGCCACACCGAGCACACCGAGGGGCGGATCACGCTCGTGACGGACCGGAGTTTCGCGGACGCCGGCATCACGAGCGTGTCGTCGTACGACCACCGCCACGTCCCGGCGTTCTTCCTGACGGGCAAGCACGCCCAGGCCGCGTGCGAGCGTTGTCATCCCAAGGCCCGCGCCGCGGCCCTTGCGGAAGGCGAGCGGCGGTACCTGGGGGCCAGCCAGTTGTGCACCGCGTGCCACGAGGATTCGCACAAGGGGACGTTCGGCGCGGATTGCGTGGGCTGTCATGGGCAGGCGCACGCGTTCAAGGATGCCGACGGCTTCAAGCACGCCGACGAGTTTCGCCTCGAGAACGCGCACGCCAACCTGACGTGCGAGAAGTGCCACGCGGCCGAGGGGCCGACCTCCGTGGTGGCGCTCCGAGGCTCCAGGTGGGAGACACGCGCCTGCGTGGCCTGCCACGAGGATTCGCACAAGGGCGAGTTCGGGGGCGATTGTCTCTCCTGCCACGGGACATCGCTTCCCTTCGACCGCGCGCCGGGGTTCTCGCATACCGCGGAGTTTCCGCTCGCGGGCTCGCACGGCGGGCTGGCGTGCAAGCAGTGCCACGAGCAGTCCGGGTCGCGGTCGGTCGCGGCGTTAAAGCAGTCGGCCCAGCCGACGCGCACGTGCGGCGAGTGTCACCCTTCGCCGCACCGGGCGGAGTTGGTGCAGGGAGTGGCGACGCGGTCGCGTCAGGCGGAGGGGGCCGCGTGCGTGCAGTGCCATCGAGCGGAGGATGCGGTGTTTACGCATCCGGTCGCCCGGATGACGGCCGCGCAGCACGCGCTGACGGGCTTCCCGCTGACGCCTCCGCACGACAAAGCCGCGTGCGAAGAGTGTCACCAGGGCATCGGCGCGCGGGCGCCGCTGGCGAAGGGCCCGGAACCAGCCCGCGCATTCCGGGCGCTCTATCCCGGACGGCCGCCCGAGGCCTGCGCCCAGTGCCACAAGGACCCGCACGCGGGTCAGTTCGACGCCGGCCAGACCAAGGGCCGGTGCACGGCGTGTCACGCGGGGACGCACTTTCTGCCCAGCGACTTTGATCTGGGCCACCACGACCGGTGCCGCTTCCCGCTCACGGGCTCGCACGAGGCCGTGGCGTGCGGGCTGTGCCACAAGAAGGAAGGCGAGGTCACCCGGTTCGTTCCGACTTCCACGGCGTGCGTCAACTGCCACAAGGATGTGCACGCAGGGCGGTTCGACGGGCCCACCTCGCCCGCCAAGGTCGATGGGCGCGAGGGGTGCGCCCGCTGCCACAACACCGCGAGTTTCCGGGAGATCACCTGGACCTCGCGCGAGCACGACGCGTGGACGGGCTACCCGCTCAAGGGAGAGCACGCGAAGGCGACGTGCGCGGAATGCCATCCGCGCCGGGCGCGTCCGGATGCGCAGGGGCGCACGCTGGGCGCGGCCGCGAAGGCCTGCGCCGCGTGCCACACCGACGTCCACGCGGGCCAGTTCGTGCGTGAGGGCGTCAACGACTGCGCGCGGTGTCACGTCGAGGAGGGCCGGTTCACGCCCTCGACGTTCGACCACGAGCGCGACTCGCAGTTCAAGTTGGATGAGAACCACGCCCGCCTCGGGTGCGCGGCGTGTCACAAGCCGGTCGAGAGACCTGGGGGCCAGCCGGTCATCCGGTACCGGCCGCTGGGGGTGCGATGTCAGGACTGCCACGGCACGCACATCCCCGCGGGAAAGGAGCGGCCTTGAGGAGAAGGACGATCGTTTGGGTAGCCGCGTTGCTCTGCACGGGCGGGGCCGCGCTGGCCGGGCCGGTGAACGTCACCGTCACGTCCGTCTCGGGCCGGAGCGTGTACCTCGACCGCGGGCGGGGCGCAGGGATCGAGGTGGGCATGCGAGTGCGGCTGGTGGCGCCCGGCGGCGAGCAGTTTGACGGGGTGGTGCAGGATGTTTCCAGCGGGAGTGCGCGCGTGGAACTTCCGCCGGGGGTGCCGATGCCGCCCATCGGGAGCGCCGGCGTGATCGACGTTCCCGATGCGCCCGAGCCCCCGCCCGAGCCCGGGCCCGAAAAGCCTCCGCCCGAGCACCCGCCGTGGACGCGCCCGCCCGAGGAGCGCACGCCTGACATGCCTCTGCTCGCGCCGGCGTACGCGCGCCCGGCGAAGGAACGCCCGCCGTCGTTCCACGGCCGGATCTTCACGCACTTTGAGTACACCAAGGACCAGGGCGGTGATCGGGACAGCCAGTACATCATGGCTCGCCTCGGGACGTCGATGACGTTCACGAACCCGTTCGGGCAGGGCGGGCGGATGCAGTTCGCCGGGGAGTACGACCGGCGCGGCGCCAGCCTCATCGACGAGGGGGATCTCACCGACGATGAGTTCATCATCGACCGGTTCTCGTACGCCATCGGGGGCGAGCAGTACTCGGCGTATCGCGCCGAGTTCGGCCGCTTCTTTTCGTACTTCCTGCCGGATGTGGGGCTGGTCGATGGCGTGGAGGGCGCGTTGCAGTTGGAGAGCGGCCTGCGGCTGGGCGGGGGCGCCGGCGCGTATCCCCGGGCCTTCGGCGACCGGCAATGGGGGGACGACTACGGGTTCCATGTCTTCGCCGACTACCAGCCCCTCAAGAATCGCAAACTCACCGGCACGGTGGGCTACCAGAAGACCTGGCACGACGGCTCGCCCGACCGCGATGTGCTCATGGCCCGGGTCAACTGGCGGCCGACCGACTCGTGGTGGTTCTTCGGTTCGGCGCGCGCGGATATTTACGACAACTCCGAGCCGGTCAAGTCGGGGATCCAACTCACCGACGCGTGGCTGCAGGCGAGATATTCGCCGGACCACACCAAGGGCGTGGCGCTCAGTTATTCGCACTACACCTGGGCCGACCTCAAGCGCGATGAGTTTGAGTACATCCCCATCGAGTTAATCCGCGACGGGCGTGTGGACCGGGTGGACTTGTCCGGCTGGCACTACATATTCAAGGACATCCGGCTCTCCGGGCGCGTCAACTATTACACCGATCAGCGCAACGACGGCCTGGGCGCGGAAGCGGGCGCGGACTGGAACAACGCGTTCAAGTTGCCCATGAGCCTGCACGCGGACATCTTCCACACGGAGGGCTCGTACGCGAGCGGCGACGGGTTCCGGCTGGAGGCCCGCCCGGGCGGCGGCAGCCTCCAGGGGCTCCTGGGTTACGAGTTCTTCCGCTACCAGAACTCCGGGTCGATCGGGGAGTCCGATGATTTCGTCCGGCACACCCTTCGGGCCGGGATCAGTTGGCAGTTGCGGAAGTGGTATTTCAATCTCACGGCGGACCGGTACTTCGGCGATTTCGAGGATGCGTACAGCCTTGGTCTGTACGCGGAGTTCCGCTTCTAAGGGCACGCCATGGACATCGGACCTTCATTCGGGATGGGACACCAGACGCGGAAGTACGCGCTGCTCGCGCTCGTGCTGGTCACGAGCCTGGTCGCGTGCACCACGCTCTTCTCGCGCCCGCGACAGGGGTGGGATTCCAGTTTCGGCCCCGTCGTCCCGCACGACAAGTTCCCCGCGGATTGCTCGCTCTGCCACACCGGCAAGGACTGGCACACGATCAAGTCGGACTTCACGTTCGATCATGCCGCCGAGACGGGCGTGGCCCTCAACGGCGCGCACGAGAAGGCCAAGTGCCTGATGTGCCACAACGACCGCGGGGCCGCGGGGGTCTTCGCGGCGCAGGGGTGCGCGGGGTGTCACGAGGACATCCACCGCGGCAAGTCCGGCCGGATGTGCGCCGATTGCCACACCGAGGACGCCTGGCAGCCGCGCGACATGATCGCGCGCCACAATCGCACGCGCTTCCCGCTCGTGGGCGCGCACGCCTCGGCCGGGTGCTTCCGGTGCCACCCCGGCGCGCCCGTCGGCAACTTCGAGGGCGCGGACTCCGCGTGCGCGAACTGCCACCAGAACGACCTCGCCCGCGCCACGTTCCCCGATCACGCCGCGCAGGGTTGGACCAGCGACTGCCAGCGATGCCACCTGCCCGTCGGCTGGCAGCCTGCTCAGTTCCAGCACCCTGCCTCGTTCCCGCTCACCGCCGGGCACGCCGGGCAATCGTGCTCGGACTGCCACTCGGGCGGGGTCTTCACCGGCCTCTCCGCCGACTGCGCGTCGTGCCATACCGACACGTTCCAGCAGACCACCAGCCCCAACCACGCCGCGGCGGGGTTCAGCACCGCCTGCGCCACCTGCCACACCACCTCCACCTGGCGGAACGCGACGTTCACTCACACGAGCGCGTTCCCGCTGAACGGGGCGCACGCGGGCCGATCCTGCGCCGCCTGCCACGTCGGCGATGTTTTCTCCGGCCTCTCCGGCGAGTGCCAGGCCTGCCACCTCGACGACTTCCAGCACACCACCAACCCCAACCACGCATCGATGGGATTCGACACCAACTGCACCACCTGCCATAACACCAGCACGTGGCAGGGCGCCACCTTTAGCCACCCGGGGTCATTCCCGCTCACCGCGGGACATGCGGGACGGGCGTGCACCTCGTGCCACACCGGCGGGGTCTACACCGGACTGTCCACCACGTGCGTGAGTTGCCACCTCGATGACTTTCAGGGAACCACCGACCCGAACCATGTGGCGGGCGGCTTCAGCCAGAACTGCACGGTCTGTCACACGACGACGACGTGGCAGGGCGGGAACCTGGCGCACCCATCGTCGTTTCCGTTGACGGCGGGGCACTCCGGGCGCGCCTGCTCCGCGTGTCACACCGGCGGGGTGTTCACCGGGCTCACCACCGCGTGCGCATCGTGCCATACCGACACGTTCCAGCAGACCACCAGCCCGAACCACGCCGCGGCCGGCATGGGCACTACGTGCAACACCTGCCACAACACCACGCGCTGGCAGGCCGCGACGTACGCGCACACCACGGCGTTCCCGCTGACGGCGGGGCACGCCGGGCGCTCCTGCAACGCGTGCCATTCGAGCGGCGTCTACGCGGGGCTTTCCAGCACGTGCGCGAGTTGCCACCTCGACGACTTCCAGCGAACGACCGATCCCAACCACGTCACGGGCGGCTTCAGCACCAACTGCACGGCCTGTCATACGACGGTGACCTGGCAGGGCGCGAACACCACGCACCCGGCGACGTTCCCGCTGACGGCCGGGCATTCCGGGCGCGCGTGCTCGGCGTGCCACACCGGCGGGGTCTACACGGGGCTCTCCACCACATGCGCGAGTTGCCACACCGACGAGTATCAGCAGACGACCGACCCCAACCACGTGAACGCCCATTTCAGCACCAACTGCACGACCTGCCACAACACGGCGACGTGGCAGGGGGCGTCGTTCACTCATCCGGGAGCGTTCCCGTTGACGGCGGGGCATTCGGGGCGAGCGTGCGCCGCCTGCCACCCGGGCGGGGTGTACACGGGAACCCCGACGGCGTGCGCGAGTTGCCACCTTGACGACTACCAGCGCACGGCCAACCCGAACCACGCCGCCGCGGGAATGAGCACTACTTGCACGACCTGCCACAACACCACCACCTGGCAAGGGGGGTCTTTTGCGCACCCGGCGGGTTTCCCGCTGACCGCCGGTCACGCGGGGCGGACGTGCATTCAGTGTCACGTGGGAGAGGTGTACGCGGGGACGTCGAACGCGTGCGCGTCGTGCCATTTGGACGACTACAACCGGACGACCAATCCGAACCACGGTTCGGCGGGGTTTAGCACCACGTGCACGGCCTGCCACAACACGACGCGCTGGCAGGGCGCGGTGTTCAATCACCGATTCCCGATCACCAGCGGGCCGCACCGGGTGTCGTGCAACAACTGCCACCTGGATCAGTCGAACCAGACGGTGTTCAGTTGCACCCACTGCCACGAACACCGGCAGAGTTCGATGGATAACCAACACAACGAAGTGCCGGGGTACGTTTGGTCGAGCCCGGCGTGCTACCAGTGCCACCCGAACGGCAGGCACTAGGCCGCGAAAAAGGTCGGCCCTCGGAATCGCCTTGAATCTGGGCGAATCTTGTGCTATTGACTTGCTGTCCGGTGGGTGGTATGCTATCGTCGTCCGAACAGATAGAGAGAAAACTGATCGGGTCAAAGTCGGAGGAACGATACTGTGGAAGCGAATCGGGTGGAGATTGTCAGGCCCGAGTTCGAGATCGAGTCAAGATGTTTGCCCCGGGGAAAAGGGAGCGAACATCCACGCGAGGGCGTGATCCATGTCGGCCATGCACACGGCGGTGCTTCGGTTGGGTCCTGGCGGCGAGTTTGTTCGCGAGTACGCGGCGAGCCGAGACGAGAACGGCCGCACGGTCGGGCGATGGGTGAGGGCGATGTTTGCCCGACCATCGCAAGGCGCGAGTCCAAGGCCGCTTGGAATTCAAGAGGCGTGGACGGGCCTGCTCGCCGTAATGGAGCGCGCCGTCGTCCATGGGCCAAGGGGTTCCACGCGGGAACTGGAGCGGGTAACGGAAAGCGATTTGGGCGCGGGCAACGGATGCCTGTCGCCGTTAGGACGGGATTTGGAAGGGAGCGCGCGCGGCCATTCGGGCGGGTCCGGGTTGCCGGCGCGAACATTGACTCAGGAAAGGAGCGTGCTGGATGAATCTCACGCCGAAGCAGTTGAAGATCCTTCAGTTGATCCGGGATTGGCGCGTGCGGCGGGGCTATTCGCCGACGATGCAGGAGTTGGCGGACGAGATCGGGGTGAGCAAGGTCACGGTCTTCGAGCACGTCGAAGCGCTCATCAAAAAGGGCGCCCTCGTGCGGGAGCCGAACAAGGCTCGCTCTTTGTCGATCGCTGACGGAGTGGCCGTGCCCGACGAGGCCCGCCCCCTGCGATTCCCCCTGGTCGGCAAAATAGCCGCGGGCAACCCCATTGAGAAGGTCGCCGACAGCGACGAGATCGACCTCGCCGATGTGCTGTGCGGCACCAAGACTCAGAACTCCACCTTCGCCCTGAAGGTCGAGGGCGACTCGATGCGGGATGAGGGAATCCTGGACGGCGACTTCGTCCTGATCGAGCGCACCCAGGTCGCGGCCAACGGCGACAAGGTCGTCGCGCTCCTCCCGGACGGCTCAACCACCTTGAAGACCTTCTTCAAGGAAGACGACCACATCCGCCTCCAGCCCGCCAACCCGCAGTTCGACCCAATCAGGGTGAAGTACTGCCAGGTCCAGGGCATCGTGAAGGGCGTGGTCCGGCGTTACGGGCGGTAAGGCAGAGCCAGTTTGGACGCCGAGAACCCAGAGCAAGGCTCTCTGGGTTTTTTGTTGTGGAGGGGGAGGTGCTGGGTCCTGTGCCTTGCGAGCGGGGCTCACGGCACCCGATGGATGAGCCGTGCACGATTCGATCTCAGACTTCAGACTTCAGATCTCAGACCTCAGATCTCAGATCTCAGACTTCAGATTTCAGACTTCAGACTTCAGACTTCAGACTTCAGATCTCAGATTTCAGACCTCAGACCTCAGACTTCACACTTCAGACCCCAGACCTCAGACCCTGAGACTTCAAACTTCAGATTCCAGGGCTCAGTCTACCCCAGGTTCGAGTGGCCACTGCTGGCGAGCGTTGGTTGCGAAATGCCTCACGGTTCACAAGTGACCCGCGATGGCTGACGCTTCATGCGCCTTGAACACGAACCCGTCTCTCGTCCACCCGCGATTCCGGACACTTGGCAACTTGGCCTCTGAGTTTCTGGGTTCTCCGAGTCATTTGGGTCTCTGAATCTGATGTTTTGAGATCTGAAGTCTGCGGTTCGGAGTCCCGAGGGGCTGTCACTGAGGACCCCAGGACCCAGCCGGCCAAAAAGCAACCGGCCCGCCTTTGGGGGCGGGCCGGTTGTGAACTGTCAGAGACTGTTCGAAGTCGAGGGACTTAGAACATGACCTGGGCCTGGACATCGATGGTGAACTCGCCGTCCTCGACCTGACCGAGGAAGCCGGTGGTCGTGGAGTTGGAGATCAGACCGCTGCCGCCGAACAGGTTGGAGGTGTCGTTGAAGGCGTAGCCGATCTGGCCGGTGAAGCGCACGGCGTGCGACTCGGGCGAGAGGAAGTAGTTGGTGCCGACGGTCAAGAAGTGGATGTCGGTGTCGCCGCCGAAGGCGTCGTCGTCGAGGAAGATGCCGTCCCAGCGGGCGAAGACATCGCACTGATCGGAGAAGAAGAAACTGCCGCCGACTTCAGCGCCGAAGTTGTCGATCTCGGAGCCGCCGGCCGGATCGATGTGCTGGCCGTAACCGGCAGCGTAGATGTTGAATCCCTTGCCTTCGAAGGAGGCGTCGAGGGTGTAGTCGAAGGCATCGACATCGGCGGTGCCGCCGGTCTCGCCGCCGGACTGCCAGTTGATGCCGCCGCCGAGGAGCAGGCCGTTGTCGGCCGCGGACTTCCAGGACTGATAGTCGGTCCAGCGCTTCCAGTCGTTGCCCATGGCCTGGACTTCAACGCGGACGTTGAGGGCGTAGTCGGCCTCGGCGCCGCTGGTGAAGTCGGTGTTCTGAGAGCCGATGCCGTCATGGAAGCCGCCCATGACGCGGAACATGTCGGCGGTGTAGGCGAACTGGACGCCCTGGACGTAGCCGGAGGCGAAGGTCAGGTAGGCGATGGAGCGGCCCATGCCCTGCTGGAACTCGGCGTCAACGAGTTGAGCGCGGTGCAGGCCGAGGTTCTGCTGACCCCAGGTGACGGCAAAGCCGTTGCCGAAGTCGTAGGCGCCCCAGGCTTCCTCGAGAGCGAAGAGCCCGCCGCCCGGGTTCTCGTCGGAGAAGTTGCCCTGGATCTTGTACGAGAGGGCCTTGTCCCAGATGGTTCCATGGAAGCGGAGGCGCTGCACGGGGCCGTTGAAGCCGGTCGTGAAGTCGTCCTGATCGCCGACGGAATCATCGTCACGGAAAGACATGTTCCAACGCCAGGTCGTCGTGCCGCCGATGCGGAGGTTGTTGTTTCCGCCGTCGCCGAGCTCGAAGAAGCCGTTGGTGTACCCGGCCGCGGGGGCGAGCGCGCTTGTGCGCCCGGCCGCGTCGGCACGGAGTTCATCGCTGCCACCGAAGGCAACGCCGCTGAACGCCATGCCCGCCACGATCATGAGAACTTTCGTCTGACTCATCTGTGTCAACTCCTTGAAAAGGACCAACACCAATCTCCAGATTCCATCCCGGGCGATGCGGCCCATTGCCGCACGTCCGGCACACGAGCCGGGAAAACCCGAGCCCGCTTCCTGACAATCCCCCGCACCGAGACTCCCATCCCGGCTCGTTGGATCGGGGCCCAGAGCCCCTTTGTGTGCCCGACCACCCGGGTCGGCTAACCGCCGAAGTCTCCGCTTCGGCACCTGCTCGGACCCCAAGGTCCGATCACCTCTCTCCGCCGTCGGCTTCACGACTCCAGGATCCGTTTCCCTGCGAAGTCATGTGGAAGTGTCACCGACCGCGATTGTCCTGACGGGAACGAAGTTCGCCAGGGCGACCCCCAAGACAGGAACCCCCACGAGGGGCCGTTCAGAGGGCCGGACTATACCCGCCGTCATTAGCAAACGCAAACCAGCGCCCGATGAATTTCGACCACGCTGGTTATCGAGGCACAAGTTTTCCACCAACGCTTCGGCCCAACAGGGCTGTGAGATGAACTTAACCCAATCCACACGCCGCACCACTGGAGGAACCGGTCTTGATCCACTACGCTTGCCTGACTGCGAAAAGCGAGGGTGCCGATTGTTCTAAGATACTGTCATTGATAGAGTTAGGAACCAGCGATGAGTCAGCGGAAGCACATCCTGGTCGTGGATGACGAGACCGATCTCGTCGAACTTCTGTCCTATAACCTCAAGAAAGCCGGGTACCAGGTGTCCGCGGCTTTTTCTGGTCGTCAGGCTCTTGAGCGGGTGGCGACCGAGTTACCGGACTTGGTCGTTCTGGACGTCATGCTCCCTGAACTGTCGGGTACCGAGGTCGCCGGTCGGCTTCGGTCTAACCCGGCGACCGCGAACCTGCCGATCGTGATGCTGACGGCGAAGGGAGAGGACGTGGACCAGATCGTCGGCCTGGCGGTGGGGGCCGACGACTACATCCCCAAGCCGTTCGCGATGAAGGTGCTCATGGCGAGGATCGAGGCGGTGCTCCGGAGAGCGGCTCGCGCGGGCGGTGAGCCTCGCATCATGACCATGGGCGGGGTGAGCATCAACCTCGAGACGCACGAGTCGTTCTCGGACGGCGAACTGTTGAAACTCACGCTGACCGAGTTCCGTCTGCTCAGCGCGCTCCTGCAGGCGAACGGGCGGGTGCTCTCGCGGGCGGCGCTGATGTCGCGGGCGATGGGTCCGGGCGTGATGGTGACGGAGCGGACCATCGACGTTCATGTGACCGCGATCCGCAAGAAACTGGGGGCGCACGCGGGCATCATCAAGACCGTGCGCGGCGTGGGGTATCGTGCCACGCCGGAGCCCGAGACCGAAGAGGCGGGCGAATCGCCGCCGGCGGCTCTGACGTGAAGTCGCGAACAGGGCCGGTACCATGTTCGGTATGACTCGCGCCCTGTGCGCTGCTGCATTCCGGGTTTGGCCCGTTGGCGTGCTGGGAGTGGCCGCGGGCCTGGCGGCGCCGATCGTGAGCGATACGGCGAAATGGTGGAGCGTGGCCGGCGCCGGCGCGGGCGGGATCATCCTGTTCGGGGCGGCGATCCACTGGCGCCGGATAATCGGGGGGAACGCGATTCGCGCGGCCGAGTCGTCGGGCGGGGAGTGGCGCGACCGGGCGGCGGCGGCGGAGCGAAGCCGGGAATCGCTGCGGCAGTTGCTCGACGGGGTGCCGAGTCCGGTCTTTGCGCAGGACAGCGCGGGGGTTTGCGTGGCGTGCAATCGGGCGGCGGCGGAGTTTTTTGAAGGGCGCGCGGGGGGCGTGGTGGGCCGGCCGCTGGAGGATCTGTTTACGCAGGCCGAAGTGCTGAGCCAGCACGCCGCGGCGGTCCGCGGGATGCCCGGCAGCGCCGAAGTGCGGTTCGTGACACGTGACGGTGTGCGAACGTACCAGGTCATGACGACGCCGGCGGGTGGGTCGGAGATCGCGGCGGTGATGACGCTGCGGGATGTCACGGATCTCGCGGCGGCGGTGCAACTCAAGTCCGACTTTGTCGCGAACGCGAGCCACGAGTTGCGGACGCCGCTGTCGTCGATCCGGGCCGCGGCGGAGACGCTGGCGGACGGCGCGTGGGACGAGCCGGTCATGCGCGAGCGGCTGGTGAAGATGATCGCGTCGAATGCGGCGCGGCTGGAGGAGATGGTGCACGATCTGTTGGACCTGTCGCGGCTGGAATCGCCCGAGGCGCGGGTGCAGCCGAGGCGGATGCGTGCTTCGGAGGTGGCTCGCTCGCTGATTGAGACCTTCGAGGTGAGCGCGGCGGAGCGGCGCGTCACGATCACGATCGACTTCGATTCCCGGCTGGAGCGGATGTTCACCGATCCCAGGCTGCTCATCCTGGTACTGAAGAACCTCGTGGACAACGCGGTGAAGTTCGCGTACGAGAGCACCACGATTCGCGTGACGGGGGAGGTCGTCGAAACCCCGCCCGGAGCGAGGCTGGGCGCGAGGTTTCGCGTGGCGGATCGTGGGATCGGCATCCCGCTGGGCCACCAGCAGCGCGTGTTCGAGCGGTTTCACCAGGTGGACCCGTCGCGTTCGGGCGCCGCGCAGCGTCGCGGGACGGGGCTGGGGCTGGCGATTGTCAAGCACGCCGTGAAGACGCTGGGGGGCGCCATCAGCGTCGAATCGGTGTGGAAGGAAGGCACAACCATGACGGTGGACCTTCCGGGAGTGGTCGAGTCGGGGGCGGAAACGCCCGAGGCGGAGGTTCGGCCCGAGACCTGACGCGCGACTCAGCGGAGGGGCGCGAAGTCGCGCCCGGCCAGCGCATCGAGACGGTCTCGGACGGCGTCGAGCAGCGTCTGTTCCCGGGCCCGATCGCCGAATCGCCCGACATGGGCGAAGACCTCGATGTCGCCGGGGTCGGTGGTGGACTTGGCCACGAACTTGAGCCGCGCGGGCTGGTCGTCGGCGGTCACCAGGTCGAAAGCCCGCCGGCGGGTCGGGACGTCAATGGTCTCGGCGGGCTCGAGTTGAAACGAGATCCGGCGGACAATCGCCATTTCGCAGCGCACGACCGCTGCCTCGACGGAGGCATCCACGTCGTCCCAATCGCCTTCGGCGATGATGGTGATTCCCGGAGAAACTACCGGATCGGGCCTTTTCCCGGGCCCCGCACAGCCGGAGAAGCCGAGCATCAGGGCACAGGCCGCCAGAAAGCGGCACCAAACGACAGAATTAAAGGATTTTGTTCGGTACACGGAGGTTCTCTGCGCGGGTGGTTTCTACCATATCAGGCCGTCGTCCGAGGGCGACGGCGAATCTGGAACGGGCCTCGGGCGGAGCGATCAGGCGTTGGACATCACAATCAAGGTTCCATCGGGCCCGGAGCGGGTCCGGGTGCTGGGGTCCGCGGAACGGAACCTCAAGATGCTCCGAGAGGCGCTGGGGGTCAATGTCAGTGCGCGCGACGGGAGGGTGCACATTGTCGGTGCGAAGCAGCAGGTGCTGGTGGCGCGCCACGTGCTTGAGAATCTGGCGGTCTTGGCGGAGCAGGGCGGGGAGCCGCCGACGCGGCAGCAGGTGCTGGACATGATCGCCGCCGAGGCCGAGGCGGTTGGCGAGAATCCGGAAGGCGCGGCGTTGGGCGCGGAGTGGGACGGTCGGTTGAACGTGTACGCGGCCGGCCGGCCGGTTCGGGCGCAGACGCCGAATCAGGAGCGGTATCTCGAGGCGATCCGGGAGAACGACCTGGCGTTCGCGATAGGTCCTGCGGGGACGGGGAAGACCTATCTCGCGGTGGCCGCGGCGGTGCACCTGTTGAAGACGGGGCGCGTGAAGCGTGTGATCCTGACCCGGCCGGCGGTCGAAGCGGGAGAGAAACTCGGGTACCTACCCGGCGACCTGCGGGCGAAGGTGAATCCATACCTTCGGCCGTTGTTCGACGCGCTGGCGGACATGATGGACTACGCCACGCTGCGGCGGTTCATGGAGAACGACGTGGTGGAGGTATCGCCGCTGGCGTTCATGCGGGGGCGGACGCTGAACAGCGCGGTGATTATTCTGGACGAAGCGCAGAACACGACCCGGGGGCAGATGCAGATGTTCCTGACGCGCCTGGGGCACGGGAGCAAGATGGTCGTGACGGGCGATGCGACGCAGGTGGACCTGCCGGACCCGCTGGATAGCGGGCTGGTTGACGCCGCGCGGCGATTGAGCCGGACCCCCGGGGTGGGGTTCGTGACGTTCGGGCGGTCGGACGTGGTACGGCACAGCCTGGTGCAGCGCATCATCGATGCGTACGGCGGGGACGAGGAGCGTCCGCGGGCGCGTTCGCGGGCCCGCCGGGGGCCGGTGCGACCCGATAATCCGGAAGGTGGCGTGCCGGGCGAGTCGATGGTGGAACAGGTAGACGCATGAGCCAAGGCGCCGATAACTCCGGTTCGAGGGTGAGCGCGCTCGCGGAGCAGATGCGGGCGGGGGCGGGGGTGCCCGGCGCCGCGGCCCGCGCGGTGGACGCGCTGGCGTCACCGAGCCTGGGTCTGGGGCTGCTGGTGGCGTTGGCGCTGGCGGTGCTGACGAGCGTGGTGGCGATCGTGACGCGTTCGCAGCCGCTGGTTGCGGTGGGGCGGGTGATGGACGAGACGCGCCTGGTGCGCCGGGAGATCCGGGCCCGCGACGAGGCGCAGACGCAGCAAAGGCGAGAGCAGGCGAGGCAGGCGACCCCCCGTGTGTACGTGGCGGACAAGGCGGTGCTGGACAGGATCCAGGCGGACCTGGAGAACCTGCCCAAGACGCTGTCGGCCGCGGAATCGGTGGAGGCGGTGGACGCGGTGATCCGCGACCAGTTCCGGCTGACGGCGGAGATACTCGCGGCGGTGAAGGTGGAATCGTCGGACGGGCAGAGTTCGTCGTCGTGGATCGCGCGGGTGCGGGCGCTGGCGAACGCGATGACGAGGCGGCCGTTTCTGGATTCGCAGACGTGGCAGCGAGGGACGATCGAAGGCTCGGCCCCGACGATCCGGCTGGTGGTGGAGGGAAGGGGTTCGACGCCGGTCCCTCGGGGCGAGGCGGTGAACGTGGAGGATCGGCAGGCGATGGACGAGGCGGCGAAGGTGCTGGCGCGCGACGCCGGCTTCGTGGGTCCGCTGCGGCAACTGGTGGTGAATCGGCTGACGGTGAGCGCGAGGCCGACGTACACATTCGACGCGGCGGCGACGGCGTCGGATCAGAACGACGCGGCGCAGGCGGTGGAGCCGGTGGTGGTGGTGAATCCGGTGGGGCAGGTCATTTTCCAGCGGGGTGAGGCGCTGACGGAATCGCAGGCGGCGTTGTTTGACCGGGAGATGGAGGCGTTCGATGCCGGCATAGCGGGGTGGGTGAGGTGGCTGCGGTGGGCGAGCGTGTGCGCGGTGTGCGGAGCGGTGACACTGGCGCTGTCGGGGTACACGCTGCTCTTCTGCCCACGCGTGCGCCGCAACGCGCCCCGCATCGCGGGGGTCGCGTCGATACTTGCGGGGGCGTTCGTGATCGCGTGCGCCACTACGGCATGGATGCCGCAGTTGGGCGCGCTGACGACGGTGGCCCCGACGCTGCTGGTGACGATGCTCATCACCATCGGCTACGACCGGCGCGCGGCGCTGGCGTACAGCCTGCTGCACGGGCTGCTGGTGTGCGTTGCGCTGCGCGAGCCCGTGGGAACGTACGGCGTGATCGTCGCGGGGGTGGGCGCGGTGGTCTGGAGCCTCAAGGAGATCCGCGACCGCAACAGCCTGTTCAGGGCGTCGGTGCTGACGGCGCTGAGCGTGGCGTTCACGACGGCCGCGTTCGCGATCGTGGAGCGGCCTGTATCGCCGGCGGTGATGCGGGAGATCGGGATCGACGCGGCGCTGGCGGGCACGGGGGCCCTGGTGGTGGGGGCGGCGACGCTCTTCCTACTGCCGCTGATCGAGCGGGCGTTCAACGTGACAACAGGTATGACGCTGGTGGAACTGCGCGACCCCAAGCAGCCGCTGCTCCGCGAGTTGCAGCAGCGGGCGCCGGGGACGTACAACCACTCGCTGAACGTGGCGTCGATCGCGGAGGCCGCGGCGGAGGCCATCGGGGCTGATGGATTGCTGACGTACGTGGGCTCGCTGTACCACGACATCGGGAAGATGAACAAGCCCGAGTATTTCGTGGAGAACCAACTGGGCGGGCCGAACCGGCACGACAAACTCAGCCCGGCGATGAGCCTGCTGATCGTGGTCGGTCACGTGAAGGACGGGATGGAACTGGCGCGGGAGTTCCGGCTGCCGACGCGGCTGCAGCACTTCATCGAGGCGCACCACGGGACGACGCTGGTGGAGTATTTCTACCACCGGGCGCGGCGGCAGGCGCTCTCGACGGCGCCGAAGGACCCGGAGGGCAGGCCGATCGAGGACGACACGTACGTTCCCGACGAGATCGAGTACCGGTATCCGGGGCCCAAGCCCAAGACCCGCGAGGTGGCGATCCTGATGGTGGCCGACGCGGTGGAGTCGGCGGCGCGTGCGATGAACGAGCCGACGCCCAACAAGATCGACCAGTTGGTGCGGGGCATCGCGCACAAGCGGCTGCTCGACGGGCAGTTCGAGGAGTGCGAGATCACGCTGAAGGACCTCAACCTGATCGTGGAGAGCGTGATCCGGACGGTGACGAGCATGCACCACGGAAGGATCGCGTACCCGCGGGGGGCCGAAGCGGAGGCGCCCGCGCCGGTGCGTGAATCGACCGATACCGCTTCGGGCCCGGTGACCCAGCCCGGGCTGCCTACCAAGCAGTGACGCGTCAGGCGGGCTCGCCGGTGTAATGGTCCGCAAGCACCTGTTCCCAGTCTTCCCGGCTTTCCACGCCGATCATGGCCAATCGAACCTGCTTGTTCCGCGGGTGGTGCGAGGCGAAGCGGATGCCGAACTTGCGGATTTGTCGCGAGGAAGTTGTCTCGCAGTGCCGAGCGCCGTGGTTGACGGCGAGGAGGAGCGCGAAGTGCTCGCGGAGGACCGCGGCCTGCTCGGCGATGGTGGGGGGTGCGGGTTCGCGGCCGGCCATCAGGTCGCGGGCCTGGCGGAAGATCCATGGGTTGCCGATGCAGCCGCGGGCGACGGCGACGGCCTTGACGCCGGTGTAGGCAATCATGCGGAAGATATCGGGGGCGGACCAAACATCGCCGCTGCCGAAGATGATGCGATCGGGATGTCGCGCGACGATGTCGCGGAGGACGTCCCAGCGCGAGGGGCCGATGTATTTCTGCTCGACGGTGCGGGCGTGGACGGTGGCCCAGGCATAGCCCATGTCGAAGGCCGCGGCGAGGATGCGGTCGCAGTTGCTTGCCATCTCGGGGGTGTCGTCGAAGGCGCGACGGAGTTTGACGGTGCAGTGGATGTGGTTGGGGACGGCCTCGCGGACGGCTTCGAGGATTCGGATGGCGCCGTCGGGCTCGGCGAGCCAGTGCCCGCCGCGGGCCTTGCTGGCGATCTTCTTGACGGGGCAGGCGAGGTTGATGTCGATGGAGGAGAAGGAATGAGACGGTGAGGCGGTGAGAGGGAGAGTCGAAGAGGGGGAGGCGGGAGGGTGTGCCGGAGAGGAATCGGAAGAAGAGTTTCTCGCAGAGACGCGGAGTGCGCGGAGAAGAGGGGAACCGGGAGTGTGTGCTTGATGGTCGACTGGGTCGCAGGAGCCCCACTCGTCGTTGGCGTCTTCGCAAAGATCGACGCGGCCGAGTTGTTCGCCGCCGGGGAGGCGGAGGTGCTGGGTGGTCGGGGCGAACGAGCCGTTCGCGGCGTAGGCCATCGAGCGGTATTCGCGGTCGTGGCGGGTGCCCTGCTCGACCATTTTGAGTGCGCCCGCGGCCATCTCGGCGGGCTCGCTGCCCATGATCTGGCCGGCGAGGGGGTGGTCTTCTTCGCCGCCGGGGACGTTGTCGTGGAGGTCGCCGAGGTCGGCCTTGGCGAAGCCGCGGCCGCCGGCGAGGAGCGTGCGGTCGAGGAGGGCCTCGGTGACGCAGTAAGGGCAGCCGTGGCGGCGGGCGATGATGCGCATCGCGCCGTCGGAGTATCCGGCGAGGCCGGCCTGGAAGAAGGGGGCGTCGAAGCCCGGGACGAAGGCGGGGAGGCGGGGATCGATGCCGACTTTCCCCAGATCCTCCGCGGTGCGGCGTGGGTCGATATCCTCCGAGCCGGGGGCGACGGCGGGGCTGGGCGTGGTCGCGTTGTTGCTCTCGACGGACATCGGGGCGATCATAGGAAAGGCGGACGAATTCGCGGACGGAAACGGGCGTCAAGGAATCTACGACCATGAAGAGCGGCAACAGAGTCGGCCTGGCGTTGGTGTGCGGCCTCGCGTGCGCGGTGGTGGCGGGGTGTCGGGCGGGAGCCAAAGCGCCCGCGACGGGGCGGGTGTATCCGCAGGAGACGCCGCGGGGCGGCGTGCTCGACATCCAGGTAATCCGCGAGAGCACCAATATCGTGTTCACGAACACGACGGCGCGCTCGTTCGGGCCCTCGACGCTCTGGGTGAACATGAGGTTCTCGCGGATGATCGAGGGGCTGGGGGTGGGGCAGACGATGGACCTGGACCTGAGAGATTTCAAGGATGAGTACGGCGATTCGTTCCGTGCGGGCGGGTTCTTCGCGTCGGAGGCTCCCCAGCCGGTGGTGCTCGTGCAGATCGAGGGGGCGAAGCCCGACGGCGCGGCGGAACTGCTCGGCATGATCGTGGTGAAGGCCGAGTCGGAATAGTCGGTCAAAGCGAGGAGACGGCAGTGAATGTTCTCGTCCTGGCCGCGCACCCGGATGATGCCGAGATAGGCATGGGGGGCACGATTTCGTTGTTGGCCTCGCAGGGACACGAGGTGCTGATCTGCGATCTGACAGACGGCAGCCCGACGCCGCGCGGGGATCGGGAGAGCCGGGTGAGGGAGGCCGCGGCGGCGCTGGCGTGCCTTCAGCCCGCCGGTGGCCGGCCGGTGAGGCGGGTGATGCTCGACCTGCCGAACCGGACGCTGACGCACACGATCGAGTCTCGGCACAAGGTGGCGGGGGTGATCCGGGCGCATCAGGCGAGCGTGTTGTTCATTCCGCACTGGGAGGATGCGCATCCGGATCACGTGGCCGCGACACGGATCGGCGAGGATGCTCGCTTCGATGCGAAGTTGACGAAGATCGCGATGCCCGGCCCGCCGGGGCATGGATCGGTGGGGCCGCCGATCTACCCGAAATGGGTTTTCTACTACGACGTGTCGCACCTGCGGCGGATCGCGCGGCCGGATTTGTGCATCGACATCACGGGGCATGAGAGAAAGAAGCAGGCGTCGGTACGGGCGTACCGCTCGCAGTTCGGGCCATGGGACGACAATGGTTTGGCGTTCGCCGCGGGCGATCCGAAGGCGGGGCCGCCGGCGGACCCGGGGAAACTTGTTTCGAGCGACTTTCCGGAGCGGCTCCTGGCGTACGCGCAGGTGTGGGGGTCCACGATCGGGGTTGCGTTCGCCGAGCCGTTCTTCACGCGCGAGCCGGTGGGGCTGCGGGGCCTGAGTTGCCTGGCGCCCTGAGGTTACAGGCTTCGCTTTGCCCAACCCAGGACAACGCGCTTGTCGAAGGGCGCACCGCATTCCGGGCACCGGCCCGTCGTGCCAAGGCCGTCGAGCGGGTACGTGCATTGGCAGACGACGTGGCAGTTCGCGAGCGCGGCCTCGGGTGCGTCGTCAGAATCGTCGGGATAAAGAGAAACGAAAACCTCGGGCCCGTGCCGTTCGAGGAGCCGTTCGGTGACGTTGGCGGGCGTTCCGCATGCCGGACACTGCGTGAGTCCGGGGTCCATCGGCAAGGCCCGGCCGCACCCGGGGCAATCCGGCGCGAGGCTCGCA
Source organism: Phycisphaerales bacterium (assembly GCA_905339235.1). Taxonomy (GTDB): domain Bacteria; phylum Planctomycetota; class Phycisphaerae; order Phycisphaerales; family UBA1924; genus RI-211. The sequence goes on from CAJPFG010000010.1 coordinate 224,998, forward strand.
TCCAGGCGGCGAATGTCCGGGGCGGCGGTGGATTCCCAGCCCGTCTCGGGAGTTAGTGATTCGGCAGTCGTCGCGGCGAGGATTTCCCGGGCGGGGCGTACGAAGGATTCACCGCCGACGAAGACGCCGGTTTCGAAGGGGGGCATGATGTCCGGGGCGGAGATCCAGGCGGGGATGCCGTTCTCGCGCAGGAGCATCGAGGCACGCAGCGCGATCATGGGGCTGGGGTATCGGGCGACGTTGTGCACGCGGTGTAGTCTACAGGAATCCGGGCGTTTCGCGCGAACGTGCTTTACGCCGATCCTCGCACGGATCTCGCGAGGTATCATCCGGAAGTGACACCCACCGCCGAACTGCTGCTGCCCGAGGTTGAGGAACTGATCCGCGAGGGGCAGTACTCCGATCTTCGCGATGCGCTCGCGGCGATTCACCCGGCGGACGTCGCGGACATTCTCGGTGCGCTCGAACCGGCCCAGACGGCCGTGGGGTTCCGGTTTTTGCAGCGGGACGACGCCGCGGCGGCGTTCGCGTATCTCTCGCCGGAGCGGCAGGAAGTCCTGATCCGGGAACTTGGGAACGAGGGCGCGGTGCGGGTGGTCGAAGGGATGAGCGCCGACGACCGGGTGCGTCTGCTCGACGAACTTCCCGAGGAAGTAGCCCAGCGGGTGCTGGCGGGCCTATCGCCGGAGGAGCGCCGGGCGACGCAGGCGATCCTGGGGTATCCGGAGCGGAGCGTGGGGCGATTGATGACGCCCGACTACGTGGGCATCCGGCCGAACTGGACGGTGGCGCAGGCGCTGGACCACATCCGCAAGCACGGGAAGGACGCGGAGACGATCGCGTACATCTACGTGATCGACAACGAGGGGCGGCTGATCGACGACATGCGTCTGCGGAGCCTGCTGCTGGCCGACCCTTCCGACAGCGTCGAGAACCAGATGAACCGGAGTTTCGTGAAGTTGCAGGCGACCGACGACCAGGAGGAGGCGGTGCTCGCGATGGGGCGGTACGACCGCTTCGCGCTGCCGGTGGTGGATTCGCGCGGGGTGCTGATCGGGATCGTGACCAGCGACGACGTGGCGGACGTGGCGCAGGCGGAGGCGACCGAGGACATCCAGAAGATGGGCGGCGTGGCGGCGCTGGAAGAGCCGTACATGAAGGCCGGGCACGTGGAGATGTTCAAGAAGCGGGGGATGTGGCTGGCGGCGTTGTTCGTGGGGCAGACGATCACGATCCTGGTGCTCGGGAGTTTTCAGAAGCGGCTGGAGCAGGCGGCGGTGCTGGTGCTGTTCATGCCGCTGGTGATGAGTTGCGGGGGCAACAGCGGGAGCCAGGCGGCGACGCTGGTGACGCGGGCGCTGGCGCTGGGGGAGATCGCGCCGATCGACTGGTGGCGGATTATTCGGAAGGAGTTCGCGACGGCGCTGATGCTGGGCGGCTCGCTGGCGCTAATGGGATGGGCGTGCGTTGAGTTCTTCACGCTGGTTCGAGTGGCCAAGTTCGACCAGCCGGTGCACGCCCAGCGCATGGCGGCGACGGTCGCGGCGGCGATCTTCACGGTGGTGATGTGGGGCACGACGTTGGGGTCGCTGCTGCCGCTGCTGCTGCGGCGGGCCAGGCTTGATCCCGCGACGGCGAGCAGCCCGATGGTGGCGACGCTCATGGACGCGAGCGGGACGCTGATCTACCTGGGGATCGCGATCGCGATTCTGACGGGAACGATTTTGTAGGTTTCAGCCGTGCGGCTTGGGCGCGGCCTCGGGGGCCGACGAAGCGGCGGCGTTTTCCTCGCGGCCGTTCTCGAGCGGTTCGGGCGGGGCGAGGCCGGCGGCGACCTTGGCTTCGTACGCGGCGGCCTGGGCTTCGATGGCGCGGCGGCGCGCGATCTTGATGGCGATCACGCCCACGTACGCGGCGAAAATGAGTGCGAGCAGCAAGACGCTGCGGGCGCGGATCAGGGCGATGCCGGCGCCAATCGCGGCGAAGGTGCCGGCGATGCCGTAGAGGGCGAAGACCGCGCCCTTCACGCCCAGGGCGCGCTTGAGTTGGTGGTGCAGGTGCTGGTCGTCGGCGGAGGAGATGGACTTGCCTTCCATCTTGCGGCGGACGATCGCGAGGGTGGTGTCGATGAGGGGAAGTGCGTAGATGATGACGCCCGCGGCGACGAGCCAGGTTTTTCCGGTGTCTCCCATCATGAGGATGATGACGCAGGTGACGAACCCGAGCAGCAGGCTCCCGGCATCGCCGAGGAAGATTGTGGCGGGGTTGAAGTTGTGGGGTAGGAATCCCAGGCAGGCGCCCAAAAGGGCCAGGCATAGCACGATGCGCTCCGCGTCGCGGGGGCCGTCGTCGGCGACGGCCATGCCCAGGGCCACGAACAGCAGGCCGATGGCGGCGATCGCGGTTGTGCCGCTCAGCAGGCCGTCGAGGCCGTCGAGCAGGTTGCTCGCGTTGCACAATCCGATCACGGCGACGGCGATGATGGCCGTGCCCGTCCAGTAGATCAGGTCGAAGTTGAGCGTGGCAGTCCCCCCGATTTCAAAGGGGAGAGGGATCTTCAGCAGGATGGTCTGAGCCCCACCCTCGATGGTTTCAAGCGGAATTCCCAGCAGGTTTGCGACGGGGAGCATGATCCCCGCGGCCATCTGGACGCCGACGCGGTCCATCGCGAGCGCCGCGGCGGCGAACAACTGCCCGCCGATCTTCACGCGCGGGCTGATGCCCGTGACGTCGTCGATCACGCCCACCAGCAGGATGACGGTCATTCCCAGCAGGATCGAGTAGGGCACCGGGGGATGCGCGAAGTCCAGGACGCCCCGCTTTTCGGAGGGGTGCCAGTCGATCAGGCCGGTCACTTTTACCCCGACGAAACTGTACAGGACGCCGGCCATGATCCCCGCGAACACGGCGACCCCGCCGAGGTAGGCGATCGGCAACTTGTGGACCTTGCGGGCCTGGTTGGGCCGGTCGATGATGCCGTGGGCGACGGCGAGGCGGCGCATGAATGGGGTGGCGATCAGGGTGACGACGAACGAGAGGATCAGCACGCCCATGTAGCCCTCGAAGGCCGAGAGCCGGGTGGGGCCTGGGGCCGCCGAGGCCGCGTCGGCGGTCTGCGCGAGCGCCGCCATGGCCCACGCGGAGGGGGTCATACACCGTTTCCGTTCTTCATCCACGCCGCCATGTCGCGGATGGTCTGCTCGATGGGGATCTTCGCCTCAAACCCCACCGCCTGGCGCACGCGGGCGAGGTCCGGGCGGCGTTGGAGAAGGTCTTCGAAGCCGGCGATGTAGGCCTGGCTGTAGGGGACCAGACGGATCTGGGACGACGAGCCCAGCGTGCGAATGACCAGGTCGGCCAGTTCGCGGATGGTCATCGCGCGATCCGATCCGAGGTTGAAGATGCGGCCGTAGCACGGCGGCGTCGCCAGCAGCGTCGGAAGAACGCCCGCGACGTCGCGGACGTCGCAGAAGCAGCGGGACTGGGTCCCGTCGCCGTAGACGTCGATGGGCTTGTCGGCGAGGGCGGCTTCGACGAACCGCGGCACGACCATCCCGTATTCCCCGACTTGGCGCGGGCCGACCGTGTTGAAGAATCTCGCCACGACGACCGGGAGCGCGTGGCGCGCCCGGTAGGCGAGCGCGAGGTATTCGTCGACGGCTTTCGTGCACGCGTAGGACCAGCGCGTGAACGTGGTGGGGCCGTACACCACGTCGTCATCCTCGTTGAAGGGGTTCTTCGCCGACTTGCCGTAGACCTCGGAGGACGAGGCGATGAGCGTGGGAACGGGGCCGCCGTCGGCGCTGCGGACCGTGGCGAAGCGGAGGATCGCCGAGGTCTGCTCGATGTTGGTCTCGATGGACTTGATCGGGTCGGCGATGACGAGTTTGACGCCGACGGCCGCGGCGAGGTGGTAGATCTCTTCGAACCGCTCGCCCTTGCCGAAGGCGCCCAGAGCATCCTTGAGGTCGGCCTCGATGAATCGCAGGCGTTCATGGAACTGGGGCAGGTTGGCGCGTCCGCCGGTGGAGAGGTTGTCCACGACGGTGACCTGATCGCCGCGGGCGAGGAGCCGCTCGGTGAGGTGAGAGCCGATGAAGCCCGAGCCGCCACTGATCAACACGCGCCTGGGTGTGGGGACGGAGGCGCCCGACCTGTGCGGAGATTGGGGATTGTTCAAAGGCGAGTTCCGGTCAGTCGTTGTGGTATTCGTGGGCGGTCTTGATGTTGCGTTTCATGTACCCGCCCGTGGCGGACTTCACGCCGTTGACGATAGCACCGAGGAACTCGCCCCGGGTCTCGCTGAGTTCGTTCTTGATGCGGGCGACCATGCCGCGCTTGTCGGCCATGGCGCGCACGACCAGCACGGAGGCGTCGCAGCGCTGCGCGAGGGCCATGGCGTCGCCGCCGACGACCGCGGGCGCCACGTCGATCAGCACGAGATCGTACATCGACCGAACTTTCGCGAGCGTTTCGCCCATGACCTCGGTGGCGAGGCGCTCGTAGACGCGCTGGTCCTTGGCGCCGGCGGTGAGCAGGTCGAGGTTGGGGGTGTTGGTGGCCTGGACGGCCTGCGAGAGTTCGCGCTGCTTGCTGAGCACGTCGGCGAGGCCGGGAGATTCGGGAACGGCGAAGACCCGGTGAAGGCCCGGGCGGCGGAAGTTGGCGTCGATGAGGAGGACCTTCTTGTCGGCCGCGGCGAACGAGAGGGCGAGATTGGCGGCGACGGAGGTGGCGCCCGAGGAGGGCATGCCGGAGACGACGAGGATGGTCTTGTGGTCGGCCTGCTGGACCCGCTTGGCGATGGCGGAACGGACCTGGCGGAAGGACTCGGCGACGATGCCGCGCGGACGGTCACGGAAGGCGGTTTCGACGGCGCCGGCGCCGGCGGGATCTTCCGCGGCGTCGGGCACCCAGCCCACCAACCGGGCCCTGGGGATGAGCGTGATGTCGGAGGGGCTCTTGACGCGCTGATCGACGATCTCGACGAGCAGGACGATGCCGGCGGTCAGGAACAGGAACAGCGCTACGCCGGCGGGGATCATGAGTTTGAGTTGCGGGAAGGAGAGTTCATCGGGCACTCGCTCGGTTTCGAGCAGCACGACGCGGTTCACCGACTCGGTCATCGACTGGGCCGCCAGGTTCGACAGCGCGTCGGCGAGTTTCGTGCGGGACTGGGTGATGCCCTGCAGGCGGGCGTCCAGGTCGTTGTACCGCGACTGGATTCTCGCGAGGTCCTGGAGTTTCTTGCTCGTGTCGGACCGCTTCTGGATCAGGGTCGCGTTCTGCGATTCGAACTGGGCGACGGTTTTGCGGGTGGAATCCAGTTCGGCGTTGAAGGTCTCTTTCAGCAGTTCCTGGCGCTTCTCCTCGAGTTGCTGCCGTGCCGACGCGATCTGGTTCTCGATCTGCTTGAACTGACGGTGGTCGCGGTTGACGCCGTTCTGCAGCAGCGTCTTCAGGTCGGTCTCGTAGCGCTGCAGCATCGTCCGCAGTTCGACGATTTGCGGGTTCTTCTCGACCACTTCCTTGAGTTCGTCGCCGTAGGTCACGCCGCCGGGGTGGTTCAGTTCGGCCTCCATCTGCTTGAGTTTGGTGCCGCCCGCGTCGAGCGTGCGCTGCACGTCGATCAGGGTCCGGTTGACCTCGGCCTGTTCGGCGCGGTGCGCCGCGACGCGATCGTCGATCGCGTCCACCTGGCCCTGCTGGATCAACCGCTCTTTTTCCAGCGATAGACCGTTGGCCTCGTCTTCCAACGACTTGATCGAGTTGCGCAGCGCGGAGAGTTTGTCGTCCAGACCGACGCGGCCCTGGTCGGCGACCAACTGCATGTACCGCTGCCGGACCATGCCGATGATCGCCTTGGTGTCGTACCGGTCATTCCACGACATCGACAGTTCCACCAGGTTCGTGCCCGGCAGCACGCGCGCTTTTACGTCGTCCTTGAGGTCCTTGAGGGCCTCCGCCGAGTCAAACCCCGGTGCGCCCGTTGACCGATCGACGATCTCGTATTCCTTCGCCCACTTGGGCGCCTGCGTTCGAAGCGTCGGATCTTCCGCCACGCGACTGAGCACCTGTGTGGATGTCAGAATCCGCACCTGCGTCTGCATGAACCGGCTCATCTCCTCGGCGGACGGGTTCGTGCCCACGAGGTCGCCCGCGCCCTGCGTCGCCGGCAAGCAGTGGAATACCGCCGCCGGGGTCCACAACGGGTACACCTTCCTGAGAATGAAGTGAGCCCCGGTCCCGACGACCGCGCCGAAGACCGCGACGCCTGCGAACAGGTATTTGTACTTGTTTAGCAGCCGAATGGGGTCGATCGCGGCGCCCGCCGGCGCCGCCCCGTGTCCGCTCGCGGCGGGCCCGGGTCGCGCCGCTTGGGGGATGACGCTCGATGGGAGTGGAATGCTGGTCATGTTCTTCACCCTTCCTTACTCTGGGCCGCGGATTGCCGCCCTCTGATACTCGTCCACCCTGCCTGCAGTTCTCGCGGACCGGGCGTCCTCGCACCAACCCCGATTCACAAAACTCGGTCCGATACCCCGGGGTCCTTAGCCCTATCCGACGGGAATCAGCGCGGTTGTTCTATCAAAGTCCGAACATCCTGAAGTTCCTTTACAACGGCCTGATCCAACTGTGTCATCGCCTTCGCCAGATTGTCCGCTTCGTCCACCATGTCCTTGGCTTCTTTGAATCGCTCCAGGCGGTACAGCGTCTCGGCGAGATGTGCCGCGGAGACCACCGCCTGCCGTCCCTGGGTCATGTATTGAAGCGATCGACGCAGCGTTTGTTCGGCGTCCTTCAGTTTGCCGGTGCGCATGTAGATGTAGCCCAACGTGTCGAGCACGTCGGGGCTGGTGGGGCGGAGTTCCGCGGCCTTTTGCGCCATGGGGAGTGCTTCATCGAACTTGCCCGCCTGGGCCATCAGGTACGCGAGGTTGTTGTTCATCTCCGCGTCGTCGGGGAACTCCGCGACACCGGTGCGCCAGACCGCCTCGGCCTCGGAGGACTTGCCCGCGGCGTAGTACGCGGTACCGCGGAGGCGGAAGCACAGCAGCCGGAGCGGGGGGTTTTTGGTGGAGTTGAGCAGTTCGCCCAGGCTGGCCGCCGCGGCGTCGAGCGACGGCGGGTTCCGGGACATGATTTCAGCCCTGAAGAACGCCAGCCACTCGTTGAGGGTGGGGACGATTCCGGCGGCGATGGCGTCTTCGACGAACTTGAGATGCTTGGCACCCTCGGGGATGACCTTGTCCATGTCGTTGTGCCACTGCAGCATGCCGCCGACGTTGGCGGGGTCGAGCAATCGCAGCGCGTCGGTGGCGGCGCGGACCGCCTCGTTGATCCGGTTCTGCTGGCCCAGGCGCACGCGGGACAGGGCCATGAGGAAGCCGGGGTTTTTCTTGACCCGCTCCTCACCGATCTGTCGCAGTACCGCGTCGGCCGTGGTGATGTCCGGCGGGCTCTGCGCGAGCAGTGAATCCAGGTATCGCTGCACCACCAGGTCGTTGGGGTCCAGTTCGAAGGCGCTCTTCAGGAATCGCGCCGCGATGGCCGGGCGATCGACGGATTGGAACATGTTGCCCACCCGCTGGTAGGTCAGGGCCTCGCGCGGCCTGCCGTCGATGGCGAGTTTCGCGGCGTCCTCCGCCTCCTGGTCCCGTTGCCGGCGGATCAGGTCTGTGACCAGCGACACCAGCATCTCGTCGTCCTGCGGGTTGAGGCGGAGCGCCTCGCGAAGATCGGTGAGCGCCCGGTCGGCGTCCTTCATGCGGCCATACAGCGCCGCCCGAAGCCTGAATGCCTGCCACATGTTCGGCGACAACTGGATTGCCTTGCTGAAGTCCTGGATCGCCTCGCGCCAGGTTGATTCGGTTCGGGCGAGGTACTGGCCGCGCTTCACAAAGACCGCGGCCTCCGTCGGGTACTTGGAGACCACGCGGTCGAGAATCTGGCGCTGATCGGAGTCGCGCAACTGTGCTTCGCGGAGGTCCGCCTCGAGGAGCAGGCAGACAAGTTCGGGCTCGGGGACCGAGATCAGAGGACGGATTGCTTCCTCGGCCTCGTCGAGTTTCTTCAGCCGGATCAACGACTCCACGAGTTTTTTGCGGTAGGTCTGGTCGGGAGAGTCGGCGCCGCTCGCGACGATGGCGGCCAGCGGAACGGCGGCCCGGTCCAGAACGGCCTGGGCGAAGAACACGTCCGCGATCGCCTTGTCGGCCTCCATGACCTTCGGGTCCTGGTACGTGCGTGCCGCTTCGAGATTCGAGATCGCGCCTTCGAAATCCTTCCGGCCGTACAGGAACTGGGCGAACTCGATGTGCGCCCGAAGGCGCGCGGGGTTGTCCGCCATCTTGGCGTTGAAGTCCTCGAAGGTCTTCTTTGCGGCCGCGCGATCGTTCTTGGCCCAATGCCACGACGCTTCCAGGGCCATGCCCTCGAAGTCGTCGCGGAGCGTGCGAACGCGATCGATGGTGGTGCGTGCCTTGGGCAGGTCGCCCGTCCGGATCTGTAGTCGCCCGAGTTCGTAGAGGTTGTCGCGATCGTTGGGATTGGCCAGGGCCATCCGCTCGCGGCGCTGGATTGCGAGCGGGAGGTTGCCGAACTCGGCCTCGATCTTCAGCCACAGGTCGAGGAACTCGGGATCGTTCCCGGCGAACTTCTCGCCTTCCCGGGCGGCCTGCAGGGCCTGGTCCTTCAGGTTCTGGGTGACCAGCGCGGTCACGAGGTCTTTGATCGCGCCGGAGTCGTTGGGCCGCAGGCGGAGCGCGTCCTTGAACGAGTTCGTCGCGTCCGACAGCCTTCCGAGCGCCATCTGCAGCCGCCCCAGCAGCCGGTACACCTCCGGCGTTCTCGTGCCGGAGTCGATGACCTGCTGCATGATCTCGGCGGCGCCCTTCTGGTCGCGCTGGCTGGCCATCTGGCGGGCCTTGAAGGTGCGGCCCTCGGCCCGGTCGATGTTGAGTTTGCCGGCCTTGTCGGCCATCTCCGAGGCCTTCGCCCAGTCGGCCCGCTCGAGCGCGTCGATGAAGCACACCTCGATCACCTGGTCGTCGTCGGGATTGAGTTCGATGGCGCGATCCAGCATCGCCCTGGCCTCGGCCTTTCGTCCGGCGGTGCGGTACCACTGGAACTTCGCCAGCACCCGGTTCAGTTCCGGGATGTCGGTGCGAGCCTCGATGATCTTGATGTTCGCGTCGGTCTGATCCTCCGTCGTGAGCATGGTTTCCAGGCTCTTCAGCAGAACGCTGTCCGGGTTCTTCTCGATGCCCGTGCGCACGTAGGTCAGCGCTCCCTCTCGGTCCCCGAGGTTGAGGCGCGCGGTCACCAGGGCGTGGATGAGTTGGGGCGCATACCCGTACTTGGTCACCGCTTCGGTGAGAATGGTGTTCACCGTGGCATCGGTTCCCTCTTTTCCAACCCCTTCGCGCTGCTCGCGCTGCACGTCCATCAGCACCTGCTGCACCGATTCCGCGGGGGTGCCCGACCCTCTCCCGGCGCGGGCGATGCGAACGCCCTCCTGGGCCATCTCGTTATCCGGCAGCACTCGCAGGATGTTGGTGAAGAGGTTCTCGGCAGTCTCGAAGTCTTGCAGGGAGTTGGACAGTTGCCCGAGCGCCAAGGCCGCGGGAATGTGATTCGGCTGCACCTGCAGCACCATCAACAGCCGTTCCCGGGCCGCGCCGGGCTGGTTCAACTGGGTGGCGATGTGCGCCCAGAGCACCAGCACGTCGGGGTCCAGGATGCGCTGCTTGCTGTTCACCGACGACAGGAGGCGGTCGGCGGTCTGCGGGTCGTTGTCGATGAAGGAGTTCCAGGCCTGGACCAGCATCACCCGCGGCGAGTTGCGGTCCTCGTTCTTCTGCAGGTAGTCGTACATGTCCCTGGCCCGCTGCCGGGCGGCCACCTTCTCGTCCTTTTTCTCGTCCGGCGTGGCGAGGTACGCCCGCACGGCCCACTGGGCCTGGAGGATTCGCGCGTTGGTGCGGAAACCGAACAGGCGCTGGCCGTCGATGCTCACGGGCCGGTTGGGCATGTCGATGATCGTCTGGAGGTATTGAACGCCCAGTTCAAACTCGTCGCGCTCGCCGGCGACCTCGGCCTTGGCCGAGAGCAGGTCCAGGTCCTGCGGGCGTGACTCGAGCGCGAAGGTGATCAGGTCGCTGGTCCGGCGGTACCGGGCCCGCGGATCGACGGTGCGCTCCATCTCGCGCAGCGCGCGGATCAGGAGAGGAGTCACGCTGGCCGCGCCGGACTGCTTCGCGGCGGCGAGGGCCTCGTCCAGGCGCGGCGAAAGGCGCTCGGCGATCTGGGTGCCTTCGGCGGTGAGGTCCGGGAGGGGTTGGCCCGCGTCGGCCGCGGCCTTGTGGCGGTTGCGGAACTGCGTGAGCGCGTCGTTGAACTCGCGCTGAATCCCGCCCAGGATCGCCATCGGATTGCCCGGGTTGCGCGCCTGGAAGTCATCGAACACTTTTTTGCTCAACGCGTCGAGTTCGTCGGCCTCCAGGGTCTTGCCGGCGATCCGGGCCTTGCGGCCCTGCTCGCGGAGCAAGGCCTCCAGGCTGGTGGCGCACTCAAAGTCCGACGGGTCAACCCGCACGGCGGCCTCGAGGTCCGAGCGAGCCGTCTGCCAATCTTCCGCGGGCGCATCGGGTGTCTCGGCCAGGATGCGGAACTGCGCCAGCCCGCGGTATCGCTTCAGCACCTCCCATGGGCCGGGGTCCTGCCCCGCGTAGTGGGTCAGGAACAACTGCGATTCTTCGCGCACGTACAGCATAGAGGTCCGGTCGAAGGGCCCTTGGAGGATCGTCGCGTCCAACGTCTCGAGGTATTCCTTCTGGGCGTCGAGGTTCTGGGGCTGGATCACGGCCAGTTGGCGGGTCGCGCCGCGCCAACTCTTCATGGCCGCGTCGAACTGCGTGGGCGTTTCCGGCACCTGCCTGGACACGCTCTCTCGCCACTTCTTGTAGTTCTCGGGATTGGTCTTTTCCTTGTCGCAGGCCTTGGAGTAGTAGATCGCGGCGTCGATGTACTTCCCGTCGGCCATCGACCTGTCGCCCATCTTCACGAGTTCTTCGGGCGTGTTGTACAGGAGCACGTAGGCCACGCCGAGCAGCGCGCCAAGCACGCCCACGACGCTCGCTCCCAGGATGACCACGAACCGAGTGTTGACCTTCGAAGCCATGACTTCCTCCTCGGGGGATGGGACGATTTCCCGTCCCCCGTGATTCTCGTGTTCCGCTACGGACTGGCCGGCCCGGCGGGCGGCGCCGGCGGCGGGGGATACCTTCCTGCCTCTACCTCCACCCAGTCGGGGACGCACAGCATGATGTCGCCGAGCATTTCGCCGATCAGCGACGAGGCCAGATCGGCGAGTTCCTGACCGTCCTTGACATCCGACGAAGTTACCTGGACTTTCAGGTAGTACGCGAACCGCGTGTTGAGATCGAACGCCAGCAGACGGACCTCCTCGGCCCGGCACACCGTGCCGCCGTTGGCGATGAAAAAATACCCCGAGTAGAGTTGCTGCCCGTTGTTGTTCAGGAACTTCATCGTCCGCAGTTTCATGTTCTGCGGGTTAAAGGGCAGGGTGCGGCGCACTCCGTCGTGATCCGAGTCCGGGTTGGTGATGCGAGTCCTCCAGACGCGTCCTTTGAGCGAGTCCGGGACATCGTTATTGGGGCTCCACAGTTCCTGGTCGAACGTGAGCGGGAGATCGCCCACGACATCGCCGATCTGCATGCCCCCGCCCACGAAGCAGCGGTCCGGCACGTGAGGGACGGTGTCGATCATGCCCGTGTAGTACGCCGCGTGGAACGAAAGAACGATCGGGTGATCGGGGTTTTTGGGCTTGCGTTCCCGATACACCCTGGTGAGGTAGTTCTGCGTGCCGAGCACCGCGAGAACCTCTTCCTGTTCGAGATGGTCCTGCCCAAGCCGCACCCACGAGGGAGTCGCTTTGGGCAGCGAGCCGACGAGAAGGTTCAGGTCCGACTGGATCGGGTCCTTGCGGGTGTAGATCTTGAAGTACTGCTTGACGGCGCTCACGCTCGCGGCGCCACCGAGCAGGAGCACGAACGCCGTGATGACTCCGGGATTGATCCAGCCGCGCTTCATGCCGCGCCCTCCGCCGGATCGTGGACCATCCTGTTGAGCACCCAGACTACACCCAGGAAGAGGAACATCCCCGGAATCAGCAGGAGCGTCCCGATCAGCATGTGCGCGCTGCCCGATGCGAAGGACGGGTTGAGGAGCGAGGCCAGGCCCAGCACGGCCACGCGAAGCACGTTCATGAGCAGCGCCACGGGCACGGCGAGCGCGAGCAGAGCGATCCGCTGCCACCAGAGCCTGCACGAGAAGATCGCCACGGCCGCCGCGAGCGCGAGGAACGCGATCACCATCCGCATCCCCGAGCACGCCTCCGCGACGTTGAGCGGGATGATGGAGCCCTTGTAGAGGATTTCGATCGTGTTGCCCTTCACGTCCACGAAAAACCCGCCGGTTGTCGCGGCGATCGTCTGGAGCAGGAACCCCGCGGCCTTCGACGCCAGCAGTTGCAGGGGGAAGGTCATCTTCTTCATGATCTGGTCGGCGACCGTCACCGCGAAGAGGAGATACGCGATCGGGAGAAACAGGTGCCGGAACATCGCCGGGCCGGCCACCAGCAGCGCCGTGCCGGCGATGGTCAGCACCATCGCGAATCCCTGGAGCATGTGGTTCGAGACACCCACGATGAAGAACACGTAGCAGGCGATCCCCAACAGCAGCGGTAGCAGCCCGGGCCAGAAGTGCTTTGCGGTTGTGGCCAGCACCGCCTCGCGGTTTTGCCAGATCATGTACAGGCTGATCAGGGGCACGATGAACGAATGGCCCCAGTCCTCGAGTTCTTTGGCGCTGATCGCCCCTTGCCGGAACAGCCATTCATGGAAGAGGGCCACGAACGCGAGCACCAGCAGGCCGATCTGAGTCCAAGCCCGCCACGTCAGGAGCTGCCATCCCGCGCCGAGCACGGGTCTTTGGCTCTTCTGGCTCATGGACGTGGCCGCGCTCGACACCCGATCTTCTCCTAAGTGGATCCCGGTGGCCTACCTACGACGACGAACCCACGGAGTTCGGCCGGCGCCGGGGCCCGGGCCAAACCCCGCTCGTTACACACAGAATGATCGGCGCCGCCAACCCGATTACTGACCGAACTGATTGACGGGGGGCGGTCCGAAGAGGTCGTTGCTCAGATTCCGATCCAGCACAAAGCCGAAGCCGTAGTTCACCCGCAGGCCATTTCTCAGGATGGCCAGCGGGAGCGCCCAGAAGTTGGTGCCGACATTGATGGTGTCGTTGGGCTTGAGATAGATGTCCGGTTGAGTGCGTTCGGCGATGGCCGCGCCGTCCAGCATGATCGTGGCTTCCCGGTCCTTCCCCACCACACGGGTGATGTCGATGCGTGAAGGGATCGCCAGGCTGGAATACCCGCCCGCCGCCATGATCGCCCGCAGCAGAGTCAGGCCGCCGGTGGATGGGAGGCTGTAGGTTCCCGGGCGATTGATCTGTCCGCCGATGTAGATCGTGCCGATCGGGGGGCTGGGCACGCGGACGACATCTCCCGGCCGGATCACGAGGTTGACCGATTGCTTTCCGGCCAGCAGATCCTTCAGCGGCACTCGGATCACCCGCTGCGTCACCATGGCGTCGGTCGCCTCGGGGATCGAATCGCCGCCCTCGGCCCTGGGGGTTGCAGCGACCTGTGTCCATTTTCCGTTGAGGAACACCCAGCGCGTTGCACCGCTGGGCGCGGGCTCCGCGGCGTTCGCGGGCGTGGCCGCGGGAGTCTCGTCCGGCAGGGTCACCACCGGCGGCGGCGCCTTGGGCTTTTCGGGCTGGGAGGCGGCGGGCTGGCCCCGCATAAGGCCCGGCTGGGGCTTGGGCGGGGCGATCTCATCGATGATGTCGAGGATGTTCTCTTTCGGCTTGGGGGCAGGCGATTCCGTGGGCAGCACGTCGGTGGGGCTGGAGTCTTCACCGAGTGAAACTTCGCGGATCACGTACACGAACTCGCCCTGATCGTCAATCCGCCCGCCTACGGCGATTGCCTCGAGCAGGCGGTAGTTGGCCCGCGGCACAAAGTACGCGCCGGGCCGATCCACAGCGCCGACCAGGTTAAAGGTCTGCTGCCGCTGTTGCACGGCGACGACCGACGCCAACGGGTTGGTCACCAGGCGCAACATGGCGGTCTTGACGATTTCGGTCGCCTCTTCGGTCGTCCGGCCGCCGACGTGCACGCGGCCCAACTGCGGCAACTCGATCATCCCGCGGGCATCAACTTCCACTTCGTACAGTTCGGCCCGATTGGTTTCGATCAGGTCGTACACCGTGACCCGAAGCGCATCGCCCTGCCCGAGGCGGTACTGCATCGGCTGAGCGGTCAGGTCGCCGGGGAGCGGGTCGCTGTACTCGACCAGTTCGCCCATGTCGTCCTCGATTGCGGCGATCCGAGTCAGCACCGGCAAGGCGACGGGAGTCCGCCCGCCGCGGTACGAGCCGCTGACGCTGGGATCCATGAATGACTTACCTGCGCATCCGCCCAGGAGCGAGGCCAGAAGCGAGGCCCCTCCGCCAAACACCAATACGACGGACCAGGCCTTGAAATCGCGTCCCATGTTCGGTCCTTGAAGCACGCTCTGCTCCTTCCTCTGTGAAGTTCTGCACTCCGCGGGCAAGCCGATCAGAATCCTAGCAAAAGAGCCCGCCAACGTCGCGAGCGCAACCATAGTAGTTCCCGGACGTACAGGATCGACCGCCTGATGGGGGGCGGTTCAACGCTGCCCGGTATTTTCCGGCCTCTCACTCCGAACACCGCCCATTCTCAGGGTCGATGCTCCAACCTACGTCCCTCATCCGAAACGGGTTTGCGCCATTCCTAGACTCCCCCAGATGCCAAGCCAGTCTCCGCCGCCGACCGACCCCGCCACCGCGAGAACCCTCGCGCGGCACCCGCGACCGTTGGGTGGTGATCCGCTCAAGACGATCGATCCGCCCAGACTCAGCCTCTCGTCGATGGTCCTGAACAACCGCGAGGGCAAAGAGACGCTGGCGGTGCGGCGAAAGCCCGAGTGGCTCCGCGCCAAGGTCCCCGGCGGGCCGGGCTACACCCGCCTCAAGGGCATCATGTCCGAACACCGGCTGCACACCGTGTGCGAGGAGGCCGGCTGCCCGAACATGGGCGAGTGCTGGTCCCGCGGGGTCTCCACCATCATGATCCTCGGCGATACCTGCACCCGCGCCTGCGGCTTCTGCAACGTCAAGACGGGCCGCCCGCCCGCGCTCGACAGGGACGAGCCCCGGCGCGTCGCCGAGTCGCTCGCTCTCATGGGCCTGCGGCATGTGGTCATCACCAGCGTGAACCGGGACGAACTCGCCGACGGGGGCGCGGCCATCTGGGCGGAGACGATCATCCGCACCCGCGAATCCTGCCCTCACATGTCTGTCGAAGTCCTCGTCCCCGACTTCGAGGGAAACTGGGGCGCGCTCCAGATGGTCATCGACGCCCAGCCCCACATCATCAACCACAACTTGGAGACCGTCCGCCGGATGTACCCGGCGGTACGGCCCAGCGCCAAGTTCGACCGTTCGCTGGAGTTGCTGCGGCGTGTGAAGGCAGCCGGGATGGTCGCGAAAACGGGGATCATGGTGGGCATCGGCGAGCGCGACGAGGAAGTGCTCGCGCTGTTCGACGAGGTGCAGGCGGCGACCCGGGGCTCCACGCACGACGCCACCGACATCCTCACGATCGGGCAGTACCTCCAGCCTACGCGCAACCACCTTCCCATCGATCGCTGGGTGCACCCGGACACCTTCGCGATGTTCAAGAGCGAAGGCCTCCGGCGCGGGTTCAAGGTTGTCGAGTCGGGCCCATTGGTCCGCAGTTCCTACCACGCCGACCATCAGGCCGACATCCTCACGACCATCT
This sequence comes from Phycisphaerales bacterium, assembly GCA_905339235.1. Taxonomy (GTDB): domain Bacteria; phylum Planctomycetota; class Phycisphaerae; order Phycisphaerales; family UBA1924; genus RI-211. The sequence continues at coordinate 240,959 of CAJPFG010000010.1, forward strand.
CGCGAGCCGGGACCTAAACCAACGGCCGATCGGTCGGGATTTCCCCGCACAGGCGCTGGAAGTACTCACCCCACAACCCGTCGGGCCGCGAAGGGTCGCGGCCGGGCGTCTGAAGGTCATAGTGGTAGAGCACGAGCGCGGCCAGGTCGCACGAGCCGTAGCACTCGTGCAGGATGACCGCGAGTTTGAGCAAGTCGCCCGGCGAGAGCCCGGCCAGTTGGCCGAAGTCGCGGACGTACACCACATCGGCCCAGAGGTGCTGCCGGAGCGTGCTCGTCGGACCTTCGACCACCGCCATGGGGCGGAAGGTCCGGCCGGACATGCCGCCCAGGAAACTGTGGAGCAGGAACCCCTGGGACCTGAGAAACTGGTCCACATCGCTGAACAGCGGTTGGCCCTCGTACATCGGAACGAACTCGACCTCGGTGTGGACGACCAGCGCCCGGGAGAGAAGGCGGGGCGCACCCTTGAACACGTCGAGTTCCGCGCCCTGCACATCGATCTTGAGAAAGTCCAGCCCGTCGACCTGCGGGACATCGTCCAGGCGCCGCGTCTTCACCCGTCGCGTGGATTCCACGCGCATGACTTCCTCGAGATTGATGAACAACCGCAGGAGCGGGGTGTTGGGCCGGTACAGCGACGAGGTCATCGGGACGTTGCAGAGATGAAAGTTGCGCTCGCTCCCATCGCCGATGATGTCGGGCAGGTACAGGCATCGGCCCGGGTAGCAGTCCGACGCGTTCAGCATCCCCCGCGCGGCGTCGTCGGGCTCAAATCCGACCAGTCGGCCCTGCGGCCGCGCCATGAGCGCGACGTATGGAGGGGTCTCGCCGATATCCGAAGCACCCACGTCCACGATGCGAATGGTGGGAGCCAGAGGTCCGAGCATGTCGATCAGGCTGAATGGAATCTCCATCGCTTTCCTTCAATCGATGAAAGCGAGGGATACGTGCGGCCCTTCAGGCGGGATTCCGCCAGATGCATGAATCAATACCGGCCGATAACCCGCCGCGCCGGAGCGCTGGCTGCCAAGTCGCGGCGAACAATGACGCATGAGCCCCGACGTCGTCCGCGCCCTGGTCGGCATCCTTGAAGTCAAGGACCTCTCCACCGCCGCGCACACCTGGCGCGTGGTGCTCTACACCCGCGCGCTCGCCGAGCACGCCGACCTGGATCGCGAGGTCATCGAGCGTCTCTCGTTCGCCGCGGCCTTGCACGACGTCGGCAAGATCGACATTCCCGACGAGATCCTCGTCAAGCCCGGCCGCCTGACCTCCGAAGAGTTCGAGGCGATGAAGTCGCACGCCGCGCTCGGACACGAGCGCATGATCCGCATGGGCGAGACCGATCCGATTCTGCTGAACCTCGTGCGCCATCACCACGAACGCCTCGACGGCCTGGGATACCCCGACGGGCTGAAGGGCGATCAGGTCCCCCTCGCCGCGGCGTATTTCTCCGTCATCGACTCGTTCGATGCGATGACCAGCATCCGCCCCTACCGCTCCGACGTCGGGCCGCGGGCGGCGGCAAGGGCGATGGCGGAACTGAAGGACGGGGTCGGAACCCGATATTGCCCCGACGCCGTCTCGCGATTCGGCCAACTGTTTGAAACCGGCCGCCTCAACTGGATCCTGGAGTACTTCAACGACTCCTGCCCCATGCCCGATTACTCCCAACTCGACCGGCTGGACCAGATCGTGGCGCGGACGCGTCCGGCGGATTAACCTAGTGTATACTAACTGACCGGAGTTCGATTCCCGGCCATACACAGGAGGCTTCCATGAAACTGCGCTCTGCTCTGCTTGTCACGGCGGCGATTGCGGCGTTCACCTTTCTGGGTTGCTCCGCCCCGTCCGTCAATCCGCTCGTGAGCGATTCGATCGCCACGACCGACGAAGGGCTCTCCGGAACCTGGCACGAGGCCGACAGCACCGACAACACGTACGTCGTGACGCCGGTGGGCGACAAGCAGTATCGCCTGACGATGATCCCGGAAGACGGTGACGCCCACGTCAGCGCGCTGGCGATGCGGCTGGCGAAGGTCGGCGGAGAGACGTTCGTGCAGATCGCGGTGACGCAGGCCGCGGGGAATCGAGTGAGCGAGTCCGCGCCCGGCGTGGTGATGCCCGTTTACCAGTTCATGAAGTTCGAGCGAGCGGGCGACACGCTGAACGTGTGGTTCATGTCCACGGGGTGGCTGAAGGAACTCTCCGACAAGGGCGTGCTTGAAATCGCCCACACGCGCCTGCCCGATGACCCGCACATCCTGCTCACGGCCTCGACGGAAGACCTTCAGAAGTTCCACACCAAACACCTCAAGACCGAGGGCGCCTGGGACGGTCCGCACGCGCTGGTCCGCGGCGTGGCGCCGAGGAAACCCAAGCCGTAACGCTACAGACCGGTCTTCTCGCGGATCGCCTTCGCCAGCGCGTCGGGCACCGGCATCACGCTCAGGCGGCCCTGCTTTACCAGCGCGAACGCGGTGAAACGCTTGTCGGCCTTGATGTCGGCGAGCGTGAGCGGGCTCTTCACGGCGCGCAGGGGCGAAAGATCCACCACCGCGAACTTGGGCTCGCCGCGGTCGTTCAGGCCCGGCCGGGCGGGGTCTTCGTACGCGGCGCGGGTCACCTTCGCGAGGCCGACCACGGCCTTCTCGTCCCCCGTGTGGTAGATCATCGCCTCGTCTCCCTTCTTCATGGAACGAATCGCCTGCAACGCGGCCGGATTGGTCACTCCGTCCCACGTGCAGCGCCCGTCTCGAACGAGATCGTCGTACGAGAACGTGCCCGGCTCGGTCTTCAGCAGGAATGTCGCCATGCCTTGGTCCCTTACTTCTCCGCGGGCTCCACGACGCGCCGGGTTCGCAGATCGAAACCCCATCCCGGCCCCAGCACGTGCATCGTGGCGCCCTCGAGGTGTGCCTTGGGCCGGCCCTTGTCGTGCTCCTCAATCCCCGCGTGGGTTACGCCGCGCGAATCCACCAGGATCGCGCTGATCGTGGAGTCAGGCCGTACTCGGGCCAACCCCATGGCATCCACATCCACCGCGCACCCCTCACCCAGCCACCACGCGAGCAGGCCCGGCTGCATCGCGAGGGCGCGCTGGCTCGTCGCGATGCGCTCCCAGACGCCGCGGTCCCAGGTGCGGGCCGTCACCAGGCTCGCGGGGAGTTTTCCCTCGCCGGTCTCGACCTTCCACGCCGCGGCCTCGCCCTCCCCTTCGCGCACCACTTTCAGGATCCCAACCGCGCCGTCATCCTCCTTGCCGCCGTCCATCGTGAGCGCGTCGAACGCCGTGTCCTCGATCACTTCCGGATGCGGATTGGGCTTCACGCACTCCGGTCGCTCCGTGACGATTCCATCCGGCAAGGCGAGCCGCGTGCCGTGAAGCAACTGGTCGTAGCGCACGCCGGTGACGGTGGGTGGCCTTCCCTTCTCGACGACCACGCGGCTCTCCTTGGTCAGGCGCAGCAGGGTCGCCGTGCCTTCTCCCATGATCTCGCAGGGACGATCGGGCGAGACGGCCGCGGCCGTGCGCGGGTCCATCCCCATGCCCAGCACGTCGCGCCGACCCTCGAACAACTCCCGCGCCCGCGCGAGCATCACGGCGAACCGCCCGATGCGGCCGCGTTCGGTGAAGTGAGTGTCAAAGAACACGCCGGGCACAAGCCCGAGATACCCCCGCGCCAGCGTGAGGTCGTGGTGGTGGGGATCGCTCAGCGCCTCGGCGGGCGAGAGCGAATCGTTCTCGGCCGTGTACGTGACCTCGCCCAGCACCGCGCACCCCGCGCTCGTGCCGGCGATCACACCGCCGCAGTCGAAGCACTCGTGGATCGCCTTTTCAATCTTGGTGCCGCGCCACCACTTGACGTAGCGGCCCTGATCTCCGCCGCGGATGAAGATGATGTTGGCCTCGCTCAGCGTGGTGCACGACTTCTCGTCATTGCCCCCTGCTTCGGGCACGACAAGCCCAATGGTGTTCACGCTGCCGGCACTGTTGAATCCGGGAATCCGGTCGTCGGGCTCATCGAGCGGGATCGCGCCGAGAATGACGGAAGTCATCCGGCCGACGCCGAGATTGCACCCCGGCCGACGCAGGGCGCCCACCCGTGCATTGTCAACCATCCACATGAATGCGGTCAAGCCCCAGCGGGAGTTGCCGGACATTCCGCCACCCTCGGCGAAGACGCTCCCCTGTGGTTCCATGGTTGTAGTCTACCACGCGCCGAAGTGGCCGCCGACTATGTCTCCAGACTCTCCCGCAGGCGATCCAGCGCCTCTCCCCAGAACGCCTTCATCCTCTTCGCCGCCGCGGCCGTCTTCAGTTTGTTGTGCTGCACGGCCACCTGGCTCTTGCTCACCGCGCCCTTGCTCTTGTCGTAGAACATCGCCTCGACGTTGGTCTCGCCGTCGACCCACGTGATTCGGATGCTCTTCATCGGGGTGGCTTTGCGGATCGTGAACTTCGCGCCGGGCAGCCAGGTGCGCGACTTCGGATCGGTCCAGGCCTTCCATAGGCGTTCCATCGGCGCGGCGATGACGCGCGAGGCGCTCACCGAGTAGCCCGCCTTGGTCTGGTGCTTCTCGCGCAGCCCGCGTTCCTGCTCGTACCCCACGACCACCATCTGCGACCACCACGGCGGGCACTTGTGCCGGACGTGCACGAACTCCGCGGCCGCGGCGTGCCCGTTTTTCCGCACGTCGAACCGGTCCAAGATCGCCAGCCACTGATCCCATGTGCGTCCTGTGGCTTTCTCGACCGCGGCCGTAGAGATTCCCCCGGCCTTCGAGACCGTGCCCGAGGGACGGGCGGGCGTGGGACCGGAGCGCCGCGGTGTGGCTGTTTTCATGGCTCCGGGAGTGTACTCCGGGGGATCGTGATCCTCGCGGGTGCGAACGCCGCGGCTACGCTTGCCGCGCATGCCCTTCGCTCCCCTCCCCGACATCCTGGCCGACCTTCGCGCCGGGAAAATGGTCGTCCTCACCGACGATGAGAAACGCGAGAACGAGGGTGATCTCGTCCTGCCCGCGCAGTTCATCACGCCCGAAGCGGTCACGTTCATGCTCCAGAACGCGCTGGGCTACATGTGCCTGTCGCTCACGGAGTCCGACTGTGATCGCCTCAGCCTCACGCCCCAGGCCGCGAAAAACACGACCATGCGCGGCACGGCGTTCACGGTTTCGATCGACCTGCACCCCAAGTACGGCGCCACCACCGGAGTTTCGGCGCGAGAGCGGGCCAAGTGCATCCAGATGGCCATCGACTCGCGGTACGGCCCCGACGACTTCGTGCGTCCGGGCCACATCAACCCGCTCCGCTCGCGCGACGGTGGCGTCCTCGTTCGCACCGGCCAGACCGAAGGCTCGGTGGACTTGTGCCGGCTGGCCGACCTGTACCCCGCCGCGTGCATCATCGAGATCATGAAGCCCGACGGCGAGATGGCCCGACTCCCCGACCTGGAGACATTCTGCCGCAAGCACGGCATCAAGATGTGCTCCGTGGCGCAGATCATCGAGCATCGCCTGGGTCGGGAGAGCCTGGTGAAGCGCCTGGACCCGATCGAGGGCCGCGCTCTTCGCACCCCGTTCGGCACGTTCAACGCGATCCTCTTCGAGAGCGTGGTCGATCCGCTCCCGCACCTGGCTCTGACGTGCGGCGACGTCGGCGTGCTCGACCCCGCTTCGCCCCTGCGCCACTCGGTTTCCACGCCCCTGCCCACCCTTGTGCGGATGCACCGCAGACACCTGCTGGGGGACGTGTTCGAAGATCTGGATTCCTCTCCCGACGGGCCGACGAGCAACGTCCTCCACGCAGCGATGCGCGCCATCCAGTCCGAAGGGCGCGGCGCGATCGTCTATCTCCGCACCAGCCACACCAACCCCGGACCCAGCGCCGATCTCGAAACCCGGCTCCAGACCATCCGCGGGTCGCGCCCTGATGACGACTCGCCCGACCTTCGGGGCGTGGGAGGCCAGAACGCCATGCCGCATCGCGAGTTCGGCATCGGCGGCCAGATTCTTCGGTCGCTGGGGGTGCGCAAACTCCGCCTGCTGACCAACTCCGCCCGGCAGTTGCCCGGCCTGGAGGCGTTCGGACTGGAGATCGCGGAGCGAGTGCCCGTCCGATAAGCGCCGCGATTTCAGCGATCACCCGACTCGGGGCCACGATCCGAGAACTTCCGTTGCCAAATCGCCGATGCACGGTCCCGACGGGGATCGGCGGGGCGTTGGTGCCTCGGGCTGCATTGGCGCCCGGAGGGCGACACCGGCGCCGACCCGCCCGCGATCCTCACACTGGAGACAGACATGAAGAAGACTCAGATTCTTGCCGGTATCGCAGGGGCGGCCTTCGCGCTGGCCGCGTGGGCCCAGAACCAGCCCACGACCGTGACCAACGCCGAGCCCACGACGACGATTGAAAACATGTCGCCGAACACTACCGGCAACACCCAGTCGTACACCGCGCACTCGCAGGCAGGGCGTCCGAACCGGACGCACTTTGACTTCGGCGTGAGCGTGATGGGCGAATGGGATGCGACGACCAAGTACTGGGCCGAGCCCGGCTCGCAGCCCCAGACCAGCACTGCCACCGCGACGTTCAGCACGACGCCGGGCATGGGCGGGCGCTTTGTTACGCAGCAGTTCAAGGGGGACACCGGCGAAAACTACTTCATCGGGAACGCCTGGTACGGCTTCAACAACACGACCCAGGAGTTCGAGTGCGCCTGGATCGACAACACCTCGTCGAACATCCTGTTCTCTCACGGCACCCGCGACGGCTCGGGCGCGATCAACTTCACCGGCACCTTCGCCGACCCCACCAGCGGCCAGAAGAAGACCACCCGCTCCAAGATGTCCTGGACCTCCAAGGACGCCATGGTGTGGGAGATGTGGAACACCAACTCCGACGGGAGCGAGTACAAGAGCCTCGAAGTGACCTACACGCGCACGTCCACGATTCCCGGCGAAGTGCCCAAGTTCACGCCCCGCACCTCCACGAACCCCACGAACACCACCACCAGCAACCCGCCCAAATCCACCTCCACCAACAACCCAAACAAGAACAAGCAGAACCAGACCGGTGCCAATAGCCCCAAGTAACGAGGCGAACCGAGTTCAATGAAAAACGCCCGGGCCACTGTGCCCGGGCGTTTTTTTCATGGACCCAGTTCACGCGACGTGGCGTCGGCGCCTCAGCATCGCGGCCGCGCAGGCGCCCAGCGCCAGCGACCCCGGTGTCGGCACCACCGTGAACCCGTACACGTCGCTCCAGTACCCGCCGGTCGCGAAGAAGGCGCCGTTCGCATCAACCGGTCCGCCCCCGACGCCCATCGTGAGATAGAACTCGTACGTGGGGCTGAGCAGGTCCCACCCGTTCACGATGAACTTGAAGTCCTCGGGCCCGCCGGCTGTCAGGGTGCTGAGGGTCGCCCATTCCGCGCCCGAGAGTGTGTACGAGGTCGCGTCAACTCCCGGCACGCTGATCGTCAGCAGCCGGTTCCAGGCGTCGTCGAAGATGATGAGCCCGAATGTCTCGTTCGCGCCGTTGTTCTGCGGGGTCCAGTCGAAGGTCGGCGCCGGAGCGTCGAACATCACCGAGCCCCCGACCATCCCGCCCACCGGCCTGGGCGATACCCCGTACTCCTCGAAGATCGCGCCGAAATCGGCGCGGACCGAGTCGGGCTGCCCGCCGCCGGTGAAGTAGTTCCACACGTTCTGCAGTTGGCGCGGCCCGCCCGCGGGCGAGGTCACGCTGGTGTCGAGGATCTCGTACAGTTCGACGAACCCCTTGCTCACGCGGTCCTTGGCCCCGTCCGCGCCGCCGCTCGGGTCGGCGATGTCCCACAGGATGCGCGCCACGGAAACTTCCTCCCCCTCTCCGCCTTCGCCCGAGCCGAAGTGACTCTCAAGGCTGAAGTCGATGGCGAGGTCGATCGTGTCCTGGTAGTGATCGTCGCCGATGTTGGCCATCCCCACGGGCATGTTCTGCCCGGTGGCGCCGGTGTTGACCTGTTGCATCGCCACGCCCAGGAAGTTGCCCAGCCCTTCGCCCCACGCCAGGCGCGTTCCCGCGGCCTTGTCACGGAGCGGCAGGCGCGGGTCCGCCTGCCCGATGTTGGTCACGCCGAAGAAATGGCGACCGCCCGGGCTGTCATCGAGATCATCGGCTTCGCCGATGTAGTGTGAGTACTCGTGGAGCAGCACATCCCAGTCCCACCGATCGTCGGACAGCACCCGGATCTGCCCCGCGCCGGGACTGAAGTGCGACGTGGCGGGTGATCCCGTCCACGGGAATCGGGTCAACAGCGGCGCGGGCGGGCCCGGCCGCGCCTGCGTCCCGAAGTAGTAGCCGGTGTACAACGCGTCGTACACGGCGAACGACCGTTCGGCGTCCGACGAGTTGCCGATGACCATGGGACCCCCCGCGCCGCCGAACACGGGCGTCGGATCGGAGGTTGCCACGTCGAGCACAACCGTGCCGGCGGGTCCATCGGGGTAAACCATCAACCAGTGCGCCACTCCCCCCGACGCGGTCGCGAGATAGTCTCCGTTCTGGTCGGTCATGGTGGTGGCCAGATGTGTGTTGATGAAATCCCCGTCGGCGTTCGGCACCAGCCCCCAGACTTCGACCTTGACTCGGCGTGCCGCGTGCTCGAGTCCCGCGCCGTCCATCCAGTTCACGCGTCCCGCGAAGGCCTGCCCGAATGCCGTCCCATACCCTCCGGCCAGAGCAATAATCAGCGCCGCGTACCGCGGTTTCATCCGGTTCATTGTGTTCTCCTGTATGCCGGGCCAGCGACAACGCCGTGATTCTCTCACGGCATTCAGGCTGTCGTTATCCTGATAATCGATTACTGCAACGTGTCGATCCCCACATCCAGCCACCGGCGCAGCGGGAGTTGATCGACCAGCGCTCGCGCCGCCGCCTGATCCGCGGCCGCGAGCACCAGCCACCCTCGGGTTTCGTCACGATTGATGAACCGCTCCAGCAGCGCGCCGCGGCGAGCCCATTCTCCAAGCATCGCGCGCTCCGGCGCGATCCGCGCGTTGACGCTCGGGTCGTCGTCCGGGCCGATCCACGTCCAACTCACCATGTATCGCGAGGGGGGTTGCGCCATAGATGCCTCCGCCGTGAATGTACCGCGCCTGGCCGCGCGAGCGCAACGGTACACTCTGCCCGTGTCGTCCCCGGCCGTCGAAAGCGCCCGAGCCCTGTTTTCCGCCGGCCAACCCGGACCCGCGCGGGATGCGCTGCGCCGCCTTCTCGCCTCGCGCCCGCGCGATCTCGAAGCGGCGTCCCTGCTGGCCGAGGTCCTCGACTACCTGCAGGACTACGAGGGCGCGGTGGTTTTCGCGTCGCGAGTCGCCGCCGCGTTACCCCACGACGCGCACGCGCGCATTGTCCGAGCCAGAGTGCTCTCCGGGCTCGGGCAGGACCGCGAATCCGACGCCGAGTTCGCCGCCGCCGAAGCCATCGCCCCAAAGGCCGCGCCCGTTTTGCGAGCACGTCCGGACGCCCTCATCCGCGCCGGTCGCACCGACGAGGCCTTGGGCTTCCTCCGCTCGGCGCTCGAGATCAATCCCGGCAACTTCGGCCTGCTCCAGAGTCTCTGCTTCTCGCTCAACATGGTCGGCGAGGCCACGCCTGGCGAAGAACGCAAACTGCACGAGCGACTCGCCTCCGCGCTCATTGCGGCCGATCCGCCCCCGCCCGCCCGCCCGTTCCCCAATCTCCCCGACCCGGATCGGCCGCTCCGCATCGCCTTTCTGTCGTCCGATTTCCGGCGGCATTCCTGCGCGTACTTCCTCGAACCGTTGATCGAGTCCCTGGATCGTGGGAAAGTCTCCGTCTGCCTCTATTCCGCGGCCGCCGACCTCGACGAACTCACGGAGAGATTCCGCCCGCTGGGAACCTGGCGCGACTGCGCACGCATGACCCCCGCCGACCTCGAATCTCTCGCGAGGGCTGACGGCATCGACATCCTCATCGAGTGCGGAGGGTGGACCGCGTACCCGTTGCTGCGAGCGGTCGCGCGGCGGCTGGCCCCGGTTCAGATCGCCTACCTCGGGTACGCCAACACGACGGGCCTGAGCACGGTGGACTGGCGCGTCGTGGACGACACCACCGATCCGCCGCACGCCGGCGGGTGGTGCACCGAACGCCTGCTCCGAATCCCCGGCTGCTTCCTGTGCTTCAAGCCCGACCCCGAATCGCCCCAGCCGCGCGAAACGCGCTTCCAGCGGGGGGAAGGGTGCGTGGTTTTTGGTTCGTTCAACAACGGGCTGAAAATCAGCCCGCACGTCGTCCAACTGTGGAGCGAACACCTGCGCCGGGTTCCGGAGTCTCGGCTGATGCTCAAGGGTCCGGGCCTTGACGGCCGCCGCGCCGACCGGCTCGTTCAGCGATTCGCGCGTCACGGCATTCGGCCGAGCAGGCTCGACATCCGCCGATTCGCGCCCGGCGCCGCGGCCCACCTCGCGGCGTACGGCGAGGTGGACATCGCGCTCGACACGTTTCCTTACAACGGCACCACGACGACGTGCGAAGCGCTGCACATGGGAGTTCCCGTTGTCACACTCGGGGGTGATCGGCACCGCTCACGCGTGGGGGCCTCGATCCTCAACGCGCTGGGGCTCTCGGAGTTCGTGGCGGGCGACGAGGCTCGCATGATCGGCGTGGCCGCGACGCTGGCCGCGGATCCGGGCCGTCTCCGCGAATATCGCGGCGCGCTGCGCGGCCGGTTGGCGGGATCGGGGCTCTGCGATGGGCCGGGCTTCGCGCGGAAGTTTGAAGCCGCGGTGCGGTTCGCATGGCGCGACTGGTGTTGTCGTGGGCCCGCGCCGGCTCCCGGCTAAAGCCGCTCGAAGCCGGGCAGTTCTCCCACGAGCGGGAGCGCGTACTCGACAAACGCGCGGCTCACGTTGTTGTGCCCCGCGAGAAACTCGTCGGGCATCCGGCGGGTCTTCGCCGCGACTTCGCGCAACTCCACCCGACGGAACGTGCTCAGATAGGGCTGGCCGTTGTCCTCGCCCAGCCACATCTCGCTCCCGGAACCCTGCCGCACGATCGTCACGCTCCCGTCCCGGTCCCCCTGCATCGCCAGCATCGCGGCGAACTGGCCGGCGCGCCTGGCCTCTCGCGCGTCCACCGGGCTCGCGTGAGGCCAGCACCGCTGCACGTACCCAAACGTGTCCGCGCGCACGCGCGGCGGCTTTCCGCCCACCGGGGTCAGCCGTTCTTTCAGGTAGTCCGCGAGTTGATCTCCCAGCGCCCCGCTTCCCGAGAGTTGCACGTTTCCGTGCGCATCGACCTGCGCGCCCTCGATCAGCGTCGCCCCGATGGGAGTTCCTTCCGAATCTGCGATGCCCTCGCTCACGGCGATGTGGCATCGGCCCTTGCGCGAGTACCAGCCCTCGACGTCGGCCACGAATCGTTCCATCTCGAACGGGACTTCGGGCACGTAGATCAGTTGCGGGCCGTCGGTGCTCTCCTCGCCGCGCCCCGTCAGGAGCAGGTCGTGCCGGCGCGCCAGCGCGCTCGCCGCGGTCAGAAACCCCGCGTGGCGTCCCATGATGACGTTGATTTTGATGCCCGGGAGGGAGATGTTGTCCATGAAGTCGGCCATGCAGGCCATCGCGACGTATCTGGCCGCGCTGGCGAACCCGGGGCAGTGATCGTTCTCGACCAGGTCGTTGTCCACGGTCTTGGGGACGTGGAGGCATCGCAGGTCGTAACCGGAACCGACCGCGCGCTCATGGACGATCCGGCAGGTGTCGGCCGAATCGTTGCCACCGATGTAGAAGAAGTACCGGGCATCCTGCTTCCGGCAGGCCTCGATGACCCGCTCGCAGTAAGCGTCATCGGGCTTGTCCCGCGTGCTCCCAAGGCCGGCGCTAGGGGTCGAGGCAAGGCGGTCCAGCCGATCCTGGTGGATATCAGTGAGGTCGATCAGTTCCCCCTTGGTCAATCCTCGCACGCCGTGACGCATGCCGAGAATTCTCGAGACGTACCCCGCGGCGTGTAGTCCGGCGCGCAGGCCCTCCACGATCCCCACCAGGGACTGGTTGATGACCGCCGTGGGGCCTCCGGATTGCCCGATTACCGCGTTCCCGCGCAAGAGATCTGTCGTAGCCATGGGTCACAATGTACTCCGGTCGGGCGGGGGACATTGTCTGTCAGGTTTATGGCTGGAATACTGAAATCGGTTTCATTTTCAGTTTGGGCGAATCGCGCTTGCAGCCCGGGGGAATCAGAGGTAGCGTGCGCCGTTATCTGACCTCGTCAGAGGTCGGCGCGTGGGAGCGAGAGACAGACCACTTTCACGCAACCGAGGATCTCTCCCCGAGTTCAAGCGAAACCGGGGCGCCTTGCGATTCGCCGCGCCTGAGGAGACGCGGGGGCGCAGTAACCGCGACCGCAAGGCCGCCAAGCCATGGGAGAGACAGCATGAAAGCACTCGTACTCGTAGCGGGTCTCGCGCTGACCGGCGCTGCAAGCGCCCAAGTGTGGATTGAAGTCCCGGATGCTCCGGCGCCGGCGATTCCCGCTCCCGCGCCGCAGTTTACGGTGGGCGTCGGTCCGCTGCTCACCATCATCGGCGGCGGTGATTTCCCCGGTGACAACGTGGACGGATACTGCATCATGATCACCGACCCGCTGGCGTTCTCCGCCACGACGGTGGGCGGGACCGGCCAGGACACGCAACTCTTCCTGTTCGATTTCGGCGGGATGGGCGTGACCTTCAACGACGACTCGGCCTTTACGCTGCAGTCCACCGTTACCGGCGCCTTCGTGCCGGGCCCGGGGCTGTACGCTCTGGTCGTTTCCACGTTTGACGGAGATCCGTTGGACGCGGCCGGCTCGGAAATCTGGCTCGATACTCCATTCGGAGTTGAGCGCGCACCCGATGGCCCCGGCGCACCCGGACCTGTCTCGGGCTGGACGGGGAGTCCTGACCTGCTTCCGTACTCCATCTTCCTGACCGGCGCGACGTACTGCGTGCCCGCCCCGGGCGCGTTCGCACTGCTCGGCCTGGGTGGCCTGGTTGCGATGCGTCGGCGTCGCTGATGGTCGTGCTTATTTCTGGCTCCAAAGGGGCCCCGCCGTTCTCGGCGGGGCCCTTGCAATTCCGTCGCAAACGCCCATCGGGTCCGTGAGTGGTACAGTTGGACCTCAAGGCGGGCCGCGGGGGTCCGCGCGATCCTCTCACATTCACCACCGGAGTGCTCATGAAAACCCTCAGCGCCGTTCTCCTCGCCGCAGCCCTGTTGTCACTGGGCGCCTGTCAATCCACGCCGAAATCCGACACCGCGAGCGCCAGCCCCGGCGTGCTGAACACCAAGTGCCCGATGGCCGGCGAAACGCCCAACCCCAACGTCACCGCGGACTACAAGGGCGGTAAGGTCGCCTTCTGCTGCAAGGGGTGCATGACCAAGTGGAACGGGAAGAGCGACGCGGAAAAGGCGGCGCTGCTCGAAAAGGCCAAGTAATCCCGTCTCCGGCAACACGCGAAAGCCCGCGCCGCACCGGCGCGGGCTTTTTCACATCCGCGCCCCGTCAGCGCCCGGTTCGCCGGTCGCGGAAAACTCCTCCGCCGCAAACCGGCCCCGGAGCGTCTCCGCCCCGGGGCCGTGAATCACAAGGTGATCAGCCGTGGCAGCCGCGACGGTCGCCGCAACCACCGCCGCAACAGCCCGGACAGCACGGGCAGGTCTCGCAGCACGCGTTATCGCAGGGCTGCGAGCAGGACTGGGGGGGCTGAGGACCGCCGGCCGCGGCGATCGAAAGCACGAACGAAGACAACATCGCAAGCATGTTCAAACTCCTTTCAGAGTGAAATGTGTGTGGATCGATACCCCTCGGCGAGCGCACCGCGCGCCTGCCGGGCGCAAATCGTTTTGAACGTGCACGGTGCGCGAACGCACGCCCGTGCTAGGTCGTCCACACGCAAAGAAAGGAGCGTCTCTCACGGGACGTGACCGCCGGCAGATCGACCGGGCACGACACTCGTGCCCGCTCGCGCTGTAGCATGGAGGCGACCACCATCGATCTCGTGCCCGGCGCTGTCACGATCAGCCGCTTCGTCGGCTCGGTCCGTGCCGTGGGGACCCTGGGGCCATACAGCGGGCACGACCGGCAGTCCGTCGACCTGCACCCGCCCGGCGGCTTGCTCGGAACGACCCGGCAGCATTCCTGCACCGGCTGCGGCCGCAGAATCCCGCACCACTGCCAACCGGGGTCCACCAGCCCCATCAAGGGCTGAAAGAACAGCGCGAGCATCACGATAGCCAGACGCAAATACACGTGCCCTATCCTACGGGCCGAGTCGTTCGGGGGTTCACTCCGATACGCCGCCGCGCCACCCGAGGTATGCTCCGCCCCATGCGACGCCCCGCCTATCCGCTTGTCCTTCTCGCCGCGCTGCTCGCCGGTTGCGGCGCCCAGCGTCCACAGTCCACGGCCGAGCAGCGTCAGGACCCGGAACGCGCGGCGACCTTGCTTCCCGAGGATGCCGGCATCGTCCAGCGTGCCCGCGAACTCCTGGCCGATGATCGCCCGTCCGAGGCCCAGAGCGCCCTTACTCCCTGGATCGAGACTCCGGGGAATCGCCGGAGCCCCTACATCGCCGAAGCCTTGTATATTCGCGGCAACGCCAAACTCGCTCAGGGCGATGAATACCAGGCTCTCTACGACTACGAAGATGTCGCCAAGAACTTCCCGGCCTCCGACTCTTTCCCCCGCGTGCTCGAGCGCGAACTCGAAATCGCGCTCCAGTACCTGAACGGTCTGAGGATGCGCACCCTCGGCATCCGCATCAACTCCGGCGAGTCCGTGGCCGAGGAGATCATCCTGCGCATCAACGAGCGCCTGCCGGGCAGCAAACTCGCGGAGAAAGCGCTGCTGGAACTCGCCGACTACTACTACCGCACGCGCGACCTCAAAATGGCCGCGGAGACCTACGACGTTTTCATCGAGGCCTTTCCGAAGAGCCCCGAGCGCTCACGCGTCATGCAGCGCCGTGCGTTTGCGAACATCGCGCAGTACAAAGGCCCGCGGCACGACGCCAACGGCCTGGTCGAGGCCAAGTACCAGATCGAGCAGTTCCAGCGGGAGTTCCCCGTTGATGCCGAACGCGTCGGTATGTCGGATGCCCTCAAGGCCCGCCTCGACGAGTCCGCGGCCGAGCAACTCCTCGTCACCGCCCGCTGGTACCTCAATCGCGATCAGGAAGCCTCCGGGCGGTACGTGCTCACCCGCCTGGTCTATACCTACCCGGACACCGGCGCGGCCCGCGACGCCCTCGCGATCTTCGAGAAGAGCAAGTGGCCCCTTCCCGGCAGCGCCACCGCGGCCGGCCCGGAGAGCCCTTCCGGGACGATCACACCATGAAACACGCCCGGACCGGCTCACCCTGCCCCGGCGCACGGGGTTTCACGCGCGGCCTGGCCGCGGCGCTCGCGGCTTTGACGCTCCTTGTCCTCGCGTCCTGCGCTTCGGACCCGCGCAAGGGATACACCTTCGCGTCGTCCTTCCCCGAAGGCGTGAGAACCGTTCAGGTGCCCGTTTTTGAGAACTACACCTTTGACGTCGGCCTCGAGTCGGAACTGACGGAGGCCATCATCAAGGAACTGCAACGCACATCCGGTATCAAGGTCGCTCAGGGCTCAGGGGCCGACTCGACGCTCAAGGGAGCGATCACCAAGTCTGAACTGCGTCGGCTGACCCTGGATCGGTCCACCGGGCTGGTGCAGGAGGTCGCCCTGACCATCATCATCGACTTCGACTGGAAGGACAACCGCAGCGGCGAAATCCTGGCCTCCCGACGAAACTACGCGGCGAGCGATACGTTTGTCCCCTCCCGCCCCACGGCCGAGCGAATCGACGCGGGCCGGCACGCCGCCGTTCAGCGCATGGCCCGGGACCTCGTCGCGGAACTGCGGTCGGGGTGGTAGGCCCCACAACCCGAAAATGAAGCACGGAGAACCGCGGAGCCCCCGGCGCGGTACAGGTAGGTAAAGGAACGGATTCCCCCTCCCCCCCCCGCAACCCCAACGCGGGCCTACCTTTAGGCGTGGGATCGGGGTGGGCGCGATTTGAAGGTGCACCCGGGACCGCGGGGTGCCGAAGTATGGTTACGGGGCCACCGCCGTCGGGCGGTTGCCGCAGGAGTATCCACGGGTGCGAATGAAGGTACTGTCACTCTTCCACGCGATGTCCAACGGTGAAAAACCCAAGGGTGGGAGGCCAATCGGAGAGGGGCCGGACAATCCGCGGACCGCCGGTCAGGGATTGCCGCCTTCGCGCGGACCGTTTCTTATCGTCTCCCTCGCCCTGCTGTCGCTGATCGCGTTCATGCTCTTCGCTAATCCCGGCAGCGGCGAGCGCATCACGCCCGAACAGTTCCGCACGCAGTACGACGCGCAGGAGATTCTCCCCGGATCGGTCGTCGTGCGAGACGACCGCGTCATCGCCAAGCGAAAGGCCGGCCCCGATTCCAAATCGGAGACTTCGGTCTACGTCCCCATCAACGCCACGTCCAAAGAGAAAGTCATGGACATGGTCAACGAGGTCACCAACGGCAACTACGAGGCGAAGCAGACTTCGCCCTGGGGCTCGATCCTGCTCTTCTTCGGCCCGGTCCTCCTCATGGTGCTGCTGGTGTGGTTCCTGCTGTCGCGGGTCTTTCGGGGGGCGGGCGGCGGGGCGGGCATGCTCGGCTCCTTCGGCAAGTCGCGCCATCGCACGATGAACAAGGAGATGACCGGAGTCACCTTCGCCGACGTCGCCGGCATCGAGGAAGCCAAGGAAGAAGTCACAGAGATCATCGAGTTCCTCAAGAACCCCAAGAAGTTCACCAAACTCGGCGGCCGGATTCCCCGCGGAGTGCTCCTCATCGGCGAGCCCGGCTGCGGCAAGACGCTCCTCGCCAAGGCCATCTCCGGCGAGGCCGACGTGCCATTCTTCAGCATTTCCGGCTCGGACTTCGTCGAGATGTTCGTCGGTGTGGGCGCCTCGCGCGTCCGCGACCTCTTCAAGCAGGCCAAGGACTCCGCCCCCTGCATCATTTTCCTGGACGAGATCGACGCCGTCGGGCGCCGGCGCGGCTCGGGCTTTGTTTCCGGCGGGCACGACGAGCGCGAGCAGACCCTCAACGCCATCCTCGTCGAGATGGACGGCTTCACGCCCGCCGACGGCGTGATCGTCATCGCCGCGACCAACCGCAACGACGTCCTCGACCCCGCGCTCACCCGCCCGGGCCGTTTCGACCGCCAGGTCTCCGTGCCCCTGCCCGACGTAAAGGGCCGGCTCGAGATCCTCAAGGTCCACGCGAAGAAGGTCAAACTCGGGCCCAATGTCGATCTCGAAAAGATCGCCCGCGGCACGCCGATGTTCTCCGGGGCCGACCTGGCCGCGATCATCAACGAGGGCGCGATCGCCGCCACCATGGCCAACAAGGACTTCATCGAGCACGAAGACCTCGAAGAAGCCCGCGACAAGGTCAAGTTCGGCCGCGCACGAAAGTCGCGCAAGGTCGATCAGGCCGAGAATCGCGCCACGGCGTATCACGAGGCCGGGCACGCCGTGCTCCAGGCGCTCCTCCCCGACGCCGACCCGCTCCACAAGGTCACGATCATCCCCCGCGGCAACTACGGCGGCGCGACGTTCTCGCTCCCCGAGAAGGACCGCTGGGGCTACGGCCAGAAGTACCTCAAGGCCTCCATGCGCGTCGCCTGCGGCGGACGCATCGCCGAGCAGAAGGCCACCGGCGACGTGGGCTCCGGCGCCGCGATGGACATCGCGCAGGTCACGCAGATGGCCCGCAAGATGGTCCTCGAATGGGGCATGAGCGACAAACTCGGGTTCGTCCGTTATGAAGGCCGCGACACCCGCGAGTTCTTCATGGCCGACAAGGACTTCTCGGAGGACACGGCCCGCGTCGCCGATTCGGAGATCCGCCGCATCATCGACGAGGCCTACGTGGACGCCGACCGCGTCCTCACCGAAAACTGGGACAAGGTGGAGCGGGTCGCCGCGGCCCTCCTCAAGTACGAAACCCTCAGCCAGGACGAAGTCCACAAACTGATGCGGGGCGAAGAACTCACGCGCCCGGTGACGGTGAGCGAACAGATCCGCGCCGAAGAACGCCGCAAGGCCGCGGCGGCGATCGTCGAGCAACTCGACAAGGCCGCGGGCATTCCGCCGGGGACGATGCCCAAGCCGGCGTAAGCCGCGATCCAAATCCAAGACCACAAATCACCCCGGCGCCAGAGCCGGAGTGGTTGCTTTGCAAGGGCACCAGACCATCGTAGCGGCGGCCCTTTTCGTGGTGCAAGACATCCGATTTCTGTTATACTCGCGCGGACCATCGCCTCAGGAGGTGACGATGAAGTTTCGAGGCGCCATTGCGGCAGTCGCGGTTTCTTCCGCGGCCTTCGCCCAGTGCGGCGATTGGGTGCCCACGTACGGCCAGTACCAACTCACAGGACTGGACTACGACCTGCATACCCAGATCGAGGCCATCGACCACGACGGCCCCGGGCCCATGCCGACGATGGTCTACCGGAACAGCATCTACGCCTACGGATTCGGTTCGTTCTGGAGTGGAATCACCGTGTACTGTCCTCACCCTTGGGACGTGCGGCTTCCTTTCCCGCCCGGGGAGATTGCAGTCCCCGCGATTCTGGCGATCAACGAACCCACCGCAAGACTTCCCGCCGGTACTCTGGTTCTCGCAAGCAACTACGTGGACCCTGATGGGCGAGACATGCGCATCGCTGCGTGGGACGGCTTCGCACTGCGGGGAATCGGCCCGACTGACCCAGCAGGCTTCGACACTTGGTCGCCTCAGGTCTTGATCATCTGGGATCCGGATGGTGAAGGGCCGGGCGAGCCTGTGCTTGTGGCCGCGGGCGGATTTCGCCGTCTCTGCGGCGTGGACGCAGAGCATGTGGCGTTCTGGAACGGACAGATATGGGCCCAACTCGCGGGCGGGCTTGTTCCGATCCCGGAGCAACTGGCCGTTTTTGACTTCGACGCCGACGGCCCCCAGCCGCCGCGTCTGGTGGCGACCGCCGATGAAGACTCGGGCGTCTGGGTCTGCGACGGAACACAGTGGACGGCGCTGGGACTCACCAAGGCCCACGCCATCGCGTCGCACGATCCCGATGGAAGCGGTCCGCTTCCGTCGGAGCTCTACGTGGCCGACCACGGGTTCAACAGCGTGGACCACATCAAGAAGTGGGATGGGCAGGAGTGGATTCCGGCAGGCTACGGCTGGCCCTCGAACTACTCCAACTTTGTTTTCCGGCTCTTTTCCGCCGACCTGGACGACGACGGACCGCAAGTCCCGGCCCTCTACGCCGCGGGCGAGTTCAGCGAACAGGTGGCCGACGCACCGACATTCACCTTCGCGGTGCGTACCGAGAGCGGCTGGATTCTGCCCCCGCGTAATCCCATCGATGCCGTCACGGGCTCCCCCTCGGGTCACGCCTACGGCATATTCGACCTTGCCGTCATCGACCCCGATGGACCCGGTCCGCGAAGCAACGTGGTCGCCGCGGCCGGCGGCACCACCAAGTTCCATACGCTGAGATCGAACGGTGACGCGACCTTTCCCGCGTGGACCGGGTCCGAGTTTGAGTCCGTCCACCCCGGATTCAGTTCTCTGCCCGTATGGAACATGCTCCCCTTCGACGCGGATGGACCGGGCCCCGAGCCGGCGCGGCTCTACGCGACCGGGTACTTCTACGTCGTGGATAGCCGCGAGACGGCGTCCCTTGCCGTCTGGCGGGATGGCGGCTGGCGAAGTACCGGAAGTCAACTCGATGTGCTGGGCACTCGCTGGCTCGTCGAGTTTGACTCCGATGGTGCCGGGCCCGAGATCCCGTGGCTCGTCGGAAGTTCCAACGCGAGCCGCCCCTCTAACATCAACCGGTGGACCGGAAGTTCGTGGGTGCCCGTCGGCGATCTTGCCGGCACCAACAACGTCGTCACCCTGTGCGGTCACGATGAAGACGGCGAAGGGCCGCTCCCGCCCACGCTCTTCATCGGCGGGAGTCTCCAGGGTCGCGTCATGCGGCTGGTTGGAAACTCGTGGGTCCCAGCCGGTGCCCCTCCTGTGAGTACCGCGTACTGGCTTCAGAACCACGACCGCGACGGCGACGGTCCCGAGCCGCCGATGCTCATCGTCTGCGATATCGACGGGCGAATGGGGCGGTGGGTTCCCGGCTCGGGCACGTGGGCGCCGTACGCCGTGGGCGTTACGGTCTCCAACATCGTGCCCAACGTCGCTGGGTACCGCTGGAACGCCCTCTCCTGGGACACCGACGGACCCGGCCCGCGTCCCACCGAGTTCATCATCTGTGCGCGTGATATCACCACACCCCAGGGCCTCTTCCACGGCGCCGCCGCGTACAACGGCACAACCTGGCGCGGCCTCGCCGCCGGCTCGCCACCCGGCGCCATCCGCTCCGCCTACGTCATCGACCTCGACGGCCCCGGCCCCGCTCCCGAAGAGGTTTTCGTTTGCGGCACCTCCGGCATCGGCCGCCTCCACAACGGCGAATGGGAAGTTATCCCGCTCGTCGCGCTCGGACTCGCCGGGTACACGCCGGGTGTCGAAGGCCCCGAGCCCGGCGAGATCTTCGTCTGCGGCGAGTTCACCTCGGTCAACGGCCTGATCGCCACCGGCTTCGCCCGCTGGCGATTCTCCGACCCCTGTCCCTGCGACGCGGACGTCAACTGCGACGGGGCCATCGACGGCGCCGACGTCCAGGCCATGGAGCAGGCCGTGAACGGCAACGCGGCCGACTACTGCCAATCCGAAACCGACTTCAACCGCGATGGCGCGCTCAACGGCTTCGACATCGAGGCGGTCGAGTCCGTCGTCAACGGCGGGCCGTGCCCATAGGGGATCAGTCTCTGTATCCTTCGTCCATGCGACTCCTCCCCCTCCTCGCCACCCTTGCCCTCGCCGCCCCTGCCCTGGGCCAATACTCCCCCAAGCCCAAAAGCGCCCCCGCCCAGCCCGCCTCCAAACCCGGCCGGCCCGGCAAGCCCGACAAGAACGCCCCGCACCCGGTCGAGGAGCGCGTCAATGCCGCGCTCGCCGCCGCGGCCGAGTCGGGCGATCTCAAGGCCGCCGCCGCCTCCATCCAGTCCATCTTCGACGAGCAGATCGCCTACACCCCGCTCTCTGACCGGCGCGCTTTCATCGCTCCCGTCCGCGCCCTGCGGTTGCTGCGTCTCATCACCCGCGCCGGCAAGGACGCCCCGGTCATCCTTCCCGACTTTCTCAGGCACCCCGACTTTGCGAGCAATCTCGCCTTCCTCGCGAAGGACAAGGACGATTCCAAGAAACTCCTCCCCGTCGCGGCCGAGATCATGCTCCACCGCTCGCGCGATGTGGACGACTTCCCCGCCCTCGCCGCGGCGACGTGCGTGGTGTTCGACGGCGAGCGGAAGTGGGAGTTCGGCGCGGCCCCGCCCGCCCTCGAGGCCTTCACCTACTTCACGAAGAACGACCAGCGCCTCCGCATGAGCATTCGCGACACACCCGCCGAACTTCTCGTCTTCGTCGTTGACACCTTCCACGCCACGCCCGACCTGCTCTGGGCCCTCGACAAGTACTCCGGCACGAAGAACCTGGGCAAGTGCTACACGGACGTCCCCTACGACCACGCCCACTTCCCCGCCGGCAACCCCCTCAAACTCTCCAAGGTCGAACCCACCCTCGAGAACATCCTCAAGGCCGGCGGCGTCTGCCGGCACCAGGCCCACTTCGCCATGCACGTCGCCAAGGCGCAAGGTGTTCCAAGCGTCTACGTCTCCGGCGTCGGCAGCGAGGTCTCGCACGCGTGGCTGGGCTACCTCGAAGTCTCGCGCACCACCGCGCAGTGGAACTTCGACGCCGGCCGCTTCGGCGAGTATCGCGAGATCACCGGGCGCGCCACCGATCCGCAGACCCGCGGCTCGCTCTCCGACGGCGAACTCTCGCTCCTCGCCCGCGCCTGCCTGGAACCGCTCGAAGGTCGCCGCTTCGCCGCCGCGCTCACCGACGCCGCCACGCGCCTGGGCTCGCTCGAGCGATCCAAAACCTACCCGCCCGCGAAGCCCGAGGGCGCCGACCTCGAACCGCGCTCGCCCACCACCGCCGTCCGCCTCGCGCTCCTCGAAGAGGCCGTCAACGCCTGCGCGGCCTACCAGCCAGCCTGGGATCAGGTCACCCAACTCGCGGCGAAGAAACAACTGGCCCGGCACGACATCGACCACTGGGCCGACGCCGCGATCACGCTCTGCGGCCGCGACTTCCCCGACTTCGCCGTGGACACCCTCACGCCCCTCATCTCGGCCGTGGACGACACGCCGTCACAAGACAAGATGTGGACCTGGGCCTTCAACCAGTTCAGCGGCCAGGCCAAGCCCGTCCCCGGCAGCAAAGCCAAGCCCGCGGCCAAGCGCAACGACCTGGCCGCGCGTTTGCGATTCAGCCAGGGCGAGATGTGGGAAAAGGCCGGCAACCCCGCCAACGCCTGGGACGCATACCACGACATCGTCGAGCGATTCCCCAACAACGGAAGGTTCATCGTCTTGGCGGCCGGGCGCTGCGAGATTCTCCTCCGCAACGAGAGCAAGCCCGGCTCCGACATCGCGAACCTCTACGCCGACGCCTGGAAGCGGGTGAACAAACCCGGCGCGAACATGTCCCCCGAGTTCCTCGTCGTCAGCAGTTATGTGCTGCTCGGCGACCGTTACGCCGCGGTCCTGAAGGAAAACGGCGACAACGCCAGGAGCGCCGAGGTGCTTCGGCAACTGCCGATCCGGCCCGGCGAGCGATGACGAGTCGATCGGCCCGCCGATCCGGGCCGCGTCTACGGTGATTCGGTCGGATCGCTTCGTGCCGCACGTGTCCGCCGCCCGCGCCGTCAGTCTCTTCGCCCGCGCCCCATCTGCTCCATCGACATCGTGATCACCATCGATAGGCCCACCCCCGCGGCGAACACGTACAGCCCGGCGCGCGGCGTCGCGTCCAGCGCGGCCTTCGACGACATCATCACCACCGTCACCGCCACCACGAACACGTCCAGCATCGACCATCGCCCCAGCACATCCACCCAGAACAGCAGCCTCCCGCGCCGCGGGGCCTCCATCGGCGTAAGCCAGATTCCCAGCAGCCCCCCGAGTTTCAGGATCGGAAACAGCACCGAGAACAACGCGATCACGACCGCCAGGAATCCCTGCCCGTCGATCCACAGCGCCCGCACCCCCGTCAGGATTGTGTATTCGTCGTTCCAGAAGATCAACTTCTGCACGCGCATCACCGGCAGCACCAGCCCCGTCAGCAGCAGCGCCAGCGCCGTCACCAGCCCCACGGGCACCCACCACCGCCCCGGGTTGAGCGCCGCCAGAGACTTCGCGGTTGTGCGCCGCTCCGCACTCACCGGCGCACCCCGTCGGGCACGCCCACGGGCAGTTGCCGCAGCGGCGTCGTCACCACTTCAAAAAGCGGCGCTTCACGATCCGAGTTCCCTCCTGATTCCTCGATCGTCTTCACCTGCGGCAGCAGCCGGTCCGTCACCGACCCCACAAACTTGTTCCACCGCTCCACCGCCGTCCCCAGCGAGTTTCCGACTCCCTCCGCGTGCTCCAGCGCGATCACCAGCCTCTTGTGCAACTCCACGACCAGTTCGCCCATCTCCTTCGCCCGCTCGCTCAACCGCTGCTCCTGGAATCCCAGGTGCACCGCCCGAAGCAGCGCGATCAACGACCCCGGCCCCACCAGGATCACGCCCCGCCCCGCCGTCTTGTCCAGCAGGTCCGGCCGGCGCGCCAATGCCGCGTCCAGGAACTGCTCCGCCGGCACGAACATCACCACGAACTGAGGCGAGCCGTCGTACTCCTTCCAGTACGCCTTTCTCGCCAGCGCCGTCGCCTGCCGCTCGATCCCGTCCGCGAAATCCTTGAGCCTCGCCTCGGCCACGTCCGGGTCCTTCGCCTCGATCGCGTCCAGGTAGGGTTTCAGGTTCGCCTTCGCGTCCACCACGATGTGCCGCCCGTTGGGGAGCGACACCACCATGTCCGGCCGCAGCGGGTTGCCCTCCGAGTCCAGCGTGCTTGCCTGCTCGGCAAAGTCGCAGTACTCCCGCATCCCCGAAACCTCGGCGACGCGCTTCAACTGGATCTCGCCATACCGCCCGCGCACCTGCGGCTCGCGCAGCGCCTTCACCAGGTTCCCCGTCTCTTCCTTGAGCGATTGCCCGGCCCGCGTCATCTCCTCGATCCGGGCGCGCAGGTCCGCGTGGCTCTCCGTGCGGAGTTTCTCCATCTCCGCCAGTTTCGACTCCGTCTTGCCCAGCGTCTCGCGGATCGGCTTCACCATCTCCTCCACCGCCTTCTGCCGCTTCTCCAGATCGGCCCCCGCATCGCCGCTGTGCTTCTCGAACTGCTGCTTCGCCAACTCCAGGAACTGCGTGTTCGACTTCGCCAGCACGTCGTTCGCCAGTTTGCCGAACGAGTCCTTCATCATTTGCGTGAAGGCCCCCAGGCTCGCCTCGATCTTGTTCTTCTCCTCTTCCAGCGCCTTGCGCTGCGCCTCGAACACGCGCTCCTTCTCCGTCAACCTCTGTTCCCACACCGCCCGCTCCGCGCCCATCGCCTTCGCCAGCGCCTCGTTCCCGGCCGCCCGATCCCGCTCACGACCGTCGCGCTCCGCCGTGAACGACGCCTCCACGCTCGCCAGGCCCTTCTCCGCGCGCGTCAGAGCCTCACCCTGTCGCTGAAACTCCGCCCCCCGGGCCTCCAGCGCCCTCTCGGTCTGCTCCCGACGCTCCCGCTCCGCGCGCGCCGTCTCCTCCGCCGCGCTCAGCCGCGCGGCCTCTGCGCCCCGGCGCACCAGCAGCCACATCACGCCTCCCACCCCCGCCAACGCCACCAACCCCAATGCCCAGTGCATCACGTCCATAGCCCGGAGTGTAACCGGGCCGCGCATTGTCGTCAGGTGTTTATTCGGAATCGACACCCGCCTCGAAACCGGCGGTCCTCCTGCCATTTCGGCATCCGCGGCCCCATCTCCAACCTCCGCTCCACCTCGCCTCCGTCAAGATTCCACTCCCCTCACGCACCACGCCCCGCGCACCTGTCCGACACCTCGGCACGCCCCTTGCCATAGCCACTCCGTGCTGAACGTGCGCCTTCATCACGGCGAATCAGGCGGTTCCTCCGCCCAACCCCCCTGCGGCAGCGGTGGGGGTCTGGGGGGACGGCTCAACCTGCTGCTGTCGTGCGCCCGTTGGCAGCCCGACCCCTGGGTCGAACGGCTCCCCCGGATGCTCGAGCCAATGGGCATCCTCTCGCTCGAGGCCCGCACCGGCGCCCACGCCTCGCGGATCATCCAGACCACTCCGATCCACGTGGCCGTGGTGGACTTGGCCTTGCCCCTCGACGATGCCGACGACGTCACGCCCGAACTCTCCGAGGGCGGATCCCGGATTCTCGAACTCCTCGCCCGGCTGGAGTCTCCCCCGCCCGTCGTGGCCGTGAAGCGCTCCCGCACCCATCGCGACGACACCCGCGACATTTCCTCGGCGCTGCGCCTGGGCGCCTTCGCCATCATCGACCGCCCGAGCGGCCTCTCCGATCTCAACCTGATCCTCGACATCCTCCGGCGCTGTCTGGAGCGCCATCACCGCGGCTGCTGGCCCCGCAACCCCGACCCCGAAAGTTAACTCTCGGATTTCAGTTCTCAGTTCTCGTTTTCGCTTTCAATCACGGAGACCTTCGACATGAGCAAGAGTTCCAAGTCCGCGTCCATCCGCCCCCTCGGCGACAAGATCCTCGTCAAACGCGACGAGGCCCAGACCAAGACCGAGTCCGGCATCTTCCTCCCCGAGACCGGCAAGGAACGCCCCAAGACCGGCACCGTCGCGGCCGTGGGCACCGGCTCTCTCAACACCGACACCGGCGAGCGCATCCCGCTCTCCGTAAAGAAGGGCGACAAGATCATCTTCTCTTCCTACGCCGGCACCGAAGTCAAACTCGACGGCCAGGAACTCCTGATCATGGGCGAAGACGACGTGCTCGCGGTCATCGACTAGAGAACCCCGAGCGCGGCTCGGGCGTTCCGATCTCTCCCCCTTGCTCTTTGGAACGCCGTCTTGACCCCCGACCAACTCCGCACCGCCCTCAAGGAACTCAACGGCGAACGCGACTGCACGTTCGCCTTCGGTTCCATGCCCAGCCACGAATCCACCATGATCGTTCAAAACGCCATGCTCATCCCCGACGAGCCCGACCACCTGGTCAAGGTCACGGACGGCAAGAGCGTCTACATCGTGGATGCCGACCGCATCATCTGGATCCGCATCGGCCTCGCCCACAAAGAACCGCACCGACACTGAAGAGTTCACCACGGAGGACACGGAGTTTCACGGAGACCTTGTGATCGGAGAACTGATGATCTGAGCCCATCTCCGCTCCGTGCCCCTCCGTGTCCTCCGTGGTGAAAAAAAACGAACGAAAGGAACAAGTCCCATGGCAGCAAAGTCAATTGCGTACAACACCGACGCCCGCGAGCGCATCCTCCGCGGCGTCCAGAAACTCGCCCACGCCGTCAAGGTCACCCTCGGCCCCTCCGGCCGCGTGGTTGTCCTCGAGAAATCCTTCGGCTCGCCCACCGTCACCAAGGACGGCGTCACCGTCGCCAAGGAGATCGAACTCGAAGACCAGTACGAAAACCTCGGCGCCCAGATGGTCAAGGAAGTCGCTTCCAAGGCCAGTAAGGACGCCGGCGACGGCACCACCACCGCCACCATCTACGCCGAAGCCATCTACGCCGAGGGCCTTAAGGTCATCACCAGCGGCGCCAACCCCAACCAGGTGAAGCGCGGCATCGACCAGGCCGTCACCGCCGTCGTCGATGAACTCGCCCGCCTCTCCAAGAAGGTCGATTCCTCCAAGGAGATCGCCCAGGTCGGCACCTGCTCCGCCAACCAGGACGAGCAGATCGGCAGCATCATCGCCGAGGCCATGGACAAGGTCGGCAAGGACGGCGTCATCACCGTCGAGGAAGGCAAGTCCCTCGAGACCGAGGTCGAACTCGTCGAGGGCATGCAGTTCGACAAGGGCTACCTCTCGCCCCACTTCGTCACCGACCTCGCCGAGATGGAGTGCGAACTCACCAATCCCTACGTCCTCATCTACGAGAAGAAGATCACCTCCGCCAAGGACATGCTCCCCGTCCTCGGCAAGATCGCCGAGCAGGGTTCGGCGCTCCTCATCATCGCCGAGGATATCGAGGGCGAGGCCCTCTCCACGCTCGTCATCAACAAACTCCGCGGCGTCCTCAAGGTCTGCGCCGTCAAGGCCCCGGGCTTCGGCGACCGCCGCAAGGAAATGCTCGGCGACATCGCCACCCTCACCGGCGGCAAGGCCATCATGGAGGAACTGGGCATCGACCTCGAGAAGGTCGAACTCGGTGATCTGGGCCGCGCCAAGAAGATCACCATCGACAAGGACAACACCACCATCGTCGAGGGCGCCGGCTCCACCAACGAGATCAAGGGCCGCATCGAGATGATCCGTCACCAGATCGAGGCCACCACCTCCGACTACGACCGCGAGAAACTCGAAGAGCGCCTCGCCAAGTTGTCCGGCGGCGTCGCCCAGGTCAACGTCGGCGCGGCCACCGAAGTCGAAATGAAGGAAAAGAAGGCCCGCGTCGAAGACGCCCTCCACGCCTGCCGCGCGGCCGTCGAAGAGGGAATCCTCCCCGGCGGCGGCGTCTCCGTCATCCGTGCCCGAAAGGCCCTCGACAGACTCCGCAAGAAGTTGGAAGGCGACGAGCGCGCGGGCGTTGACATCGTCTACCGCGCCCTCTCCGCCCCGGTGAAGCAGATCGCGGCCAACTGCGGCCTCGACGGCTCCGTCATCGCCAACAAGGTCGAAGAGAGCACCGACGCCAACTTCGGCTACAACGCCCTCACCCACGAGTACGGCGACCTCGTCAAGATGGGCGTCATCGTCCCCACCAAGGTCGAACGCGTTGCCCTCCAGAACGCCGCGAGCATCGCCGGCCTGCTCCTGACGACCGAGGCCGCGATTGTCGAGATCAAGGAAAAGAAGGCCCCCGCCGGCGGCCACGACCACGACCACGGCGATGACTACTAGGGCGTAGATCACCCTGAGTGCAAGTTCGGGTAAAACACCCGAAAGCCCGGATTACCCCCGCACCCACGACCCCGAGCCCGCTCGGGGTCGTTTCATTTTGTACACTAGGACCATGCCCCGCGTCTTCATCGAGACGACGATCCCTTCGTTCTATTTCGAGACGCGCACCGATCGCCGCTCGCAGGATTGGCGTGATCAGACCCGACGCTGGTGGGACGATCATCGCGCGAGGTACGAACTGGTTACCAGCCCGCTGGTGCTTCTCGAGTACCGGAGGTCACCGGTCGGAAAATCGAGCGAGGCGGAACAGTTCTTTGCCCGTGTCCGACTTCTCGATACACCCCCGGAGTTTGAGTCCGTGGTCTCGCACTACATTCAGCAGCGGCTGATGCCCGCCGACGCGAAAGGCGACGCGGCCCACCTCGCGATGGCCTCGCTGCACGCGGCCGACTTTCTTCTCACGTGGAACTGCCAACACCTTGCCAACGCGAACAAGCAGCGGCACATCCGGGTGATCAACGAACGGCTTGGGCTCTCAACTCCTATCATCACCACGCCTTTCGAGTTGATCCCGGAGTGAACCCATGGCCGCCCCCTCACGCAAAGCCAGCCGCCGTTCCCCCGAAGCATCGGGCATTCCGCCGGCCGTCGCGGAGGTCCGGGCCATCCGCCGACAACTGCTGAAGGAATCCGGCGGTGACATCGAGGCGCTCATGGAATTGGCCCGGCGGGAAGCCTCCCGCCGCCCCCCAGCCCGCACCGCCTCCCCAAGGAAGCGCCCGCGTCGCGCGGCCTGAACGAAGGCCCGGGAATCACGGCAGCAGCGTCGCGATCGTGTAGTCGATCCGGACCGCGCCGAGTTTGTGCTCGTTGGTGGCCCCCGCGCCGCTCCAATAGCCGCGAACGGCGTAGTGGCGGAGTGAGTTGTCGACCGCGAGCGAGAGGCCGGAGATGGTCTGCGTCCGGACCGCGGCGCTCGCGCCGGCCTCCCCGAACGGGACAAAACGGGAACGCCCACGGCCGTCGTCGCTACTTCCCGCAACTTCTGCTATCCTGCCACCGCTGCGCCGGCAGAACCCATGAGCGACCTCCACAACAAACCTCCGTTCAAACTGCTCTGGGCATCCCTTCTCATTCTGGTACTCGCCGCGATCGCGGCCGCGTTTCTTGCCATTCTCGTGCACAAGGCAACGCTCGGGCGTCCCGGGGAAACGGGCGCCCGTATCCACCCCATCGTCCTTGCCGGCTTCTTCATCGCTCTCGTCATCGCCCTTGCCGCGTACGTCACGTACATCGTGCTCATCTTCAGAATGTGGAAGGTTGTGCAGGACGGCCACGCCAGCCTCTCCCCTGGCGCCGCCACGGCGCTCGCCGCCATCCCCGTCGTGGCGTTTATCGGAGTGTTCTTTGCAGTCTTCGGTCTATCACGAGAGCTGAATCGGGTTGCACGAGAACGAGCACTCTCGGCCAAAGCCACAGAAGGGCTGGCGCTCGCCGCGTGCATCTGCTGGGTCGGGGGAACGCTCATTGGCTGGATCCCGATTCTCGGCTGCGCAGGCTCGCTGATCGGCCTGATCGGGAATATCTTGCTCTTCACCGCGCTGTTCCAGATGGCCTCGGCCGCCACGGCAATCGTCGAGGCCGGTGAAGCCATCGATCCTACCGCGTAAGTTCGAACGCGTCGGCAGACCCAACGTTGCGCAATCCGCGGGATCATTCGTCCGTCGATCTATCCAGTTCCGCAACTCCGGACAGCAGATTCACCATCCGTCGGGCCTGCCATCCGGTGAGTCCGGCATGCCGCTGCGCCCGCTTCTGATGGAACTCCAGCACCTGCCCGCGCCGATCAGCCGCGATTTCGCCCGGCGTGATCAGCAATAACTTTTCGCCGCCCTGGAGCACGGCGTACACATGACCCTCGCTGGCCACGAATGACGCGATCTCGTCCAGGCGATGCGAGGCAACCTGCGTCCTGAAAACCAAGGCCGTGCGCAGAACCGCGAAGTCTCTGGCGCCGGCTCGCAGTTGCCACCCCAGCGTTCTGGGTTGCATGGCGACATAGATCATCAGTGCCCCCAAGATCGCGGCGGCCGCAAGCCCTGCCGCAGCGCGGAAGTCGTTGAACTCCCACCGCTGCGCCCCCCGCGGCCAGTCGTACGTGCCGATCCACGCGGCCAATGCCAACAACACAAGCGCTAGCACCAGCCATCCCAACTGCGAAGCGCGGATGGCGCGGCCGCTACGAACATTCACCGCGTCAATGCTCCCGTCTGCATGTACCTCAAAGCCGTGATCCCCGAATACCCCGCGCGCCGGAACCGGAGCGTCAAAGGTGCCGAAGTCCACGCCTTCCGCCAGGCTGTCCATCTCCTTGTTGATCTGGTGCTCTCGTGCGTCTGCAGCAAAGCCAAAGCTCCCAAGCAGGCCGAGCCAGCACGCGGCCGCGATGCCGATTCCGAACGCCACATTCCCGCCGATCGACTTAGGCAGCCAGTAGGCCGCGGCGATCGCCAGTCCACTGCCAACCGGTATTGCAAGCAGAGCCAACCCGATGCAGCGCGACCGCCGGCGTCGAGCGGCGTCCCGCGCCGCTTCGAGCGAATCGAGCCCGGAGGCCATTCCCTCGGCTGGCGGCGAACTAATTGTGCTCATGACAATCCTTGCGGCGCCGACGATTGAACGCGCCCATCGCATTGAAAGTTCATCTCTGTCTTCCTGTCACTCGACGGTTCCGCCAGGCTACTTCGCCTCCCCCTCCCGCTTGAACTCAAACCGCCGCGGCGTCCCCCCCTTCAACTGCCCGATCGTCGCGGAGAGCCCACCCTCCGCTGTCACCTCATACACAATCCGCTTCGGGTAGTCATGCCGCGGGTTGTCGAACACGGCCCGCCGTGCGCCATTCTCGGCGCTCACCTCGGAGAGCACAAACTCCGTCC
Source organism: Phycisphaerales bacterium (assembly GCA_905339235.1). Taxonomy (GTDB): domain Bacteria; phylum Planctomycetota; class Phycisphaerae; order Phycisphaerales; family UBA1924; genus RI-211. The sequence goes on from CAJPFG010000010.1 coordinate 272,059, forward strand.
CCCTCGCCCCGCCCGGCTGCGCCACGTACACCAGCCCGCCGTCGCGCTCCACAATCCGCAGGTACTCGAACGCGTTCATCCGGCCGCTCGTGTTGACCGTCCGCGACACGGCCAGCATCGCCCCGCCCAGCGGCGGGCTCCAGCGCTCCTCGATCGACGACCCTGAACTCCTGGTTCCGACCCACGCGCCGGCCAGCCACGCCATGTCGGCGATCACCGCCTTGGCCGGCGTGGGCATGGCGATGTCCTCGGCATGGCGGTAGAGGCCGCGCGATTCCGACCCCCCGCCCCCAGCAAGCGGATCGACCGCAACGCTCACGAGCAGCCCGTCGGGCGTCATGCGGAACGTCCTGCGGATCAGCCGGATCCCCTCCGGCGCGCCGCCCCCGACGCGCTCGAACGCGACCTCGTACTCGAACGCGCCGTCCTTCCAGGAGCCGTGGTAGCGAGAATGCGTCTTCGGCTCGGTGAACTCGGCGACCGAGCCGTCGAGGGCGATGCGCACGTTGCGGTGCCCGGAGCCGTGCCCGTCCAGAACCACCGCGCCCTCCTCGACGCGCATCGAGAACTTCGAGGCCATCGGGGGCCCCAACTGCTCAAGAGCGCGGCCATCGGTCTTGTCCTCGACGAAGATCCACTCGCCGTCCAGCGCACGCAACTCGTCGGCCGGCGCGCTGGGCTGGGTCGCGCGAGCGCCAGTGGCCAACGCCGCCGCGGCCGCGCTAAAGGTCGCGAGGAGTGCGAACGCCAGGCCCAGCCAGTTGCGCACGTGCATTGCAGTGTCCCCTTCCCGGTTACGAGAGCATAGCGGACCCCTTGCCACCCGCCCTTTCTCGCACGCCTGGCGGCGTTCCGGTACCATCCCCCATGCCTCGCCTCTCCGCCCCCGTCCTTTTCCTCCTCATCGCCGCCTTCATCGCGCTCGCCGCCTTCCTCCTCATCCGCTCCATCAAGTCCGCCCAGGTCGAGCCGCTCTACACCGCCGAAGACGTCGAATCCTCCAAGGCCGCGGCCCAGCGCATCATCGACGCCATCGAGAAATACCGCGCCGACAAGGGCAAGGCCCCCTGGACCCTCATCGATCTCACGCCCACCTACATCGATCGCATCCCATCGACCACCATGCCCGAGCGAGAATGGATCTACGACGCCTCCGAACCACGCGTGCACTACGCGCTCGGCTTCGCCACCACGCCCCGCCGCAACCACGCCTGGTACTGGTACAGCGAGCACGGAAGGTGGATCGAAGCCAAACCGTGAATCCACTCCTCCCCAACCGGCCGCACGAAGCCCGCGGCGCCAGGGAAACCCCTCTTGACCAACACACCCCCACCGGGTACTCTGAATCTGTCTCGTAATCCGACGCGCATTCTCCGCGTCGCGCCATGATGATCCGACACCTCGGTTTCCAAGCGTTCCTCTCGGCCGCGATCGCCGCGCTCGCACTCTCTTCACTTTCCCCCGCCCAATGCGGCGGCTGGATGCCGGGGGATGGCTACGCCGGTGTATTCGGAAACGTCTATGTAGTGCTTCCATGGGACCCAGACGGCGTTGGCCCTGCGCCTGAAGTCCTTGTAGTGGGCGGGTCATTCTCGCAGGCGGGCGACACTCTCGCTCGGAACATCGTGACCTGGGATGGTGAGCGATGGCGCGAGTTCCACCATTCGCTCGACGGCGCGGTTCGTGCCCTCGCAGTGTTCCAGGGATCGCTCTACGCGGCCGGCGATTTCCCAGGCGGGGTGGCCCGCTGGACACCGGCCGGATGGCTCTCATTGCCGGATCACATCGACGGCACGGTGCACTGCCTCGCCGCCATGTCCGATCGCCTGTACATGGGTGGAGTTTTCACGACGCTCGACATGTTGCCGGAGCACAACATTGCGGCATGGGACGGATCAAGCTGGGCGTTGATGGGTGGAGGGGTGGGATTCAGCGTCTGGACGCTGGCGGAGTACGACGGCCAGCCGTACGCCGCGGGCGGAACCGCAGTTACCCGCACTAACCTCAGCAGCGGGCGCGTGTCATCCTGGGATGGCGAAGCGTGGCGGCCGCTGAACTGGCCCGTCGCCAATGGACCGATCTTTGGACTGGCCGCCTTCGGCGGGTATCTGCACGTCGGCGGCATGTTCGAGACGGCCGCGTTCCCACCAGGAGTGCACTCCGTCCTCCGATGGAATGGCGAGTCCTGGAGTGGGTTGCCCTTCCCTCTTCGGCGCGGCGTTCAGACGCTGGCCTTGGTCTCCGGCGGCGTGCTTGCCGCCGGCGGCGGCATGCTCGCCACGCTCCCCGATGGTTCGGCAACGGAGAACCCCGCCATTTGGAACGGACAGGCATGGCGGGCGACCACCGGTAGAAGTACCCCGCCCGCGACGCAGGATCAGACGTCCGCCTGCGAATGGAGAGACAACATCGTCGTCACGGGCGCAGGCATCGGGAACTCCGCGTGCTCAAACTCGGTGGAACGCTGGGATGGTTCTCGCTGGTGGTATCTCGGCGACGTGCTGTGCAGTCAGCACCGCACCACTCACTCGGTGAACGACGTGCTTATGGCAACGACTCCGTTTGGGTGGGATGGCAACGAGTCGCTCGCTCAACCCATGTACCGCGACCGCATGGAATGGAACAGCATCTCCCCGGAGTATTCCGCCGACCTCATCCGCGACGCGTTCGAGCACGGGGGCGAACTCTACTTCACGGCCGCTCGCACCGTTCCTCCGAACTCCGGCTCGCATTACATCGTGGCCTGGGATGGCCGGACCGTGCGCCACGTGGCGCCCGGCGATGCCGCTTCCGTTTGCGTCTTCAGAAACGTGCTTTACGCCGCGATGGCAGGCGACGTGTCCCAGAGTCTCAAGCGATGGAATGGTTCATCGTGGACCACCGTTCCCGGATGGTCTGCTTCCGGTGCGACCTCGCTGGATTTTCTTCGCGTGATGGATGACTCCCTCGTGACAATCGCCCGGAATGGTCAATCGGCCATCGTCAAACGATGGGATGGGCAGGCGTGGACGGTCATGGGGCCGTCTCTTCCGCGCGATATCCGGGCAATCGTGGTCGCCAGGGAGACCATGTATATTGCCGGGCGCTTTCCCGCGGGTTCGCCCGACTGCTTCCGCTGGGATGGAACAGCCTGGGTGGCCGCTGGGCTTTCGGCTGGTGACGTCTCCGCGATGGTCGAATACCGCGGTGAGATCATTGCCAACTGCTACACCAATCCCGGGATCGCGCCTCAGTTCTGGGGACTGTTCCGAGTTACCGACGAAGGCGAGTGGCCGCTCTGGGAAGGCACCGCCCCCCTGTCGTTCTCCTCTCTGGTCGTGCGGAGAGGTGAACTTGTTGGCGGCGGATTCCCGAACACCGACGCCGAAGGCGTGCGGCTCGGCGCCTGGTCTCGCTGGGGCGACGGCTTCCCCCGCATCCAGCACCAGCCCTCAGACACGTCCGCCTGCCTCGGCCAGGTCGCCTCCCTCGAAGTCGATGTCTCCTGCACCGCCCGCCAATCCGTCATCTACCAATGGTCCCGCAACGGTCAGCCGCTCGCCAACGGCCCGACCGCCCACGGCTCGCAACTCTGGGGCGCCGACGACTTCCGCCTGCTGATCGGCAACGCTCAATCGCAGGACGCGGGTGTGTACACCTGCCATATCTCCACCGCCTGCGGTGAAGCCGAGACGTCTCCGGCCGCGCTCTCCGTGGGTTGGCAAGGCTGCTGCGAACCAGACTTCAACTGCGACGGCGCGCTCGATGCCCGCGACGCCGCGTGCATCGAACTCGCCGTCTGCGGCGACGAATCCTGCTCCTGCGGCCTCGACGCCGATTTCAACCACGACGGCGCGCTCAACGGTTTCGACATCGAATCCCTCGTCGCGGTTCTGAACGGCGAGTCCTGCCCATAGCCGCGCCAAGCCGGCCGTCACCCAGTTTCGTGTGGAATTGACAATCCACCACCCCCGCGCGGTACGCTGCGCGCATCAAACGGGGGTCCACATGACCAGCATCGCGTCGTCATCCAGCCTCAGGGGCCGGCTCGAACTCGCCGCGCAGTCCGTCGGCAAGATCACGCTCTTCCTGGCCTTGCTCGCCGTTCCGGCCCTGCCGTATGCCGTCCTGCGGTTCCTCATCGAAGGATCGCTGTGCGTGCATTGGAGTCTCACGGCGGTGATCACCCTCGCCTGCCTGGCGTTCTGCGCCTACCGCATCGTGCCCGCGGTTACCAGTTCCTTCGCCAGCAACTGGTGGAAGACGGGCATCAACGTCAACTCCGCGCTCGGCATGTACATCTTCGTTGGTGTGTTCGCCCTCACCGCCACCGCGGCCTTCGGCGGGCTCTCCGCCATCTTGTACCAGGTCCGGCCGTCCTGGGTTCAGTACACCACAACCCGGGACTCCATCACCAGCGGTGCTCTTACCGACCTGTACGCCTGGCACCTGCTCGACATGGTCCCCGCGATCGACATCTGGAAGTCTCTCGGCGTGGATGCTCCGCCCGTCACCTCCGCCACGCGCGCCGGCGGCCTGCTCGTCCTGGCCTACAAGATCATCATCGCCTTTCCGCTCATCACCATCGCCTGCCGCTGGATCGCCTGGAGAATGGACACCGCCAAGAAACTCGCATGAGATTTTCTCGCGACTCCCTGATGGGGTCGCGCTTTCGCTCTCGCCCCGGACCAGCCCGAGACCCTCGCCATGCCCACCCCGCCCCCCTTAAAGACCATCCTCTGCCCCCGGTGCAACGTCGCAAAGACCTACCTCGGCACCAAGCGCTTTCACGAAGGCACGCGATGGGGAATCCTCGGCGACATCGGCGAGTTCTTCGTGAACAAGGAGACCTTCGACGTCTACGCCTGCCGCGTTTGCGGGTCCGTGGAGTTCTTCGTCGATGGCGTGGGCGAGCACATGCGGCCGCAGTGAGAAACCCCGCGGTTCTCAACGCCCCATTCCCTTGTGTTTCCCCAACTCCGTGGTACACTCCCGCCGCGGCCGGCCGGCCGCCGGGAGAGAGAGCATGCACGCACACGTCGCCCTCGCGATCGCGTTCTGCGCCGCCGCGTCCACCGCCGCGGCCGTCACCGTTCAGGGCACTGAACTCGCCCCCTACACCGCCGTCACAACGCAGTTGGGCATGTCCCACGGCGTCACCTTCTCGTCCTTTGGCAACCCCGCCTGCACCTTCACCGAACTCATCCCCGGCACCTGGGGCATCCAGGGCACCGAGACCTGGGCCCCGCCCTCCAACGGCGGCTGGTTCAACTCCCCGATCTTCATCGAGTTCGTGGACATGGCCAACGGCGTTACGCCCGCGTATGTCGATGGCACCGTGACCTGCATGTGGGGCGACGGTGGAGGAGACTTCGACGCCGTTGACATGCGCGCGTACGACCTCGCCAACAACCTCATCACCTCCCAGACCTTCACCGGCTCAACCTTTACGCAGATCCAACTCACCGCCAACGGCATCCACCGCCTCGAGTTCTGGGCGAACACCAACGTGGGGTCAGGAACGTCCGACACCGGCCTGGACTGGATCACGTACCCCACCCCGCAGGTGCCAGCCCCGGCTGCGCTTTTCCTGTTCGCCGCGCTGCCGGTCTTCGCCCGTCGGGCCCGCGTCTGATTATTCGTTCAGCGCCGCCGCCGCGACAGGAGCGCCAGTCCGAGCAGTCCCACCGCCGCGCCCGGCGCCGGTACGATGCTCACCGACACATCGTCCATCCCGTTGGCGCCGTCGGCGTTCCCCAGCGGCGTCACCACCACTTTCGCGATCGGCGTCGTGCTCACGAAGCCCGCGAAGCAGTGCGAGATCGGCGAGGCATCCACCTGCCCGATCAGCGTGTTGCTCGCGTCGTACGCCAGGATCCGCACCCAGTCGCCCTGCGAGTTCACCTGCCCGAAGGCGTAGATCGACTCGCCCGCGTCCGGCCGGATCACCCACGACGACCAGAAGGGCCGCCCGTTCCCGAAGTTCCCGATCCACCGCGGCGAGGTCACCGGCGAGTTGTTCAGCACCACCGGCAGCGGGGCCGGGCTTCCGTCCGCGTATTCCGGCGAGAAAAACGCCTGCACGTTGGGCATGTCGCCCACGATGGCCCCGTTCGCGAACGACTCGAACGTCTCGCGCGGCACGCTCCCGCCCGCCGCGGCCTCGAACGCCGGTCGCGTCGTCCCCAGCGGGCCGCTGAACGTAACAAAGCTCGCGCTCGCCTGACCCGCGAGCGCACAGACCATGAGAGCACCGGTACGAATGCGCATTGGCTCTTCTCCTCCGAAGGGCGTAACTATACGTCAGTACTCGGGCGACGCAAGAGGAATCATCGATCCGGCGCGGCCGAATTCCGCGTTTTCGCGGGCCCTCTGAACGACCGTTAGCGCCCGTCCCCGCCCAGACGGCTCACCAGATCGCCAACCGTCGGCGGAATCTCTCGCGCCGTGAAGAGGTTCCGGGCGAGCCGCCCGCGCCGATATGCCATCCACATCCGCCGCGGACAGACCACAAGACCGATAAGCACGCTCGCGATGTTGACCGCCCAAGCGGAGTAGCAGCGGCCGCACCCACCGGCCAGTTCCCAGGCCGCGATCTGCGCCTCCCCGGCGAGCGTCGTGGAGTACCCCGTCGCCACATGGTGCAGGTCGTGGAGCCGCAGCGTCTGCTCGATCTCGCGCGAAATCGGCACGTCAAGCGGGATGCGCCCGACCCGCACGCGCCAGCGCGCCCGGCCCTCCCGCCCGGTGGCAAACTCCCCGCGACGACGAAACTCGGCGATCGCATCCGCCGCCGGCATCCCGGGCGGATACTGCTCCCGCGCCGGGCCGCCCGGTCTTGCCTCGCCGGAACGCATGGATTGATCGTACCCCCATCCCCAATCCGCTTTCACGCACCCTTCACCGCACCTTCACCGCCGCGCGTCAAACTTCCGGTGACTCCCACACGAAAGGACCCGCCATGAACAAGATCTCCGCACTGTCGCTCGTCGCCCTCTTCGGAATCGCCGGCTGCCGCGACAGCGACTGGAGCCGATCCAAGTCCGAATCCTCCACCGACCGAACCGCCGCGACCACCACCCGCACCGAAACGCACGACCGGGACCGATCGGTCAGCAGCACATCCACCAGCCCCGACGCGCGGATCCTCGCCATCCTGCACGCCGTGAACCGCGAAGAGATCGAGATCGGCACGCTGGCTCAGCAGAAGGGCCAGTCTCTCGAGGTTCGTGACTACGGCGCCATGCTCGTCCGGGATCACACCGCCAACGACACGCGCGTCCAGACCGCCGCCCGAACCGTCGGCATCACGCTCATGAGCGTCGAGCAGGCCAAGGCCATGATGAAGAGCGAAAAGGGTGGAGGCGCCGACCAGCCCGACGCGCTTACCCAACTCCGCGCCGCCGATGGCTCGGAGTTCGACCGCAAGTTCGCCACGCTGATGCGCCAGGGTCACGCCGACGTCATCCGCACCGTCGAAGCGGCCCGCGCCAACGTCCGCCACGCGCCGGTCCGCGATCTCCTGGACCAGACCATTCCCACCCTGCGGGAGCACGAAAAGTCGGCCGCCAATCTCCTTTCCGACACCAACCCCAACCCCAGATAGGCGGCCCGGAGGTGGGCCGAAGCCTCTCGTCGGCCCACCTCGCTCCCGTTCGCAAAACCACTTGACACGCACGGGCCGCCCTGTACGCTCTCTCCCTCACAGGAAGAGAGAACCCCAGACAGGACCCCCGAATGCGTACCAGCCTATGTGTTTTCACGGCGTGCTGCGCCCTTGGCCCCGCGGCCCTTGGCGATGTCTTGGGCTTTCGGTCCTGGCTCGACACCAACGGCTTCGGCACCAACAACGCCTCCAACCTCTGGCAGGGCCGCGTCGGCTCCGCCACCGGTTCGTTCATGAGTTCCGCCGGAACTTCCTGGGTCACCGTCGGCCCCCAGTTCAGCGTGCCCCTGATGGGCCCGCTGATCAACATCGGCGGCGAGAACGGCGCGGCCGGCCCCGCCACGTTCGACGGGCTCTGGGCCCACCCGGGCGCCGGCGTCCCCGCGGTACTCGTCTTTGCACCCCAGGCGCCCACCTTCGTTGACGGAATGACCGTACATTCGGAACTCATCGCCAACGGCCTGTCCGGCAACGGCGTGCAGTTCACCGTCTACGCGACCGTCGGCGGCAACACCGGTTCTCTTGGCACCACCACGCTCACCGGCGTCACTGATCGGCTCGACGTCTTCGCGCTCCCCTCAACGACGCTCCTCAACCCCGGCGACACGCTCTCGCTCTACATCTCCGACAACGGCAACTACCTCTACGACCATGTGAACTTCAACGCGGTGATCGCCGTTCCCGCGCCGTCCTCCATCGCGCTCGCCGGCGTCCTGATTGCCGCTCGCCGCCGCCGAAAGTGATACGCTCTGGGCCGTGATCCCCGCCGCCTGGCACATCGACCACGTCTTCGTGCTTGTGGCGCCGGGGGCGCCCGAGGCCGCGCTGCTCGAGCGCGCCGGGCTGGTTCCCGGCGCACGCCGCGAGCACGCCGGGCAGGGCACCGCCAACGTGTGCTTCTGCTTCGCCAATGCGTACCTCGAACTGCTTTTCATCACAAACGAGGCCCAACTTCGCTCGCCGCCCGTGGCGACAACCAGGCTCTGGGAGCGATCGCGCTGGCGTGAATCCGGTGCGTCCCCCTTCGGCGTGTGCCTCCGCGGCCCGGGCGACCCGCCCGTGCCCACGTCGCAGTACGCGGCCCCCTTTCTCCCGCAGGGCCACTCCATCCCGATCGCGACCGATGAGGACTCTCCCCTTGCCCCGATGCTCTTCTTCGCGGCGTTCCCGCCCGCCCCGCCCCCCGAGTTCGCCAACCCGCAGCGTCTCATCCGCATCACTATCGAGACTCCGGTAGTTCCTGCCTGGTACCGCGAAGTCTCCCGCGAGGTACCCATGCTCGAACTGGTCCCGTCCGGCCATCACTCGATGAGCATCGAGGTTGACCACTCCCACGGTCGGCGGCTCACCCTCGAGAGCCTCCCCCTGACGATCAACTGGTAACCGTCGCCCCGAACGCCGCCGATGATCCTCCGGAGCGAAAAGTGCACGGTGCTATGGCCCCCGGGCGATGTGTGGTATGCTGCATTCTCCAACCCGCCGTTCCGGCCGGGTAGCCCGTATCCGTGCATCGCAGGAGGCCCGCCATGCGTTCCTCACACCGCGCGTTCACGCTGATCGAACTGCTGGTGGTCATCGCCGTGATCGCCCTGATCATCGGCATCCTGCTGCCGAGCCTGGGCAAAGCCCGCGACGCCGGGCGCTCGGTCAAGGAGATCTCCGGCATCTCGCAGGTTGCCAAGATCAGCGCTTCGTACTCGCTGGATTTCAAGGACGAGGTGATCCCGGTCCGTATCCCCAAGTATTGGATCTACTGGCAGGTCTGCGACGCCGACATGTACCCGCCCGATCCCGGCGACCGCACCGCGAAACTCACCCGCGACACCATGCGCACCTGGCCCTGGCGGCTCATCGGCTACGCCGGCACGACGATCGAGGGCGCGTGGGTGGTCAATCGCGCCGAATACACGACGATTTTCGCCCGCGGCTTCACCGGCCGCACGCCCGAGGCCAACAACCGCGCCAGTTACCCCGACAGTTCCTTCGTCGGCGCCTTCTCCGTGCATCCTTCATTCGGAATGAACGGCGTGTTCATCGGCGGTGATGCCAACCACGCGGCCTTCAAGCAGCACGGCGCCTCGCGCTGCGGCTGGGACAACATCATGCCCGGCCGCAATCCGCGCAGCATGGGCGGAATGTTCTACGTCACCAGGACCAGCGACGCCCGCCAGCCCTCCCTGCTCCTGACCTTCGCGGCCTCGCGCGCCGCCGACGTCAGCGGCACCGGCTTCCACGGCAACGCCCAGAACGCCGCGGACTCCCTGCTGAACAAGCGAGACGGCTTCTATAAAGTCCTGCCGCCGACCAACATCCCGCGGAGCGAGCCCGACCACGGCACCAGTTACACCATGTTGGCCGGCTGGTCGCCCACCGCGCCCCCGATCTTCAACCCCAAACTCAACCAAAGCACCTGGGGCTATCTCAACGCGCGCTACTTCGGAACCGTTGCAACCACACGATTCGACGCCAGCGCCAGCCGCATGAAACTCGCCGACCTGAAGAACATGAAGTACTGGGACAACTGGGCGCCCGAGAACACCAACAACGCCACCGGCGTCTACGTGTGGCGCCCCCGCTGACGCTACGTCAGTATCTTCACGATCACCGGGTCCGCCAGGATGTCCGCGAAGTCCTGGTCCGTCCGGATGAACGCCTTGTTCGTCGGCTCCAGCGCGATCGCCTGCTTGAGATCCTCCGCGATGTTGTCGATCGTAAACGGCGGCGCGATTCCTTTGGCCTTGGCGTGTCGCAGCAACGCCGCCTTGTTCGCCGCCGTGTTGTACCACGCCTTTTCGTACTTGATGTCCTGCTGCAACGCATCCTTGAACAGCCGCAGGGCATTGTTCAGTTCCGTCACGTTGAAGGTCGCGGGGTTGGCCCCGTCGGGCGCCGCCAGGTAGCTCTTGGCCGTTCCGATCCCGGTCAGCACCTCCGCCGTCGGCCCGAACTCCGCCAGGATGCGCCCGTACACCGCCTCGGCCTCGGCGAACGCGTCCTTGGCCATCAGCACGCCCGCCTCCCGCAGCATCGGGCCGCGCCGTGATTCGATCTGGATCTTGGTCTCGACGCTCGACACGTCCGCCGCCAGTTTCCCGAGTTTGGCCGCGAGATTGTTCAGCAGCGCCCCGCCGCTGACCCCCGCGATCACGCCCACCGCCACGATCCGCAGGATCACTTCCAACTGGGGCTTGTCGTTCAGCAGATCGTCGAGCCTGAAGTCGAAGAGCGCCTTTCCGAGAAACATCAGGGCCAGCGACGCCGCGGCCCCGGTGAACACATCCCCCCAGATCCCCAGCGCCACCGACGGGCTGGTCCCGGTCTTGCTGAACAGTTTGATGATGTTGTCGCTGGGCGACATGATCCCGTGGATGAACCCCCCGAACGCGCCCGACAGGAGGAGCACCGCCAGCACCAACAGCAGCGAGCCCATGGCCCCCGTGGTCTGGTCGATAGGCGGTTGCGTGAGCGTCGCCGTGGAGGTCTGAGCGAATACCACGAGTTGCATGTGAACCCCCGTGAATGGAATCTTCTCCCAGTTGGGAAAGCCTACCCCAACCGGTCGAACCCACGCAAGTCGGCGTCGAGCACACAAATCTGTGGATTCGCGCCTCGTGAACGTCCTCAACGGGAACCCGTCAACAGTTGGCGCATCTCAACCAGCAGCCGGCGTCCAATGCCGCGAACTCCCGACTCCAACCGAAAGGACCAGCCATGAAGCGATCGCTCGCCATCGCCGTTGTCGCCACGTCCCTGCTGCCTGCTTCCGTGCTATCGGCCCTTCAGCCGGAGATCGCGCCGGCCCCGGCGGCCGCGCTGCGCGTTTCGCCCCGCCAACTCGCCGAGTCCCGCCTCGCGCGGCCCGCGACGCTCGAGTTCAACGATCAGCGCCTCGAAGATGTCCTGAACGAGATCATCAGGGCCGCGAATGTCCAGGCCACGGTCATGTGGCGCTCCGACGCCGATCCCTCCGGCCTGGACCCCGACGTGCACATCACCGTAAAGAGCGTTGCCGGAACCTTCACCGACCTCGTCGAGCGCGTGCTCGCGCAGTCCACGCCGGATGCGATCGCCGCCGCGGATTTCGCGACCTGGCAGTTCACGGAATCCGGCGATCTGCAACTCGGCCCGCGCGCCCGCCTCAACGCCTTCAAGCGCGTCGAGGCGTACCCGGTGCGCGACCTGCTCCAGGCCAGGTTCGATTTCGTCGATGCCCCGGAGATCGACCTCCAGGCCGCGCTGCAGGCCGGAGACGGCGGGAGCATGGGCGCGATCTTCCGCGATACGAGCAATGCTGAATCTCTCCGTTCCGGTGAGACCCTCGAAGATCGAGCGCAGCGCCTTATCGAGTTGATCCAGGACACCATCGAGCCCGCCCAATGGCCGGTCAACGGCGGTGACGCCGCGGCCATCCGCCCATTCCAGGATTCGCTGGTCGTCTCGGCGCCCGATTACATCCACCGCCAGATCGCCTCCGGCACTGCCCGCCCCTGATCACTTGACCGCGCCGCCGATTCATGGTGCACTATCGCCGGGAGGCCCCATGACCCCCGCCAACCCCATGACCCGCCCGGTTCCCCTTTTCGCGATGACGCTCCTCGCCCTCTCCGCCCTCGCCGCGGCCAGGATCGCCCACGAGCCCTCCGCCGCCCAATCACGCCTCGCCGGCGCCGCAAAGGAGTTCCTCGCGGCCCTCCGACCGGATCTCGTGCCTCGGGCCCGACTCCCCTTCGAAGACCGCGCTCGAACCGACTGGCACTTCGTCCCCCGCCAGCGACCGGGCGTCACGCTCAAAGCACTCTCTCCCAAAGAGCGTGCCGCGGCCCACAACCTGCTCCGCGCGGCCCTCTCCTCCCAAGGCTACCTCAAGGCCGAGGCGATCATGAGCCTCGACGCCGTCCTCCGCGAGTTGGAGCAGGCCGCGGGCGGCCCCGGAACCTCCCGCGATCCCGAACTCTACACATTCGCCGTGTTCGGCGATCCCGCGCCGGACCACCCCTGGGCCTGGCGCGTCGAAGGCCACCACCTGTCGCTCAACTTCACGTGCGGCGCAGGCGAACCTGTCGCAACCACTCCCTCCTTTTTCGGCGCGAACCCCGCGGAAGTCAGAACCGGCCCCCGCGCCGGTCTCCGCGTACTGGCACAGGAAGAAGACCTCGCCCGCGCGCTGCTTGCCTCGCTCACCCCGTCCCAGCGTGCCAGGGCCGTCATCGCCGCCGAGGCCCCACGAGACATCCTGCTCATCCCGGGCCGGGGTCGCGACGCCCTCGGCGAACCCTCCGGCCTCGCGGCCTCGGAAATGACCGACGCCCAGCGCGATCTCCTTTCGCAGTTGCTCGACGAGTTCGTGAGCAACCTCAAGCCCGACCTCGCCGAAGCGCCCCGCCAACGCATCCGCCAAGCCCTGCCCGAAATCCACTTCGCCTGGGCCGGATCCACCGAGCGCGCCCGGGGCCACTACTACCGCCTCCACGCCCCGACCTTCGCCATCGAGTACGACAACACCCAGGACCACGCCAACCACGTCCACACCGTCTGGCGGGATTTCGAGAACGACTTCGGCGACGCGTTACTCTCGCACTATCGCGAGGAACATCCCGCGCCCTGAGGCGCGTTCCCGCCGGACGTACCCTCACGCATGCTTGCCGCCAGTGTTCTCGCCGCCTGCGTGCTCCAGCCCGTCGATTCCCTCGCCGCGCTGCGCGACGCCCTCCGCGCCGCCAGGCCCGGCGACCGCATCACCCTCGCGCCCGGCGCCTACGACGGCTCGCTCTCGCTCCCCAACATCCGCGGCGAGCAGGGCAAGCCCATCGTGATCGCCGGCGCCGACCCCGCCAAGCCGCCCGTCATCCGCGGCCGCGGCAGCTCCATCCACCTCATCGCCCCCGCCTGGGTCACCATTGAAAACCTCATCCTCGAAGGCGCCTCCGGCAACGGCATCAACATCGACGACGGCGGCGACAAGGCCCACCCCGCGCCCGGGGTCACGCTCCGCAACCTGCACGTCCGCGACGTCGGCCCCGACGGCAACAGCGACGGCATCAAGCTCTCCGGCCTCACCGATTTCACCGTCGAAAGCTGCACCATCGAGCGGTGGGGGAGCGGGGGCTCGGGGATCGACATGGTCGGCTGCCGCGACGGCCTGATCGTCGGCTGCACCCTCCGCCACGCCGACACCGTGGGCTCCAGCGGTATTCAACTGAAGGGCGGCACACGAGACACGGTGGTGCGAGCCTGCCGCTTCGAGCACGCCGGCTCGCGGGCGATCAACATCGGCGGCAGCACCGGTCTCCAATACTTCCGGCCCGAGCCGCGGGGTTATGAGGCCGCGGCCATCACCGTCGAGGGTTGCACGATCATCGGCTCGGAGTGCGCCCTCGCGTTCGTCGGGGTCGATGGCGCGATCGTCCGGTTCAACACGGTCTACCACCCGACGCGCTGGGTCTTCCGCATTCTGCAGGAAACCCGCGCTCCCGGCTTCGTGCCCTCCCGCAAGGGAGACTTCACCGACAACCTCCTGGTCTTCGACATCCCGGGCGCGAGGAACCCCAACATCGGCGACGCCACAGACCCGGCAAGTTTCACGTTTGCGCGCAACGTCTGGTTCTGCGACACCGACGCCGCGGCCAGCGAGCCGAACCTGCCGTCGGTCGAAACCGCCGGCATCTACGCCCTTGACCCCAATCTGCGAGATCCGGCGCACGGTAATTTCACGCCCGATCCTGCCGGGCCCGCGCTCAGGACCGGAGCACACGCACTTCCCGGCGCGAAATAGTCGGTGAATCTGCGCGCGCCGCCCGGCGGCTACCCGTACTCCGCCGCGCCCCGTGCCTCTCGTACAGTTCCCGATGTACGAGCGCAAGCACGAGCCCCTGCTCCACCGCCGCGGCTTCTATCGGCGCGTCGCCCGCCACACCGGATTCGTCGGCATCCTTGTCGTGCCTTCGCTCGTCATCGGCGTGCTCGGGTTTCACTTCATCGAGGGCTGGGGCTGGCTCGACAGCCTGCTCGAATCTTCCATGCTCCTGGGCGGTATGGGCCCAACACAAGTCCCCGAAACCACCGCGGGGAAGATCTTCGGCTCGATCTACGCCCTGTTCTGCGGCCTGGTTCTGCTGACCGCCGCCGCGGTCATCCTTACGCCCTTCGTCCACCGTGTGCTGCACCGCTTTCATGCCGATGAAAGCGGCGCGAGAGAGAAAAGCGGCGGGGAGCACCGGCGCGCCCCTCACCGGGATGCGCACAAGAAGCAACCCTAAGCCGAGCCGCCAACCCCGAACGCGGCGAAATCCGTCCGCCGCGTCAGTCGTACCCCGGCGCCCAGGCGCTTTGCGATGGTGTGGAGCGACTCGCCCGTCACGGGGTGCGCCAGCGACGAATCCAGTTCGCACAACAGCGCGGGCACGTGATGCCGCTCGAGCACCTGCTTGTGCGGCAGGCACACATCCCCCGCCTCGATCACCTGCTGGTCCAGCAGGCACAGGTCCAGGTCGATGGCGATGCCCGCGCCCTGTTCCTCGCCCCGCCCCATCGACTTCTCGATCGCCTTGAGCCGCCGCCGGATCTCCGCCGCGGGCAGCGTCGTGCGGAGCGCTACGGCCGCGTTGAGGAAGTCCGGTTTCCCGGGCACGTCTCCCGCGGGCGACTGATACACGCCGGTGGCCTTCAGCACGTCGCCCAGTTCGCGCACGCGCTCGAACGCCGCCCGCAGCCGTTCCTCCGGGCGAAGGTTGGAGCCCAGCACGATGTACGCCGTGCGGGCCATCTCCTCGCTCGTCCGCTCGATCTCCACCGCGACGAACCTCGCGTGCTTCTCGGCGCCCGGCTTGCACAACTGCACGTTCACCCGCCGCACGCCGGCGTACGCCAGACACAGCCCCGCCACGTCCGTTGCCAGCGACTCGATCGTGAACCGCTGCGAACTCTCCACGTGCCCGATGATCGCCCGCGCCACCGTGCCGTAGTTCACGCCGTGCTCGATCCGGTCCGACTCGCCGATCCGCCTCAGGTCGGTGAACAGCGTGACCGTCAGCAGCACATCCTGCACCCCGCGCCGCTCCCACTCGTGCAGGCCGATCAGAGCCTTCACGAGCAGGTCCTGGATTCGTATCCGGTCCTCGTGCACGCGTTCCTCCTCTGTCTCGGCAAAGCATATGAAAGCACTCCTCCCGATTCGCCGCGGCCCCACGGGAACCCGCCGCGCCTGTGGGCGTCTGACCCTCGCGAGAGGCTCGCCCCCGGCGCACCCCCCCGTCAGCCCGAAAGTGAGGCCCCATGCGCTCGTCCCCCCTGCTGCCGCTCGCCACGCTCGTGATTCCGGCCGCGCCCGCACTGGCCGACATCACCCCCATCCCCGCCTTCGTCGGCGAACTGCGCGAGCCGGTCTTCCACCCCACGTTCCTCATCACCAACCGCATCCCGTTCTTCGGCGGCGCGGCCGACATGGTCAGTTACAACGGGACGTCCACCGTCGTCCACCTCATCTCCGGCTCGACCTTCGCCGGCGACCCGGTGACGCCGCGGACGGGCACGCACATCCTGGGCGTGACGCAGGGGCCGATGATCCTGGAGTTCCACACACCGCTGCGGCGGTTTGGGGCGTATTTCAACAACAACAGCGGGGTGAGCAACGCGAGCGCGGAGTTCTTCGCGGGCGCGTCGTCGCTGGGGACACGAACCGTCGTGACGCCCGCGCCGGGCAACGTGTGGACCTGGAACGGCTGGGAGTCCGACACGCCGATCACGCGGATGGTCATCACCGGCCAGGGCACGCTCAACGGATTCCTCTGGACCGACGACCTCGAAGGCTCAACGATCCCAGCGCCCGAAGCGCTCACGCTCCCGATGACGGGCATGGGCCTGACGGCGGCTCGCCGGTCTCGCGCGAAGCGATAAGCTTCACGGGCTTGGCATGGGAGCAGGTGATGACTTCCTATTCGCTCGCTCGGGGAAGCAGGACTGTTGCGCAACTCGGGGTTCCGGGGCTGGATTGTCCAAGGCAGCAGGGGGCGAGCGTCGCCATCTGCGCGGCGGGGCTGAATCGGCCGCTGCCGCTCGACTTCGTCGAGTTGTCTTGGGATGGTCACCCCCCGAGGGTGAGATGAACAAGGAAGGGCTGAACCGATGAACACGAGCTTTGTCCGGTGCTCTGCGCTCGCAACGATGCTGTTCGCGTCCGGATGTGCGTCCACTTCGACGTTTGCGTACCAGCCTGACCCGCCTCCGCCAACGCGACATGTGGAAGTGCAGGTCACCGCAGCGATAGAGAACGGGCGGCTGCCGGATGGGTTTGTGGCAGTCATTTCCGGCGGGATGCGCACCTACGCCTCGTCTGTAGACGAACTCGGTCACGCTGTGGTTGCCGGAGAGTTTCCGGCCGACCTGACGGAGGTCTGGGTCCAACTGCCTTCGCAGCCGCCGGGTGATGCCCTACTGAGCGCCCCATGCCCGGTATTCACAGGCAGGCGGATTCGCGCCGCGCAGCAGGCCGACAGTGACTTCGCATTGCCTCGCGCGAAGCGAGTTCAACTCGTTGCCCAACAAAGCGTCTACGAAGTCACGTTCGAGGTGCCACGGGCGGTTAACGTGAAGGGCCGACTTGTCAACGCGTCAGGACAAACTCTGACCGGCGCAGTAGACCGCTCGGGTGCTGTGTACAACATCTGGCGCGGGGTCACGGGCGGTCGCTTTGAAGTGCAAGGAATTCGTAAAAACTCGGCGTCCTGGCTGTTTGTATTGCCGGACGATGACGAGATCTGGATGCAGGTGATTCCGCTATCGCCCAGCCAAACTGCAGCCAACGTGGACATTGGTGACATCGTCGTTATCCCGAGGGTGTCCGACGCCAATCTGACGATATCGGTTGCCAACCGTAGCGCTGTAGCCCATGATGGAATCCTGCAGAACTCCAGCCTAACTCTCGTAAGTGCCGACGGAACTATGGTGATTGACTATAACATTGAGCCCACGGGGTCTGTTACCGAGCCGACTCTGACAGCCACGAGGCAGCCGCACCTGCCCGCGGGTACGTACTACGCTGCTCCGGGCATACCATATATGAGCCCCGAAGTTCACAGGCTGCTTCGTCTCATACAAGCAGGACGGCAGGCTGACATTGAGGCGGCCGGCGTCACGATCGTAAACGCCGTGGCAGGCCAAACCGTGCAGGTCAGTATCAACCTTCCAGACTTGCAGAACAGAATTAACGCGATTCTGGAATAAAAGGCGGGTGGCATGGGTGGCATGGCTTGAATCCTTTGCGCCCTGACACCAACCGAGTGGCATGGCATCGCCGCGGCTCTGGGCGGCGCATGCGATGCTTCGCGCGGCTGACTCCGTGACGGGTTCCTCGGCCACGCGCAACCCCATCGCTCATGGGGGACGGAAAAGCGCCTTTGCGCGCAAAAACGCAGCCAACCGAATCCGCCGCATCTCATTTTCGCAAATTTGTTGCGACCATGCGCCGCAAGCACTTGCGCCGTTTCACGCCGCAGAAAGTGCGAGTTTGCGCGCGCAACCCCGCACTCCCACCCCCTCTTACGGAGGGCCGTTTTTTCCGGCCCGGCCCTTTGGAACTCTCGCCCCGTGGGAATCCGACCTTGTCCGCGGCCACCATCCAACTCCCAGTCCTCGATGGAACGCCCCA
The DNA here is from genome assembly GCA_905339235.1 of Phycisphaerales bacterium. Lineage (GTDB taxonomy): Bacteria > Planctomycetota > Phycisphaerae > Phycisphaerales > UBA1924 > RI-211. The sequence goes on from CAJPFG010000010.1 coordinate 290,346, forward strand.
CGGCCACGCCCCCGCCCAATCCCCCTCCCTCCCCTTGAGGGGAGGTGACGTAGCCTGACAATTCCGAGCCACCGCGAGTGAGACCATCGGGGGAGAGAATCCCCCAGAAAGGTCCACTCGATGAAACGCAAACGGCACAGCAGCGAGGAGATCATCCGGAAACTCCGGGAGGCGGAGCAGGCGGC
>CAJPFG010000011.1 GCA_905339235.1 Phycisphaerales bacterium
ACCCGGGGGGCTGGGTGAGTTGCAGTTACAGGATCAGCGGCTCAGCACATGTTGACGAGGGCCTCGGACCACTCGACATCGAAGCCGTTCTCGGCGCCGTCGCCGTTGAGGTCGGCGCTGGGCTGGCAGAAGTTGGTGAAGTCGCCGTTGACGGCTTCCTCGGTGGCCTGCACGTCAAAGCCGTTGAGGGCGCCGTCGCAGTTGGTGTCGGCGACATCGCAGGGGTTGCCCCCGCAGCCGGCGCCGGTGGTCATGGTGACCCAGTACTGATCGTTGACGCCGCAGTCAACCAGGGGTGCGGCGAAGGACGGGGCGATGAACAGGGTGTAGTCGCCGGCCGGGAGGGCGGCGGAGATGGAGAAGTCGGGGCTGCAGGCGCCATTGCCGCCGATGGCCCAGAAGTTGATCTGGCCGGTGGGGCAGTCCACGACCTGGAGGCCGTAGGCCACGCCGCCGAACATCATCTGGCCGGTAAAGGTGACGGTGTCGTCGGCGGCCAGGGTGAAGTTGAACCAGTCGGTGTCACGCAGGGAGCCGTTCCAGAAGCCGGTGCCGAGGATGGTCTCGCCGCAGGCGATCGAGCCGTAGGAGGGCGGGGTGCTGTTGCAGCCGGCGTTGATGACGTCGGGGGTGAAGGGGTCGCAGGGCTCGGGCTCGACCGTCCCGCTGCCCGGGGGCGAGTAGGGGGTGGACGCGGCCGAGGAGAAGGTGATCTGGCCCGACCCAACCTGGTTGGCGAAGCCGGACACGCGGACGGCGTAGTGGGTGCCGGCGACGACGCCGTTGACGCTCAGCGTGCTCTGGAGCCCGCAGAAGTCGTCGTTGCAGCCCAGGGAAGCGCCGCCGCAGCCGTCGAACATCTCGACGACCGTGTCGTAGCCGCTGCCGCACAGGTCCAGGGTGGCGCAGCCGGTGTTGCTGGGAACGTAGTCGAACCACACGTCGGGCGACGTGCCCGAGGCGCCGCACGAGCCCGTGCCGTCCAGCGTGGCCGAGGAGGTGTCGAACGCGTAGGTGTTGCCGTCAGCCGCGGGCTCGGGGCTGCCGCAGTTGTCGTTGGCCGGCGGCGGGGGGGCCA
>CAJPFG010000012.1 GCA_905339235.1 Phycisphaerales bacterium
CCACCCCATCAACCCCATCAACCCCATCGGCCCCCTCCGATCCCTCCGCGTACTCCCCCCGCAACGGCCACAAACCCTGCGCCGCCGCCTGCAAGGCTCCCTGCTCCGCCGCCGCGCCGTTCACGCCGGTGACAGTCACTCTCACCCCGGCCCGCCGACTCGCGACTCAAGCCGGCGCCCCGCCCCCGCGCCCACCCGCCTCGCTAGACTTGCCCCCGGCCCTCGCCGGACTCGGAACGCCGCCATGCCCTTCACGCTCAAGCCCGACGACGCCCTGACGGTCGATTCTGAAACGACCGGATATCTCAAGGAACACGTGGACACCGGCGACCGCTGGGTGCTCAACTTCGGGCCCCAGCACCCGGCGATGCACACCACTCTCCGGCTGGTGCTCGAACTCGACGGCGAGCGCATCGCCCGCGCCACCCCGCACATCGGCTACCTGCACAGCGGCTTCGAGAAACTCGCCGAATCCCTCGACTACAACCAGTACGTCACCATCGTCAGCCGGATGAACTACCTCAGCCCGGTCTCCAACGACATCTGCTGGCACCACTGCGTCGAGAAACTCTTCGGCATTGACATCACCCCCCGCTGCAAGGTCCTCCGCACCATCATGGCCGAAGTCGGCCGCATCCAGGACCACCTCCTTTGCGTCGGCGCGTCCGGGCTCGACCTCAACGCCTTCACCGGCTTCATCTACGCCTTCAACGTTCGCGAGAAGATCTACGACCTCTGCGACTTCGTCTCCGGCCAGCGCTACCACCCCGACTGGACGCGCGTGGGCGGCCTCATGCAGGACCTCCCCGACGAAGAGACCTTCAAGACCATGGTCAAAGCCCTCATCCGCAAGGAGGTCCCCGAGGCGCTCCGCGACCTCGAGGGTCTGCTCAACCGCAACCGCATCTTCATGGACCGCACCCAGGGCATCGGCATCATCAGCAAGGAAGACGCCATCGGCTGGAGCCTCTCCGGCCCCATGGCCCGCGCCAGCGGCGTCGTCCGCGACCTCCGCAAGGACGACCCCTACCTCTGCTACGCCGACAACTGGGACGGCCAGGGCGCCGAGGCCGTGAAGTTCCAGGTCCCCGTCACCGACGCCGGTGATTGCTACGCCCGGTACCTCGTCCGCTGCGAAGAACTCCGCCAATCCTGCAAGATCATCGAGCAACTCATCGACAAGATCCCCGCCGGCCCCATCGACGCCTTCGCCGACAGCAAGGTCGTCAAGCCCGACAAGAAGGACGTCTACGGCAGCATCGAAGGCCTCATCCAGCACTTCGAACTCATCATGACCAACCGCGGCTGGAAGCCCCCGGTCGCCGAGTGCTACGGCGCCCACGAAACCGCCAACGGCGAACTGGGCTACTTCATCGTCAGCGACGGCGGCCCCCGCCCCTGGCGCGTCAAAACCCGCCCACCAAGTTTCATCAACTACTCCACAGTCGGCAAACTCGCCGAGGGCCACCTCCTCAGCGACATCGTCGCCGTCGTCGGCTCCATCAACGTCGTCGCGGCCGAACTCGATCGGTAGCCCGGACTCCGCGCATTCCGCCATCGGGACCGAGCCGCCGAGGCTCGGTCACCTCGACGGCCAGGTGGCAGGCGAGTATCCTCTCGCAAGCCATGGACGGCCACAGGAGGTCTCCATGCTCCCATTCGTTGCACTGTGCCTGTTGGCCCAGCCCGCGCCCGACAAGGCTGGCTCCCTGGTCCCCTTCCCCCACCCCCTCATTACCGAAGTCCTCTTCAACGTGCCGCCCGGGGCCGAGGGCGATGCCGACGGTGACGGCATCCGCTCCGCCACCGGCGATGAGTTCGTCGAACTCGTCAACCCCCACGGCCAGCCCATCTCCCTCAAGGGATACATCCTCGCCGACGGCAAGAACGCCAAACGCCCCGCGCCTCCCCCGCGGCCGAACCAGAAAAACCCCAAGCCCGACGCCACCACCCCGGAAAAAGACTCCCAGCCCCCCAAGCCCCAGGCCCTCCCCGACGACAACGCCCGCGTCACCTTTGCGTTTCCCGACATCACGCTCCAGCCCGGGCAGGTGGTCGTGGTCTTCAACGGCTACACCGGCGACGCCGCCCCCAAAGTCCCCGGCGAGAGCCCCGCCGCGCCCGCCTCACCGCCCAAGCCCGGCGAAAAGCCCGAGGCCGTCCGCCTCTCCATGAACATCAACTCCCAGTTCGCGGCCTTCGGAAACAACGGCGACTGCGTCTCTCTCACCGCCCCCGACGGCAAGCCCGTCCAATGCATCACCTGGGGCCTGCAACCCAAAACTCCCGACGACTTTGCGCCCCTCATCGAGCACGCCCCGGAAGGCCGTTTCCGCGGCAGCGTCACCCGTGTCGCCATGACCAAGGGCCTCATCCCCCATCGCGACCAGACCGGCGATCTGAAAGGGCTCCTCTACTCCCCCGGCGTCTGGGAGGCCGCGCCCTCGAAGAAATAGCACGCCGACCCGGCCCGCGCCGAACCTACCATCGCCCGCTACGGGAGCCCACATGGCCTGGATCACCAAAAACTCCGCCGCCACACGCATCGAACGCCGCGATCAGCCCTACCTGACCGCGGCCATGAAGGACGACCTCTCCAAGCGCTTCCTGCCCCGCTACGAGCGCACGCTGGGCGCCCTGCTCCCCGCGCTGCACATGGTCCAGCACGAGTACGGCTGGATCCCCCACCAGGCCATGATCGAGATCGCCGCGCACCTCAAGATCAGCCCCTCCGACGTCATCGACACCGCGTCCTTCTATGAGGAATACTGGCTCCACCCCAAGGGCAAGCACCTCATCTCCATCTGCCGGTCCATCGCCTGCGAGTTCTGCGGGCACGAGAAGATCACCCAGGCCGTGAAGGACAAACTCGGCATCGACGTCGGCGAAACCACCGACGACGGCCTCTTCACGCTCATCGAACTCGAATGCCTGGGCTCCTGTGACACGGCGCCCGTCGCGCTACTGGACGAAAACCTCCACGAGCGCCTCACCCCCGAGGGCATCCTGAAGGCCATCGACCAGATCCGGGCCGGCAAGCAGCCCGCGCACCACTGACCCCCCGGCCTTCGCCTCTTCACGCCCCGCCCCGTACCATCTGCCCATGCTGCACAAAGCCATTGCGTTGGCGGCCCTGGTCCTCGCGTCCACGGCCGTCGCGGTCGATCCGCCCCCGACCGCCAAAGCCCCCGTCACCGACGAACTCCACGCCGTCAAGATCGTGGACGACTACCGCTGGCTGGAAGACTGGAGCCAGCCCAAGGTCAAGGAATGGTCCGAAGCGCAGAACGCCTACGCGCGTTCCGTGCTCGACGCCTTACCCAACACCGCGCCCATCCGCGACCGCGTAAAGGAACTTCTTGAGGCCTCCAGCGTCTCCTACAGCGCCACCGCCTCCGCCGCGGGGCAGGTCTTCGCGATCAAGCGCCAGCCGCCCCGCCAGCAGCCCTTCCTGATCGTGCTCCCGGCCAACCTGCAGGTCGCCGATGAGCGGGTCGTGGTGGACCCCAACGCGATCGACCCCGCGGGCGGCACGGCAATCGACTGGTTCGTGCCCTCGCCCGATGGGTCGCTCGTCGCCGTCTCCATGTCGCAGCACGGCAGCGAGGCCGGCGACGTGCACGTCTTCGACGTCCGCTCGGGCAAGCGCGTCCACGAGCAGATCAGCCGCGTCAACGGCGGCACCGCCGGCGGCCACCTCGCCTGGGCGACCGACGGCTCGGGCTTCTTCTACACCCGCTACCCCCGCGAGGGCGAACGCCCCGCCGAAGATATGGACTTCTACGTCCAGGTCTACTTCCACCACCTGGGTGACGACCCCGCCAAGGACCGCTACGAGATCGGCAAGGACTTCCCCCGCATCGCCGAGATCCAACTCGAAACCGTTCCGGGCGGAGATCTCGCCGGCGCCGTCCTCGCCAGCGTGCAGAAGGGCGACGGCGGCGAGTTCATTCACTTCCTCCGTGCCCCCGACGGCGCCTGGAAGCAGTTCACCCGATACGAAGACCGGGTCGTTCAGGCCAAGGTCACGCCCGACGGGCATGCGGTGCTCATCAGTCGCAACGGCGCGCCCAGGGGCAAGGTGCTCCTGCTGGACCTTCACACCCTCGACCTCGCCAAGGCCGAGACCGTCGTCCCCGAAGGCCCCGATGTCATCGTGGACGAGTTCTTCGACGCGTCGAACCTCGCCACCGCGAGCGACCGGGTCTACATCACGTTCCAACTCGGCGGCCCTTCGCAGGTCCGGGCCTTCGGCTACGACGGCAAGCCCAGGCCCTCCCCGACCCTCGCGCCCGTCTCGGGCGTGGGTGGGCTCACGCTCCTCCGCGGCGGGAAACTCCTTCTCAACAGCGCCACCTACATCGCCCCGCCCCAGTGGCTTACCTTCGACCCCGCGGCCCCCGGCGACGTGACCAACACACCGCTCTCCTCCGCGTTCCCCTTCTCATTCGCCAACTACGAGGTCGTCCGCGAGACCGCGACCTCCAAGGACGGCACCAAGGTCCCCGTCAACATCATCCGGCGTAAGGGCCTGAAACTCGACGGCTCCCACCCGCTGCTGGTCACCTCCTACGGCGGGTACGGCGTCAACCTCGAGCCACGCTTCCGCGCCGGTACGCTCGCACTCCTCGAACAGGGCTTCGTCTGGGCCGAGGCCAACATCCGCGGCGGCGGCGAGTTCGGCGAGAAATGGCACACCGAGGGCAACCTCACCAGGAAGCAGAATGTCTTCGACGACTTCGCCGCGGCCATCGCCTACCTGCACAAGGCGGGCTACTCCACGCCCGCCCGCACCGCCATCGAAGGCGGCTCCAACGGCGGCCTGCTCATGGGCGCCACCATGGTCCAGCACCCCGAGTTGGTCAAGTGCGTGGTCAGCCACGTGGGCATCTACGACATGCTCCGCGTGGAACTCTCGCCCAACGGCGCTTTCAACGTCACCGAGTTCGGCACCGTCAAGGACGCGGCCCAGTTCAAGGCCCTTCACGCCTACTCGCCCTACCACCACGTGAAGGACGGGACCAAGTACCCGCCGGTGCTGTTCCTGACCGGCGCCAACGACCCTCGCGTCGATCCCATGCAGAGCCGCAAGATGACCGCGCGGCTTCAGGCGGTCGGCGCCACCGCGCTGCTCCGAACCAGCGCCGGCAGCGGGCACGGCATGGGAACGGCCCTCTCCGAACGAGTCGAGCAGGCGGTAGACGCCAACGCGTTTCTCTTCGATCAACTGGGAATCCGGTATTCTCAGTCACACTGACCCCGGGGTGAGAAAGGCCGCGCATGCGTATCGGTGAAATCCGCGACCGCTGGGACCACGTCTCCCAGCAAACCAAGGCGATCATCGCCGGCGGGGTGCTGGTGATCGCCCTGGGCTGGATCATCTACCTGTTGCTCCCCGCGCCGCCGGTTGTCCTCGAACCCTCCGGTGACGATCCGGCGCACAGCGTCTTCCGGACCGACCTGGACACGCTCGAAAAAATGTCGCTGGACGAACTCACGGCCGAGGTCAAAGCGCGGGAAGCCGCGCTGATCAAGGCAAACAAAGCCACCGACCAGGCCGAGGTCAGCGCCGCGATGGACGCCCTGGAGCGGGCCAAGGAAGTCCTGACCATCAAGCAGGCGGCCTCCGGGCAGGGGTCCTAGCCCATGGCCACCGGGAACGACAAGCCGCTGATGCGCGCGCTGGGTGAGTTCTTCGGCGAGGTCTGGAAGGGCGTGAAGACCGATCCCTCCAAGCCCGGCCGCGTCACCCGCCGCCGCGTCGAGCAACGCGTCGAGGACACTCCCGACGGCAAAGTGATCCTCCGCCGGACCACCGTGGAGGAGATCATCGTGCCACCGCGGAATCACGACCAATAACGTCTGCGGCCGCGTGCGACGCGTTGTCCTGCCCGGACGTTCAACGAACGAAGAAGCGTTGACAGCCAGGGGTTTCTATGGTCAACTGAGCCGTCGCCGCACCCGGCGGCCCGGAGGAGAGAGACATGCGCACGCGTCCCCATCTCGCTGCTATCTCCATGCTTGTGCTGTGTGCGGGCGCCGCCCCGGGCGAAGTGCTCAGCGGCAACGTCAAGTATCTCGACGCAACCAGCGTCGCGCGTCCGGCCCGACGGGTCAAGGTGGAGATGTACGCCGTCATCGGCGGTGGGGGCGTGTTCCTGGGCGCCACCCGGGCGGACATCTCGGGCGACTGGTCGGCGGATGTCGGCCCGGTGCCCGGCGCGACCGGGTACTTTGTGCACTATGTCGCGGATAACGACGCGACGACGGTGGGGGGCAGCGTTGGCGGGGCGGCGTACGCGATTCCGCAGACCGGCATGCCCGGCAGCGGCACGTTCGCCCCGTTCGTGATCGACACGATCACCAGCGGCGGGCCCGTACAGAACGAGTCCCGCGCCTTCGCCGTGGCCGACGCCATGCAGACCTCCTGGCTCTACGCCGAGATGGTGCGGGGCAGCGGGCCGGCGAAGGCCGCGACGGTGTTCCCGGGCGCCGGGGCGTTCTACTCGACCGGGACCTCCACGATCCACATCCCGCAGGAAAACCGCTTCGCGTGGGATGTCATCGGGCACGAGTACGGGCATCGTCTCGCGCACCTCGATTCGCTGGACATGAACCCCGGCGGCTACCACCAGTTCGGAACGAACAACATCGGCCAGCCCACGCCGAATCACCCGGTTCGAAGCAAACTCGCGGGGCTGCGGCTGGCGTGGGGCGAGGGCCTGGGCACGTACATGGGCACGGCCGCGCAGGCCATGGCCCCGCATCCGGACAGTTTCTCGACCGGGGATACGTGGTACACGTCGTACGACGTGGACACTCCCGCGAACACATTCCACGTCAATATCGAGACGCACGACGGGTCGCCCGAAGCGGGCGAGGGCGACGAGACCTCGGTGATGCGCATTCTCTGGGACCTGGCCGACGGCACGGGCGGCTCCGAGGCGCACGACCGCGTCTCGCTCGGGCACAACACGCTCTACGACATGATCAACGACGACATCGCCGGCGTGGACGAACTCGACGATCTCTGGGATTATCTCGTCACGCGCCCGGGCGCGACGGACGCGCTGCGCATCGACTACGGCGCGATCTTCGAGCAGTACGGCGTTTCGCCGCACCCGATGGGGGTCACCTTCGACGGCCCGCCGGGCATGGGCTTTCCGGCGCCCACCTTCGAGTGGGAACGACAGAACGACGACCGCAACGACCTCTTCAACCTCATCGTGTTCACCGACGACCTCTCCTCGCGCATCCTGGACATCGCCGTTCCGGGCGACACCGAGTTCTACACGCTCACCGAACCGCAGTGGACCACGCTCCTGGGCAGCGGCTTCGGCAACTACAAGTGGGTCATCGCCGGCTCCGACACCACGACCTACACCAGCGGGTCATACTGGAGCGACGCACGCCTGGTGTATATCCCCTCGGCCGGATCACTTGCCTTGCTCGCTGTGGCGGGCGGCGCAGGCCTGCGTCGCCGACGCCGATAGGCACAGCCTTCTCTCCAGGCCCCCGAGGGCCCCGAGGGGGCACCGGCGCGTCCGCGCCGGCCCGTGGCCACTTCCGCCGGGTCCGCCGTCGCGGCCGAGGTACACTCCTCTCCTGCATGTCCCTCCTCCAGGCCTCCCAACTCCGCAAGTCCTACGGCGGGCGCGTCGTGGTGGACGACGTCTCGTTCGCGGTCGAGCGCGCCGAGGTCATGGGCATCCTCGGCCGCAACGGCGCCGGCAAGACCACCTCCTTCCGCATGACCATCGGCATGATCGACCCCGATCACGGGCCCACCAGGGTCTTCTTCGACGGCAAGGACATCTCGCGCCTCCCCATGTACCAGCGCGCCCGCCTGGGCATGGGCTACCTCAGCCAGGAACCCAGCGTCTTCGGCCGCCTCTCCTGCGAGGACAACCTCCTCGCCATCCTCGAAACACTCCCCCTCAGCCGGCGCGACCGCAAGGTCCGGGCCGCGGGCCTGCTCGACCAGTTCGGCCTCACGCACAAGGCCAAACACCACGCCCGCACGTGCTCGGGCGGGGAGCGGCGCAAACTCGAGATTGCCCGCGCCCTCGTCACCGAGCCGCGCCTCATCCTTCTCGACGAGCCCTTCAGCGGCGTGGACCCCATCGCCGTGGAAGACCTTCAGGCCGAGGTCCGCCGCCTCGCCGACCGCGGCATCGCCTTCCTCATCACCGACCACAACGTCCAGCAGACCCTCCGCGTCTGCGACCGCGCGGCCATCATCGACAACGGCAAGAAACTCGCCGAGGGCACCCCCAAAAACCTCATCAACGACCCTCTTGTCCGCCGCGCCTACCTCGGCAACCTCTTCCGCGGCGACGAGTTCGACCACGCCCCCCACGCCCCACACGCCCCCCACGCCCCGCACGCGAAGAAGGTGGAGACCTGAACCCATGTCCCGCGCACCCTCTTCTGCTCCAACCAATCTCCTCCTCGGTGCTCTCTGTGTCGTCTGTGGTTTTGCTCTCCCCGGCTGCCTGACCCGAAAGGTTTCCGTCACGTCCGAACCCTCCGGCGCGACCGTCTTCGTCAACGACGTCGAAGTCGGCCGCACGCCCGTCGAAGCCCAGTTCCGCTACTACGGCGGCTACGACGTGCGCGTGGAGAAGGAAGGCTTCGAGCCCCTCCGCACCCGCGCCAACGCGAGAGCCCCGATCTACGAGTACCCGCCCTTCGACCTCGCCGCCAACGCCGTCCCCGGCGCCGAGCACACCGTGAAGTGGCACTTCACGCTCCAGCCTTCGCTGGAATCAAGCCGGCCCAAGGAAGAACTGGAACAAGGCCTCCTCGGCCGCGCCCGAGATTTGCGGGGCCAGGCGCTCGAGCCGGTGAAATAGCCCGCCGGGCGTCAAGAATTCCGCGACTCCGTGCCCGATCGGACTCTCCGACGCGCTATCCCGCCGCGGCGCAACCGATTGTCGGACCACGCGGAGCGGATCCGGCAACTCCGGTGCCGCGCACTTTCGTGTGTCATCACACGCACATCATTTGAAAGTGGTACTTGCAGCGCCTCCATCGTGGTGTATACTGGATACACAGGACCGATATAAGCGCCTCGCGGCCGAGGAGCAGAACGGTGCGCACCGCCTGGATCGGAGCCGATAAGTGCCGGCATGTCCCGCTGATTCACCGGGCTTTTCGCGATTCTCGGCCCTCATGCCGCGAATTACTGGCGTTTTCCGAATCCCGTGGCACACTCACCGGTAGACCCCTTTGGAGTTCACCGATGTCTCTGCGCACGTGTTCCGGGTTCTTGGGCCCCGCGATCGGATCGCTTGCACTGGCACTGCCCGGGTTGGCCGCGGCCCAGAGCTTTCAGTTGCCCGACCTCCTGCCCAACACCAACCGCGCCCAGGCGTGGGGCGTTTCCGGCGACGGCGGCGTTGTGAGCGGGTTTTCGATGCTCAGCGGCGGCAACTACGGCCCGGGTTGGCAGTGGACGCCTCAGGGCGGCATGCAGCCTCTGGTGGGCGGGGGATTCCAGCCCAACTCGCGCAGCTACGGAATCAGCGGCGATGGGAATGTGCTTGTGGGAGAGACCGGGCCCTCGACCTACGACTCGCCCGCCACGGCCTACCGCTACAACCGCGCGACGGGCCAGGTGCAGACCCTCGGCGTGCAGCCCGGCTACGCACGCTCGCGCGGCATGGCCGCGAGCCTGGACGGCTCGGTCGTGGTGGGCAAGAGCTTCCAGAGCGAGTCG
>CAJPFG010000013.1 GCA_905339235.1 Phycisphaerales bacterium
GTCGAACCCGTTCTCGCTCCCGTCGCCGTTGAGGTCAGCGGAGGACTGGCAGAAGTTCGAGAAGTCGCCGTTCACGGCCTCTTCGGTCGCCTGGATGTCGAACCCGTTCACCGCGCCGTCGCAGTTGACGTCGGGGTCGCACCCGGCGCCGCCGACAACCGTGACCACGACCTCGTCGGTGTCGGTGAGGCCCTGGGAATCGGTGACGGTGAGCGTGAGGTTGTGCACGCCGACCGGGAACGAGTACGAGAGGAACGCGGGGCCGTCCTGCAGCGTGTCGGGCCCTTCCGACCAGCGGAAGTTGGCGATGAAGTCGCCCGCGTCCGGGTCGGTGCTGCCCGAGCCGTCGAGGACGACCGTCTCCGCGCCGGAGTTGTCCGTGTCGGTCACGCTCTGGTCCGGCCCGGCCTGCGCGACCGGCGGGTTGTTGGGCGGCGCTTGGCACCCCGGGAACTGCCCTCCGGACGGAGTTCCGCACGTGGTGCCCGCGCCGCGCCACACGCCGCCAGCCTGGCCGCACGCGGTCTGGCTGGCAAGGAAGCAGCCGGAAGTGCCGAAGCAGCAGGCGCCGTCGGGCGGCGGGCAGTTGACCGGGTCCCAGGTGGCTCGCATCACCCAGTCGCCGCGCGGGCGGCAGCCGGTGATGCAGAATCCGAAGAGGTAGTAGTCGGTCTGGAGTGTGGAGAACCGCGTCCAGCCGCCATTGGGCGGGCAGCCGTTGGAGCCGCAGTTGACGGCGTAGAGCCAGTTCTGGGTCGGGTAGTTCAGCGCGCCGTAGCCGGTGCCGCACCCGATCTGCGTGTTGTCGGTGCACGGGAACGCGTTCCTGTCGCTGGGCGGGGGGACGTTGCAGGGATTCTGTGTCTGGCTGTTGTGCTGATCGATCCGGAAGCCGATCGTGAAGGAGTGCGTCGCGGCGCCGGTGGGGTTGTAGACGTAGATCTGCTCCGGATCCTGCGGATCGACCTGCGCCTGCACGTTGGTCGCGCGAGTTCCGGGACCCATGATGATGTGCGGGATGATGTCCCCGTCCGACGAGAACACCACCGGAAAACCCGGCGGCTGCGGGTCGGTCGGCACCCCGTCCCACACCATCACCGACCACATCGTCGTTGTCTGAACGCTCGCGTTCGATTGCGCGATGATGAACTCCATCAGCGTCACCTTCAGCGGGAAGAGCGTGCCGTTGAGGGTGTAGGTCGCCGCGGCGATCTCGCCCTCGGCGAATCCGCCCTGGGCCGTGTAGGTGCCGCCGTCGAAGGGGGCGTTGGTGAGCGTGGAAGTCTGGGGGCAGTTGTCGCGCTGGCCGTACCCGCCTTGCGGGCGGAGCACCACCCGCATCGTCTGTGTGTCCGGCGAGTCGATGGCAAGCGGCACGTGCTGGGGGTTGACCGACTCGAACGAGGCGGCGGCCGTCACCTGCTGGGCCGCGCCCGTCGAGGCCGCGCCCGCGAGAACGCACAAAATGGTCAACAGGCCGTCGCGAGCGATCTTCATTACGAAACTCCAGGGGTGGCGAACGCCGAACCGCGCCCGCGAGCGTGCCGATCAGTATCGGGCCCGAGCGGACCTTTCGCAATAGATTCGTAGAATGATGCGCCGGGGTTGCCTCGTTCGGTACGTGGGTGGGTCCGAAAAGCCCTATTCCCAGCCTCTGCCTCGACACTGGATTCCTACGGGCACGCCGCGCCATTGACGCCCTGCTCCACGGCCTCGACGTCGAAGCCGTTGATCGCGCCGTCGTGATTGAAATCGGGATCGGCCTGGCAGAAGTCCGACATGTCGCCGTTCACGGCCTGTTCCATGGCGGCGATGTCGAAGCCGTTCTCGGCCCCATCGCAGTTGACATCAGGATCGCACGGCGTGGGCGTGCGGAACCAGTGGCTGGCCAGCGGCGAGTTGAGGAAGTGCGCCATCAGAAGATCGGCGACCTTCTCTCGCCCGGTGTTCGAGGGGTGCGTGCCGTCGGAGGTGAGGTCGGAGCAGTTCCAGACCAGGCCGTCCCAGCGCGGGGTGGTGCCGTCGCCCCAGAGGTACGGCCCCCACGCCATGACGGGCGCGACCGTGTTGTAATCGAGATCGCCGGCGCGGGGATCGATGCCCTGCCCGCCCATCTGCCGGATCTGCGCCTCGATCGCCCACTTCACCGCGAATCCCGACTCGTACGCGTACGGCTCGGGATTCAGCGCCGTCGAGGCGTACCCGGCGTAGATGCGGCTGGAGAAGAACGCGAGTTTGAGATTCGGGTAGCGCACCTTGGCCGCGCGGGCGATGTTGCCCATCTGCGTCACCAGCGTGAACGCGTCGGACTGCGGATCGGGAAGCGATCGAGTCGGAGTCGAGTTGGCGACCTTGATCCACACGGCCTGGACCTGGGCCTCGGTGAGGCCCTGGGGTGCGAGGCGCTGATCGCGGACGATGTCGTAGTTGGTGTCGGTGGGCGAGTCCCACGTGCCGGCGGTCTGCCCGCCGCGGGCGCCGTCCACCAGGCGGAGGGTCGTGTGGTTGACGCGCGGGTCGGCCGCGGCCTGGCCGATAAACGAGAACGACTGGCACGTGGGGTACGTGCCGCCGCAGAACTCCTGCGTGGTGTTCGACATGCCGATGGAGACCATCACGACGCGGCCGGTGTCGGCGGGGTTGCCCGCGGCGTCACGGGGCACGATGTTGGCCGCGGCCAGCAGCCCGGCCGCGCGGTGGGCCTGCGGCATGGCGTTCGAGCCGTTGGGGTACAGCCCGCCCTGGTACTGGTTCAGGTAGAGGCCTTGACCCAGTTCGGGCAGGGGCCACAGGCCGACCGAGGTACGCGTGCAGTCAGAGGCGAGGACCGTGGCGGTCGCGGCGATTGCGCCGCCGATCAGGACGCGATTCAGCACCATGACGATTCTCCTGCGACAGCCCCGCGGGGGCCAAACGCCCCACCGGCCCCGAGATTGCCGCACCCCGCCCGATCAGCACGGGGCGCCGTTGACGCCCTGTTCCACGGCCTCGACATCGAACCCGTTCACCGAGCCGTCGTGGTTGTAATCAGGATTGAGTTGGCAGAAGTTGGTCAGGTCCCCGTTCACCGCCTGCTCCATCACCTCGATGTCAAACCCGTTGACCGCCCCGTCGCAGTTCACGTCCGGATCGCACAGGGGAGGAAGCGTCAGCACGAAGTTGTCGAACGCCTGCTGCGGCTGCGCCGTGTAGTCATACACGCCCGCCCGCCCCGCCGGGTAGTTGCCCGTGTTCAGGATCGTCGCCGGGATCGGGTTGTTATTGACGTACGCGGCGTAGATATCCCCGCGCACCTTGATCGTGACGTGGATCGTGTCTCCCTGATTGAAGAGCGGCCCGGTCCGCCCAAGCGAGCCGGAGTAGCCGCCGTTGGTGATGGCGTGCCAGTACAGGCCGCGACCGGTGCGGTTGTCCCCGCCCGTGACCAGCAGGACGCCGTTCTGAGCATTCTGATCGACGTGGACCCAGATCCCGCCGTCGATCACTCCAACGACATCCACGTCGATATCGCAGTCACCGACGACGAAGGGAACGGTCGAGAGCGTGGGCGGGCTGTTGGATGGCGTCTGCGCGAAGTAGACCCCGCCCGAAGCGGTCCAGTCGCCGCGCTGGTTCTCCCAGAGCACGGACGGGCCCGAGTCGAAGGTGTCGGTAAAGACCGTGGTCTGCGCGAACGCAGGCGCGGCGAGCAGCAGGGCGATGAGATGTCGCATAAAGGCCTCCCTTCTGCGATCCATCATCCCACAAGCCGGGACATATGCAAGCGAATCGCGCCCCCTGGAAGTCCCACGGCACGCGGCTCAGCAGGGCGCCCCGTTCACCCGCTGCTCCTCCGCCTCGATGTCGAATCCGTTCTCGGTGCCGTCGCCGTTGAGGTCGGCGCTTGACTGACAGAAGTTCGTGAAGTCGCCGTTCACCGCTTCCTCCGTGGCCTGGATGTCAAACCCGTTCACCGCCCCGTCGCAGTTCACGTCGGGATCGCACGCCGGCGTCACCGGCACGCACGCCGAGAACTCCGAGGTGCCGCCCGTCGAAAGCCGCGTGGCCGTCGCGGTCACCGCCGCACCTGGCGCGACCTGCACCGAAAGATGCACATCGAAGGGTGCGTTCCCCAGCCCATCCGTCGTCACCACGGTCGAGCCCAGAAACACCGCTCCCTCGCCAAAGCCCGAGGCATCGCACCCCGCGCTCGCGAAAAACTCTATTCCGTAGGCCTGGCTCGGCCGGCTGCTCAGCGCTCCGGACACGTCGGTGCCCGCCGCCCCCGAAGACGCCGCGCCGACAACCGGATAGTTCTGCAGCCCATTCCCGCCGGTATCCGCGTCGAGGGGGTCGTTGGGCGTGACCCCCGTTGCGAATCCATCGGTGATCAGGTCGATGCCCAGACCGCCGTTATCGTGGATCGAGTTGCCCGAGATACGGACGCCCGGGAACGTGTTGGCGACGCTGATCCCCGTGCCCAGATGCCCGGCGATCTCGTTGCCCTCTCCCGAGGCCGTCCCGCCGATGACGACGTTCTGAACCGGCCCGAGGTAGTAGTTTGTGGTGCCGATGCCCGTGACGCTGCCGAGCACCGGCTCGCCGTTGGCGTTCAGCCCGATCGTGTTGCCGATGATCGAGACCCCGCTCCCCGATCCGTAGATGCTGATGGCGGTCCCAAGGACGCCGGGATACTGCCCGATCCGCCGCCCGAGGATTCCCGCGATCCGGTTGCCGCGGATCGTGGTGTCGTGGTTTTCGTCGTCGAAGTAGATCCCCATGGTCGTGGCTTCGTGCCCCTGGTGCAGGCCGTCGGGGGTGGTGCCGATCCAGTTGTTCTCGATGAGCGTGCCGACCGCGTTGAACAGTTGAACCGCGTAGCCGCCGGGCCATCCCTGGGAGTTCCACGTGCCCATGCCGGTGATGTAGTTGCGGTCGGAGGGCGCGGGACCGCCGATCCGGTTGTTCGCGGCGGGCTGACCGTTGGCGATCCAGCCCAGCACGCGAACGCGCTGCACGGTGTTTCCGACGACAACGTTATTGCTCGATCGGTCGATCTGAATATGCCCGCCCGAGTTGTTCCGCGCCGTGCTGCCCGAGCCGCCGAAGAACTCGATGCCCGCGGCTGAGTTTCCCTCGATCAACCCGTTGGATCCGGTGACCGAAACCGAGCTGTTGTCCAGGCCAAAGACCGAGCATCCATCGGCGTTGAGGTAGATCGTGGTGCCCCAGAGAACAACCTCACCCCCGCCGGGATTTGTGTCGCCGGTGAACGCCGTCTGGGTGGTGCCGTCGATCGTCACTTCACTGTCGACCCGCCAATAGAACCCGCCGACGGTGTGCACCACGGCCCGACCGGGGAAGTACCAGTCCAGGTACGTCCACTCGCTGGTCGGGATGGCGAACCCGATCGTCTGACGGCCGGGGGTGTTGTTGGACGCGATCACTGCCTCCGAGAAGGAGATATGCCCGTCGGGGCCGGGAAGATCGGCGATGGTGGCCGTGTCAGGGTTTACGTCGATCAGGTCGTCGCTGATGTCCACCGTGATCGTCTGGCCCCAGCAAACGGATGAAGTCGCGAGCATGGCGAGGAGCGCTTTGGTGCGTGGCGTGATGCCCATTGGGTCTTCCTTAAGAAAGCGGGAACTGCGGACGCGCGTATGAAAACGTACAATAACATCCGTTGCCTAGAATGCCATGCGACAACTGGGGCTGTTGACGCTCAAAATACCTGGGCATTTTCATGGACGCCGCGCCCGGCGCTCACCCCGCGCGGATGCCGCCTCAGCAGGGCGCCCCGTTCACGCGCTGTTCCTGCGTCTCGATGTCGAACCCGTTCTCCGCGCCGTCGCCGTTGAGGTCGGCGGTGGCCCGGCAGAAGTTCGAGTAATCGCCGTTCACGGCCTCCTCGGTTGCCTGTATGTCAAAGCCGTTGACCGCGCCGTCGCAGTTGACGTCGGGGTCGCACGGGAGATTTCGGTTCTCGTAGAGCACGATGACGTCGGCGATCTCGTCGAGCAACGCAAGGTCGAGGTCGCCGTCGTTGTCGAAGTCGGCGGTGACGCTGCACGCGGGGTTGGCGGGGGCCATGATCTGGGTGTACGGCGCCATCACGCCCGCGCCGTTGTTGCGGAAGAGATACCACCGATTGCCCCCGAACGACGCCACGACCCAGTCCAGATCGCCGTCGCCCTCGAAGTCGGCGAGTTCCGTGCCGACGGTGCTGCCCGCGGCCGGGAACACGGCGGCTGCATTCAGGGTGCCGTTGCCGTTCCCCAGCAGGACGGACATGTTGCTGGAGCCGGAGTTGGCGGCGACCACGTCCATCCGGCCGTCGTTGTTGAGGTCGCCGCACTGCACCACCCAGTTGCCCCCGCCGATGGAGCGCGACGACACGTTGGTGAAGGTGGCGTTGCCGTTGCCGCGGAATACGACCACCGTCTGCGAGGACGCGTACCCGACGACGAGGTCGAGGATGCCGTCGTTGTTCATGTCCGCGGGGTTGAGGCCGTACGGCCCGCTGTTCACCGCGGAGAAGTTGACCGGGCCGGAGAAGACGCCCGCGCCGTTGTTGGTGAGCAGCGAGATGGTCTGGCCGAAGGTGCAGGCCACCGCGATGTCCAGGTCGCCGTCGCCGTCGAAATCGAGGACGCCGTTGCCGCGGGGGTAGGACGGGAGCGAGATGAGCGTGGGCGTGTTGAAGGTGCCGTTTCCGTTGCCCATGGCGATGGCGATCTGGCCGGTCTGGTTGCTGGTGGTGATGATGTCGATGAAGCCGTCGCGGTTGAAGTCGGCGGGCTCGTTGGGGCTGGATTCCAGGGGGATGGGGGTGGGGGGGTTGAGGAACGGGTGGAAGAGCGCGGTGCCGTCGGCGCGATTCAGAAAGACACGCAGGTCGCCGGAGACCTCGTTGATCATGGTCAGGTCGAGCCAGTTGTCCCGGTTCAGGTCGCAGGCGAGCCCGCCGTAGATGCGGGTCTGGGCGCCGCTGGGCGAGCGGTCGGAGAAGGTAATCAGGTGATCGAAGATGCCCGTGGAAGGCGTGACCGCGCACGTGAACGTGAGCGTGTAGCCGCCCTGGCGAAGGAACGTGCCGTCGGCGCCGCGCAGGTTGTGCGAGAGCATGACCATGACCGGCTCGCCCGCGTAGAAGGGCTGATCAGGCGTGAAGGTGGCGGTCTGGTCGGCGTTGGAGAAGGTGATGACGCCCGGGGTCATGCCGTCCCAGCGCGAGAAGATCCAGAAGTTGGCGCCCGCGAAGGTGGTTCGATCCACGGGGCGGTCGAAGGTGACGGAAACCGGATTGCCGCGCGGCACGTTGATGGCGTTGAGGGTCGGGGAGGTGGATGTCACCGCGAACTGGGCCGCGGCGTGGGCGGCGAGGATGAGCGAAGCGAGGAACGAAATCCGGACGGTGATGGACATGGAGAACCTCCCGTTCGCCCATGTATACCCGCGGGAACGGGCCTGAGCAAGAGATTGCGCGAGCGAAATCAGGTCCAATCCTTGCGAAAACGCCCCGGGGCGAGGGGCCCCGGGGCGCGGGAATCACGTGCTGACGCGGCTCAGCAGGGCGCGCCGTTGACGCGCTGTTCCTCGATCTCGATGTCGAACGCGTTGACCGCGCCGTCACCGTTGAGATCGGCGCTGGCCTGGCAGAAGTTGG
The DNA here is from genome assembly GCA_905339235.1 of Phycisphaerales bacterium. GTDB lineage: Bacteria > Planctomycetota > Phycisphaerae > Phycisphaerales > UBA1924 > RI-211. Next base: position 7,646 of record CAJPFG010000013.1, read on the forward strand.
TGAAGTCGCCGTTGACCGCCTCCTCGGTGGCCTGGATGTCGAAGCCGTTGACCGCGCCGTCGCAGTTGACGTCCGGGTCGCAGGGCGGAGTGGGCCGGCAGTCGAGATCGTCGCGCCAGGCGATGGTGCGCGGGGCCTGCCAGAACGTGGACTGCTCGAGTTGAACGCGGATCATGCTGCGTTCCAACTGCCGGACGTCGGGCCGGTCCTCGGGGTACTGCACGACAACTTCCGGGCAGTTTGGCGTTGTGACGCCCATGGGGTCGGCGCGGATGAGGTATTCGTCGGTCTGGCCGTAGCCCGCCGTCCCGAAGACCCCGCCGGCGATGAGCACGCCGGGATTGGCCGCCGGGACGAGCGCCAGCCCGTCGCCCGTGCTCGACGTGGGCCACTGGTAGAGCATGCCCGGCAGCGGCGCGCCGCCGGGGAGCAGGTGATCGAGGGCGGCGAAGGTCGCCCCGCCCGCGGCGGTGCTCACCCGTCCCGCGTAGTAGATCTCGGAGGTGGGGCCGAGCCGGATGGTGCCATACCCGGACTCGATGACGCGATGCCGGACATTCCAGACCAGGCCCGCGCCGGCGTTGAGCCCCAGCACCTGCGACGCGGCGACGGAGTTGCCGAAGTCGTTGCGGCCGACGATGACGATCCCGGAGTTCGGCAGCCCGAAGGTATCGAGGCCGTCGCCCGTTTCCTGGATGATGCCGGGCACGGTGGTGTACGTATTGGCGAGCACCACGGCGCCGGCGCCGCTCAGGCGCATGAAAAAGACGTCGTTGTCGCGGATCGCGCCGGGGACGACGTTCGCGAACGTGCCGGTGATGTCGAAGCCCTGGTTGCCGGCGGTGTCGGTGGCCAGGCGCACGTCGGTGAGCGTCAGGCGGGTCTGGGAAGAGAGATTGGCGTCGAAGTATTCGGACATCCACACGGGGGTGCCCAACGGATCGGTGCGGATGACCACTCCGCGCTGGTGGCCCTGGGCTGCGAGGCGGTGTCCGACGACGATGAACCCCTGGTCGTCGCGAAGTTCCCGCACGGCCACGCCGGGGAGCGGGTTGACGACGATGTCGCTGTGCGCGGTGCCGGGGTAGATGCGGGCCCACATGACCGCGCCCGTGGCGGAGTATCGGATGAGGCCGATCCCCAGGCCGGGGGCGAAGTCTGTCTCGCAGGCGACGATGAACCCGCCGTCGAGCGTCTGGCGGACGCAGTAGCCGATGTCGCGCCCGTTGGACCCGAAGGCGCGGAGCCACATCAGGGTGCCGTCGGGATTGTGGCGGGCGATGAAGACATCCTCCATTGCCGTAGCGGCCGAGCGGACATAGCCGGTGGTGACCTGACCGCCGTCAAAGGTGGGCTCGACGTGGAGGGCCCGCTCGTCGGATTGGGCGCCCAAGAGTCGATGAAAGAGTTGCGCATTGGCCGTGCCTGTCAGACCGAGCGTGGAGACGACCAACGCGCGCAAGATCCCCCGATTCATGTTCATGAACACCGTCATTCCGCACCTCGCTGTGAATAGGCGCCCGACGCGGGCGCCGGACCGTGTACCTTCCCGTGAGACCACCCTCCTGCGGGCTTCGCGCACCCAGCGCGATCACGAGAGTGAACTGGGCAGCGATAGGCGAGGCGATCAATCACGCGCATCGCGCGGATTCCAGAAGATCGTTCTTCGTTCACGTAGAAACGCGAGATCGTCGCGGCCCGGGATTCATTGGCGCATGGATTGCTCCTGTTCACGGCGAGCGAGTGTAGTTGGAAGTCCGCGACTCGTGGCGCAGGTCGAGGTTGGACACAAGGTACCGCAGCGCATCCACCGCGTGATCGTGCCCGTCCTTCTCCGGCTTCTCGCTCTCGGGGCGACGATCGTTGTACCGGTGGCACTCGAGATCCTCGATGAGTTGGGCGCAGCGCGCGTGGACAAAGAGGCGCGGCGGGCCGTGCGCGGGCTCGAAGCGGGCGCGAAGCAGTTCCAGGCTCTGGCGGACCTTGAGAATGACGAACCGGGGCGCAAAGCCGGCCTCGCGGAGCAGCACTTCCGATGTCTTGCCGCTGTGCGAGTTGCGTGCGTTGGCCGCGGGGTCGATGCCGACCCATTCCGGCCGCGGCCAGCCGGCGGCGTTCCCGCGGGCCAGGCCCCGACGCATCGCGTCGATGTGAAACTCGAGGATCCGGTCGGCCACGTTGTGCTCATCCACGACGTGGAGAACACCGGCATGGTCGAGCGCGGCCCAGAGCACGACGGTGCGCCTGATGCCGAAGTCCATGCCCGCGAGCCAGGTGACCGGGCCGGCGCGCAGGGCCGAGTCATCGTGGAACACGTGGACCTTGGGATTGAACTCGGGGACGACTGCGTTGGAGCGGCGGGGGCGGAGGCAGAGCATTTCAGACTCCCAGACGGAGTTGGAGACGCGGCGTTTCTGCGCGATCGCGTCGATGACGCGGATGTGCCCGTGACGGCGGGGTTGCTTTGCCCGCCCCTGGCAATCGTTCAGCAGCGGGCAGGGCCGCGGATCGGTTTGCGCCGATTCCGCGGCCGTGTCGGACCCACACCGGTGTTCGGGGCCGCAGGATTCAAGAACGTCAAGCACGCCCCACTTGAAAAGCGCTCTCGTCCCCTGCGCGGCCTCGCCGACCAGGCCACGCATCACCCCGTAAGGCCGGTGCATCGTGCTCAGGCACTCGATGGTGGCGCGGACCTCCCAGGCGCCGCAGCGGGCGGAGCGGGTAGTAAGTTGCGAGGCCTCCCAGACCTCGGTCTTGAAGAGATCGACCTCGTCGCAGCGGAGTTTCTGAACTCGCGTGCCGCGCACCGAGGTCTGGGACTGGGCGAGGAGTTCAACGGTGCCGCCGCGGAGGGTGAGCCGCCGCTCGGTGATCCGGCCCTCGACCATCTCGGCGAGGCGGGGATGTCTGCCGGGGTCCAGGAAGCGGCGCAGATGCGCGTACATGCGCTGGCTCTGATCCATCGAGCCGGCGAGGATTCGGATCTGGATCCCGGGCTTGAAGACAAGGTCCAGGAGCGTGGCGAGGGCGCCGAGAAAGGTCTTGCCACCGCCGCGGTTGGCCCACACGACGCAGTCGTTGGGTCCGGCGACCGGCGGGGCCCCGGCGGCCGGCGGCGATGCGGACGGGCGGTATTCATCCACGAAGAAAGCATGGCGGATGTAGTCGAAGGGCGCGGCGTGCCCCTCGACCATGGGCTCGCGCGCGAGATCGACGCCGAGATTGTTCCTGATCCACTCGTGGAGCGCGTCGGGATTGAGCGGCGGGGGTTCGGGAGCCATGAGTCCTCCGGGGTTGCCACGGCGAGCGAGTTTCATCCGCACACGTACGCCACGGGTCTGGCGCAGAGTGACGATGCGGCGAGGGCGAGGAGTTCGCCGGCGGGTCTTGCGGCGTGGCGACGCGTCGCCTTGCTGTCGTTGGCCCAGGTCCGGGCGGCGCGGCGCAGAGACGGGCTGCGGCGCGAATGGGCGTAGGCGAGATCGACCAGTCGCCAGGGAGCGGTCGGGGCGAGGGCGCGGGCGAATCGAGCATCGCGCCGGGACCGCGGCAGCGCCAGAGGGCGCATGCCGGCGCGTTCGAAGAGCGGGCAATACGCGCCCATCGCCGAGAGCGCTTCGGTGCGGGCCGTGCCCGGGCGGATGAGATACGCACGCACGAGCGCCGTGGCCACCCCCAACGCGCGATAGCGCGGCTCGACGATCACGCGTGAGATCGTGCGGACCTCGGCGTTGAGGCGGGCGATGGCGGCGCGTCGTCCGCGGCCGCGCGGCGTGTAGCGCTCGCCCCACGCCGCCCGCCGCCAGGGCGCATTCAAGGCGGGCATGGAGACCACGAGCACGCCGGCGAGGTCGTCCGTCCGGCCGTCGCGCGCGGCGAGGATGAAGGTGTGCGTGGCCGGCGGGCCGGCGCGATAGTGGTGGTGCGAGAGCGCGAGATAGTCGGCCCATCGGCCCGGCGTGATCCGGAAAAGAGGTTGCACGGTCATGTGTTCACCGTTCCTTTGGGTGGCACAGGCAAGTGCTCTGACTTGCCGGTGAAAGGTCTCTCTGTCACCACTTGCCTGGGGCGGCTCCTGCCGCCCTCACCGCCCGCCACCCGGAGCGGTTTCGATCCGTCTGTAGTCGCACCTCGCCACAAGATCCGGGGCCAGCCACGGGACGACATCGTCGTGGGAGGTGGCGCAGATCACGCGGGCCGCGGCACGCGTGGCCCATCGCCGGACACCCATGGCGACGCAGCGCGCGGTGGTGCGATCCAGTCCCGAAGTGAACTCGTCGCACAGGATCGTGGCCTCCGGGCCGGCCATAGAGAGCGCCACCGCGAGCGACAGCCGGAAGCGTTCGCCCTCGGAGAGTTGATCCGCGCCGCGCCCCAGGAGCGTGGCATCGCCCAGGCCCACGCGAGCGAGCGTCGCGAGGGCTTCGCCCAGCGGTCCTTGCACCAGATCGATCACGGCCGTTCCCGCCGGTGCGGGCGTGATACGCGTGAACGGGCGCCTCTCCCGTGAAAGCCGATCCTGAATCTCGCGCAGGATCGTGGACTTGCCCGAGCCGCTGCGGCCGGTGATGAGGGCGATGTCCCCGCGCGCGAGGTTTCGCTCCAGGCGCCCCGCCGCGCGTTTGAACCAGGATGGAGGGGAAAGGCTCTGGGCGCGCCGGACGCCCAGTCCGAACGCCGCGCACGCCCGGAGCAGGCGCTGGGAGGGTGGCGCCGTGACGGAGATGGTGGCGAGTGTGGTCATGCGGCGGCTCCATCGCAAAGGGCTTCCACGGCCGCGCGGTGCCGGCGGACGGCGTGCTGGGTGAGTTTGAGTTCCTCCGCGGCCTGCCGGACGGAGAGGCCTCGGAGGAAGCACGCGGCGGCGACCTCGCGCCGGGCGTGGGACCAGGCCGGGTGGTTTCGCAGGACGAACTGGTAGCGTCGCGAAGCCAGCCGGTGAATGAGCCGCCGCACACGCAGGCGGACGGCGTGATGAGAGCAGCGCAGCCGCCGGGCGAGGTCCATCGGCGTGCGGCCTTCGAGGTACACGCTCTTGACCAGCGAATGGTCCGCGAGCGAGAGCCCCGCGCCGCGTTCGCATACCAGGACGATGGCTCGGTCCCGCGGGATGCGCACCCGCCGGGCGCGGGTGCCGGGAGTGGATGCGGGCGGCGGAACGGTTGCGGGCGCGGCGGGGCAGGCGATTTCGAGCATGGCGGATCCTCCACGGTGGTTCGGCAGGCGTCCACAGTTCGAGTGGACTTCTGGTTTGCCTAGTGTGCTCATCTTGTGTACACTTTGCAAGTAGATTGTTCGGTATGAGCGCCTTTTTGCGCGCAAACGCGCGAAGGAGCGTCGGATGCCTTCGAAAAAACGGGGCCGGGGTGAAGATGCGCCGAAAGCGCGCCGGGCCGGGAGCGCCGCGGAGTTGGACCGCGTGGGCGTTCTCATCCGGGCGCGGCGGACCCGCGCGGAGTTGTCGTTGCAGGATCTGGCAGATCGCGTGGGCTGCGGGCGGTCGTATCTCTCGGCGCTCGAAAACGGGCTGCGGCACGCGACGGTGGAAGTGCTCGCGAAGATCGAGGAAGCCCTGGGCGCGCCGCGCGGGGAGTTGGTCGAGGCCGCGCGGTGGGAGAAGACCCTCGCCGTCGGCGGCGAGCCGGTGCGTCAGGAACTGGCGCGCTTGCGCGAGGATCAACGGCTGGCGCGCGAACTGATCGCGATGCTGGGTGCGAAGAAACTCGACGAGGCGTACCGATCGGGCGCGCTTCAGAGGGTGGTGGAGAAACTGGAGGGGAACGATGCGGGCGGAATGAAGGAGCGGAAGGCCGCGGATGCGGCGCGGCCCGGGCCGGCCCGCGGCAACCCGCGCGGCGATCTCGCGCCGATCTCACGCTGGGCGGACGTGCCGCTGATCAACAAAGTCGCGGCCGGTTATCCGCGGGAGTTCACCGATCTGTCGTACCCCGCGCGGGTCGCGGATGAGTACGTGCGCTGCCCGGACCTGCAGGACGCCGACGCGTTCGCGGCGCGGGTGGTGGGCGATTCGATGATGCCGGTGTACGCCGAGGGCGACATCGTGGTCTTCAGCCCGGCCCGGGAAATCAAGAGCGGCATGGACTGCTTCGCGCGGCTGGAACCGGATCACGAAACGACGTTCAAGCGCGTGTACTTCGAGAAGGAAGGCGAGCACGAGATGATCCGCCTCCAACCCCTGAACAGCGAGTACCCCCCGCGCGTGGTGGAGCGGGAGATGGTCGCGGGCCTGTACGCGGCGGTGAGTGTGATGAGGAGGGTGTAGGGGGGGTGGAAGGCGAAGGGCGAAAGGCGGGCGCCGCCACCGTCAGCACGGCTCGCCGTTCACTCGCTGCTCCTCCGTTTCGATGTCGAAGCCGTTCTCGGCGCCGTCATTGTTAAGGTCGGCGCTCGCCTGGCAGAAGTTCGAGAAGTCGCCGTTAACGGCCTGCTCCGTCGCCTCCACGTCGAAGCCGTTCACCGCGCCGTCACAGTTTACGTCGGGGTCGCAGGGTGGCGGGGGGTCGGTGATGTCGAGGGCCGCGGGGTTGCTGGTGGCCTGGCCGCAGTTGCTGGTGACGATGCAGTCGTAGTTGCCCTCGTCGGCGAACTGGGCGCCGGAGACATTGAGGACGGGTGTGGTGGCGCCGATGATGGCGGAGCCTTCGCCGGTGGGGCCGTCGGCGAGGTCGATGCCGTCCTTGCGCCACTGGTAGGTGATCGTGCCCAGGCCGTTGGCGCCGGTGATGAACGTGGCGGTGTCGCCGGGGTTTATGGTGACGGGGGTGGGGTGCGCGGAGATCGCGACGCCGCCGACGTAGAGCCAGGTGTCGTTGCTGCGGGCGCCGGCGCGGTAGCCGCCGTAGATGACGACGCGGTGGTTCGCGGCGTCCCAGGCGGAGCCGTAGAGCGCGAACTGCGGCGGGCCGCTGGCGGCGACCTGCGTCCAGGCGGCGCCGTCCCATTCCCAGGTGTCGTGCGGCGGGTCGAGGCCGACGCCGCGTTGGCCGGACCAGAGAATGCAGCGCTCGCGATCGGGGTCGTAGACCATGTCGGCGCTGAAGCGCGGGGCGGAGGGGCCGGCGCCGGGAGGCACGGCCTGGGTCCAGGTGACTCCGTCCCAGTTCCACGTGCCATAAACGTCGTGCCAGAGCGTGGTGACCTGGCGGGCGGCGTCGTAGCACATGGCGGCTTCGACGTGCGCGGGCGGCGCGCCGCCGCCGGCGTTGGCAAGCGTCCACGCGAGGCCGTCGTACTCCCAGGTCTCCGCGACGCCGTTGCTCGTGCGGTAGGAGTGGTAGACGATGCGCTGGCGGGCGCTGTCGTAGGCCATGAGTCCGGAGTCCAGGCCCGTGGGGCCGGAGGAGTTGGCGAGGGACCACGCGGCGCCGTCCCATTCCCAGGTGTCGGGACCGTTGCCCAGACCACCGTACAAAACGACGCGGGCGCGGGCGGAATCAAATGCGGAAGAGGCGTATGCGCCGCCGTTGGGCCCGCTGCCGGTGTCGAGGAGAGACCAGGTGCTCCCGTCCCAACCCCACGTTTGCGCGTTGATCGAGGTGGGTCCGTTGGGCGTGGCGGATACGGAGCCGGCAAAGAGAATGACGCGCGTGCCGTCCCAGCACATCGTGGAGGCGACGCGATAGCCGGGGTCGCCGGCGGAGCGATCGGTCCAGGCCAAGCCGTCAAACTCCCACGTGTCGGCGAAGTTGGTGCTGTCGGCGCCGCCGTACAGCACGAGTTGATTCCGGGCCGCGTCGAGCGCCAGGGACGTGGCGTAGCGGGGGGCCGGGCCGGGGACGGCGAGTTGTGTCCAACTCACCCCGTCCCAGGCCCAGGTGTCGCCCGCGCTCGCGCCGCCCGGATGACCGCCGAAGAGGATCACGCGCTGGGTGACGGGGTCGAACGCGAGGGAGTGGAACAGGCGCCCGGAAGGGCCGGTGCCAGAATCAACGAGTGTCCACGCGGCGCCGTCCCATTCCCACGTGTCGTTGAGGAAGTTGGTTCCCTCGGAGCCGCCGAAGAGGATGGTGCGCTGGCGGACGGGGTCGTAGGCCATGGCGTGGACGTTTCGCGCGGCAGGCGCGGGTCCGCCGACGGCCTTCTCGGTCCATGCGGCGCCGTCCCATTCCCACGTATCGCCGTAGGTGAACGACGTCGTGCCGTCGGTCCAGGCGCCGCCGAAGAGGACGGTGACGCCGCGTGCGGAATCGAAGGCCATGGCGTGGAAGCCGCGGGCGGGGGGCGAGACGGCGGGTGCGATCTGCGTCCACGCGGCGCCGTCCCATTCCCAGGTGTCGTCGTAGGAGCCGGCGCCGCCGAAGAGCACGACGCGCCCGCGGAGGGTGTCGGTGGCCATCGCGGTGAACCCCCGGGACTCCGGGCCGGTGATGGCGAGGAGGCGCCAGGCGGTTCCGTCCCACTCCCAAGTGTCGTCGCGGTAGCCCAGGTCGAACCCGCCGAACAGCAGAACGCGCTCGCGGGTGGGGTCGAAGGCCGAGGCGTGGTAGGCGCGGGCGGAGATGACGCCGGGATTCCACTCCGGGACGCACTGCGGAGGCGGGGGCGAGAGGGTGGTGAAATACGCGGCCGTGCTGCTGAAGTATTCCGCGCCGGACGTGGCGGTGCCGAAGCCGGCGTTCTCGGTGCGGACCCAGTTGAGGTACACGATGCCGATGCTGTAGGAGCGGCCGGGAAGAAGCGTGTTGGCGGGGATCTCGAACTCAGTGGTGTCGGGCGCCAGGGAGACGGAGAGGACCGAGCCTGGGGTGTTGTCTTCGGCGATGATGATGGAGATGTGCCCGTCGGTGGTGCCGGGCGTGAACGCAAAGCCGTTGATCGTGCCCGTGAAGGTGGTGGAGGCGTCGTAGGACTGGAGGCGGTCGTAGGTGTCGCCGGTCATGAACGGGATGGCCGGATAAAGATCGAGGGGAAGTTCGACCGTTCCGGATTCAGGGCCGCCGCCGCGGTCGGCGTTCAGGGTGTAGGTGGTGGCTGGGAAATCGCTGTTGAAGGCGTTGAAGTCTGAGTAGAGGGTGGAACTGAAGTAGTAGATCGTCGAAATGGCCTGGCCGAGCGGGTAGGAGACCGGCGGCGGCACGTCGAAGGAGACATCGGCGGAGACGATCTCGTCGGGGATGCCGGTGACGAGCGTGGCGGTGAAGTTCCAGACATCGGGGATGGTGGGCTGGGCGGAAGAGGATTGGGTGTAACTCGCGACGCGCCCGACGGAATAGTCGGTGACGTCGGCGGCGGCCGGTGAGGCGGCGAATAGTGCGGCGGCGATCAATCCACATGAAATGGTGCGCATGGCGAATCCTCCGCGGCCGCTCATGGAGCAAGGGCGGCCCGGGAGAGAAGCGATGCGGCGCCGGCTTACCGGACACGAGGTGGACGAGAATCGAGCGCGGGCCCTTCACCGAACGTCGTCCGCACGCGGCTCGAATTCTGGTGGGTGGAAGGTCTCGAACAGTTCGTGACGGAACGTTTCGAGGGCGATCCCGGGAAAGTACACGTGCTTCGGACGCAAGACCGGAGAATTCTCGGGCCTGCGGAGTCGCAACAATCTGCCGTGAGCACAGAGCCCCCGGAAAACGACAGCCTCACGCAGGGCCTGACGGCGCTCTCAAAGGGAGAGCCGGGGGCGTTGTCGCGGGTGTTGCCGCGGGTCTACGCGCGGCTGAAGGCGATGGCGGAGGAGCGGATGCGCGGCGAGCGGGGAGGGCACACGCTGCAGCCGACGGCGCTCGTGCACGAGGCGTTCTTGAAGTTGAGCGGGGCGGGCGTGGAATGGCAGGATGAAGCGCATTTCTTCGCGGTGGCCGCGAAGGCCATGCGGCAGGTGCTGATCGACCACGCGCGGACGCGCGGCCGCGATAAGCGCGGCGGCGGGCGCGCGAAAGTGAGCATCACCGATTCCGATGCGCCCGCGCGACGTGGCGAGGTGGACCTGCTCGATCTCGATGATGCCCTGGCGCGCCTCGGGGCGCAGGATGAACTCGCCGCCCGGATCGTCGAGATGCGGTTCTTCGCGGGGATGGAAGTGGAGGCGATCGCCCGCGTTCTTGGCATTACGGATAGAACAGTGCGGAGACACTGGGTCTACGCAAAAGCATGGCTCGCCCGCGAGATGGCGTGATAGTCTGGTGCACGTGAGGGCCTGCCTGTGTCTGAGCGGAAGACCGATCGCGTGCGGGAGATTCTCGATCTGGCGCTGACGCGCCCCAGTGGCGAGCGCGCGGCCTTTGTCGCGGGCGCCGCCGGAGAAGATGAGTACGTTCGGGCCGAAGTGCTGTCGCTGCTGGGGGCGCTGGAGCGAGCCGGGGATTCGCTGGAGCCGCCCGCGGCCGAAAACGGTGACGTGGTGGAGTCGCTTACCGGGCTGACCCTCGGGCCGTACGTGGTGGGCGAACGCATTGGGGCGGGCGGGATGGGGGTGGTGTACGCGGCGCGCGACACGCGACTGGGGCGGAGCGCGGCGGTCAAGGCGCTTCCGGCCAACCTGGCGCGCGACCCGCATCGGCGGGCGCGGCTCGAGCACGAGGCACGCCTGCTGGCCGCCCTGAGCCATCCGAACATCGCCGTGATCTACGGCGTAGAGGACACGCCGCGCGGGCCGGTGATCATCCTCGAACTCGTGCCCGGGCGGACGCTGGCGGAAGAGTTGGCGGTGCGCCGGATGGCGTTGGAAGACGCCGTCGCCGTGGCGCGGCAGATCGCGCGGGGGCTGGAGGCGGCCCACGCGGCGGGGATCGTGCATCGAGACCTCAAGCCCGCCAACATCAAGATCACGCCGGATGGCGTGGTGAAGATCCTGGACCTGGGGGTGGCCAAGTCCACGGCGATGGCCGGCGAGGGCGCGCCGGCGGTTGCCACACAGCCGGGTGTGATCGTGGGGACGACCGCGTACATGAGCCCGGAGCAGGCGCGGGGACGGCCGGTGGACAAGCGGTCGGACCTGTGGGCGCTGGGGTGCGTGCTCTACGAGATGCTGACAGGTGCGAGGGCGTTCGACGGCGAAACGGCGTCGGATGCCGCCGCGGCGGTGCTGCGGGCCGAACCGGACTGGGCTCGGCTCCCAGCGAAAACGCCCGCCGGCGTGCGGCGGATGCTGCGGCGGTGCCTGCAGAAGGATGCGGCCCTGCGGCTGCGCGACGCGGGCGATGCGCTGCTGGATCTTGACAGCCAGGATGTGGAGCCCGCGCGGGAAGCCGGAGGGTGGCGGGGCTGGGCGGCAGCCGGCGCGGCGGTGCTGGCGGTCGTTGCCTCCCTCGCCGGGTGGTTCGCGCGTGGGCCGGCGCCTGAGCCGGTACCGCAACTTGAACTGACGATCGAATCGCCCGAGCAGATCCCCGCGCCGGTCACAGGCGGAAGCCTCGCGTTCTCGCCCGACGGCACGACGCTGGCGTACGTGGCGGGCGGGTTGCCCGACGGGCCGCGGCTGTACCTTCGGAGACTGGACGGGTTCAGGTCGGAGCCGGTCGAAGGCGTGGAGCATGCACGAGCGCCGTTCTTTTCGCCGCGCGGGGATTGGATCGGGTATTGGGAGGTGCACTGGGGGTTGAACTCGGCGCTCAAGCGGGTGCCGATCGGCGGGGGTCCGGTGCAGACCATCATGGAGGTCCCGTACTGGGTGTACGGCGCGACGTGGGGGGACGACAACACGATCGTGTGTTCGACGGGCACCTACGGCACGCTGTGGCGCATTGCGGCGGAGGGCGGCGCGCCGGAGGTGCTGTTCCCGGAGGTTTCGGATCGGTCGTGTGGCCACCCGGAGATGCTGCCGGGGTCCAAAGTCGTGCTGTTCACGGGCTGGTGGTGGGAGGGAAGGGAACTTCAATCCAATATCGATGCGTTCACGTTCGAGACGGGGAAGCGGCACACGGTGGTGGCCGACGCGACGCAGCCCCGTCTCTCCAAAGGCCGCGATCAGTTGGTGTTTTACCGGCGGGGCGCGCTGATGAGCGCCCCCTTTGACACCAAGCGCGTGCGCCTGACGGGCGAGCCCAGGCACATCATCGGGATCGCCGACGCCGCGGACAGGCAAACCTGCCGGTACGCAGTCTCGAGCAACGGGACGATCGCGTTCCTCCCGGGCAATGTGACGGTGCTGGAGCCGGACCTGGCGTGGTTCGGGATAGATGGGAGATCGGGGACGCTGCTGCGCGGCTCGTCGGGATATCACTCGATGCGGCTTTCGCCCGACGGCACTCGGATCGCGTACACGACCGTGGGGCCGGAGTTCGGCTTGTGGGTGCACGACCTGGAGCGTCAGACGACGCTGAGGCTGACGAACTCCGTGACGACATTCCCGGTCTGGACTCGCGATGGAAAGCGGGTGGCGTACCAGCAGATCGACGGCAAGGAGTTCCGGATCTTCTGGACGGCGGCCGACGGCAGCGGCGGTCCCGAGTTGCTGTACGAGCATCCCGGGCTGATCAACGCATTCCCGACCGATTTCACGCTGGACGGAAGCGAGTTGCTGTGCTCGGTGGAGACAGGGCCGCGGGACGTAACGGACCTGTACATCGTGCCGGTCAAGGGCGAGCGCAAGGCCCGGCTGATGATGCAACCCGGCGAGGATCGCGTTGGTGCGCGGCTCAGCCCTGATGGAACGATGATCGCGTACACCGCCGTGGAGGCCGGCGTGCCGAAGATCTACATTCAGCGGTATCCCTCGCTGGACCGGAAGGTCCCGGTCACCATCGCCGGCGGCGAGCGGCCGGTGTGGTCGGGGGACGGCAAGAGGCTGTTTTTCAGGATGATCGACATCGTCTACGCGGTCGATGTCGAGGCGGGGCCGGAGATCTCGGCGTCGAAGCCTGTGGAAGTCCTCGCGGGGCTGCCCGGGCTGCGGTTTGACGTGTCGGCGGACGGAACGAAGTTCTACATGGCACGGCCGCGCGGAGATTGGGGGGCGAGGAAGAGCATCCACGTGGTCGCGGGGGCGCTGGAGTGAGGGTGTTTCGTCCGGTTTCGGCGGGCGCGTTGGTGGAGGGGCGTTCCGGGCCGAGAACAGCCGATTCGAGCGCCGCAGGCGCCCCATGGAATGCTCTGGACGCGGCCGCTCGCAACTTGAGCGGGTGCTTTCGGTTCTTTCCTGTATACTGAAATGCGTTTGATACAGGGGAGCGATATGCCATTTCGCATAACTGCCGCGCTCGCGCTTCTGGTCGTGTTTTCCGTCCCCGCCGCGGCCCAGTGCGAGGGACGTTGGCTGGAAGGGCCCGAGTTCGAGCGAGCGGGGCTCGGGACCAACGCACAGATTCGGGCGGCGGTGGAGTGGGACCCCGATGGTGAGGGGCCGGAGCCATTTCGGCTGGTGGTGGGGGGCACGTACGGGCCGTACCAGGTCCCATTCCTGGCCATGTGGGACGGGGCGGCGTTCCGGCCATTCGGCAGTTTCCCTGTGTTTTATGAAGCGCAGGTGAGGGCCTTGGCCGTGTATCGCGACAGGCTCTTTGTCGGAATGTTCCACCCGAGTGCGGCGAGCCCGTTCATTTATGAATGGGACGGCGCCACGTTGCAGGCCCGGTCTACCGGTACAGGGTCCGTGCTATCCATGACGGTCGCGCACGACAGTCTGTATGTCGGGGGGTACTTCCATTCGCTTGGCGGTGTCGCGGCCAACGGCATCGCGCGTTGGAACGGCACCGCGTGGGCCGGTGTCAATGCGAACGCCTACGGAACGCTTGCCCTCATCACGACGGCCAACGGAGACGTTGTCGCGGGCGGTAACTGGGGCGTGGCGCGGTACAACGGCACTGCGTGGACCACACTGGCGAGTTCCGTGGACAGCCGCGTCCGGTCGCTTATCGAACTCCCCGACGGGGGCATTGTCGCCGGCGGCTTATTTACGTCCATCGCGGGCGTCGCGGCAACCAACATCGCGCACTGGGACGGATCCGCCTGGAGACCGATGGGAAGTGGGTCGAGCGCACCGGTCCGCGGCATGGCGATCCGCGACGGCAGGCTGGTTGCGTGCATGGCTATGCGGGACATTCCTTCGGGACAGGCGTTCCAACTAGGGACCTGGTCGCTGGGCGGGGGCTGGTCGCCTCTCGCCGGGGAAATCTTTGGCGCCGCCGGAGTTCCACAGTCCGACGACTACGGACCCTACGTCATTCGACCGCTCGGGGCACAAGTATTCGTGGGAGGTGGATTCGACCGAGCGGGTTCGCTCAGTGCGCAACGGGTCGCCTTCTTGGAGGGCGATCAGTGGGTTCCCTTCGGGAGTCACTTCGACGGCAGCGTTTCCGAGTTTCTTGCTCGCGACGGATCGCTGGTCGCGGCTGGAAGTTTCACCCGGACTCCGGGGGGAGTCTCCGCGAACGGCATCGCGCGGTGGGACGGCACGGCCTGGAGCCCGCTGGGCGACGGCCTCGACGGGCCCGTCTCGGACATCGAGCCTCTCGGTGACGATCTCCTGGCATCCGGGACGTTCTCCGCCTCCGGCGCGACACCCACCGGCCCCATTGCCCGCTGGGATGGCGAATCGTGGCAGCCGTTCGGCGACATGGACCCTGCGATCAAGGGCGAACTCGCGGCGGTCGGCTCAAGGATCTACGTGCTGGTCGGGGGCCTCGGAGGAACGCTGCGCTATTGGGACGACGAGACTTCCACCGCGTGGGGCACAGTTCCCACCCCGACCGTGCCGTGCGGGATGTTCTACGAAACAGCGAGGGTGAACGACCTGGCCGCGCACTCGGGGTCGCTATACATCGGAGGTTGGTATTTCGATTGCGTCTCGGCCAGCCAGCATGGCGTGCTCATGCGATTGACGGGCGATTCATGGGTGGTCGAACTGGATCGTTTTTCCGGTCGAACCCAGCCATACTCCGTGTACCGTCTTTGGAGCATTCCGGCGCATGGGCTGGTATTCACCGGTCTGGGGTTTGGTGCCTCCGCCTTCTGGGATGGCTTACCGCTTCCATTCCCAGCGTTTTGGCAATCTGCCGGGATCGGAGCGGATTTGACGGCGGTCGCGAGCAACTCATCGGGTCATTACGCGGCGAACGGCTGGTTTCGATGGGCCAACTCCGGAACCGCAATCAACCAGATTGCCTACACCCAGGGCGGGCTATGGCAACGAATGGGTGAGGGCCGCGCCGTCGGCTCCTCTCTCGCCTACTTCGGTAACGAACTCGTTCTCAACGCGGGCGACCCCTCGACGTACTCCGACATTTCGGCCGTCTGGTCCCGCTGGTCGTTCGGCAACACGCCGTGGCTCGCCCAGCAGCCCAGCGCCGCCGATGGCGCCTGCGGCCAGCCCGTCACCTTCACGATCGTTCCCGCATCGGGCTACGACCCGTTGACGTTCCGCTGGCAACTCCAAGACCCGATTGATCCCTCCGGCTGGCGCGATCTTGCGGACGGCCCGTTGATGATCGCCGGGCGCGAGGTTGCCGACATCGCCGATTCCGCGACGCCCGCGCTCACCGTCACGCCGCGGCTGGCGTTTTCACCGCCTGTTTTCCGCGCCGTGATCGCGAACGCGTGCGGCAGCGCCGCTTCGGAGCCCGCGACGCTCGCCATCACCGGTTGCCCGGCGATTTGCGACGCCGACGTGAACTGCGACGGCGCCCTCAACGGCTTTGACATCGAGGCCATGCAGCAGGCCGTGGCCGGTGATCTCTCCAACTTCTGTCTGCCCAGCGCCGATTTCAATAATGACGGGGCCGAGAACGGGTTCGATGTCGAGGCCGTGGAGCAGGCGGTGAACGGCGTGCCATGCCCGTAGGTGGCTTCACTCTCCCGCAGTGATGCGGGCCTGTCTTCCGGCCCAGCCGCCGTCTTGGTTGCGCAACGCCGCCGGCATGATCGGGAGGCACCGGGAGGTTCATGCCGAGGCTCTCGGCCGAGTCAGCACGGCTCGCCGTTCACTCGCTGCTCCTCCGTTTCGATATCGAATCCGTTCTCCGCGCCGTCTCCGTTGAGGTCCGCGCTCGCCCGGCAGAAGTTCGAGAAGTCCCCGTTGACGGCCTGTTCCGTCGCCTCCACATCAAAGCCGTTGACCGCGCCGTCGCAGTTCACGTCGGGGTCGCACCCGGCCGGCGAACCGACCGTGAGGCGCTGGTACTCCGCGTTGTACTGGCCGGCGAAGTTCTGGAGGAACTGGCCGTTAAAAAAGACGTTGGTGGAGCCCTGCATCCCCAGATGGATGCCCACGCCGCCCGCGGCCGAGGGCAGAACCTGCAAGGCCACGCCATGGATCAGGATGTTGTCCAGGCTCTCCGGAGTCGGGTCGCCGAGCACGCGGAAGACGATCGCCTGCGGGCCGACCTGCATCAGTTGCGCCTGCACGTCGCCCTGGCACTGGAGGAACGCGCCCATATTGACCCACGCGGCCTCGGCGGGGTCCACCATCAGCGCGAACACCGAGTTGGGGTTCCACGTCTCCAGCAACAGCGAACCGTCATTGTCCACCATCGCCTGGCTGACTACCAGCGGGCCGACGTGGTTGAGACCCACGTCCACGGAGTCCGGGCACATGGGAGCGGGGCGATCAACCACGTGCGCGGGCTGGTCGTTGGGCCCGTTCGCGTCGCCGATCTTGACGTTGTGGCCGATCATGAGCGTGTGCTCGTCGTTGAGAGGGATCGTGCGCTTGCCGCTGCCGTCGCTGCCGGCGGTGATGGTGTGGCCGGTGTCCTCGTACACGCTGCCGCCCGCGGTGGTGCTCTGCCAGATGTGGTAGACCGTGCCTTCGGGTTTGCCGGAGATCTCGACGACGCAGCAGATCTTGGCGCGCCGGGCGTACGTGACGTCGGCGCCGGCGGTGGAGGCGGCGAGCAGCGTTCCCGCCGCGCCGGCGATCAGGAGGGCGGCTCTGGACAGAGCATGGGCGCGGCGACAGATCGTGAGTGTCATGGCGGCTTCCTTGTGGAGGGGTCGGATTCTCGTTTCCGACGGGCGTGGCTGGAAGGGGGCCTGACTTTTAAGCCCCCGGCATCCGAGGAAGCGATGGACGCGGCCAACTATCACGCGGGCCGCGAGATTGACGGGTTCCGCGGGAATGGAACCTGTGCGCGTGCTTCAGCCCCTCTTCCCCCTGATCCTCCAAACCGCCGTCCGCCGATACTCCATCCGGCAGGATGTCCTTGCGCGCACAGGAGGTGCCATGCGATTCGTTTGGATGATGTTGGCAGGGTTGGCGGTGGGCGGATGCGCCTCGCCTTCATCCACCTCGTCCGGGGACCAGCGCGGGCCCAGCACCGGGCTGAACGCGCTCGCCGCGGGACAGGGAGAACTGACGCTGGGCTCGGGGCCCGTCGCGACGCTCAGCGATGACCAGAAGTCCGCCCTGGCGAAGCAGGCGGCCCTCGACCTGGAGGCATACCTCAACTCGCGCCCCGACGCGGGCGATGGCGGCGCCGGCTTGAACACGTTGGCAGGAGGGGATGCCGCGAACACGCCGAGTCCGCCCGCGCCGCCCCCCGTCGCCACCGCCGACGAGCAAGTGCTGAGCGCGGCCGAGGAGGCTTGGGCCGCGCCCCTCCCCAAGGTGACCGCCGGCGGGGAGGCCCGCAACCCGATCTCCTTCGCCGAGCCCGACGACCCGATCGCGGGCATGGCGCGGAAGATGGCCGAGTTGCTCCGCGAGGTTGAGGGGAAGCGGATTCCCGACTCGGTGGCGCTCGCCGCGGTCGAATCGCTCCGCCCGGGGGTGCTCGCGGACTTGGAGTCGCCGACGAACGAACTGCACGCCAAACTCAGCGAGCCCGAACGCGCCGCGCTGATCGGCGCGCGCGATCGCGTGCTGGCCCAGCCCTCCGCCGCGAACGACGCGCTGATCAAGAGCCTCTCGAAGATCACGCGCCCGATCCCGCTGAAGATCGCGCGGGGCGCGCTGTGCCGGCGTGTGAACGGCTTTGGCCGCTACGAGCCCTTCGAGAGCGACACGTTCGCCGCGGGCCGCGCGCTGCGCGCCATCGTCTACACGGAGTTGGACGGTTTCTCCTACCGCCCCGCCCGCGAGGGCGATCCCGCGCAGGCCGGCGTGCCGCTCGCGGATCAGCACTCGGTGGAACTCAGCGAATCGCTCACGCTCTACCACGACCCCAGCGGCCTGCAGGCCTGGCACCGCCCCGGCCAGCGCGTGATCGAAACCACGCGCGGCAAGCGCCGCGACTTCTACCTCATCCACACCATCGAACTCCCCGCCACGCTCGGAGTCGGCAAGTACATCCTCAAAGCCGCCGTCACCGACAAGACCACCGGGGCGATGGACGAGGTGACCATGCCGATCAATCTCGTCGCGCGGTGAGCCCCCGCGGGAGGTCGTGCGCGGGGCCGGAACCCGGACACGGGCGTGGCGGAGGCTACTTCGGGCGGGCGTCCCAGACCTTGACCTCTCCGTCGGTGGTCGCGGCGATGATGCGCGAGCCGTCGGGCGTGAAGGAAACGAACGAAACCGCCCCGATGAACCCGCGGAGGTTCAGCAACTCCCCGCCCGACTCCAGGTCCCACACGCGGATGCGCCCGTCAAACCCGCCCGAAGCAAGGCGCTTCCCGTCGGGCGAGACACTGACGCGGTAGACGCCCCCGCGATGGCCGCGGAGCGCCTTGGGCGGCGTGTCCGGCGAACGCAGATTCCACACGTAGATGTTGGAATCGTCGGAGGGCGAGATCAGCCGCTGTCCGTCCCGCGAAAACGCCAGGCTGTTGGAGTATCTCGGCTGACCTTCGAGGGAGTGCAACAACTCGCCCGACGGCAGTTTCCACACACGAACGATGGAATCGCGGCTCCAGGCGGCGGCGAGAAGCCCGCCATCGCCCGAGACCGCCGCCGCGGTCGCAACGCCCGAGCCGGTGAATGTGCTCAGCAGCGCGCCCGACGTCGTGTCCCACACCCGGACGTTGGAGTCCGCGGATGCGCTGATCAGGCGCCGCGAATCCGGCGTGAAGGCGAGGTCGTTCACCCGGTTCGTCCGGCGCTCCATCGCGCGCGGGTGATCCGCGAAATCAAGCACCACCGCCCCAGTGGTCGCGTCGCGCAGGCAGAGATCCCCGTCCATCCCGCCCGCGCCGACGACGCGGCCGTCGGGCGACATCCGCAGGACGTTGACCATCGGCTTCTCGCCCGGAAACGTCGCGATCTCGGCGAGGTTCCGCATGTCGAAAGCGCGCACGCGCCGCGTGCTGTCGGAGAGAATCACGCGCGCACCGTCCGGCGACACCGTCCCGGCCCAGACCGCCGCGTTATCCAGCGTCGCGGTCATCTCCCGGGGCGATGCGTAGTCCGCCCACCAGCGAACGGTCCGGTCAAACCCGGTAGACACGAGGTACCGCGCGTCGGGCGCGAAGCGCACCGACCGCAAGGGCCCGGTATGTCCGCCGAGCCGGCGCACCAGCCGCCCGGTCGTGGCGTCGAAAACCCGCAGCACCCGGTCGGTGCCTCCCGCCGCGATCATCGACCCGTCGGCGCTCCACGCCACGCCGTTGACGCGGCTCTCGAAGTCGGTGAGCGTGATGCACGAACCGTCCGAGTCCCAGACCCGGACCGACTGGTCCGAGCCCGCGCTCGCGAACCGACCCGCCGGACCGGCTTTGACATCGCGGATTTCGCCCGAATGCCCCGCAAACTCGCCCAGGACGAGGCCGCTCTCGATCTCGAACTCGCGGAGCATCCCGCCGCGGAAACCCACGATCACGGTCCGCCCCTCCGATCCCACGCATCCCGTCACGGCGCCCGGGGCGGAAATGCGCGCCCGCACCGCGCCGTCGGCCGAATCAACGACGGCAACGGCCGACTCGCCCGGCAACCACGCCAGGACCGCCCGGTCGTCCGGCGAGAACGCCCACACCCGCAGTGGCGCGATGCTCGAACGCTCGTTCGGAAAGAACGCCGCGGCCTGCCCGCTCGCGAGGTCCACTCGCGTGACCCGGTTGTCGGACCAGCCGACCAGCAGCGACTTTCCGTCGTTGGATGACACGACTTCGGACGGCCGCGCCGCGGCGGCCGCGTCGTTCCGCACGGTGAACCGCTCTTCGCCCGTCTTCGCATCCACCACCCGCACAATCCCATCGTTCGTGCAGATCACCGCGGAGCGGCAGTCGCCGGTCAGGGCGATCGGGATCGCCACATCCCCGGACTCGCTCACGAGGATCGAAGTATCGTCCGAGGCCCGGGCCAGGTACGCCCACTCCCAGCCGCGCAGGTCCGGCGGACAACCTTCCAGCACGCGCCGCACGCGCTCGACATCGTTCACCGCCAGCGCGGCCTGCGCGTACCCGATGTCCGACAAGTACAAGTTCCGCCTCAATCGCTCCGACTGCGCCTCGCCGGTCCGCACCAGCCCCGCGTTGGTCCGCCACTGCATCGTCGCGTGCACCGCGAACCCCGCGACCGCGAGGATGAACACCCCCGCGGCGATCACCACGCCGCGGTAGCGCTTCAGTTGCTTCTTGAGAACGTACAGCGACGAATCCACCTTCGCGGCGATCGGGTCGCCCGTGAGATAGCGGCGAATATCAGAAGCCAGTTCCGCGGCCGACTGGTACCGACGCGCCTTGTCCTTGTCGAGCGACTTGGAGACAATCGTCTCGATGTCGCCCCGGTAAATCTTGCTGACGGAACTCAGCCGCGCGGGCGTCTGATCGCGGATGACCCGCGCCGCCTCGGGGATCGACCTGCTCGAAACATCCAGCGGCAGCCGCCCCGTCAGCACCTGGTACATGATGACGCCCAGCGCGTACACGTCCGAGCGGTTGTCCACCTCGCCCGGATCGGCCAGAACCTGCTCGGGGCTCATGTACGGAAGCGTGCCGATCAACTGGCCCACGGAAGTCTGCAGCGTGGTAACGCGAAGGTCCGAGTCGGCCGCCCGGGCCACGCCGAAATCCAGGATCTTCGGCTGCCCCCGCTCGTCCACCAGGATGTTCTGGGGCTTGAGATCGCGGTGAATGACGCCCCGCTGGTGCGCATGGTGCACGGCGTCGCACACCCGCGCGATGAGGTCGAGTTTCGCGGGCAGCGACAGGTCGTTCTGCGTCGCGAAAGCGCTCAGCGTCGGCCCCCGGACCAGTTCCATGGCGATGTACGGCTGGGGCGGCTCCCCGGGCTCGATTTCGGATGCCCCCGCCTCATAGATCTGGGCGATCCCGGGGTGCTGGAGTTTCCCGAGCACCTCGGCCTCATGCTCGAATCGTCGCAGGAGACTGGGGGTCGCGTAGCCGCGCCGGATCACCTTCAGCGCGACCGTGCGCCGGGGCCGTTCCTGTTCGGCGACATAAACCGAGCCCATGCCGCCGGAGCCGAGCATGCCGCGGACCGTGTACTCGCCCACTCGGGTGCCGGGAATGAGCGCGTCGGCCTCCTCCTCATCCGTTCGCCTTGCACCGGCTTGGACCTGGGTGAGAAACTCCGGGCGTTCGAGAAAATCCTCGGCGCCGGCGTGGAAGCCCAGAAGGCTCTCGACAACTCTCCGCAGTTCCGCGTCGCTTCCGCAGAGCCGGTCAAGGGCCTGGGGCCGCTGATGCGCGGGCAGTTCCGCCACCTCGAGAAAGACCTCCTCGGCCAGTCGCGTAACGCGGGTGCTCACGCCCGAGCCTCCATCGACGAGAGTTCCCGCAGGAGCCACGCTTTGGCGAAGGTCCATTCGTTGCGGACCGTCGCGGAGGAAACGCCCAGGGCCGCGGCGATCTCGTCGTTGGTGAGCCCCGTGAAGTAGCGGAGCATCACGACCTCGCACTTGCGCGTGTCGTACCGCTCGAGTTTCTCGAGCACCTCGTCCAGCGCGATGAGATCGACGCCCGCATCGGCCTTCTCCACGGCGTGATCGCCCAACTCCACGCGCCTGGCTCCCCCGCCCCGCTTGACGCGCCCGCGCGCCCGGGCGCGTTCGACGAGGATGCGCCGCATCGCGAGCGCCGCCGCTCCGAAGAAGTGCCCGCGCGAGTTCCACGACACCTCATTGCCCCCAACCAGACGCAGATACGCATCGTGCACCAGCGCGGTGGCCTGCAGGGTCTGGCCGTCGCTCTCCCGGCGCATGTACGACCGGGCCAACTTGCGCAGTTCGTCGTAGATCAGTGGGAGCAACTGCTCGCCGGCGCGCGGGTCTCCCGCGTGCGCCGCCGCGAGGAGTTGCGTGACCTCGTTGGAGCCGGGTTCCGTCATCACTCCCTTTCAGTGCGACAGAATACCGGCGGGGCGCTAATCCGGGAACGGACCCGGCCGGATTGCCGGATTTGTCGCCGATTTCGCCTTTTCGTGAGCGCGCCCCGACGGTTGCGTCGCCCTGAACGGGTGAACCCCCCGAGCCGTCCCGCAACGGACCGTTCGGCCCCCAATCCCTCGGACGAACAGCCATCGCCTCGGCCTCGTCGAGCAGGCCGCGGGATTCTTCCAGGCGGCCCAGGTCGCGAAGCAGCGAGCCGAGGTTCGCGAGCGTCGTGGCGATGTTGGGCCCACTCCCCGGCGAGGCCGCGACACGGCCTCGCCTTTCCAATCCCCGCTCTACTGTCTCGCCATGAAAACCGCGGCGACGACGGCGGGTCTGCTCCTCCTCCCGCTGTCGGGCTGCGCCGTCACGCGCCCCGCCCCGCCGCGGCCCGGTTACACCCTCGCCTGGCACGATGAGTTCGACGGACAATCGCTCGAACAGACCAAATGGTCCCACTACGCCCCGGGCCCGCGCCGAGACGCGGTGAACGTGAAGGAGGCCGTGGAAGTCCGAGACGGGAGCCTGTTCATCACGACGTCGCGCCACGACGCCCCGCAGGCCGACGGCCCCGCCAAACCCGAGTTCCGGACGGGCATGATCTCCACGCTGGGCAAGTTCGAAACCACCTACGGGTACTTCGAGTGCCGGATGAGGGTGCAGCGCGAGGTCGGCCATTGGTCCGCGTTCTGGATCAACACGCCAACCATGGGCAAGCCCGAGGGCGACCCCGCCCGCGCGGGCGTGGAGATCGACATCATCGAGTACCTCCGCAGCGCCGACTACGCCGACAAAGCCAACCACACGATCCACTGGGACTACAAAACGCCGTCGTACAAGCGGGACTTCACGCGGGTAACGCTCCCGGAGATCGCCGAGGGGTTTCACACGTACGCGTGCGAGTGGACCCGCGAGTACCTGGCGTTCTTCGTGGACGGGCGCGAGACGTGGCGCACGAGCAAAGCCATCCCCCGGCGCGACCAATACATCATCCTGTCGGTGGAGATCGGCAAGTGGGGCGGAGACATCCGTCAAGCCAGGTTGCCCGACGGGATCGAGGTGGACTGGGTGCGGGTGTGGAAGAGGCTCTAGCGAGCGCCCGCCAGCCTCCGCACCGTCATGTCAAACGTTCGCACCATGTTGCTGTGAATCCCGTAGCACAGCGCCGCGTGCACGCCCGCGCTCAGAAACGCCCCGACGATCAGGCACGTCCGCGCGCCGATCGGGCCGCTCTGCGAGATCGTGGTCGCCAATGCCTCCTCCGGATACACGCACGCGAACACCATCGACGCCGGGCTCAGCGCCGCCAGCACCGGCCCCAGGATCGCGATGTTGCCCGAGGCGTTCCACCCGCACAGCCCCGCCACCCCCGCCACCGCAAACACAATCGCGATCGTCCCGATCACCGACGACAGCGTCCCGCGGCTCTTCAGGCTCCAGTGCAGCCCCACCATCACGCAGAACGCCATGAACGGGATCACCGCAATCGGCGCGATCACCGCGGCCTCGGGCAGTATCAGCGGGCCGCTCACCACCGGCGTCCCCCCGCCCCCGCCCGAGTAGTGCACGCTCACCCCGGTGTTGCCCAGCCCGCCGATCGCCACGTACACGCTCGCCGCCGCGAGCGTCCCCAGCGGCACGGCCAGCAGCGGGATCAGGTACATCACCAGCCCCCGCAGTTTGCCCTTCAGATACGCGCTCGCCGTGATCGGCGTGGTCAGCAGCAGGTCCAGCGTGCCGTCCTCGCGCTCCTTGCTGATCGCCGTCGCGGCCACGTTGATGCCCACCAGCGCGATGATCGCCAGTTCCCCCCACACCGTCGCCACCAGCGCGAACCGGAACGTGTTCGCCGCGAGCGCGCCCGTGTGAAACAGGTAGATCAGCGACAGCCCGTACAGCCCGCCCAGGCCCAGGAAGACATACCGGGCCGCGATCTTCGCGGGGCTCGAGTTGCGGCTCGCGGCCTCTCGCCACGCGATCGGGTTGGTCCACACGTGCTTGGGCGCCCGATGCTCGCCCACCTTCTTCGGCGGCAGCCCGAAGAGCCGCCGATGCAGCGGAATCCCGGACGTGTTTTCGCCCAGGGTCTGCAGGCCCCCGGCGCGAACCGTAAACGTCGAGCCGACCATGAAGAACAGGCTCACCAAGGCGCTGCCGGCGCACCAGAAGGTCACCGGAGTTTCGAGCATCCACGCCTTGATCCCGGTGAAACTCCCCTCCGGCGCGCGCGGGTAGTTCGTGGGGTTCAGCAGGGCGTACAGCGCCAGGAACGGATTCAGCCCCGTCATGATCGTCACGCCGTTGCCCGCCCCCGCGCCCCTTCCGGCCCCGCGCAGCGCCAAGTCGATCGCGACCGTGACGCCCAGGTAACCCACGATGCACACGTAGAAAACGAAAAAAGCCCGCTTGCCCACCAGCCGCGACACCGACAGCGCGATCGCGAGCGCACCCACCAGCAACGCCGCGCTCGCCGCTACGAAGTAACTGGCGAACACCGCTTTCCCCGGCACGCCCCCGAAGTACTGCGTGAGCGCGAACAGCGGCATGCTCGCCAGCAGCAAAGCGATCACGAAAAACAGCCGTCCAAAGAGATTCCCCAGCACGATTTCCGCCGCCGTCATCGGCGTGGTCAGCAGCACCTCCCACGTCCGAGGGCTCGCTTCCTGGGCGATCGCCCCGCCCATGAAGACCGGCGCGATCACGCAGATCAGCAGCACCTGCAGGTAGGCGATCCAGGTGAACGACCGCGCACCGGACTGCGCCAGATCGCGATAGTCAATCCCGCCGCCCGCGCTGCTCCCCAGCATCAGAGCCCACAGCAGCACCACGATCAGCACCGCCAGGTACGACGCACGGATGTACAGATGCCGCGACCGGCGCGAGCCGTTCTGCACCAGCCGAACCGCGATCGGGTTGGCCGGCCCCAGACGTAGAAGCCACCGAAAGAAGACTGGCATGGCGATGGATGGTACCGAACTGGCCCAGACGGGGTTCGTAATCCCGGCAACCGGCCCGGAGCGGTACACCTCCACCAAACATACCCCAACTTGCCGGTCGTTCGGATAACGATGGACCTGTTCCCTGAATTCGGGGAATCCAAGAATCTTCCCTTGACAGATCCAGTTTGCGAGGTATTTTGCTCTCTTGAGTAGGAGAGAGAGACTCCTCAATAACTGCGCGGGTTTCTCGCTTCGAACAGGTTCGTGGCGTTGTTGCTCTGCTGCCGCCACGGCTCGACGGGCCTCGTGGTCTCGTGGGCAAGACAGCGGTAGAGTCGATCTTGAGGAGATTCGAGACATGAAGAAGTTCCTTGGAATCCTGGCGGTGGCGGGGCTCGCTTCGGCGGCTGCCGCCCAGACGTGGGCCGAAATCCCTGACGCGGGTGAACTCACCGCGCAGGACACCGTGGGCGTTGGCGCCCTCACCACGATCACCGGCTCGACCCTGCCCACAGACGACTCCGGCGTTGACATGTACTGCATCCGCGTGGTTGACTGGGCCGCGTTCTCGGCCTCCCTGGCCGGCGGCGCGTCCCACGACACCCAACTCTTCCTGTTCACCGCGGCCGGCATGGGCATCGCCACCAACGACGACGCCTCGGGCGTTCAGTCCGTGCTCCCCGCGGGTAACGCCCTGTACTCCGGCCGCACGAACGGCGAACTCGTCATGATCGCGATCAGCGGTTACAACCGCGATCCCAGTTCCACCGGCGGGCTGATCTTCCCGAACACGTTCTCGGGTGTCAACGGCCCGACCGGCGCGGGCGGCGGTTCTCCGCTCTCCAGTTGGGGCGGCACCCCGGCTCGCGGCGACTACTCCCTCGCCCTCACCGGCACCGAGTACTGCGTCCCCGCTCCGGCTTCGATCGCTCTGGCTGGTCTCGCCGGCCTGATCGTCGGTCGCCGTCGTCGGTAATCCTGCGAGCGAAGGCTCGTTCAATCCGAAACTAGAGCCGCCCGGGTTTTCCACCCGGGCGGCTTTTTTTGATCATCCGTGAGCGTTCGCGTGTCGTAAGGGTTGCCCAATCCCGCGCCGCATCCACCTTTCCTCTTGCACTTCCGCCACCTCGGGTTAGTATGGGAGTGTGGATTGAGAGAGACCTCCTCCAAAGCCAAGCGTGAAGTTCCTCGGGCGCGGCGGGTTCGCTTCGGAGCCGCGCTCTCGGGATGAAAGCGCCTGTACGTGCGTGTGAGTGGCCGAAGCGAGACGGAAACCTGGAGAGCAAGACATGAAGTTCAATGCGACGACGGCGGCTGCGGCCGCGGGCCTTGCGCTCAGCGCAACGGCGATGGCTCAGAACACCGGCGCGGTGCTGAACGACGGCAACGCCCGGTACCAGTTGGGAAGCAGCACGCTGGGCACCGGCACGCTGAATACCTCCGCCACTACGACCGGCGGCGGTCCCACCATCGACTTCCGCCACACGGGCCAGGGCACGGGCACTTGGGGCCACGATCACATCTTCAGCGATTGGTGGTGGTACCGCACGTCAGGCGATGCTCGCGAGTTCGCCATCGCCAGCGCGACCAGCCGCACCACGTTCGGCACCAACGGCATCGAGTACGGCTACAACCTGTCGGGCGGGCTGACCGGCCGGCTGACGATCACCGTCACGGACATGGGCTCGAACGCGGCCCGCGTGGACCGCTCGTGGGTGATCTCCAACCCCGGCACCGCCGACATGTCCCTGAGCATGTTCCACTTCATCGACCTGTTCCTCAACAACCAGGACGCGAATGACGTCGCCAATCTCACGAACCCCAACGATCGCATGCTCGTGACCGATTCCGCGAACGCTGCTGTTTCCCTGGACTGGTGGGGCGTTGGCGCGGCGGCGGCTTCGGCCGGCGGATTCTCGACCGTGCGCGGCCAGTTCACGGACGCCGACATCGACAACCTGAACAACACCACGTTCCCCGCGGGCCCCGCTGACATCGGCGGCGCCTTCCAGTGGAACCTGGTCGTTCCCGCGGGCGGGTCGGTCAGCCTGATGTCTTCGACCGGCCTGAACACGCCGGCTATTCCCGCTCCGGGCGCTCTCGCCCTGGTCGGCCTCGGCGGCCTGATCGGCGGCCGTCGCCGCCGTTAAGTTGCCTCGGTTCCCATTGATCCAGACCGCCCGGTCACTCCGACCGGGCGGTTTTTTCATCATCGACGACTATCGCGTTGGTCCCGCGCAACGAGCCCGCCACGCGTCCCGCAGCAACACGCCCAGCCGCGCGCCGAAGCCCGCCCCGTCGCACACCGCCGAACGAAGCAATCGCTCGCGCAGCGTCGTGCGAAGTTCTCGCCGCCGCTCGACATCTTCCGCCAACGCCGTCGCCATGCGTACGTAGCCCGCCTCGTCCGCCGCCGCCAGTTCCCGCAGGCCCACCGCGCTCAGCAGGCTCAGCCCCACCCGCCCAGCGTGCATCGTGCCCTCCAGCGCCACCACCGGCACCCCCATGAATAGCGCCTCGCACGTCGTCGTGGTCCCGTTGTATGGAAACGTGTCCAACGCGACATCCACGCGTCCGTACATCTCCAGGTGCTCGAGCCAGTGCTCGGTCTGAGGAACGAGTTCGATTCGCGACGCCTCCACCCCTTCCGCGGCGAATCGGGCCGCAAACTCGTCCCGCACCTCCACCTGCCGAAGCCCCAGCCCCTTCAGCAGAATCCGCGAGCCCGGCACGCGGTTCATGATCTCCCCCCACACCCGGATCACGCGCCGGTTGACCTTGAGCGCGGAGTTGAACGATCCGAACGTAATGGGCACACCCGGCTCTCTCGCCGCGACGCGAACGTCGGGCGCCCGGTCCGGCGGGCGGTAGCACAGGAAGCAGGGGTCCAGCCGCAGCAGCCGCTCGGTCGCCAACCGCTCGGCGCCGGGCGGATCGGTCAGGCTGTCCACGATTCGGTAGTCGA
Organism: Phycisphaerales bacterium; assembly: GCA_905339235.1. Lineage (GTDB taxonomy): Bacteria > Planctomycetota > Phycisphaerae > Phycisphaerales > UBA1924 > RI-211. The sequence continues at coordinate 35,710 of CAJPFG010000013.1, forward strand.
TGTTCGGGATGCCGGTGGTGGCGGGATACCCGATGTACGTCATCTGAACCGGCGCGGGCCGGATCGACATCGCGTGCAGCCGATGCCCGCTGTACAGCCCCGTCAAGTCGATCAGGATGTCGATCCGGTCCGCGTGGATCCGCCGCGCCAGCGTCGGCGAGTCGATCATCGGCAGGTGCCGGAACCTCGCCGCCTTCGCCCGCAGGCGCTGCGAGAGTTCATCCACCCGCACCCCCGTGTGATAGCAGGTCACCTCGAACGCGGCCCGGTCAAGCCCATCCAGAATCGGCTCCGCGAAGTACGATACCGAGTGCGTGTAGAAGTCCGGCGACAGCAGCCCCACACGCAGCAGGCGGTCCGGGTCGTCGGTCGAGGGGTGCGACAGCCCCAGGTCCGCGCTGTACGAGTCCACCAACTTCCCGAACTGCTGGTGCAGCGAAAAAATCGTCTCGCCCGACGCATCGGGGTCGTACAGCAGCAGGACCGACAGGTACTCGACCGGAAAGACGTCGCCGGGGCGCCGCCACTGCAGTTCGCGCAGAATCGCACGCGCCTCCGCGAGCCGTCCCGCCTTCCGCAGCACCATCGCGTACGCCGCGCGGATCGAGTCCGCCTCCGGGTCCTGCGCGAGCCCCTCCTCGCACACGCGCCCGGCCTCCACGACGCGATCACTGTTCAGCAGCATCATGATCAGTTCGCCCCGCAGATCCCGCTGCCCGGGATGCGCCCTCACCGCGCCCCCGAGAAACTCGATCGCCCGCGGCACGCCCTCAACCGCGGCCATGCTCCTCGCCAGCCGCAGCGCCGCCCCGGGATCTCCCGGCGCCGTGTCGTATGCGCGTTGTGCATAAAAGAAAGACTGCGCGGGCTGGCCAAGTTCCTCGCACACCTCGGCCAGAAGACGATTCACCTCCGAATCGGCCGGCCGCTGCCGCACCAGGGCCAGCAGGGCGGCATGGGCCTGTGAAAACCGCTTGTGCTCGATGTGCCCTCGCACCTGCTTCAGGCGCTGATCGACCGCGGGGTTCCGAGGCGTCACGGAATCCCTCCCGGGCGTTGCCGGAGTGAATCGGCGGGTGCGGCTTTGTACTCGCGCGGCGCGGGCATCGGAATCCTCGTGCGCGGAGAGTCTATCACCACGCGTCAGCCCACCATCACCCCCATCAGCGCCTCAAACCTCTCCGCATACCCCGCCGCGTCGCTCAGCACCGATCTCGCCAGCCGCGCCCGTAGCCCGTCATCCCCTTCGTCGCGCATGGCTTCCCGCCGGGCCGGGTCGCGGGCGATCGCCGCGGCCGTCCGCACGAACGCCTCGTCATCGGCCGCGCACAGATCCGCCAGTCCCGCATTGCTCAGCAGTGTCAGGCCCACACGCGAGCGGTGCGCGGCCCCGACCCGCGTGACCACCGGCACGCCCATGGCCATGGCCTCGCACGTGGTCGTCGTGCCGTGGTACGGGTAGGAATCCAGCGCGACATCCACCTCGTGGTACGACTCCAGGTGCTCCCGCGCGGTGGCATTGAGCCCCCGAAGATCCAGCCGATCCGCGCCGACGCCGTGCCCCGCGAAAAGCCCGCGCAGCCGCGCCCGCGACGCCTCCGCCTCCAGCCCCCACGCCTTGATGATCATCCGCGAGTCCGCGACCTCGCGGAGCACGCGCGACCACAGCGCCACCGCGGCCGGGCTGACCTTCGAGAGCGCGTTGAACGAGCCGAAGGACACGCCCGCCCGCCGAGCCGTTGCCCGCGCCGCGGGCAGTTCCCCCGGCTGATAGCACAGGAAGCACGGATCAAGCCGCTCCAGCCGCTCCGCCCCCGCGACCTCCGACCCCGGCGGATCGGTGGTCGCGTCCGCGATCCGAACATCGCAACCCGGCAGAAACGTCATCCCCGCGTACCCAAGGAAACTGCCCTGCACGCGTGCCGCGCGGGTTGCGAGCACCCCCGGCGTGCACCCGCGCGTCAGCCCCGCCAGGTCCAGCAGCACGTCCACGCCGTCCCGCCGGATCACCTGCGCGATCTGCCCGTCCTTCAGAGGACGACACCACTTCCACGACGCGGCCAGCCCGCGCAGCGCACCCGTCATCGCGTCGTGCTCGTCGCCCGTGTCATACAGGAAGACCTTCACCCGCCCGCCCCACAGCCCGCGCAGCAGCGGAAGCAGGAAGTACGAAACCGAATGCGTGCGAAAATCCGGAGAGAGCAGCCCCAGCCGGATCGTGCCGTCGGGCGCCCGCCGCGGGATCGACTCCGGCGGTGGGGCGGGCGGAAGCAGCGCCGCGTGGGCCCGGGCGAGTTCGTGCACCTCCGCCTCCGGCATGTCGTCCACGTACAGGGCCGTGCTTGCCAGCCACTCCGCAAACGGGCGATACCGCGGAAATCGCCTGAGCCCCTCGCGGATCGCGGCCATCTGCCCTCGCGTATCTCCCAGCCGCGACAGCGCCTCCACGTGCGCCTGCCACAGCGGCGGTACGTCGGGCCAGCGGTCGGCCCAGCCCCGCGCCCGGGCCGCGGCCTCGTCGGGCCGGCCCAAATCCGCGAGAATCCGCGCCGCCCGAAAGCACGCCGGTCCGAACGCCCGTTCTCCGTCGAGCACCGGTTCGAGTTCCCGCAGCGCCCCCTCGCCATCGTGGGTCAGTGCCAACTGAATCGCCAGGTTCAGGCGAGTCTCGGGTGTGTCGTACGCGTCGCGGGCGCGTCGAGCGAAGTACAACGCCCGCACACGATCGCCCTTCGAGTGGTGTGTCAGGCACAGCCCGGCCAGCACACCCAGGTGCCGCGGCTCGGCCTGCAGGGCGCGCGTCAGAAGCCCCAGCGCCTGATCGTGCCGGCCCGCGCTCGCGTGGTCCTGCGCCTGCTTCACCAACTCGTCGATCCGGCTCATCGAACCTCGCTTCCCGGGGCCGAGAGTGTACCGGTGCCGGGGTCGCCGTCCACGAGCGACCCGAGCAGAGACTCGAACCGCCGCGCGTACGCGCCGGCATCGCAAAGCGCACTCCCCAGCACTCCCGCCCGAAGCCCATCGGGCCCCTCCGACCGCAGCCGCTGCCGCAGGTCCGCGTCATTCGCGAGCGACCGGGCCGTCTCGATGTACCCGACATCGCTCTCGGCGGCGAAGCCGGCCTGGCCAACCGCCTTCAGGATGGAAAGCCCCACGCGAGAGCGGTGCGAATCACCCACTCGCACGACCACCGGCACCCCCATCACCAGCGCCTCGCAGGTCGTGGTGGTGCCCTGATAGGGATACGTGTCGAGCGCCACATCGACTCGCCCGTAGTGCTCCAGGTGCTCGCGGACGCCCGGCGTCTGGCCGACCATCTCCAGTCTCGAGCGCTCAACGCCTTTGGCCTCGAACGCGGAGACCAGACGCTCCCGCGCTTCCGCGAACTCCTGGCCGGACCCTTTGAGGAGCAGGCGGCTCTTCGGAACCGCGCTCAGCACGCCCGACCACAGCGCCACCGTGCGCCCGGAGACCTTGAGCGGCGAGTTGAACGAACCAAACGTCACCGGCTCCCGCCCGCCGGCTCGCCCCGGCGGGGGCAAGTCTTCCCACGGCCGATAGCACAGGAAGCACGGGTCCAGCCGCGACAGGCGCTCGCTGCACGACGACTCCGAGTGAAGCGGGTCCGTCGTGGAATCCACGATCCGCACGTCCATCGCGCCCAGCCCCGTCGTGCCCGGATACCCCAGAAACGTCGCCTGAACCGGCGCGCACCGCCGGGCGATGACCCCGGGTCGCGAGCCCGTGCCCACGCCCGCGAGATCGACGAGCACATCCAGCCCGTCCGCACGAATCGCGGCGGCGAGTTGCTCATCGCCCAGTCGCTCGCACCGCCGCCAGCAGGCCACGAGCCCACGCAACCGCTCGCTCACAGCGTCCTCTCGCCCGCCGGTGTGATAGCACGAGCACCAGAACCGCGAACGATCGAGCCCCTCGAGCAGCGGACGGAGAAAATACGTCACCGAGTGCGTCCGCAGGTCGCCGGAGAGAAACCCGACCCGAATCGGGCCCGTCCGGGCCCGCCGCCGCAGGGCCGCCGGAGAGACCCCCCGCTCGATCAACGCCGCGTGCGATCGCGCGAGCGCGAGCAGGTCGCCGTCCGGCGTCTCTTCGTACAGCGCCGCGCTCGCCATCCACCGTCGCAACGGCTGATGCCCCGGAAAACGCGCGACGCCCTCACGCAGCGCGCCGACCAGCCCCGGGCCCTCACCCATCCGCGACAGCGTGTCGCACAGCGGAAAGCGCACGACGGCGTCTTCCGGCCAGCGCTCGATCCACTCCGCGCACCGCGCCAGAGCCTCGGAAAACCGTCCCAGCCGCGTGAGCACATCCGCGAGTTTGCAGCAGGCCAGCGGCAGCGCCCCGGGGCCGCGGGTGATCGGCCCGAGCGCCGCCGCGGCCTCTTCCAGCCGGCCCCGCGGGGTCAGCGCCTCCGCCAGAAGCACGCGCCCCGTCGATCGATCCGGCCAGGCCTCCATCGCCCGGCGCGCCACCCCCTCCATGGCCTCGAACTCGCCGCGAGCCTGGTGAAGCAACCCCAGCACCGCGAGCGCGTGCAGGTGATCGGGACGCGACCGCAGCGCGCGAGACAGCAGGTCCTCGGCCGGCCCGAACCGGCCCGCCGCGCACTCTCTTTCGGCTTGCCTGACCAGGGCGGACACGTCCATCTTGCTGCTCCGTCGCGGGCCAAGTGTACCGGGTGCGCAACGAAAACCCCGCGATCCGCCGCGGGGTCTTTGGGGATCCTTGGTCAGGCAAGGCTCAGGTCGAGGCCGCGGCCTTGGCCGGCGCCTCCCGGTCGCCCTGGCCGGGCTTAGCCAGCCCAGCCGGCGGCGGAGCGCTCTCGAAAAACAGGTGATCCTCCGGCTTCCCGTCCGGCCCGTTGCGCAGCACGACCCGGATGGTGCACGGGGCCTCGAAGTTCCCCGAGAGCAGCATCTCGCTGAGCGGGTCTTCGATGTGCGTGCCGATGCTGCGCCGTAGCGGGCGGGCGCCGAACTCGGGGTTGTACCCGCGCTCGATCAGGAACTCCTTGGCCGTGGGGTCCAGTTCAATCGCGAACCCCTGCTGCGCCAGCCGCTTGCCGACCTTCGCCACCTCGTAGTCCACGATATTGGTGATGTCGTCCTTGTTCAGCGGCCGGAACACGATGATGTCGTCCAACCGGTTGATGAACTCCGGCCGGAAGAACCGCTCGATCTCCTTGAGCAGCACCGTCTTGATGTTGTCGTAGTCCGTCGTCTCCGTGCGCTTGCCGAACCCGAACCCCGCCCCGCCCTTGATGATCTCCGAGCCCAGGTTGCTCGTCATGATCATAATCGTGTTGCGGAAGTCCACATTGCGGCCGAAGGAGTCCGTCAGGCGCCCTTCCTCCATGATCTGCAGGAGCATGTTGAACACGTCGGGGTGGGCCTTCTCGACCTCGTCCAGCAGCACCACCGCGTACGGACGCCGGCGGATCCGCTCGGTCAACTGCCCGCCCTCCTCGTACCCCACATACCCGGGAGGTGCGCCCACCAGCCGGCTCACGTTGTGCTTCTCCATGTACTCGGACATGTCCAGGTGCAGGAGCGCTTCCTCGTCGCCGAACATGAACTCGGCCAGGGCCTTGCTGAGCAGGGTCTTGCCCACGCCGCTGGGGCCGACGAAGATGAACGAGCCCATCGGACGCTTGGGGTCCTTCAGGCCCGCGCGGGCCCGACGGATCGCCTTGGCGATCGCCTTGATCGCCTCGTCCTGGCTGATGACCTTCTTGTGCAGTTCGTCCTCGAGTTTGAGCAGCCGCGCCGCCTCGTCCTTTTCCAGACGCTTGAGCGGCACGCCCGTCATCTTCGCCACGACCTCGGCGACGACCTCGTCGTCCACGACACCCTCGGTCTCCTGACTCTTGGCGCGCCACTCGCGCTGCGCCTCTTCCTTCTTCCGACGCAACTGCTCGGCCTTATCCCGAAGTTCCGCCGCCTTCTCGTAGTCCGCCGCCTTCACCGCCTCGTCCTTCTCGACGGCGAGTTTCTCGATATCCGCCTCGAGGTCCGCCAGGTTCGGCGGCTTGCTCATGCTCTTGATCCGCACCCGCGCCCCCGCCTCGTCGATCACGTCGATCGACTTGTCCGGCTGCACGCGCCCCGTGATGTACCGCCCGGAGAGTTCCACCGCCGTCCGCACGGCCGCATCCGTGATGTGCACCCGATGGTGCTGCTCGTACTTGTCGCGCAGGCCCTTGAGGATCTCGATGGTCTGGTCGGGGCTCGGCGGATCGACCGTGATCGCCTGGAATCGACGCGCCAGGGCCGCGTCCTTCTCGATGTACTTGCGGTACTCGTCAAAGGTCGTGGCGCCGATGCACTGGATCTCCCCGCGGGCCAGCGCCGGCTTGAGAACGTTGGACGCATCGATCGCGCCCTCCGCCCCGCCCGCCCCCACCAGCGTGTGCAGTTCGTCGATAAACAGCATGACGTTCTTCGCCCGCCGAACCTCGTTCATCACGGCCTTGATGCGCTCCTCGAACTGGCCGCGGTACTTGGTGCCCGCGACCATCATCGCCAGGTCCAGCACCACCAGCCGCTTGTCGCACAGGATCTCCGGCACATCCCCCGCGATGATCCGCTGCGCCAGGCCCTCGACAATCGCCGTCTTGCCCACGCCCGCCTCGCCCAGAAGCACCGGGTTGTTCTTCGTGCGACGGCACAGCACCTGCACCACCCGCTCGATCTCCGTCAACCGGCCGATCACCGGGTCCAGCGTGCCTTCCTTCGCCAGTTCCGTCAGGTCGCGCCCGAAGGAATCCAGCGCCGGGGTCTTGCTCTTGCCCTTCGCCGCCGCGGCCGTACCCCCGCCCCCGCCCCCTCCCCCGCCCGCCGGCGATGGCCCCGAGCCGCCCCCGCCCCCGCCCTCGGCGCTGCCGGAGATGCTCTCGCCCTGCTCCCCGCCCGCGCCCAAGAGATTCAGAACCTCCTCGCGAACGTCCTCGAGTTTTAGGCCCAGGTTGATCAGCACCTGCGCCGCCACTCCATCATGCTCGCGCAGCAGGCCCAGCAGCAGGTGCTCGGTCCCGACGTAGTTGTGGTTCAGGTTCCGCGCCTCTTCGATGGCGTATTCGATCACTTTCTTGGCGCGGGGCGTCTGGGGCAGTTTGCCCATCGTGACCATCTCGGGCCCGGCCTTGACGAGTTTCTCGACCTCCAGGCGAACCCGCCGAAGATCAACGTCGAGGTTGCGGAGAACATTGGCCCCGACGCCGGAGCCTTCCTTGACGAGCCCGAGCAGGATGTGCTCGGTCCCGATGTATTCGTGATTGAGGCGCTGGGCCTCCTGATTGGCAAGGGCCATCACTTTGCGGGCACGATCGGTGAAGCGTTCAAACATGAAGCACCTCTCTAGGGCAGCCTACCCGCACCCCGGGCACCGATAATCGGTTCGTATCCCGAGGGGGGTCGGGTTCGCTGCCGCGGCCAGTTTCACCGTCCCGCCGCGCCCAAGTGGCTGTCGCCACGCCGCTTGCGATCCGGCCCGGGACCCAGGTTTGCGCCGCTGCGCCCCGCACAGCATACGCACCCCGGCAACCCGGCTTGGGACTATCGGCAGCGAGGCCCGTGCCAATCACTCACCCACGCCAAACCGCCTCTAGGGCGGCGCCGAAAGGGTGGCACTGGCAAGGTGCTCGGGGCTTGCCGGTGGCCGACGTCCCGGGCGAGCATCCCAGGAACTCCTCTCCGAGCGTCCTGTCAAAACGGCAGTGCCTTGTGGGCATCACGGTTGGTTGTAGACAGCATCAACGATGACCATAAGGTCGTCCACGGCGATGAACTCATCCACCGTCGTGTCAACGGGCTGGTCCACCCAGGCTTGGATGTCCCGGTCGTCGACAAAGCCATCTACGTTCAGGTCCATACACATGAGCGTGAACCTGTAGGGGTAGCCGCCTACGTCCGGATCTGGTGTCGCGAGCGTGTTGGCACTCCGGAGGTCAGTGTGGACACCATCCGCGCTACGAAGTGTGAACTCGTACTCGAAGGTGGACCCGAAGGTCCCCTCCCCGCCCTCGCTCGTAGACTTTGGCTGCACCCAAACTTCACGAGGACGACCTTGCGCTTGCACAGTCACTCGGAACAAGTGAGAGACATCAATCCAGGGTGGCGCCGTGCAGCCGCTCGGTCCGCATTCTGCCAGGAGGGACCTCCGCCGAATGATGAGCGGGATGGTGCCGTCGCTCGCAAGTGAATCGATGATTGCGCCATAATGGCGCAGCATGATGGTCTCCGCCGGGTCCGGCGCGAAGCTTGGCGGGCACAGCGTGCCGGCGGGATCCGCCGGCGGCACAAGATTCGTCCAAACTCGGCCTCAGGTCCTGCGAGAAAGTTGATGCCCGTATACGCGTTTCCGTCGAGTTCGATCAACCCGAGAGGGCTTCCAGGGTTGATCCCATCCGGCTGCGATGGCGAGGCAACCAAATCCTGACCACGCAGAAGTCCCGCCATCGTCCCGATCGGCAGACTGACCCGCTGCAAATCCCCTTGACCACCAAACGCGTTTGCGATGACGCAACTGCCTCCAGAAACGGAAGTCGCGTCGATCGAAAGAATGCCGTCGCGTGCTTGAATGCACGGCGAGGCGACGCTCCCGCCAATCCAAGCCGTGTCAATGGCCTGGATGGACCCTTGCTGTACGCTGATGTCTGACGCGATCCCGATTTCCTGCCGGCGCGATCGTTGTCTCGAGCACGCCCAAGCTTTCTTGTTGCAAGATTATCGGCGAGTTGAACAGGACCGCACGCGCCACCAGCGTGCCGAATGCCATGCCCGGGTTCGTGACGATGATCCCGCCCGTAACGTCGCCACCGCACTGCAGGCGCACGATCTCGCCGACGTTGATCAGGCCGGTGAGATCGCCGAGGATCGCGCCGGATACGCGCACCTTTCCCGTGAGACCACCGTCCACGAGCAGCCCGTCCCAGTTGGCGGCGGCGGGCAAAAGTGGATCAGCGGGCTCGGGGTTGATGGCGCCTTCTCTGCCGATGAGAACGTCGAGCAAAGCGGGATTCTGTCGCGTTCCCGACAGTTGAATCTCGCCTACGTTCGCTGAGTTGTCGGGGTTCGTCGAGTACGCCCGGATCAGCGTCACGCTATCAAGTTCGCTGATGGTGCTGAGGATGATGGACTCGCCATCCTGAAAATGGAACGTTTCGACGCCCCCACCTTGGCGCAGGATGTCAACCGTGACAGGCTGCGCGAGCGAGATTGCCGTTGAAACAAGTACCACCAAGGCCGCGAGAATCCTCATGACAAGCTCTCCGGGCACGGTGGGCCGCTATTCCGCCGGCAAGCAAGAGCATACCGAGGCCACCAGGCGATGGGATCGAGGCAATGCGAATTGTGGAAAACTCGATGTTGGAATCTGGCCGACCAGCCGCCATCCCATACAGGATATCGCTTGCTTGCGCAGCGGCGATTGTTCCCCCGGATGCCGAGCCGTCCATCCGCCGATACCAACCAACCTGGGGGATCACACGGATCTCCTCGTTCCACTCTCGCGCCCCGCCTGCAACATCGAGCAAACCCCACGGGGACACGACGGGATACGAGTTCAGCGGGATAGCAAACTCCCCAAAGTCGGGAAGATTGAACCCCGCGTTCGCCTGGTTCGCTCCAGATCCCCCCGGGTATCCCTCGGGCGGCCCGTACTGGTACGGCGTGTCGCTCCCGTTGCTGTACTGCCACCAGCCGCCCTGACCGGGGCCGTACCGGTCCGGGTCGTAGTGCGCGGCCTTGAGCCACTCGTCCAGCGTCGGTATCCAGTACCTCGCATCCGGATGGTGCGTCACCTGGTCAGTGAACGTGCCGTCGGGATTGTCGCCGAACGTGCTGGTGTCGTACGCCCCGTCGGCGAGGGCGAGGACGGAATCGGACATGTCGTTGTGGAGCCAGTTGGCGTACCGCGCCGCGGTGCGCCACTCGATCCCGTAGACCGGACGCATGGCCGCGCCGGGCGCATCCGCGACGCGATACCGCGTGCCAGGGCCGGGATAGGAAGTATCCACCACCGCTCCCCACACGACCGGGAGCGGGAGCACCGAACTGGGAACGGGGTCCGGGCGCGCCTTGAAAGTGTTGACGAAATCAACCCACTGCTGGGTGGTGACCTCGTACTTGGCGATTCGGTAGTCGTACGCAACGGCCCCGCGGCCCGTGACATGGCCGAACGGGTCATTCCCCGTGTACGGTGCATTGCCGGGGGCGCCCACGGTCACAAACTCGATCCCGGAGGGCTGGGCGAACACCAGCCCGCCGAACCCGGAAAGTCCCAGAACCATCGCGGCCAGAACCGCACCGGATGCGTGTGACGCGGGTCTCATCCGGTGAAGTATGCACCAGAATACCGCAAATACAAGGCACCGCGCTCGCATTGTTCAGCCCAGAGCGTGTGTTTCGCCGGCGGGCGCCCGTCCGGGCAATCGCCGCGGAGAGGTATACTGGCCGACGATTTCGGAGATTCTCTCCCCGTGTCCGATCCCACTCCCAACCCCGAGCAGGTCACCATGCTCATCGAGGCGGCCAGCGCCGGCGACAGCAAGGCCTCCGCCGAACTCCTCCCCCTGGTCTACGAACACCTCCGCCGCCTCGCCCGCAGCCGCCTCGCCGGCGAGGCCCCGGGCCACACCCTCCAGCCCACCGCCCTCGTCCACGAGGCCTACCTCAAACTCGTCGGTGACGGCGATGTCCGATGGTCCAGCCGCGGCCATTTCTTCGCCGCCGCCGCGCTCGCCATGCGACGCATCCTCGTCGATCGCGCCCGCCAGCGCCGTCGCGTCAAACACGGCGGTGGCCGCCGCCGCGAAGCCCTCCACGACGACGCCGTCGCCGCAGATTCCGATTCCACCGACCTCGTCGCCCTCGACGAAGCACTCAAAGACCTCGAAGCCCACGACCGCCGCCGCTACGACGTCGTTATGCTCCGCTACTTCGCCGGCCTCTCCATCGAGGAATCCGCCCACGCCCTCGGCCTCGCGCCCTCCACCGTCAAGGCCGACTGGGCCGTCGCCCGCGTCCGACTCTTCCGCGCCGTCTCCGGCGATCAGCCCGGAGACCCCGCGTGACCCCGGAACTGGAGCGCCTGGCCGAGGATATCTTCGCCGCGGCGAGCGAACTCCCGCCCGGCGAACGTACCGCCTTCGTCAACGCCCGATGCACCCACGCCCCGCCCGCCGTCCACGGACACGTCCGCGTACTGCTCGCGGCCTTCGATCAGGCCGGCGACACATTCCTCGACCCCGCCGAGATCCGCCGCCTCACCATGGTCGGCCAGATGGAGCAGGGCGCCCACGCCGAGGAACAAACCCTCCCGCACGGAACCCGCGTCGGCGAGTACACCATCGAGCGCGTCCTCGGCGCGGGCGGAATGGGCGTCGTCTACGTCGCGCGACAGGAAAAACCCCGCCGCACCGTCGCCCTCAAGATCATCCGCCGCGGCCTGGGCACCTCCGGCCTCCTCCGCCGCTTCGAACACGAGGCCGAAGTCCTCGCTCGCCTCCAGCACCCCGGAATCGCCCAGGTCTACGCCGCCGGAAGCGCCGATGTCGCCGGCGCGCCCCAGCCCTTCATCGCCATGGAACTCGTCCGCGGCCGGCCCCTCACCCAGTACGCCGACGAAAACAAACTCGACTCCCGCCGCCGCCTCGACCTCGTCGCCAAGTCCTGCGACGCAGTTCACCACGCCCACCAGCGCGCCGTCATCCACCGTGACCTCAAGCCCGCCAACATCCTCGTGGATGAGCAGGGTCAGCCCAAAGTCCTGGATTTCGGCGTCGCCCGCGCCGCCGACGCCGATGTCCGCATGACCACCATGCGAACCAGCGTCGGCCAACTCATCGGAACCCTCCCCTACATGAGCCCCGAGCAGGTCGCCGGCGATCCCGCCGAGGTCGATACCCGCACCGATGTTTACGCCATGGGCGTGGTCCTCTACCAACTCCTCACCGGCCGCCTTCCCCACGATGTCAGCAGCCGTTCACTCCCCGAAGCCGCTCGCGTGATCCGCGACGAAGCGCCCCCCAAACTCAGCCACGTCAGCCGCGTCTTCCGCGGCGAGATCGACACCATCGTCTCCAAGGCCCTCGAAAAGGACAAGACCCGCCGCTACCAGAGCGCCGCGGAACTCGCCGAAGACATCCGCCGTCACCTCTCCGGTCAACCCATCCTGGCCACCCGCGACCGGCTGTACCTCCTGGGAAAGCAGATCGCACGGTACCGCTGGGCGGTGGGCGGCGCCCTGGCCGCAGCGATCGGGCTCGCCGCCTTCGCCGGATACGCGTCGTGGCAGGCGCAGGTGAACCGGGCCCTGGCCCGGTCCGAGGGCGAGGCCAAGGTCCGCGCCGACGAGTCTCTCGCCCTCGCCGACCGCCGCGCCGCCGAACTCGAGCAAGCCCTCTACCAGAGCCGCATCGGCTTCGCCCAGGCCGCCGTCGCCAGCGGCGACCTGCTCCGCGCCGCCGACCAACTCGACCAGTGCCGCCCGCCGGACCGCGGCTGGGAGTGGCACCACATCCGCTACCGCTGCGACCAGAGCACCTCGCAGGTGAAACTCGCCTGGGAGCCGCGGTACGGCGCGGCCAGTGCCGATTCCCTCGTGCTGTACGGCGCCGACGACCACGGCGTCCTCCGCGCGACCGACGCCGCCACCGGCGAGGTCATCCGCCGGTTCGAGAGCGACGCCAAGTACACCCAGGTTGCGCTGAGCCCCGACGAACGCCGCATCGCGTGCATCGTCGCGCAGGCCGGGATCGATGTCTTTGACACGGCGACGGGCCAGCGCGTGCTGCGCATCGACGCGCCGCAGGTCCAGTCGCCCTTCCCGGGCTTGTACCACCTCGCGTGGGCCGACCAGGGAAAGTCGATCCTCGCGACGGCGCTGCGATCCCAGGCGTTCGTGTTCGACGCCGCGACCGGCGCCCTCCAGCGCCGCTGGAAGGTCGCCGATACCGACGTCTTCGATCTCGCCGCCGCCGACGAAGGCCGCGCCGCGGCCACCACCGCCTCCGACGGGCACATCCGCGTCTGGGACACCCGCACCGGCGACCTGATCGCCAGCCGCCCGATCAGCGGGCAGGCGGTCAAGGCGAGGTTCTCCCCCGACGGGTCAATGCTGGCGGTCGGCCTGCACCAGGCGCGGGTGCTGCTGTGGTCCTGGCGGACCGACGAACCCCCGCGCGAGTTGCAGGGCCTCGAAGGTGCGCCGTACGAAATGACCTTCAGCCGCGACGGCGCCTCGCTCGTGTCCTCCCAGCGCCTGCCCACGCTGATCTGCTGGAACACAGCGAGCGGCGAGATGCGGTGGCGGCGGCGCGTGCCGACCAGCCCCATCGTGCTCTTTCCCACGACGCAGGGCGAAGGCGTCGTGACGCTGGGGCGCGACTCGGTCATGCGGACGTGGCACCTCAACCCGCGCCCGCCCGCGCCCGCCGTCGGCGTGAGCGGCGCGATCATCGGGCAGGCGCCGATGCCCGGCGAGGCCGGCGTATTCCTCTTCGGGCGCGACGGTTCGATCTTCGCTGTGGACCGCTTCTCCCTCGCCGCCACTCCCGCGCCCGCCACCGTCCCGCCGGAGACTCGCTGGGTCATGCCCGCGGCCGACGGACGCGTCTGCGGCGTCACCGACCTGGGCACGGCCTGGACTTGGGACGGGCGATCCGCGGCCATCGAGCCGTTCGAGGCCTTTCCGCGCGGCAACGCCCGCGCCGCCGTCTCGCCCGACGGCCGCACCCTCGCGATCCAGGACCTTCGCGCCGGCATTACGCTCGTGAACCTCTCGACGCACGAACGCACTTCCTTCGAGACCGGCATCGACCTGCAGGGCGGCGTTGCCTGGACGCCCGACGGGCGCCTGCTCGTCGGGCACGCCCGGACCCACATCGGCACGTGGACCACGAGGGGAGAGCCTGTCGGGCCGCGCTTCGAGTTTGTCGGCGTCGTGCAGCGCTTCGCCATGAGCCCGGACGGACGGCTGCTCGTCGCCTCGACCTCGGACGGCGAGATGCTGTTCTGGAACGCCCGGGACGGCAGCCGGAGGCGCGCGCCGGTGAGCGTGGGAGCCGACGCGATGGCCATTACGTTTCTTCCCGACGGCTCGCGGTTCATCACGGCGCACACCGACCGCATGGTGCGCGTGTGGGACGCCGAGCGGTGCGAGGAACTCGCCTCGCTGCTGGGGCACGCCGCGGTTCCGCTCGATGTAACCATCTTCGCCGACGGCCCGACGATCGCCACGGCCGACAACCAGGGCACGGTGCGGTTCTGGGAGGTAGGTCCGCCCGCGCCGCCCCACCCTCCGACGAGCCGGTGACAAGCGGGGTGGCACGAGGCTCCCGACTCGTGGTCGGCCCGCCGCGGGCCGAGTGAGTGCGCACGTGCCGTCGTGTCGGCCTCCATAACTCCCAGCGCTTCCTCGCGACGAAGGGGCTCATCACTCGTCATTCCGCATTCCGCACGCCCTCAGCACGGCGCCCCGTTCACCCGCTGCTCCTCCGATTCGATATCAAAGCCGTTCTCCGCGCCGTCGCCGTTGAGGTCGGCCGAGGCCTGGCAGAAGTTCGAGAAGTCCCCGTTCACGGCCTGCTCGGTCGCCTCGATGTCGAAGCCGTTGATCGAGCCGTCGCAGTTGACGTCGGGATCACAATACTGAATCGAAAACGCCGGCGAGAACGCCAGATAGATGTTTCCGTTGGCGCGCACCCGGATGCGTGCCTCGCCCGCCCAGGCGTTGGGCAGCGTCACCGCGGCCGCGCCGTTATTCGGCGCCGATGTCGCCAGCGAATACGGGAACGTCGCGCCCCCGTCCACCGAAAGGTCGATGCTCACCGTGGTCGTGCCGATCGGCGGAGCGTCCGTGCCCGCGACATCCCACCTCACCGTGAGGGGGCCGGGGGTCGCGACCGTCCCGAGCAGGGGCTCGGTCACGCGGAACGGCCCGGTTCCCGCCGCGATCAGCACGTTGATGTTCGACGTGATGATCACGCCGCCCGTCCCGGCGAAGTTGTCGCGCACCGTGAGACGGAAGCGCCGCGAGAACGGAGCCGCCGAGGGCATCTCCTCCGTCGCGTCCGGCACGCCCGAGAGACAGTCCGCGAGTTCGGGAAACAGTCGCGAACCGCTCGTCACCGGGGCAAACACGCGGAACAGCGGCGAAGTCCCGTTGTCTTCGCTCCCCTCGCCGTGAAGGGGCTGCTGCGGGCCCACGTCGCGCTGCTCCCACGAATACGTCAGCGTGTCGCCGTCGATATCGGTCGCCACGCCGGAAAGTGTGAACGGCGTCAGCCGCGGGATCGACAATCCGCTGGTGGTGAGGGAGACAAACGCGGGGGGCGTATTTCCCGACGTCACCAACGCCGAGCACGCCGCCCCGTTGCCGTTCGTAAAGTTCCGCATCTCCCCGATGCTCCCGTGGTGGTACATGACATCGCGGTAGATTTGGATGTTGTCCCCCGGCGGGTCGTTGCCTACCGGGCAACCCCCGGGATACGCCATGATCGTCGTCCCCGACCCGGGCTCCCACGCCGTGGAGCCGTTGCGATTTCCCAGGCACCGGTCCACGCTCCCGTTGAACGTGTGATTGGCCCCCAGTTGGTGCCCCACCTCGTGCATCACGACCTCGCCCGACAGCCAGTCGATTTCCGGCGTCACGGTGCGGGGGATGCCCGAAACCCCGCCCGCCTTGGCGCTTCCGCACGCGGCGTTGAGATACGCCACCCCGCCGGGAATTCGCGTGACCAGGTGGCCCAGGTCAAAGTTCGCATTGCCGATGATCGCGTCGCACGTCGAGATGTTCGCGCTCAGGTTGGCGCCGGAACTCACGGCGTCGTAGGGATCGGTGTCGGGGTCCAGGAAGATCAGCAGGTCGTTGTTGGGCACCAGCAGCAGCCGGACCGCCATGTCCTGCTCCAGCACGAAGTTCACCCGGTTGGTGATCGTCACCACCGCCGCCAGCGCATCCGTCACGTTGGGCGCGTGGCCCTGCAGGTCGCTGTAGAACGCCGCGAACTCGCCCGTGCACGCCATCGCAAACCGGTACGTCCGCAGCGGCTGTGGGCCGCGCGGCTGGTAGGGATCATCACCCGCATCCCCCGCCTGCGCGTGCAGATCATGCCCCTCGTTGATGCCGCAATCCCAGAACCCCACCGAATCCTGCCATCGGCGGCTCACCACCCCGCCCTCTCCCGCGCCCGCGTCGGGACCGATCAACGCCGCCCCCTTCGCGCCGCGGACAATCGCATGCAGCCCCGCGGGCGACAGGTCCAGACGCGCGGCCGCGCCCGGATCGTCCAGCCCGTGCGCGATGTACGTCTGTATCTCCGGGTACCGCGCCGCCAGGCCCGGATCCATCACCGGCGACCGCCGGACCTCGAAGTGCTCGAACCCCCCATCCGGCATCGGCAGCAACACCACCACCCCCGGGCCCGCACCCAACTCATCCGGCGCGGCCAAAAGCGTCGCCCTGACGGCGGGCAGGTCGATTCGGGCAAAATGCCCCCGCGGCGCAGGCTGAAGGGCAAGAACGGCAAGTGCAAGTGCAATGGGCATCGCAAGACCTCCAAGGCCTATAGCCTACCGCGCCTGTCAAGCACGTGCGGCTGCCGGGAGCCTGGTTCTCGTCCGACATGAACCGGAGGTTCATGCCACAGGAGCAGAGGCGCACGAAGGGCGAAAGGCGAGAGGAGAAGGTGAGCCTGAGGTGAGCCTGCGCTTTTGCCGGGCAGGGTCGCGAGGCGGTCGGAGTTTGGGGAGCGGAGCCGCGTGCGCTCGGCCTGAGGACAGCCCGAGATGAACCGGGAGGTTCATGCCACGCATGCCACGTGATGTCACGTGATGTCACGTCATGTCACTGGAGGCGGGCGTTGAGAGGTGGGGTGGGTTGCGCGGCGCGAGGCGGGAGGTGTCGCGGGCTTGACGGTGAGAGTTTCGGGGCTATCGGGGTCGGAGGAGTCGGAAGCCGTGGCGCGAGGGGGCTTGCGGCGGGCTGGGTGCGCGGGGTTGGCGGTGTCGCGCGTGTTGGATGGAGGTGGGTCGGTGGGCGCGGGGGTGGGGTGGGAGCGTGAGATGAGGTAGATGAGCCAGGAGGCTTTGCGGGAGGTTTCGCGGGAGCGGCGGCGCTGCTCCCTGGCGGAGCGGTCGGTGGGGTCGAGGGGGTCGTTGGCGACTTCGTCGATGTACTCGTCCACCGAGCGCTCCAGGCCGGTGAGGACGCGGTGCAGGAGGGAGGTGGCGGCGAGACGGTTGCGGCGGGAGGTGGCGGTCTGGGCCCGCGCCATGCGGGCCTGGATGTCGGGGCGGTCCATCCAGGCGAGCAGCGCGTCGAGCGTGGCGTCGTGCATGCGGGCGACGGCGAGCAGGGAGTACTGGGGATCGCAGAGGGCCTCGAGAATGTGCGCGGCGACCTGCGCGGAAGGGTTGAAGTCGAGGATGAGTTTGGGAAGGTCGGCGGTGGGGTGGTAGGAATACCCGCCGCGGCCGTCGAGGAGGAGCGTGGAGGGCGGGTCGGTGTGCGGCCGCGCGGGTGAGTCGTCGGGGTCGTCGGGGTGATGGGGGTGGTGGGGGTTGCGCGGCGCGTCGAGGGGCTCGGCGAGGGGAACCGGGTCGCCGGGACGCGCGGCGGGGTCGGGCGGGAGGTCGCAGAGCGAGAGAGACGGGCGCGACACGGGGGACAGCGGCGTGGGTTGTGCGAGTGCGGTCATGCGACAAATCTACGAGCCGGACGGGGCGGTGCAAGGGGGAGGGGCGCGCCGTGCGCGATTTTGCGCGCAAAGGCGCGTTGGGCGCGAGATTTGTTTAGGCGAAAGGCGAGGGGCGAGGGGGGCAGAGAGCCAAAGGGCAGATTGCCA
>CAJPFG010000014.1 GCA_905339235.1 Phycisphaerales bacterium
GGAGTAGTCGAACTCGCACCCCTGGCCGATGACGATGGGGCCCGATCCCAGGACGAGGATGGTCTTGATGTCGGATCGCTTGGGCATCGGGTCGGGAATCTCCGGGCGCGCCGCGCGCAAACTCCGCGACATTACGCACCGGGCGCGGGGGCTTCCATCGATTCGCTGTCGAATCCCGAAATGCTGTTGGTGCACGGTGCGGCGGATGCGGTAGACTGCCGGGAGCGGAGGCCGCGACGCTTACCGTGAATGCGAGGTGCGCATGCTCATGCGTCTTGCCGCGATGCTTGCCTTTCTGGGGTGTGTGGTATCGGGCTGTGCTTCTGCCCCGTCGGAGCGGGACGCCGCGGAACTGCGGGAGATCGATCTTGCGCCCGAAAAGGCCATGGAAGCGGCCGCGGCGGTTCTTGCGGTGCAGGGTTACCAACTGCACGTCATCAACGCGAGCCTGGTGAGCGCTTCGGCGCAGCAGGACCGTTCGGGCGAGCGGGTGGCGTCGGTTACGGCGGGGGCGGCGGCGGGGCCGATCGGCGGGGTGGTGAGCGCGGCGGGGGGCGGGCCGGTCGGCGGCATTCTGACAAGTCTTTCGATCGGCCTGGCTTCCGGCGGGCGCGGGCGGTACGAAACGCAACTGAACATCCAGACCGCGGCGATCGGCGAATCTCGCACGGCGATGCGGGCCACGGCGGTGGTGAACGGGAGCGTGAATCCCCGGTGGAAGGCGCTGGCGCGGTTCTGGGAGGAACTCTCGAATCGCTGCGGCGTGGGGCCGGCGACTGATCTGGCGAAAAAGGCGATGCCGCTGGGCGAATGAGAGGGGCGGGCCTCGCGCGGGGCGATCAGGCCCCGCTCAGCCGGGTCACCGCGTTTATGAGCGCCACGTGCGAGTACGCCTGGGGGTAGTTTCCCAGCGCGATGTTCAGGTGCGGGTCGCGTTCCTCGCTGTACAAGCCGAGCGGGCCGGCCTGCGCGACGTACGCGTCGAGCAGCGCCGCCGCGCGATCTTCTTCGCCAATCAGGTGCAGCGATTCGATCAGCCACCCGGTGCAGAGGTGGAAGACTCCTTCGACGCCCGCGATCCCGTCGTCGTAGATGTAGCGCATCACGCCGTCGCCGATGCGCAGCCCCCGCTCGACGGCCCGGACGGTGTTGACGAATCGCTCGTCGGTCACGGGGATGAGGCCGGTGAGGCCGGTCAGAAGGCAGGCGGCGTCGAGATCGTCGCTGCCGTAGGCCGCGGTGAATGCGCCGACGCGCGAGTTGTACGCGTGAGCGAGCACGTCGGCGCGGATCTCGTCGCGGAGGAGCAACTCCTCGGGGCGGGCGGACTGGCCGAGCAGTTCCCGAGCCCGGATGGCGCGATCGACCGTGAACCAGCAGAGGACACGGGAGTGGACGTGGTGGCGGAGCGGGCCGCGGATTTCCCAGATTCCGTTGTCGGGCTCGCGCCAGCGGCGGGCGACGGCGTTGACCATGGCGTCGAGAAGGCGGCCGTGGTCGGGGGTGAGGGGCGCGCCGGCCTCGGCCATGAGGGCGATGAGTTCCGTGACGACTCCGAAGACGTCGAGTTGGACCTGATGACCCGCGCCGTTCCCCACGCGTACCGGACGGCTCTCGCCGTAGCCGGCGAGGTCGGTGATCTCGCCCTCCGGCCCCAGTTCGCTCCCCGAGACGGTGTAGATCGGGCGCAGCCGCTCCGGCCCGTCCAACTCATCCACCACGCCCAGCAGCCAGTCGAGGTACTTCATGGCGTGCCCGGTCGAGCCCAGCCGCACGAGCGAGGCCGCGGCCATGGCGGCGTCACGCACCCAGCAGAAGCGGTAATCCCAGTTTCGAACGCCGCCGAGTTGCTCGGGGAGACTGCTGGTGGCGGCGGCGAGGATCGCGCCCGAAGGGCCGTGGCACAGCGCCTTCATGGCCAGTGCGCTGCGCCGGACCAGGTCGAAATGCAGGGGAGGGATGCGGAGCGTTCCGGCCCATCCGGCCCAGAAGGCGTGGGTGGTTCGGCGACGCTGCGGCTCTGGAGTTGCCGACGGCCCCAGCGAGGCGGAACCGATGCGAAGTTCCAGCGCCACGCCGGATTCGGGGACATCGATCTCGCCCAGGGCGGTGTGGTGGGGGCCGTCCTGCAGGATGTTCCAGCGGACGCCGGGCGCGTACAGGGCCACGGGGTCCACCGATCCCTCGACGACCAGGCCGCGCTCCGAGACGCGCAGGCGCGTGGGCACGCGCCCGAAATCCAGCCTCGGCGAGAAGACGATGTTCACGCGGCCTTTTCCCTCGACCAGGCGCACGAGGTCCGAACGTCCGGCGCGCTGGAACGCCCGGCCCACGGAGCAGTCCAGGTAGTCGGTGATGGTCACGTCGCCCAAGCGAAGGCGCGAGAGGAAGGTGTCCTGCTCGTAGGCGAGTTGGCCGCGGCCGGCCCAGTCGGCAGGGGTGATCTTGAACTGCCCGGCCCGCTCTCCGCCGAGCAGGGAGGCGAACAGGGGCGGCGAATCAGCCCGGGGGGTTCCCATCCACACGATGCGCCCGAACGCATCGGCGAGGGCCAGAGAGCGCTGATCGGAGAGCAGGGCGTGGTGATCGATGGGAGGGCGGGCGATCTCGGCGACGGCCGCGCGGCGCGCCCGCAGCACGGTGTCCAGCAGGTCCCCGACCTCGGGCACGCCGGAGACGCAGGCGCTCGCGGCGGTCTCACCGCCGCCGACCTTGACTCCCAGCCCCGGCGGGCGGATCACGCGGAAGGCGTCCTCGTCGGTTACATCGTCGCCCATGAACAGCACGGCCGTGCCCGCGGCGCGGTGCATGAGCGCCTGGATCGCCGAGCCCTTGTCGGCGCGCACGACAGGGAACTCCACGACGAGCAGCCCGTGCCGCAGCGGCGCCACGCCCAACCGCTCCCCCATCGCGGCCGCCTGCGCGAGGAGTTCCTCGTGCCTCTCCTCGGAGACGTGCCGGTAGTGCAGGGCGGGGCCGGCGGGCTTGGGCTCGACCATGGCGCCGGGAAACTCCGAGGCGAGCACGTTGAGCCCCGCGGCCAGGTCCGCGGGAAGCGATCCGCTGGCGCCGAGGTTGCCGGTGGCGTACTCCGGCTCCGCGCCGTGCCCGCCGACCAGCGTGACGCGCCCGCGATCGGGGAAGAGTTTCCTCAGCCCATCGAGCGACCGGCCGGAGACGACCGCGGCGTAGGTTCGGGGGAGTTCGGCGAGTTCGCGCAGCAGTCCGGTGGCGCGTTCGCACCCGCGGGCGCGTTCCGGGTGTTCGACGATCTCCGCGAGCGTGCCGTCGAAATCGCACGCCACGAGCAGGATCGCGCAGGCGCCCAGGCGGGATGCCAGATCGTCCGGCACCGGGGTCATGCCAGGGCCTCCAGGTATTCCCGGGCCCATTCGTGCACGTCATGGCGCCGCACCATCATCCGGAGCACGGCCATTCTCTGGCGTGCGTCGTCGCGGGGCATCGTGAGGGCTTCGCGCAGCGACTGGGCGGTTCCGTCGTGGTCGCGCGGGTTCACGAGCAGGGCGCGGCGGAGTTGGCGCGCGGCACCCGCGAACTCGCTGAGCAGGAGCACTCCCCCCAGGTCCGGGCGCGAGGCGCAGAACTCTTTGGCGATCAGGTTCATCCCGTCTCGCAGCGGGGTCACCATCATCACGTCGGCGGCGCGGTAGTAGGCCACCAGTTCTTCCCGCCCCAGCGCCCGCCGGAAGTAATGCACCGCGACCCGCCCGGGCGAACTGTGCTCACCGTTGACGCGGCCGACGGTCTGCTCTACCAGCGTGCGCATGTCGGCGTAGTCCGGGACGCTCTCCCGCGAGGGGACGGCGACCTGGACCATCACGCAGCGGTTCACGTCGATCTCGCCGCGGTCCAGCATCATCTCGTAGGACTTCAGTCGAAGGTCGATGCCCTTGGTGTAGTCCAGGCGATCCACCGAGAGGATCATCTTGCGGGAGGCGCCCAGCCGGCGGCGGATCTCGCGGGCGCGTTCGATGGTCTCGGGGCGCTCGGCGATCGACTCGAACCCCTGGAAGTCGATGGAGATCGGGAACGAGCCGACCCGCACCTTCCGGCGCCCGATCGAGAGTTCGGTGTCGGTGCCGTCGAGGTCGAGGAAGCGCCGCGCCAGGCGGGAGAAGTTCTGGGCGTCGCTGAAGGTCTGGAACCCCACCACGTCGGC
Organism: Phycisphaerales bacterium; assembly: GCA_905339235.1. GTDB lineage: Bacteria > Planctomycetota > Phycisphaerae > Phycisphaerales > UBA1924 > RI-211. Next base: position 4,181 of record CAJPFG010000014.1, read on the forward strand.
CCCGATGAGTCCGCGGAGCACCTCCACCCGCCATGGCAGCCACGCGAAGAGTTCTTCGGGCGGGAAGGGGATGTGGAGAAAGAAGCCGATGCGCAGGTCGGGCCGCAGTTCCCGCAGCATGCCCGGCACGAGTTGGAGGTGGAAATCCTGAACCCAGACCAGGTCGTGGGCGCGGGCGGTGCTGGCCGCGGCCCGGGCGAAGCGACGGTTGACCTCGACGTACGCGCGCCACCAGTGACGTTGAAACTCGGGGGTGCGGATGGCGTCGTGATACAGGGGCCAGAGAGTTCGGTTGGAGAAGCCGTGGTAGTAGTCGCGGATCTCGGCGTCGGTCATGGTCACGGGCCGGATCGGGACTCCCTCGTGGGAAAAGGCCCGGATGCTGCGCTCCGCGGACCCCGACCAGCCCACCCACGCGCCCCTCCGACTCTGCACGATGGGGAGCAGGGCGGTGACGAGCCCGCCCGGGCTTACTTCCCACCCTGTTCGGGACTCACCTCGCGCGCGCATGACCGGCAGCCGATTGGCAACCACAATGACTCGCCGGTCTCCTCGCATGCGCCCTCCGTGCCACGTGGGTTCTCCGGACCGTGTCCACCGCGCGACTCGCCGCTGATTGCCTCCGAACGCGGTTCGATCACCGTCACTCTATACGCTTGCAGCGCCGGAGTCGTTCCGGCGGATCGCGGCGCGCGGGCCGCGAGGCCGCGGCGCATCAGGTATCATGCGGATATGGAACGTTGGGAGTACACGTCGTGGCGGGTGAACGTGGCGGGCTTCTTTGGTCCGAGTTTCGATCCCGCCGAGATCGACAGGGTCTTGAACCAGGCCGGCGCGGAAGGCTGGGAGTTGGCGAGCGTGACCGACCTCAACTGGAATCAGGGCGGGTCGAAGTTTCTGTTGTACACGTTCAAGCGGCCCAGGGCCGCGCCGCGTTCGGATGCAAGGTAGCGGGGCGGATCAACCGATGGACACCGGCGGTATCGCGCGTCGCAATGCCGGACTTGGATTCTCGCCGCCCGGTTTCCGAAGAACCACTTCGATCGACGCTCTGAGGAACGCCGGCGGCACATTGGGAGTGTGGGAGGCCGCGAACGCGAAGAGCATCTTCTCCTCCAGGCTGATTTCGTGGTGCGGCGAGTTGAGAATCTCCGGGTCGAGCGAGTCGCCCACGACCAGGTCCTGGAGGTCTCCCAGGACGAGTTCGAACTCGTGGTAACTGATGCCGCGGCCCCAGCGTGCCAGTCTCGAGATCATCGCGGCGTCGGGCGCTCTCCATCGGGACACGCCGTCGGCCCCCACGTCGCGCTTCACTTCCGGGAACTGTTTCACGAACTCCGCCCGCGGCGACTTGTGCGCATACAGGATCGCCAGGTCGTCAGGCAGGCAGTCGAAGTACGGCATCGTCGAGGTGTGATGGTCCATCCACGTCAGGCGGTTGGGTGAATCTCCGACCACGAACAGCCCGCCGGGCCGGAGCAGGTCCCACGCGGCGGCGATCGTGTCCATGCGCTCCGCGAGCGTCTGGTGCTCGAGCACGGCGTAACAAACCATGATGTCGGCGCCGTGCGGGTTGTGCTGCCGCACGATCGTCGTGAGGGACTCGGCTTGCACCACGTGGAACGTCGCGTTCGAGAGCCCGAAGATCTCCATCCGCGCCCGGGCCGCGTTCACCGACGGCTCGTTGATGTCGTACGCGTCGATGGTGCCTTCCGGCCCGATGACCTCCCCGAATGCCGCGGTGCTCGAGCCCGTGCCGCACCCGATCTCGATGATCCGCGCTCCCCGCAGCGGCCGGAGCCGGTTGACCCACGGCACGACGCTGCTCGCGCACTCCCGGTAACGGCCCGAGACGTGCTGCTCGAGGTCGAACTTGAATGTCTCTGAGCCGAAGTACCCGGGGTCGTCCCAGTTGAAGTACCGCTCACGCAGCGCGGCCCGCAGCCGCTCCGCACGCTCCGGCGTCAACGATCCGGGCGTGGGTGTCTTTGGCTCGATCGTGGTGTGCATCGGAGGCAATCCTACCCGGGACGCACGGGCAGGGCGGGCGGCGCGGTGAGGCCGTTCCGGTATTCACCGCTCCAAACTCCGCGAGCGTTCGCACCTACACTCCGCCCCCATGGAAGCAGGAATCGTCGGTCTCCCCAATGTCGGCAAGAGCACGCTGTTCAACGCGCTGACCCGCGGAAGCGCGCTGGCCGCGAACTATCCCTTCGCCACCATCGAGCCCAACGTGGGGGTGGTGCCCATCCCCGATCCGCGTCTGGAAGCGATCACGAAGTACATCCCGCCGCAGAAGATCATCCCGGCGGTGTTGCGCGTGGTGGACATCGCCGGAATCGTCAAGGGCGCATCCAAGGGCGAGGGCCTGGGCAACAAGTTCCTTTCGCACATCCGCGAGGTCGAGGCCATCCTCCACGTCGTTCGCTGCTTCACCAAGGCGCCCGGCGGCGAGGAAATCCTCCACGTCACCGGATCGGTCGATCCCATCCGCGACATCGAGATCATCAACACCGAACTCATCCTCGCCGACCTCGAGACGGTCGAGGGGTCGTACGGCAAGTCCGAACGCGCGGCCAAGGGCGGCAAGGCCGAAGATGTCGCCCGCTTCGAACTCCTGAAGAAACTCAAGCCCATCCTCAGCGAGGGCAAGCCCGCCCGCGCGCTCCGAGTGGATGATCACGAGCAGCAGAAGGCCCTCAAGCAACTGGGGCTGATCACCGGCAAGCGCGTCCTGTACATTATGAACGTGGACGAGGAAGACCTCCAGGGAACTTCCCCCGCGTGCAAGCAGGTCCGCGAGTTCGCGGCCAAGGAAGGCTCGGAGGTCGTCCCGGTCTGCGCCAAGATCGAGAGCGAACTCGCCCAGATGAGCGGCGCGGACCGCCAGGAAATGCTGGACGCACTCGGGCTCACCGAGCCGGCCCTCGACTCGGTCGCGCACGCCGCCTACCACCTTTTGGGCCTCCAGTCCTACTTCACCGCCGGCGAGAAGGAGGTACGGGCGTGGACGATCCCCATCGGGGCCACGGCCCCGCAGGCGGCGGGGGTCATCCACACCGACTTCGAGCGCGGCTTCATCCGGGCCGAGGTCTACACCCTCGCCGACCTCGAAAAGCACAAGAGCGAGAAGGCCATCAAGGAAGCCGGCCGGATGCGGATCGAGGGCAAGGATTACGTCGTTCAGAACGGCGATATCTGCCATTTCCTGTTCAACGTGTGAGCCGCGACTCCCCTTCGATTGGCCGGTTTTGGCGCCCAAACTGCCCAAGTTCACGCCGCGGCGAGGCACGGTTTGGGCCAGGCAGGGCGGGGTTGTACCGTCCAAAACCCCTTGACAAGGGGGGCCTGAGTGGTACATTGACGCCCGCACCTCCCTTCGTGGGGCGGTGCAGTGACAGGGTGCCCCGTCAGGGCGAGACACCGAGGAGAGAGACATGAACTTGCGACATGCTATTGGTATGGCCGCGCTCGTCGGCGCTGCCGCGACTCAAACCGCGCTGGCCACGATCAGCGATGTGTACGCGGTGAATCTGAGGGCGAGTCCGAACACGCTTCTGCGGTTCCCGGTGAACGCTCCGGCGAACAACGTCATCTCCGCGAACGCCAGTTACGACGGGTTCGCCATCGATTTCAACGGCGACGCGTCGGTTCTGTACGGCATCACCGCCGCGGCGAGCCCCGGCCAGCAGTTCGGCACGATCGACACGACCACGGGAAACTTCACGCCGATCGGCCTGACGGGTGTGGCCGAGGCCAACTGGGGCGGCCTCGCCCATGACGCGACGAACGGCAACATGTACGCCCTGGCGGGCACCAACCTGTACACGATGAACCTTGCCACCGGCGCCGCGACGCTGGCCACGCCGCTGACCGCCCCGGGGATGTTGCTGATCGACATCGCCGTGCATCCCATCACGGGCCAGATGTACGGGCACGACATCGCCACCGACAACCTGGTGAGCATCGACAAGGTGACCGGCCTGGTGACTCCGATCGGCCCGACCGGCTTCCTGGCGAACTTCGCGCAGGGCATGGACTTTGATCCGCAGACCGGCATTCTCTACGCCACCGTGTACACGGGCGGCGGCACGGGCGCCTTCTGCTCCTTCGATCTCAACACGGGCGCGGCGACGGCAATCGTCAGCACCACGCCGTGGAACGCGGAAATGGAAATGGCCATCGCCCCGGCCCCCGGCGCCCTCGCGCTGGTCGGACTCGGCGGGCTCGCCATGCTCCGCCGCCGCCGCTGATCCTCAACCCGGCCCGACATACCTTCAGCCCCGCGTCGAAAGGCGCGGGGTTTTTCTTGGCGCGCGTGGGTTACGGCCGGATGATCGGCCCGGTATCCACCGCTTCAAAGTCGCTGCCGTGCACCTGTCCCAGCGTGTGCAACTCGTCGTCGTTCCATCGCGGGTCGGGCGCGCCCGAGACAAACCAGTCGCTCCCGTTGTCCGCGACAAACATCCCGTAGGTTTTCATCGCCCGGAGGATCGGCCGCACCGACGCGGGGAACGGCGCGATATCGAAACTCGCTTTCAACCGCACCCGCAGCCCCATCGGCGGCAGATTGGGGTCCGTGCTTGTGCTCGCCCAGTGCGTGGCCGGGTGGATGTACCCGCGCTGCGTGCGACTCGCCGTGAAACGCAGGGCGTGCTTGATCGCGCCCCGCTCCACCGCCTCGTCATAGCGGACCAGGCCCGCGAAGATCGGCAACCCCGCGGCGTCGGCGCTCGTCCAGGTCTCCGGACGCAGATTGTTGCTGGTCAGGTCGAATACCGCGCCGCAGTCGGCGTGCCACGATCCGTCGGGCTGCGGGAATGCGCGATACATCTCGAACAGTTTTCGGCGGATGGGGTCCACCACGATCACGTGCCGATCGCCCGTCGCGCCGGGGCCGCCCTCGATCGGCGCGTCCGACGGCACCGGATAGGGACCGGGGTCCGATTCGTCGCCGTACGCGACGAACACGATCGGGACCAGCGGCGTCTGCGCGGTCGCGACGACGAACGGGATGCCGTTGGGCGCACCGTTCCAGACCGTTCCGAAGTCCGGGTGCAGCCCGTCGTTCAGGCCGATCGACGCGATGAAGTTGGCCGAGTTGGCGTGCGCCGGGAGCGATGAGATGTCCTGGTTCCACCAGTTCTTGTCCGGGAAAATCCGCGTGCACTCCAGCCGCTCGCAATCCCGGGGCGTGGCCCGGGTGCTCGGCGCCGTCGGGTCCGCGGGCTGACACACCCACGCGCCCAGCCCCGCGCCCGCCGCTCCGCACACGATCGCCGCGATCCGTCGCATGGGCACCTCCTCTGATTTCGCCAGTTTACCGCGCCCGACCGCGCGAACGAAGCGCTTTGCGCGCTCCGCCGCGCGGGAACATCGCGTGCCCATGAAAAAACGCGGCCGGTCTGTTTCACAAACAGCACCGGGCCGCGTATTGGGGGGGCACGTTCTAGATCAGCGCCGACGACGCACGAAGATTCCGGCCACGCCCAGCAGGGCCAGGGCTCCGGGCGCCGGAACGAGGCTGACGGTATCGAGATCGAACGCGAAGGACTGGTCAACCCCGGCCATGCTCGCCGGCACACTCACGCCGACCTGCACGCGTCCGACGTTGCTGAACACGGTGTTGAAGTCCGAACCCTCGAAACTGATGAACTGCGGGTTGGAGGGGTCGATCGGGAAGGTCAGCGTTGTCCAGGTGTTGGGCATCACCGGCGCGAAGTTGACCGCGACCGCGCCGGGAAACGCGGCCGGGCTGGCGAACCGCGAGAAGAAGTTCAGGGGCTGCCCGGCGTTGTGCCGGACGGCGATGGAGAACGAGGTCACGCCGTCGGCGATCCAGTTGCCGAAGATCGCGCCGCCGCTGCTGTTGAAGTTGCTCTGCCCGCGGAGGATCACCGGCGTGTCGTTCGCGAGGTTGTTCACGAAGTTGAACGGCCCGGAGACGTACGCCGTGCCGCCGTCCCCGCCCGACGCGAACCAGTTGAGCGCCGTGCTCGTGGAGTCCCGCCAGCCGGCGGAATCGGCAGAAAAAGTCTCGGTGAACGGAACTACTACAGCGAAAGTTGACCCTGTGGTGGTCATTATCGCTGCCAGGGTGAAGGTGTTGACTCTCATGTTCGCTCCTTTGTGATACTGAAAAACAGTCTAGAGGCCATGGCCGGCCGTTCAATGAAGCATACTCCCTATTTGATGAATAAACGATCCGTAAATCCTTGGATTCGTGATTTCGGCCCGAGTTATAGGACGCAAACAGGGGTCTGGACCGTTCTACTCCCCTGGGAAATCCATGGGTGCCCCGCGGCGCGCGTTGACTTGATTGAAAAAACACGTAAAGTTTCAATCATGCCCGGCTACACCATCAGTTCGCCCCGCCAGATCGCCGCCATCGCTTCGCCGATTCGCCAGGAGATCGTCGATGTCATCGCGGCCACCGGTCCGGCCACAATCGCGCACGTCGCCTTCCTCCTCGGCCGCCGACCCGACAGCCTGTACTACCACGTCGGCGCACTCCAGCGCGCGGGCCTTCTCCTGCCCCAGCAACCCCGGCGCGAAGGGCAGCGCCCCGCCAGCGTGTACGACGTCCCGGGCCGGCCGCTGCGTATGGCATCCAACCGCGCCCCGGCGGCGGCCTCGCGCGTCATTGCCGGGGCGCTCTCCCTCGCGCGGCGCGATTTCTCACGAGTCGTCGCCTCTCCCGCCACGGTCTTCGAGGGCCCCGATCGCGACGTCTGGGGCGCCCGCCTCCGTGCCCGCCTCTCGCCCGATCGCATCCGCAGGGTCAATGAACTGCTGTCACAGGTTGCCGATCTTTTCCAGGAACCGAACCCCTCCGACGACGCCCGCCCCTTCGCGATCACCTGGGTCTTCGCGCCCGCTCAAACCGGGCGCGCACCCAAAAAGGAGTCCCGCTCATGAAGTTTGCCCTCTGCTCCGCCATTATCCTTGCCGCGCCCTGCTTCGCCCAGCCCACCGTCGAGCAGGTCCTCGCCAGGGCCCGCGACGCCATCGGCACGCCGGCACCCGGCGCGATCTCCGTCCGCGGCCATGCCAACTTCCTCGGCAACGACGTCCCCTTCGACCTCACCATCCACTCCGACGGCCGCTTCGTTCAGCGCCTCGGCGGCCCGGTCCCCTTCGCGATCGGCTTTGATTCCACCATCGCCTGGATCTCGGACATGGGCGGGGAAGTCCGCCCGCTCGAACTCGGCGAGAAGACCCAGTTCACGCTGGGAACGTGGATGCTCACCGGCCGCGCTCTCGGCCCCGACTCGCCGCTCACCTTCACATCCGCAGCGGAAAAAGACGGCTCGCTCGTGCTGGAGTTCACCGGCGACGCCGACCGCCTCACGGGCAGCCTGCAACTCGACCCCGCAACCAACCTTCCGAGGGTCTGGACCCTCAGCACCGGCGCCAGCACATCCACGCTCGAACTTTCCGGCGACATCGTCGCCGCCGGCCTTCGCCTGCCCCGCCAGGCTCGCCAATCCTCCACCTCCGGCTCGGCCACGGACTACACCATCGAGTCCGCGGCATCCGCCGATACTCCGCCCGCGGCCTTCGCCAAGTTCGGAAAGACCACTCCCGCGAAGTTCGACCCGGCCGCGCCCGCCGCGCTCGAAGTCAAGAAGGCCAAGACCGGGCACCTGCTCGTCAGGCCGCGGATCGACGGAAAGGAACTGGGCTGGTTCATCTTCGACACGGGCGCCGGCTCGAACGTGATCGCGAACTCCGTCGCGAAGGAACTGGAACTCAAGCCCATCGCGTCGGTCCCGGCCACCGGCGTGGGCGGGCATGTCACCACATCGATGTACCGCCTGGGCTCGGTGCAACTCGGCCCCATGACGCTGGACAACTCGATCATGGTTGGCATCGAACTGGGCTTTCTGGACGCCCCACTGGGCGAGCACATCGCCGGCATTGTGGGGTTCGGCGTGCTGGCCCGGGCCGCGGCCGAGATCGACGCCGACGCCGCGACAATCACCCTGCACGACCCCGCGGGGTACTCGCTGCCTCGTGGCGCCGCGTGGCAGGAACTCCTGCTCGACCACCGCACCCCCGCGACCCGCGCGTCCTTTGAAGGCCACGAGGGCGTGTTCACGATTGATACGGGCGCCTCGGGCCACGCCCTGGTGCTGATGGCTCCGACCACCCAGCGCCTCAAACTTCTTGAGGGGCGCGAAACCAAAGACTCGATGCTCGGCGGCGTGGGCGGCATGGTCCCGGCGAAGGTCGGCAAACTCGCGACTTTCGACCTCGCGGGTGTGCGGCACGAAAACCTGACGGTGGCGTTCGCCACGGAGCGCAGGGGGGCCTTCGGCAATCCGTACCTGGACGGCAACATCGCCGGAAAACTGATCCGGCAGTACACGCTGGTGCTGGACTACATGAACGGACGGCTGGCGTTCATCCCCAAGGGAGGAGCCGCGGCGCCGGACGGGGCTGGGCGATAGGCGGGGTCCGGACATGGCTTCCGATTGCCGGCGCGGCGAGCAGCGCACCCCTCAGTCCTGGGAAATGGGAACCTGGGCGTTCGTGAGTTGCTTCTCGATCAGGATCGTGCTCGCCCGGAAATCGCGGGCAAGGTTTCGGATCGTGTCGCGATCTGCCCAGCGCCCCGCACGAGCCTTGAGGGCTTGTTGAGGAGCGATGAGCTCTGCCGCGAATGCGCGCGACGCCCGCTGGTCCCACGTGAATGCGTCTGTAACGAGGCGCGGACCAAGCGCCCCCGCGACAGCGACGTGGAACAATCCCCGCGCGACTCGGAATCGCTCGTCCTCCTCATACGCGACGGTCGGACCAACCACCTGCACGTCACCACTGTCGCTCTTGCCCACAATGAGTTTCACTTCGCGGCCGACCAGATGATTCTCGTTGATGACTTGCAGCGGAACTCCCAGCACCTGCGATGCGATGGCCGGCACCGATTCCAACGGGCTATCAGCCGGGTGTGTCGCCCTCCTCCTGAACTCCTGCGCGACCGAGTAGCCGAACTTGTCGGCACGCACAAAGCCGCTCGAAGGCGGGGCACGCATGACCGGCGGCACGGCGGTCAGCTTGTGCGCGCGCTTCGCGTTATCAACCCATTTCCACTGCTCGGAAAGGCGGTCCGGCGAGGCCGCCATCGTAATATCCTGCACCAGCGGATCGCTGGCCTCCTCGAACTGCTCGAGCGTGGCGGCAAGCGGCTTGGGAATCTGCTGCGGGTCGTATGGGTCCAGGCCCAGCCGTCCCGCCATGACGCAGAACGCCCGTTCCTCCGCGTCCGCCTCCTGAATCACGCTCCATGCTTCCCGAAGATCGCGGGCTCGCGAATCATCGAGAGGGCCGACCCTTTCAAGGACATCGGCCACGAACCTCGCGAGCGATTGCTCGGTCGGTTCACGCTCGAGGTCGCTCCAACCGGCGTCAACAAAGAATGCGGGCATGTGGGGGAGCGCATCCTCGGAATCCGCTCGCCATTCTGCACGCAATCCTCGCCCGTCACAGTGCAAGTACAACGCGGGCAGCAGGAGGTCGGATTCAGCCGCGCGCAGGCAATGGCGCTTGGTCCATGAGAACTCCGGCTCGTCCGCGTCCGGCGGCGGCAGGAACTCGCTCCGACAGGGCTCGTGGAGCAGGGCCCACCAGTTGTTCACCAACCACTCGCCAACCGCAAACAACGGTACATAAAGCAAGGAACGCTCGTCGTTGAGTTTCTTGTCGAGAACTCGGCTGACAGTACGTGCGCCGATTCGAATGCGCAGCGACGACCACGTCGCCTTCTCGAGCGGGTCGGTTGCGGCCGGTTGATTCACCGGGTCACGCTCGATGTGGAGGAATCTCGACATTCGGGATTTCGTTCAATCGGGACACAGGAAGAGGGAAGTGACGGGGGTCATCAATCGGAAAACCGTGGTAGTCCGAACTGTCGAAGCCGCTCTGCCGCGCTTCGTGCAATCGGCCGTTGATGCGAACCCACGCCCGCTTCGGATACCTGCCACGAAACTCCGCGACGGCGCGGGAACGGATCGCAACGCGAAGCTCCTCCAAGAGTCGGGGCCATTGATCCGGCGCATAGAAGTCGCACTTGTAGTCATCCGCTTGGAACGCTCCCGGCCCAGCCGGTGTCGTGTAGTCCTTGTGCTTCGGATGCCCGGTGTACGTCACCTGCTCCGCAAGGTCATCCGGAGCGGGCGCGTCGGAAGGCCAATCGGCGAATCGCCCGGGCTTGTTCCTGCGCTCGTGCTTGGACCGCCTTGCCATTCCCAAGTATATCGACAGGACTATGGCACGCCTAAATCGGCTTTCGCCGGGGTGGTGTCTTCGGCGGGTTCGACGGTCGGCGTTGAAGTGCACGCCGGCGAACCGCGGGCGCACGATAGTTCGGGCGGAAGGGCGATGGACTTTCCGCCCCCCTCTGCGGTGAGAATGCAAAGCGGATCGGGCGCGGCATCGCCATCCGCGGCGAGCACTACGCCAACGCCGTGCCCGCCGAACTCTCCGAGCGGGCGAGCCGTTCTCGCGGACGCCGAACGGCTTGAAGAATGACCTCGGGGGAGAAGCGCGAACTCGCCGCAAACGGTCGCGCGTCCGGTCGTTCGTTTTCGTGAACTTCCGTTGTAAGAATGGAGCCGGGGGGAATCGAACCCCCGTCCCGTGGCAGTCGGTGCGCGCCTCTACGCGTGTATCGGGCGGTTTGATCTCGGCTTGAAGAGCGAGCGCCCGCGCCCTTTCCCCAAGCCCAGTCCCCGGTGTTTTCTCGCAGGTGACCCCCGCGGACGGCGGATCTCTGCCAGCCTGAAGTCGTTTGAGCCCCGCCGTATCAGGCGTCCAGTGGGGCTCATGCCGCCATGGTTAGGCAGCGAGAGCGTAATTGCTGTTAGCAATCATTGTGTTGCATGCTTTTTACGAGGCCAGCATGCTCCTCGACGCGCCGCAAACGCACGTTCCCTGTCCGGTCGAATCCAGTTCGGCCCCGTGTTTTCAAAGATCGAAGGATTGTACGGGCGCCGACCGCGCCGTGTTCGCCTCGGACGGGCGGGGGGTCTACAACTTGAGCGCCGCGAGTTTTCCGAACGCGGCCTTGGCCTGGTTGCGGGTGTCCACCGCCGCCTTCATTCCGGCGAGGATCGTGGACTTGTCCTTGGACGAGTTCGCATTCGCCATGACCCACTGATCTTGCTGGGCCCGTTCGTACTTGTCGGCGATCTCCCGCAGGCCCTTGAAGTGCTTTTCGGCTTCGAGTTTCGCGGTCATGAGGACAGGCGCCTTCTTTTCCTTGTAGGCCTTCTCGCCCTTTGCGCACTCGGCCAGCACCGACGCGAGGTAGGTCTTGCACTTGCCCAGGTTCCCGTTCAACACCCTCGTGTTGAGCGCCTGCTCGTCCATCTGCTTCTGGAAGGCCGAGAGCGTCGCGTCCTTGGTCTTGCCCACCTCCTCCTTGAGCCAGCCGTCGAGGGCGCGCTTGTGCTCCGCGGCGGTCTCCGGCTCGAACGCGTCGAAGGTCGCGAACCCGGAGTCGGTGTACTTGTTCATCTCCGCGAGCAGTTTCTCGAGGTCGGGCAGCGACTTGTTCCCCAGGCCCACCTTCGTGGAGACCTGCTTCTTGCGGGAGTCGATGTCGGCCTTGAGCGCCGTCTTGGTGTCCCAGAAGGACTTCTTCGTGGTCGCGAAGGAGCCCTTGTGCAGCCCGGCCATGCGGTTGCACTCGTTCTCGATCTGCTTCATGTACTGGTTGACCGAGTTCATCATGTTCTTGACCTGGCCGTCCCACATGAAGTCGTTGACGCTGCCGCCCTTGTCCCCGGCGTCCTTGAGTTGCTGGATCCGCAGCCCAATCTCCTTCACGCCCTCGTGCATCACGCCCGAGGTCTGCGAGATCGCGTTGGCGTTCTTCTTGACCTCCTCCTGCGCCGTTCCGATCGCCTTCTGAATCTCCGCGAATGACTTCTTGAACTCTTCGAGTGATTTTGCCATGGGTATTCCCCCAATAACGGTGTGCAGCCTCGTCCGGGATAGCGCCCACCGCACCCCCGGGTTTTCCAGCATACCAACTTTCGCCACGTCCGCGCGGGCAATCGCCCGTGCCGGAAACCGGGGGCACGGTGCGGAGCGTGCGGGGCGCTTTCACCGCTTCTCGCTGCGGTCCGCGAGCAGGCTGCCAACCACCGCCAGCACCAGAGCACCCACCAGCAGAAACCACCGCGACGGCACCACGCGCAGGGGCAGCCAGTGCGCCGGCGCGACCCAACTCGCCACGTGGTACGCCCCCACGATCAGCGACATCCCCACGACCACGCGCGTGGTTCGCGACATCCCGTGGCGGTCGTCGTCGGCCTTCCGGCGCCCCAGCCAGACGAGCCGGACGCCCCACGCGGCGGCCGCGCCGGCCACGATAAATACCGGCACGATCAGCCACCACGCCGGACCGGGCGGGGCCGGTGGCGGCGGGATCGCGCTCATCTCCTGCATCACATCATCACCATGCTCGCGTTGCTGACGAAGGTGAAGCCCTCGGGGTCCATGGCCGCGGCGTAGTTCAGTAACTCGATCTTCGTCGGCTGAGTGATCCGCGCCGTAGCCACCATGTTGCCGATGCTGCACCAGCGCGTCGGGTTCTGCTGCCACGACATCGACGCGATCAACTCGTCCGCCTTGCCGCTGCCGAAGAGGTTCAACATCTCGCGGTCGTGCTGGACGATCTTGTTCCGGAACTCCACGGCCTCCTTGGCCTCGCCGGCGAGTTTCTGCTGATCGCCGAAGGCCGGGCCGGCGTGGCTGAGATCGGCGGAAGAAACCACGAGCGTCCGGCCGGTCATGTCGGCGAGCACGCCCCGCACCGCCTCGATGAACGAGTCGATGTCCAGGCCCTTGTCGTCGTAACTCTTGCCGTCGTTCACCGTGGGGTCGTGGATAAGGGCGCCGAAGACTCGCGGGTAGTGCCCGCCCGCGTCGGTGCCGAAGACGTGCTGGATCCAGGGGATCTGTAGTTCGATGGAGTGCTCGCGCTCGTGGTCGTAGCGATTCTCGAAGAGCCGGGCCGAGTTGTCGGCGCCCAGCCGCCGGCGCACCGACGCGATCAAGTCCAAGTCGGCCTCGCAGACTCCGAAGGGGGTTTCGTAGCCCTTGTCGCACCCGCACACGCCGGTGGACTGCCCGAAGTGATTGGTGCCGAGAATGATGACGCGCTCCGGGCGCTCGACGCCGCGCAGCCGGCCCCATGCGCCGGCGTAGTTCAGCCAGCCGCGCGGGTAGTCCAGGTGCGGGGTGACGATCGCCTTGGGGAGCGAGGAGAAGGCCTTGACGGGGGCGTCCTTGAGGGCGGCCTCCATCCATTGGTCAAAGATGCCGCGCAGTTTGGTGACCGCGCGCTCGCCGGCCTCCTCGGGGCTTGCGGGCGCGGGTTCCTGCTGCTGCTGCACTCCGTGCTGGACGAGCGCCTCGGCAAAGGCCGCGGAGGAGCCCGGGGGCAGATTGGCGGTGCTGTCGAAGTCCGCACGGACCTTGGCGAGGAGGGCGTCGAACCGGGGCCCTTCGAGGAGGCTGGCGTCGTCGAGTTGTGCGACGAGTTGCTCGAGAACCGAACGGGTGAGGCCGCGTGCGACCTCGCGCACGATGTCGTCCAGGCTCCTCTTGCCGTCCATCAGCGGCAGCACAAACTGCACCGCCGGGGTGCAGTACACGATGCGATCGGAGATCTGCCTCGCGTCGGCCAGGCCGAGCATCGGCTGGCCCTGGGGGGTCTGGGCCGGGAACCCGCGGACGGGGCGGAGTTTGGGTCGCTGGTGGTGGGCCGCGGAGGGGTCAAATACCGGCGGAGCAGGGGGTTGGGTCATTGTCGCAGAGGGTAGGCGAGGGTGTCGTGGCTACGGCAGGCGCGGGCAAGATGTACGAGGGCCTGAGGCCGCGCCGCCACAGGGAATTCGGGGGATTTGCAAAGGACATTTATATCGTGTTTGCGAGTCATGGCGCGGGCGTCTCGCATGACCCCTTGAAGGCCGTCCGAGGACGGCGAATCGGGGCTGCGTTTGAACACCCAAGGAGCAATGGCATGAACGTTCGAAGAGGGGTCGTGTGGATGGCGAGTCTGGTTCTGGCGGCGGGAATCGCGGCGCCGGCGCTCGGCGCCGGCGCGGACGATTTCGGGCCCGGCGTAGTGCTGCCGGCGTCGAGCAGTTTCATCGGCATCGGCCGCGCTGCCGAGATCAGCCAGCGCCAGGCTCCCAGCGCCGTCCTGACCCGGATCAAACTCGAGATCGAGAACGGACGCTGGGTGTACAAGAGCGAGTTGGGCGGCAGCGCCGCCCGGACGCGATTCCGCATCCTGATCGACGCGCGGTCCGGCTCGTTCATCCGCTCGCGCCGGGATAATCCCGGCGGCAGCGATCAGCGGAACTTGCAGGCGATCCTGCGATCCGCGAGCGCCATCCGCGTGACGTTTCCACAGGCCGCGCTGGTCGCATCCGCGGCCACCAACAACCAGATCGTCTCGGACGTGAAACTGGAACTGGAAAACCGCGGCCTGGTGTACAAGGTCACGACGGTCGCCCAGACGATTCGCAGCGAAGTCCGCATCAATCCGGGCACCGGCGCGATCATCCGGATCAGTACCGAAGACTCCTCGGACGACAACCCCGGCGGCGGCGGAAGCGGCGGCGGCGGTGGTTCCGGGGGCGGCGGGTCCGGCGGCGGTGGTGGTGCGGGCGGCGGCGCCGGTGGTGGAGGCGCCGGCGGAGGTGGATCGGGCGGCGGTTCTGGCGGCGGTGCGGGCGGCGGCTCGGGCGGCGGCCCGGTGTTGGTCGGCCAGGCCGATGCGCTGATGGACGCCATCACGACGGCCCTCACCGGCCAGCCCGCGGGCCTGGCCCCGATCGAGGCCAAGTTCAAGCGCGAGCGCTACGGCATGGTGATCGAGGTGCTCATCGGCGTGCCCGGGCAGAATATCGGGCAGGAGGTCAAGGTGAACCCCGGCACGGGCGCGGCCCGGCGCGAGCGCGAAGTGCTCGGCCCCGATGATGCCGACGCCCTGGACTCGTTCACGCGGGCCCTTGATGGGGCCGCGCCGATCGGATTCGCCCGGGCGATGGAGGCGGCGCTGGCCGCGGCCGGGGGCGATGTCAACGGCGTGGAAATCGGCATCCGCGGCGCAACGCCGATCTACGAGGTCAAGGCGGTCAATGGCGGTCGTATCCGGTCGGTCAAGGTGAACGCCCTGACCGGCGACGTGATCGAGTTTTAGACCATCCCGACGGTTCCTCTCCTTCGCGTGCCGCGGCCTAACGCTGCGGCACGCGTTTTCTGCCCGGGTGCTGTAGATTGGATTATGGTTGGTACCGGGGACCCGATCAGGCCGCGCAACCCGAGAGCGAAACGGGCTGGACCCGCGGGGCATTCCGCCTAAACTTCCCGCCCTGCACAGGAAAGGTTCCGCCATGATCGATGTCAGCAAGTTCAAGGCCGGCCAGGATCTGATCTGCACCGTCGCCAAGACGCCCGGCAGCGAGGACGCCTGCCTCACCATCGAGCGCCTCATGCGGCTGGACCCCGCCAACAAGAAGGCCCTCCGCCGCGCCCAGCGGATGCGCAAGCAGCGAGAGTTGGTCTACACCCGCGGCAATCGCGACTGGGTGAGCCGCGAGAAGCCGGCCCGCGTGGTGCACGTGACTCCCGGCGAATCCTGGACGCTGGCGTTCAACCACGACGTCGCCCGCGACCTGAGTTCCGTGGGCGAGTTCCTGACGGTCAAGGCCAAGTAATCGCCGGCGAACCAACGAATACCCGCACCTCTGCCCCAAGGGTGGAGGTGTTTTTCTTGGGCTTTTTCCTCCGCTTCGGCGGGGAATAATTGCCAATGCCGCGATGCTTCGCCGTGCTGGTGCTCGTCCTGTTGGGGCTGCTGATCCCCTCGGGGTGCGGTCGCAAGGCGCCGGCCGCGGCCGATCAGACCTACACCGTCCGCGGCGTGGTGGAAGACCTTCCCGGCCCCAAGGCCGCGCTATCCGTGCATCACGAAGCGATCCCGAACTTTGTCGGCCGCGACGGACGGGTGACCGGGATGCGCGAGATGATCATGGAGTTTCCCGACGTGGCGCCGAAGGTCTCCCTCGATGCTCTGCGGGTCGGGGACCCGATCGAAATGACCCTGGAGATCCGGTGGAACTCGGACCCGAGAATGCTCGTGACGAGCCTCAAAAAACTACCCGTCGATGCGAAACTGAATCTCACGCCCCCGGAATGAGCCACGCCCAAGAAAAACCGTGGGTTTTCCTTGGGCATGACAGGGTGTGGCTAGAAAAAAACCCGGCACTCAGGACAAAAACCGAGCACCGGGTCTCGTGGGGGTCAGTGGGAGTCGCTCCGGGCTACCGCGAGCACATATCTCTTCGCGGGGCGGGGAAGATGGTTCCGCGGATGTCGCGCTTTTTTTTTCAGGTTGCGCAAGTGGCTTTCAGGAGACCGCTTGTGCTTCCTTTTGAGGCGGCTTCAGCCCCAGCCGCTCCAGGGCCAGCACCAGGTCGCTCCAGACCAGCGCCCTGGTTTCAACCGTGTAGTTTCGCAGCACGTAGGCCGGGTGGTAGGTCGGCATGACCGGAACCTGGCGCCCATTGGCGAGGGTGTAGGTGCGCCAACGGCCGCGCATGCGGGTCATGGATTCTTCGGAGCGGAGCAGAGCCCGGGAGGCGGGCAGGCCCAGGCACACGATGACCTCCGGGCTGATGATGGCGAGTTGATCGCGGAGGTAGGGTTCGCAGAGTTCGATTTCCCGCCCCGTCGGCGTCGCGTTGTCGGGCGGGCGGGTCTTCAGAATGTTGCAGATATACGCCTGCTCGCGCTGCAGGCCCATGCCGGTGATCATCTTGTTGAGCAGATGTCCGGCGCGGCCGACGAACGGCCGCCCGGTCTTGTCCTCTTCCTCGCCGGGCGCCTCGCCGACGAAAACCAGCCGCGCACACGGATCGCCTTCTCCCCACACGATGCGGGTGTGCGCGGTTACAAACTGCTTGTGGGGGGCGTCGGACTCGTACCGGGCGCGCAGTTCGTCGAGAGCGCGCTGGGAGGCGTCGCGATCGCGAGGAAGATCGGGCGCGGCGGCCGTGGCGGGGGTCACGAGGGCCACGGCCGCGGGGGTCACCACCGCCACCGGCGGCTCGCTCGCCTGATTCTCGACGCCGGGGGGTTTGTACGCGGGCACGAAGTCCACACCCAGAAGCCGGGCGGTTTCGGCGTGCTGACGCACCAGGCGAGCGGCGAGGTCCTCCATGCCGCGAGTGTATCGAGGGCGGCGGGCGCCAGTTGACGCGGCGGCTACTTGGGCGGCGTGGCGGGCGGCTCGGGGGGCTTTTCGCCATCGGGAGGAGTCGTCGGCGGCGTTGTTTCCGGAGTTTCCTCGACGGGTGGAGGAGTGGGGGAGCGGGCGTCGCGCTCGGTGGGTTTCGCGGCCTTGGCGGGCGGGGTCGTTGTGTCGCCGATGCTTCCGCCCTCGAAAAGTCCGGACAGGTAAGCCCCGGTGGGAAGGCCGACGAGCAGGCCCACGATCAAGCCGGGGATGAAGGCTCGGGTGAACGACGGGTTCGAGGGCTTGGCGGGTTGCTCACTCATGGCTGGACCCCTTGTATCGAACGCGGCTCAGCATACCGCGCTTCGGCGTCACAGGCCGCGCATGCGGCGTGTTCGGTGCATCCATCGGCCGTATTCAAGCACCCCGTGCAGCATCTCGCCCCGGGATGGATACCCCCTCCCGAACGCGGTGTGAAGGCGCCAGGTCCAGTAGGGGCCGCGAAACCGGAATCGCGTGAGGCACGCGAGCCGCGCGAGTTGGTAGATCCCGCCGATGGTGTCGAGCAGCGTCCGCATGCGGATCAGATCCCCGCCAGAGCCCGCTTGTACCACTCGACGGTTTCGCCAAGGCCATCCTCGAGCGCCGTGAAAGGCTCGTACCCGAGCAGGTTCCGCGCCTGGGTGATGTCCGCGAGGCTGTGGGCGACATCGCCGGTGCGAGACGGGCGGAAGACCGGCTGAAGGTGCGGCACCGCGCACTGGCGCGTCAGGCCCGTGGCGAGTTCGAGGATGCTCACGCGTCGGCCCGTGCCCACGTTGACCACCTGGCCCGAGAGCCGGCTCTGGCAGGCGCCCGCCAGGAGTGTCGCCAGCACGGCGTTGCCGACGAAGGTGAAGTCCCGCGTCTGCGATCCATCTCCGAAGACGGTGGGCGGTTCGCCCGCGAGCACGCTCTTGACGAACGAGGCAACCACCGCCGCGTAGGCCGAGTCAGGATTCTGGCGCGGCCCGAAGATATTGAAGTATCGCAGCGACGCCGTGGAGAGGGCGTAGCAGTTCGCCCAGACACTCATGAGGTGCTCGCCGGCGAGTTTGCTGGCGGCGTAGGGGGAGAGGGGCTTGGGGATCTGCGACTCGACCTTGGGCAGTTCGGGCTGGTCGCCGTACGCGCTGGAGGAGGCCGCGTACACCACGCGCTGGGCCTTGGCTCCGCGAGCGGCTTCGAGGACGCGCACGGTGCCGGTGGCGTTCACCGACCAGGTCCGCTGGGGCTTCTCGATGGAGAGCGGCACCGAGCCCATCGCGGCGAGGTGGAAGACCGATTGAGCGCCCGCCATGGCTTCCTTGAGCGCATCGTCGTCGAGGATCGATCCGTGGACGAACCGCACGCGCTCGGGTTCGAGATCGATCAGGCCGGAGAGGTGCTCGAGGCTGGAGTTGGAGAGATCGTCGATGACCCGGATGGCGGCGCCAAGCGAGAGCAGGGCGTCGCACAGGTGTCCGCCGATGAAGCCGGCCCCGCCCGTGACGCACACCTCGCGCCCTTCGTAGAAGGTGCGGAGTTTGGCCACCTTTTCGGCCGGCAGTTTCATCGGAGCCCATCTTACGGGCACCGGAGGTTTTGGGCCAGAGCATTCTGGGGAGGTCCCCATGATTCCCGGCGGACCTTGCCCATCTCAGCACGGCGCTCCGTTCACCCGCTGCTCCTGAGTCTCGATGTCGAACCCGTTCTCGGCCCCGTCGTTGTTGAGGTCGGCCGTGGCCTGGCAGAAGTTCGAGTAATCTCCGTTGACCGCCTGCTCGGTCGCCTCGATATCAAACCCGTTCACCGACCCATCGCAGTTCACGTCCGGGTCGCAACCCGGCGTGATGGTCAGCATGATGGGATCGCCCAGGTCCTCGCCGCAGGCGTTGGTCGCCAGGCAGGTGTACACGCCCGCGTCCGAGGCGCGAACGCCGCCGATGGTCAGCGTGTCCGCGCCGGCCCCCGAGACCGTCCCGCCGCCCGGCGAGGCCCCCGCGGGCCCATCGGAAATCGGCAGGTCGTTGCGGCGCCACTGACGCGTGGCGGGAATCCCGCTGATCACCGAGACCTGCAGGACCGCGTCCTGGAACTCGGGGACGGAGAGGTCGGTGGGTGTGATGTTGTTGACCGTCGGCGGCGAACGAACAGCCAGCGGTGCGCCGTCGCTGGTGACCGATCCGCAATCGTTGGTGAGCACGCAGCGATAGGTTCCCGCGTCGCCGAACAGTACATCCGCGATGCTCAGCGCCGGCGTGTTGGCACCCGAGATGCGTCCGCCGTCGGCGAGATTGCTCCCGTTCCGCTGCCACTGATAGCCCACCGTCGATCCCGTCGCCACCGTGAACGTCACGTCGGCGCCGGGGCACGCGTCCACAGCATCGGGCTGATCCGTAACTCCCGGCGCCGGGTCCAGCCGCGCGATGCTCGCCGAGAGTTCCGTTCCCGGCTGGTAGAACGACCCTCCGAAGTACAGCAGCCCCTCGTGCTCCGCCGCGGCGAAGGGCATGTTCCGCAGCGCGGCGTTCCCGTTGGTCCCCGCGAAGCCGCCCCAGTTGATCCCGTCCCACACGCCGAAGTAGGAGTGGCACATCGGTTGGCAGATGTTGAAATCACCCAGCACGAGCAAGCGGCCGCCCCAGGGCGAAAGGCCGCGGACCGCGCCGCCGAACGAGGTGGTCGCCACCGCCTGCCACGCGCCGCCATCCCATCGGGCCAAGTCGGCGGCGGAGACTCCCGACGCGCCGGTGAAGTCCCCGCCCACGTACAGGTTGTTCTGGAACACCGCCAGGTCAAGGACCACGCCGTCCACGCCGTTGGTGGTGATGCTGGGCCCCACGTGCGACCAGCCCGAGCCGTTCCAGCGCGCGATGTGATTGCGCGCCCCCAGCCCCCCGGCCGCGTTGAAGAGGCCGCCGATGTAGAGTTCGTTATTGAACGCCGCCGCCGCGGCCACCGAGTCGTTGAGCGACGAAGGAAACGTCACCCACGCCGAACCGCTCCACGCCGCGACGCGGTTCGTGCCCGCCCCTCCCGCGCTGAAAAACTCGCCCACGGCGACCAACTGCGAGTTCCACGGTGTCAGGTCCGTCACGTTTCCGGCGACCCCCAGCCCCAGGGGTTGCCAGGCGCCCCCGCTCCACCGCGCGATGTTGGCGGCGCCCGCGCCGCCGGCGGACGAGAAGGCCCCGCCCGCGTGCAGTTCGTTGTTGAACACTTCGAGCGCGTACACCGGGCCGTCCATGCCCGAGCCCATCGCGTGCCAGCCCGAAGCGTCGAGGTACGCCACGTAGTTCGCCGGCACGCCCTCGATCATGGTGAACTCGCCGCACGCGTACAGCGCACCGTTCCACGAGAGCACGTCGATCACCGAGCCGTTCGTCCCGTCGCCGAGGGGAACCCACGCGCTCCCGCTCCATCGCCCCAGGTTAAAGAGCGGCGTCCCGCTGATGCTCTGGAAGTTTCCGCCCGCCACCACGCCCGAGGAGTTGGCCAGCGCGTACACCGGGCCGCTGGGCGTTCCGAAGGAAGCCCACGCCGAGCCCGACCAGCGGTCAAGGCGGTTCTGGATCTCCGCCCCGGTGCTGTCGAAGAACGACGACGCCACGATCAGGTCGTTGTTGCTGAACGAGATGTTCAGATTGGCGAGAGAGAACACGTACGACGAAGTGCCCGACGGGAACGAAACTCCCGCGGCCAGCGAGTTCCAGTCCCCGTCCGGGAGAATGGAAGGGTCCCAGGCGGCGATGTGATTGGCCGCGCTCCCGCCCGCGCTGGTGAACGCCCCGCACACGATGAGACTCGGGAAGGGAGAGAGCGGGTTGGGGTACCACGGGAAGAGGTCGGAGACGGCGCCGTTGAGCGCGCTGAAGTTGACGGCGCTCCAGGTGGTTCCGTCGAACTGCGTGAGGTAGTTCCAGTTGTTCGCGGAGCCGCCCGCCGGCGTGACCAGCGAGTAACTGCCCCCGGCGTAGAGCAGGCCGTTCATGGTAGCCAGGGCGTTGACCGGACCGTTGAACGTCGCCACGTTGATCGCCGTTCCGCCGTTGTAGCGGTAGACCCGCATGGTCGAAGTGGTGCCGCCGAAGAAGTACAGGTCCGAACCCAGCGCGGCCATGGCGCCGCCGAAGTTGAATGCGTTGAAGGGCGTGATCGCGGACCATGAACCGCCCGTCCACCGGTAGTAGCCGAGTTCCGAGAGCGTGGGCGGGAAGTCGTTCCCCGGGCGGAAGAGCGCAATGACGGGGTTGCCCGCCCAGTCGATGACCCGGATGGGATACCTGCCCGCGGGCAGGCCGGTCGTCGGCCAGGCCGCGATGTGCCCGGCCGTCATCGAGTAGAGAGTGCCGCTGCTCCCGGTGTCGAGCGAGGCGATGAAGAGCAGCGGCGAGCCGGGGCCGGTGCTCACCGCCATGTCGGTGATGCGCATATTCGCGGGCACGCCGGGAACGCCCTGCCCGGGCAGCCACTCACCGCACGGCTGGGCCCGGGCGATGCACGAAAGCAGAACGACGACGAGAACGAACGAATACCTCATCGGTCCAGTGTAAAGAATCACGCGCGGGAAGCAAGAGATCGTGCGAACCGACCGGTGCTCAGCACGGCTCCCCGTTCACCCGCTGTTCCTCCGTCTCGATGTCGAACCCGTTCTCGCTCCCGTCGCCGTTGAGGTCAGCGGAGGACTGGCAGAAGTTCGAGAAGTCGCCGTTCACGGCCTCTTCGGTCGCCTGGATGTCGAACCCGTTCACC
>CAJPFG010000015.1 GCA_905339235.1 Phycisphaerales bacterium
TCCGCCATTTTCCAAGTTTTTCTTTCGCCCGTCCCCGCAAGCACTTACGCCATTCCCACGCAATCCAGGCGCGCATTCGCGCGCGCAAACGCGCTCCACCACCCCTCATTACGGAGGCCCGCCTACCGCCAACATGCCTCCGAGTTTGGCCCCGTGGAAGTTTGCCCTTTGGCCCTCTGGACTCTTGCCCCATGCCCCTCGCCGCCCCCAACTCACCCGCACCCCCCGCCCCCCGCGGCCACTCCCCCCAACTCGACGCCACCCACCCGCCCGATTTCCCCGCCGTCCACCACCCCAGGTTCGACACGGTCTTCGAGCCCGACGACGAGATCGTCTCCGACATCCTCCAGTGCCTCACCGACCCTCACTGCCCCTTCGCCGAGGTCGCCATCCGCTACAAGGTCTCCATCGAGGCCCTCGCCCTCTGGCTCGCGCGGCCCGAGACCCGCGAGCGCGTGAACACCTACCGCCGCGCGGCCGCGCTCCACGTCCAGATGACCGCCGAGCGCGAACTCCCCATCGCCGCCCACGCCCTGGTCCGCTCCATCGACGACGCCCTCTACGAACTCACCAAGTGCGACTGGAACCCCATCCGCAACGGCTGGACGGTCACCGAGCAGCGCCGCCGCGCCCGCGAAACCGTCCGCAAGCAGGTCCACCTCCTCCGCTCCCTCTCCAAGTACACCCCCACCGACCCCTTCGCCCAACCGCCACCCTCCCACGCGCCCCGCGGGGGAGGTGCCGAGTCCGCGAGGCGGAGAGAGTCCGACTCGCCCGAAGCCCCCACGCCCGCACCCTCCCCCGCCCCCGGCGGGGGAGGTGCCCGAGTCCGCGAGGGCGGAGGGGGTTCCGACTCCCGAACCGACAAACTCACCCAACGCAACGCCGAAATCGACCACTACATCACCACCCGCGCCGCCATCCTCGCCCAAACCCCGCCCGCGCCCACCCCATCGGCCCCATCGGCCCTATCCGCCCACTCCGATCCCTCCGCGTACTCCCCCCGCAACGGCCACAAACCCTGCGCCGCCGCCTGCAAGGCTCCCTGCTCCGCAGCCCCGCCGTTCACGCCGGTGACAGTCACTCTCACCCCGGCCCGCCGACTCGCGACTCAAGCCGGCGCCCCGCCCCCGCGCCCACCCGCCTAGCGAGCCGCCCGCCGCCTCCGCAAATCCAATCGCTCTCTCCGATTCGGCGCACCGAGCATCCTCGACTCCGCCCGCGGCGCCGATGATGATCAGCAAAAGGCTCCGAGAGAGTTCTAGCGGTACGGCACGTCGTCGTCGAAGACTTCCGGCGCGGCCTCGGCCTCTTCCGGCGGTGTGAAGTGGGCCTGCTCCAGGAGGCGCACGCAGGTGTTCCATCGGAGCACCGCGTCGTCGTTGCTCTGCGGGGCGAGGCGATCGGCGTGCTCGAAGTGGGTCATCGCCGAGTGGATCAGGTCGTACACGCTCGCGATGGTGTATCCGGAGTGGATCAGCGACTTGGCCCAGCGCTCGTCCACCACGCCGGAGTAGTAGACCCGCTCGTACTCGCCCCGGAGCGAGGCCACGAGCGGCCGCACTTCATCCGCCCGCACGTGCGTGCCCTCGAACAGGTCCGTCAGCGACAGGATCAGGCAGATGATCGCGTCCTGGTTACCCGGGTCCGCGGCCAGCACGTCCCGACAGATGCTCTCGGCCTCGCGCGGCTCGTTGAGGAGGCGGTAGCGCTCGGCCTTGGAAAGGGCGCGGGGGATCGCCTCTTTGGCGATGGGCTTGAGTTCGAACATGAACACTCCCTTGGTGCAGCCTCGGGACGGAGGATTATTGCGGGCCCGCCGGTAAGGGGGGATCGATCTCTACTGGTTGGTCTTGAAGATCTTGAAGAACCGCGTGATGGGGTCGTAGTACTCGTCGGTGACGCGCTCTTTGAGCGGAATGATGGCGTTGTCGGTGATCGTGATGTGCTCCGGGCACACCTTCGTGCAGCACTTGGTGATGTTGCAGTACCCGATCCCGCCCGCGTCCTTCATCTGGCCCAGGCGGTTTTCGGTGTCGAGCGGATGCATCTCGAGCGCGGCCGTGTAGACGAAGTGGCGCGGGCCGGCGAACTCCGGGTGCTTGTGGTGGTCGCGCAGGACGTGGCAGACATCCTGGCAGAGGAAGCACTCGATGCACTTGCGGAACTCTTGGACCCGCTCGACGTCCTGCTGCTGGATGCGCCAGGTGCCGTCGGGCGCGTCGGGCTTGCGGGGCTTGAAGGGCTTGATCGCTTTCTTGACGCGGAAGTTCCAGGAGACATCAGTCACGAGGTCGCGGACGTGCGGGAATGACTTCATGGGCTCGATGATCACCGGTACGGTGAGGTCGAGTTGGTCCAGGCGCGTCATGCACATGAGGCGCGGATTCCCGTTGATCTCCGCGGAGCAAGACCCGCACTTGCCCGCCTTGCAGTTCCACCGGCAGGCGAGCGTGGGATCGCTCTCGGCCTGGATCTGGTGAACGGCGTCAAGGACGACCATGCCGACGGTCGCGTCGGTGACGAAGTCCTTGAACCCGGCGGAATCGCCCTGGCCCTTCCAGATGCGGAATGTCGCTTGCGCCATCCTGTCACTCCTGAACGGTCGGCTCACTTGTTCTCCTCGATGACTTTCTTCAGGTCGTCGCGCATCTCCGGGATTCGCTCGCGGCACAACCGCATCGCGCCGTCCGGACCCTTCCGCACGACCGTGTTGTGGTTGGAGAACTCCTTGCTCTTGTCGGGAAAGTCTTCGCGGAAGTGCCCGCCGCGACTCTCTCGTCGGTCCAGGGCCGAGCGTGTCACCGCTTCTGAAACGGTCAGTAGATTGGGTAGATCAAGGCAGGTGTGCCAGCCCGGGTTGTACTCGCGGTTTCCGTCAATGCCAACCGCGGACGCCCGCTTCCTGAGCACCGCGAGCCCGTCCATCGCCGCGGCCATGTCACCGTCATTTCGCACGATTCCGACCTTGTCCTGCATCATGTCCTGGAGGGAGTGCTGAACGCCATAGGGGTTTTCGCCGCCGGCGCGATCGAACGGTGCCAGCGCCCACTTGGCCGCGCTCTCGACCTGTCCGGCGTCTACCTTGCCCTGTCCGTGCGACTTCGCCCATGCCGCCGCGTGCTCGCCGGCGCGCTTCCCGAAGACGACCAGATCCGAGAGCGAGTTGCCGCCGAGACGGTTGGCCCCGTGCAGACCGGCGGCGACCTCTCCCGCCGCGAACAGCCCGGGCACCGTGGACATCTGCGTCACACCATCGACGCGCACGCCGCCCATGACGTAATGCGTCGTTGGGCCGACCTCCATGGCTTCCTGCGTGATGTCCACGTTCGCCAGTTCCTTGAACTGGTGGTACATGCTCGGGAGTTTCTTCTTGATGTGCTCCGCGGCCTTGGGGAGTTTCTCCTTGATCCAGGCGATGTCGAGAAACACGCCGCCGTGGGGCGAGCCGCGACCGGCCTTGACCTCGCGATTGATGCACCGGGCGACGTGGTCGCGGGTGAGTAGTTCGGGAGGGCGGTTGGCGTTCTTGTCGCCCGTGACGTAGCGCCAGCCTTCCTCGGTGTCCTTGGCGACCTGGTTCTTGTAGAGGTCGGGGATGTCGTTGAACATGAAGCGCTCGCCCTTGTTGTTCAGCAAGCGGCCGCCCTCGCCTCGGACCCCTTCGGTGACCAGGATGCCGCGGACGCTGGGGGGCCAGACCATCCCGGTGGGATGGAACTGGACGAACTCCATGTCCATGAGGTCGGCGCCGGCGTTGTACGCGAGGGCGTGACCGTCGCCGGTGTATTCCCAGGAGTTGCTGGTGATCTTGAATGCGCGGCCGATTCCGCCGGTTGCGAGCACTATGGCCTTGGCCTTGAAGACGCGGAACCGCCCGCGCTCGCGGTCGTACCCGAAGGCCCCGACCACGCGCCCGCCGTCCAGGAGCAGCGTGGTGGCGGTGTGCTCCATATAGACTTCGATGCCCTGATGGATGCCGTAGTCCTGGAGCGTGCGGATCATTTCGAGACCTGTACGGTCGCCGACGTGCGCGAGGCGCGGGTACTTGTGGCCGCCGAAGTTGCGTTGCAGGATGCGCCCGTCCTTGGTGCGGTCGAAGAGCGCGCCCCAGGCTTCGAGTTCCTTGACGCGGTCGGGTGCTTCCTTCGCGTGGAGTTCGGCCATGACCCAGTTGTTGAGGTATTGACCGCCACGCATGGTGTCGGCGAAGTGAACCTTCCAGTTGTCGCGGTCGTCCACGTTGGCCATGGCCGCGGCGATGCCGCCCTCGGCCATGACGGTGTGAGCCTTGCCGAGCAGGCTCTTGCAGACGAGCCCGACGGAGACCTTGGCGGCGGAAGCCTCGATGGCGGCGCGCAGACCCGCGCCGCCGGCTCCAATCACCAAGACATCGTGTTCGTGAGTCTGGTACTCGCTCATTCAGTTTCCCCGCGGTTTCAGGCCGCTGTCAGAAGATCCGAAAATCTGTGAACACGCCCTTGCACAGCAGCCGCACGTAGGCGTCGCTCCATCCCACCCATACCAGGCTGACCCATGCCCAGCCCATGTGGCGTTTGTTGAGCCAACTGACGCAGGTGTAGCAGGCGGTGCGGATGGGGCGGCCGGCCATGCGGTCGAGGTAGCCGCCGATCTGGTGGCGGGCGCAATGGCAGCCGAACGTGTAGCCGCCCAGCAGCGTCGCGTTCAGGAGCAGGACCAGCGTTCCGACGCCGACGCCGAACTCTGTGCCGTTCCCGTCGGGTCGGGTGAACCACATGGCGCGGAAGGCGTCGTAGAAGAGCACGATCACGAACGCCGCGGCCGGGTAGAACACGTATCGGTGGATGTTCTGGAGGATGAGGGGGAGGCGGTATTCGCCGCGGTACTTTTCGCCGCGGAACTTGGGCTCACCCACCGAGCAACTGATGGGGTCGGCCCAGAATGCCTTGTAGTAGGCACCGCGGTAGTAGTAGCAGGTGAAGCGCATGGCGCCCGGTCCCGCGAGGATGAGGAAAGCCGCGGAGAAGGGCATCCACGAGGGCCACCAGGATGGAAGGGTGGCGTCGATCCACCGGGGCTCATGGGGCGCGCCGTAGAGCAGCGGCGAATAGAACGGAGAGAGGTAGTGAGCGCCGCCTGTGTGATAGAAATAGTCCCGGGCCTGAAAGGCGGCCCAGGTGGCGTAGACGCCGAAGGCGCTGAGCCCGAGCAGCACCACCAGCGGCTGGAGCCACCACACGTCCGTTCTCGAAGTCTGCCCCAGTTTCTGAACCTGCGGGAGACGAAGATCCGCGTGACTCATCGAGATACTCCGGGGTTTCCAGTGTGCAGCATACGAAAACCCGGGGCCTGATGCCAACTCACCTCGCGCACACCTACGCTCTGACCGCATGGCCTCCATCACCGACCCGTTCTCAGGCGAAGAACTTTTCAAGGCCGAACCCGAGCGGGTCTTCGGCGTGCTCTCGAATCTCGACGCGCTGGCGAAGGCGATCCCCGGGCTGGTTTCCGCCGAACGGCCCGACGAGCGCACGCTCAAGTGCGTCGTGAAGCCCGCGCTGTCGTTCATCGGCGGCAGTGTCAAGATCACGCTTTCGATCGCGAAGGCCGTCCCGCCGGGTTCCATCACGCTCAACCTCGGTTCGAGCGGCGTGGGGATGACGCTCGACCTGGTCTCAACCATGACCATCACGCCGGCCGAGACGGGACAGTCCCGCCTGCAGTGGTCCGCGCAGGTGGTGAAGATGACGGGGTTGGTGAAGGCGGCGCCGGCCGCGCTGGTCCGTGCCGCGGCCGACAAGGTCATCCGCGACGGGTGGGCGGAACTGCGGAAGCAGATCGAAACGCCGTGACGGGCGGGGTTCGGCCCCCGTTACACCGCTGTTGCGCACCAAAGGCCGGTTCGCGTGTACAACCTAGTGCGGGAGTGCGCCCAGGGGTGTCGCCCCCGCCGGGAGATTCTCCATGCTCAGCAGGAACGCGTCGGGGATGCTCGTTTCGGGGCTGGTCTTGGCAGCGGGGATGGTCTTTCCGGCGATGGGGCAGGAGGCAGGTAGTCCCCCGCGTCCGCCGGTACCGCGGCCTCCGCATCACCTGATTATCCCGCCGATGCCGCCGCGCCCGTGGCCGGGGCGAGAGGTTGTGGAACTGACGGCGGTGGATGTTTCGATTGACATCGCGGACCAGGTTTCGACCACAACGCTCGACCTGTCATTGACGAATCCGGCGGGCGGGCCGATGGAAGCGCAGTTGGTGCTGCCGGTGCCCGACGGCGTGGCGATCCGGTCGCTGCAGTGGGACGGGACCGGTCCCGAGCCCAAGGCGGAAGTATTGCCGCGCGATGAGGCGCGGCGGATTTACGAGTCGATCGTTCGCGGGCAGCGAGATCCGGCGCTGGTAGAGTTCGTCGGGATGAATCTCATTCGTTCGAGCGTCTTCCCGGTGCCGGCACGGAGCACCCAGCATCTGCGGCTGACGTATGAACAGGTCCTGCCGCGGGAAGGCAACCGGTTGGACTATGCGATGATTCGCAGCGAGGCCCTGGGCGGTTCGAGCGTGCGGTGGACGGTGGCCGCGGACATCCGGTCCAAGACTCCGATCTCGACGGTGTATTCGTCGAGCCACGACATCGTGCAGGAGCGGGTGAACCCCGGGCATGTGAAAGTGAGGATTCAACCCTCGCAGGGCGACGCGGCCCGCGGGTCGATCCGGCTGGCGACGATGCTGGAGGAGAAGAAGGGCGAACTCTCCACCGCCGTGTTTGCGTATCCGTCGAGCGAGGTCTCGGGGGAGGGCGGCGGGTATTTCATGATTCTGGCGGCGCCGCCGGCGGGCGAGGCGATGGACAGACCTGGCACGAAGCGGGAAGTCGTGATGGTGCTGGACCGCTCGGGCTCGATGCGGGGCGAGAAGTTCGAGCAGGCGAAAAACGCGGCGACTCAGATCGTGCGGGGGCTGAATGACGGCGAGTCGTTCAACATCATCGACTACTCGGATTCGATCTCGTCGTTCGCGGGGTTGGCGGTCGTGAAGGACGCGGCGACCGCGAAGGACGCGGAGAAGTACATCTGGGGCCTGACCCCAAACGGCGGCACGAACATCCACGACGCGATGATCGAGGCGTTGCGTGGCAAGGTGACCGACGGGAACGTGCCGATCATCCTCTTTCTTACCGACGGCCTGCCGACGGTGGGGGAGCGCCGCGAAGTCAAGATCCGCGAAGCGATCCTGGGCGCGAACAAGGGCCAGCGACGGATTTTCACCTTCGGCGTGGGGCTGGATGTCAATGCGCCGCTGCTGTCGGCGATCGCGACCAAGTCGCGGGCCGCAACGACGTTTGTGCTGCCGCAAGAGGATGTGGAGGTCAAGGTGTCGCAGGTGTTCCGGCGGCTCGAGGGGCCGGTGATGACGTACCCGAAACTGACGGCGGTCGGCTCCGACGGCGCTGCCTCGACTCGGCTGATCCGCGAGCAACTCCCGGCGGATCTGCCGGACATCTTCGAGGGCGACCAGGTGATCGTGCTGGGGCAGTACGTGGGCGAAAAGCCGGTGAAGGTGCGGATCGACGGGTCGTACTTCGGGAAGGAGCGGTCGTTCGATGTCACGATCGATCCCGCGGCCTCCACCACCCGCCACGGTTTCGTGCCGCGCCTCTGGGCGATGCGCAAGGTCACGGCGTTGGTGGATGAAGTCCGCCAGGCCGGGGCGGATGGTCAGTCACCCGATTCGCAGCGCCTGAAGGAGATCACCGACGAGATCATCCGGCTTTCGACCAAGTGGGGAATCCTGACGGAATACACGGCGTTCCTGTCGCGCGAAGATGCCGATTTCTCGCGTGGCTTGCCGGCGTTGCGGGCCCCGGCGAGACAGAACCTGGAGCGGCGGGCATTGCAGTCGAGGTCGGGCGCCGGGGGCGCATCCCAGCAGGTGGACATCAGCAGCAAGGAAGCCGCGACGAATGCCCCGGCGGCGGGGGGGTACATGATTGTCGGCGAAGGCGGAAGGGCAGAAAACGTGGTCGTAAGCAGCGTGCAGTACGTCGCGGACAAGACCTTCTTCAACCGCAAGCAGCGCTGGATCGACGCGGCCCTGCTGGAACACGAGAACGATGAGCCCGACCGGGTGGTCGAGTTCGGCAGTGAGGCGTACTTCACGCTGGCGGACCAACTGGCCAAGGAAGGCCGGCAGGCCATGCTCGCTCAAGGCGGCGAGGTGTATCTGCAACTCGCCAAGGAGCGGGTGCTTGTCAAGGGGCCATGAGGCGGAAGGAATGCTGAATGAGGAATGATGAGTGATGAATACCCTTCCGCCTTGCGTGGCATTCTGCATTCATCCTTCTGCATTCACCACTTCGAAGGAGTCCCATGCCGCTCGGACGCATCCTGGTAGTTGAGGACGACAACGCGATTCGCCGCGGCCTGGTGGACCTGCTCCGCATCTCGGGGTACGCGCCGATGGAAGCCGCGGACGGGCAGGCCGGGCTGGATTCGGCCTTGGGAGGCGAAATCGACCTGGTCCTGCTCGACATCCTAATGCCGAAGATGGACGGCTTTGCGGTGCTGCGAGAACTGCGGAAGGCCAAGCCTTCGTTGCCGGTGATTTTTCTCACCGCGAAGGGAGAGGAACCGGACCGGGTGAAGGGGCTCAAGGACGGGGCCGACGATTACGTGGTCAAGCCGTTCAGCCCGAAGGAACTGCTCGCCCGCGTGGAGGCGGTGCTGCGCAGGTCCCCGGAGCGGCCGCGGAACGTGGAGAAGATCACGGTGGCGGGCCGGCAGATCGACCTGGACCGGCGAGAGGTGGTGCTTCCCGGCGGCGAGCGGGCGCAGTTGTCGGAGCGTGAGGCGGATGTGCTGGCGTACCTGGTGACCAACCGGGGGCGGGCGATTGCGCGGGAGGAGTTGCTGAGTCGTGTCTGGGGGCTGGATCCTCGTGGTGTGCACACGCGCACGGTGGACATGACGGTAGCGAGGCTGCGCGAGTTGCTTCAGGACGACTCGACAAATCCGTCGGTCATCGTGACCGTGCGGCAGAAGGGGTACATGCTTGCCATGGACGGGAAGGGGGTCTGAATGGGCGCGGTGAGACGCTCGATCCTTGTGTTTATCGCGGGCGTGCTGGGGGTGCTGGGCGCGCTGGGGTGGATGACCGTCCACGCCCTGCGGCTGGAACGCAGTGAACTCGAGGCCCGGCGCGACGCGAAGTACCAGGAGTCGGTGCGGCTGGCGCTGTGGCGGATGGACGCGGCGGTGACGCCGATCATCGCGCGAGAGGCGGCGCGGCCACATTTCCACTACCAGTCCTTCTACGTCCCGGATCGCGCGTATCAGCAACTGACCAATCGCGCGGAGGAGGGTGACGTGCCCGTGCCGTCCCCGCTGCTGCGAGAATCCGACTACGCGGTGCGGCTGCACTATCAGAAGGACGCGGCGGGGAATGTCACGTCTCCGCAGGTGCCCGAGGGTTCGTTGAAGGAGTTGGCGAAGGGCGCCTTCACGACGAGTTACCGGCAGGCGACCACCGAGGACGCCTTCACGCGATTGACGGCGATGTTCGCCGATACCAAGAAAGCCGCGGGGTACAAGATCGCCGGCGCCGGGGGCTTCTTTGATGATGCGAAACTCAAACTCGAGCACCAGTGGGCGGGTCAGGCTCCGCACGTTGCCAACGCGGAACAGTCCGAGTCTCTGCAGTCTCTGGAGGCGACGAACGACTACACGAAGCGAGAGAACCTGGTGAGGTCGCAGAACGCGCCTCAGCAGCGAGCGCAGCGGGGGAACATCTCCGAACTGGAAGGCGCGCCAAAGGAAAAGCCGAGCGGCGAGGCACGCAAGGATGCCTCGGCCCCGGGTCGTGGTGACGCACCCGCCAGCCCCGAGACGGACAAGGGCGTGGGGGCCGATCCGGCGACCTCCGCGGCGGAATCCGCGGCGCGCCCGGAAGACGCGGTCGATCGGAACCGGCCGCTGGTGTCCGAGGATGAGGGCGTGGTCACCGGCCCGTTCGAGCCCCGTTGGATTGTGCGCGACGGGGTAGAGCCCGAGTTGATCTTCGAGCGTGAGGTGCGGCTCGGGGCGGAGTCGATCCGTCAGGGATTCTGGATCGACTGGCCGGCGCTGCGGTCGGAGTTGCTTTCCAGCGTCGCCGAGATGTTCCCCCAGGCCAAGTTGTCGCCGCTTCCGGGCGGGGTCGAGTCGGCTTCGCCGTCGGTGCTTGGCCGCACGCTCGCGGCGATCCCCGCGGAACTGGTGACGCCGGTCCCGCCGCCGGCGGAGATTCCGCTTCTGACGCCGGTGCGGACGACGCTTGGATTGACGTGGGCCCTGGCGTTGGCCGCGGTGGTGGTCATCGCCCTTGTCCTTCGGGCGTCGATGGAGTTGGCGGAGCGGCGCGGGCAGTTCGTGTCCGCGGTGACGCACGAACTGCGCACGCCGCTCACCACGTTTGTGATGTACAGCCAGATGCTGGCCGATGGGCTGGTGCGCGACGAGGAATCGCAGCGGTCGTACATCGGCACGCTCAAGTCCGAGAGCCAGCGGCTGGCGAGGATCGTCGAGAGCGTGCTGGACTTCGCCCGCCTGAGCAAGCGCAAGCGGCCGGCGACGGTGCGTGCCCGGCTTACGGCCGAACAGATCGTCAACAACCTCGTGCCGGTATTGAGGGCCCGGTGCGAGCAGGGCGGGATGGAACTGGTTGTGGAGCGTGAGAGTCTCCTGGACTTTCCGGTGACCACCGATCCGCCGACGCTGGAGCGGATCATCTACAACCTCGTGGACAACGCCTGCAAATACGCCGCGGCGTCCGACGACAAACGCATCCACCTCGTTGCGCATGTCGAGCGGCGGGACCTGGTTCTGGCCGTGAAAGATCACGGCCCGGGGATCGACCTCAAGGAGCGGGCGCAGGTCTTCCGCGCGTTTACCCGCGGCAGGAAGCAGCATGACGGCAACATCCCGGGATTGGGGCTTGGCCTGGCGCTGGCGCAGGGCCTGGCGAGGGAGTTGGGGGGCGATCTGCGGCTGGCCTCCGAGGGACCCGGCGCCGAGTTTCACGTGCGATTGCCGCGGGATTAGGGACGCCGGTTGGCTTCCGCGCGTCGGCGGGGCGATAATCCCGCCCTCATGGGTACGAAGCATCGAAAGCCTGTCCTCACCGCGGCGACCGCCGACAAGCACCGTCTGTACGAAATCGCGGTGCAATGCCCGGAGGCCGAGATCGACTTCGTGACGAGCCGGTTCAAGTCACTCCGTGGGCGGCCGCTGAGAAGGCT
The DNA here is from genome assembly GCA_905339235.1 of Phycisphaerales bacterium. GTDB lineage: Bacteria > Planctomycetota > Phycisphaerae > Phycisphaerales > UBA1924 > RI-211. Next base: position 11,252 of record CAJPFG010000015.1, read on the forward strand.
CTGCGAGGATTTCTGCGGGACAAGCGCCGCGGCGTGCGAGTTCGTGAAGCGTCATGCCGACAACTACGCGGAAGGGCTGGACCTTCACGCGCCGACGCTCGCGTGGGCCCGGCGGCACAACGTGGCGAACTTGTCGCCGGAACAGCAGCGCCGGATCGAGTTGATCCGGCGCAACGTGCTGCATCCGAGGGGGGCCGACAAGTCGTTCGATGCCGTGGTGGCGATGAACTTCAGTTACTGGATCTTCAAGACGCGGGAGACGCTGCGCACGTACTTCGGCGCTGTGCGGGCGGCGCTCGCCAGCGACGGCGTTTTCTTCCTCGATACCTGGGGCGGGTACGAGTCGATGAAGGAGCAGCGGGAGCGGCGCCGGTGCGTTGGCGGATTCACGTACGTGTGGGACCAGGCCCGGTACGACCCGATCTCCGGCGACCTGACGTGCTACATCCACTTTGATTTCCCTCGCGGGCCCGTGATGGAGCGGGCGTTTGTGTATGACTGGCGCCTGTGGACTCTCCCCGAACTTCGCGAGTTGCTGACCGAGGCCGGATTCCGGAAAGTCACGGTCTACTGGGAGGGGGAAGACGAAAAGGGACACGGCAACAGCGTCTTCTCGCCCCGGAAGAGGGGTGTGGCCGACGCCTCCTTCATCTGCTACATCGGAGCGGAGAAGTAGCGCCGGGGCCCTAGGATTGCCCGATGAACTCCGGCGGACGCTCTGTGACCGATCTGCTCGACCTTCCGGCCGACCTGACCGCCGTTTCGGCCGAGGTGGTCCGTGCCCTTGACGAGGTCGCCCGCGTCTTTGATCGCCATCTGATGTCGGACCTCCCGCCGGTTTCGCGGTTGTGCCGGCACGTGGAGCGGTACCGCGGCAAGATGGTGAGGCCCACGCTCACGATCCTTGCGGGGCTGGCGGCCCACCCTTACGCGGGAGCACGCGCCGAAAGCGACCTGCTCACCACCGACCATTTCAAGGTTGCGGCGGTCTGCGAGATGGTTCACATGGCCACTCTCGTGCACGACGATGTGCTCGACGAGGCGGACACTCGCCGGCGGGGCGCGACCGTGAACGCGCTTCACGGCAACGAAGCGGCGGTGATGCTCGGCGACTACCTCATCGCGTCGGCGTACCACCTGTGCTCGACGCTGCCCGACAACCGGGCGTCGCTCGCGGTGGGGCGTGCGAGCGTCCTCATGTGCTCGGGCGAGTTGCTGCAACTGCATCACCGCGAGGACTGGTCGCTGGATGAACCGACCTACTTCGAGGTGGTGGACCGCAAGACCGGCGAGTTGATCGCGGCGTCGGCGGCGCTGGGGGCGGTGTGCTCGGGCGCGTCCGAAAGCGTCTGCCGCGCCGTTGAGGGCTATGCCCGAGATGTCGGCGTGGCGTTCCAGGTGCAGGACGATCTGCTCGACCTGCTGGGCGAAGAGCGGGTCGTCGGCAAGACGGTGGGGCGTGATTTGCAGAAGGGCAAACTCACCTTGCCGTTGATCCACCACCTGGCGGCGGCCGATCCCGAGACGCGCGGCTGGACCCTCCGAACTCTTGAATCAGCGCGCCGGCGTGAACACGAACACGAGCCCGTGGGAGTGGGCGCGATGGTGCTGCGGGCCGTGCAGCGGACCGGGTCGATCGAGTACTCGCGCAAGGCCGCGGCCAATCTTGTGGATCGCGCCAAGCAGCGGCTGGCCGTTCTGCCCGCGACGCCGGCGCGGACGATGCTCGAACGGCTCGCGGACGCGGTGGTTACGCGAGCCTATTGAGGTTTTTCGGGCTGCGACGATCCGATCATGGGCACGGCGCGCCGTTCACGCCCTGCTCCACGGCCTCCACGTCGAACCCGTTGACGGCGCCATCCTTGTTGTAGTCCGCGTCATTCTGGCAGAAGTTGGCGAAGTCGCCGTTTACGGCCTGCTCCATCGCCTCGATGTCGAAGCCGTTGACGCTGCCGTCGCAGTTCACGTCGGGGTCGCAGGCGGGCAGCACGCGGCCTTGGATTTCGAGCGACGCGGTCAGGCCCAGCGCGATAGCGGTTGCGTTTTCCTTCGTGTAGTAGGCAGGGTAGTACCCCGAGCCGCCGCCCGGACCGCCGGTGGCCGGAGCGAGCGTGGTGATGACGAATCGCAACCTCCCGTCGCTGAGCCCCTGCCGCACGTACGCGAGCGTGGCGGGATTGGACAAATCCGCGTTGAAGTCGAACGTGGTGCCCGCGGGCACCCAATCGCCCGGGGCGACAGCGGCGGTGATGCCGAAGGCCATCGGTGTCGATTCGAACCGCTGGCGTACTTGCCGCGAAACGTCGATCGCGATTCCCATGGTGTCGAAGACGGCGGGAAAGACGCTGCGCACGCCTTCCTGGGGCGGGATCGCGGGGAACGGGCTGAAGGGCGATCCTTCGTTGAAGGTCCACACGGTCTGACCGTTGCGGTATCCGGCCGCGTAGATTTCCATGGGGGTGCCGGGGTCGGAGTCCGCGATGTACTCGGGATCGGACGTGGCGTAGAGGTTTCGGACGGAGTCGGCGCTGGGGTCGTACTGGAAGCGAAGGTCGGTGCTGACGGCCGCGCGGACGCGGAGCGAGGTGATCTCGTAGGTATTGGGGTCGAGCCCGCTGGGGAAGCCATCGGGGGTATCGAACCCGATGAGGAACTGGGCGTCGCGATCGTCGAACCCGGGCTCGGAGATGGCGCCGAACGTCGCCGCGGACGTTTCGCTCCCGGACGAGAAGTTGAAGGGGTACATCCAGCGGTCCATGGTCGGGGCGGACTGGACGAGGCTGAAGTCCTGCTGGGCGGAGGCGAGCGGAGCGACGCCGGCGGTCAAGAGAAGCGGGAGCAGATACTTGTTCATGAGAGGTGTCTCCGGGGGAGGGCGGGTCAGGAACTCCGACTGGGGCTTTCGATTGGCTGCGGAATATCGGAGTACCGGATCATGTTTGGGAGGTCAAGATTCTTGTTCTGTCGAGCAGACAAGCCGCTACATGCCGATATACTATACCCAGAGGTCTTCTATGACAACCACCCTGCTCCAGAACTCTCCCGTCAACCGTCGAATTCGCGCTGGTTTTACGCTTATCGAACTTCTGGTGGTCATCGCGATCATCGCGGTGCTGATCGGGCTGCTTTTGCCTGCGTTGGGGAAGGCGAAGGCGTCGGGTCGAATGACCCGAGAACTGGCCGCGGGACAGCAGTTGATGGTGGCTTTCACGGTCTACGCGCAGGACTCCAAGGAACGGGTCCTTGTGGGGTACACGACGCGGACCATGGTGGAGGGGCCGCTGACGGTGCTCGACGAGGAAGGGCGTCGGCTGTCGGGGGAAGTCGCGCAGCGCTATCCGTGGCGGCTGGCGCCCGCGTTGGACTTCAACTTCCGCGGCCTCTACGACGACGCCCGCGTTCTGCGCGACCTTCGTGAGCAGGAGGCCACCTACCGGGGCATGGGGGTGGACTACGACTATGTGGTGAGCCTGTACCCGTCGCTGGGCATGAACATCGCGTTTGTCGGCGGGAGCGACCGGCACGACGCGTTCAGCCCCGTTTTTCAACGGGTTTTTGGGCGTGTCCACGTGGAACGGATGCACGAGGTGCAGAGGCCGTCGCAACTGCTGGTGTTTGCGTCGGCGCGGGCTGAGCCGCAACCGGCTATCCCGATTCCGGGCTCGCCGGAGGGGTTTTTCCGGCTTGAGCCGCCGTATTTCGCCCCATCCAGAGGGCGGCAGTGGGAGGCCGCGTACGACCCGCGGACGGCGAACCCCGGGGCCAACAGCGGCTTTGTGGCGCTTCGGCACTCGGGCAAGGCGGTGACCAGCCGGTTCGACGGGCACGCGAACCTGGCCGGCTGGGACGACCTGGGCGACATGCGGGTGTGGGCCGACGGGGCGACCGGGCCGACGTGGACGGTTCAGCCTCGGTAGGTGAGGAAACCTGACAAAAGACCGCCCAGATTGAAGTTGCGAAGAAACTCGCGTTCGGATATAGTTTGTTCCGACATCTGACGGGAATATCTTTCCGCGCGATCTCTGCATCGGTGGGGGTATGGGATAGTTCTTGGACCGGACCCTGGCAATCGGAGAATCTGGCATGAAGACGGGGCTGCACCGGCGTCGGATGGGCTTCACGCTCATCGAGTTGCTCGTTGTCATCGCGATCATCGCGCTGCTGATCGGGATTCTGCTGCCCGCGTTGGGTAAAGCGCGGCTGATGGCCCGGTCGCTGAAAGAGCAGGCGGTGGCGCACAATCAGGTGGTGGCTTGGGCGGCCTACTACACGGATAGCCGGGACAAGGTGCTCGTCGCGGGCTGCCACTGGGCTTGGAACCACCAGCCGGCCAACGTTTATGGGCTCTATCCGGGCGATCCGTGGGACCGCACTAAGCGGATGATCGGATCCATCACCAAGACCTGGCCGTGGCACTTTGTGGGGAACAACTACTTCCCGCACCATTCGATCCAGATCGACAAGGGGACGTACGCGGATTTCTTCTCGCGGCCCAATGTCGGTACCCCGGAAGGGATGGACTTTGTGGGGTACGGCGCCAACAGCTACGCTGCCGCGATCGGGTTTCACCCGACACTCGGCTATAACGGTGTGTACATTGGTGGGGCTTACCAGATGGGCGCGTTCCGGGGTCAGTTGCCCGGGGGCACTTGGGGCGATCCGTCGCCCGGCGGCAACCCTCGCGTTTCGGGTTCGAATTTCTATGTTCGTCGGGGCACGGACTTCAATAAGCCGGACACGATGCTGGTGTTTGCCTCGTCGAGAGGTGGGGATGTCTCCACGAGCCCCGCATGGTGGGGCTACGGCCAGGATCGGCCCGACTCCGGCACAATTCGGCCAGGATACTGGCTTGTTTCGCCGCCACGGGCGCATCCGTACTCGCGCGGGGGATTCCAGAATCCTTACTCCTTGAGTTGGGGTTGGACCAGCACCAGTAACCAGTTCAATCCACGGTCCACCCCTTCGTCGTGGGGAATGCTCGATTGCAGGAACCTGAATCGCGTCGTCACCGCGCAGGCTGATGCGAGCGTTCGACTCCAGTCGCTCGAACAGTTGCGAGACATGCGGAAGTGGGCGAACATGGCGCGTGACGCCGACTGGAACTTCCCGACCAGTTACACGCAGATCAACTGGTGAGTCTCTGCCCCTTTGAGCACAAGCGGCCCCGCCAGAACGGCGGGGCCGTTTTCATTCCGCCGGGTCGATTGGCGTCTGCCAGCCGCTCTATCCTCACGCCGCATGACCTCATTCCTCGACGAACTCGCGTGGCGCGGCCGGCTGGCCCAGGTGACCGACGATGCGGGGCTTCGAAAGCACCTCGCGGGCGGCGTGCGGCGCGCGTACATCGGGTTTGACCCCACGGCCGATTCGCTCACGGTGGGCAATCTGGTGCAGATCATCACCCTCGCGCTGATCCAGCGCTCGGGGCACACTCCCGTGGTGGTCGTCGGCGGGGGCACCGGGCTTATCGGCGATCCGTCGGGCAAGACGGCCGAGCGCACGCTCCGCACGCGCGACGAGGTGAACGCCAACGTCGAGCGCCAGAAGCGCATCTACGAGCGCATCCTCGACTTCTCGCAGGGCGTCTCGAACCGCGCGATGCTCCTCAACAACGCCGACTGGCTCTGCGAACTGTCGTACCTGGACGCCCTCCGCGACATCGGGAAGCATTTCTCCGTCAACATGATGATCCAGAAAGACTCGGTCCGCGAGCGGCTCCACAACCGCGATCAGGGCATCTCGTACACCGAGTTCTCGTACATGATCCTCCAGGCGTACGACTTTCTCCACCTGTACGAGAAGCACGGCGTCACCATCCAGTCCGGCGGGAGCGACCAGTGGGGGAACATCGTCGCGGGGACGGACCTCGTCCGCAGGAAGCACGCCGCCGAAGGCGAGGCGGCCGAGACGTACGGCATCACCACCCAACTCATCACCAAGTCCGACGGCGGAAAGTTCGGCAAGACCGAGAGCGGTGCCATCTGGCTCACGGCCAACCGCCCCGGCGAAACCAGCCCCAACCGCACCAGCCCGTACGCGTTCTACCAGTTCTGGCTCAACACCGCCGACGCGGACGTGCCCAAGTTCCTGCGGACCTTCACGCTGCTGCCGCGCGAGGAAATCGAGCGGCTTGAGTCGATCCACGCCGCCGATCCCGGGAAGCGCGAGGCGCACCGGTCGCTGGCGCGGCACATGACCGAGATGCTTCACGGGAAGACGGAAATGGAGAGTGTGGAACTCGCAGCGAAGGCTCTCTTTAGCGGTGATGTGCGCTCGGTGAATGTGGAAACGCTCTTGCAGGTGGTCGAAGCTCTCCCACCCGAAAAGCGACATGTTTCCAAGGCGGACGAACCTACCGGGTACGCGTCCGTCACCGGCTCGGGCGTCAATGTGCTTGAGATTGTCGCGGCGAGCGGAGTCACTGCTTCGAATCGCGAGGCGAAGGAAGCGATCCAAAGTGGAGCAATCTCAATCAACGGCGTTCGCATCGCTGGGGTTCAGCAGATGCTGACCGCGAGCGACTTGATTCGTCAACCCGACGGTGGACTCTTGGCGCTTGTTAAGCGAGGCAAGAAGACATGGGGTGGTGTCGTGATTCCACCCCCGGCTGGAATCGTGCCGCGATAGCCGCGAAGCGGCGGCCCAGTCGATAGCACCGGGCGTGAGCCCGGTGAAAAGGGCGCCCGACCCCCAAGCCGCGGAGCGGCGGCAGAAGTTTCATTCCCACATCCATTCGGGGTCGTATTCGATCTTGTGCTTATCAAGAAGGTGAATGAACTCCTCCTTGAACGTCATCTTGCGGTGATGCTCATCCTGGGTCGCGAGGTACCGCTTCACGCTGTCCGTGGCGGATTCGCTGACTGTGAATGCCCCGTAGCAGCGCTGCCAACGGAAGCGACTGCGCTTGGGAAACGTATCATGGACCCATCCCGTCGAGTTTGACTTGATGATCCCGACGAGGCTGGCGATGGCGATGGTCGGATGGAGCGCCACGAGAAGGTGCACATGGTCCTCAACTCCGCCGGCCGCGAGAAGGGTGCATTTCTTTTTGCGGCAGATACCCCCGATGTACTGAAAGAGTCGAGGCTGCAGTTCCGAGTCGATCATCGGAACGCGGTTCTTGGTCGAGAAGGCGATGTGCGTCTTGAGGCTTGTGAAGGAGGATGGCATGGCCACAGAATACCGGTTGGATTCTGCCGCCGCTCCGCGGCTTGAATGGGGATGCAACCGGTCACCGGGCTGACGCCCGGTGCTATCGACTGGGCGCCGCTTCGCGGCTCAAGTCAGACGATCAGAATGGGGCTGGAGTGCGGCGAGGTCTGGGAAAGCCCGGCCTGATGCAAGCGGTTGCCGGTTCGAGTATCCTTCTTGCGAGAACGGGAGCGTGACATGCATCGGATCCTCATTGCCGTGGTGTTCGCACTGATGGCTGTATCTCATTCCACAATGGCGTCGGCGCAGAGTGACGGTGTGATCGGCGAGTCGCTGGGGGACCGGACCGTTCGGTTTTTCGCGTCCCCCGCCGCGAAGGAGGCGGCTCATCCCTCCTATTCGCTCGCGGAGGAACCCGCGGCAAAGGGGGTACTGCCCGCAGCGCCGGCGGACTTTGCCGTCAGGCCGGTCTTCGGTCAGGCGGACGGCAAGCAGGTCGCAAAGGTCGTCATCGCGCCGGGGACTTCGCTCTACGGCACGGGCGAGGCCGCGGGGCCGCTGCTCCGCAACGGCAGGCGGGTCACGGCGTGGAACACCGACGCGTACGGGTACGACGACACGGCGCCGAGTTTGTACCAGTCGCACCCGTGGGTGCTGGCGGTGCGTGCGGACGGCACGGCCTTCGGCGTGCTGGCGGACACGACGTATCGGTGCGTGATCGACACGGCGTACAGCGATCCGCTGGCGATCCAGTTCATCGCCGACGGCCCGGCGTTCCCGGTGATCGTGATCGACGCCGCCGGGCCGCGCGAGGTGCTGAAGGAACTCGCGCGGTTGACGGGGTACATGCCGCTGCCGCCCCGCTGGGCGCTGGGGTATCACCAGTGCCGGTATTCGTACTTTCCGGAGGCGCGGGCGAGGGAGATCGCCAAGGGCTTCCGCGAGAACGACATTCCCTGCGACGTGATCTGGTACGACATCGACTACATGGAGGCGTTCCGCGTCTTCACGTTCGACCGCGGGTACTTCCCGGACCCGAAGAAACTTAACGCCGACCTGAGCGCGATGGGGTTCCACAATGTGTGGATGATCGATCCGGGCGTGAAGGCGGATGAGGTGCCCGGGCCCAGCGACCGGCCCGCCGACGACCTCGCGAAAGAGCCCGCGGCGGCCAAGGAAGCACGCAAGCGGGAACTCGCGGCCTTCGCGGCGATGCGGGATTCGGGCACCGCGAACGACGTGTGGGTGAAGCAGTCGGACGACAAGGTCTACAAGGGCGACGTCTGGCCCGGCCCCTGCATGTTCCCCGATTACACCGCGCCGCACGCGCGGGCGTGGTGGGCGTCGCTGTACGAGGGGTTCCTCGACAACGGGATCACCGGCGTGTGGAACGACATGAACGAGCCGGCGATCTTCAACGTTGCGAGCAAGACCATGCCCGAAAGCAACCAGCACGCCGGCGATCCGGCGATGGTCAAGCCCAACGGCAAGGCCCAGGGCATCGACGAGGCCGCGGCGGACGGGCACGCTCGCTACCACAACGTGTACGGAATGCAGATGATCCGCGGGACGCGGGAGGGGATCGCGGCGGCGCGGCCGGGCGCGCGGCCGTTCGTGCTCAGCCGCGCAAACTACATCGGCGGGCAGCGATTCGGCGCGACGTGGACCGGGGACAACACCGCGAACTGGTATCACCTGGAGTCATCGATCCCCATGTCGCTGAACGTGGGGCTCTCGGGGCAGCCGTTCATCGGGCCCGACATCGGCGGGTTTGCGAACAACGGCGATGCGAAGTTGTTCGCGCGGTGGATGGGGGTTGGATCGCTGCTGCCGTTCGCACGCGGCCACACCGGCAAAGGGAACATCGACAAGGAGCCCTGGGCTTTCGGGCCCGAAGTCGCCGCGACGTGCCGCGAGGCGTTGAACCGCCGGTACCGGTTGCTGCCGTACCTGTACACGCTCTTCCGCGAGGCGAGCGTGACGGGCCTGCCGGTGGCGAGGCCCACATTCTTCGCGGACCCCAAGGACCCGGCGCTGCGGAGCGAAGACGACTCGTTCCTGCTCGGCGACGATTTGCTGGTGGTGGGGCAGTTGGTTCCTGACCGGACCCGCGCGCCGATCATGCCGCTGGGTGAATGGAATGAGATCGAGCGGAGTACGGACGCCGACCTGCCGCGCCTGTTCGTGAGGGCGGGGGCGATCGTCCCCACGGGCCCGGCGATGGAGTGGACGGGCGAAATGCCGCTGGACCCGGTCACGCTGCATGTGTGCCTCGACCACGCCGGGCGCGCGAGCGGGACGTTGTACGAGGATTCGGGCGATGGATACGGGTACCAGAACGGGCAATACCTGCTCACGACCTACCGCGCCGAAAGCAACGGAGGCGTGGTGACGGTGACGGTGGGCGGAACCGAGGGATCGATGAAGCGTCCGGCGCGGAAACTCGTTGTGCGGGTTGTGACGCATGACCGCGCCGTGGAGGGCCACGGCGAGGACGGCGCGGCTGTCGATGTCAACATGAAGTGAGGATGCTGTCAATCACGCCCGCGGCATGCGTCGTATTCTGATGAATGACGACGAGCATCAACGCGGTCGCCGTGTTCTGCGGCGCCAGCCACGGCGGGCGGCCGGAATACGCCGCGGGGGCGTTTGAGTTGGGGACCGAGATCGCGCGGCGCGGCATGACGCTGGTGTATGGCGGCGGCCGCGCCGGGCTGATGGGCGCCGTGGCGGATGCGGCGCTGGGCGCCGGGGGTCGGGTGATCGGCGTGATCACGACGCTGCTGAAGGACCGCGAACTGGGGCATACGGGCATCCACGAACTGCGCGTGGTCGAGACGATGCACGAGCGCAAGATGATGATGGCCGACCTGGCGGATGCGTTTATTTCGCTCCCGGGGGGGCTGGGCACGCTCGACGAGATGTTCGAGATCCTGGCGTGGGCGCAGTTGGGGATTCACACCAAGCCGGTGGGGCTGCTGAACACCGCGCGGTACTACGACGCGCTCTGGGCGTTTCTCGATCACATCGAGAGGGAGAAGTTCCTGCGGCTCAATCACCGCACGGAGATCGTGTTCGAGGAGAAGGTGGGGCTGCTGCTGGACAAACTGGCCGCGGTGGCGCCGGGCGGGGCGAGATTCCCGGCATGAAGGGCGTCAGGCCGGCTGCTTCGCGCGGGCGGGGTGGTGGATGGTGGCGAGGCGCAGGATGTTGGCCTGCGTCATCTCGGCGCCGGCGAGTTCGCCGGAGATGCGGCCGTCGCACATGACCAGCACGCGATCGGAGAGGGCGAGGAGTTCGGGCATTTCGCTGGAGACCAGCAGCACCGCGGCGCCCTGGTCGGCGGCGGCGTGGATCAACTTATAGACCTCGGCCTTGGTGCCCACGTCGATGCCGCGGGTGGGTTCGTCGAGGAGGAGCACCTTGGTGTCCTTGTCCATCCAGCGGGCGATCAGGAGTTTCTGCTGGTTGCCGCCTGAAAGTTCGCCGGGGAGCGAGCGGGGCGAAGCGGCCTTGATCTGGTATGTGGCGAACTTGTCGGCGATGACTTTGCGTTCGACGCCGGCGCGCCGGAAGCCCAGGGCCGCGGCCAGTCGGTCCATGAACGGCACGAGCATGTTCTCGCCTACGCCGAGGTCGAAGAACAGGCCCTGACGGCGGCGATCTTCGGGCACGTAGCCGACGCCCGCGGCGATGGAGACGTGCGGGCCGCGGTGCTTTCCGGGCGCGGCGGCGCCCGCGAGGGTGACGCCGGCGGCCAGAACGATGCCTCGCGCGTTGGGGTCGAGGCCGAAGATCGCGTCGAGGAGTTCGGATCGGCCGGAACCTACCAGGCCTCCCATCCCGACGATCTCGCCGGCGCGGACTTCGAGCGAGATCGACTTGAGCCTCCGGGGCGAAGAGAGGTTGGACACGCTCAGCCGAACCGGCCCGGGTCCGGGATGATTCGCGCTATCGCCGAGCGCGCGAAGCGCGGCGGATTCGGCCTCGGGCCCGGTGGGTGGTGCGGCGGCCCGGAGGCGGGCGGTCGGGGTCGCCAGCCGCCTGCCGATCATCTGCTCGACCAGCGCGGGCTCGTCGATTTCGTTGACGCGGCTGGTCGCGACATACTTGCCGTCGCGAAGCACGGTGACGCGGTCGCACACGGCGAAGATTTCGCCCATCCGGTGCGACACGTAGATGATCGAGATACGCTCGCGCGCGAGGCGGCGGATGATGTCGAGAAGGCGGTCGGTCTCCGCGACCGAGAGCGAACTTGTGGGTTCGTCGAAGACGATGACTTTGGCGCGGGTCGGGCCGGGGGGCTGTGCGCCGTGCCCGGCGCCGTTGTCGAGGGCCGCGGCGATCTGGCAGATCTGCCGATGGCCCGGCGAGAGGGCGCCGAGGGGAGCCTCGACGTCGATGCCGGGTTCGAGGACGTGAACCAGCCGAGCCGCGCGGTCGCGCATCGTGCGGAAGTCCACGAAACCGAAACGGGTGCGGGGCAGATCGTGGAGGCAGAGGTTTTCGGCGACGGTGAGGTTCGGGCACTGGGCCAGTTCCTGGTGCACGATGCGGATGCCCGCGTCGAAGGCGTCGTCGAGGTTTCCGGGGACCAGGGTGCGGCCGTCCACCACGATGGTGCCGGCGTCGGGCTTGTGCAGCCCGGCGATGGTCTTGCCGAGGGTGGATTTTCCGGCGCCGTTTTCTCCCATGAGCGCATGGATCTCGCCCCGGAGGAACGAGACGCTGACATTGTCGAGCGCCTGGGTGATACCGAATCGCTTGGAGACGTGTTCGGCCCGGAGGAGAATTTCGTCGGTCGCTGGGGCGGTCATGAGAAAGCGAACGCCCGGGTTGTTGGCCCGGGCGTTGGTGCAGAGGCTACTTCTTGTTGAGCCACTTATCCCACAGGCCGGCGACCTCGCCGACGTTTTCCTTGGTCACGACCTTGAGGTCGAAGTTGTTGATGACCTTGGGCGGGTCCTTCTTGTCCACGATCTTCTCGACCACCATGCGGACGGATTCGTACCCCCAGCCGTAGCAATCCTGGCCGATGAGCGCCTGGACTTCGCCCTTGCGGACGTAGTCGAGTTGCTGGGGCAGGTGATCAACCGAGACGACCTTGACGCCCTTGTCGGCGACGCCGTTGAGCGCGTTCTGCGTGAAGAGGGGCCAGCCGCCGACCATCGCCCAGCCGCCGATGTCAGGGTTGCTGGTCTGGACCTGCTGGACCTTCGCCGCGGCCTCGGCGGCGGTCTCGGCGTGGTAGTAGACGTCCTTGAGCGTGAATCCGTTGCCCTTGAGGGCTTCCAACTCGGCCTTCACGCCGCGGACGCGGGCCTGGAGGTTTGGCGCCGTCTGGTTTCCCGCGAGAATCGCGATGGGGCCGCCCTTGTTGCCCATGGCTTTGGCGAGTTCACGCATGACGGCTCGCCCGGCGGCTTCGTCGTCGATGCCGTAGTAGGCGAATCGCTTGGACTTGGGGGAGTCGGAGTCGAAGGTGCAGACCTGGACGCCCTTGGCGACAGCGGCGTCGATGGGCATCTTGAGCACTTCGCCATCGGTGCAGGAAATGGAGATTCCATCGACGCCCTGGCTGACGAGTTGCTCGATGAACTGGGCCTGCTTCTGGGCGTCTTCGTTCGCGGGCGTCTGCCAGTTGGCCACGATCTCGATCCCGTACTTCTTGGAAAGGTCGCGGGCGGCATCGAGGGCGCCGGTTCTCGCGGCCTGGAATACGGGGTTGCTCTGGCTCTTGGCGATCACGCCCACGACGACTTTCCTGGGTGTGGGTTGTTCCAATCCGCAGGCCGCGGCGAACGCGGCCATGGTGCCCAGCGCGAGGCTTGCGAGCAGAACGACGGTCTTTTTCATCACGTGTCACTCCCATAGGTCCCGCGCGAACCGGGCCGGTATCCGGCGCCAAGGTAGTGGCGGCGCATCAGGATGGTACACGGGGCGTGGGGGTCGCGTTTCCCGATGGTCCCCTTGGGCGCAACCGGCTACCTGGCCTGGCCCCGGTCTTTCAGCGCCCGGATTCGTTCCGGCAGGCTGAGCAGCCGGATGAAGCCGCCGGCGTCCTTCTGGCTGTAGACCTCTTCGCCCTCGAAGGACACCATCTTCTCGGCGTACAGCGAGTGCGGGCTCTTGCGCTTTACGGGGGTGGCGGTTCCCTTGAACAGCCGCACCACGATCTCGCCGTCGAGTTTCTCGGCGATCTTTTCGGCGCACACCCACAAGGCTTCGCGCAGCGGGGTGAACCAGCGCCCGTCGTACACCAGTTCGGCGAAGGTCAGGCCAAGGTGCTCGCGGTAGTGCCGCGTCTCGCGGTCGAGCACCAACTCCTCGATGGCTCGGAGCGCCTCAACGATCACGGTTCCGCCGGGCGTTTCGTAGAGGCCGCGGCTCTTCATACCGACGCGCCGGTTCTCCACCAGGTCAATCCGGCCGACACCGTGGGCGCCGGCGATCTCGTTGAGAATCTGGATGATCTCCCAGCCGGCGAGGGTCTTCCCATTGAGCGACACGGGCCGACCCTTGGCGAACGCGACGGTAACATCTTCGGGGCGGTCGGGCGCCTTAACCGGATCGACGGTGAGCATCCAGGCGTCATCGGGCGGCGCGTTCCAGGGGTCTTCGATGGCGCCACCCTCGTGGCTGATGTGCCAGAGGTTTCGATCGCGGGAGTAGATCTTGGTCGCGCTGGCGGTGGTAGGGATGCCGCGGGCCTTGAGGTAGTCGAGCATCGCCATGCGGCCGGAGAGTTTCCACCGGTCCATGCGCCATGGGGCGATGATTTCCATCTCCGGGGCCAGGGCCGCGTACGCGCTCTCGAAGCGTACCTGGTCGTTGCCCTTTCCGGTGCAGCCGTGGGCGAGAGCGGTGCATCCGGTCTTCCTGGCGACGTTGACTTGCCCTCGGGCGAGCACAGGCCGCGCGATGGCGGTGCCCAGAAGGTACCGCCCCTCATAGATCGCGCCTGCGATCATGGTGGGCATGACGAACTCGTCCACGAACTCCGTCTTGAGGTCAACGACGTGGCACTCGACGGCGCCGGAGTCCTTCGCTTTTTTCTCAACGCCCGCGAGCTCGTCAGAGCCCTGACCGACATCTCCGACGACGCAGACTACTTCCGCGCCGGGGATGTTTTCCTTGAGCCATGGAACGATGCACGACGTGTCGAGCCCGCCCGAGTAAGCCAACGCGATTCGCTTCGCCATTCTTCAATCCTTCTGTGCTCTCAGTCCTGGGGTTGATCCGTTCGTTCACGCGAACATATGCACCAAAAGGGCATTCTGCGCGTGCATCCTGTTCTCGGCCTGTTCATAGACCACGGAGCGCGGCGAGTCGATGACATCGTCGGTCACCTCGAGCCCGCGCTGCGCCGGCAGGCAGTGCATGAATACTGCCCCCGCCCGGCGGCCGCGCGCCGCGCGTTCCATCAGTTCGCCGTTCACCTGGTATTTCGCGAAGACTTTCCGGCGTCTCGTAACTTCGTCCACGCCTCCGGCCTGTCCCATCGAGACCCAGACGTCGGTGTACACCGCGTCGTGGCCCTCGGCCGCGTTCACGTCGGTCGTGACCAGGAAGGCGCTCCCCGCCGCCTTCGCGAAGACTTCGCACTCCCGCACGACATCTTCGGCGGGGCCGAATCCCTTCGGGGTGATCACGGTCGTGCCCACTCCAAGCAGCGTGGATGCCTGCATGAGCGAATGGCAGACGTTGTTTCCATCTCCCACGTAGACGATCCGCGTCTCGCGCAGGCGGCTGTGTTGGTGCTCCGCCATCTCGAACAGCGTGAACAGGTCCGCGAACGCCTGGCAGGGATGGAAGCGGTCCGACAGCGCGTTGATCACGGGGCACTTGGCGGAGTCGGCGAGTTCCTCCAGCGCGGACTGCAAATACACACGCGCCACGATGCCATCGACCCACCGCTCCAGGTTCTTCCCGTAATCCCGCACGGATTCCCTGGCGCCCAGGCGCTGGGCGCTGTGGTCCATGAACACCGGGTGGCCCCCCAGCCTCGCCACGCCCACATCGAAGGAGACCTTCGTCCGCAGCGAGGGCTTTTCGAACAGCAGGGCCACGGCCTTTCCGTCCAGCACCTTGCGATATGGCGTGGCATCGGCTTTCGAGCGGCGGGCGGTCTCGAACAACTCGAGCACCGCCCGCTGCGACACATTCGAAAGGGTGAGCAGGTCCGCGCCGCGAAAGCCCGCGGCGGCGTCGATCCGCGGCAAGTCTCTAGCGGAATTCGTGTTCAGTGTCGTTGCAGCCACCGTCGCTCCTCGTTCCCCCGCATGCTGTCACGCGCCCGGCGTGATGCGAGTTCCCACCAGTTTCCCGGACGCCCAATCGCTCAACGCCGACGGGTCGTTGCCGGACAGAATCACCACGGGCGCGCCGATATTCCGTGCCGTTTCGACCGCCGCCCGGGCCTTGGGGATCATCCCTCCGGAAATCTCGCCGCTCTCGATCATGCCATCCACCCGCCGAGCGTCGGCCTGCGGCACCAGCCGCTTCTGCCCGTCGAGTATGCCGGACACATCCGTAAGCAGCACAAGCGCCTCGGCCTTCAGCATGGCGGCCACTCCCGCGGCCGCGTCGTCCGCGTTCACGTTCAGGAACTCTCCGTGCGGGTCGATCCCGATGGACGAAAGCACCGGCAGAAACCCGCCGGAAAGGAGCACTCGCAGAAGGTTGCCGGGTTCGGCGACGCCGATCTCGATCTGTCCTACCCGCCCGGGATCGAACGAGTACCGGTCGGTCTTCTTCGTCGGCACGGCCTGGCCATCTCCCAGGCACAAGCCCACGGCTTTGGCGCCCGCGGCGATGAGGGAGCCCACGACCGACTTGTTGATCCGGCCGGCGAGCACGCCGGTGATCTCGTCCAACTGGTCCGGCGGCGTGATGCGGATGCCATCGCGTCGCCGCGTCGTGAAGCCGAGCCGGTCCAGATGCCGATCTACGGCCTTTCCCCCGCCGTGCACGAGCACCACGCCTCCCGCATGCGACGCGTGCAGCGATGCCAGCGCCCGCCACAGCGCCGGGGCCGATGCTCGATCCTCCAACGTGGTGCCGCCGATCTTGATGACGATTGGGCCGCTCATTCGCGGGCTCCCGAGAGCAATCCCGCGGTCTCCGGCAGTCCGAACCGGGCGTTCATGCACTGCACCGCCTGCCCGGCGGCGCCCTTGACGAGGTTGTCGATGGCGCTGGCGATGATGAGGTGATTCCACGCGGCGTCCACGGCGCACGCGATGTCGCAGAAGTTCGTGCCGCGGACATCGGCCACGCTCGGCCAGACTCCCGGCGGGCAGAGCCGCACGAACGGCTCGCGTCCGTAGGCAGCGCTCCAGGTACCTCGCACTTTCACGTCATCCCATCCTGGGGCGAGTTCCACGTGGATGGTGGAGAGGATTCCGCGTTCGAAGGGACCCAGGTGGGGGGTAAAAAGCGTCGCCAAGCCTGCGTACGCGTCGATTTCCGGCTGGTGCCGATGCTTCAGGACGTTGTACGGCTGCTGATGAACCTCGCAGAAAAGGCTGCGGAGGTTGAGCCCGCGACCGGCGCCGCTCACGCCGCTGGTGGAGTCGATGATGGGCCGCACCGGGCGGCCGTCGGGCCTCGTTGCAACAGCGCCGGCCTTCACGAGCGGGGCCAGCGGGAGGATTGCGGAGGTTGGGTAGCAGCCCGGGACGGCGATGAGGTCTGCCTTGGCCACTCGGTCGCGGAACAACTCGGGCAGTCCGTAGGCCGCGTGACTGAGCATGTCGGCGTGCGGGTGCTCGAACCCGTAGTGCCTGGGATACTGGGCCGCGTCGTTGAGTCGGAACGCCGCGGAGAGATCGAGCACGACCAGCCCGGGCTTGGCGTGCATCAGTCCGCGGGCGAGTTCGACGCTGGCTTCGTGGGGCGTGGCGAGAAAGACCGCGTCGGGCTCGCACGCGAGCACGTCGGGGATGCTGGTCGCGCGGACCGGAAGGTCGATGCGGCCGCGGAACCGGGCGAAGGTGTCGGAAAACAGCGTCGGCATTCCACCTTCTTCGCGCTTGGCGGAGGCGAACAACGCGACGACTTCGGCGGATGGATGGCCCAAGAGGATCGAAACCAGTTCGGCCCCGCTGTACCCGCCCGCTCCGATGATGACGACACGAATGGACAACGTTGATTCTCGTGGTGGCCTGGGTGGGAGAGGCTTCAGTTCGACGCCGAGAGGGATAGCAGCAATCTCGTCAACCTCGCCGCCTTCGCCGGCGACGGCGCCGCGACGAACACAGTATCGTCGCCCGCGACGGTGCCCACCGCCCCTTCGGGCTGCGCCCTGTCAACTTCCACCGCCAACGCCGAAGCGTGCCCGGGGGCGGTGCGCAGGATGACGAGGTTTCCGGCCTGGCGCGCGGATACGAGCCGCTCGCGGATCGCCCGCTCCAGTTCCCGCGGGGCCTGTTCCCGGACGGGGGTCTGGCCGGGAAGGGAATAGCCCTCCGGGCCCTTGAGGACTCCCAGTTCGCGCAGGTCCCGCGAGAGCGTCCCCTGGGTGGCGTGCAGGCCTTCGGACGCCAGCAGGGCGCCGAGTTCCTCCTGGCTGTGGACGCGCCGGGAGGCGATCAGTTCACGGATGCGGGAATGGCGTCGGGTCTTGCCTGGCATTGCATGAGTATTCGCTCATTGCATACTCATGTCAAGACCCGTCGTCCACGGCTTCCTCGGCTTGGTCCGGCACGTCGATCCGCACCCGGACGCCCAGCACGTCGCGGAGCAGGCCGGCCTTGTCGTCCGCGGCCTTCAGGTCCACGGACGGGTCGCCCACGGCGTCCACCTCCAAGCGCACGCCCGCGCTTCCAAACCGCACGTGGACATCCCGAACATTCTGGGCGTGGTCCCGGTCCAGGCCGTCCGCAACCCGCAGCAGCCCCGCCAGCCGACGCACCAACGCGCGATCGGCCTCGGGCAGCGCTGCGAACGACGAGTGCGTGTCCCGCGGTTCGGCTTTGCGGTGATACCGGCACACCTGCGCGATCAGCCCCGACTCCCGCTCGGTAAGGCCGCGGAGTTCGGCGTGCCGAACGATGGTCTCGCTGTGCTTGTGGTGCCGACGATACTCGACCATGATGCCGACATCGTGCAGCACCGCGGCGGCTTCCAGCAACAGCCGCTCGTGCCTGTCCGAACCCAGATCCTGAACGAGATCGCTTTCCGCGCGGAACTGATCGAAAAGGTGCAAGGCCAGTTTCGCCACGTGCTCGCTGTGCGCCCGCTCATAGCGGCATCGCCCGGCGAACTCACGGATCACGCTCATGTGCTCCGCGTCCGGCGCGTCGAGGGCGCTGCGATCCTGGTCGGCGATCTGGTCGTCGATCATCCGCATGAGGAGTCCCTCGCGGAATCCGCCCGGGTGCACGCTCAACTGGCTCACCCCCAGGTGCGCCATCAGGCGCTCGGTCACGGCGAAGCCCGCGATGACGATGTCGGCACGGTCCGACGGCAGCCCCGGAACGCGAAGTCGCTCCTCCAGCGTCAGTTTCCGAAGGTCTTTCAGGAGCGCCTTGATCTGCGCCCGGCTTACCGGGCCCAGGCTTGCCAATGCGGGGCTGCTGCGCTCGATCAGCACGCCGCGGGCCGCCGCGGCCAGGGTCAGCAGCGTCGTGAACGTCCCGCCGCATCCCACCAGGATCGTCGGGGGTACCTCGGGCTCCCGCACGCGCCGGCGGATGTGGCGTTTGGCGTACGACCGCATTTCCGTGAAACGCGGGCCGGCGCACGCGTCGGCGCCGCCCAATGACTCGGTGACGCGCACCGCTCCCAGCGGCATCGATGTGTTCGCGGTGATCACTCCGTTCTGGCTGAACACCACTTCGAGACTTCCGCCCCCCATGTCCGCCACGGCGGCGGTGCCCTGCGAAAGGTCGAAGACCCGCGCGACGCTGCGGTGAGTCAATCGGCCCTCATCCAGGGCGGACACGATCTCAAGGGCCAATCCTGTGCGGTCTCGGACCAGCGAGACGAAGTCCTGGCGGTTTCCGGCTTCGCGAACCGCCGCGGTTGCGAACGCCCGCACGTTCTCGACGCCGATCTTGTCCGCGATCGCCTTGAAGCGGCCGATCGCCTCGACCGAACGTGCCATTGCCTCCGGGCTGATCTCGCCGCTGCGCGCGAGTCCCTGCGCCAGCCGGGTCATCGCCCGCTCTTCGGCCAGTACCTTCCAGGAGCGATCGTCGATAAGTTCGACCGCCAGCAACCGGATGCTGTTGCTGCCGATATCGATGACGGCGAGCCTTCGGCCCGAAAGCCACAGGTTTCGCTGGCGGTCTTCTATCGCCGGGGCCGCGGCCTTGCCGTTGACGTGCTCGGTCATGCTTGTAGTTTCGGGCATGGCGATTTGCTCCATGAGGCGGCGCGTCGATTCCATGGCGGGCGGGCCCGGGCCGCGCGGTTCGGATGGCGCCTGCCCGTTCTGGTCCTGCGCCTTCCAGTCCGGGGCCAGTTGCCGCAGTACGTCTTCCAACCCGCTGGAACGCCACCAGTCCGCGGCCCGCGACAGGCGCATGTCTCGCACCGCCGCGAATCGATGGCGCAGGCCGGACAATCCCTGCACCAGCGCCGCCGGGTCGGCGGGCACCTCGCTGCGATGGGTCGTTTCCAGTTCCGAGATGCACCGGTCGAGTCGGTCCACCAGCGTCGCGAGATCGTTGGCGTCTCCCAGCATCTGCTGCGCCTGCTCGACGCGCGGCAGCACCGAAGCGACGAACTCGTCGTTCATGGCCGCAGAGAAGAGATCGCCCGAATACCGCAGGTGCTTCATTGCGATCCGCAGGGCGTGGAGATTCTCCGCCACGCCGAGATCCCTTGAAGCGGCCACCATCGCCTCGCTTGCCAGTTGTGTCATGGCCTGGTGGGCGAGTTTGCCCACGGTCAGGTCGTCGGGCGGGCGGGACTCCAGCGAGTCGACCAGGCGCCGGGACAACCGCTCGATCTGTACTCCCGAGGTCTTGCGCAGGGCTTCCAGCAGGTGAGACTCGGCGACGAGCCTTTCGCGGTTGATGAGGTCGGAAGCGTGCTCGCACGCCGGGAGTCGGCGTTCGCGATCTCGAACCGTCAGTTCGGCGAACAGGTCCGCGTGCACGTCGCAGTCGCGCAGCACGCCCGCGGCCTGGCGCAGCGACTTCACCGCTTCGCGGGCCTCGCGCCAGGCTCGCTTGGGGATCAGTTCACGGAAGGCGTACAGCGCCACGCCCGCGCGGCGCGTCGCGACGCGCAGTTCGTGGACGTGCTCCGACGAGTCGGCGCCGATCTCGGCCTTCCACTCGGCGGAGAGGCGGTCGAGCGACTTGGCCAGCCCGCGGAAGCGCTTGGCGATCACCTCGGCCGCGGCGGTGGCCGCAGACAGCTCCGCGTCCGCGATGGCGCGCTTTCCGGGCACCGGAGTCTCCGAAATCCCCGTCGGGTTCAGTCTATCGGCCCGGGCGGGAATGTCACCCGACCGCCGCGCTAATCCCGCGCCCATAAAGAACAACCCCCGCACGGAGCGGGGGTTGCGTTGCTGATTCTCGGTACTCGGGGGCTCAGTTCGCGAGTTTGGGGGCGCCGCCGCCGGAGCCGGCGCGGCCCTGGCCGATGTTGATCTCGCCGTTGCGCTCTTCGTACTGGCGGACGACCTGGCCGAGGCTGATAGCCAAGCGCTTGGCGCCGGACCAGTTCATGACAACTCGGCTGCCGACGCTGAACAGGAGCATGGGCTCGTTGTTGGGGCCGGGCATGGGGAGGTTGATTCCGAAGTCGAGAACAACCTCGTCGTTGGTGGTCGAAGTGCGAATGGTGTTCGCGTAGGTCGTGTTCATCTTCGACTCGTCGATGCGGAGTTGAACCTGCTGCTGCTGGGGCTGTTGGTCGGCCATGATGGAAACCCTTTCCCCCGCGGTTGTTACGCGAGGCCTTTCGTGCTGCGATGGCGTCCGGAGGGGATCGTCCCGGCGTGGGTCACTCGCCCGCCGCCGCCGCCCCGCAGGGGGAAGGGAGTCTACCCCTCCCGCCGCGCGGGTCCAGCGATCCCGGTCTGCCCCCATGGTACGCCCCGGGAGAGCCCTCGGTTGCCTGCAATGCCGGAGGAGGGACTTGAACCCACACTCCCTTGCGGGAAATGGATTTTGAATCCATCGCGTCTGCCATTCCGCCACTCCGGCGTGGGGGGATAGGGTAGGCGAGCGGGGGTTTTGACGCGGGTCGCGAACTGGTCGGCGCGGGGAATTGGGACAGGGGTGAGGCCGGCTCGGCCGTTCTGCTGCCTGTGTTCGCGTGGAATCGTCGCGGCTTTTTCGGTTATCATGGCCTTCCCGGGCTTCGCTTGGGAAACGCCTGGGCTCGAATCGAGGAGCACAACTATGGCACGTGAGACCAGGGCTCTTGGCAAGGGTTCGATTGTGGCGGCTCGCGCGGCCGGGATCGCCGCCGCGGCGTGGATGCTGGCCATGCTCCCCGCCGTCGCGGCCGGCCAGGATACCCCTGTATCCCCGCCGCCGACCGCAACGATTACCCCTACGGATTCGCCGAAGCCTGCGATCCCGGAAACATGGGTCAGCGCGTTCGACTGGCGCTGCATCGGCCCGGCCAACATGGGCGGGCGTATCACCGCGATCTCGGTCTACGAGAAAGATCCCAACATCTGGTTCGTGGCGACCGCATCGGGCGGGTTGCTCAAGACCGTCAACAACGGAGTGACCTTCGAGCACCAGTTTGACCACGAGAGCACGGTTTCGATCGGCGATGTGGCGGTGGCGCAGTCGGATCCCAACATCGTGTGGGTCGGCACGGGCGAGAGCAATCCCCGCAACAGCGTGTCCTGGGGCGACGGTGTGTACAAGTCGATCGACGGCGGCAAGACCTGGAAGCACATGGGGTTGAAGGATTCGTTCCAGATCGGCCGCGTGCTAATCCATCCGACCGACCCCAACATCGTGTACGTGGGCGCGCTGGGGCGGCTGTGGGGGCCCAGCGAGGAGCGCGGGCTGTACATGACTATCGATGGGGGCGAGAAGTGGGAGAAGGTGCTTTCCGTCGATGACAAGACCGGCGTGATGGACATCCAGATGAAGCCGGGCGAGCCCGGCGTGCTTCTGGCCTCGACCTACCAACGGCAGCGCGACGGGTTCGACACCAACGAACCGGCGGTCCGCAACGGACCGGGGAGCGGGCTTTGGAAGAGCACGGACGCCGGGAAGAACTGGACGCGGATTTCGAAAGGTCTTCCCGAGTCGAATCTGGGCCGCATGGGAATCAACTTTTACGCCAAGGACCCGAGTGTCGTGTACCTCGTGGTCGAATCGGACAAGACCGGGCAGGAGCCGCCCAACGCGCCGTACCTGGGACTGCGCGGGACCGATGCGGATGTGGGGGCCAAGATCACGGACGTGACGAAGGACGGCCCGTCGGAGGCGGCGGGGCTGAAGAACGACGACATCATCATCTCGGTGAACGACACGACGGTGCACTCGTACTCCGGGTTCCTGGCGGAGGTGCGCAAGCGTGTGGCGGGCGACAGCGTGAAGGTCGAGGTTTCGCGGGAGCGCAAGAGCGTGATCTGCGAGATCAAACTGGCCGAGCGCCCCGCCCCGGCAACCCAGCGCCGGGCCCGTGACGGAACGGGCCGACGCACCGATGACACGGGCGGTGCGGGACCGTTCTCCTCGGGGCTGGGTGGCCAGAGAGGGAACTTCACCGAGCAGCAGGGTCCCGACGGGCACCAGTACGGCGGGGTGTACAAGTCATCCGACGGCGGGGACTCCTGGGTCCGCGTCAACAGCCTGAACCCGCGCCCGATGTACTTCAGCCTGATCCGGGCCGACCCTTCCGACGACAACTTCCTGTGGGTCGGCGGAGTTTCACTGGCCCGGTCCAAGGATAACGGCAAGGAGTTCACCGACGACGGCGGACGCGGCACGCACGCGGATCATCACGCTCTCTGGATCGACCCCCGTGACGGTCGGCACATGATCCTCGGCAACGACGGCGGGATCTACGTTTCGTACGACCGCGGCGAGAACTGGGACCATCTGAACCACGTGGCCATCGGTCAGTTCTATCACGTGGCGGTGGATCCCCGCCCGAACTACATGGTCTATGGCGGGCTGCAGGACAACGGAAGTTGGGGCGGCCCCAGCCGCTCGCGAAGCGGGCGCGGGCCCATCAACGAGGATTGGATCAGCATCGGCGGCGGCGACGGCTTTGTCTGCCGCGTCGATCCCGGCGACGCCGACCAGGTTTACTTCGAGTCGCAGGGCGGGGCCATGGGGAGATCCAACCTGCGAACGGGCGAGCGCGGGTCGATCCGGCCGGCGGCCGAGCGCGGCATGCGCTATCGCTGGAACTGGAAGACGCCCTTCGTGCTCTCCGCGCACAACTCGAGAATCTTCTACGCCGCGGGCAACTTCGTTTTCCGGTCGCTCGATCAGGGGCGGACTATGAAGAAGGTTTCCGAGGAGTTCACTCGGACACGGCGCGGCACGGGGACGGCGTTGGCCGAAAGCCCGCTCGACAGCGATGTGCTGTATGTCGGCTCCGACGACGGCGCCCTCAACGTCACCAGGGACGGCGGCAGGACCTGGACCAAACTCGCCGATTTCCCGCTCACCGAGGACGAGAAGAACTATCAGGCACGGCAGGAAGAGTCGGAGTCCGGCGGCGGTGGAGGAGGCGCGGCGGGCGGCGAGCCTGCCGCGGCGGGCACGCCACCGGCCGAGCCGGGCGCGGCGGCCCCCGCGGGCGAGGGTGGGGGGGGCGCCGTGCCGAGCGAACCTTCGGCCGATGAGCGCCCGGCGGGCGAACGTCCCACGGGCGGGCGCGGCCAGGGCGGTGCCGGCTTCGCCGAGCGGATGATCGATCGCCTGATGGAAGGGGACACCAACAAGGACGGGAAAATCGCCAAGGACGAGGTACCGGAGCAGATGCAGCGAATGTTCGACCGGGGTGACGCCAATGGCGACGGCGTGCTCGATGAGGAAGAACTCAAGGCGCTCCCGCAGCGACTGAACACGGGTCGTGGGCCGCGCGGCGGAGGCGATCCCGCGGCCGCACGCGGGGGCGATGCTCCGAAGCGCGAGATTCCTCCGGCGGCGGAGGTTAAGCCCGCCGAGCCGGAAGCCGCGGCGCCAGCGCCGGAGAACGACCCGCTCACGGGCGAATGGTCCGCGAAACTCGTGGGGGAAGATCTGCCGCGCGGCATGGGAGAGTTCACGCTTTCTCTGACGCTGGGTTCGGGCGGGAAGGTGACCGGCGTGTACGGCTCCACGCGCGGCGACGGGAACATCAGCGACGGAAAGTTTGATATCACCAAGGGGGACCTGACGGCCGTTGCGGAGACGGAGCGAGCGGCGGTTGAGATCACCGGCAAGGTTGCGGACGGAAGACTCAAGGGCCAGATCGAGGTGGGCGGGCGGTTCCAGGTGGATTTTGAGGCCGAACGGACCAGCAAGACTCCCGCGAAGGCGGCGACGATCAGCGAGTCCACAATGCCGCCGGGCAAGGCGCTGCTCGAACTGCTCCCAGGCGCACGGTGGATTTCATCGATCGAGACGTCGAGGTACAAGGGCGGACGCGTGTACGCGACCTTCGACGGCCACCGCTCCAACGACGACCAGCCTTACGTTTTCGTCTCCGAGGACTTCGGCACGTCGTGGCGGTCGATCCGGGCGAACCTGCCGGCTTCGGCGGGGAGCGTCAAGGTTATCCGCGAGGACATCCAGAAGGAGAACCTGCTCTTCCTGGGCACCGAGTTCGGCGCCTGGGTCAGCGTCGATCGTGGCGCCACGTGGACGCGGTTCAATCACAATCTGCCGACGGTGGCGGTCTTCGAGTTCGCGATTCACCCCACCAGCGGCGAGATCATCGCCGCGACCCACGGGCGGAGTATCTGGATCTGCGACATTTCTCCCCTGAGGCAGATGAGCGACAAAACCGCCGGCCAGGACTTCGCGTTGTTCACGCCGCGGAGCACCGTCTACTGGCGGCCCGAGCCGCGCCGTGGCGGCGACAATCGCCGCTTCGTCGGCGACAATGGCCAATCGGACGCGGAAATTGTCTACTCGCTGGGCCGGCGCGCTCGAAGCGTTCGGCTGCAGGTCACCGATCAGGCCGGCGACATTCTGCGCGAACTGGAAGCGAAGAACGAACCCGGGTTGCATGTCGTCGCCTGGGACCTCCGGCGCGATCGCGAGGGCGGCCCGCCGGTGGGCGGACCGGGAGGGGCCGGAGGCGGCGCGGCAGCGGGCGGTGGTGGTGGAGGGGGTGGGGGCGGCTTGGGAGGCCGTGGACGGCTGGTTCCATCGGGCACCTACCGCATCGCGCTAAAGGTGGACGGTGAACTGGTGACGAAGAACCTGGTGGTGCAGACTGATCCGGAGTTCCCCGACTACCAGCCGTGGGAGCAGCGGGGCGGTTTCGGCGGAGATGAGGAGGAACTCGACGAAGAACTGCCGGCATTCCCAGGCCGGGATGATTAGCATGAAAACGCTCACCCGGTTCCTGGTTCTGACACTCGCGGTGGTGGCAACGGGCTGCGCCGGACCGGGCGCTGAGCCTGCGGCGAAACGCCCCAACATTCTGTACATCATGGCCGATGACCACGCGGCCCATGCTCTTTCCTGCTATGGAAGTCGCATCAACCGGACGCCCAATCTCGACCGTCTGGCCTCGCAGGGCGTGCGATTCGACAACGCGTTCTGCACCAACTCCATCTGCACGCCCATCCGGGCTGTGCTGCTCACCGGGCAGTACAGCCACCTCAATGGCGTGATGGACAACTCCGGCGTGTTGCCGAAAGACGCCTGCATCGTGCCCATGGCGCTGGGGAAGGCGGGGTATCAGACCGCGCACATCGGCAAGTGGCACTTGCACCGCGACCCCACCGGGTTCGATCACTGGGACATCCTTCCCGGCCAGGGCGAGTACCACGATCCCGAGTTCATTACCAACGGCGTAAAGAACCGCGTGAGAGGCTACGTGACCGACATCACCATCGACAAGGCGATGGAGTGGATCGGAACTCGTGACTCCACCCGGCCGTTCCTTCTCTACTGCCATCTGAAGGCCCCGCACCGTCCCTGGGAGCCCGATGCCAGACACGCCGCGATGTACGAGGATGCGGACATCCCGCTTCCGAAGACATTCGATGACGATTACGCGACGCGAACCCGCGCGGCGCACCTTCAGACCATGACCATCGAGAAGCACCTGACGAAGACCGATGTCAAGGCGGATCCCCCGCCCGGGCTCTCGGGCGCGGCGCTGAAGGCGTGGCACTACCAGCGCTACATCAAGGATTACCTGCGGTGCATCGCGTCGGTGGATGACAACGTCGGACGACTCATGGAGTTTCTCGACGCGCAGCATCTTGCGGACGACACGGTGGTGATCTACACCTCCGACCAGGGCTTTTTCCTGGGCGACCACGGCTGGTACGACAAGCGTTTCATGTACGAGGAGTCCCTGCGATCTCCGCTGATCGTGCGATATCCGCGGGAGACCGAGCCCGGGACCGTTTGCGACGCCATGACATTGAGCCTGGACTTTGCACCGACGTTTCTCGATTTCGCGGGGCTCGAAGGGGCCGCCGCGGAGGAGGCGATGCAGCACGAACTTCAGGGCGCCTCCCTGCGACCGCTCTTGCGAGGCCCGGCCCGTCCACCGGCCGATTGGCGCACCTCCATTTACTACCACTACTACGAGAGCGGCGAGCCGCACACGGTTCCCAAGCATTACGGCGTCCGCACCGAGCGTTACAAGATGATCCGGTTCTACGAACTTCCAGGCGGTCGGGCGGCGCAGTACGAACTCTACGACCTGCGATCCGACCCGCACGAACTGCACAACCTGTTCACCGGCGACCCGGCCTCGCCCTATGCCGCGGTGATCGCCGATCTCACGGCCGAACTCAAGCGACTGCGGGCGAAGTACCACGACCCGACCGGTGCCCCGGTGCCCTGATACGCTCGCGGATGCCAGAACCCAAGGCCGCGTTCATGGTGATCTACCGCTGGCGATTGAAGCCGGGGATGGAACGGCCGTTTGTCGAAGCGTGGACCGACGCGACCCGGCTGCTCAAGGCGCACGCCGGCGGGCTGGGCTCCCGCCTTCACCGCACGCACGACGGCGAGTATCTCGCGTACGCGATGTGGCCAAGCGAGGCGGCGCGGGCCGCGTCCGCCAAGTTCGAAACTCCCGAACGACTCCGGCTGCGGGAACTGATGCGTGAATCGGTGGCGGAGGCATTTCCGGAAGTCAGGCTCACGCCGCTGGCCGACTTGCTGGAACTGTGCGAGGTAGACGCCGCGCCGTTGGGGTAGGCAAGACCTATCCCGCCGAGATCTCTTTCGCCACGATATCGAAGAACCTGGCCTTGCGTTCCTCGTCGAGCGCGCGGTAGATCTTCCCGAGCACCGCCCGGCGCTGCTCGGAGGTGGGGCGGGTCCTGGCTTCCCTGATGTATCCGATCACGATCTCGCGGATCGCCTCGCGCTGCTCGTCGGTCGGATCAAGGGCGAGGTATAGACCTTCGATCTTGTCGCGGTACGGCTTGATCACCCGTTCGTACGCCTGTCGCACCTCCTGCTGAAAGAGCGAAAACGAAAGACGCTCGGCGACTCTCTCCCGCGCTTTCTCGCTCTTGTCCTTCGAGTTCCGCAGTTCCCAGTCGATCCATGCGTTCCAGTAGTCGTCCACGAGTCGCATGAGTTCCGCCTCCTGCGCATTCGTGAGCACTTCCGCGAGTTTCGGCAGCAGCGGGTTGCGGGATGGCTCGGGTTCGAACTCCTTGCGCAGGTCGCGGAGCAACTCCGCCGCGCGATCCCGCTCGCCCTTCTCGTTCGCCTCGGCGATCACCTTAACCTGGTCGATGTGGTCGATGAGCAGGATTCCGACGGAAACCGCCCGATCTCCGCCGACCGACTTGGCCTGCTCGCGGGCGGCGGGTTCGAGTTCGAGCAGCGCAACGGCCGCGTCCTCCGGCCGGCCGTCGAGACGCTGGAAGTTGCCCCTGGCATCGCGGCGAACAAGAGTGCGGGCGACTTGCTCGGGCACCGTCGGGCCGCGAAGGACGCCCTCGCCTGCGGGCGGCTGGTCCTGAGCGAACGAGGGGCAAGCGAAAATCCACGCCGAAAGTACGAGCATTTTCATGTGCAACTCCCCGGAAGGCCCTCAAGGATATCGGGCGTTCGACCTTTGAGGCCGTGCCGACGGAATCGGCCTTTTCAGCCGATGCTTCGTGGCATGCCCGATGCACAGCCGCTGCGAGTTCGACCCGGGCTGGGGTTCTTCCGCTGGCCGGAACTGATCGTCATGACCGCCGCGTCGGTGGTGTTCGTTGCCTGGTGGCTCGCGATGGCCGGCGCGTTCGCGTACACATTCTGGGCGGCGAGCCCGATGGCGACCATCGTTCTGAGCCCCATCGGCCTCTTCCCGCCGGCTGCGATTGGCTGGGTTCTCTACGCCCGATGGACGTTCAACGGCGCTGTTGTTCCGGCCGGCGGGCGGACGATCCAGTTGCGTCGGTACGTGCGCCCGGGGATTCCGCTCACTTCACGCACCATCAAGGTGGAGGAGCAGCACAAGGTTATCGTGGCGCAGACTTCCCGCGGCCGCCGGGGCGGGGAGTTGTGGTGTATCGGGCTCGCGACGCGTGAGACGTGCGAAATTCTGGCGGGTGAGTATCGCAGCGGGGAGGCAGCGAAGGGCGATGCCTCGCTGCTCGCCGACCGCTTGAGCCTCCCGCTCGCGGTGGTGCTCGATGACGCCCCGGGTTCCATACGCCCGGCGGCATAGCCGGGAACCTCCTACCTCCGGTCTGCGGTCCGCGCTGTTGCGGCACGCGGCGGCGACGT
The DNA here is from genome assembly GCA_905339235.1 of Phycisphaerales bacterium. Lineage (GTDB taxonomy): Bacteria > Planctomycetota > Phycisphaerae > Phycisphaerales > UBA1924 > RI-211. Next base: position 40,255 of record CAJPFG010000015.1, read on the forward strand.
ACACTCCGCGGACGACGGCCGAACCCCGCCCGACCGGATCCAGGCAACGGAGTGCCGAACGATGGCCAAGAAGTCCGACGCACGCATCAAGGAACGCGACAAGCGCACGCTCGGAAAACTCACCGACCTCGCCGACCGGGTGGCGAAGTCCGCCCTCGCCGGCCGCGAACCGAAGTTCGAGATCCCCTCCCGCACAAAGAGCAACACGATTTGGGACCGCCGCAAGGGCATCCTGGAGATGGGGGATGCGAGTTCCGATCGCGAACTGTTCAATCTCAACCAGGCGAAGCAGTTCATGCAGACGATGCTGCACGCGAGCACGATCAAGGACCTGATCGAGGCCGGCAAGACCAGCAGCCTCCGCGGCGTTTTCTACAAAGCCAAGCACACGGTCGCCGGGACAAGGGAGAACACGTTCGACACGCAGGACGAGAGCGACCCGATTCTCGAAGACCTCGAAGTGACCATGGAGGCGCTGCGCGAGGAACTGCACATCTTCGCCGAGAATCGCGGTTCGATGGTGGGGAGGCTGACCGTCGTGGACAAGGGCGACGAGATCGACTGCCGCCGGATGGGCAGCGGCGGGTATGCCATCCCGAGCATCGTCGAACCCGACATCATGCAGTTTGGGAAGTGCGAAGCCAAGTTCGTGCTGCACGTCGAGAAGGGCACGGTCTGGAACCGATTCAACGAGGACCGATTCTGGGAGCGGAACAACTGCATCCTGACGCACGGCGCGGGCCAGCCTCCGCGGGGCGTGCGCCGGCTGCTCCAGCGGTTCAACCAGGAACTGAAACTCCCCATCATCTGCCTGCTCGATTGCGATCCCTGGGGGCACTACATCTACAGCGTCATCAAGCAGGGTTCGATCTCGCTGGCGTTCGAGTCGTCGCGGCTCGCGATTCCCGACGCGCGCTTCCTCGGGATCCGGGCCAAGGACTACAAGGAATGCAGCCTCCCCGACGCCGTGAAGATCGATCTGTCGGAGAACGACATCAAGCGTGCGGGCGAAATCGCCGCGTACCCGTGGTTCGCCGACAACAAGGCGTGGCAGAAGGAGATCGACCACCTGCTCAGGAACGGCTTCAAGATGGAAGTCGAATCGCTCATCACCAAGGACATTTCCTACGTTACCGAGGAATACGTCCCTCAGCGACTGAAGGCCAAGGACTGGCTGGACTAAGCCGCGCTGCATGATCCACGTCACCCCGCACGCCCGACGCGCACTCCGCCTTCCCTGGCGGGCACTCCTCGCCAACAAGGCCCGCGAGTTCGGCGTTAAACTCCGTGGCGGTCGCATCAAGGGCCAGGGCATGATCGGCGCACCGGCCACGACGGTGGCCGCGGGCTTCAAGGCCCTTCGTGCCGACGATTTCGTCCAGTACAACCTCCCGCAGGCATGGGTCGAGCGGCGGCAGATACCGATCGCGATCCACGGCCGCATCCCCAGGCAACACGCGGTTGTCCTCGACCTCGGGTGCGGGCCGGGGACCTCCACCGAGGTTCTCTGCTACTTCGCCGATCCGACGTGGACGGTGCTCGGGTACGACCTGACCGACCACTACATCGAACGGGCGGCGGCGCGGTCCGGTCGCGGCGAATTCCGCAACCACGCGGGCCAGCGAATCTCCCCCCGGTTTGCCTGCCAGGACATCTCGCAGCCGCTGGCCTCGCCCGACGGCGGGCTGGTTGCCGGCGGCAGCGTGGATTACGCGTTGTCGGCGGGGGTGGTGGGGCTGTATATGAACGAGGAGTCTGCCGCCCGGCTCGCAAGCGAACTGGCCCGCGTAGTGAAGCCGGGGGGATTCGTGGCGCTGGATGCGGGTCCCGCCGTGCCCGTGCGAGCGCTAAAGCGGATCCTGATCGCCCGCGGATTCCGGTACCTGCACCGTGCTCGCAGTTTCTGGATTGAGCCCCGCCCGAAACTGGTGTTCCAGCGAATCGCGTAGCGCCGGCGCCGGTTACTCAAACTTCAGCCGCGGATCGCTCAGGTCGAGGCGGTACATGATCTGGTTGTAGTCATACCGAGCCGTGGGCGTCTTGGTCCCGGAAAACGCCATCGTGTAGGTGCCCTCGAGGTAGATGACCCTGCCGCCCTCCGGGTCGAAGTACGGATGGTGCGCCACGTTGTAGAACGAGTAATCGTCGTGCGTGATGATCTTTCGGGCCTTGCCCCAAGGTCCCACGAGCGTGGGCGCCTCCGCAAACCAGATCTCCCCGCACATCGACGTGCCCCAGGCTTCCTGCGTGATCATGACCCACTTGCCGCGGTACTCGTTCCAGAAGACCGTGCCGGCGTGCCCGAGCACCGGTTTGCCGGACTCTTCGTCGCGGAGTCGGATCAGCGCTTCATCCGGCTTGAGCAGTCCTTTGTGGACGAGTTCGTTCTGCTCTTTCTGCAGAACGGGCGCGGTGTTTTTCTTCCACCCGTAGAGAATCGCGCCGGCGGCGTCGCGGTCGAGTTCCGGATGCTCCGGGTTGTACCTCGCGCCCGGCCGCAGGCAGGTGAAGGCTTCGTATTGCGTGACGTCGAGGAGCGCCGCGTACTCTGCGCGGCAGCGGATAAGCGGAAAGGGTGATGGGAAGTACCAGAAGTCCCCGTGCTGTTCCTTCACGCGCACCGGGTGGCTGCGCATGCAGAGAATGGCGTCGAGCGGGAATCTTGCCACGGGCTCGAAGATCTCCTTGTCGTCGTTGTAAATCGCGAAACCCTGCTCGTACATCGTGCCCAGGTCTTTCATGCGGGCGAAGTGGCAGAGCATCCGCTCGCGTCCGGATTCGTCGGGAATGGTGAGCACTCCGTCGCACCACACCGGGCCGGGCTGGCCCTCGATGGGGCACATCCCGCGAGAAAAGCCATCGGCGCCGACAAAGTACGTGAGATTGACCCCGAGAGATGGGTCCAGTCCGGAGCCGCCCATCGAAGGCGGCGGTTCCGACGTGGCGCCCGACATCGCGAAGTTTCCCAGCGGGTACGCGGGCCGCGCCGTGTCGCCCCAGAACCAGTAGATCTTCCCGCGATACACGGCGTTCTGCACGCTGTCCTGGCCGAACACGTTGCCGTTGAGCAGCGGCGCTTTCACCGGCGGAGTGTCGCCGAGGATGATGCTGTCCCGGTAGATCCCTGCGCCGGTGATCCGGTACAGTCGCTCGGCGATGTTAACCCGGATGATCTTGAGCGTAGTCTTTCCGCCCGGGGTCACATGCACCTTCGTGCCCGCCATTCCGAAACCGTCTATCGGATACGCGTACCCGTGGCTCCTGATCGTGAAGAAGACATCCTCATGCGCGAGGCCGGGCTCGTCGAAGGCGACGACACCCGCGCTGTCGGTCACATGAACGATGCCGTTGACCGTCGTGAGCTCCACGAGCGGCACGCCGCGGCCTGAAATCGAATCCACAACCGTGATCCGGAACGGTTCACCCGCAAACGAGGCCGGCGCGGAGCACCAGAGCCCCAGCGAGAGAATCCAAACGCGTTCCCTGAGCCGAATCATGTGGAGTCTCCAGTTCTTGAGCGGACGGGCCGGCCGTTCGCCGCGCGCCATCGTCGGCACAGTTCGGCCGCCGCGGCGCTCCAATCCGGATACCCAAACTCGAACCCCGCCGAGAGCAGTCTTCCGGGAACCACCCGCCTGCTCTTGAGAATCAACTCCGTCTCGGTGCGTAAGAGCACGGCGCCCACCTCCAGCATCCATCGGGCGGCGGGGAGGCCGATCCGAGTGCCCCACGTCGAGCGCAAGATTCTCATGAACTCCGCTTGCGGCAGCGGGTTGGGCGAGCAGATGTTGACCGCGCCCGACATTTCGCCGCGCGAGACCAGAAAGTCAACGGCGCGAATGAAATCTCTCTCGTGCACCCACGACACGAACTGGCGGCCGTCTCCGCACCTGCCTCCCAGCCCCCGGCGCACGAGCCCGAGCAAGACGTCAAAGATCCCTCCCCGGTCCGGGCTCATCGTCATCGCCGAGCGCATCGCCACCTTCCGCGTCCGGGGCGTCGCGGCCTCTTCGAGCGCTCGCTCCCACGCCCTCGCCACCTCAATGCTGAACCGCCACTGCGACGGTGCTTCCGGCTCTTCGCCAGCGATGATTCCCGTCGCCTCGTCATTCGCGGCGTCGAACCGGTGCGCGTAGATAGTCGCGGTGGAGGCCTGCAGCCAGACCCGCGGCGGGTTCGCGGCCGCGGCGATCGCGCGCCCAACCACATCCACCGACCTCACTCTCGATTCCATGATGTCTCGTCGATTCGCGGCGTTGTACCGGCAGTTGACATTCCGGCCCGCGAGATTGACGACCACATCGGCGCCGTCGATGTCGCGAGCCCACTCGCCGACGGTCGTTCCGTCCCAGGTTGAGGTGCGCCAGGGCGCCGGCAGAGGCGCCCGTCCGAGAACCAGAACCTGATCGCCCCGCCGATGAAACTCTCGCGCGAGCACGGTGCCGACCTGTCCGCTCCCGCCCGGGATCACGATCTTCATCGGCATGCTCCGGTTTCACTACGCCCTGTCAACCCCCGTCTTCTCGCTGATGGGGCTGAAGATGTCGAGGATGTGGGTCGCCTCGATCACCCGCACGCCGTGGGGCACGTTGCCGGGCAAGTGCAGCACCTCGCCGCCCTGCATCTCTATCTCGACGGTGGACCCGTCTTCGCGCCCAACCTGGAACACGCAGCGGCCCGAAAGCACGACCACAAACTGTTCGTTGAAGTGCGAGTGACTCTCCAGCACGAACCCGGGCTCGAGCCGGACCTCCGAGAGCATCATGCGCTCGCCCATCACCCGCCGGCGCGACATCAGCGACATGGGGTAGTCGGATGGAAGATCGGCCCAGCGCAGTTTCTTCGCGGACATGGTGTGTTCCTGTCTTGCTCCAGTGTACCGCGTGCGCGCTCCGGCATGCGACGAGTGCAGGCGAGGGCCCGGATCGGTCGATGGTGTTCCCCCGCGGGCGAGTTCATCACGAATCGAGGCCGGTATGGCGACAGGACCTTCGCCGCCGTGGGGCTCCACGGCGTGCGCCGTTATCGTGACGTTCACAACCGCGTGCAGTGTGTATCGGAGCGCCTCGATCTATTTCGCGGCCACCGATCGCGACTATCGCGTGGGCGTGGATTCCGGCGAAGCGGCGATCGGATGGCGCCGTCCATCCCGCATGCCGGTGGGCGGCATGGAGATGTCCTGTGAACGCGTGTACGGCGCGGGATGCCTCCTGAACTGGCGGCCCTATCACTCGGCTGAGGCGCCGTTCCCGTACCCATCCTCGTACCGGTACCTGCGAATCCCGCTTTGGCCGGTGGCTGGCCTTGGCGCTTGCGTCAGCGCGTATCGGTGGGGGCGTTTCGCCGCGATTCGCAGATCGCAAATCCGTTGTCGCGAGTGCGGCTACCCGCTTGGCGGGCTTGCCGCGAGTTGCGGCGCAATCCGGTGCCCGGAGTGCGGCCGCGTCTGCCTTGAGCCCGCATGCGAACGGAATACGAATTCCCCGCCGAAGGCCTCCGCCGACGTACTCGAAACCCGGGTTCTCCGATCACGTACTGTTGTTGTGGAGGAACCGGGGAACTGAATCGAACTCCGCGCTTCCTACTGAGTATGGATTCTCATATGAAAACGCGATCGTGGATCGGCGTGGCAACCGCGGCCGCCATTGTGATGATCTCGGGAACACCCGCGGCCCTGGCCCGTGGCGATGACAAAAATCCCCGCACCCGAATGGTCGAGAAGGCCCGGCAGAACGAGCAGTCTCGGCGCGCCGCGCCGGCTGCGCCCCCGCCGCGTGCAACCCCGCGGCCCGCTCCCACACGCCAGGCCGAGCCGGCGCGGTCGTCGCACCAGCGGATGGTGGAGCGTGCCATGCAGCCCGCTCGAGCATCGGCACCCGCGCCTCAGCCGGCCCCCGCGCGAGTAGCGCCAGCGCCGCAGCCGGCCCGTGCGTCCGTGCCTGCACTCACGCCGTCCCGCGTCTCGCAGCCGACTCGAACCTCCACGCATCAGCGAATGGTCGAGCGGGCCATGCAGCCGCGTGCTGCCACGCCCGCTCCCGCCCCTGACCGATCGATCACGCCGGCGCCGGCCCCTACGTCACGTGCCCCGCAGGCAACTCGATCTTCCGGAGGCGGATCAAGCGTGACGCTGTCACCCGCGCGAGAGATTGGCCGGCCGATCTACCGCGTCGCGGAGCAGAACCGTGACGCGGTGCGCGAGAAGACCCCTGCACGCGAGATTACGCCGGACTCGGTCCGCAGCCCGTCTCCGGTTTACCCGCGGATTCGCCCGTTGGGAGAGATGACTCCGCAGCAGCAATCCACGCCGCATGCTCGCGTGGTCCAGAAGGCCTTGGATCTTCGCGACAGCAGGCCCGTCGAGACCATCGACAACCGTGACGACAGCCGTGATCGCCAGCCCGGTCGCACGAGAGATTCCAGCGAGGACCGTTCGCGAGGTTCGTTCGGTCACGACGGACGAGGTGGTTGGGACGGTGATCGAGGTCATGACCGAGATTGGGGACATGATCGAGACTGGGGTCACGACCGAGGCTGGGGACATGACCGAGATTGGGGACATCACCGAGATTGGTTCCGGCACCACCGCGATCACACACCCTCGTGGAGTTGGGGGCTTTCGATCGGGTTCGGCGGCTCGTGGAGTTTCGGGGTGTCGCACCACTGGAGTTCGTGGTCCTACCACCCGAGTTGGTACCATTGGTCGCCGCACCGCTACTACTACCAGCCGTACGACTGGTACTGGGACGGCTGCCGACCCCATGTGAGCATCTTGGTCGGCCGGCCGCTGGTGACGACCTATGTGCCCGTCTACGTGAACGACTCCTACGGCACCATCGGCAGCGTCGAGACGTACACCAACGATTACGTCGCCGCGAGTTCGCCGGTCTATCCGGTGGCTTCGGCGGCGCCTACGTACGAGCCCGCGAGTCAGTCACGAGTCGCAACCACCTACCGCGCGACTTCGGCCTCCGGCGTCATGGACTGGGCCGACACCCCCGTTCGCGTCATGAGCGCCATCACCGCGGCCCCCGAGAGCCAGCGGGCCGCGGTTGCCGGGCGGTTTCTCGGCCGCTCCGTTGCCGGGGCGTGGGAACTCGTGTTCGAACGCTCTCAGCCGGCGGGCACGGGAACGATGCTCCTGTGCAGCGCCCGGGGAGCGAGTTCCACGCCCTCGCCCGTCATCGCGTTGATCGTGGACCAGGCCCCGGCCGACCTTCGCGCCGGCGCCGTGCTGGTTGCCACGGGACGCGTTGCCGAAATCTCGATCAACGACCCTGAGGCCCCCAACGGGGTGCTGGTGCTGGAAGACGTGAAGATCGCGCTGTGACCGGCGTCGGGGCGGACATCTGAGCACATTTCAAGCCCGTTCACCGCGGCCGCGAGACTCACTCGCGGCCGCGTGTGTTTTTCTACGGCCTGAATGATCTCCTTTTTAGCCCACTTTCACACACGCGTCACTTGTGGTCCGCAAACTTGTTCAGTTGGTCCGGAGTCCGGGTGAACCGCATCGTGAAAGGAGAGTCTCGCGAGGTTGTTGAACTGAGTGCGGGCTCCGCTCCGGGCGGAGTTTCGCGCAAAGGCGTACCCACATCGCAACGGGGGGGCTAAGGAGGGATTCGATGTTCCGTACAACAGACGACCGATCAAACTTTGAAGCGCTGGAGTCCCGGCTGGCATTGAGCATCGCCGGCCCGGAGGTGTTCGAGTCGGTGTTCCCTGAGGGATTCTCCTCTACGCGAATCAACGAATACGTCCCGATGACCAACACCAACGACTTCGCCGTCTCCTGGGAACTGATCGCGCGCTACGAGTTCGGCGAGAGAGACCAGACTCTCGGCACGGGCACGCTCGCGGCCAACACCCGCGGGGGAGTGACCATCAGCGACGTGCTGCGCCCCCAGGACATGCTTGTTCGGCCCAACGTGCCCTACGCCCTGGTGCTCCGGGCGAGTGCGCCCCTCGCCGCCACACTCAGCCACTACGACTTCGGTTCCAGCATCGGTGAGACATTTACCACACAGCGCAACGAAGAGTGGACCTTCGGCGACGGCCTGAAGAACAATGCCGTCAGCCGCGACTACTTCCTGGTGTACAACCCCCAGGCCGTCACCGCGATGGTCACGATCACCCTGTTCTTCGAGGACGGTTCCAGGTTCAACCAGGACATCTTCGTTTCGCCCTTCCGGCGCGCCGGCTGGAGCATCGCCAACCTGACCGTGCCGGACGGTGTGTTCTCCACCCGGATTCTCTCCGACATCCCGATTGTCGCCAGCCACTCACACTACGACATCGCGCAGGGGCGCGGCTATGGCGAACTGGGAAGCCCCGGCGGGGGCCGACCCGCGGGCGTCATCTCCACGATCGACAACGACGACGGGTTCTATGAGATCAACGGGGATGAGCGCAACGGCATCCGCTTCGACGCCCAGAGTTACCTTTCCATCCTCAATACCGGCTCGCTCGCCGCGTCGGTCACGCTCAACTTCATCCTCGACGAAGCGGGCGATCCGCCGCCGATCGTTCGAACCATCAACGCCGAGCCCGGCCGGACGACCTTTACCGTGGACAACCTGGACCTTCCCATCGGCGATGAGTTCGGCGTCGTCTACGAGTCGGACCGTTCTGTCACGATCACCGGCAGCGTCTACCAGGGACGTGATGCCACCGGGCAGACCGCCGTAGGAGTGGCCGCGACCGAGTGGAGTTTTGGCGAAGGATTCATGAGCCGCAACCGGGCGGGCGGGCAGGTCATCGAAGACTTGTACATCTTCAATCCGGATAACGAGAGCACCACCGTCACCATCGAACTCGTGTTCAACGACGGATCGGTGATCACGATCAACCGCGGTGTTGATGATCGAGAGTTCGAGGACGTTGAGATGCACAATCTGGAGGAACTCCTCGCCCGGCCCGCCTCCATGAACTGGTACGGCATCCGCGTGACCTCACCGACGCCGGTTGTCGTCACCTTCGAGCATTGGGACGGAGCCCTGGGTGGCGGATTCCAGACCGCCGGCCTGGCGGGCGGCACGATCGTGTTGCTCGCGGACGTTCTGGACCTGTAGTTCATCCTGCCGGCCCGCCCGCCACAGTTGATGGCGGGCTCTGCACGCCGCGGCGCGATGCGCCGCGGCGTCGCTTTCGTAATCGGACAATGGTGTGTGGAGTCGAATGGTGTTCTGAGATCAGCGTGCGTCGAAGTTGCGACATGCTGGCGGTCGGCGCGTGCGCAAGGTATCATGCCGCTGGGTTGGACTGCACGGCAATCGAGCCTGTGTGCGGCGGCGAAGATCGCAGATGGTTCCGCGACGGTGCGTCGGCAGGAGCTCGATCGATGATCAGTGTACTGCTCGTAGATGACCAGGAACGGCTGCTTCTCGCGTGGGAGAAACTTCTTGCCGCGCAGCCGGACATGCGCCTGGCGGGCACGCTGCCCGCGGCGGATCGGCTCATCGAGGTGGTCTCGAGCAGCCCCGTGGATGTCGTGATTCTCGATCTTTCCATGCCGGGGCGCAGCCCGCTCTCGGCGATCCGTGACCTGGTCGAGCACGGACCCGGGGTGCGGGCGATCGTGCTCAGCGCGCACGCCGATCCCGCGGCGATCCAGGCCGCGTTCGACGCCGGGGTCTGGGCGTTCGTGGACAAACTCTCGCCCCCGTCCCACATGCTCGACGTGATCCGCCGTGTCGCGGCCGGGGAGGCGGTCTTCCCAGCCCACATGAGCCATCAGGAATCGTGAGATTCAGCGCCTCTTCAACGCCGCCCGTGCTTCGGGTGTGAAGGCGACTTCTCCCGCGGCCACGGCCGAGAGCAACCGGAGCAGTTCCCCCTCGCCGTCATTCTTGGATGCGAAGCCCCACGCCCCGGCCTCGAGGGCCCGGTCGATGAAGTCCAGGCGAACGTGTCCGGTGAACACCACGACCCGGGTGTCGGGGCATTCCCGCGAGAGCGAGGCCATCGCTTCGAACGGATCGACCCCCGGCATGTCAAGGTCCAGCAAGACCAGCGTCGGACCATGCAGACGAGTCGCGTCCAGGAGATCGTTGGCTTGCGGCAACCAGCCGACCCATCGGAATCTCTTTTCACGCGACAGCCGGAGTTTCAGGGCTTCCGCGACTTCCGGGTTGTCGTCCACGCACAGCACGCTGACCTGTTTCTTCTGCTGTGTCATCAGACGAACACCTCGTCGAAGTCGGTTCACGGTTCCCGGGGGAGGGGCTCATCGCGGGGCGCGTTCCTTGCGGCCTCCCGAAGAGCCTGACAGATGGCCACCACTCCCGGCTTGCGGCCCAGAACGCGGATGTTGCCGTTGGACCTGGATGCATCGCCCAGGAACACGACGGCGGCGTTTCCTCGCAGCGCTTCGAGCCGTGCCTCGTCGTCCACGACAACGATGGAAGGGCGGGTCGTTTCGCCCGCCGAAACCGTCTCGAAATGGAGGGAGCGCAACTCGCCGGCCACGAACGACCGCAGCCGCGCATCCTTGACCTCGACCAGCGCGAAGCGCGGGGACACGCCCGGCGCCTGGCCGGGCGGGTCGGCCAGCGGCAGCCGCAGCGTGAACGTCGTCCCCTGCTCCGGCCCGGATTGGAGTTCGACGGTTCCGCCCGCGTCTCGCACCAGACCATGGACCAGGACCAGGCCCAGCCCGGTCGAAATGCCGCGGACTTTGGTGGTGAAGAACGGCTCCATGCAGCGATCGCGCACTTCGCGCGTCATGCCGGGCCCGTCGTCGGAGACGCTGAGCAGGACTTCGCGCCGCTCCCGGCGGACCCGCACCGTCACGGTGCCGGACTCGCGTTCCCGCAGGGCTTCGCCCGCGTTCTGGACGAGGTTGAAAACCACCTGCGTGAGCGCCGGCTTGGACATCCGGACGCGGTACGCCCGGGCCGGGATCTGCGAGCCCAGCACCACCCCGCGGGGCAGGACGCTCTTGAGCACGCCCTGCGCCTCGGACCACCATTCCGTCAGATCGGTGGAGTCCAACTCGGAATGGACCTTCCGGGGATCCAGGGACAGCAGCCGCAGCCCCTGGGCGAGCCGCCTCAGGTACTCCGCGGCGTTGCGGATCGCGAGCACGTCCTCTCGGGCCTGCGGCGAGAGTTGGGCGCTTGACAATGAGTCCAGCCGGACCCGCACCGGGACGAGCAGGTTCCCCAGATCGTGCCCCAGCCCGGCCGAGAGCGTGCCCATCATGGCCATGCGCTCGGTGAGCCGCAGCCGGTCGTACGTCGCGGCCAGTTCCCGTGAGCGTTCCTCGACGCGTCGTTCGAGTTCGACCTTGCTCCGGGCCAACTCCTGCTCGAGTTCTCGCCGCTCGGTAATGTCGGTCCCGGTGCCGAACCAGCGCGCCAGTCGTCCATCGGCGTTGCGAATCGGCACCGCTCGAATGAGAAACCAGCGGTCCGTGCCTTCCCGGGATCGCAGCGAGATCGTCTCCTCCCATGGTTCACCGAGGCGGCAGTGAGCCTTCACGCGGCCCCGAACGTCCTCGTGATCGGGGTGGTGCACGCCGACCCACGACCACCCCTGGACCTGCTCGAACGTCGTGCCGGTGAACTCGTACCAGCGGCGATTGAACCAGAAGACCGCGCCGGAGGCGTCGGCCATCCACGCGATCTGAGCCATGTTGTCCGCCAGCGTGCGAAGCCGTTCATCACTCTCGCGACGGGCCTCTTCCGCGGCTTTCCTGTCGTGGATGTCCACGCTCGTGCCGTACCACGCGGAGAGTGTGCCGTCCGCGCTCCGCAGCGGAACGCCGCGGTAGTAATGCCACCGGTAAAGCCCGTCTCCCGAGAGGTACCTGCACTCGCCCTCGTACGCGTCGCCGGTGGCGGTGGAGTGCCGCCAACTCTCGAGCACAACGGGGCGATCGTCGGGGTGCAGCGACTCGACCCATCCCGACCCGAAGCCCTCCTCGACGGAGCGCCCTGTGAAGTCGGTCCATCGCTGGTTGAGGTAGAACAACGAACCGTCGGGATTCGCGGCCCACACCATGGCCGGCAGCGCGTCGCACACGGTACGGAATCGCGATTCGCTCACCCGTCGGGCCTCGTACAGGCGGGCGATATCGACGGCGACCGCGGCTTGCGCGGCCAGCCCGATCGCCAGTCGCTCCGACCGATCGACAAACACGGAAGGCTCCCGGTGCGCGAAGAACAGCCCTCCGATGACTTCCTGCGAGCGTGACACGACGGGTACCGCCAGGAAGCACCCGATAGCGGGGTTGTCCGTGAGGTACCACGGATTATCACGAACCGACCGGACGTCGTCGCACCGGACAACCTCGCCGACGCGGAACACCCGGTTGAACGCGGGACCGGTCAGTCCGGCTCGCGCCACTTCTTCGCGAGTCGCTCCGGCGACAGAGTGGAGGGCGACCTTGTCCCCGCCGCGCGAGTCGTTGACGAAGAAGGCCCCAAACTGCGCGCCGATGAGCGAGGTCCCCGCCTCTGTGACCCGCTGGAGCAGCCGTCGCAGATCGAGTTCGCCGGCGAGCAGGTTGTTGATCTCGTCGAGCGTCTCCGCATCGATGCGGGCTTCCCGCGCGCGGGCGAGAGAAATCTCGCGCTCCTGCTCTGCGCGTTTGCGATCTGTCAGGTCCACGCAGGTGCCGACATAGCCGCCGAACGAGCCGCGGGGGCGGAAGATCGGGGCCCCGTGATCGAGCAGCCAGCGATACTCGCCATCGTGGCGGCGGAGGCGGTATTCCATCTCGAACGGTCGCCGGGCTTCGAATGCTTCGAGGTAGGTTCGAACGCAGCGGTCCAGGTCCTCGGGATGCACGTTCTGCGCCCACCCATCGCCGATCTCCTGCTCCATGGCGCGTCCGACGAATTCAAGCCAGCGCTTGTTGAACCACGAGCGTTTCGTATCCGGAGCGCTCATCCAAATAAGCACGGGTGCGCTATCCGCGGTATGCCGGAACCGAGCCTCGCTCTCGCGCAGCGCGTCTTCCGCCCGACGATGCTCGGTGATGTCGTGCGTGACGGCCAGGTGGCACACGGTGCCGTCGCTGTTGACAAGCGGTGTCGCGTTCGTTCGCACAAACCGGCGCGTTCCACGCAGGCCCAGGTACTCAAACTCCAGCAACGCCTTCCCGCCCCGGCAGACATGCTCGTGCAGTTGGCCGTAGGCGGCGCGATGTTCCGGGGCGATGAACTCGAAAATGCTGCGGCCGACGACATCCTGATCGGCGTCCGCCTCGAGCAGCATCAGGCCGGCGGGATTGATCAACCGGACGATCCCGTCCGGAGCGACGACCTTCACGCAATCGGGAGTAGTCTTGAAGACCGCACGCAGGTATGCCTCGTGCCCCGACGCCGATTCCTGGACCTCGTTGGCCGGTGCTTCGACGAGACGTTCACCCGCTTGCATGCAGAATTCCCCGCGACTGACCGCGGCGGCGATTCCCGCCTGGGCGTGAGCCTCCCGCGCCGGGCGAGGATCGTCTCTCTGGCTCATCACAACACCCCGCCAGTGTTTGCCCGCCGACTCCTGCGCGGAAACAAACGGCCCAGGAATACGGAGTGGCGCGCTGCAACATGATACGACAAATGGCGGTCAATGGCAGTTAAAAGCAGTTCATTCCGTGCCAGGGAACTCCGCCGCCATGCCCGAGGCCGCCGCAGCATCACTCGGTTTTCAGGCGTTGACCGCTGTCAGGTCTTGGTGCGCCCTTCCTTGGCACGCTGCCTATTTACCGTGCGGGCGGCGATCTCCTTGGCTCGTTTCGTGGTTCGGCCCTGCTTTTCTTCGCTCGACTTGACGTGCTCGTATTGCCGCTCGTCTTTCTTTGACCATGCCTTTGGCATGCGTGTTCTCCTCGGATTGTCGTCATGTCGGCCACGCCGACTCCTTCGTCCCGCGGCTCGCCTCGGTCTGGTGGATCAGATGCTTCCACGAATACCGCAGCACCCAGTTCGCGAGCGTGGACTCCGCGGATTCGAACTCCCGCGAGTGACGCCACAGCCCGACGAAGACTCTGCGGACTGCCTCTTCGGCGTCCGCACGATTGGGGAGGAACCTGAACGCGATTCGGTAGATCAGGATTCCGAATCGGTCGTACAACTCTCCGATCGCGCTCAGGTCGTTGGCCGAGACGCGACGCATGAGTTCGACGTTCCGATCGGTGCGGCATTCGGTCAGCATGTTGGTCCCTCCACGGAAGGCGGGCCTTGCCCGCCGCGGGTGGGAAGGGCGGTTGAATATTCGTGGTGCCCTTCCCACCCAAATGACCGGCCTGCGCGGTGAGGCAAAGGCCGGCCTTCTCTGAACATCCCCGGGGGGGGGAGGTCTCAGGAGACATGGTTTAGCGCGGCGGCGTGCGATCGGGGATTGTTGCGGGCGACCGATCGGGCAAGGGCTTTTCGCGTATCAGGTCGCGCAGCCGCTGTGCTTCGGCGCCGTCCGCGCGCGTGTAAGTCGCCTGGTACAGGATGTCTGATTGCTCCGTGGCCGTGCGAGCGGGGGTGCCGGCCGGGCTCGACGGTTGTGCCGGCGGTGTTGCGGTTGCCGACGGCGACTTGGCGTACATCGTGACCTTGTGCTGGTCGTTGCCGAGGATCTCCAGCACGACCCTGGCGTCGCCAAAGCCGTAGGCGGAGCCCGAGTCGCGCGGGTTGATCGCGGGCTGATTCTGCCCGCCGGGCTTGATGTCCGGCGAAGACCGGTCGGGGCGGTGGTCGGTCGAGTCCGACTCAAACACAATGCGGGTGGCGGTCGCTTCGAATCGTCCGGTGCCGAACTTGATGGACCCGTCCTTGCCGCACACGATCACCATGCTGTACCGTTCCGCGGGCTTGTCAAACGAAAGGTACGAGGCGAACTCGACAGGGTCCGACTGGCTCCGGGCGGGGGTGCCGGAGCCTTCGGAACCGGGCAAGCCGCCCAGCATGAACGCCCGCTGGTGGAGCACCGCGTCGTTCATCACCATCTTCGTCTCGGCGATGCCGCTGGTCGTGACGGCGTCCCGGTTTCGATCCGGCTGGTCCGGCTTGTCCTTGTCGCGGTTGGGCTGATTGTCATCCGGCCGCGCAGGTGCGCCGGGATTCACGTTCTCTTTGCCGAACGAGGGCGCCGAGCGGAACTCTACTTTCCAGACACCCTCCATCCGCTTCAGGATGGCCGCGGGATCACCGGCGATGGCGCCGGGTTGCGGCCGCGGAGCCGGGGCCTTGCTCGGATTGTCCGGCTGGGCGGAAACCTGGCCCGCGAGTCCTACCGTGGCGCCGACGAAGGCGAGAATCAGGCGGCTCGTTGCGTTCATTGATCGCTCCTTGGTGGATCGTCCGAGCACGCCCGCAGAATGCGACAGGCCCGTGCTCGACTTCCACAGTACTTTGCCGGGGAGGAATGAGCCCGCTCTGAGCAAGCAGTGAATGCAGTCTCATCTTCCACCGGTGCTGGCGCCGAACGGGACCTGCGCGCGGATAGCGGTCGCGTCCGGCGGCGCGAATGAACATCGATTAACCGCACTCTCACATGTGTTTCAGGCCGTGCGGGGATTCTCTGTCGCATTGTGCAGGACGCACCCCGCGGCGAAGAACCACGCATCTGCTCTTGCCGCCTGTCGAGGCTGGAGGGACCTCGGCGGGCGGCGGAGCGCGGGGTACGTCGGTCGGCCGACCATGGCCTCACCCGGCTCCGACTTTCTCAGTGTCGGGCCTCGTCCGCAGACTCCTGGATCTTCTCACCGGCCCGCTCGATATCCTTGCCCGCTCCCTTCGTGGTATTGCACGCGGCCAGCACCGTGAGGATGACGATGACCGCCCCAACCAGCATGAGCACGCCGGCCTTTCCCATCCCCGTATCCAGCAGTTCGAGATTGTGGGCTTGTTTGAGCACGACAGCACACTCCAACGTCGCCCAGACGCCTCTGCCGAACGACGGCCCGGGCTTACTGGGTTCCACAATGCTCCGTTCGAGACAGTCATGTCCGGCGGCTGAGCGCGGGATGAAAACGGCTTCATGCGGCGTTCGCGTGAACCGCCGTAGCATTACGCAAAGCCAGACTCGGAGTGGATGAATATGCGAGTCCTCATCGTTGAAGACAATCCGAAAATGGCGGCGGCGATCGAGCGGGGCCTGCGCGACAACGGCTACGTCGCGGAAGTATGCCACAAGGGGTTCGACGGCGAAGACTTGGCGGCGGCGGAACCGTTTGACGCGATCATTCTCGACCTGATGCTCCAGGATCGCGACGGGGTCGAGGTCTGCCGAAACCTTCGGCGCCGGAACGTGACGACCCCGATCATGATGCTGACGGCGCTGTCCGAGACCGACAACAAGGTCGTGGGCCTGGATGCGGGCGCCGACGACTACATGACCAAGCCGTTCATGTTTGAGGAACTGCTCGCCCGCCTGCGGGCCCTCCTGCGGCGGGGCCAGGCCGGGGAAGGCCGGACTCTCTCCTGCGACGACCTGGTTCTCGATCTCTACACGCGCACCGCCCGGCGCGGCGAGGCCGAGGTTGAACTCTCCAACAAGGAGTTCGCCCTGCTCGAGTATTTCATGCGCAATCCGAACCGGGTGCTCTCGCGTTCGCAGATCGCGATGCACGTGTGGGACGTGAACTTCGATTCCGGAAGCAACGTGATCGACGTGTTTGTCGCGGCACTGCGGAAGAAACTCGACCGCGGGTTTCCGCGCGAACTGCTCCACACGATCCGAAACGCGGGATACCGATTCGGCATTATGGAATGATCCATGCCCGGCGCGGCGCCAGAACTTCCGGCAAGTGCGCCACCCGCGTCGGGCGCCGCTCGCCAATCGGTCTCTCGCCTCACCCTGCGGCTCCGCCTCACGCTCTGGATCATGGCGATCAACACCGCGATCGTCTGGATGATGGGCGCCGCCCTCTGGCTGACCGAGCGATGGACGCTGGACCAATCTCTCAACGCGCGCCGTATTGAACGACTGCAGATAATCGCAGCGGGCCTCGCGCAAGCGGCCCCGGCCGACCTGCAAAGCCGGCTGGAATCGATCCATGCCCGCCTCGCCGAGCAGTTCATCGACGAGCAGGTCCAGATCTCGATTTCAGACGGCCGGGCCATTGTGGCCAGCATGCCG
Source organism: Phycisphaerales bacterium (assembly GCA_905339235.1). GTDB lineage: Bacteria > Planctomycetota > Phycisphaerae > Phycisphaerales > UBA1924 > RI-211. The sequence continues at coordinate 57,328 of CAJPFG010000015.1, forward strand.
GAACCGATTCCGGAACTACGCCCAACGGAACTTTCCGACGCCATCGCGTCGGGGCGACCTCGAATCGAAATAACTCATGCTCGGTTGTCCGGCCCGGACGCGGCGTCGGAGCCCGTGCGGATTGCCGCCGTGCCCCTGAGGATCGGGGACGCGGGCGCCGGCACGGTGTTCCTCGCGGTTACCGATCGGTTCGCACAGCGGCAACTCAGGCAGTCTCGCAACATGCTGCTGGTGATCTTCGCTCTGGCGCCGCTCGCCGCGGCGGGGACGGCCTGGTACCTCGCCCGCATCGCGATCGCCCCGCTCGATCGGTTGCGGCTGCTGGCTTCGAGAATCCCGTTCGACCCGGGAGTGGGAAGCCTCGTGGAGAGCCTCCCGGGATCGTCCGCCGAAGTCATGACCCTCGTCAAGGAGTTGGATCTTGCGCTCGCGAGGGTGCGCTCCCGCCACGCGGCCCAGGAGCGATTCCTCTACAACGTCTCGCATGAACTCAAAACGCCCATCGCCGTCGTGATGGCCGAGGCGCAGACGATCGATCGGGCGGGGCTTCCGCCGTCCACGACCGTGTTCATCGAGAGCGTCGAAGAGGAGATGTTCCGGCTCGGGCGGATCATCGAGGGGCTGCTGGCCCTCAGCCGCGTGCAGAACGGGGAGGGCCTGAGGCGCGTGCGGCGCTACGCGGTGATGGACCTGGTGATGGACAGCATCGAAAACTGCCGGGAACTGGCGAACCGCAAGGGCGTGCGGCTCAGCCCGTCTCTCGAGCAGCGAGAGGAGCCCGCCGATGACGCGGTGATCGGCGATCCGGAACTGCTCCGCATCATGCTCGACCGGCTGGTCCGCGACGCGGTCCGCCATAGTCCCGGCGGATCGGTCGTGACCATCTCGGCGGTTCGGAGCAGCGCGGCGACGCGGGGCGTGGAGATTACGATTGACGACTCCGGCGCCGGCATCCCGCCCGAACGAGCGGCGGCGAACCCCGACGCGATGGTCCGCGCGTCCGATCAACCCGAGCACGAGCGAGGCGGGGGGCTGAGCCTGACGGTCGCGCAGGCCGTCGCTCAACTGCATCGCGGCACCGTCACAATTCGTAACCGCGAGCCGGCCGGATGCCGCGTCTGCGTCACGCTGCCGCTGTATAACGGCGGCGCACAGGCGGGCGCGCCGACGCGGCACGCCACGAACGGCACTGCGAACACCAGAAAAGAATGAGCCGTGATTCACGGCGCTCTCACCATGTTTCCACACGGTTGTGGGAAAGTTGTTCCATCGCGGAGACAGTCATGGACCCGAAATGTTCGGCTCCGGGCCGACCCGCACGCGAATCCGACCTTACGGAGGGCGAATGATGAACCGCAACCGAAACGAGGGGAGCTGCCGACTGCTTCAGGGAACCGTCTGTGACCAATGGCGTCGCTCGGACGCCGACCGTCTTCCCGCGCGAGCCCCGGGAACCCGCACCGCGCCCGGGCGCGAGGATCGCGCCGCGCTGGGACGGACGGCGGGGGTGCTCGCCGCGATCGCGGCCCTCGGGCTGGCCGGCATGGCCCAGGGCGCCATCGCGATCTCATTCGCAGATCCGATCCCGGGGCGACAACTGCACAACGAGGCCAACGGCGGTGGAGCGGGGTTCGGGCGGCTGACCTACGACATCGCAACCCCGATTCAGTTCCTGTTCGACGGATCGGACGAGAGCCTGCCCACGCACGTCTTCGTGAACGCCCGCATGGAAATGAACATGACCATCGGCGCCGCGACGACAGTCGCCGGCATCACCATCGCGCCGGTGGCCGGGTTCTTCCGGATCATGGATGCGAGTTCGGAAGGATCTGCCGACATCATCACCGGCACGGTCTCGGAGGGCGCATTCGTCCGGATCGACAACACCAACTCCATGCTCTTCAGCGACCCCGATCTCATCTATGTTCCCGGTCCCGCGCTCACGGCGATTACCGGACCGCTGGGGTTCATCGAACCCTCCGAAGCGGTCTTCACGCTGACCAGCGTGCACACCGTGGACGGTTCCTTCTTCATCAACCCCGACGGCACGTTCCAGACCTTTGACGCGAACGCCTCGTTCAGCGGCAACATGGGAGTGCCCGCCCCCGGCGCAATGGCGCTGGGAATGCTCGGCGCGCTCTGCCTGGTTGCGACTCGTCGTCGATTCTGAAGGACCCTGGAGGCTGCGCCACCCCGGAGCAGCCCCCATTGACCCCCCGCCGATTGAACAGGCCCGCGCTCCGGGTTTTCTGACCCGCCATTTTCCCCTGCGGGCTCACATGAGGCGGAACTCACCCCGTTTTCACCCGCCCGTGAGGGCGCGACGCGTACGTATTGAGAGGTTCGACCATCACATGGAGGCTTGTCATGAACTGGGATCGGATCGAAGGCAACTGGAAGCAGTTTCGCGGCAAAGTACGGGAACGGTGGGGGCGTCTCACCGACGACGATCTCGATGTCATCAACGGAAACCGCCAGCAACTCGCGGGCAAACTGCAGGAGAACTACGGCATCGCCAAGGATGCGGCGGACGACGAGATCGAAGAGTTCTGCCGGGACATCCGCGACGTTCAGGTGAATCCCAAGATGTAGGTCCGCGCGGCTCGCGCGGCGACTATTCGTTACAGCAAAGGAGCAAACGATGAACAGGCGAAGTGCGGCAATCGTGATCCTCGTCGGCTCGGGTTGCTTCGGCGCCGTCGCCGTTGCCACGGCCCAGCAGAGCGGACAGCCCATCCCACGAGACCGAACCAGGGCGGACACGGCTCCCGCCACGTTCGTTTCCGGAAGCAAACTTGACGGCATGAGCGTGAAGGGGCCGGACGGCAAGAAGTCCGGAACCGTCTCCGATCTCGTCATCGATCGCGGGACGGGCACCGTGCGGTACGTCGTGATCGACACCGGCATCGCGTCCAAATCGGTCGCGGCGCCGTACGACGGCCTTTCCTGGGGTCTCACGGACAAAGAAACGCACATCAATCTGACCAAGGATCAACTCAAGACCTATCCGGAGTTCTCCGCGAAGCGATGGAATGCCACGCCCGACGACTCGACCAGCGACGGAGAGAACTCGCTGATGGAGCGGATGCGCCGGGAATATCGGCAGGAAACCTCCGACCCCTTCGCGGAGAATCTGCGCGAAGCCCCGGCCGAGGACATCTCCGGCACCATCGAGCGAGTCGGACGCGAAGATACCTGGTCGTCCGACGAGCAGATTGTGCTGACCATCCGAACCGGCGACGGCTCGCGCCGAGTGGCCGTCGGTCCTTCGTGGTACGTGATGTCGCAGGATCGCGTGCCCGTCCGCGGCGAGAACATCACGATCCACGCCTTCCAAGTGCCGGAGCGATCGCACGTGACGCACGTTGCCTCCAGCGCCAACATCAACGGAAAGGACATCCAGTTCCGGAATCCCGACCGCCATGCTCTGTGGATCGAGCGCACCGGAGGCAACGCCACCCGCTACCAGCCCGGCCAGCAGTACCTGCTGCTGAGCAATCTTGACGGGAAGAATGTTCAGTGCGTAGGCCAGGCCTGCGGAGATGTTCACGACGTCATCGTCGAACGAGGGTCGGGAAAGGTCGTGCTTCTGGTCATCGACCCGGACCAGAACTTCCTCGGCATCGCCGACACGAAACGGCTCATCCCGTTCCCCGTGCTGAGTTTCTCCACGAAGAACGAGGTGGGGCTCGATGCCACCAAGCAGATGGTGCTCGGCAGCACGTCTCCGCCCGACGACTACGCCCTCCTCACCAAGGAAGCCGTGGACAACATCTACCAGACCTTTGACGTAGACCGGCCGCGTTACAGCACAACCAAGGCCGGCGCGCCCCGGCCCGAGGAACCTCCCCGGAAGGCCCCTCCCAAGTAGTCCGGAATTCGACGGCTCCCCTCGATCAGCCGGGTCTCTCGGAAACTTCCGGAAGACCCGGCTGTCATTCTGGGTCGCGGCGCTTCACATTGGTCGCCGGGAATGCACCGCCTGCGCTTCTTTGCTGAGGATGATCTCGCCCCCGCCGACCTGCTTGATCCCGTCGATCAGGGCTGCCACATCGTCGTTCTTCGAGAGATAACCCCAGGCTCCGCAATCCAGCGCGCGGGCGATGTAGTCCGGGCTGACGTGCCCGCTGAACATGACGACACGGATCCCCGGGGCCTCCGCCGCGAGCCGCTCCACGATCGCGAACGTGTCCACCAGCGGCATGTCGATATCCATCAGCACGATATCGGGGCGTGTCTCGATAACCGCGGCGTGAATCCCGGCGCCGCCGTGGATCACGCCCACCCACTCCAGGTCCGGATCCCCAGAAATCCGGCGGCGCAACGATTCCGTCAATAGTTGATTGTCGTCAACGCAGAGAACCCGGAATCGGCCCCGCGCCGTGCTCATGTCGCCCCTCCGGCGAACGCCCCCGTCGGCGTCAGCAGGCCGCGGATCGACGACAGCAACTCCGAAGGCTTCGCGGTCTCCACGTGCAGGATCCTCTCCTGGCCGATCGCCACGGACGCGTCACCGCCGAATACCAGAACGCGCGACTCCGGCCTTCCCGCAACGAATCCGCGAGCACCGGCCACGGCCGTGAGATCCTGTCCGTCGAGAATCAGCACGTCGGCCTCCGCCGGTCCGTTGTCGCGAATGTCGAACTCCAGCGAGGAGAGCACGGATCGGACGTGCGCCATAAGGCGCTCATCCTTCAGTTGAACGACGGCGACCCGGCGCCGAAGCCCCTCGCCGCTCTCGCGAGCCGGGGGGACTGCCTCGGGGACCTCCAGCCGGAAGACGGTGCCTGTCCCGGGCACGCTCTCGATCTGGATCGTTCCGCCCGCCCGCTTGATCAATCCCGCGACGAGCGTGAGGCCCAATCCGGTGTTGAGTTCACGCGTCTTGGTCGTGTAGAACGGCTCGAAACACCGCCGCTTCGCTTCCTCCGACATCCCCGGGCCGTTGTCGCGGACCGTCAGGAGAACGGCGCGGCGGCCCGGCGCCATCGACGCGGCCACGCGGACCTGCCCGTCCTCCCGATTTCGCAGCACTTCTCCCGCGTTCTGAACGAGGTTGAAGACCACCTGCGTCAGCGATGCCTTATCCATGCGCACTCGCGACAGTTCCTCGGGAATATCCGCCGATAGCACCACGGTGCGAGGCAGGCCGTTTCGGATCATTCCCTCGGTCTCCCGCCACCAGTCGCTCAGTTCGGTCGCCGAGTCGCCGCCCGCGAGATTCTCGGGGTCCAGCGCGAGCAACCGAAGGCTCGAGGCCAGCCGGCGGAGATACTCGGCGGCCTTGCGGATCGCGGTGACGTCCTCGACGGCCGACTTGGGAAGGTCGCAGGTCTCCAGGGCATCCAGTCGCATCTGAACGGGCAGGAGCAGGTTGCCCATGTCGTGCCCCAGCCCGGCCGCGAGCGTGCCGACCGTGGCCATGCGATCGGCAAAGCGGAGCCGTTCGTTGGAGCGATCGAGTTCGGCGATCCGCTCTTTCAACTCGGCGTTGACGCGCTCGAGTTGCTCGGTCTTTCGGTACAGTTCGGTGAACACCGCGACCTTGGCGCGAAGCACTTCCGGGATGATCGGCACGGGGATGTAGTCCACGGCTCCAAGTTGATACCCCCGCAGCCGGTCCGCGTCGGTGAGATGCACCGCCGAGATAAAGATGATCGCCGTGCGGCCGAACCGAGGGTGGCCGCGGACCATCTCGGAGAACTCAAAGCCGTCGGTTCGCGGCATGCACACATCCACGAGCACCACCGCGATGTCGTTCGAGAGAAGGTGCTTGAGCCCTTCCTCCGCCGAGTTGGCCTTGATGAGGTTCTCGCCCAGGTCTGAGAGGATCGCCTCCAAACTGAGCAGTTTGGCAGGCTGGTCGTCAACGAGGAGGATGTTGACCTTGTCCCGCGAGTTCACGAGCGATTACCTCTCAAGATGCTAGCGGTGCAACCACATGCGGAGAACGGACAGGAGTTGCTCGGTGTTGACCGGCTTGGCGAGGTAGTCCGAGGCGCCCGCCTCCAGGCACTTCTCTCGATCCCCCTTCATCGCCTTGGCCGTCAAGGCCACGATCGGCAGCCTGACGAACGCCGGTTTTTCCCGAATTGCTCGCATCGTCTGGTAGCCGTCCATTTCGGGCATCATGATGTCCATAAGCACAATCGTGATTTCTCCGTGCATTTCGAGTGTTTCGATGGCCTCGCGCCCTGTGCTGGCCGTCAGCACTTCCATTCCCCGGCGCTCGAGCACGCTGCTGAGGGCGAAGATATTCCGGACATCGTCGTCCACCACGAGCACCCGCTTGCCCACCAGGTGGTCGTCGGACCGGTGCAACCGGTCGAGCATCTGCTGCTTGGCCTGCGGAAGGTCCGCCACCACTCGGTGCAGGAACAGAGAGGTCTCATCCAGCAGCCGTTCGGGCGATTCCACGCCCTTGACGACAACGCTGCGGGCCAGCATGTGCAGCCGCGCGTCCTCGTCGGGCGAGAGAGCCTTGCCCGTGAACACGACCACGGGGAGGTCGCGGAGGGATTCATCGTCGCGCATCGACTCCAGCACTTCAAAGCCTGTCATGTCGGGCAATCGCAGGTCGAGCACGACGCAGTCGTAACTCTGCTCCCGCAGTGCATGCAACGCGCTCACCCCGGTGTCCGCGGTCTGGATATCGATGTCGTCGTGCCCGAGCAACTCGCGGATGCTGAGTTGCTCGGCCGCGTTGTCCTCGACGATGAGGAGCCTGCGGCGCCGGGGCTCCGCGTACGCGCGGATTCGCGAGAGCGCCGTTTCCAGCCCCGCGGGGGTGGTGGGCTTGGTGATGAACGAGAACGCGCCGCGGGCCAGCCCGTGCTGGCGGTCCTCATCGAGCGTCACGATCTGCACCGGAATGTGCCGCGTCAGCGGGTCCTGCTTGAGTTGGTTCAGCACCGCCCACCCCAGCATGTCCGGCAGGAATACGTCCAGCGAAATGGCGGCGGGCGTGTATTCGCGGGCGAGCACGAGCGCATCGGCCCCGCGGTGCGCCACCAGAACCTTAAACCCGATGTCGCGCGCCAGGTCCACGATGATGCGCGCGTAGTGCGGGTCGTCTTCCACGATCATCAGCGTCGTATCGGCCTCCGTGAGACTGTCCCGATCGTCGGCCACCTGCTCGATCGCCAACTCGGGGGTTCGAACGGCGGCGAACGCGGCGGCCTTCGCCACTCGGGCCTGCACTCCCTCGTTCACCGTCGCGGAAACCATCGGTCCGGGATACCGCAGCGGCAGATACAGCGTGAACGTGCTGCCCACCCCCGGCGTGCTCTTGAGTTGAATTTCCCCGCCGAGCAGGTTCGCGAGTTCTCGGCTGATGGCCAGCCCCAGCCCCGTGCCGCCGTACTTGCGGCTGGTGGAGGCATCCGCCTGCTGGAAGGCCTCGAAAATGATCTTCTGCTTGTCGGCCGGGATGCCGATGCCCGTGTCGGACACCTCGAACGCCACCACCGTGTCCGCATCCGACAGCGTCGGGTGGTCGTTGGTCCAGCCGCTGGGAGCGGGAGAGATTGTCAGGCGTACACCGCCTCGTTCGGTGAACTTGAACGCGTTGGACAGCAGGTTCTTGAGAACCTGCTGCAGGCGCTTGGCGTCCGTGAGAATGCTCCGCCCGAGGTGGGAATCCACCTGCACGTCGAAACTCAGGCCGCGGCTCTCCGCCTCGTGCCGGAATGTGCGGCTCACCGTGTCCACCAGACTCGGGAAGAACACATCCTCCGCTTCCACCGATACGGTGCCCGACTCGATCTTCGAGAGATCGAGAATGTCCGAGATGAGGTTGAGCAGGTCGGTGCCCGCGGCGTGGATTGTGCGGGCGAACTCGACTTGCTTGGGCCGCAGGTTGCTGTCGGGGTTGTCCGCCAGTTGCTGACCCAGGATCAGGATGCTGTTCAGCGGGGTCCGCAGTTCGTGCGACATGTTCGCCAGGAACTCGGACTTGTACTTCGACGTGAGCGCGAGTTCCGCGGCCTTTTCCTCCAGGGCGCCGCGTGCCTGCTCGATCTCGCGGTTCTTGCGCTCCACCTCGACATTCTGCTCCGCCAGTTGCTGCGCCTTCTGCGCGAGTTGCTCGTTGGTCTGCTGCAGTTCCTTCTTCTGGGTCTGGAGTTCCGCCGCGAGTTGCTGCGACTGCTTGAGCAGCGCCTCGGTCTGCATCGTCGCTTCGATGCTGTTCAGCAGAATGCCGATGCCCGCCGTCAACTGCTCCAGGAACGACAGATGCGCCGAGTTGAACTCGTTCAATGACGCCAGCCCCAGCACGGCCTTGACCTGGCCCTCGAACATCACGGGGAAGACCACCAGGCTCCGCGGCAGCACGCTGAAGTTGACCGTGCCGACCGGCACCGCGTCGTTCGGCACGCTGGAAATGAGGATGCGCCGTTTGTCGGCGCTGCACTGCCCTATGAACCCCTCGCCCACTCCCAGTTTCGCCGGATAGCCTCGTTCGCGGGCGTTGCCATAACTCGCCAGCAGTTTGAGGTTCGAGTGTTCCGCATCCATCTGGTAAATCACGCCCTGGTGAGAATCCACCAGCGGCACCAGTTCGGAAAGCAGCAGATTGCCCACCGTCACCAGGTCGCGCTGGCCCTGCAGCATGCTCGTGAATCGGGCCAGATTGGTCTTGAGCCAGTCCTGTTCCATGTTGCGGTCGGTCGTCAACCGCAGGTTTCCGATCATCGTGTTGATGTTGTCCTTCAGTTCGGCCACCTCGCCGCGGGCTTCGACCTGGATCGACCGCGTCAGATCGCCCTTCGTCACGGCCGTCGCGACCTCGGCGATGGCGCGCACCTGCGTCGTGAGATTCGCGGCCAGAAGGTTGACGTTGCCCGTCAGGTCCTTCCACGTGCCCGCGGCGCCCGGCACGTTGGCCTGCCCGCCCAGCCGCCCTTCGACGCCGACCTCGCGAGCCACCGTCGTCACCTGCTCCGCGAAAATCGCCAGAGTCTCCGTCATGTTGTTGATGGTCTCGGCGAGCGCGGCCACTTCGCCCTTCGCCTTCACCGTGAGCTTCTGCTTCAGGTCGCCCGTCGCCACCGCCGTCACGACCTTCACGATGCCGCGGACCTGCTCCGTGAGGTTCGCCGCCATCACGTTGACGTTGTCGGTCAGGTCCTTCCACGTTCCCGCCACGCCGGGGACCTGCGCTTGTCCGCCCAGTTTCCCGTCGGTGCCAACCTCGCGGGCGACACGCGTCACTTCCGCGGCGAACGCGTTCAACTGGTCCACCATCGTGTTGATGGTTTCCTTCAACTGCAGAATCTCGCCGCGGACGTCCACGGTGATCTTGCGCGACAGGTCGCCGCGGGCCACGGCCGTCGTGACCTCGGCGATATTGCGCACCTGCGAGGTCAGGTTGCCGGCCATGGCGTTGACCGAGTCGGTCAGGTCCTTCCAGGTTCCCGCGACGCCAGGAACGACGGCCTGCCCGCCGAGTTTGCCGTCGGTGCCCACTTCGCGGGCCACGCGCGTGACCTCGGAGGCGAAGGAGCGGAGTTGTTCGACCATCGTGTTGAGCGTCTCCTTGAGCAGCAGGATCTCGCCTCGGACGTCCACGGTGATCTTCTTCGAAAGGTCCCCGCCGGCGATGGCCGTGGCGACTTCCGCGATGTTGCGGACCTGCGACGTGAGGTTGCCGGCCATGGCGTTGACGTTGTCGGTGAGATCCTTCCACGTGCCCGCCACGCCGGCGACCTGCGCCTGACCGCCGAGTTTGCCCTCGGTGCCCACCTCGCGGGCGACGCGAGTCACTTCCGCGGCGAAGGCGTTCAACTGGTCCACCATCGTGTTGAGCGTTTCCTTCAACTGTAGAATTTCGCCCTTCACGTCCACCGTGATCTTGCGAGAAAGATCGCCGCGGGCCACCGCGGTGGCCACCTCGGCGATGTTGCGGACCTGGGCGGTCAGGTTGCTGGCCATCGAGTTGACGTTGTCGGTGAGGTCCTTCCACGTGCCGGCGACGCCGGGCACCTGGGCCTGGCCGCCCAGTTTGCCTTCGGTGCCCACCTCGCGGGCCACGCGAGTCACTTCCCCGGCGAAGCCGTTCAACTGATCGACCATCGTGTTGATCGTGTTTTTCAGTTCGAGGATCTCGCCCTTCACGTCCACCGTGATCTTGCGAGACAGATCGCCGCGGGCTACCGCGGTGGTGACTTCCGCGATGTTGCGCACCTGCGAGGTCAGGTTGCCGGCCATGGCATTGACGTTGTCGGTGAGGTCCTTCCACGTGCCGGCCACGCCGCGGACCTGAGCCTGCCCGCCGAGTTTGCCCTCGGTGCCCACCTCGCGGGCGACACGCGTCACTTCCGCGGCGAAGGCGTTCAACTGGTCCACCATCGTGTTGATGGTTTCCTTGAGGGCGAGAATCTCGCCGCGCACGTCCACGGTGATCTTGCGAGAGAGGTCGCCGCGGGCCACGGCGGTCGTCACCTCGGCAATATTGCGGACCTGCGACGTGAGGTTGCCGGCCATGGCGTTGACGTTGTCGGTGAGGTCCTTCCACGTGCCGGCGACGCCGGGCACCTGTGCCTGACCGCCGAGTTTGCCTTCGGTGCCGACCTCGCGGGCGACGCGCGTTACCTCGCCGGCGAACGCGTTCAACTGATCCACCATCGTGTTGATGGTCTCTTTGAGTTGCAGAATCTCGCCGCTGACGTTCACGGTAATCTTCTTGGAAAGGTCCCCGCGGGCCACGGCGGTGGTCACCTCGGCGATGTTGCGCACCTGCGACGTGAGGTTGCCCGCCATGGCATTGACGTTGTCGGTGAGGTCCTTCCATGTGCCGGCCACACCCGCGACCTGCGCCTGGCCGCCGAGTTTGCCCTCGGTGCCCACCTCGCGAGCCACGCGAGTCACTTCCGCGGCGAAGGCGTTCAACTGGTCCACCATCGTGTTGATGGTCTCTTTCAACTGCAGGATCTCTCCGCTCACGTTGACCGTGACCTTCTTCGACAGGTCGCCGTTGGCGATCGCGGTCGAGACCTCGGCGATGTTGCGGACCTGCGCGGTCAGGTTGCTGGCCATCGAGTTGACGTTGTCGGTGAGGTCCTTCCACGTGCCGGCGACGCCGGGCACCTGGGCCTGGCCGCCGAGTTTGCCTTCGGTGCCCACTTCGCGGGCCACGCGCGTCACCTCGCCCGCGAAGCCGTTCAACTGATCGACCATCGTGTTGATGGTGTTCTTCAGTTCGAGGATCTCGCCCTTCACGTCCACCGTGATCTTGCGAGAGAGATCGCCGCGGGCTACCGCGGTGGTGACTTCCGCGATGTTGCGCACCTGCGAGGTCAGGTTGCCCGCCATCGAGTTGACACTGTCGGTGAGGTCCTTCCACGTACCAGCAACGCCGGGGACCACCGCCTGGCCGCCCAACTTGCCGTCGGTGCCCACTTCGCGGGCCACGCGGGTGACTTCCGAGGCGAAGGACCGGAGTTGGTCCACCATCGTGTTGATGGCCTCCTTCAACTGAAGGATCTCGCCCTTCACGTCCACCGTAATCTTGCGCGAAAGGTCGCCGCTCGCCACCGCGATCGTCACGTCCGCGATGTTGCGCACCTGCGCCGTCAGGTTGCTCGCCATCGAGTTGACCGACTCGGTCAGGTCCTTCCAGACGCCGCTGACCTCCCGCACCTGGGCCTGGCCGCCCAACTTGCCGTCCGTTCCCACCTCACGGGCGACGCGGGTCACCTCCGACGTGGTCACCGCCAACTGCTGGATCATGGTGTTGACGATCGTCGCCGAACGCAGGAACTCACCCTGCAACGGGCGGCCTTCCACGTCCAGCCGCACGGTCTGAAGCAGGTCGCCCTGCGCCACGGCGGCGATGGCGCCGGTAACCTCGCTCGTCGGCCGGAGCAGGTCGTCGATCAGCGTGTTGATCGTGGACTCCATCTCTACCCATGCGCCGCTCTGGCCTCCGAACCTTGCCCGTTGGCGGGTCTTGCCCTGCCGGCCCACGACCTCGCCGACCCGCTCAAGTTCCTGGGCCATGCGGGCATTCGCCGCGACGATCGAGTTGAACGTGTCGGCGATCTTTCCCGGCAGCCCGATCCAGTCGCCCGGCAGTCGCGCGGAAAAATCGCCGTCCTCGACGGCCTGCAAGGCCTTGAGCAACTCCCGAAACTCCATGGTGTTGTCAGGGGTGACGATCGCTGCGTGATCCACACCATTCGGCTTCATCTCGATGGAGTTCTCGGGATTCATGCGATGCTCCCGCGGCGAATGTGTATCACGGCGCCGCTTCGCGGAATCTCGGTCTGGAACCCGGCTCACAACGCCGGCCGCCTCACCCCCCGGTCTCGGCAGATTCTCGGAGGCGGGAACGGGAGACTCGATCCGCCAAAGCGCCGAGCATACACAGGAATCACGCGCCGATGCGTTCATGATGGCGTTTTAATGCGATACCGACCGTGAAGAGAGTTTCACGTTCGGGAGCCCGGACTCCCGGCATCACCCGGCCTGCGGCCGCGGCAGTTCCACCCACCGGCTCTGCATGTGCCGCACGATCGACCCCGTGGTCAGATAGATGGTCTGCTCGGCGACGTTGGTGCAATGGTCCGCGATGGTCTCGCAGGAGTTCGCGATCTCGTGGAGCAGGAACGCGAAATCCGGCCGCATCTGCCCCTTCGCGAGTTTGTCTTCCGCGTCCCTCAGCACCGCGTCCTTGAACGCGGCCACCGCGTGCTGGCTCTGAAGAACGATGTTCGCCAGTTGCGGGTCGTTCCTCGCCATCGCCGAGTTGGCGTCGCGGACAATCCCGATCACGCTGTTGGCCATCACCCGGAACGTGTCGGGGAACGGAGGCCGCGTCCCGTTCCCGCTCCGGGCGTTCTCCGCGATGTCCGCCGCCACGTCGGCCGCCCGCTCCAACTCGTTGTTCACCTTCACGATCATCAACACCGCCCGCAGGTGTCGGGCATCCAACTCCGCCCCCTGTCGAGTCGCGTCCGTCAGCAGATCCACGCACCCCCGCTCGATCGCCACGTCCACCCGGTCAACCTCATCATCCTGCGCGATCGCCCACGCGGCCCGAGAGTCGGACCGGTCGAACAAGGCCTCGAACGCCGCCTCGAGCATGGACTGCACCCTCCGGCCCTGGGCTACCAGGTCGGCTTTCAGTCCTTCGGCGCGTGAGACAAATCCCTCGGCGGATGTTGGCATGCGTATCGCCTTGCGTCCGCGACAAAGATAGCCGCCAAACTCGTCGGGAGCGGAAGAAGCCCTCCGCCGGAAGTGGTACGCTTGTCTCCCACACCGGAGGCAACATGAGTTTCGCAATCTCGCACGTCCATGCCCGCCAGATCCTCGACAGCCGCGGAAACCCCACCGTGGAGGTTGATGTCACGCTCGAATCAGGCGTGGTGGGGCGTGCCGCCGTTCCCAGCGGCGCCTCCACGGGTGAAAACGAGGCCTGCGAACTCCGCGACGGCAATAAAAAGGTCTACCTGGGCAAGGGCGTTTCCAAGGCGGTCCACAACGTCAATGCCGAGGTCGCCAAGACCCTCATCGGAAAGGACTCCCGCGAGCAGGAGGCCATCGACGAGCACCTCAACCGCCTCGACGGAACACCGAACAAGTCCAAACTCGGCGCCAACGCCATCCTCGGCGTTTCCATGGCAACCGCGAAGGCCGCGGCGGAGTGCTCCGGCCTGCCCCTCTACCGCTACCTCGGCGGCAGCGGAGCCAAGGTTCTCCCCGTCCCCATGATGAACATCCTCAACGGTGGCAAGCACGCCGACAACACGGTGGACTTTCAGGAGTTCATGGTCCAGCCGTGGGGGTTCGACGATTTCTTCGATGCCATGCGGGCGTGCGTTGAGATCTACCACACCCTCAAGAAGGTCCTCCACGACAAGGGCCTCTCGACGGCGGTCGGAGACGAGGGCGGATTCGCCCCCAATCTCAAGAGCAACGAGGACGCCCTCAAGATCATCGAGGAAGCCGTGGACAAGGCGGGATACTCCTTCGGCGATCAGATCTTCGTCGCCCTTGACCCGGCGATGAGCGAACTGTGGAACGAGGCCGCGGCCGACAAGAAGAACAAGAAGCCCGGCTACAAGATGTTCAAGTCCACCGGAGAGGTGGTTTCGAGCGACGGCATCATCCAGATGTGGGCGGAGTGGTGCAAGAAATACCCCATCCGATCGCTCGAAGACGGCCTGGCCGAAAACGACTGGGCCGGCTGGAAGAAACTCACCGACCGGCTGGGCGAGAAAGTCCAACTGGTTGGCGACGATCTCTTCGTGACGAACAAGAAGTTCCTCCAGCGGGGCCTGGACGAAGGTTGCGCCAACGCCATCCTCGTCAAGGTCAACCAGATCGGCTCGCTCAGCGAGACGTTTGAGGCCGTGAACCTCGCGTTGCGGAACGGGTACGGCGCCGTGATGAGTCACCGCAGCGGCGAAACCGAGGACGGCACCATCGCCGACCTCGCCGTCGCCACCAACTGCGGCCAGATCAAGACGGGGGCTCCCTGCCGCAGCGACCGCAACGCGAAGTACAACCAGTTGATCCGCATCGCCGAGCAGTTGGGAGAGCAGGCGGTGTACGGGCGGGTGGTATGGAACCGGCCCGAGTGATCACAACTTGATCTGCACGCCTTCCGCCCGGAACTTCTCGACGAGTAACTGGAGTTCCGTGAGCACCTTCTCCAGTCGCTGCGATGAACTCGTCAGCGACTTGTACAGGTCCGGATTCGTCAGCAACTGGCCCACCGTGCCCTCGCCCTTGTTCGCCGACTCGATGGTCTTGGCCAACTCCGCCGCCGCGGCGTCCACGTGACGCAGCGTCTGCACCGCTTCCGCCGTCAGTTCGGCGGCGTGCTTGTCGATCGATCCCGCGGCCCCTTCCAGTTTCTGCGCCGCCAGGTCCACCGAGTCCGCCGTGGCTGTCCACGCCTCGAGGAACTTCCGCAGATCGTCCATCGTCGCTCCGGCGCGGGTTAGGGTGTCCTTCACACCGGCCCTCAGTTGGTCGTCGTTCATCCAGCGGTCGGCCGACGCCACCGCCGCGTCGATTCTTGCGATCGTGCTCGCCACGTTCGCGGGCTTGCCGGATTCGACATCCGCCAAGGTCCGGGCCTCGAGCAGTTCGTTGATCCGCACGCCCGTGGCGGTCCACGTGTCGGCCAGTTTGTCGATCCTGTCCGCCGAAGACGACAGCCGGTCCAGCGGCTTCTGGATCGACTCCGCGAGCCGGTCAAAGAATGATCCCGTAACCTTGCTCTCCACCACGCTTCCCTCTTCGAACAGCGCGCTGGGATTGAGCGCCGCCACGTCGGCCGCGCCGATCGCGAACTCCAGCGATGCATCGCCGATCAATCCCTTCTCGATGGAAAGTGTGGAGTCCTTGGGGATCTTCACCCCATCGCGTATCTTCAGCGTCAGGGCCGCGCCCTGGGGCGCAACCTCGGCCTTCACCACCTGGCCCACCTTCACGCCGTTGACGGTCACCGGGGAGGTCGGGCCCAGCCCCGCGGCCGAGGGCAGGATCACCTGGAACCGGTAGTACTTGGCCCCCAGGTCGGTGATTTCCCCGAACAGGATCAGCAGCGCGCAGAATCCCGCGACCGCGCTGAGCGCAAACAGCCCCGTCAGAAAGTCTCGGACAATCGGGTTTCGGAACATCTATCTCGGCTCCGGTAGTATGACGGTCGCATCGTCGGGTTGCGGCACGACCTCGGGCGCGTCTTCGCCCTTGATGTATTTCCCCGCCAAAAAATGCTCGACGCCGGGATGCCTGCTGCGGGAGATTTCCTCAAACGTGCCGTCCGCGGCCACCTTTCCGTCCAGCAGCACGATCGCCCGATCGGCGATCTTCCTCGCCGAGATCAGGTCATGGGTCACCACGATGTTCGTCACCCCCAACTCCTGCTTCAACTTCAGCACCAACTGATCAATCCCATCCGCCCGGATCGGATCCAGCCCGGTCGTCGGCTCGTCATACAGCACCACGCGAGGCTTGAGCACCACCGCCCGCGCCAGCGCTACCCGCTTTCGCTGCCCACCCGACAGTTGCGCGGGAAGCCGGTCCTCGAACCCCAGAAGGTCCACGACGCTCAACGCCTCACCCACCCGCGCGCGTCGTTCATCCGGCGAGAGCGATGTGTGCTCGCGCAGGGGAAAGGCGATGTTCTCGGCAACCGTCAGCGAATCGAACAACGCCCCCATCTGGAACAACAGCCCGATCTGCAGCCGTATCGGAAGCCACGCCCGTTCCCCCAGCCGATCCACCCGGCGCCCGTCAAAATACACCTCGCCCGAGTCAGGTCGCAGCAACCCCACGATGTGCTTGAGCGTCACCGACTTCCCGCACCCGGAAGGCCCCATGATGACCGTCGTCTGGGCCGGTTGGAACGCGATCGAGACCCCGTCGAGCACCGGGAACGTCCCGAACGACTTGCGGATGTTCACGAGCCGGATGATCGACCCCGGAGGCGCACCGTTGACCCCAACGTGAAGTTGTGCGGCGTCGTGATTCATCGTGGCGACCCGTAAGATCGTGCATGTTAGGCGACACGAACTTCCGACCAACCGTCCATCGCCAGGTCCTTCACAAGGGGGCCAAGTTCGATTTCGAACGCCTGACCCTGACCGGCCCCGGCGGGCCCCCTATTTCCCGCGAATGCGTTCGCCACCCGGGCGCGGTCATCGTCCTGCCATTCCTGGAGAACCCAGATCGGGTCGTGCTGATCCGAAACTGGCG
The DNA here is from genome assembly GCA_905339235.1 of Phycisphaerales bacterium. Lineage (GTDB taxonomy): Bacteria > Planctomycetota > Phycisphaerae > Phycisphaerales > UBA1924 > RI-211. The sequence goes on from CAJPFG010000015.1 coordinate 74,041, forward strand.
TCTCAGCCTGGAAACCTACATCTGGGAACTCCCCGCCGGCACCCTGGGCCGCGGCGAAGCCCCCGCGCACTGCGCCGCCCGCGAACTGCGGGAAGAAACGGGCTATCAGGCCGCAACTTTGCGCCCCCTCAGCCGGTTCTATACCTCGCCCGGCCTGTCGGACGAAGTCATGTGGGCGTTTGTCGCGACAGGGCTCCGTCCGGGTCCGCAGGCACTCGAACCCGACGAACGCGTCACCGTTCACCCTACGCCCCTTGACGAAGTGCTGGGCATGATGAAACAGGGCGATCTGGTCGATGCGAAGAGCATGCTGGTAATCCTCCTCGCCCTGAAAGAAGGATCGTTCGGACCGCAACACCCAGGCCGTTCAGCCGTTCAGTAGGAGTCGTGAGACATCGAGATGGGAAGGACGATTCGCGATGCTTCCGGGGGCGACACCAGCGAGCACGGCTCCGCCTGGCGCGAACCTCGCGCCTGGGGTTCCGGCGAGGATCCCCTTTCCTGGTCCTTTCCGCTGGGCCGATTCCGCTCCCTTCGACTTCGCGCCCACGTCATGGTCCCGATCTGGCTCGCGGCCGAAATGGTCGCGTGGCTCCCGCGTGATGCCCTGGGCTTCACCCACGTCACCGCCGCGATCACCTCCCTCATGGTGCTCGCGCTCTTCCGCGAACTCGGCCGAGCCTGGATGCTGCGACTCCAGGGCGCCGACCCCGATTCCGTGGTCGTCTGGCCTCTGGGCGGCGTCGCCCCGACTCCCTCATCCCCCACGCCGCGCCCGCTCCTTTCCGAGATGGGCGGACTGCTTACCAACGCCCTTCTCGTGCCCGTTCTCGGAGCGTTGGTTCTGTGGTCCGGCGCCGGCTGGGACGCTCTGCTCCACTTTGAGCCCTTCTCCCCCCGGATCACCGCCGGCGGGCTCCGCTCTTACCCGCAGGTCTGGGCCTGGTGGGCCTACTACGGCAACGGAATGCTCCTCCTAGCCAACGCCCTGCTCCCCATGTCTCCCATGGACGCAGGCCGCATGTCCCAGACCTGGGCCCGGCGCGGGCGAGACGGCTCCGAGAGTTCGATCCTCCGCCTCGGCGTGTTCACGGGCGTACTGCTCTTCGTGGTGGGCGCGGCCTCGAGCGAATCACGCGTGCTTGCCCTTGGCGCCTTCGGCGCACTCGCCACGTACTTCGATTTCCGGCGCGCCGAGTTCGTGAAGACGCCGATCCGCACCGAGCGAACCCCCGAACCCTCGGTTCAATCCGCCGAGGAAGAGGACCTCATCCCCTCCGCAACCGTGTCGCACCCGGGCGAACCGCCGGCGCCTCCCCCCCCCAGCCTCGACGGTGTCCTCGAGAAGATCAGCCGCGAAGGAATGGAGTCGCTCAACGAAGACGAGCGGCTGGTCCTGCGGCGCGAGACCGAGCGTCGCCGACGGCGCTAAACTCGCGGGCGTGACGCGACCCAGCCGCAGGACGCGGCGGGCACAACGCGGGAGCCTGCATTGGCATGGGTATCTACGACCGGGATTACATCTGGGGATCGAAAAAGAACATGCGTCCGCGCGTGTGGTCTTTCAACACCTGGCTCATCATCATCAACGTGGCGGTGTACCTGCTTCAACTGACCACCGCCAACCCGAGCACCGGCTCCACGGGCGTCGAGGCCTACGGCTACTTCTCGACCCACAAGGTCGCGACTCTCAGTGGCGGGCTGGAGTTCTGGAGGGTTCTCACCTTTCAGTTCCTCCACGGCGGAGTCACCCACCTTTTCTTCAACATGCTCGGTCTCTACATGTTCGGCCCCATGGTCGAGCAACACCTGGGCTCCAAGAGGTATCTGGCCTTTTACCTCACCTGCGGAATCTTCGGCGGCCTGGCCTACCTGCTGCTCAACGCCGGCGGGGCCATCGCCGAAAAACTCGGGTATCTCGGTCTGCCCGGCCTCCTTTACAACTACTCGGATACGCACCTGATCGGCGCCTCCGCGGGCGTCTTCGGCGTCATCCTCGCGTGCGCCTACATCGCGCCCAATCTCACCGTTCAACTCATTTTCCCGCCGATTCCCTTGAGAATGCGCACGATGGCCTACGTCTACGTGCTGATCGCCGCCGGTTCCGTCATTTTCGGCAGCGACAACGCCGGAGGCGAAGCGGCGCACCTCGGCGGGGCCGCGGCGGGCTATGTTCTCATCCGTCGCGCCTACCTGCTCCGCGACTTCTTTGACGTCTTCAGCGACTCTCGCCTCCCTTCCAAGTCAAGACCGCCGGGGCCCGCGGGCAAGGGTCCGAAACTCAAACTCCACGTCGAACCGCCCTCGGACGCCGAGATCGACCGCATTCTGGACAAGGTGAAGGCCCAGGGCCGCGCCAGTCTTACCAAGTCGGAAACGGACACGCTCGCCCGCTGGACCGACGCCAAAAACGCCGAGGACGCCGCGCGCGGAAAGTCTCGGTCTCGGGGCGCGGGTGGAGCGTGAGCGCGATCTCGTTCGCCATCTCAGCCCGATCCGGTACGTGCGCCGCCAGAGTCGGCCGCGTGCAGACTCCCCACGGCCACTTCGATACCCCCGCCTTCATGCCCGTGGGAACCCGCGCCAGCGTCAAGGGGATCGTCCCGCACTGGGTCGCCCAGACCGGCGCCCAGATTCTGCTCAACAACACCTACCACCTCATGCTCCGACCCGGATCAGGACTCATCGCCCGGCGAGGCGGGGTTCACCGCTTCATGAACTGGCCCGGCCCGATTCTTACCGATTCCGGCGGCTACCAGGCCTACTCCATGGCCGATACCAACGCCGTGGATGACGACGGTGTTACCTTCAAATCGATCATCGACGGCGGCATGGTCCGTCTCACCCCGGAGATCGCCATGCAGGTCCAGAGCGAACTTGGCTCCGACATCATCATGGCGTTCGACGACTGCCCGCCCGCTACCGACCACGCCGCGTGCGACGAGAACCCGGACGAGGATCCTCGCCTCTCACGGGCGGTGAAGCGAGACGCGGGCCGGCGCGGCTATGACCACGCCGCCCGCCTGCAAGTCGCCAACGAACGCACCGTCCGCTGGCTCGCCCGCTGCAAAGCCGCGCACTCCCGCCCCGGCGAGCAGGCGCTCTTCGGCATTGTGCAGGGCGGCACCGATCTCGATCGACGCCGCTGGTGCGTTCAACGAGTGTGCGACATCGACCTGCCCGGCTACGCCATCGGCGGAGTGGCGGTGGGGGAGCCGCCGGAAGAAATCGCCCGCATCGTCGCCCACACCGCCCCGCTCATGCCGGAACACAAGCCGCGATACCTCATGGGCGTCGGCTACGAGCGAGACCTGCTCGCCGCCGTCCGCGCGGGCGTGGACATGTTCGATTGTGTGCTCCCGACTCGTAACGGCCGGAACGCCAACGCTTTCACGCGTACCGGCCAGATACGGCTCCGCAACTCTCAGTTCGCCGAAGACGATTCCCCCATCGAGACGGGCTGCGATTGTCCCGCCTGCGACCCAGCCCGGCACCAATGGACGACCGCCGTCGGGGGCGGCTTCAGCCGGGCCTATCTTCGGCATTTGTTCATGGCAGGCGAGATGCTGGGGCCGATTCTTGTGAGCCTGCATAACCTACGCCACTTCCAGCGGTTCATGTCGGACGTCCGGGGCACAATCCCGACGGCGGACTGGTCCGGGCTGGCGGCGCGTTGGCCGGTGCTGGCTTGCGCGTAAGCCTTTGGTTATTCTGTCTTTAGGCCGCTCGACGTTTCGTCTCCGCGGCACTCATGAAAGGTCTTGAATGCAAGGCATGTCTCAGTGGATGAACTGGTCCTTGGCGCAGGCCGGAACCGAAGCCGGGGCTGCGCCCGCTTCCACCGGTACTCCCGTTCAGGGTGTCGGCGTCCCCGGCGCCAGCAGCACTCCGACCGGCACTACCGGCGCTCCCGCCGGCCTCGGCGGACCGCCCGCGGGCGCTCCCTCGGGGGGCATGGGACCAATCATGTGGCTCTTGCCCGGCATGCTGGTCGTCATGATCCTCATGAGTTGGCTTAGCAGCCGCAAAGACAAGAAGCGCCAGGCCGAACTCATGGCCAACATCAAGAAAGGTGACCGCGTCCAGATGATGGGCGGCATCATCGGCTCCATCGTCGAACTCGGAGACACCGAGGTCGTTCTCCGCGTCGAGGAAGGCCGCATCCGCTTCGCTCGAACCGCCATCGTGGGGCTCGTTCAATCTCGCAACGGCGCGGCCAGCTCCCTCGAGGCCAAGCCCGACGCCAAGGTCAGCGTCTGAACGCCGCTCGTCCCCCGGTTTCCCGACCTCCTTCAACACAACAAGAGCGATCATGAGACACATCTGGCGAAATCTGAGCTTCGTGCTCGCCGCGGTCGTACTCGCGGCCTGGTGCGTGTATCCCCCCGACAAGACCCTTCGCCGCGGCAAGGACCTCGCCGGCGGCGTCAGCATGGTCTATCACGTTTCCATCGGCCCCAATGAGAACGCCAAGGACGTTCTCGACCGGACCATCGATGTGCTCAAGCAGCGCGTGGACCCCAACGGGCTCATGGAAATCGAGATGGTTCAGCAAGGGAACGACCGCATCGAGATCGCGATGCCGCTCCCCAGCCCGCGGGCCAAGGCGCTCCAGAAGGACTTCGAGGATGCAATGACCCGGCTCCGCGAGGCCGAACTCGACGAGTCTCGCATCGACATGCTCGTCAAGGGCGATGCCACCTCCCGTGCCGCGGCGCTCGACACCCTCTCAGCGGGAAGCGACGCTCGCCGGGAGATGATCAAGAAGACGATCGACACCTACGACGCCTTCGTCGCCGCTCGCGGCGCCTATGACACCGAATCCGACCCCGACAAGAAGAAGGCGATGGAGCCCGGAGTCGCCGCCGCGGATATCGCGTACGAGCAGGCCCGCGCCGCGGCCATCCGCGGCTCCATCACCGAGGCCGAAATCCGCGGAGTTGTCAACGCCTCCACGAAGGTGCGAACCGTTCACGATCGCACCGAATCGGTCACCCTGCCCACACCGCGCGAGGTTGCGCTGAAGCGGGTCCAGGATGCACACCCCGAATCTCGCGCGGAGATAGACCGGCTGATCGACCTGTACGTGAAGTACGAGAAGGAACGCACTTCGCTCGACGACCCGCAGGACCTGATCCGCATGCTGAAGGGCGCGGGCGTGCTCACGTTCCGTATCACGGTGAAGCCCGGCTCGTACGCGGGGGAGGATCGCGCCCGCGAGGAACTTCGCCTGCGGGGTCCCGCCAACATCACCGCCAAGGACGTCAAGTGGTGCAAGGTTAACGACATCCAGGCTTGGATCGATAGCCCCGCGGAAGCACGGGCGTTCGGTGAAGATCCCGAGTACGGGATTCGCTTCTTCAACTCCCGCGGCTACATCGCCGCGCCCTACGGCGGGGACTACTACATCCTGTGCCACGACACCCGCACCGCGCGACTCACACAGGAAGAAGGCTCCTGGCAGGTCGCCCGCGCCTATCCCGGCGCCGACAGTTACGGCCGTCCCGCCATTCATTTCCAAATGAACGCCAACGGCGCGGTCCTGCTGGGATCGCTCACGCGAGCCCACGTCGGCGACCAGATGGGCGTTCTCCTCGACGACCAGATCTACACCGCCCCGACGCTGCAGAGCGCCATCTCGTCCAACGGGCAGATCACCGGGTCCTTCAGCGACGAGGAAATCCGGTACGTTGTCCGCGTGCTCTCCGGCGGCAGCCTCCAGGCCAAACTCTCGCCCGAGCCGATCAGCGTCAACTCCGTCGGCCCCGAACTGGGCATCGACAACCTTCGAAAAGGCCTCGCCGCCGGCCTCGTGTCGATCGTCATCGTCGCCGGCTTCATGGTGGTCTACTACTTCTCGTCCGGCGTCATCTCAGTCATCGCACTCCTCGTCAACTCGCTGCTTATCCTGGGCGCCATGGCCCTTTCCGAGGCCGCCTTCACGATGCCCGGCATCGCCGGCGTCATCCTCACCTTCGGCCAGGCCGTGGATTCCAACGTCCTGATCTACGAGCGAATGCGAGAGGAGTTTCACCACGGCGCCGACATGAAAACGGCCGTGCGGGTCGGGTTTGCGCGCGCCCTTTCCCCCATCATGGACGGCAACGTCGCAAACCTCATCATTTGCGTCGTCCTGTACTACTTCGGCACGCAGGAAATCCGCGGCTTCGCCATCACGCTGGGCATCGGCGTGCTCACGACCCTCTTTTCCGCGCTGGTGGTCAGCCGCGTCATCTTCGATATCCTCGTTGAAAAAATCGGCTGGCGAAAGACCTCCCAACTTCCCATGACCTTCCCCTTCGTGCAGCGCCTCATGACGCCGCACGTGGACTGGATGAAGTACCGTCACGTGCTGCTGGGGGCCCTGGTGATCTTCCTCGCCGCCAGCGGCGTCGTGATCGTGCAGCGCGGCAGCAGAATGCTCGGCACCGAGTTCCGGGGCGGCTCCGAGGTCGAATTTCAGTTCAAAAAAGATCCAACCACTGGCAACGACCTCACGCTCAAACGCGAAGAAGTCCACGAGCGCCTCAAGGAAATCGCCGAGTCCGCTCCCGCCAACGACCCCGTCAGCGTGCTCGCGCAGGCCGAAGTGCTCCCCGTCAACCCGCGATCCGACGGCGTCACGTCGAACCGTTTCCGGATCCGCACCGGTCCGGCCGACGAGAAGATCATCCTCGACGCCATCGCAAACCGCTTTCAGGACGTGATCGAAGGCAGCGGCGGCCTGGCCTTCGGCGGCGCCGGCACCCCAGATTGGAGAGGCAGGGTCTTCCAGATTCTCTCTCACTCGCTCGGCGAGAACATCGAGCGCCCATCCATCAAAGACGAGGTCGGCTCGTATATGGGCGGCGCCGCCATCGTGCTCGAGAACCTCGATCCGCCGCCCACCCGCGAATCCCTCTGGTCCCGTCTGCAGCGGATGCGGCTCCAGCACGAGTACGCCGACACCCTTGCGAGGGCTCGCGAACTCCGAGTCATCGATGGGAACGATGCCGCCGTCAAGTCCGCCGTCATCCTCGTCAAGGACGAGATGATCAACGCCTACGACAGCACCGAGCGTTGGGAGAGCCGGCTCGCCGTCACCGAATGGCGCCTTGTCAACGACGCCCTTACCCGGCCCACGCAACTCGCCAGCGTTCAGACCTTCAGCCCCACCGTCGCGGCCACGTTCGCCACGCAGGCCATCCTCACGGTCGTCATCAGCCTCTTTCTGCTCACCGTTTACGTCTGGATCCGATTCGGCTCGCCCCGTTGGGCCATCGCAGCCACCGTTCCCCTCTTCGCCGACGTCGTCGGCATCGCGGGGATGATCGGCTTGGCCGAGGTGCTTTACGAGAGCCCGGTCACCGGAAACACCGCCCGTGCGCTCGGCCTGCTCCCCTTTAAGTTCGATCTCGCCCAGATCGCCGCGCTTTTGACAATCGTCGGATACTCCCTCAACGACAAGATCATCATCCTCGACCGAATTCGAGAGAACAAGGGCAAACTCCCCTTCGCCACCTATCAGATTGTCAACGACTCCATCAACCAGACCCTGAGCCGAACCCTCATCACCGCCGGCGGCCACCTCATCACCACCGTCATCCTCTATGTATTCGGCGGAGAGGCCGTCCGCGGCTTCGCCTTTGCCTTCAACCTCGGCGTAGTTCTGGGAACCTACACGTCCATCGTTTCTTCACCCCTGGTCTGGTCCCGGAAGTACGACAACGTGATGCCCCCGGGAAGCACTCCAACCGGCATCGTTCCGGCCGCGGTGTAGTCTTCGGAGAGCCTCATGCGGGAAGGCGCGGCGAGGCTGGCTGCCGGTTTGGGCGCCCTGGCGCTCCTCTGGATCGTCATCTACTGGTGGTGGCCCTCGGCCGAGCCGCCGGTCACCTTCGCGCAGCCGGACGCGGCCGAGCCGGTCTCCCTTCCGCCGCCACAGTCCGAGGTCAAGCCTCCGCCCGCGCCGGCCGTGCAGCCCGATCCCGCCCCGCCGCCGATAGCGGTAATCCCGCCGGACTTCTTCGACCACACCGTCGCCGAAGGCGAGACGCTCGCGTCGATCTCGAAGAAGTACTTCGGCACCGAGGCTCACGCCCAGGCCATCTCCCGCGCCAATCCGCTCGCGAACCTCAATCCCCTGAAAACCGGCCGGACCATCCGTATCCCCAGGGATCCCCAGAACATTCAGGGCGTTGTGTTCGGGCCAGATCCGGAGCCGCCCACCGACGGCGCCCGCGAATACGTGGTCAAGAAGGGCGATAGCCTTTCCCGGATCGCCGCCGACCTGTACGGAGACTCCAGCCTTTCGAACTTCATCTACCTGGCCAACAAAGACCAGATGCCCGACGAGCACTCCGTCCGCATCGGCCAGCGACTGAGAATCCCTCCCAAGCCGAGATAGGTATGAGCGACCGCAAATCCTACATTGTGACCGGTGGCGCCGGGTTTGTCGGGGCAAACCTCGTCGCCGAACTGGCCGCTCGCGAACCCTCCTCGCACGTGATCGTCATCGACAACTTCCGCTCGGGGTCCTTCAACAACATCATCGAGGCCTGCGACCGCCGGGGCGTGGGACCCTTCACCGGCGACGTCGTCGCGTGCTCCTGCGCCACGCTCGACTGGGACGCCCGAATCGACCTCCACGAGCCCCGCGCGGTCTTCCACCTCGGCGCCATCACCGATACGACAGTCGCCGACGAATCCGAGATGATCCGTGAAAACGTCGGCGGATTCGAGCGCCTCATGGCGGTGGTCGCCGACTCCCGCGAGCGCGGCCGCCCCCTCCGCGTCGTCTACGCCTCCAGCGCCGCGACGTACGGCACGCCCCCGCACACGGCCCGCCGCGAGGCCTTTCCCCTGTCGGCCGCGGGAAAGCCCAACAACGTCTACGGCTTCAGCAAGTGGCTCATGGAAAGCGTCCACCGCCGCTGGATGGAGAAGAACGACGCCCTTCCCGTCGTCGGGCTGCGATACTTCAACGTGTTCGGCCCCGGCGAGGCCCGCAAGGGCAAGATGGCCTCCATGGTCTACCAGATCGCGGGCCGGATGCTGCGGGGTGAACCACCCCGTCTCTTCACCGACGGCTCGCAGGCCCGCGATCAGGTTTACGTGGACGACGTGGTGGATTGCACCCTGGCCGCCGCGGGGATCCGAACCTCGCCTTCGCCCCGGCCGCCCCGGCCCGGGGTCTACAACCTGGGCTCGGGCGTGGCCACGAGTTTTAACGAGGTTGTCGATTCCCTGCGAACGGCCCTCGACATCCCCGCGTCGCGGCTGGCCACCGAATACTTCGACATGCCGCCGGCGGTTCGCGAGTTCTACCAGGACTACACCCGCGCCGACATGAGCGAGACCGAGCGCGGGCTGGGGTGGAGACCATCCCACGAGCCGATGACCGCGATCAGGACATACGCCACATGGCTGGCGAGGGGTTCAGCACGATGAAGATCCGTCGGATTGTTGTCACAGGCGGCGCCGGGTTTCTCGGGTCGCACCTTTGCGACCGCCTCGTCGAGCAGGGACACGATGTCATCTGCATCGACAACTTTTTCACCAGCCAGAAGATCAACGTCGCCCGCCTGCTCTCCAGGCCCAACTTCGAACTCATCCGCCACGATGTTACCCACCCGTTGTGGCTCGAGGTAGACGAAATCTACAACCTCGCCTGCCCCGCCGCGCCCGGCCACTACCAGTACAACCCCATCAAGACCATGAAGACCAGCGTGATGGGCGCCATCAACGTCCTGGGAATGGCCAAGCGCTGCAACGCCAAAGTCCTTCAGGCTTCCACCAGCGAGGTTTACGGTGACCCCACCGTGCACCCCCAGCCCGAAACGTACCGCGGCAACGTCAGCCCCATCGGCCCCCGCGCCTGCTACGACGAGGGCAAGCGAGCCGCCGAGACCCTCTTCTCCGACTATCACCGCAAGAACCATGTCAAGATCCGAATCGCTCGCATTTTCAACACGTTCGGCCCCCGCATGCACCCGTTCGACGGCCGCGTGGTGTCCAACTTCGCCCGCCAGGCCCTCGCCGGCGAAGACCTCACGATCTTCGGCGACGGCCGTCAGACCCGCTCATTCTGCTACGTGGATGATCTCATCGAGGGACTCATCCGCCTCATGAACGCCCCCGACACCGTGACCGGCCCCGTCAATCTCGGCAATCCCAAAGAATCCTCGATGCTCGAACTCGCTCAAACGATCATCGACCTCGCAGGCTCAAAGTCCAAACTCGTCTTCAGACCGCTCCCCGCCGACGACCCCACTCAGCGGCAGCCCGACATCACCCTCGCCAAGGCCACGCTCGGATGGGAGCCCAAGGTTGACCCGCGGGAGGGCCTCGCCCGCACCGTCGAGTGGTTCCGCAACATCGATCTGCGTCATTACCGTCCCCCGACTCCCAACTTCTGAGCACTCGCGATGGGCGTCAGACGCCTCTTCGTCGCCGTCTACCCACCGCCGCGGGCCGCGGCTTGGCTCGCCGAGCGGTTGGCATCCCTCTCACTGCCGCCCGCGCGTGCCACCGCCACGGACCAACTCCACATGACCCTGCTCTTCCTGGGCGAGACCGACGACCTCAGACTGCCCCGGGTCATCGAATCCATCCAGCGCTCCGCCTCAGGGATCGCTCCCTTCCAACTCACGGTCCAACGCCTCATCACGCTCCCGCTCCGCGGGCCACCCCGCCTTCTCGCGGCCGAAACCTCCGCCCCGCCCGGACTCGTCGAGATCACCCGTCGCCTGGTCACCCGCCTCGCGCGGCCCAGCCAGAAACAGCGCCCCAAGGCCTTCCTCCCTCACATCACCCTCGCCCGCTTCCGGGGTTCCGGTGGGCCGAAGGTTGAGGTTGAAGTCCCGGAGCCGGATCGGCCGACGTTCCCGGTGGACCATGTCGCCCTCATGGAGAGCCATCTCCGTCCGGATCGCGCGGAACACCGCCTGATCGAGCGGGTTTCGCTGGAACCATGACTGCGCCGCCAGCCTTTCTCGGTTAGGATCACCCCATGACCGGCCGCGTGCTTGTGCTCAGTGACGGAGACCTCCCCAGCCTGGTCGCCTGCGCCGCGGCGGCAGAAGCCGCCATCGGCGCGACCGACGCCAAGGACCGCCCGATCGTCCTTCCGTTCCCGTCCTCGCTCGCCCGCCATCCCGGCCGACTCGCGTCCGTGCAGCGTCAGGCCGAACTGCTATCACTCGGCCTATTACCCGTGCTCTCCCCGGCCATCGAATCCTCCGACGGCGAAGCCGAGATCCGCGATCTCATCGCCGCCGCCTACGGCGCTGCGAGGTCCGGCATCGACACCGTCGTCTGGCCTGCCTCCGCCGCGGCGGGCGAATCCTTTGATATTGACCGCCTCGCGATCATCGCCGACGAATCCCTGTTGGTGGGCCGGCTCGTCGCTCTCGACGCCTCCCGCCACGGCGTCCCCGGCATCCACGTCGAGACGCCGTACCTCGACCTCACCGACGTTCAACTCGCCGACCTCGCCGCCGACCTCGCCGCGCCGCTCGAATCGCTCTGGTGGTGGCAGTCCGACGATGCGCAGGCCTCACAAGCCCGCGCCCGATGGGCCCCTGCCCTCGAACGTGCCGGTTGAAACTCGTTTGCGGTCAGCCGCTGCTGCCGACGGCGATGCGCGAGCCCATTCTCGCGCTCGTTGACCTGCCAAACTCGACAATCCGGCCCGCTCCCGTAGACTTCCGCCCTATGTCAACCGACCGCACCCTTACGATTTCGACGACCCGCCGCGGCACCGCCCAACTGTGGTCCCGCACGCTCATTCCGACTACGCGTGAAGCCCCCAACGACGCCGAAGTTCCCAGCCACGTCCTGCTCCACCGGGCCGGGTTCATTCGTCAGGTCGGCGCTGGAATCTACGACTATCTCCCGCTAGCCTGGCGAACGCTCCGCAAGATCAGCGACATCGTCCGCGACGAAATGAACGCCGCCGGCGCCAGCGAGATGCTCATGCCCGCTCTCGAGCCCTTCGAACTCTTCAAGGACACCAAGCGCGACCAGACCTACGGCGACAACCTCTTCCGCGTCCACGACCGTCGTGGACGCATCAATGCCCTCGCCCCCACCCACGAGGAAGTCATCACCGAACTTCTCCGTGGCTGCGTGAACTCCTACACCCAACTCCCCCTTAACCTCTACCAGATCCAGACCAAGTTCCGGGACGAGGCCCGCCCCCGCGCCGGCCTTCTCCGCTGCCGCGAGTTCATCATGAAGGATGCCTACTCCTTCCACCTCGACGTCGATGGGCCCGGCGGCCTCAACGAGGCCTACGACGCCATGTTCCGCGCGTACTCGAACATCTTCGCCCGCTGCGGCCTGGACTTCTCCGCCGTCGAGGCCGAGTCCGGCCCCATCGGCGGCTCCGCTTCCCACGAGTTCATGGTCAACTGCTCCAGCGGCGAAGATACCGTGCTCAAGTGCCCCGTCTCGGGCTACGCCGCCAACGTCGAAAAGTGCGAAATCGGCCTTCGCCCCGCCCCCTCCAAGGGCTATTTCGCCGGCGACCCCTCCGGCACGCTCGAGGAAGTCCACACGCCGGGCTGCCCCGGTATCGACGATGTCTGCAAGTTCATGAAGGTCAAGCCCCAGCACATGCTCAAGAGCGTGCTCTTCAAGGTCCAGAGCACCCCCGAGCAGGTCGCCAAGTTCGGCGAGGAGTACATCCTTGCCGTCGTGCGCGGCGACCACGAGGTCAACGAGGGCAAGGTCAAAGCCCTCTCCGGGTGCACCGACATCGCGCTGGCCGACCCCGTCGAGGCCATCGCCAAGGGCTTCGCCATCGGCTTCGTCAGCCCCCGCGCCGCCGTCGGCAAGAAGGGCGTGCTCGTCCTCGTGGACCGCGACGCCGCTATCGGATTCGACGACGCCGCCGGCAAGTCCAAGTTCTGGGTCACCGGCGGGGACAAGAAGGACTATCACGTCAAGCACTTCAACTGGCAGCGTGATCTCGGCAAGGACCCCCTCGCCGCCAACGCCCAGGGCGAGAACAAGGGCGGCCTCCGCGGCGGCGACGACTACCTCATGGTCGGCGACGTCCGCAACGCCCTTGAGGGCGACCCTTCGCCCCGCGCCGACAACACCAAACTCGTGGCGGCTCGCGGCATCGAAGTGGGGCACATTTTCAAACTCGGCGCCAAGTATTCCGACGCCATGGGCCTGCGAGTGCTCGACGAAAAGCAGCAGAAGCGCAGCGTCATCATGGGTTGCTACGGCATCGGCGTCAGCCGGACCATGGCCGCGTGCGTCGAAATGTCCCACGACGCCGACGGCATCATCTGGCCCGCCGCGCTCGCGCCGTTTCACGTGCTCATCACGCTGATGAAGCCCGACGACCCCCGCCAATCACAGGCCTCGCTCGCACTTTCGCGCGACCTGACGGCCGCGGGCATCGATGTCCTCATCGACGACCGCGATGAACGCGCCGGCGTCAAGTTCAAGGACGCCGATCTCGTCGGTTTGCCGATCCGCCTGACTCTGGGCGACAAGGCCCTCGACGCGGGCGGCGTGGAGTTCAAGGCCCGGAAGGGACCGGCTGGGGCGAAGCCCGAGGTGGTGCCGATGGGCGAGTCCGTCGCAAGATGCGTGGCCGGCTTGAACGGCTGATCGTCGCGGACCAAGGGTGTAGCGCATGACGCAAGCGACGCACACGCTCCGCCTGACCCTGCTTCCGGGGGAGTACAGCGTGGCGCGCCTTCGCCCCTCCGACCCGCTGGCCGAATGGATGACCGCGGGCTCGCTCTGGTGCGTGGCGCGCAGCCCCGCGGAACTCTCCGTCGTGGCGGAGCGGTCCCGGGTTCCCGATGGCGTTCGGGCCGAGCACCAATGGCGCGTCATCCGGTTTGAGGGGCCGCTTCCTTTCGGCCTTACGGGAATACTCGCATCGGTCGCCGATCCGCTTGCCGCTGCCGGCATTCCGATCTTCGCGTTCTCCACCTTTGACACCGACTACGTCATGATCGGGGAGTCGAATATGGAGCGCGCGACCGCGGCGTTGCGTGCCGCGGGCCACCACGTCCTGGTCTCCGAGTAGGTGTCGGATTCCCGCCCGAGGGGGATCGAGATCGCGACTTTTCTACGCTCGAACGCGAGGAGCGTGAACTGACGCCCTGTCTATGCCTTCACCGGCACGTCCAGCGACACGGCCGTGTGCAGGATCGGATACCTGACCCGGCACCGATACAGATCGAACTCGGCGCCTTCCCACCCGTTCCTGCGGAGCACGTGCCGCACCAGCGACGGACACCTCGCCACCTCCGCGGCCTGCAGGGCGTCCAGCGACGTGCCCAGGTACGATCCCGTCTCGCGCGTGGGCACGAGGTATTCATCCGACTGCGTCATCGCGCTATCCACGTTCGAAGGGTTCCCAAATGTCCGCACTCGCACACCCGCCGATTGCGAGGCCCCCCTGGGAACCAGCAAGTCGATGATCAGCGTCTCGCACGGAACGCTCACCATCAACCCCATCGACCACGGTGTGTCGGCAGTCCGAGGCGGCCCATCCCACACCGTGTCCGTCAGGAAACACGTCACGCTCGCGGCGCGTCCCACGCCCTCAAGCGTCAGCGTCTCACGCACGTGCTTGCCGTCTCCCACGGCCATGATCGATGAAGGCGTCGCCGTGGAAAACTCCTCGATGAGTGCCGGACCTTGCGCGGAGACGTCGAACTCCGAAACCTGCCCGTGCCGCTCAATGAACACCTTGCGGCGCAGGATCGGAATCGGATTCGTCGGCCGAAGTTGGCGGATGGCTACAAATCCGGCGACGAACGCCGCGGCCTCATGCCCCGGTTTCGTGCTCGGGTGGCAGACGCACGCCCGGTAGACCGTGCTCGCCTGGTATCCCCATACCTGAACATTCCCGCGAAACGCGGCCCGCCGATGCTTCAGTTCGATCTGGCCCGTCGTGCCGTTTCCCAGCGGCGCAACCATTGCGTCAAATGTGTCCCGGTCCCCTGCGTGATACGACACCAGCCGCGAGAACTCCTCGTAGACCTTCGACATACCCTCCACGGCCGACACACGGAACCCATGCTCGCGCGCCGCCCGCAGCAGCCGGTCCATCGATCCCACACGCGGCGTAAACGCCAGTGCGGCAAACGAACTCTCGACGGTGGCCAGCCGGTACAACTGCCAGGCGATCGCCGGACCAACTCCCAGCGCCCTCTGCAAGTCTGTCGCTCGCTCGATCTGCAGTTGCGACGCATGGATCAACTCGCCCGCGGCTAATCGCAACCTCGCCAGCGCGGCCTCCACCTCGGACGCAAACGCCGAATGGGAAGGGTCAACCGGTGATTCGGCCGCTGATTGGGTCATGCCGGATCAAGCCTACCACAGGGGTCTGCCAAGTGCAATTCCTAAGCCACGAAATTTCATATGAAATTCCTTGACGGCCTTTTCACCCTCTGGTACCTTCGCCTTATCAGCCGCCTCGAGGCTCGCATGGAGCCCCCTCGGGCACCTGCGAAGGAGTGCGAAGATGAACCGTTCAACTATGAAAGCCGTCGCCGTGCTGGCAATGCTGCTCAGTGGATTAGCCAGCGGCCAGACTTGCGCCTTCGAGTGGACACCCTTAGGGACCGGCATGAACAGCCAGGGAGTGCTGAGCGTGCGGTCCCTTTTTGTCTATGACGATGGATCCGGTAGCGCCCTGTACGCAGGCGGTCAGTTCCAGAACGCCGGGGGAACTCCGATCCTCAATCTGGCGAGATGGAACGGTTCGAACTGGTCTGCGGTGGGGGGCGATGTCAACGGAACCGTTTTCGCCCTGGCTTCCTACGACGACGGCGGCGGCCCGGCGCTGTACGCCTCCGGCTCCTTCGGTCTGGCCGGCGGCGTGGCCGCGAACCGGATCGCGAAGTGGAACGGCACCACATGGTCGCCGCTGCTGAGCGGAACCAACGGCAGCGCCACGACGGCGATGTGCGTGTTCGACGATGGCGCCGGCCCCGCGCTATTCGTGGGGGGCAACTTCGACACCGCCGGCGGAACCAGTTGCTTCAAGATAGCCAAATGGAACGGCACATCTTTTTCGCCGCTCGGGGGTGGAATCGGCCTGCCGCCCCCCTCGGCCCCGATCGTCAACGCCCTCGCCGTCTACGACGATGGCTCCGGTCCGGCTCTTTACATCGCGGGAGTCTTTACCAGCGTGGACGGCAACACAGTCCCCGCGAATCGCATCGTTCGATGGGACGGCACGACCTACACCGCCCTTACCACCGGCTTAAACGGCCCGGCGAACGCGCTCGCGGTGTTCAACGACGGCAACGGACCGGCCTTGTACGTGGGAGGCACCTTCGCCAGCGCGGGGGGCATGTCCGCCAGCCGCATCGCGAGGTGGGACGGCGAATCGTGGAACCCCCTGGGCCTGGGCCTGAACGACGACGTCAACGCACTGGCCGTCTACGACGACGGCACCGGTCCGGCGCTGTACGCCGGCGGAGCGTTCACCACCGCCGACGGCGAGCCGGCGCAGGGAATGGCCAAATGGAACGGCGTGGCGTGGTCGGCGATGGGGGCGGGCGTGTCGGCTCCCCCGGTCAACGCCGTCACGGCGTACGACGGCTCCCTGATCGCGGGCGGGGCATTCACCACCGCCGACGGCGGCCCCGCCCGGTGCGTTGCCGAGTGGTCCTGCAATCCCATCGGCGCCTGCTGTCTCCCCAGCGGCGCGTGCGAAGTGCGGTCGGAGAACAGTTGCCTGAACGCCGGCGGTATCTACCGCGGCGATGACACCACCTGCGAGAGCACGCCTCCGTGCCCGCAACCGCCGACGGGCGCCTGCTGCGTGCCTTCGGGGTGCATCATCACCTGGGTCGGAGGCTGCGCGGAACAGCAGGGCGTCTATTTCGGAGACGGCACCACCTGCACCGCCAACTTGTGCGACCCCTATGTATTCGAGGCCGAGCCGAACAACTCCAAGCCCGAGGCGAACCAACTCGCACTCGAGTCCGGCCGCACGATCGTCGGTGTGAGCACCGCCGCGACCGGCTCGGGAAGCCCCGACAGCCCCGACTACTTCCTCATCCGAACGCCCCCCGCGCCCTTGGGAATCTACCGCCACCGCATCACGCTTCACAACGACGCCACGCCCAGCATGACGACCTCACTCCCCGGTCTGACGCAGACCCCGGTGGCCGGAGGCCCCTGGCCCGGTTCTGTTGGGTTTGCGACGACGACCGAATCCGGCGGGCAGGCCCATCAACTCAGCGGGACCGACCGCGTCAACTACTGGTTCGGATTCGGCAAGAACGAGGCGGTGTACTACAAGGTCGCCGGGGCCGCGGCGACGACCGGTCTATACCTCGCGACGCTCGAGACCACTCCGGTTGTGCCGACCAATCTCGGCGACTTCCAGCCGGGGGCCATCACCATCAGTACCGGCGGACAGGGACACACCAACGACACCCACGTGCGGGTGTACGACGCCAATCTCCTGACAATTCACGGCTACGCGAACGATGGCGCCTCCATCAACGGCGGCGCTCCCGCCAATCTCACCACCACCAGTTTCCTGCGGCGTGAATATCTGCCGGGTACCTACTACATGGGGATCGCGTTCGGCAATCAGGCCACCAACGCCGGTTCGCCGTGCGACGATAACGTTCGCGCCGGCGCGATGATGGATTTCCCGGACTCGGCCGTGGACACCGGCGCTTCAACCCTGACCGACATCTCCTTCAGCATCACCGACGCCGCGGGCACGGTCGCCTTCCCCGCGTCCCGTCCGGGGCGTGGCCAGATCGGCTGGTTCCGATTTACCGTCGGCACTCCCTGCGACCCCGATGTCAACTGCGACGGGGCTGTGAACGGCTTTGACATCCAGGCAACCGAAGAGGCGGTCAATGGCGACTTCTCGAACTTCTGCCAGGGGAGCGCCGACCTCAACGGCGACGGCAGCGAGAACGGGTTCGACATCGAGACGGAGGAGCAGCGTGTCAACGGGGCGCCTTGCTGATCGCGTCAATGGCGAGGAAGATTCTCGCGTGGACACCCGATCGAAGCCATGCCTGCGTACCTGTTATCGAGCCCGCACGCTCGCGGCCGCCGCCCTCTCGCTCCTCGCGGGCTTGAGCCAGGCCCCGGCGCAGGTGCGGTGGGCTTCGGGGGCGCCGTCGGCGGCGTTGGAAAGTGCCTCGCTGCCCACGGTGCTCGCGAGCCACGCCTCGGCCGACGGGCACCTTCTGGTCCAACTGACCAGGCCGATCACCGACGCGGGCCGCACGCAACTGGCGGGCGAGGGCCTGACAGTTCAAGCGCCCCTCGGGAATCTCTCGTTCTTTGCGTCAATGAATGCGGGAGCCGACGTAAGCGGGTTGCTCTCGTCCGACTGGCTCGCGGGAGCCTCGGCGATCGACCCCGCCTGGAAGTTGCATCGCGACTTCGTTAACGGCGTTACCGCCATTTGGACGATCGTCGAGCACGGGGACGATCCGCATGTGGCGGTGTACGTGACGCTGCACGACGACGTGCCAACCGACACCGCCGGCCAGTTGTTCGCCCGGCACGCCGGCGCCTTGGTCGGGACGATGCGTTCGGTGAACGCGGCCGTGGTGCACCTGCCTCGCTCGCGGATATTGACACTCGCCACCGAGGACGCCGTCCAGTGGATCGAGCCTGCCGCCCCCAAGTTCGACGAGCAAAACGCGGAGAGCCGGGCCCTTACCGGAGCCGGAGTGGTCCAGGCGTCCCCGTACAGCCTGACCGGCGAGGGCGTCACCGTGCTGGTGTTCGACGTCGGCAGCGTCCGTACCACCCACCTGGACCTGGCCGGCCGCACCACGATCATCGATGGGAATCCGCTGACTTCCGGGCACGCAACCCATGTCGCTGGTTCCGTCGGTGGCACGGGCGCGGCCAGCGGCGGAACCAACCGCGGCATGGCCCCCGATGTCACCCTGCTCTCCGGCACACTCACGATCGACGGCATTCCGGGCTGGCTTTACACCAACCCCTGCGACATCGAAGCGGACTATGCCGCCGCGTGGGATCTCGGCGCCGACCTCGCGACCAACTCCATCAGCACCAACGTCGCCGCGAACAACTTCGACTGCGGCTGGTACGGCGACTACGGGACCACCGCGGCTGTGATCGACTCCTTGATCCGGGGCGGGTCTCCGGTGACGGGCGGCAATCCGTTCAGGGTCGCCTGGGCCGCGGGTAACGAACGGGCCCTGCAACGATGCGCGACTCCGACGGGGTTCTTCTACCTTGCCCCGCCGGCGGGCGCCAAGAATCAGTTGTGCATCGGCTCCGTGAACTCCGATTCCGACACGCTGTCGAGTTACTCCTCGATCGGGCCGACCGACGACGGGCGGATGCGCCCTGACTTCTGCGCGCCGGGTTGCCAGGCCGGCGGGGATACGGGCGTGACCAGTTGCGACAACACCAGTGACTCGGCCTATTCAGTTCGATGTGGCACCTCGATGGCCACGCCCATCGCGGCCGGGTGTGTCGCGCTGCTGATGCAGGACTTCCGCGCGCGGTACCCCGCCGACTTTGACCCCCGAAACTCCTTGCTCAAAGTCTGCTTCGCTCAGTCGGCGATAGATCGCGGGAACCCCGGACCCGACTACTCCTACGGCTACGGTTCGATCCGCGTTCAGCGTGCCATCGACCTCATGCGAAGCGGAAACTTCCAGGAGAGCCGGGTCTCGCAGGACCAAGTCGTGATCTACGAAGTCGCCGTTCCAGCCGGGCAGACTGAACTGGCCGTCACCATGGCGTGGGACGACGCTCCCGCCGTGGGCAATGCCAACCCGGCGCTGATTAACGACCTCGACCTTGAGGTCTTCTCGCCCGGCAATGGGCCGCGGGCGTTCCCATGGACCCTGGACATGACCAACCCCGCGGCCGATGCCCAGCGCACGCAGGCCAACCGAATCGATAACATTGAGCAGGTGAGAGTGGAGAATCCGGCTGCCGGTGTCTGGGCCGTTCGCGTTCGTGGGTTCAACGTGCCCGTCGGGCCTCAGCCCTTCTCGATCGTTTCCTCGCACGCGCTTTCGGGGGGGGCTCCGATCCCCAGCGTGCTCATGATCGCGGATCAGGTCGTTCTCGACCACCCGCCGGCGACCCCCGCGATTGCTTCCATCAGCATCGAGGTCCGGAACGATTCCCTCGTCGCGGGCTCGGTTCAACTCCGATACCGCGAGGGCGGGTTGGGATCCTGGATCAGCGTGCCGATGACAAACTCGACCGGCAATACCTGGGCCGCTCCTCTCCCGGGGTTCTCCTGCGATTCGCATCCGCAGTACTACTTCATGGCCGAGGGAAACGCGTTCGGTGTCGCGACGCTCCCCGCCGCGGGAGAGAACTCCCCGTTCGACCTCGATATCGGCGTCACGGAGCACCTGTACGACCACGACTTCGAGACCGCGGCCGGCTGGATCGGCGGCCGCCCGGGCGACACCGCAACCGCCGGGGTCTGGTATCGGATGGCGCCGCAGGCCACCGCAGCCCAACCCGGTCAGGATCACTCCCCCGACCCCGGCGCTCTGTGCTGGGTCACCGACGGCAACGCCGGCGCGGGCGTCGGCGCACTCGACGTCGATGGCGGCTTCACGACCCTGCTCAGCCCCGCCCTCGACCTCGCGGACGAACCCGACGCCGTCATTTCGTACTGGCGCTGGTACTCGAACACCGCCGGCGCTTCACCCGCGTCGGACACGATGCGCATCGACATCTCCGGCGACGACGGCGCGTCATGGTCCCCGCTCGAGGTCGTCGGGCCGTCCACGCAGAACTCGGGCGGCTGGCTCTTCGCGTCATTCCGCCTGGGTGATTTCATCTCGCCGACCTCGACAGTGCGCCTGCGCTTCATCGCTGACGATTCGGGCGGGCCCTCCGTCGTGGAGGCAGCACTCGACGACTTCGTCATCGCCAAGCGTGTGTGCGAGGATCCCGCCGTCTGCGACCCCGACGTCAACTGCGACGGCGCCGTCAACGGATTCGACATCGAGGCGACCGAGCAGGCCGTCAACGGCGACTTCACCAACTTCTGCCAATCCTCCGCCGACCTCAACAACGACGGCGCCGAAAACGGATTCGACATCGAAATCGAAGAGCAACGCGTCAACGGCGCGCCCTGCTGACTCGGCTCGAACCGCCCGGTTCGTTCCGAACGCCGCGCATCGCCGTCGAAACTCCTGCTTTCGCCGTGGGAGTTCCCTGCATTCACCCCATCCGCATTGGCCCCTTCCACGCGGCCGCTCCACCCCGCACGCTGTATCATGGCATTCCGACATCTGGAGCCGCGCCATGCCCACAAGACCCGCCTGGTACGTTTCGCCCGATGGGAAAACTCGCCAGGGTCCCCTGTCTTCCGAGCAGGTAGCCGAGATGGTCTCCTTGGGCGGCCTTTCGCGCGTTTCGCTGGCCTGGCGCGAAGGAATGACCGGGTGGGCTCCGCTCGGTCAAGTTCCTGAGTTCGCCGCGGCGGCCGCATCGGCTCCGCCCCCGATTCCGGGCCCGGGCGTGCCGACCGGCCTTCCGCCCGTCCGAATGACCATCCCGCCCGGCGAACTCGCACCCGCACCAACCAAATCGAGCGCCGGGCTCATCGCTCTCATCGTCGTGGCGGTCGTGCTGGGGCTGTGCGTCATCACCGCCATCCCCGTCGGCCTCGCCCTGCCCGCGATGGGCAAGGCCCGGGCCTCGGCCCGCCAAATGCACGACAGCACTCAGGTGCGGGGCGTGCACCAGGGGATGATCCTGTGGGCACAGAACAACAACGACCAGTACCCCGTCCCGAGCACGCTCGACGCGGGCAACACGACCCTGCCCGCGGGTGACCCCAAGGACCTGCCGCGGCATGTCGTCTCCATCCTCATCTACAACGGCTTCTTCAGCCCGGAGTTCTGCATCAGCCCCGCCGAGGCCAGCCCGGGCTTCGCCGTGTACGGCGCGTACCAGTACTCCGCGCCCGCCGGCGCCGTCGGCGGCAACGCCGCGCTCTGGGATCCCGCCTTCAAGGCGTACCCCGTCGAGATGAAGTCCTACGGCCCCCCCGCGCCCGGCGGCCTGTCCTACGCACTCATGCCGCCCCTGGGCGGGCGAAAGTCCAAGTGGAGCAACACCTTCATGGCCACCGAGGCCTCCGTGGGCAACCGCGGCCCGGCCTACGACGCCGTCGGCTCGGGCACCGCCCAGACCTGGACCCTCCACCCGGATTCGGGAAAGTCCACCAGCGGAAACACCGAGATCGGCACCAGTTCGGTCACGCTGCTCATCCACGGCGGGCGCACCACCTGGGAGGGCAACATCGCCTACAACGACAACCACGTGAACTTCGAAACCACACCCGCCCCGCCCACCGCCCCCTTTAACTTCGGCGGCAGCATCGGCTTCGCGCCCGACAACCTCTTCGTGGACGAGAACGACGCCACCCGCGCCAAGGACAGCATCACCGGCCTCGCCGGCAACGCGCTGAGCAACTCCAACAATCTCCTCCGCGGCTGGAACGGAGGCACCTTCGACCCCAGGACCGGCGCGCTCATCGACATCCCCTCCGACCTCTGGTTCGACTGAGACGCGCTCGGCGGAGCGTGACTTACACTCCCGCGGCCGCCCGCCGAGATGCCCAGGACCCACGACCCCAACCTCCCCATCCTGCTCCGCCGCGCGGACATCGAGGCCGCAGTCCGCGCCCACCAGATCGTGGTGATCTGCGGCGAGACCGGCTCGGGCAAGACGACGCAACTCCCGCAGATCTGCGTTGGGCTGGGCCTGCACACGTCGGGCATGATCGGCCACACCCAGCCGCGGCGGATCGCCGCCCGCGCCGTCGCCGCCCGCATCGCCGAGGAAATGGGCGTCGCCCTGGGCGGACGCGTGGGCTACAAGGTGCGCTTCGACGACAAGACCAGCCGCGACACCGCCATCAAGGTGATGACCGACGGGATCCTGCTCGCCGAACTCGCGGGCGAGCCCACCCTCCGCGCGTACTCCACCATCATCCTCGACGAGGCCCACGAGCGCTCCCTGAACATCGACTTCCTGCTCGGGTATCTGCGCACGCTCCTCCCGCGACGGCCGGACCTCAGGGTCATCGTCACCTCGGCGACCATCGACCCCAAGCGCTTCAGCGAGTACTTCGGCGGCCCCGGCAAGGCCCCGGTCATCGAGGTCTCCGGCCGCGTGTTCCCCGTCGAGGTCCGCTACCACGACACCGACGCCGACGAAGAGAACTTCGAGCGCATGGAACTCGACGCCGTGGCCGACGCGGTGGAGGACCTCGCCGGCCCACGCTCCGGCGAGGGCGACATCCTGGTCTTCCTGCCCGGCGAGCGCGAGATCCGCCTCGCCGCCGACCAGATCCGCCGCCGCGGCGTGGACGCCGAGATCCTGCCGCTCTTCTCGCGCCTCACGAGCCAGGAACAGGACCGGATCTTCCACCTCCACCCCGCCGGCCGCCAGCGGGTCATCCTCGCGACCAACATCGCCGAGACCAGCCTGACGGTGCCGGGCATCCGGTACGTCGTGGACAGCGGCCTGGTCCGGCTCACGCGCTACGACCCGCAGCGCAAGATCCAGCGGCTCCCGATCGAGCGCGTCTCGCAGGCTTCGGCGAACCAGCGGTCGGGGCGCTGCGGGCGCGTGGCCGCGGGCGTCTGCATCCGGCTCTACGCCAAGTCGGCCCTCGACCAGCAGCCCAAGTTCACCGATCCGGAGATCCGCCGCGCCAACCTCGCGGGCGTGATTCTCCAGATGAAGGCGCTCCGCCTGCCCCCGATCGAGAACTTCCCGTTCCTGGATCCCCCCGACGCCGCGGCCATCCACGACGGCTACGAGACGCTCTTCGAACTCGGGGCCTTGGGCGCCGCGTCCGCCGAGGGCGCGCTCACGCCCGTCGGCGAGCACCTGGCGCGCTTGCCGCTCGATCCGCGGCTCGGTCGCATGCTCCTCGCGGCCGAGGGCGAGAGGTCACTGGCCGAGGTCCTGGTGCTCGCCGCCCTGCTCTCGATCCAGGACCCCCGCCAGCGCCCCATGGACCGGCAGGAAGAGGCCGACCGCGCCCAGTTGGTCTTCCGCCACGAGTCCAGCGATTTCATGACGGCGTTGAAACTCTGGGACCAGTACCGCCACGCCGCGGGCACGCTGGGGTCCGGCGAATCCCAGCGCTGGTGCCGGGAGCACTTCCTCTCCGCGGCCCGGATGCGCGAGTGGACGGAAACCCACCGCCAACTCGCGTCAATCGCCGAGGACCTGCGGCTGGCGATCAACGCCGAGCCCGCCACGGAGGACGCGATCCACCGCGCCCTGCTCACCGGGCTGATCAGCAACGTCGCCTGCCGCGACGCCGCGGGGGGCTCGTTCGACTACAAGGGCGTCCGTGGCAACACCGTGAGCCTCTTCCCCGGCTCGGTGCTTTTCAAGAAGGGCCCCAAGTGGATCATGGCCGCGGAGGTTGTGCAGACCACGCGCCTCTACGCCCGCACCGCGGCCCGCATCGAGCCGGAGTGGATCGAGGAACTCGCCGGGCACATGTTCCGCCACCAGTTGAGCGACCGGCACTTCGACGCCGAGACGGGCGAGCCCTCCGCGTGGGAGCGGGTCACGATGAACGGCATCGTCGTCGTGCCCCGGCGGCGGGCGGCGCTGGCCCGGCACGACCCCGCCGCGGCCCGGCGGCTGTTTGTCTCCGAGGGCCTGGCGCAGGGGAAGTGGGGGGGCGAGTACCCGTTCCTCGCCCACAACCGCGCCGTGCTCGACGCGGCCTCGACGGCGGAAGCGAAACTGCGCCGGCGCGGTCTGGCCGCGGATGTTGAGACCATCGCGGCGTGGTTCGAGTCCCGCATCCCAGCGAGCGTGCGCGACCCCGCCTCGTTCGCGGCGTGGCACCGCACCGCCGCGGCGAGCAACCCGCGGCTGCTCCACCTGAGCCCCGCCGACGTGCTCAAGCCCGAGGCCGCGAGCGCCGGCGATCCCGCGCTCTTTCCCGGCACGCTGGCGCTCTCGCGCGACGGCGAGCCCGTGCCCGCGCCCCTGACCTACGCGTGGACGCCGGGCAAGGACGAGGACGGCGTGACCGTCACGCTCGGCCTCACCGACCTGCCCCTGCTCACCCCCGCCCGGTCGCGCTGGCTTGTGCCCGGCTCTCTCCCCGATCTCTTCGCGGCCCTGATCAAAGGGCTCCCCAAGGGCCAGCAGGCGGCGCTCGCGGCGAAAGCATCCATCCCCGAGATGGCCGCGGCATGCGCACAGGTGGTCGAGTTCGGCACCGGCGACCCCGGCCGGGCCCTGAGCGAGGCGCTCGACGCGCTCTACTCGGTCCGGATCGAACCGGGGGCGTGGGCCTTCGCGGGGCTGCCCGCGCACCTGCGCCTCCGAGTGCGGGTCCTGGACGAAACCGGCAAGGAGATCGCCGCGGGGCGCGACGTCGCGGCGCTCCACACCAAACTCGCGGCCCGCATCGAGAAGGCCGCGGCCAAGTCTGCCCGCGCCCAGTTCGAGCGGACCGGCCTCACGGCGTGGGACTTCGGCGACCTGCCCGAGCGCGTCGAGGTCGAGCGCGCCGGCGAGACGGTGGGGGCCTACCCCACGCTGATCGACCACCGCGCCAGCGTCACGCTTACCCTGCTCGACTCGCGTGAGGCCGCGGCCCGCGAGACCTTTCGAGGCGTACGCCGGCTCTTCGCGCTCGCGTGCCGCGAGGAGGTGCAGCACCATCTCGCGGCGTTCGAGGGCTGGTCCGACATGGCCAGGCACTACAGCGCCCTGGGCCCGGCCGAGGAACTGCGGGACGAGATCACGTGCCTCGTGGCCGAGCGGGCCTTCCTGGCGAGCGGGGCCACGCCGCGCACCCGCGCCGAGTTCGACGCCCTCTCGCAGGCCAACTGGGGCAAACTCGCCGCGGCCTGCCGCGAGGTCTGCGACGTCGTCTCTCGCATCTTGGAGCCGCGCTTCCGCCTCGCCCACCGCCTCTCCGGCGGCACGTCGCGCAACTGGGCGGCCAGCGTCGCCGACATTCGCGAGCACGCCGCGTACCTCATGCCCCGCGGCTTTCTCGCGCTGGTCCCGTGGGAGCGCCTGCGGCACTACCCGCGCTACGTCACCGTCATGCGCGAGCGGCTCTTCGGCCTGCGCGAGGGCGGTTCGCACTCCGAAACCGCGGCGTTGCAGGCCGTCCTCCCGCACTGGAAGCGCTTCACGGGGTGGGTGGCCCGCGCCATGAGCGCCCAGCGCGAACGCGCCGCCGAACTCGAAGAGGCCGCGGCCAAATCCGCCCGCACCGCGAAATCTCCGCTCCCGCAAGCCCGCCGCGCCGCCCCGACGGTGAACCTCGACGCGGGCGAATGGGCGATCACGCCGGGGAACCTGCCCAAGGCCGTCGAGGAGTACCGCTGGGCCCTGGAAGAACTCCGCGCAGCGGCGTTCGGACCGCAGCCGCCAAAGGGAGCGCCCGGTGTGGGGGATCTGGATTCCCTATGGAAGCGAGCAGACGCCGCGACATGACGCGCTTGGGGCCGTGCTCGGAGGTGACCAGCGCGACCGTGGCGGCATGAAGCCTCGTGCTCGGAGCGATACAATCGGATCCATGCTCCGCCTGCACGACATTCCCTTCGATCTTCCGCGTATCGACGCCGCGTGCCGCCGCGTCGGTGTCGTGCGCCTGTTCTTGTTCGGCTCCATCCTCACCGACCGCTTCGGCCCCGAAAGCGACATCGACATGCTCGTCGAAACCGATCCGCTCCACCCGCCCGGCTTGCTCGCCTTGGGCGGATTGCAGATGGACCTTTCGGAACTCCTCGGCAGGACCGTTCACCTGACGCTCTTGGGCGGCGTCCCGGCCGACGAGCGCCCCGCGGTGCTGGCCCGCGCGAGGATGCTCGATGCCGCCTGATCCGAACGCACCGCGGTCCCCCGCTCCGCCCCCGACACCGGAAGACCGCAAGCGCCTCGAGCACATGCTCAGGTGCTCGCGCGATGCACGCACGATCGTTGCGGACGATGACGCGGCGGCGATCGCTCCGGACATGGTGCGGACGCGGGCGCTGGTGAACTGTTTCACCGAGATCGGCGAAGCCGCGGCGCGGCTGACGCCGCCCGGCCGCGCGCTCGTCGGCGCACTCCCGTGGCGGCAGATCGTCGGGATGCGCAACATCGTGGTTCACGTCTACTGGGCATCGACCTGCGAGAACTGGTCAAGACGGCGCGGGACGACCTGCCGGTGCTGATCGCCGCGCTCGAGGCCGCGCTCGCGGCATGGCCCCCTGACGCGCCGCCCGCGCCCTGATAGTTGGGGACGGTCGGGGCCCAAGTCGGGCCCGTCACTGGCCCCGGCATCACTGCCGGATACCAAGCCGCGGACGGCGGGAAGACGGCGGTATGCATGCTGCGCTGGGTGAACACGCGCGGGGACAAGGGGCCGTGGTCGGAGGTCACGACGGCGACGGTGGCGGCGTAGAGTCTCGAACTCACGCTCAGGAGAGTCGCATGCCCAAACTCCGCATCCACTGCCTGGGCCTCTCGCTCGACGGCTACGCCGCGGGCCCACGTCAGAGTGTGAGCGAACCGATGGGCGTCGGCGGCATGGCCCTGCACGAGTGGTTCTTCCCGACGCGCACGTTCAAGAAGATGGCCGCCGACATGGGGATGGACCCCGGCGAAGGGGCCGGGGCCACGGGCGTTGATGACGCCTTCGCCGCCCGCGGATTCGACGGGCTGGGCGCGTGGATCCTGGGCCGCAACATGTTCGGCCCCGTGCGCGGCCCATGGCCGGATGACTCGTGGAAGGGCTGGTGGGGCACAAACCCTCCGTACCACGTGCCGGTCTTCGTGCTGACGCACCACCCGCGCGAGCCGCTCACCATGGACGGCGGCACGACGTTCCACTTTGTGACCGGCGGCATCCGCGAGGCGTACGACCGCGCCATGGCCGCGGCCAAGGGTCGCGACGTGCGGCTGGGCGGGGGCGCGAACACCATCCGCCAGTACCTCTCGGCCCGGCTCGTGGACGAGATGCACCTCGCCGTCGGCCCCGCGCTGCTTGGTTCCGGCGAGCACCTGCTCGGCGGGCTCGACCTTCCCGCGCTGGGCTACGTCGTTACCGAGCACGCCAGCGGCCAAGGCGCGATGCACGTCGTGATCGGGCGCAAGGGCTGACCATACGTCGGCGGTTCTCACAGCCGCGCTGTCGTTCCTGACCATGACCACGCGGCCCGCGCGCCGCGCCGATTTCCGAGCGGCCGACGGGGGCAAGACGGCGGTGTACATGGTGCGGTGGGTGAACACGCGCGGGGATAAGGGGCCGTGGAGCGAGGTGGCGACGGCGACGGTGGCGGCGTGAAGCCCAACTCAGATTCGATTGTCTTTCGCTAGCCGCCAGTAGTACCGACCTGAAGCGGTGAGACGGCATGCCTTGCTGTGCATCGCCGCGTAATACATGTGGTCGGCTCCTGTGGGCACGACGAGATGAAAACGGCTCAGCGTCTGGAGCTTGCAGAAGATCTTGTTCTTTGCGTCGTCCTTCTTCTCGCAGGTGGACTCGAACTCGGGCGAGAGGGGAAGGTCCTCCGCCGGCACGGGGAAAAGGACGGGTAGCTCTCGGAGGAGGGCCGTGTCGATCGGTGCTTGACATTTGCGCAACGCCACGACCTTGGAGACGTGCGCTTTGAAGAGCGGACGCTGGTCCCAAGCACCGAGCGCACCCTCGACAAATGCGTAAATGGATGATGCGGTGACCTCGCCGAGCAAATCGGCAGCGGCTCCTTCGAGCGCGTCGCCGACGAGTGATGTGAACAGACCTGATCCGCTCGCTTCCACCGACACTTGATCGCCACGGCTTGCCGTCAGAATAGACACGCCGTCGCGGAGCAGGGCCTTGGCATTATCGATCGCGGGCACATTACCAATGTTGCCCGAGTGGCAGCAGTCCAGCAGGATCACGACCTCATCCGCCTTGGAGTCGTTCGCCAACTTCAAGACATCCGCCATCGCTACTCCCTCGTCGTACGCCTTCGCGTCCTGAGTTACGAGGTAGCCGCCCAGATTGTTTTCTGTGCCGTGGCCCGAAAAATGGAGGAGGGCGACGTCCGCCTTATCCTTGAATAGCTGCTCGATCGCCTGTTTGAGTTTGACCCGGGTGACGATGTCATTGCCGCCGCCGTTTGGCGCAACCAGTTTCTTGCACTCGAAGTTCGGGGTTCCGTCCTCGTGTTTTGCGAGGAGCGCGGCCATCCTTTCGGCATCGCTGACGCAGCCACGTAGCGCACCGAAGGTGTACAGGTCGATGCCCACGCAGAGCGCACGTCGCATGACGGATCACCTCGCTCCGCCGATGAGGGCCTTGAGATTGTCCCAGGTCCAGTTGTACACCTTGTCGCCGGGCTCGGCGCTCGTGGGCTTCGTGCAGGTCTTGTCCGAATAGGCCGCCAACAAGAAGTAGTCCTTGTACTTCTCACGGGCGATGGCTAACTCGGTGGCGACGCCGGTCGCCAAGTGCGTGAATTGGCCGCACAGCACGATCACCACGTCGACGTTGTC
The DNA here is from genome assembly GCA_905339235.1 of Phycisphaerales bacterium. Taxonomy (GTDB): domain Bacteria; phylum Planctomycetota; class Phycisphaerae; order Phycisphaerales; family UBA1924; genus RI-211. Next base: position 103,528 of record CAJPFG010000015.1, read on the forward strand.
CATTCTGCGGCGGACCTTCTCCTTCCAGTCGCCCGTGAGATGGTCTTTCACCGAGGCGTCACTGAAGTCGAAGGGCGTATCCGAGTGTTTCGCCTGCCCGGCGAGCATGAGTTTCGCTCCCTCGTCGTGGTCGTAGTCGAAGCTGATGAACGCGCGTTTCTTGTCCATACGGGACTCCCAGTTCAACCGGGCATTCTATCGCTGGCCGCCGGCGAAGTGACGGATCGCAGAGATCACCGAATCACGCCGCCATCGCACGATCGGGCACCCGGACTCCTCCACGACCTTCGGCATTCGCACCGCACCGTTCGGCATGACGCCGACGATGGGGATACTTCGGATGCGTGCCCACTTGATCTCCCACGACATCCAGTATCGGTGGGCGATCTCCATGCCGACGATCACAAGCACAATGTCGGCGGCACCGAGTCGTTTGCGGAGCCGCTTTTCAAAGGTCCTGTCCTCTCGCATCGGAGATTCACCCGACACGCTGAGGTTTTTCCACCTGAAGCGAGGCTCGTCGCAGAGCCAGTCAACCATGGTGTAGTAATCGTCGTTGTATTCCCAGCAGTGGGAAATGAACACGCGGTAGGTGCGAAGCACGGGCATGGTCCCTCCGAGGACTTGTGGCTGCCGCTCGGCATACAGCGGCACGGGTTCGTGCGATTCTACTATACCAGTGCGAAGCCTGCGTTCGCATGGAGCAACCCAATGGCCAAGAAGACCGTGTACATCGCGTTCGATTACGACGACCTGAATGTGAAGCAGAACCTAATCGCTGAGTCCAATCGGCCCGACTGTCCGTGGGAGTTCCGCGATTACTCAATCCGGAAGGAGGTGGAGGGGCCGTGGGTTGGTCAGGCCAAACAGCTCATCGCCGCGTCCGACTGCGTGATCGTGCTCTGCGGGCAGCAGACGCACCAAGCCGTCGGCGTCGCGATCGAACTACAGGCCGCGCAGGAAATCGACAAACACTACTTCTTTCTGTCGGGCACGCGCAGCGGTACGCCGACGAAGCCGAAGCACGCGCGGGCTGAGGACAAGATTTGGACGTACCGGTGGCCGACCGTCGAAACACTGTTGAAGAAGGGAATGCCGCCGCCGGATGCGGCTGTTCGTTGAAGTTGCAATGTTCGGGGCTGCCGGCTCCCGCATCCCCCGCCCGGTCAGCCGAATAGCCCCGCCGCTTCCTCGCGCCGCGCGCTCGCGCGCAGTTCCGGCCATCGCTCCACAAATGACGCCGCCGACACTCGCCCCAGTTCGCTCGGCTCGATCTTGTTTAACCCGCCGCCGTACACACGGCCTTTTCCGCGCTCACCCCGTAGACTCCCCGTATGGTCCAACTCCTCCTTCTCGCGTGCGCAGTCCTCAATGCGGCGGCATGGACTCAATCCCCGCCGCCGCCCCTCGGCACTCCCACCCCCCAACAACTCGCCTGGCACGACCTCGAAGTCGGCATGTTCATCCACCTCGCGCCCCAGACCTGGCAGGACAGCGAGTGGGATTCCGGCAAGACGCCCCTCACCGACATCAACCCCGACAAACTCGACACCGAGCAATGGGCCTCCGTCGCCCAGGCCATGGGCGCCCGCTACATCGTCTTCGTCGCCAAGCACGAGGGCGGGTTCTGCTGGTGGCCCTCGGCCGCGACGGACTACTCCGTCAAGAGCATCCCGTGGCGAGGCGGCACCGGCGATGTCATGGCCGATCTGTCGGCCTCGTGCCGGAAGCGCGGCCTGGGGCTGGGCGTCTACCTCTCCCCGCAGGACAAGCACTTCGGCGCGGCCGTGGGCGGAAAGACCAAGGACCCCGCCAAACAGTCCGAATACGAGAAGATGTTCCGGACGCAACTCACGGAGTTGCTCACCGGCTACGGCGACATGATGGAGGTGTGGTTCGACGGCTCGCTGGTCTTTGACGTGGGCGACCTCGTCGAGAAGCACGCGCCCAAGGCCGTGGTCTTCCAGGGGCCGCGGGCGTCGATCCGCTGGGTCGGCAACGAGGAAGGCATCGCGCCCTACCCGGCGTGGAACGCGGTGAAGTTCGGCAAGAAGAAGTGGGGGGACTACACCGCGGAGGACGGCGACCCCGCAGGCGACCGCTGGCTGCCCAACGAGTGCGACGCGAGGATCCGGGCGACCTGGTTCTGGCACACCGACAACGCGGACACGCTCAAGACAGTGCCCCAACTCATGGACATGTACGACAAGTCGGTGGGGCGCGGCGCGGTGCTGCTGCTCAACGCCACGCCGGATCGCACCGGGCTCATCCCCGCGGCCGACGCCGCGCGGGCCGCGGAGTTCGGCGCGGAAGTGCTGCGTCAGTTTGAAACCCCGCTGGCCAGCACGTCGGGCAAGGGCGCCGAGATCGTCGTGCAGCCCAGCGCGGCCGCGACCATCGACCGCGCCCTAGTCATGGAGGACATCCGCAAGGGCGAGCGGGTGCGGCGCTACGTGCTGGAGGGCGAGGTGGGCGGGGAGTGGAAGGTGCTGGTCGAGGGCTCGGCTATCGGCCACAAGCGGATCGACCGGTTCGTGCCGTTGGAAGTGACGCGAGTGCGGCTGCGGGTGCTCGAGGCGGTGGGGGAGCCGGTGATCCGCACGCTGGCGATCTACCGGGCGGCAGCGGAGGCGCCCGCGAAATGAACACCCCGCAACGCGCCGGTTCGCCGACGATCGTGCAGGCACGGTCCGCCGAGCAGTTGCGGGCATTCGAGAGTCTCTGCCGCGAGTACGCGGCCTCGCTCCCCTTCTCCCTGTGCTTCCAGGGCTTCGAAGACGAAATGCGCACGCTGCCGGGGAAGTACGCCCCGCCCTCCGGCCGGATTCTGCTCGCGATGGTGGGGGACCAGTACGCCGGGTGCGTGGCGCTTCGGGAGATCCCCACACTCGACGGCGACGCCGGGCCGGTGTGCGAGATGAAGCGGATGTTTGTGCGGCCGGAGTTCCGCGGCCTGGGGCTCGGGCGGCTGCTGGCCGTGCGGCTTCTCGAGGAGGCCAAGGCCGCGGGGTACGGCACCATGAAACTCGACAGCGAGGACACGTTCGTCGCGGCGACGGCCCTGTACCGAACGCTGGGGTTCGTCGAGACCGCCCGCTACAACGACGACCCGCACCCGCACACCATCTGGATGGCCAAGCGGCTGTGAGGGTTACAAACCCCAGGGCTCGTCGAAGTCGATCAGGATCATGTCCTGCGTTGGCTGCTTGACGGCGTCCTTCTGCTCGGGAGTCAGCACGGCTTCCACCTTGCGGCGGGTGGTGCGGTCGAGGTCAAACCGCCGCTGCTGCAGGGGGGTCATGGGATCGTTGGGGTCCGACTTCAGGTTGGCGGATGAATAGAAACTGATGGATTCGCCGGTCGAGGTGGTCGCCACGGTCATGTCGGAACCATCGGGGTCGAGCGACGCGGGGCGCTTGATGAGGTCACGCTCCTTCAGCACCGAGGACATCTCGCGAAGAATCGCCATGCGCCGGGCGTCGTAGTCGGCGACCATCCCGCGGATGGTCTCCTGCTGGGAAGACGAGAGTGAGGTCAGCGCGGCCGCGGCCCGGATCACGCTCTCGCTGCGGGTGGGTTTCACGAGCGAAGGAAACGACTTCTCGAAGACGGCGCGGCGGAGCCTTTCGCCCAGGTCCTCCGGGAGCAGCGCGGCGACCTGCTCGGCGAACCGGAGGTTGAGGTCACGAACGGCGACCCGCTTGGCGAGGGCTTCTTCCCAGATCTTGGCCGCGGCGTCGCGGTCCGAACTAGCCTTGCTTTGAAACTCGTTCTGTCGTTCGCCGGTGATGTAGTCCTCCCGGGCGCGCAGGGCCGAGTCCATGGCTTCCGCGTATCGCACGAGCACTTCCGCGACCTGAGGGTTGGTCCAGGCCTTGGGAAGGCCTTCTTCGATAAGGCGGACAAGGTCCACGCTCTCGCCCCGCAGTCGCCCCGAGCCGATGGACTTGAAGCGGCGGAGTTCCCGCTCGGCCAGAGGCCAGCGATCGGCCTGCTCCCTTGTCAGCAGGCTCTTGAGGTCATCGAGGAAGGCTTCCTTGTGCTTCTTGGCCTCCGCGTCCCACGCGTTGATCTCTTCGGGCTTAGCCTGCGCCAGTTCGGGGCTGCTAAGTGCCTGGGCCCGTTCAATCCGCTCTTCCATGTCCTCGCCGATCGCCTCGCCGCGGGACCTGAGGGCTTGCACGTAGCCCTCGTGGAGGGCGATGAGGGCTTCGCGCTCGGAATCGGAGAGTGTCAGGACGCGCGCGACGATGGTGATGTCGCCCTTGGAGAACTCGGGCGCAAACGCGACGCGCGGGCTGTACACCGAGATGGCCATGCTCTGCGCGGCGGAGCGAGGGGCCGAGACGCAGAGCGCGAGGAGAGCGAGCAGCGGGAGAACGAGCCGGGTTTTGAGCATCGTGTGAGTCCTCCGGGGTTGAAAGTTAGAGATGCACGAGATGGGAGGCGGTGCCTTGGGATGTCGGGAGGCGGCTATTTTACATAACGCATCTTATAGGACGTTCTACTGATACCCCCGCATTCACGGCTGGAGTGCCGCACGGAGCCCTCGCGTCGGTAGCCCCACTCGAAGGCGTGCGCGGTTCGGGCATGCCGGCTCCGGAGACTCGGCCATTATGCATGCGGGCACGCTCCGCGCCAAGCGCCGCGAGCCGAAGACCGACGTCGAGGCGTGAACCCACCGGTGTACCCTGTCCGCTCTGGAGTCGTGATCATGGCAGAACCCGGTCAAGTTCCTCTGATGCTGGATGGCGGACCCCTTCGCATCGGCGATGTTGCGTGGGTTGCTCGCGCGAATGGGGTTGTGACGCTCGCCGCGGCCGCTCGCGCGGCGATGATGCGGTCCAGGGCTGTGGTCGAGTCACAACTCGTTGACGGCGGCGCGCATTATGGGATCAATACCGGATTCGGGTCGCTCTCGCGGCAACGGGTCGCCCCCGGCGATCTTCGTGATCTTCAGCGCAACCTGGTTCGGTCTCATTCCGCGGGCGTCGGGCCCCCGCTGCCGCGGGATGTCGTTCGAGGCATGATGCTGTTGTCGGCGGCGTCGCTGGCCCGAGGGCTGTCGGGCGTGCGGCCGGAGTTGGTTGAGTTCCAGATCGCGCTGCTGAACGCGGGCATCACGCCGATCGTGCCGGAGGTGGGTTCCGTCGGGGCTTCGGGCGATCTGGCGCCACTGGCGGCGATGGGGTTGGCGATGATCGGTGAGGGGGAGGTATTCCTGCCAAACGGCGAGCGCGCACCGGCGGGGCGAGCACTCGCGTCGGCGAACCTCAAGCCCCTGACGCTGGCGGCGAAAGAGGGGCTGGCGATCATCAACGGGACGCATCTGATGGCCGCTCAGGGCTCGCTGCTGGTGCATGACGCCGAGGGGCTATTTGACGCTGCCGTAGTTTCGGCCGGAATGGCGATCGACGCGTGCAAAGGGACGGACGAGTTCCTGGACGACCGGATCCACGCGGCACGCAACCAGTCCGGGCAACGGCTGGTCGCGGCGCGGCTGCGCGGCCATCTGGCGGGCAGCGAGATCATCCCGAGTCACCGGGAGAACGATCCTCGGGTGCAGGACCCCTACTCGCTGCGGTGCACTCCGCAGGTGCTGGGCGCGGCCTGGGACTGCCTGGGTTATGTAAAGGACGCGATCTCGCGAGAACTAGGCGCTGTCACGGACAATCCGCTCGTTCTGGATTCCGACATTGTCTCCGCGGGCAACTTTCACGGCATGCCCCTGGCGATCCCGCTCGACGCCCTCACCATCGGGATCGCCCCCATCGCCGGCATCGCCGAGCGCCGTGTGTTCTGGATGCTCTCCTCGTTCGATTCCGAGTCCGGCCTGCGCCCTTACCTCAGCCCCAAGCCCGGCCTGCACTCGGGCCTGATGATCGCCCAATACACCGCCGCGGCGTGCTGCAACGAGATCATCGGGCTGGCACACCCCGCCAGCGTCGCAAACATCCCCACCAGCGCCGAGGTCGAGGATTACAACTCCTTCGGCCCGCGCGCCGCCGCGAAAGCCCGGCGAGCGCTGGACCTGGCCGAGGCCGTGATCGCGATCGAACTCATGTGCGCGGCCGAGGGCCTGGAGTGCCATCGCCCGCTCAAGTCCGGCGCGGGAGTCGAGCGTGCGTTCTCGCTCGTACGTTCGGTAACCCCCCCACTCTCGGCGGACCGGCCCCTGACCCCCGACATTGAGGCGATCCGGAACCTGATCCGCGCGCGTGCGTTTACCGGTTGGTAGCCCAGCCCCGCATGGGGATGTTCACGTTCTTCTCATCGGCGCACCGCTGGGCGATTTCGTATCCCGCATCGGCGTGCCGGAAAACGCCCATCATGGGGTCGTTCGTGAGCACTCGCTGGAGGCGATTGGCCGCGGCGTCGGATCCATCCGCGACGATGACCTGCCCGGCATGCTGGCTGTACCCGATGCCAACTCCCCCACCATGGTGGAAGGAAACCCAACTGGCTCCCCCGGCGACGTTCAGGAGCGCGTTCAGGATCGCCCAATCGCTGATGGCGTCCGAGCCGTCCTTCATCGCCTCGGTTTCGCGGTTGGGGCTGGCGACGCTGCCGCAATCGAGGTGATCGCGACCGATGACGATCGGCGCACTCACGCGGCCGTCGGCGACGAGTTGGTTGAAGAGCAGCCCGGCCTTGTCGCGCTGGCCCAGGCCGAGCCAGCAGATGCGGGCGGGCAGGCCTTGGAAGGCAAAGCGCGGCTTGCATTTCGCGAACTCGCCGCGAAGGAGGGCCGCGGGGTTGGCGTGGCAGCCGAGGATCCAGTCGTGCAGGCGGACGTTGTAGTCGCTCTCGCCGGCGGGGAAGAGTTTGAGGATTTCGTGGTCGGTGATGAAGATGTCGCGCGGGTCGCCAGAGAGAGCCGCCCAGCGGAACGGGCCGCGGCCGACGCAGAACTGCGGCCGGATGTAGGCGGGAACGAACCCGGGGAAGGCGAACGCATCCTTGAAACCGTGATCGAAGGCGCGCTGGCGGATGTTGTTGCCGTAATCGAAGGTGTCGGCGCCGCGGTGCTGGAGTTCGACCATCGCGCGGACGTGCCGGTCCATGGTGGCGGTGCTGTGCGCCACGTACTCATCCGGGTACTTGGCGCGGAATGCGGCGGCCTCGCCCACCGTCATCCCCAACGGCACGTAGCCGTGGAGCGGATCGTGGGCGCTGGTCTGATCGGTGAGAACATCGGGCGTGATGTCGCGCTCGATGAGGCGTTCAAGAAGTTCGACGGCGTTGCAGTTGACGCCGATGCTGACGGCGCGGGACTCGGACGCGGCCAGCACCGATCGCTCGATGCCGTCGTCCAGAGAATCCGCGATCTCATCGAGATATCGATCCCGCTCGCGCCTGTGCAGGCACGCCATGTCCACATCCGCGATCAGGCACGTGCCTTTCGCCAGCGTCACCGCCAGGGGCTGGGCCCCGCCCATTCCACCGCACCCCGCCGTGACGCACAGGCGACCGGAAAGGTCGCCGCCGAACCGGACCCGTCCGCACTCGGCGAACGTCTCGTACGTTCCCTGCAGAATCCCCTGCGTGCCGATGTAAATCCAGGATCCCGCCGTCATCTGGCCGTACATGATCAGGCCTTTGTGCGCGAGATCGTCGAAGTGCTTCTGTGTGGCCCACGCGGGAACCAGGTTCGAGTTGGCGATGAGCACCCGGGGCGCATCCTCGGTGGTGCGGCAGATGCCGACGGGCTTGCCGGACTGAACGAGAAGCGTCTCGTCCGGCGCGAGGTTCTTGAGGGACTCGACAATCGCGTCGAAGGCTTCCCAGGAGCGGGCGGCCTGGCCGCGGCCACCGTACACGACCAGGTCCTGCGGCCGCTCCGCCACATCGGGATCGAGATTGTTCATCAGCATGCGCATGGCCGCCTCGGCCTGCCAGGTCTTGCAGGTGCGGGTCGATCCCCGGGGCGCGCGGACCACGCGAGCGGGAGCGGATGACTGAGGTGACGACATTCGAGAACTCATCCCCCGACGAGTCGCGATCGTTCCCATGACCGTCTCCTTGACATATCAAGGGTACGGGACGATGGGGTCGATCACAAGTTGAATCTTCTAGTTCGATCCTTCCGTCATCGCGGGGGCACCATGCGTGGCGCTGGTCGGGGGCATCCCGTACAACTCCGGGTGGATAAACGTGCCGACTTGGGTGGGCGGTTTGGTTTCTTCGACCGCCTTGGGATACGCCCGCGCGAACGGGTCGTTGCGGATTCCGGTAACCGTCCACGACACCTTGAGACCCGGCGAGCCGCCGCCGACCTTGAAACGGTTGCCCTCGATCTCGATCGCGACGTGGAGCATGGGAGCCGGGGCCCCCACCGCCGTAAGTTGATACTGAAAATCACGGTTGATGGCCTCGAAGTAGTCGGGCAGGTCAATCCACGCCTCGCCCTGCGCATCCAGGATCGCGTTGCCCCGGTAGATCAGGATCGCCTCGGGCCCTTCCGCGGAGAAGTGATTGAGATACTTGTTCGCGGGATCGAGAGGGTGGTCGATGCTGAATGCCTTCAGCCCCGAGCCGCCAAGGTTTCCCTCCGAGTACACCCCCCACCCGTTCGTAGTGCTGCTGGTTCGGCCGATGACGCCGGCATTGACGCCTGATCCATGCGTTGCCATTCCGAAAACACCGGTGCCGTCGCTGCTCGAGGATTGGCCGTATACGCCCCGGGAGGTCGTGCCCGAGGCGGTGGTGCACAGCCCCACCACGGCGTTGCCGTTGGGGCTGAACACTTCACCTCGAACCCCTACCGTGGCGCCCGTGGTCGCCCGCGAGAATCCGCTCACGGCGATTCCACTCGTGCTGCTGGTATCACCGGAGATGCCCGTGGCGCTGCCGGTGTTGGCGGTGGAGACGCCTCGAACGCCGAACCCGGTCGGGCTCGCGGCCTGACCGGAAACACCGACCGACACCCCGCTGGTCGCGCCGGATTGCCCGTACACGCCGCGTCCCGACTCGCTCTGCGTGGTGCCGGAAACCCCCGTGGCCGACCCTGTCGTCGCGGTGCTGGTTCCCGACACACCCGTTCCGTCGGGGCTCGCGGACGATCCGCGGACGCCGATATTGACCCCCGAGGTCCTGTCATTGAGGCCAAGCACCGCGACTCCGGCGGTGGCGTTGCTGACCTGACCTTTGATGCCGACTATCGGCGAACCGGCGCTCCCCGCGCTCGACGTAGCGATCGCCACGAATCCGGGATCCGTTCCTACAACGTGCACACGGTATAGGGGCGACGCCGTCCCGATCCCCACGTTTCCCGCCGTGTACGAGATGTTTCCGCCGCTTGCCGTCCACGCGTTGCCGGAGTTCGTAGCCGCGCTGGTCTGCAGCGTCCCATCGGGAAACCGGATCCCATCGACGCCCGCGGTGCCCGCGATGTGCAGGCGAGCGGTGGGCGAGAGCGTGCCGATGCCGACGTTGCCGGAAAAGTAGTTGCGGCCGCCGACGAAATAGCCCGCATAGCCGGAGGCGCTCAGAGTTTCGCCGGAGACGGCGCGGGCGGCTCCCGACGCCGCGCTCACTCGCCCGTACACGCCCGTCCCCGACGTACTGAAACTCTCGAAGTACCCGCCATAGGTTGTGCCGGTTGTGGAAGGGACCGAGCCAAACATGCCGCGCCCGGCGTTGCTCATGCTTTGCCCGAGCACCCCGTACGTGACTCCGGTTGAAGTTGTGGTCCTTCCGAACACGCCTCGCCCGCCCTGGCTGGCGCTCTCGCCCATGACGCCGTAACACGTGCCCAAGGCGGAGGCGCTGATGCCGTGGATGGCCGTGGTGCCGAAAATCGTGGAGTTGTTCTGCGCCCGGATGATGTAGGTCGGGCTGACCGCCGTCAGGAGAAGCGGAACGGGCAAACGCGCGGCGCTCAACGTTCCACTTCCGATATTTGTCGCGTTGAGAGACGTGATCCCCGCCCCCGAGCCGACAAGCACGTTGGTCGCGTTGCTGAGCGAGATCGCGCCCGTGTACGTACCGCCCAGCCGGGCGCTCGGCAGCGTGCCGCTGGTGATGTTGGCCGCGTTCTGGTAGAACGAAGCCGACTGGCCGTTGAACTGGCTCGCATTTGTCGCGGTGCCCGCGGAGATCGCGTAGATCGCATTGGGAATCGCGAGCAACTCCACACGCGGCACCACCGCGGTAAAGCCGGTGCCGTTCGAGCAATCCAGCCCGGTATCCGCCCGCATCTCAATCTCGAGGAATCGCGACTGGCCGGCGAACGCGGCCCCGAAATCCAGTTCGGCCACAAACGCTCCCGATGTCACGTCCACGTTGTCGGCACACAGCAGGGGACCCACCTGAGTCCCACCGACTTCGGCGATAAACAGCCTGAACCGCAAATCGTGCGCCCCGTTAGCCGGCGTTCCGAGATCGCCGTGATGAGTAAACGCCGTACCCAGCGGCTGCGCTGACAGGGACATGGGGAACATACCCATCGCCGAAGCGACGTACGCGGGAAAGCGACGATTCATTGAACAGACTCCTCGGGGGGCGATCGCAGCCTCGGCCGCAACCACCCGGGTCGATCCGCCCTTCTTGGGCTACGCGAGTGTATGGGGGTTGGCGGCGGATCGCCTTGCGAGATTCCTCGTCACGATGTGATCGATCTCCGCGGACGGCGAGAAGTTGCCCGTACACGGCCGCCGAGTGCCCGGCCGCACGCAAAGGAGTCAGCCATGATTGCTTCCAGTTCACATCCGCGTCGCTCCTTCTTGCCATCGCCGGTTCGACCGCCTGCCTGCCGGCGGTCGCTCTCGGACAGGGCTGGCAGCAGTTCGTGCTCGGGACTCATTCACTCGGCGGCACGTTCAACCAGATCGCCGTGTTGGATTCTTACGGGGTGGGCATCACAGGCCCGGCACAGATCGTGCCCGCGCCGGCCTCCTGCGTCCTGGCCGCGATGCGGCGCAGACGACGGACTGATCACCGGAACTGAGGATTTGTGCCGACGCCGGCAGCATCCGGCACGCGCCCGGAGTTCTCGCCGCGTTGAGACCTCCAGAACGGTTCGTTGCCCCTGATGTAGGAACGAAGCCGATCCAGATCGATGATGCCGATCCAGTGGTCCTGCCCGGAGGTGAACACGCGGTTCCCGTCCGCGCTGATCGCAATCGAAAATATCGAGCGCTCATGCACCTTCAGCGCCGCCAACTCCACGCCCGCATGCGGATCAACGACGACCACTTCCGGGCCGCGACCAACCACGAACAGCACATTGCCGCTCGGGTGGAACTTCAGATCGAAGACTCCCCACGGGAGCCCCTCGATGGTCTTCAGCAGCGCGCCGCTTTCAGCGCTCCACACCCGCACGCGACGATCGTCCCCGCCGGTGACGATCAGCGTGCCGTCGGGCGAGCACGCGGCCGCGCGAACCGTCTTGCCGTGACCCTGAAGGCGATGCCTGACATCGCCGCTGGCTGCGTCCAGCACGATAACGCCGCCCCAGTTGGTGGTGCAGCACACAAGCGATCTCCCGTCCGGGGTGAACGCCACCATGGGCACTCGCCCGAGGAGTTCGACGACCTGCTCCGGGCGCTCCCGCGCATAGAGGTGCACCTTGCCCGCGCGATCTCCCACCGCGATGGTGGTCCTGTCGGCGCTGTAGCGGGCGCTCCACAACTCCGGCAACCCCGTCGCGACCGTGCGAGCAAGGACGCCGTCGGGGAGCCATACGTGGATGCAGCCGTCGTGGGATGCCGTCAGGATTTCTGAACCATCGGGAGCAAACTCAACGGAGGTGATGGCTCCAGCGTGCGCGGCGACGACCCGTTGGGGTTCGACGCCGTTGCGGATATGCAGGTTGCCCAGATCATCGCCCCAGGCAATCCGCCCGTCCTGCGAACAGGCAACAGCCTGATTGGTGGTCGGCAGGCTCTCAAGGCGCTCCAGCCACGGGCGGTCCGCGCACTCGTAGACCGTGATTCGCTGCGCATCGGCGACCGCGATCACACCCAGGCCGGAATGAGCCGCGAGGGAAACAGTGCTCGAACCGTTCGGGACAGAAAGCACCGGCGACAGGCCGGGAACCCGCCGGACGATCACCGTCCCGTCGTCCAAGCCGGTCGCCAGAAGGTTGCCAGATTCGTCGAAGCAGAGCCGGTTAATGACGGAGCGGCCGTCGAGCACACGCGGCGAACGTGGATCGTCGTCGCTGAACAGCGCGAGGTTCTCCTCGATCGCCAGCGCCAGCAGGTGGCCGTTGGGGCTTCGAGTCGGACTGCGGAGCGAGTACGCCACGGGCGGGCGGATTGCCGTGGGCAGGGCCAACTCGCTCAGCGACTTCCAATCCGGCGGTTCACACAACGATACCCCCACCTCCGACCGAGTATCTCCGCTCAGCAGCAACTGGAGTCGATCCTCAACCACCTGGAATCGGCCGGAACGTGGTCCGCCGGGTAACTGCGCAACCATTTCCAGCGTCCCGGCATCAAAAATCCGAACCATGGAGTCATCCGAGCGAGCCGTCGTCGAAAGCAGGAATCGCCCGTCCGGCGAAACGTCGTTGATGCTGACCGATTTCGGCCACGCCGCGGGCCCGGATATCACCCTGCCGGAATCGAGGTCGTGAACCGTGATCGAGTCGCTCGAAACCACGGCGGCGAACCGGCCGTTCGAACTCACGACCGGGGTGCTCTTCCCGGTGGAAGCGATCAGATCCGGTGTGCGTGATAGCCGTCGGCCATCCAGGGACCAGGTCGTTCGGCTGCCGCGGCCGTCGAAAACCCAGACGTTGGCGTTGACGGGGTCCACACCCGCGACGACTGGAATGGCCTCACTCCGGGCCCGAAACCGCCTCGGCACGCGAGAATAGAACTCCATGAGCGACCAGGCAGACCGATCGGCGTCGAACCGGCCCGCGAAGCAGAGCGATTCGCCCGTGCTCATTCCCGACCTCATCGCCTCCGTCCAGAGAATCGACTCGGCGTTCTCGACGTCGCCGGCAGCGCCCATGAGCCGTGCTCGCTGAATATTGCCCGCCGACAGGGCGGCCTCGGCATCCCGCCGGGAATGGTCCAGGTCGCGCGCCAGGATCGCCAGCCCGATGGCCGCGGACACCACCGTGAGAGCCACCAGGAGCATCGCGAGCGACGGAACGCGGTGCTTGAAGGCGAGCCGACGGAGCACGTAAACGGCGCTGTCTCGCCGCGCCGAGATCGGATTGCCGTTCAGGTAGTCCTCGATATCCGCGGCGAACGCGGCCGCGCTGGCGTACCGTCGCGATGCGTCCTTGGCGAGCGCCTTCAGCACGATCGTCTCGGCGTCGCTGGGCAGACGCGGGACCAGGCGCGACGGAGGGAGCGGTTCTGTGGCGATCACCTGCCGCGACACCTCCGCGAAAGCGCCGTCGCACGGATACGGGTGCGCTTGTGTCAGGGCGACATACAGGATCAGGCCCAGCGCGTAGACATCGGTGCGAGGGCCGATCGATCCGAGTTCCTCGGAAAACTGCTCGGGGGCGGCGAACGCCGGCGTCCCCGCGAACTCGTTGGTCATTGTCACGCCCTCGATCGAGCGCGCCAGCCCGAAATCCAGAACCCGGGGCTTGCCGTCCGCATCAACCAGGATGTTCGAGGGCTTGAGATCCCGGTGAAGCACGCCGCTGGCGTGCGCGTAACCCACGGCATCGGCGATCTCGTGGATCAGCATCAGGATTCGCCTCGTGCGCTCCCGCGGGGCCGTCCCCTCCAGCGGCCAGCGCTGCCGCACGAATCGATCAAGCGGCACGCCCGAGACATACTCCATCGCGACGAAACGCCGCCCGTCGGTGGTCGCTCCCGCGTCGAATACCGTCACGATCGCCGGATGCCGGAAGCCCGCCGCGATCTCGATCTCCCGCTTGAAACGGCGGCGCTGCCGTCCGGACGCGAACGCGCCCGCGAGGAGCATCTTCACCGCCGCGGGACGATTCGTGTCGGACTGAAACGCCTTGTACACCACGCCCTGCCCGCCGCGCCCGATCTCCCCCACCAGTTTGTAACCCGGCACGGTGCCGTCCGCCGGCAGAGGATGCGAGCCGCCCACCGTGGACCAATCCAGTCGGGCGTCGAACGCGGTGGCCAGCGCGCGGCCCGCGGAGCCGAGGAACTGGTGGTTCTCACGTATCTCCTCCGCGGCGGCGCGACATCCCGCGCACATCTCGACGTGCGCCGCAATCGCCGGGTACGCTCCGCCCGCCACCGCGTACATCTCCAGTTCCGTCGGCGAGGGGCATCGACGCACGTCATTCTCCCTCGTCGTACGCGGAGGTCAGTTCCCGGACGATCTCACGCAGCCGCTTGATGAGGCGGTTCTTGATCACATATACCGAGTCCACGTCAATCCCGCACTCCGCCGCGACGGCCGGCGCGGGCATCCCCCGCACCACGAACAGTTCGAACGCCCGCATCGTGTGCTCTTCCATCCGGGCTGATTGCCGAAGCCTCCCCATCGCCTCCGCCAGGATCGCGGCGTCGCGCTCCTTCGCCCACACGCGGGAAAGGTGCTCGTCCTCGGCGTCGCCCGCCGGGAGTTCGGCGATCAGCGATTCTCCGCCCGCGCGATGCTCCCCGCGCCGGCGACGCCGGATGTCGGACGCCAGGTTTCTCGCGATCCCGATCAACCACGAACTCAATCTTCCCCGACCCCGCTCGTAGCGCCCGTTGCGGTACGAGATCGCAAACTCCGCGAGCGCGTGCTGCGCCAGTTCCTCCGCGTCGTCGGCGGAAAAGTCCAACCGCCGCGCGAATCCGATGAGGACCGCGCGGTACCGGGCTTCGAATCCCGCCCAGGCCTCGTTGTTCGCCGGGTCTCGCAACCCTTCGATCAACTGCGTCGTCGTTCGCGTTTGCATTTCCCATTCCCACGAGCCGGCGCGCAGTTCCAGTCTATAACACGACTTCAAGCCGGACGCCGTGTTCATGGTACCATGAGCGCTGGCGAGCCGTGCCACTTTCGGCAGGTCGTCTCCCTGAAACGCAATGGCGGGCTCAACCGGCCCGTGAAGTGCCGTTCGCTACCTTCGGACTCGCTCCCGGCCGGGACGTTGTCATCCGCACCCCCTCGCCCCGCAGCCGCCGCGCCTGAGCGCTCGCCCCGCCCGGGAACTTCTCGATCAGCGAGCCGTCGTCGCGGACGATGCGCCAGTACGGCGTAATCCGCTTCAATCCCTCGCGCCGATCCTCCTCCGCCGCTTCGGCGACGATGCGAACGAAGATCCCCGTCGTCAGCGGGCAGGCGGAGTCGGCGCCCGCCCTCGCCGCGAGCGCGGCGCGGAGGCTCCCAAGCGTCAGCACACGCCCCTTGCGAACCGTTCGCGCAATCTCATCCACAGCCCTCGGGCTCGGGATGAGCATCGTCCCTCGGCCGAAGGTCTTCTGCATCCGATCCGGAATCGCCACTATCTTGCCGTGGCTGGGGTGCTCACGATCGCGCTTGTCACGCCACGCCGACCCGGCTCCGGGCTTCCAGCGGACCTTTGCCATGCGAAGTTCCGGTGTGCCGGCGGCGGCTGTTCACAGCCCCGCGGTCTTCAGCGCCGAGATGGTGTGCTTGCCGCGGAAAGCCTTGATCTCGTCCGGCGTGGGAAGTTTCTTGCCGCTCACCTCGTCCTTGTAGCCCTTGAGCGTCGCCTGGATCTCGTTGAGCGCCTTAGTCAGAACGGCCTTCTCGCGATCCATGAACACCGCCACGGCCTTGCCCTTCGCGGGCTTGGCCTTGGTGGCCGCGATGACCCCCTTGTACGCCTTGATCTGGGTGTCGGCCTTGCCGACATCTTCCTGCACCTTGAAGACGTACTTGACCATCTTCTCCAGGTCGTTCTCCCACTTCTTGAAGTCCTTGTGGGAAGATTCCGCGGTGTCGAGCAGGCGCCCCAGGCCCTTTTCGAACAGCGAGTCAACATTGCCCACATGTTTCTTGGCGTCGGTCCATTTGGTTCGAAGAATACCCATGAGTTCCGCTCCTTTAGAAAACGGTCCCGGAAAGAATACCGGCGGGCGCAACCCGTGGCAAGAGGTTTTCCGATCACGCGGCCGTGGCGGGAAAGATCGCCACATCCGACCCTTCCGCAAGGATCTTCGAGAAGGGCTTCTCGTCCTGAAGACACTTCCACGCCGGGCCGTACGTCTTTGCCCAGTTCACCTTGACGTCGGCCCATTCCACGTGATAGACCAGCCACCGTGGATGCACCACGCGGTACCGCATCGGCCGGCCCAGGCCGTTGCCCACGAACCCCCACCTCGGATCAATGAAGTACGACTCCCAGCTGTCCTCCGCCGGCAGGAGCGGGGCCGCCCGGGTGCTGGCGACGGCGATCTCCTGCCATCGGTCGTGGTGTCGGAACTTGTGAATGACCTCAAGCCCCTCGCCCTTGCGGTGTACGTCGCTGGTCATGGGCACGCGCTCGTACGGCTCGTGATAAACCCTGCGCCCGATCCAGGAGAAGAGCCGCTTGGGCACAAACTCGCGGATGAAGCAAACGCCCCGCTCGTCGGCCTTGTTTCGGACATAGAAGCGCAGATTCACTTCTGGGAAGTCCCGATGGAACGGCCACGCGAAGCCCTTCACGCGAGTGTTCTCAAAATCAAACGCGACCAACGACACAAACGCCCGCCCCTCGCGCATGTCGAGCGTCAGGCCCCGCGGAACGTGGGGTTTCAGTAGATCCGGCGGCACCGCATACGAAAGGACACACAGGTGCGACCAGTGAGCCTGGAGGAACGGCCGCAACACGCGTGCATCATCGCATGCCCGGCGGTAAACTGCAAGCGTGACCACCATCATCCACACCCGGCCGGGGGTCTGGCCCGAGGGCATCCCGCCATCAAGGCTGGCCTCGCACGTGCGCAAAGACCGCCCGGACGGCTGCCGCGTCGCGATCCTCGGCCTCGCCGACGACCTCGGTGTCCGCCTCAACGCGGGGCGGGCGGGGGCCATCGACGGGCCCACGGCCTTCCGTACCGCCCTGGCCCGTTACGGCGTCGCCCAGCCGCACGGATTCCTGTGGCCGGGAATCTTCGACGCCGGCGACGTGGTCCCGGCGGAGGGCGCTGACGAAGCGGCGCTCACCGAAACCCACCGCCGCGTGACCGACGCCGTGCGCGCCGTGCTGGCGATGGGCCTGTTCCCCATCGGCATCGGCGGCGGGCACGATCTGACCTTTCCGTTCGTCCGCGCCGTGATCGAGCACTGGAAGGCCGCCGGCGTCGCCGTGGACCACGGCGTGTACTTCGACGCCCACCTCGACGTCCGCGAGACGCCCGGCAGCGGCATGGCCTTCCGCCGCCTGTACGAGGACTGCGGCGTGCGCGACCTGCGGGTCGTCGGCTTCAACCCCTACACCAACGCCCACGAGCACGTCCAGTGGTTCCTCGATCACGGCGGCAAGGGCGCGGCCCCCTCCGCGATGGCCTTCCCCGAGCGCTTCCACGGCGCGGACTGGTTCTTGAGCGTGGATCTTGACGTCCTGGGATCGTCGGTGGCGCCCGGCGTGAGCGCCCCCAACCCCGACGGGATGAGCGTGCACGACCTGGCGAAGGCGCTGAGTTACGCGGCGAGGTTCGAGGAACTCCGCTGCGTGGACTTCATGGAACTGAACCCCGCCTTCGACGCGGACGGCCGAACGGCCCGCGTCGCCGTCCACCTCTTCCTGACGTTCCTGCACGGCTTCGCGTTCCGGGGGGTGGGGGTCGGGGGTGCTTCTTGAACGCCCTTCGCATCCTGAACGCGAGAGTGGTGACGCCCGCTCGCGGTCCTCAGCGCGGCGAGGCGATTGGACAACTCAAGGTCCTGCCGCAGGCCGATGTCCTGATCGAGGACGGCGTCATCAAGTCGGTGACCCCCCGCACCGACGCCGTCCCCGCAACTCCGCAATCCTCACCCGCACGCACCATCGACGCCGCGGGTCGCGTGCTTATGCCCGCGTTCGTGGATTGCCACACCCACGCCTGCTGGGCCGGCTCGCGGCTGGACGAGTGGGAGATGCGGCTGCGCGGCGCGACCTACCAGGAGATCATGGCCGCGGGCGGAGGGGGTGGGCTGGGTGCAGGGATCATGGCCACCGTCCGCGCCGTCCGCGCGGCGAGCGAAGTGGAACTCGCCGAAGGGCTCGAAGAGCGGCTCGAAGAGTTCCTCCGCGGCGGCACAACCACGGTCGAGGTGAAGAGCGGCTACGGCCTGACGACGCGCGACGAAGTGAAGATGCTGCGTGCCATCGCGCGGGCCGCCGAGCGATGGCCGGGCACGGTCGTCTTGACCGCGCTACTCGGCCACGCGATGGACCCCCACCTCGACCCCCACGACTTCGTCCGCAAGACCATCCACGAGACGCTCCCCACCGTGCACGCCGAGTTTCCCGGGATCGCGGTGGATGCGTACCTCGAGAAGGGCGCGTGGTCGCTCGACGACACGCGCAAACTGCTCTCGGCCGCGCGGGGGCTCGGCCACCCCGTCCGTCTCCACGCCGACCAGTTCACCTCGATGGGCGGCATCCCCCTCGCCATCGAACTGGCCGCGGCCAGCGTGGACCACCTCGAAGCCGGCACCCCTCAGGAACTCGCGGCGCTGGGAGCGTCTCCCGTCGTTGGAGTCGGCCTGCCGGTCTGCGGCCTGCACCTCGACGGCCGCTACGCGCACCTTCGCAGCGTGATCGACGCCGGAGGCGCCGTCGCGATCGCCACCAACTGCAACCCCGGCAGCGCCCCCACAACCTCCATGCCCCTGGCCGCGGCCTTAGCGGTGCGTCACCCCTCCACTCACGGCCTGACCCCCGCCGAAGCAATCACAGCCATCACAACCAACGCCGCGGCGGTGCTGGGCCTGAACGATCGCGGAACCATCGAGTCCGGCCTGCGAGCGGACCTGGTCCTGCTGAAGCACCCCGACGAACGCATGCTCACCTGCGAACTCGGCGGCAGCCCCGTGGCGCATGTGATCTGCGGTGGGTTGCTGATGTAGGGAAACGCGAACACAGAGGAAGACCGAGGGGAAACGGGGGACGCGGAGGGGAACGCGGAAGGGGAAGGGCGAGAGAGATTGTCCCGTCCGTAGTTGAATGGCACGGACGAAGCGGCCGGACGGTGAGGTAACGCACCCCGGATCTCCAGCCTTCCCTTCCGCATTCTGCTTTCCCCTCGTCTCCTCCGCTCCCCTCTGTTTTCCTCCGCGTTCGCCTCTCTCCGGCTCTACCATCCGCCCGCATGGCCAAGGTCCCCCGTCTCAGTCCGGCAGAAGCCGACGCCGCCCACGCCGCGGCCCAAAAGGTCGTCGAGGTGCATCGACGTATCGCCGCCTACCTGCGCCACGGCATGACCCCGGGGCAGATCGACACCTGGATCGGGCGGCTGCTCGACGACATCCACGTGCAGTCGTGCTTCAAGGGGTATGTCGTGGCCGGGCATCCGGCGTTTCCTTCGCACGCGTGCCTCAGCGTGAACGAGTGCGTGGTGCACGGCACGGCGGGGTACTACCGGGCGCCGCTCAAGGCGGGAGATGTCCTGAAGGTTGACATCGGCGTGTGGCACACCGTCGGCAAGGACCGCTGGGTCGGCGACGCGGGTTGGACCTACGTCTTCGGCCAGCCCTCCCCGCTGGTCAGCAGGATGATGGAGTGCGGGAAGGTCTCGCTCCGCCGCGGGATCGCGGCCATGCAGGCCGGACGCCCCTACCTCGACTGGGCCGTCGCCGTGCAGGACACCGTCGAAAAGGAATACGGCTTCCACTGCGTCGAGAACTGGGGCGGGCACGGCATCGGGAAAAAGGTGGACGACAAGTCCAAGCGCGGCCTGCACCTGCCACCCCACCTCCTCAACCACCGCGCCCTCAGCCCCGACGGCTGGACGGAGTCGGGCATGAAGTGGGAGCCGGGGAACCTCGTGGCCGTCGAGCCAATGATCGGCGCGACGACGGGGAAGACCATGCAGAAGCCCTTCGAGTTCAACAAGCGGCAGACGGACTGGCCGGTCTTCATCGCCGACGGCTCGCTCGCGGTGCACTACGAGCACGACGTGCTGATCACCGAGAAAGGGCCGTGGGTGCTGACCGAGGGGATGGAGGAGATCCGGGACATTGTCACCGAGTAAAACATGCCGAGAATCGACGACATCTTCGCCGCGCTCAAGAAGGACAACCGCAAGGCGCTGATGCCGTTCATCTGCGCCGGGCACCCCCGCCCCGGCGACACCGCCCTGCTGCTCCAGGCCCTCGAACGGGCCGGGGCGAGCGTGATCGAGGTGGGCTTTCCCTTCTCCGACCCCATCGCCGACGGCGAAGTGGTGGCCCAGGCGATGCACAAGGCGCTGGAGAAGGGCATCACGCCGGCAAAGGTCTTCGACGAGGTCCGCTCCATCCGCGAGTGGCTGAACGTCGGCCTGGTCGCGATGGTGAGCATGTCGATCGTGCACCGCTGCGGCGGCCCCACCGGGTTCGTGCGCGAGGCCAAGGCCGCGGGGTTCGACGGCCTGATCGTGCCCGACCTGCCCTTCGAGGAGGCCGGCGAGATGATGCAGGAAGCGGCCCACGCGGGCCTGTCCATGAGCCTGCTGATCTCGCCCTCGACGCCGGTGAAGCGGGCCGAGCAGATCGCCGCCGCGTGTACGGGGTTTGTCTATCTGCTGGCGAGGACGGGAATCACGGGCGAGCGTGAGTCACCGCCCGACGTGGCCGCGCGAGTCCAGAGGTTGCGGCAAATGACCCCGTTGCCCATCGCCGTCGGGTTCGGAATATCCACTTCGGATCATGTTCGGGCGGTGGTGCGCCACGCCGACGCCGCCATCGTCGGCAGTGCCCTCGTCAACCGCCTCAGTCACGCATTGGCCGCCGGCAAAGATGCCATTTCGGAGGCCGAGGGGTTCGTCGCCGACCTCGCCCGCGGCCTGACCGGACTGGGGTAGGTGGAGGTGTGGGGGTAGTTGACAGAAAAACTACCGGCACTTGCATCGCAGGCCGAGCCCGGAACAATGGGGTGTCTCAAGCGCGGCGGGAGCGGCCCGACATCTGTGTGAGCGCGAACGACGACGCCCGGGAAAGCCCGCGGCGGTGGCATGAGCATGATCCGTGGCGTGCATGGTGCACGCCCGGCATGGAGAAGGAGCGCCATGATGACGCTGCTGAATGGAAACGGAAAACCGGGAACCCTGACGCACCATCACCGATTGGAGACGATGATGAACGGCCAGCAACAGACCCGCGTCGAGAACACGTTCGCCGAAGACGTCTTCACCCTCCGCGTCATGCAGCAGCGCCTCCCCAAGGACGTCTTCCGCGCCATCCAGCGCACCATCGAGTACGGCGACCCCATGAGCGCCGCCGTCGCCGACGTCGTCGCCTCGGCCATGAAAGAGTGGGCCATGGAGCACGGCGCCACGCACTACACCCACTGGTTCCAGCCCCTCACCGGCCTCACCGCCGAGAAGCACGACGCCTTCCTCACCCCCGACCCCGACGGCACCGCCATCTCGGAGTTCTCCGGGTCGGCCCTCGTCCGCGGCGAGCCCGACGCCTCGAGTTTCCCCTCCGGCGGAATCCGCGCCACGTTCGAGGCCCGCGGGTACACCGCGTGGGACTGCACCAGCCCCGTCTTCCTCAACCGCAACGGCGGCACGGTGACGTTGTGCATCCCCACGGCCTTCGTCTCGTGGACCGGCGAGGCCCTGGACAAGAAAACCCCGCTGCTGCGATCCATGCAGGTCCTCTCCGAGCAGGCCATGCGGATCCTGAAGATCTTCGGGACCGATGCGGGCGTCACTAACATCACCGCCACGCTGGGGTGCGAGCAGGAGTACTTCCTGATCGACCGCGAACTCTACTTCAAGCGCGAGGACCTGGTGACCTGCGACCGCACGCTCTTCGGCACCCGGCCGCCCAAGGGCCAGCAACTCGAAGACCACTACTTCGGCTCCATCCCCACCCGCGTGATCGGCTTCATGAGCGAGGTCGAGCGCGAGTTGTGCCGCCTGGGCGTGCCCGTGAAGACCCGGCACAACGAGGTTGCACCGTGCCAGTTCGAACTCGCCCCGCTCTTTGAGACCGCCAACATCGCCAGCGACCACCAGATGCTGGTCATGGAGGCGATGAAGCGCGTGGCGCCCCGCTTCGGCCTGCAGTGCCTTCTCCACGAGAAGCCCTTCAAGGGCATCAACGGCAGCGGCAAGCACGTCAACTGGTCCATGTCCACCAACACCGGCGTCAACCTGCTCGACCCGCGCGACGACACCCACACCAACATGCAGTTCCTGGTCTTCCTCGTCGCAGTCATCCGCGCGGTCGATCTGCACGCCGACATCCTCCGCGCCAGCGTCGCCAGCGCCGCCAACGATCACCGCCTGGGCGCCAACGAGGCCCCGCCCGCGATCATGTCCGTCTTCCTGGGCGATATGCTCACCGACATCATCGAGCAGTTGGAGAGCGGCTCTCCCAAGAGCACTCTCAAAGGCGGCAAACTCGACCTGGGCGCCCGCACACTCCCGCAGATCCCGCGGCACAGCGGCGACCGCAACCGCACCAGCCCCTTCGCCTTCACCGGCAATAAGTTCGAGTTCCGCGCGGTGGGTTCCTCGGGCGCGGTCGCGTGGCCCGCGACGGTCCTGAACACCATCGTGTCGGAAAGCCTCGACTTCGTCGCTTCTCAACTCGAAAAGGCTCTCGGCAAGAACGCCGACGACAAGAAACTCCAGTCCGCCGTTCGGGCCCTCCTCCAGAAACTCGTCAAGCAGCACAAGCGAGTGCTCTTCGATGGCGACGGATACACCCAGGAATGGCACGCCGAGGCGAAGAAGCGCGGCCTCCCCAACTTCCGCGAGTCCGTCGCCTCGCTGCAGACCATGACCCTCAAGAAGAACGTGGACGTCTTCAAGAAGTTCAAGGTGCTCAGCAAGGTCGAACTCGAAAGCCGCGAGCACATCTTTATCGAGAAGTACATCAAGCAGGTGCTCATCGAGGCCGAGACCGCCGCGTCCATCGCCCGCACCCAGATCCTCCCCGCGGCCCTGCGGCACCAGACCGAACTCGCCGAAGTCGTCGCCGCCACCGAGGCGGCCGAGGTGGATGCCGCCAAGGCCAGGGAGCATCTCGAAGAGTTCGTCGGCCTGGTCAACCAGTTCCGCGCGGCCATCGACAAACTCGACGGTGTAGTCGCCAAGCACCCCGACGGCGTCCACGAGCACGCGGGTCAGATCCGCGACCAGGTGCGCCCGGCAATGGGCGCCCTTCGGGAACTCGCCGATGAACTGGAAACCCGCGTTCCACGCGATCTCTGGCCGATCCCCTCGTACCGCGAGATGCTGGTCATCCGGTAATCGAACAAACCAACGCGTCACCAGCCCCGGGAGAAGTCTCCCGGGGCTTTCTGCAAATGGGCCCGGCAGGATTCGAACCTGCGACCTGACGGATTATGAGTCCGCTGCTCTACCGCTGAGCTACGAGCCCCAACCCGAAAGCGTAGCGGCTACGCGGCCGCCTTCGCGCGCCGTGCCCGCCACCATCCCGCGATACTCGCAATCGGGTAAGCGCTCAACGGGTACCACGCGATCCACGCCGGGATTGAATACCGCGACTGGTGGAACACCATCACCGCATGCACTCCCACGATCGCGCCCGTCGCGAGCAGGATGCCCGCCATCTGGCCGTTGCGCGTTCGGATCGCAAGCACGCCGCCCGCGAACGCGAGAACAAAGAGCGGGATCTGCGGAACGCCCCCAGGATGATGCTCGATCCACCACGTGTACGCGGATCGCACCGCGCCGCCGCGGCCCGACATCGCGAGCGGAAGCGTTCGCTCCGGCCAGATCGTTGTCATGAAGTTGGTCGGGCGGCCGCTCTCGCCCGAGATCCCGGTTGCCATCCATTTCAGCATGACTCGCGTCTGCTCCCAACGTATCGGGCCCTTCGCGGGAAAGTAGTTGAGCTGCCAGAGCAGCGAGTACCCCACTCGTGCGGCGTATTTGCTCTTGTCATCTTTGATGCTCGCAAAAGCCCAGTCGCGCAGAAACGACTTGGGTTGCTTCGCGACACTCGGATCTGCCAGGTACTCCCACACCACCCGCCCGCTGTCCTTCTCGGCCGTGAGTTTCTTCGTCGCCTCCGCCGCCTCCGCCGGCACCGGGTAGTCTCGAACATACAGATCCTGCTGCACCAGCGACACCCACAACGCCCACCCGAAGCCCTCGCCAAACCCGCTAATCCCCCGCCGCGCGTTGTAGGCCAGCCACGGCCCGGCCACCGCGCCGAACGACACCAGCACCGCCCCGAGCACTCCCGCACGCCTCGCAACTGTCAGCCGAGGCAGCAGCACCAGCCCCAGCACCAGGAACGGCAACGTCACCTGCATCACCGGCCGCACCAGTGCCGCCGCGGCCACGCTTGCACCCACCCCGAACGCGCACAGCCACACCCGCCGCTCCGCGTGCACAGCCGCCGCGATCGCCAGCATGAAAAAGAACGAGGCGGCGACCTCCGACAGCATGATGTTCGAGAACCCCAGCAGATGTCCGTCGAGCGAGAGGAGCAGCCCGATGATCATCGCCCAGAAGGGACGAGCAAACCGCGCCGCCGCAAACGTGCCGAGCAGCGCGATTCCCAACCCCAGCAGATGCTGCACGACGAGCACGCCAACCCCGTTGACGCCGAACGTGAAGAACGCCAGCGCGACGATGAGCGGGTATCCGGGAGTGCGAATGCTCGAAAAGCCCGCCGGCTCGCCGGAGATCATCCGCATCGCGATCGATGCGTAGTCCAGACTGTCGTTGGTGAGCAACAGCGGCATCCCGCCCACGAACAGCACTCGCGCCAGCACTCCGATGACTAACACGACCATCATCGCGCGCGTGAGCGACCAAGGGGCCTTGACGACGACGATCGGGATGGCAGGATCGGTCATGCGTGCGAGTCTAGCGTCCGGCGGCGTGGTCCGCACCGCTCAGCGCTGCCGATGCGAGTTGATAAGGTCCCCCAGCAAACCCAGCCCGAAAAACTGGATGCCCAGTAGAAAAAGAGAGATCGTGGTGATGTCGTGAATCTCGCCGAGAACTACCCTCGTCGCCACGGCCTGCACGATCGACAGGATCATCAGGAACACCGCCAAACCCCCGAACACCTGCAGCGGTCGGAAGTACATCGTCGTCCGCAGCACCAGCATGAAAAAGTTGATCGTGTCCTTGATCGGGTGAATCCCGCTGCTCCCGATCCGCTTGAAGTAGTCGATGGGGAGGTACGTCACGCTCAGCCGGTTGATGTGGTGTGCCATCGTAATGGTCGTCGTGAAACTGAACCCGTCGGGCAGCATGCTCCAGAACCGGTGCACGTTCTTCGCCCACATGACGCGCATTCCCGAGTTCACGTCCTTGATATCCGCCCGCGCCATCCAGCGGGCGTAGTTGAGCAGCGCCCACTTCGCCGGGCGGCGAGCCAGCGGGATATTCACGTTCTGACCCGTGCGGGCTCCCACCACCATGTCCGCGGCGTCGAGCCCGGCCACCAGGTCCGGGATGCGGGCGTGCGGGTACGTGCCGTCGGCGTCGGTGATGAGCAGGCGGTCGTACTTCGCGACCGAAATCCCACGCTTGAGCGAGAACCCGTAGCCGCGGTTGCCCTGGTTGTGCACGACGCGGAGCGCCGGATCGGCGCTTGCGAGATCGTCGAGGATCTTGTCCGACCCGTCGGTGCTGCCGTCGTTGACCACGATGATCTCCCAGGCGCGGGGCTCGCGGGCGAGGATCTCGCGGACCTCGTGGATCGTGGAGGCGATGGCGCCGTGCTCGTTGTGGCAGGGAATGACGACGGAAAGCCCAGGTTCGGAAGTGATGGGAGGTACGTTCACGCCGCGCTCCGTTCACCGCACGTCGCCACCGCCCGGATGTAGAACCCCAGCACTCGCAAGGGCGTGCGCTCCAGCGGCCGCGTCACTCGCCCCCACCACGCCGGGCAGAGATTCGGAGTCGTAAGCCCCTCGATCCGTGTCGAGCATGTCGTGAAGCCGGTCTCGCGAATAAGCCCTCGCACATGCGCGGGCGAAAACTCCAGCACCATCCGCTCGTGCTTCTGGAGCAGGCCGAACAGGAACATGAGCGGGTTGTAGCGGTTGGGCTCGTACAGCACCACGGCGCGCCGGGCGATCCTCGCCATCTCGCGGACAGACCGTGCGCGATCCTCGGCCGTCAAATGGTGCAGCAGGTGGCTGGCGACCACCACGTCAAACGACTTGCCGGCGAACGGAAGGGCCATCGCGTCGCCGACGAGCTTCTCCTTCGCCGGGTTCGCGGCGATCATGGCCGGGGAATAATCCACGCCGACCACCCGTTCGAATCGGGCCTCCAACGGCACCGTGAGAAACCCGTTGCCGCACCCCACGTCGAGCACCGAAGCACGGGCCGCATCGGCAACCAGTGAGGCGATGAACTCCGCGCGGGGCTCGAACAGGGCTCGCACGGCCGGATGCGACGGAGATCGGCGCTCGCTCTGATCGTGCTCCCAGTGCTCGCGCTGGATGAGCGCCTGATCGCCGACCGGCGGGCTCTGGGTGGAGCGCGTCATTCGCTCTCGCCCCACGGGCTGTGACCGGAGCCGCGGAAGTATTCCCGTCTCCACACACGAAACGCCCCCTCCTGCGGCAGCGATTCCCACGCCGCTTCCTGCCACGGACACAGCACCGACTCCTGGTACACGTTGCTGTTTGCGACGTAGATGCTCGTGCCGTCCGCACCGACCGCCAGCCGTCTGATCGGCGCCGAGGCGTCGATCCGGTCCGTGACGACCACGCGATCCTCTTTGAACTCAATCGTCCGCTCGAACTTGAACGGGGTGGTCGGCTTGCCGGTGATCAGGATTTTCTGAAGCAGCGACCGCGTCAGGTTCGCGTTGAAGCGCCCGATCGTCAGCAGTAGCCCGCGGAAAACCAGATTCTTGAACGGCGTCGGCAGGTTGTGCCGCCGCCGGCAAAGCACGGTCTTCACGCCGAACACGCCCGCTCGCGAATCTCCGGTGACCGGCGCTTCGGGCATCACAAGGTGCGAGACCACCGTCCGGCCGTCCACGAGGCTCGCCGTGAGCCCCGTGTCGGACGCGATCGGCCCCGCCTCGTCGAAAACCTTGATTGACCCGCCCTTGCCGAAGTTGGCCGCGGCGTGGTACGGGCGGGGCGATTGTTCTCCGCTCCACCGGACGGCCATCTTCGCGCCGGGCATCCACACGGTGCGGGCTTCACGGCGGTCGTTCACGATCGGCGCGGGCCGGGCGGGGCAATAGTCGTCGTAGGCCTGAAGGAAGTCGTACACGTAATGCGCCGTCATGCGGTCGTCGTCGTTGATATACCGCTTGCCGCACGGGGCGCCCCGGAGGAACGCATCCGCGATCTGGCCGGCCTTGGGCGTGTGGCGGGCCATCAGTTCGAAGCCGTGCGGGTAGAAGTGGAACGTGTTCCGGCTGCCGTATTCCCCGCCGTACGACCCGTCCGGATGCATGAAGTGCCATGCGAACTCGCACGCCTTCACGAGCGGCGCGACCAGCGAAGTCTGGCCGCTCTTCTGCATGTACTTCGCGAGAAAATCGATCGTGCAGGTGTGGTAGCCCGGGTCGGCGCCTTCGTATTCCTGGAACCACCCTTCGTCCTTGTGCTGCCACTCCAGCGTGAGCGCCACTCGGTCTTCCGCAACGCGCCGATGCCGATCGTCCCCCGTGATCTTGAAGACGTTGTACGCCGCCAGCGCCGCGAACGCCTGATGGTTGGACAGCCGGCCCGTCTCGTTCTCGTGGCCCAGATGCGCCACACGCTTCGCGAAGAGGTCCACCACCGCCGGATCGTTCATGCCCAGGAGTTGGTACGCCTCGGCCGCGGCGTACAGGCTGAACACCAGCGCGCCCATCGCCCGCTCGAACGGAAAATAGTCGTCCGTCGTCCCGTCGCGATGCGAAGCCTTGATGAGGTACCGCACCCCGGCCCGAGCAAGTTCACCGACCCGCGCCACGCCGAAGTACCGGTTCCCCGGGTACTTCCGCGTGAACACCAGCGCCAGCGGCAGCATCATCTCCTGCGACATCCCGCACGGAAAATCCATCGTGCGGTAGTGCCAGTACGCCCGGTCAAAGCAACCGTACGTCCGGCTGAACGGGTTGCGGTCCACCAGTTGCAGCAGCCGCGGGATGTAGGGCAGCGCGATCTGCGCGTACGTGTCCCGCATCGAGGGCGTCGTCGAAGCCGGTGGCGTGGTGATCGCGGTCATGCGAAGGGCCCAATAGTACGCGGAAGACTCCGAAAGGCACGCCCTCGCAGGCGTCAGGCCGCGAAAAGTGCATCGACAAACGCCTCGGGGTCGAACGGCTCCACATCCTCCGGCGTCTCGCCGGTTCCCACAAACTTCACCGGGATGCTCGTCGCCTCGCGGATCGCAATCACGATCCCGCCCTTCGCGGTGCCGTCGAGTTTCGCGAGGAACACCCCCGTCACCCCCGCCGCCTTCGAAAACTCCTCCGCCTGCCTCAGCGCGTTCTGCCCGCTCGTCGCGTCCAGCACCAGCAGCACCTCGTGCGGGGCGCCGGGAATCTGCTTCGACACCACGCTCACGATTTTCGACAACTGCCGCATCAGCGGATCCTGCGTCTGCAGCCGTCCCGCCGTGTCGAGAATGAGCACATCCACTCCCCGCGATTTCGCCGCGGCACAAGCGTCGAACGCCACCGCCGCCGGGTCGCCCCCCTGCTGCCCCTTCACCACCTGCACACCCAGCCGCCCCGCCCACGTCTCCAGTTGCGCCACCGCCCCCGCCCTGAACGTATCGCACGCTCCCAGAAGCACCGTCTTGCCCTGCGACTGGAGCAGCCGTGTGAGTTTGGAAATCGACGTGGTCTTCCCCACCCCGTTGACCCCCGTCATGATGATGACCGCCGGCTTTCCCGCTCCAAGCCGCAGCGAACGGTCCGCGGCCGGCCACAGCGCCTTGAGTTCCGCCTTGAGATAACTCAAAACCTGGTCACCAGTTTCGATCTTCCCGGCCTTGAAATCCGCGCGGATCGAGCCGATCAACTTCGCCGTGGTCTTGGGGCCCGCATCGGCCTGAAGAAGCCGCGTCTGGATCTCATCAATGAGCGCATCGTCCAGCCGCCGGCCCGTGAGCAGCGACCGCAGCCCTCGCGCGCCCGTCACGAGCGCCTCTCGGGTCTTGTGCAGGCCCTTGGTCAGCGTACCGAGAATGGACTTGAAGAACGCCATGCGACAGCGAACAGGCCTACTCCTTGACCTCCTCGGGGCACAGCCGCTTCAACACCCGGTCCAGCAGCGCGTTGATGAACGCCGGCGATTTTTCCGTGCTGAAGTGCTTCGCCAGTTCGACCGCCTCGCTCACCACCACCCGCACAGGGGCCAGGCCCGCCGACATCTCGTAGTGCGCCAACCGCAAAATCGCCCGATCCACCGCGGCCTGCCTATGCGCCGGCCAGTCGGGCGCCAGCGTCTGAAACTCGGCATCGGCCTCGGCCCGGTGCTCGTACGCACCATGCACCAGCGTCGCGATCCGCTCGAGAATAACCGGTCCCAACCCTTCCACCCCCGCCAGCAGTTCGCGAACCCGCCCGACGTCGCCCGAGCCCGCATCGACCTCGTACAGCACCTGAAACGCCAGCCGGCGCGCCGCGATGTGGAACGCACGCTCCCGCTCCGCAGGCGAGATCGACGCGAGTTCCTTTTCCGTATCCAAGTGCTGCTCGCGGATGCCCGGCGGCTGCAGCAAAGCCTCAAACGCCAAACGGTGAATGGGGTCGGCGCCGCTCATCGACGCCTCCGCGCGGCCTTGTCGGGCCGTTTCGTGGGGCCTCCCCCCGACTCCTCGCCCAACCCCCGGATCGAATCGATCGTGTCCAGCAATGCTCCCATCGCCTCCTGCCCCTTATTCCCCTGCCTGCCCCCGGCGCGTTCCATCGCCTGCCGGCTCGTATTCGTCGTCAGCACCCCCAGCGACACCGGCACGCCCGTATGCAGCGTGACGCCCACAAGCCCCGATGCCACCGCGTCCGCCAGGACCCGGTCGTGCGCCGTTTCACCCTTGATGATGCACCCCAGCGCCAGCACACCCTCCACCGGCAGCGTCAGCGCTGCCGCGAACGCCAGCGCCGGCAGTTCGAATGATCCCGGAGCGTTCACCACGTGCAAATCCCGCGCCGTCCCCCCTCGCGCGGAATACTCCGCGCGGGCCCCGTCGAGAAGGCGGTCGGTCACGCTCGCGTTGTAGCGACTGACGACAATCGCGACGGCAGGCACGCCCGCGGGCTTTCTGGAAACTCGACGCTTGGCCATGGGAGGCGGATGGTAGCGTCCAGACCGGCGAATGTCCGCCCGTCTAGAAGAGCCTGAAGGCGTAAAACACCGCCGTGAACGCCAGGTCCGCGATCACGATCGCCACGATGCACTGAACCACCGTCCCGGTCGTCGCACGCCCCACGCCCGCAGCGCCCCCCGTCACCCGCAGCCCGTTCACGCACGCGATCAGTCCGATCAACAGCCCGAACACCGTTCCCTTGCTCACGCCCGTCAAAAAGTCCACCAACTTCGCCTGGTCCAGCATGTTGTTCACAAACGTGGTGTAGGGGATTTCAAGGGCCGTCACCGCAATCCCCAGCGCCGCGATCACCGCCACCACGTCCGCCAGCACCGCCAGCACCGTCATGCTGAACACCGACGCGAACACCCGCGGCACCACCAGAAACCGCACCGGGTCCAGCGCGTGGGCCTCCAGCGCCTCAACCTCCTCGCTCACCACCATCGTTCCGATCTCCGCCGCGATCGATGCGCCCGCGAACCCCGTCAGCACGATCGCCCCGATCAACGGCCCCAACTCCCGAAGCACCGCGATCGCGATGATGTTCGCCACCAGTTCCTTCTGCCCGAACTGGTCCAGCGGCGGCGACAACTGGAACGCCAGGATCAGCCCCACGCACCCCGACACCAGCGAGACGATGAACACCGACCGCACCCCGATCCGCACCATCTGCGTGATGATCGCCGGCCGCCCCAGCCGAACCCGCTTGTCCCACGCCGCCCGCCACGACCACGAAATCGTCGTCACCATCAGGAACAACGACGCCCCCACCTGGTCCAGCATCGCCAGCGTGCGCCGCCCCAGAAACTCCAGCGGCGCCGTCAGCGCACGCACAACCGGCGAACGCGGCGGCGGGGGCGGGGATTGCTCTGATGGTGGTGCCATGCGAAACTACGGCGCCAGCGCCGCATCAAGGTCCGGCACGATCCGGAACACCGTGTGCAGCCGCGCGATCTCGAACACCGCCCGCACGCGCTCGGTCATCCCCGCCAGCGTCAGCGGGATCTGGCTCTTCTTGGAGATCTGCAGCGCCTCCACCAGCGTCGCCAGCCCCGGCGTCGCCATGTAGTCCACGCCCGACAACTCCACGATCAGCCCCTTGGGCTTCTTGTCGTACGCCTCGCGGATCACGTTCCGCAGCGTCGGCGCCTCGTGATAGCCGATGTCGCCTTTCGCCGACACGACCACCTGCCCCGAAGGAAGTTGTTTCAGCGTGACCGCGATTGGCGTTGGATCGGGCATGGTTCTCTCAGGTTGAGGGTGGAGGTGGAGGAGGCTGGGGCGCGGGCTGATGCGGAACGCAGTTGCACGCCGCGTCGCACGCCTTCGCGGGCGAACTCAACAGTTTCGTCAAGGTCAGGCGCATCCCCGCGTGATCGCGCCGTTCGTACACCGCGTTATCCATCACTTCTCGGATGATGTGCACGCCCAGCCCCCCCGGCCGCACATCATCCAGATCGCGTCCTTTGATTTCCCCGGGATCGACCTGCCGCGCCTCATCCTCGATCACGATCCGCACGCCCGGCCCCCGCGCCGCATCCTGCGTCGGCGTCAACTCGATCCAGATCGGCCGGTCCGCCACGCCCGCGTACCCGTGCTTGATGATGTTCGATACCGCCTCGTCCACCGCCAGCGCGATCTGCGAGCACTGCGCCTCCGCAAACCCCAGTTGCCGCGCGCTGACCGCCACCAACTCCCGGATCGCGCAGAGATACCGCGGGTTGCTCACCACCTGCAAGCGAAGATCGGCGGTTACAGGCGTCATCCGGGGGGGTTCTCTCCTGGTGGGACGGGGTGGGGAGGATGGGCCCGCACCCACTCCACCCAGCGAACCACGGCCGGTTCCCGCTGGTCCGGGCCCGCCGCGGGATCGTACCCGAGCCTCTCGCCCGTCATCCGCTCCAGCGCCTGGATCGCCAGCAGCCGCGTCGCCGGGTCATCGCTGTCCAGCATCCGCACCAGATCGGAAATCTTCGACCGATCCTCCTCCGCCGCGGCCTTCACGATCGCCGAGTTCCGCGCCGCCGGCTCCGCCGAGTTGAAATCCGCCACGATCGCCGGTCCGCACGAAGCCAACCCCGCGGCCAGCCCGGCCGACGCCCCCGCCGCGAAAATGCTCCGACAGACTCTCACCATGCCAGTCTATCGCCCCATCCCCCCACCCGCCCAACCCTTGTCGCTTCCCCTCCCCTTCCCCATCCCGCTCCCCCTCCGTGCCCCTCGGTGCTCTCCGTGTTTATTCCCCCCCGAGAACCGACATCCGCCGCCCGCTAGAATCTTGATTCCCCCCGAGGGTCCCAAATGCCTCCCACTGCCTCCCAGAACGGCCGTG
The DNA here is from genome assembly GCA_905339235.1 of Phycisphaerales bacterium. Classification (GTDB taxonomy): domain Bacteria; phylum Planctomycetota; class Phycisphaerae; order Phycisphaerales; family UBA1924; genus RI-211. The sequence continues at coordinate 136,147 of CAJPFG010000015.1, forward strand.
AAGTGGTTCCCATTCTCGATTTCGGCGGCCAGACCGCGCAACTCATCGCCCGGCGTGTCCGCGATGTCGGCGTCTTCTCCCTCCTCGTCCGCCCCGACATCTCCGCGCGCGATCTCCGCGCCATGAACCCCAAGGGCATCATCCTCTCCGGCGGCCCCAAGAGCGTCTACGAGCCCGGCGCCCCCCACTGCGATCCCGCCATCTTCGATCTCGGCGTCCCCGTCCTGGGCATCTGCTACGGCCTGCAACTCGCCGCGCACCTCTGGGGCGGCAAGGTCGCCGCCCATTCCCGCCGCGAGTTCGGCCGCGCCCAACTCCACGTCGAATCCCCCAACGAACTCTTCCAGGGCATCCCCGACCGCACCACCGTCTGGATGTCCCATGGCGATCAGATTACCGACGCCGCCTCCTTCTTCTCGCCCCTCGCCAGCACGCCCACCTGCGAACTCGCGGCCGTGAAGGCCCGCACCCGCCCCTTCTACGGCGTCCAGTTCCACCCCGAAGTCACCCACACCCCCCACGGCATCGACCTTCTTCGCAACTTCGTCTTCGAGATCTGCAAGTGCGAGGGCTCGTGGAAGATGTCCGACTTCGCCGAGCGGGCCGCGGCCCAGGTCCGCGAGTCCGTCGGCGATGCCCACGTCATCTGCGGCCTCTCGGGCGGGGTCGATTCCGCCGTCACCGCGGCCCTCCTCCAGAAAGCCATCGGCCGCCAACTCCACTGCGTCTTCGTCGATACCGGCCTGCTCCGCAAGGGCGAGCGCACGCTCGTCGAGACCACCTTCCGCGACCACTTCAAGATCGACCTCCACGTCGTGGATGCCGAGAAGGATTTCCTCGCCGACCTCGCGGGCGTCACCGACCCCCAGCAGAAGCGCCTCAAGATCGGCCACCGCTTCATCGAGGTCTTCAAGCACAAAGCCAAATCCATCCCCGGCGCCACCCCCACCTGCCTCGCCCAGGGCACGCTCTACCCCGACGTCATCGAGTCCGGGCACGGCCACAGCGGCCAATCCGCGGGCATCAAACTCCACCACAACGTCGGCGGCCTCCCCGCCGAACTCGGCTTCACGCTCGTCGAGCCCCTCCGCGAACTCTTCAAGGACGAGGTCCGCAAGTTGGGCGCGGTCCTGGGCCTGCCCGACCAGATCGTCTGGCGTCACCCCTTCCCCGGCCCCGGCCTCGCGGTGCGAGTGCTGGGTGAAGTCACCAAGCCCAAACTTGACGTATTGCGCCAGGCCGACGAGATCCTCCTCGAAGAGATCGTCGCGGCCAATCTCTACCGCAGCACCAGCCAGGTCTTCGCCGTCCTGCTGCCGGTGCAGAGCGTGGGGGTCATGGGCGACGGCCGCACCTACGAGAGCACCATCGCCCTGCGGGCCGTGGAAACCGAAGACTTCATGACGGCGGACTGGGCCAAGATCCCCTACGACATCCTCGGCCGCATCAGCAACCGCATCATCAACGAGGTGCGGGGGGTGAACCGGGTGGTGTACGACATTTCCTCGAAGCCGCCCGCGACGATTGAGTGGGAGTGAGCATCCAACCGCCCGAATACTCGGGGGCACGCTCTCGGCAAAATCGCCGTCGCCCACAAACTAATCGGGCTTGGCGCCTCCCTGAGCCGAGGGAGGCCCATCGGTCGTTGACCGTCGTTCAAGGTCCTTCAATCGGTCGGAAGTCTCCTTGGCCTGCGCGTCCAATACTAGATAGACGCCGGAGATGATGTGAAGGAAAGTGAACGCCATGAGAACCGCGACGCCGTAGGTAAATGCGCTAGCGATCGCGCGCCAGGCATGCGGAAGCGGGGCATAGTCCAACGCCATTATCGGGACCGCACTCAGGACTAGGAACAGCACCGCGAACGCGATGCTGGCGTAGAGCTCCCTCAGCACCTCAAGACGGATAGAGCGCTGGGACTCTCGTATCCGAGCCGCAGCGTCATACGGTGTGGCCTTGTCAGTACCGCCCACCACGCTCTGCACGACCGTGAGGAGGGCAGTGAAGACGGCGCCGACGACGGCGAACACGGTGAGGTAGATGTCGTTTCCAGACTCAGAAATTGGACCCGCATATCGCAGCAGCACATACCCGGCGCAGCCGGGCGCGACGGCGAAATACACCGCGTTCGCAGCAGAGAATGAGCGTCGTTGGCCCTTGAATGAAAATGGGCAAAAGTGGTCCCCGATGATCTGCCAAAGGTTTGCTCCCCGCATAGCAGCCCCCGCTTAGTAGAGCACTTCGGCGAGTTCCTCGGAAAGTCTCTTGGCCTCTTGGCTAATCGAGCGAAACTCTGGATGCCCGCCGATGATATTCACTCTGTCCGTGACGTCCTCCGCGATTCCGGCCTGGTCGGGGCTGAGGATCGAGAACCGCTTTCGCCCGTGTGTGGGGTGCGTGACTTCGACAAGCGCCTCCTCCGGGTCGGGAAGGCCTGGAATGCTGACCAGCGTTCGCAGTTGGGACTCGTTGGACATGATCCGCCGGACCCTGTCGGTCAGCGCCTCGCTTGGTGACCGCGGCGCAATCGTCACCTCCATCTCCGTTCCCTCGCTAAGGCTATCGCCCCCGAATCGTGCCCGGCGCATCAGCTGCCGATTATCCGTGGTCTGTTTCCAAGCCCGCAGTCGAACTTCCTTGACAGAGCCGCCCGCCAAGTACCGTTCCAACGCGTGCCGGCTCAGGACCGGGTCAACTTCGCACGTCACATCCTGTTCGCGAAAGAACTTCTTGAGCTCGACTACGAGGGGGCCCTTGGCCCCGTGGAGCCCAAGGCGCTGTAGGACCAATAGACCTCGTTTCTGGTTGTCGGGAAACGCAAAGCGGAAGTAGAACGGCGGAAGGTCGGCATCGTGCACGCTTTTCGCGTATGAGGTGGTGCCAGTGCGAAGGTCGACAATGTCATTCTTCGTGCCGGCTTCGCCCGCCTCGACAATGCCCTCGAGCACGCCTTCGTTCGACCGGGGGTTGACGCGCGTGATCCGCAGCGCGCGCGCCTCGGCGAGGTTGTCTTGGCCCGTTAAGTTCGTCTGCCCGAGCCGCACAAGTTGGTCTCGGCGAGCATCGAGAAACGAGTGAACGTGCGCGTATGCGTCAAACGCTCCTCCTCGCGCAAACTCAGCGGGGCCGCTTCGAGAGCGCACCGGCTTGAATGTGATTGTGTACGCGTTCAGTCCTACCCGTCTTGGCATGGTGCACCATTCCTCTTCGCCGCTTCATGCGAAATGATGGAACAAAGCGCCTTGTTCCGATCTGTCAGTGAACCCCGTGACGTTTGCAACCGCGTCAACAAGCCGGTCTTTGTATCCTGTCCCCTTTCGAGTCGCCCGCCTTTGCATCGCCCCCGCTATCAGATCGGCTACCTCGAGCATTGGCTCTCGGCCCTTTGGCAGGGCAATGACCTCCTTGAGGTGCACCAGCCCTCCCGAACGGGCCGGTACCAAGTGAGTCAATTCGTCTCTCAGTATCGCAAGATGCAGGTTGTCCCAACCTTCCTCAGCCTCCTTGCAGACCACGAGGCGGGATGGCTTCCGAATGCACCCCTGTTGCCGAAGTCGGTCAAGCGCGTCGTTGATCAGGCTGACAAAGAGACTGACCAGCAGCCGGTCGCTTGATCCGTGCATGGGCAGTGAGTACCCGACGAACAAGAGCCCACCCTTGCGCTGCCCGACGAGCGAGAGGAGCCTTTCGTACCGCCGCAGCGCTTCGTCGTTGTTGTCCTGAATATCTGCAAAGCGGATCGTCTCCTGCCACGACATTTCCTTCCGCCCGCTCACGATTCCATGATGGTGCTTTTCCCACTGGCGCCAGTTTGCGACACAAATGCCGCCAATCCCAAAGAAATTTGAGTGCGGCCCGGCCCTGGTTTCATCGATATAGAACCGAACCTCGTCGTCTCCGGCCCGGTGTGCAGCTAGAAAATCGTCGAAGAGCGACTGGCCGATCCCGCGTCGCCGCTGTGTTTCGAGACTCGCCGCGAATAGTGACAGGGTATTCTGCAAGTGTCGCCGAATGCGACTGAGCGTCTCGAAATGCTCTAGATCGAACAGGATCGTCAGGTCCTTCCGGTCCCAATCCTCGAGCTGTGACGAATTGAAGTGATCCCAAAAGCGGATCGCGAGCCATGTGTCGCTTTCCCGAGTCTCGGGAAACCGCTGCAGGAGCCACGCGACTTTGTCCTCCGTCCGCGCGAACGGACTGCTCGACAACCGTGCCATGACCTCGGATCGTTCAGCGGAGATCTCAGCCGAGAACTTGAAACCACCATCGGTCCAGGGTACCAGACCGGATGTAAACAACGTCTGCTCGGGAACTGAGGAAGATTGCTTGGAGGACCCCACGAAACAACTATACCGGGAGGTACACCGCTCCGCCTGTCGCACAGGTGACAAGAACACATACGTCCCAGGTGGGCGACTCGCACCCCAAGTGGTTAGGCGGAGTGGCAGCTCACGAAGCCCCCCTGCCTTCGCTTCCTGCCGCCCCAACCGTGCCTTTGCGTCCCCGATCGTCTTCAGGCCAAACCCCCTCCCGGCGCATGCGATGCCTCGCGAGGTGCTCCGTCGTGGACGCTTCGCGCCGCGCGATCGCCGCCGCGCGCGGCGCGGTGGGGCTTGCGCGGCGCGTGGAGGGTCCATGGCGCGGCGCGGAGGACCCTGCGCGATGCGCGGAGGGTCCGAGATGCGGCGCGGAGGGTCCTCGGCGCGGCGCGCGGGGTCCCCGGCGCGGTGCGGAGCGTCTTTGGCGCGGCGCGCGGAGGCTTGGGCGCGGCGCGTGCGGACGCCGGATGGTCGCGTGGCGCGGTCTGTGCCGTGTGGGGGGTGGCACGATGTCCGCGTCGTGGGGGTTGCGCCGTGTGCGCGGCCGTAGAGACGGCGCCCCGATGGAAACTCGGTGTTGTGCGCGGAGGCCCGCGCCGCGCGCCATCGGCGCCATCTGCGGTTTCTCCGGCTTCTGCCTTTGGCGAGGGGTGAAGAGGCGGGCGCGCTCTCGGTGTCGCGCGGCGGCCTCCCCGAAGAACAAAGCGCGGCCGGTGGCGAGTACTCCACCGGCCGCCATCTCTCCTCCCGTGCGAGGGCGTCAGCGTTTTCGGCGCGAGCCGAATATCAAGGCCAGCCCCATCGCGGCCAGCGTGCCCGGGGCGGGGATCTCCTCGACCCAGCCGTGCAGGATGGTGTGCTCCATGTCGGGCGTGGGCATCGGCCCCGAGTTCCACGAGGAGTTGAACTGCGACGGCCCGAACGTGGTCATGTACATGACGTTCGACGGGCTGATGTACCCGCCGCTGATGAGGTCGCTCACCATCCGCGGCGAGGGCCCGGCGTTGTTGGAGATCGAGTCCCCCGACACGCTCAGCACGGCCAGTTCGCTGGTGATCCCGAAGGCGTCGGAGTTCTCAAAGCCCTGGAACGCGGTGAGCCCCGGGCCGGCGGGGATGGTGGTGTTGGCCGCGGTGAGGTTGGCGGACTTGCTCGCCAGCGTCGTGATGGTGTGACCCCAGAACGCGGAGAAGTCCACGCGGATGGAGTTGGCGCCGTTGGGAGACGAGAACGTCGTGGTCCCCGAGAAGACGTAATACTCGCCCGAGTTCTTGCCCCCGCCGTCGCTGATCGAGTACTTGACCCAGCCGACGCCGAAGCCGTTGACCCACCATTCGAGCGTGTAGGTCGCGCTCGCCTCCGTCGCCGCGCCCGCGACAATGCCCGCGCATGCAATAATCGCCAGAGTTCTGCTCGTTGTCATGGCTCAGTCTCCCTTGGGCCGAAGGCAGCGGAATCCTCGGCACGCACGCGCCGAGGGTTCGGCGGTCAGGGGTCCGGGAGACACGCTAACTCCGCCGCGCGAGGCCCGCAAGAGAGATTCTCGAATTCGGACGCTATTGGTTCGTACCGGGGTATTCCGCAGGCCGCGGCGAGCCTGAATCTCTCCCTCTCGGCGTACGTGCTCTACCTGATGTCGCGCTCCAAGGCGGGCGTGGGTGAGGCGCGCAATGACCGCATCGTCTCGGAAGTCTTCGGCCGCTACGGCGGCGTGATGCGGAACCTGGCCAAATGAACCCGATCCGGTTCCTGCCCGCGCACCGCACTCGCGCGATCCTCCCCGCGCTCCCATCTGCGTAATCCGCGAAATCCGCGGTTCCATCCGGGCCCGACGCCCATCACCGCCGACGCCGCGCCAGGACCAGCCCGCCCGCCATCAGCAACGCCGCGGCCCCCGGCGCCGGGATCGGTTCGCCCATGACGATCCGCACCGTGCCCGTCGTCGAGCCGCTGCGTCCCGAGAACGGGCCGCCCGGATGGCCGACGAAGTCGATGCGGTAGGTGATGTCGAAGAACGACTCGACGTTCCACTGGCCCCCGCCCACATCGGTCAGCGTCGTGTGCCCGGGGCTGGGCAGCCCGAAGTCGTTCCCCGCGACGATGCGGAGCAGGTCAAAGTCGGGGTCGCCGCCGCCCGCGATCTGCCCGAAGAACCGGTGCATGTTGGCGTCGAAGGACTGCGGCGAACTGAACGGCGCGCCGCGCGGAGCCGTGTGGATCTCAAACGACACCGGGAGCGGGATCACCCGGTTGTACCCGGCAAGGCTCCCCGTGCCGGTCATCGGCATCGACAGCGTGCCGTCGGCGCGGTCGATGCCCCCGCCCAGCGTGCCGCCCGCGACGTGCTGGCCCGGCCCGCTGTACACGTTGTTCGGACCGCCCGGGTTGTAGAAGAAGGTGTGCAGCGACAAGTCGATGTCGATCGTGTCCCCCGGCGCCAACCCGTCGATGATGTGCATGTCGCCCGCGGGGGTGCTGTACACGCCCGGGTTCGGAGGCATGTCCACCGTCCCGAAGCCGTTGCCGGGAACGATGACGGGCCCGCCGGCATGGGCCGCGGCGGCAAGACCGAACGACGCGGCCGCAACGGCCACTCTGCGCGCAGACGGAACGATCATGGTCTCTCTCCTTGCCGCGCCGCCACGCTCTCACGCGGGACGCTTTGTCTCTCCGCAACACCGGCAGGGGACCGATTCCCCCGGGAAACCCGGCTTTGCTTGGCGACAGCCTACTTGCCTTCGGCGAGTTACGCAAGGGTCAAATTCCGGCCCCCCGCGCTCCCCGCCTACTCCCGGCCGCGGCGCATGCCGGGAGCAGCGCCACACCGAGTCAAATGACCCCGCAGCGCGTGCCGCTCTGGCAGCGCGGGCTTAGATGTAGCCCAGGAACAGCAGCACGAGCAGGACAATCAGGATGACACCCACCGTGCTCACGCCCCGATAGCCCCAACTGCGGCTGTACGAATACACCGGCAGCGAACCGATCAGGAGAAGCACGAGCAGGACAAGGAGGATGATGCCCAGCATGTTCCGGTCCTTTCTTCGGAGCAGGTCGTCGGCCCCGGACACTCCGGCCACAACCCTTGCCCCAAGGCACTCAGGCACCGATCCGCACCGGGCGTGAAGCCACGTTCAGCGGCTTCTGAATCGATACTCATGCGAAGGCGCCTGCTTGCACCAACGCTGCGCGAACGGCTCCAACCGCGGGAAGCCGGAATGACGTGGCGGTCCCACGCCCGCGGCCGTGTCCCCGAGCGACTTCGCAGCCTACTTGAACGCCTCCCACTCCTTCCCCCCCAGCACCTTTGACGCGATCTTCAGTTTCATGATCTCGTCCGTCCCCTCGTAGATGCGGCAGACGCGGACGTCCTGCAGGTGCCGGCCCGGGCGGTAGAGTTCGCTCCAGCCCCGCCCGCCGTAGACCTGCACCGCCCGGTCCGCGGCCTGCCAGGCGGCGTTGCTCGCCCAGAACTTCGCCTGCGCCACCTTGTAATCAGCCTCGGCGAGCAGGGCCTTGTCGTTGGGGGATTGCTCGCTGGCTTCCTTGGCGATGGCCGCGCGTTCGATCATCGCGTCGGCCGTGGCCCGCATGATCTCGATCATCGCGATGTGGTCCTGCACCAACTGGTGCTTGGCGATGGGCTTGCCGTGCTGCATGCGCATCTTGCTGTACTCGCACACGTCGATCAGGCAGTCCTCGATCACGCCCAGGCAGCCGGAGGCCACCGACAGCCGCCCGGAGATGAGCGAGCCCATGGCGATGCGGAAGCCGGCGCCCTCTTCGCCCAGCATGTTCTCCGGCGGCACGGGGTGGTCGTTCATCTGGAACATCGCCGTGTCGGCGGTGTACATGCCCGGCTTGCTGTGCAGGGCCTCCTTCTCGAACGTGGCGCCCCCGGTCTCGACGATAAACGCCGACATCTTGCGCCCCTTGACCCCGATTTCCTTGTCGAACGCAAACACGATCACCGCGTCGGCGATCGAGCCGTTGGAGATGAGGTATTTCACGCCGTTGATGAGGTACTTCCCGCCCTCTTTCCGCCATGTCGTCGTGCCTTCCAGCGGGTTGCTCCCCGCGTCGGGCTCGGTCAGCCCGAACGCCAGCGTGCACTCCCCGCGGCACGACGGGGGCAGGTACTTCTGCTTCTGCGCCTCGTTCCCGTAGCGCATGATCGGGTACTGGCCGATCGACGTCTGCCCGGAGAAGAACGTCCGCGGCCCCGTGCCTTCTCGATTGATCCGTGCCAGCGACCGCGCGTACGTCAGCGAGTCGGCGCCGCGCCCTCCGTACTTCGTCGGCACCGGCATCCCGAGAATGTTGTGCTTCTTCGCGAGGTCCGCGATCGCCGGGTTGAACTTCCGCTCGACGTAGCACAGTTCTTCGATCGGGCGGAGTTCCTGGCAGTAGGCCTCCACGTCGGCCATGAGTTTCGCGCGTTCTTCGTTGGTCATCCCGTCGCTCCGGAAGGGGGTTTAGGTCCGATTCAGCCGGGCGGAATGCCCGGGGAGCGATGGTAGGAGCGGGGAGAATCACCGCGGAGAAGTCATCAACACGGAGTTCACGGAAGGGGCACAGAGCAGGGATGGGATTGATCGGATCGGAACCCCGCACTTCCTCCGTGCCCCCCGTGTACTCCGTGTGAATCCTCCGGGCGAGTCATCACCGTCGAGCACCGGGCCGCGGCATCATCACCACCGGCGTAGACCGGTCGCACTCCCGCAGCAACTCCACCACCCGCTGGTCCGTCACCTCGCGATAAGCCCGATAGAACTGCCCCACCGCCACAAAGTCGTCCCGCACCTCCGGGCACACCAGCAGGTCGCAGTGCCGCCGCAGGATCTCGGCCGTGTCCCGAGGCGAGACCGGCACCGCCACGATCAACTCCCGCGGCCCCTTCTTGCGGACCGCCCGCAGAGCCGCGATCAGCGTCGCGCCCGTCGCGACCCCGTCGTCGGTCACGATCACCGTGCGGTCCTTCAGCGCGGCCCCGATCCGCTCGCCCCGGAACAGCCGCCGCCGCCGCTCGATCTCCGACAGTTGATACAGCCGCTCGCGTTCGAGGTAGTCCCCCTCATCGCCCCAGAGCATCTCGCGGTCGGCGTCCAGGTACACGTTCCCATCCTCGCAGACCGCTCCGATCGCCAACTCGGGCTGATGAGGCGCGCGGAGTTTGCGGGAGAGGACCACGTCAACCTCCGCGCCAAGTTCCCGCGCGATCACGACGCCGATTTCCACGCCGCCGCGAGGGATCGCCAGCACAACCGGGTCGTGCATCGGCACCGACCTCAGATGTGCAGCCAGTCGAGTTCCGGCGTCATGTCGGTCAGCAAACATGCCTGCGCCCCTTCGTCGATCGGGTGCGGAAGGTGCGTCAGGAACCACGCCGACGCAAGGACCGCAACATCCTCCAACGCCCCCGGCTCCTCGAACAGATGCCCCGCCCCGCTCACGACCGCGATCTCCGTCGGGCACCGCAGCCACTCAAACGCCAGCCTGTTCAGCCGCATCACCTCCGCATCCTTCTCGCCGACGATCAGCAGCGTGGGCGCGTGCACCTTCGCCAGCAGGTCCATCGCCAGGTCCGGCCGCCCGCCCCGCGAGACCACCGCCCGCACATCCAGATCCTCCGCCGCGGCCTCCAGCGCCGCCGCCGCGCCCGTGCTCGCGCCGAACAGCCCGATGGCCAACTTCGCGGTCTTGGGATTCTTCTTGACCCACTCCACCGCGCCCGCCAGACGCCGCGCCAGGAACGGAATGTCGAACACATTGCTCCGCACCCGCGATTCCTCGGCGGTCAGCAGGTCCAGCAGCAGCGTGGCGAGCCCCGCGTCGTTCAGATCGCGGGCCACCCGCTCGTTACGCGGGCTGCGCCGGCCGCTGCCCGTTCCGTGCGCGAATACCACCACGCCGTGGACCTCGCGCCCGCGCGCGGGCATTCCCAGCACGCCCGGGAGCGTCACGCCGTTCGCACGCACCTCTACCTCCATGCATCGTGTCGTCGCGTTCATGTCACGGCCTCCTCATGAACCCCTTCCTTCGCCCGCGAATGCACCACGCGCACGAACGCCGCCGTCGGCCCATGCTCCCCGGTGTTCTCCACGAAATGAACCCGGTCGCCCAGCCGCAGGTCGCCAAACCTCGCCCGCTGGAGTGCCCGTCGGTTGAAATAGACCTCTGTCCCCAGGTCGGTCTCGATGAACCCGTACCCCTGCTCGGGGAACAGCCTGGCAACCCGTCCGCTGGGCGCGCTCGCGTGCGCCTTCACCTGCCCGCGAGCCCGCCGCACGTAGTCCTCCAGCACGCGCCGCGCCGTGTGGAAAGCATCGCACAGCGCGATGTACACGTTCTCGTGCGCGTGCGCCAAGTGATGGTCCTTGTTCACCACGATCACCTCGCCGGGCACGGCAATGTCCAGCCGCACGCTGTACAGCGCCCCCTTGTGCTGCCGCCGGTGCGGGGCCGCGATCACCACGTGGCAGCCGGTCATCCTGTCGTAGAACCGCTCCAGTTCGGCCCCATGCCGCCACACGGCCCTCTGTACCGCCTCCGAAACCGGCACCCCCTGGAACGCGATGTTGATCGGAACTTGCATGTCAGACTCCTTGCCCGGGGTTCATGTAGTTTTCAGCCGCCTGCCCGCCGGAACTCCATCGGGGCCGCGAACGCTCCGGCGTCGTCCGCGTGCTTCTCCAGAAACTTCCGCAACGCGCCGCTTCCCGCGGTGATCACCGGCACAGCCCCGCCCCCCACGGGCAACGGCTCGCACGCGAAGCCCTCGGCCGCGCCGACGTTCCGCGCCCAGTCGCTGTCCAGAGACCACAACTTCAGCACGTCCCCCTGTCTTTCCATACGCATCACCTGGTGCACCGGCACCACGAGGAACCCATAGCATCCCGACAGTTTCTCACGCTCCGACCGTGCCAGGAACAAGTCCAGGTAGCGAACCGACGCGATCTCGGTGATTGTCACCTCCATCGCCAGCGCCGCCTTGAACTGGCCGTTCTGGTGCACCGTCATCGCCGCGTCGTACCGCCCCCCATCACCCTCGCGTATCACCGCGCGGGTCTGCGTGGCGCCCTCGGTCCTCCACTCGCCCACGAGCCCGGGATCGCGGACCCCGGATTCCGGCCCCTGAAGCGAATAAAGCGACGGCGCCCCACAGCCGCACAGTCCCGCAACCAGCATCGCCAACACCGTGAGCCGTTTCACGACCCACCCCCTTCCCGCTACGTCGTCTCGAGCAGTTCCACCACCGCCGGGTGCTCCGAGAGTTCCGAAGGATGCAGGTGCGTGAGTTCCCGCTCGCGAACGTCGTACTCCAGGCCGGTCTCCCGGACCGCGTCGCGCACCTTCGCCACGAACTTCGGCGGCGCAAACACCGTGACCCGGTCCCCGCCGGTCTCGGGCGTGGCATCACGCAGCCAGTTCGCCAGCGTTCGGGCGAACCTCAGGTCGATCTCTTCGGCTTCGTGAGTCGCGTCCGCGACGTGCCGCACGGCGCTCGCGCCCGATCCTCGCCCGACCGCGCCCAGCCGCTCCCGTGGCGGGCATGACTCCCAGAGGTTCGACACCTCGCGACGCTGCGCCACGTGCCACTCCCCTCCCGAAGTCCGGGTGCACTCGAACAGCGTTCCCCGACGCCGATCAACCGCGGCAATCCACGCAACGCTCATGGCGACACCTCCCGCCGGCCGCCGCGGCGCCTGGTTCCGAATCGCGAGCGCGGCGATCGGTCATTTGGTTTCAAGGCGAGCCGGAGCCTTTCGGTTTCCGGCACACGTTCCCCTCCGCGCTCTCCCCGCCTCCCTGGTTTCCCTCACGCGTGCGAACCCGGCACGAATCGGGCCCGCTCCGCCGTCCCCCGTTACGCCACCGGGATCCTCTTGCTGACCGGCTTGACCTCGATGTGCCGGGGCTTCGCGCCGGGCTTCTTCGCGACCCGGATCGTGATCACCCCGTTGTCTGCCTCCGCCGCCACTTTCTCCGGATCGATCCCCTCCGGCAGTTCCAGTTCACGCCGGAACTCGCCGAACCGGCGCTCGCACTGGTAGTAGTTCTCCTCCTGCTTCTCCTTCAACTCGTCCTTCTTCCCCATGATCATCAGCGTCGTGCCGGTGAGCAACACCTCCAGGTCCTTCACCGCGATTCCCGGGGCCTCCACGCGAACCACCACCTCATTCTCCGTGTCGCTGATGTCAATCGGCGGAAGCCATCCCTCCGTGCGCAGCACCTTGGGATCAAGCAGCCCCACCGGCTCCACCAGGAACTGATCGAACATCCGGTCCATCTCGTCGCGCAGCCGCGACAGGTTCCCGTTGTTCCGCCGTCTCAGAAGCGTGAGATTCATGTCTGACTCCTTTCATACTCGCGGCCGACGCCCGTTCCGCCCCGCGGCCGGACGGCGCCGCCCCTTCCTCACAGGTACGGGTCCACCGTCAATCGGCTGTCCACGCGCCGCACGCCCTGGGCGTACCCCGCCGCCTGCTCCACGGCGTGCCGTTCGCCCCACGAACGAACCGGCCCGTTCAGCCTCACCACGCCGTCCTCGACCTTCACCACGATGCCGTGCGCCTCGCGCTCCGCCCTGCGGCTCAGCGCGCCCTCGATCGCGTTTCTCACCCGGAGCGGGTCGATCAGCGTGGCCTTCACCGTGATGTTGTTGGTCACGCCGACCACACCCGCCAGCCGCTGGATCGTCCTCTCCGCATCCAGCCGCTGAATCCAGCGATCCACCTCGCCCTCCAGCGTCACCCATCCCTTGGACACCGTCGTGCGGATCTTCTCGTCCGGCACAAACACGTCCCACCTCAGAGAACTCCGCACCGAATCCGCGATCTCCGCGTCCGTCCGGCGCCCCAGCCCCGGTATCTTCACCTCCAGGTCGTTCGCCACATCGAGCACGCCGCTCACGCGATGCGCCGCCTCCGCCGCGGCGAGCCGCTTGCCATAGTTGGTGACGAACCCCGTAAGCGCAACCACACCCTGGTTTACCTGCACACCCACCTCGGTCTCGCTCACCCGCGGATCCCATTTGAGTTCACGCAGCACATCCTGCTGGACGTCCGAATCGTTCCGGGTAATCGTCAGTGACATGACCAACCTCCTTGGCACCTCCGCCGTTGAACCCATCGACAAAGCATGTCGCGCGTACCACCCGCCGGACACAAGGAAACTTCCCCGATTTGGCGCTCGGCCCGCTCAACTCCCGCTCCGCAGCAGCACCTCCCCGCGTGCCACGGCGCGTGCCTCGCCCTGCGACGCCGGCTTGGCCTCCACCGTCGCGGGATTCACGCGGCTCTTGATCTCACGCTCCGCCTGGAGCCAGTCCGAGACGGAGTCCCCGGCGCTGCTCCCGCGGGCGAGGAAGATCTCGTACGCCCGCGCGGCAATCCGCTCGCGCGGCACCTCCCGCGTTTGAACCGCCGGGCCCACGCGAGTCGAGGGCTGTTCCACTCTGGTCATTGTGTTCGGCATGGCCGCTCCTTTCCGCATTGCTCCGCTCCTCGTCTCAGTGCTCGCCTCCGGGGAACACGCCCAGCACATCCAGCGTCGTGATGATCCCCACCGGAAACCGCTCTTCATCCACGACAATGACCCTGTGGATCCGCCGCTCGAACATCAGTTTCGCGATCTCCGTCGCCGGCGTCTCCGCATTCACCATCGCCGGATCCTCCGTCATGAAGTCCTCCACGCACACCAGCGGCTCGGGAATCAGTTCTTCATCCTCGCCGCCCTGGTCGCAGATGACCTCGAACAGGTAGCCGGGCGCCCGCTCACGCGTCCCCTCGGCGCAGCGCCGGATCAAGTCCGTCTTCGACACGATGCCGATCACTCGCCCCTGCCCGTCCACCACCGGCGCGCCGGAAATCTCGTTTTCCTCGAACAGCCTCGCCAACTGGCGGATCGTCGTGGACGGTTCCGCGCACACCGGCTCCTTGGTCATGACGTCTCTGGCCGTGACGATGTGCTTCACAGTGCTCATGTGCGTTCTCCATTGCGCTTCGGCCCTCCCCCGCGAATCTCACGCCGCCGCTCCCTCCCCGCCGGCTCCGCCCCGAACCCGCATGCCTCCACCGCGTCGATCAGCCGCTCCTCGTCGCACCGATTCTCGTGAATCACCGATGCCTCCGCCCTGAACACATCCACCCGCACCCGGCGAACGCCCCGGACCGACTCCAGCGCCTTCGCCACACGCCGGCGAGGGTCCTCACCCCAGACCCCGTACAGCCTTACCACCGTGCTGGAGAGTTGCTTTTCCACCTCGCGCACTCCGGGCGGGACCGGGCGTTCGCCGCCGCGGCCTCGCACAAACCCGTTTCGGTCCGCGATCCCCCCCGCCGTACCCCTCCGGAGCCACCCCAGACGCCACCATCCCGGATTCGGCGCGCCGTTCACGCGCCGCTCCCTCACCCTCCGCCGAGACAATGGCGCTGAGGTGCAACTCCGCTTCCAGCCAGTTCAGGCGCTCATTGCCGCCGAACTGCCTCCACAACTCCTCCGCGATCACCGCCGTCAACCGATGCGTCAAATCGATCTCGCGATCCGGATCCAAAATCGGGCGAATCACCAGCCTCATGGCGAGCCTCCGATGCTCTTCTGCTCCCGTCCTGCGTGTGATCCTCCGCTCCCGACGGACCCGGGTCTACGCGGAAACTTCCCTGATTCGCGCCCTCACACTTGCGATACCGGCGAGCGAAATCCGATGCGAGAGCGCCGTCCGATCAGGCACCCCAGCCCCATCAGCACGAAGGCCCCCGCCGGCGAGGGCAGCGGCCCGGAGAACCCGTCCATGCTGCCCGCCACATTCACCTGGATCGGCGCCGCCCCCACCGGAATGTTCCAACTGTGCACGTGCCCCCCGTTGCGGGCATCCTGCCAGTTTCCCGGCATCGCATAGCCAAACACGATGGGGCCCACCCCGATCGACGCCCCGATCCCCGCCATGTCGATGTCCCACTCCCAGTTGCCCGGGCCGGTGTACGCGTTGAAGTCCCAGTCCTGGCTCGCCGGAACCCCCAGCGATCCCGGCGTCATGTCGAGAATCGAGCCAATCGCCAGGTTCGCCGAGAACATGAACTGGCTGCCGGGCGCGATTCCCGAGATTCCCAACGCACCATGAGTGTCCCGGATGTTGATTCCAGACAGGTCGTTCTGCCCCAGCCCGCCCGGCGGAGTCGTGAACGAGAACGGGGGCGCCTGGAATGGCGGCGGCCCGTTCCCGTTGAAGTAGTTCACATTCGTAATCTGGTAGATAAACCCCTCCGCCCCGGCCACCGGCGGGATCAAACTACCCGGCGTCACGCCCATCCGGTTCGCAGCGTTGAACGGGTTCACCGGCAGCGCGGCCACTGGAAGCCCCAGGTACCAGTTCGTGGTGGCCGCCTGCGTCAGGTGCCATTCGTCCAAGTTGAACAACGCGATCGAGTTCGGCGTCGGCGGGGGCGCCCCTTGCTGCGTCACCGCCACCCCGATCACAGGATCGTCCCACCACGTCAGGTGGTGCTGCCCCAACACCTGCGCCGACGCAACGCTTCCCATCGCGCACGCCACAAGGACACCCGTGCGGATTCGAATCTTCATCATGGCCCACTCTCCCTTCGCTCTATCGCGTGATGCCAACGAGACATCAACCGCGTATCTTGCCTCACCCATGGCCGAACCGCTACGCGGAAACTTCCCTGATTGCACGGCTGACCGGCCGTCGGCTTGTGATTTGAGCGCGCGGTTTGCCGCACATGACGCGGCCGGCCCGCAGCAGTGTGGACTTCCGAAACGCGATCCACGCGGCGCGCGGTCACCACGCCGCTAAGACCGTCACGGTCCCCAATCACCTGCGCCGACGAATCAACCCGCCCAACCCAAGAAGGCTCAGCACGCCGGGAGCCGGAGTGACGGTTTTGTCCTTGCTGATGATCACCCGACTGCCCGGCGGGGATCAGGAAGTCCCACTGGAACGCCCATGTGCAATCGCCGAAGATCGGTCCGCCGAAGTCGGAGAGCGCTTCGGGCACGCCGTTCCCATGGCTGCTGGCCTATTGAGGACTTCGATATCTTCTATGTGCGCCGCCGCGCCTAGCATTCCTCGATGACCGGGGCTATTCCGAGCACGCGCGCCAGCCGGAGTCGGCGACTCCGCAGGCGTGGCATCGGAACATCGCAGGGAACCTCGACGGCCGCCCTGAACCGTTTGGCTCTCGCAGGCGCCCTCGACCCCATCATCACGATCGATGCCTTCGGCATCATCCGCTCCGCCAGCGACTCGGTTCAGCGCGTCTTCGGGTGGGGCCCTCACGAACTACTCGGGCAGAACGTCCGCATTCTCATGCCTGAGCCCCACCGTTCGCAGCACTCCAGCCACCTCGCCCGGTTCCGCGAAACCGGCGAGACGAGCATCATCGGCCAGACCCACCGCTTCGACGCTGTGCGCAAGGACGGCACGCTCTTCCCCGTTGATGTCTCCATCACCCAGGCGCAGACTACTGGCCGTTCGATGCCTCTTTTCATCGGCATCATCCGCGACGTGAGCATGCAGGCCGCGGTCGAGCACAGCCACGAGGAGTTCCGCGCTCAACTTCAGCGTCAGGTGACCGAGCAGACCCAGGCCCTTCATGCCGCGCACGAGCGTCTTCGCATGGCCGACCGCCTCGCCTCTATCGGCACGCTCGCCGCGGGCCTTGGTCATGACATCAACAACGTGCTGCTCCCCGTGCGAGCCCGCCTCAACGCCCTCGACGCCGCGGCCGCATCTTTCTCAGACTGCTCGCGAGAGCACGTCAGGGCACTTCAGGAGAGCATCTCGTACCTCCAGCAACTCGCCGATGGTCTGCACTTTCTCGCCCTTGACCCTGTCTCCGAGCAGGCCGCCTCCGACGAAGTCAGCACCAACCTCGCGGACTGGTGGTCGCGCACCGGCCCGTTGCTCGCGAAGGCCGTTCCGAAGCACGTGAGGGTCACGGCGTCCATTCCCGCGGAGCTTCCGCCGGTAACCATCGCCCCGCACCGTCTCACCCAGGCCGTCCTCAACCTCATCGTCAACGCGGGCGAGGCCATCCCCATCGCGCGCAAGCGCATGCAAGGCCGCGTCCGCGTCACCGCCCATCGCTCCGCTTGCGACGTCTTCCTCCGCATCGCCGACAACGGCTCGGGCATGTCGGAAGAGGTCCGCCGCCGCGCCTTCGACATGTTCTTCACCACCAAGGCCCGCGGCGTCGGCACGGGCCTTGGCCTGCCGCTGGTGCACCAGGTCATCACCAGCGCGGGCGGGACCGTGCAGATCGACTCGGAAGTTGGTCGTGGAACCACGATCATCCTGACGCTCCCCATCGCGATGGCGGCCAACGGCCACCACCTTCGCGACAAGCCGCTCCGCGTCGCCATCGACATCCGCGACGGTCGCGCCGCCGGGCTCGTCCGTCACATCATCGAATCCGCCGGCCACCAGCCCGCCGACCGGCCCGACGCAGACGTCCTTATTCTCGAGCCGCTCGCCTCGCTCGCGCCTCACGCGCGCCGGTGGCTCGCACAATCCCGCACCCGACGCGTCATCCTCTTCGGCAGCCCCGCCGGCCACAACTCCCGCTGGGAATCGCTCACCGACTGCATCCTTCACGACACCTCCGACCTTACGCCGCTGCGAACCTGTCTCGCCAGGGCCCTGGAATCTTTGGCGCACCCGGAAGCCGCCCATCAATGACCCTCCGCGCTCAGTCTCGTACCCCCTCCATCCCCGCGCCGCCCTGGTCTCAGGCCGTCCGCGTGCTCTGCGTCGACGACCACGCCCTTCTGATCGAGGGACTGAAGGCGCAGTTCGCGATCAGCGCCAGGCTGGTCGTGGTCGGCACGCTCTCCTCCGCCGACTCTCTCGCCGCGGAATACGACAGGCTCCGGCCCGATGTCGTGCTCCTCGACGTGGAGATGCCCGGCGCCGACTCCTTCGAAGCGGCCGACCGCCTCCGGCACGCCCACCCCAACGCGCGCGTCGTGTTTCTCAGCGCCCACATCCGCGACGGTTACATATCCGCGGCCTACAAGTGCGGCGCGCTCGGCTACTTTGCCAAGTCCGACGATCTCGACGCCATTGTGCAGGGCCTGCTCGAAATCGCAGCCAACCCTTCGGGCGCCTTTGTTCTGGGGCCCAAGATCCGGGAGCACTGTCGGCCCATCCGCGCCGCCGCGCCCTTCCTGTCCCGTCCCTCGCCCCGCACGTGCGGCACGCCCCGCACCCCGCTGGACTCCCTCACCACCCGAGAACTCGAAGTGCTCCGGCTCATCGGGAAGGGCCATTCCCGCGGCCAGATCGCCTCCGATCTCTCCCGCAGCGCCAAGACCATCGACGGCCACCAGGAGCGCATCATGCGCAAACTGGGAATCTCCTCCCGCGCCGATCTCGTGCGCCTCGCCATCCGCGAGGGGCTCGCCGAGGCCTGATCCCGCCGTCGAAACACATTGCTCTGCTCTTACTTCAGGGAACTTTCCCCGTGGCCGCATGCCCCGCGCCGGGCCCTAATTCCATCGCCTCTCGCATCTGTTTCGAGACGCAAAAAAAGGAGAGAGAGATGACACCTATCGGTCTCAAGGCCTCTGTTGCTCTGCTTGCCGGTCTCGCATCCGCGGCCGTCGCGGGCACCACGTCGTTCACGTACGAAACCGAGTTCAGCGGAAGCGGGTACAACCCCACCGGGCCCTGCCCTTGGCTGTCGGCCACGATTACCGACATCAGCCCGGGCCTGGTCGAACTCCAACTCACCCGGACTTCGACCCTCAACCCATCAGAGTTCGTTGACGAGTGGCTCTTCAACGTCGATCCGCTGATCGACCCGGCCTCCATTGCGTTCGTCCGCGTCTCCGGCCCGGTGCCGCACGATCTCGGTGCCGCGACAAATGCCTTCAACGCCGGCGGCGTTCACGATTTCGACATCCGTTTCGACTTCAGCAACAACAACGACGCCGAGCGCTTTGACGATTCATGGCCCACCTCGGTCTACTCCCTGCAGGCCAACGGCCTCTCCGCCGCGTCCTTCTTCACTCTCAGCGGCAACGACAACTCGCCGCGCCGCCTCTACACCGCGGCCCACGTGCAGGGCATCGGCGATGGCTCCGCCTGGATCACGCTCATCCCATCGCCCGGAACTCTCGCGATCGCCTTCGTGGGGCTTGGCCTGCTCTTCTCTCGACGCAGGTAACCAACCCGAAAGCGGCCTCGGATCAACCGCCCCAGCCCGCCCCATGCCAAGGGGGCGGGCTGTCGGCGTGTTCAGCCGAATTGGCGGCACGCCACCCGCGCGGTACCATCGCCGCGTGCCCAAAGCAAAGCCCACGTATTCGGTCCCTCACTCTCCTTCTCCCAAACCCGTGCCACGGCGGACCGCCGTCCTGATCGCGTCCGGCGACCTTCGTGAATCCGCAAACCTCGTGTGCTGGCCGGCACAGCAGGCCCTCGAAGCCCAGGCGGCCGCGGCATTCAAAGTCCTCGGCTGGAACCTCGTTCGCGCCAACCCCGGCCGGAACACCGGCGAGTTCGCCCACGGATTCATCGCTTCACAAGCCCAGGGCCGCGAGGCCTTCGCCAACATCCACCCCGACGCGCCCCTCGTCGTCGCCGAGGCGGTCTGGCAGTACTCCCACCACGTCCTCATGGGGCTCTGCAACCACAAGGGCCCCATCCTCATCCTCGCCAACTGGTCCGGCCAGTGGCCCGGGCTCGTCGGCGCTCTCAATCTCCGCGCCTCCCTCACCAAGGCCGGCGTTGAGTACTCCTTCCTCTGGAGCGACGACTTCGCCGCCGCGGACTTCCGCGCCAAACTCGCGCAGTGGCTCGTGAAGGGCCGTCTCAAGCACGACCTCTCCCACGTCCAGCGGCTCGACCCTCGACGCCTCCCCTCGCGCGAACGCAAACTCGGCCACGCCCTCGCGGCCCAACTCCGCCGCCGCCCCGCCATCCTCGGCGTCTTCGACGAGGGCTGCATGGGCATGTACAACGCCATCATCCCCGACGCCGCACTCCACGCCGCGGGGGCGTACAAGGAGCGCCTCAGCCAGTCCGCCCTCTTCGCCGCGATGCGCGAAGTCCCAGACGCCGAAGCCGACGAAGTCCGCTCCTGGCTCGACGCCCGCGGCCTGAAGTTCAACACCGGCCCCGACGAATCCACCGACCTCACCGACAGCCAGATCCGCTGGCAGTGCAAGATGTACGTCGCCGCGCTCCGAATCGCCGACGAGTTCGGCTGCGACGCTATCGGCATCCAGTACCAGCAGGGCCTCAAGGACCTCTGCCCCGCCAGCGACCTCGCCGAGGGCCTTCTCAACTGCTCCGACCGCCCACCCGTGCGCGCCATCTCCGGACCCAACGCCGGCAAGGTCCTCTTCGAAGGCCGGCCCCTCACGCACTTCAACGAAGTGGACGAATGCGCCGGACTGGACGGCCTTATCACCCAGCGAGTCTGGAGCGCCATGAACCTCCCCGGCGACAACACCCTTCACGACCTGCGCTGGGGCGAGCGATACGGCGACGACTACGTCTGGGTCCTCCTCATCTCCGGCGCAGCGCCCCCCAGCCACTTCGAACGCGGATACGCCGGTGCGTCCAGCGATCGCCAGCCCGCCATGTATTTCCGCCTCGGCGGCGGCACGCTCAAGGGCGTCTCCCGCCCCGGCGAAGTTGTCTGGTCCCGCATCTACCTCCAGCCCGACGCCAAAGGCCGCGACCGGCTCCACATGGACCTCGGCCGCCTCGCCGCCGTCGCACTCCCTCCCGAAGAAACCCGGCGCCGCTGGAACGCCACCACGCCCCAATGGCCCATCATGCACGCTGTTTTCTATGGCGTCACCCGTGATCAACTCATGGCCAAGCACCAGGCCAACCACATCCAGGTCGTCTACGCCCCCGACGCCGTCACCGCCGACCGCGCCCTCGCCGCCAAGGCCGCGATGGCCGATGCGCTCGGCATCCGCGTCAACCTCTGCGGCGCCGACGCCGAGGGCCGCCCCCTCGCCAAGGCGCTCGCCCGCCTCTAACCCATGTCCCACTCCCCCACAGTTCTCGGCATCGACTTCGGCACCAACAGCGTCCGAGCCGTCGTCATCGACCCCGCCGACGGACGGACGCTCGGTACCGGAATCGCCGCCTTTCAGCGCGGCGATCAGGGCGTCATTTCCTCTCCCTCCGACCCCCACCTCGCCCGCCAGCATCCCGCCGATTACGTGGAAACCCTCGCGGCCGCGGTAGCCGCCGCCATCGAGCACACCCGCGAGGTCCACGAGAGCGCTCCCGCGTCCATACGCGCCATCGGCATCGATTCCACGGCCTCCACTCCCATCCCCGTTGACCGGGCCAACACACCGCTCGCGCTCCTGCCCGATTTCGCCTCCGAGCCCGACGCCATGGCCTGGCTCTGGAAGGACCACACCTCCCACGCCGAGGCCGCGGCCATCACCTCCCTCGCCCGTGAGCAGCAACGCCCCTACCTCGCCAAGTGCGGCGGCTCCTACTCCTCCGAGTGGTTCTGGTCCAAGATCCTCCACTGCTGGCGCACAAACCCCCGTGTCGCCCAGGCCGCGTACTCGTGGGTCGAACTCTGCGACTGGGTGCCCGCCTACCTCTGCGGCCACACCGGCCCTGCCTCCATCAAGCGGAGCATCTGCGCCGCGGGGCACAAAGGTCTCTACCACGAATCCTGGGGCGGCCCGCCCTCGCCGGATTTCCTCGACGCCCTCGCCCCCGGCCTCTCGCGCCTCCGCGACACCATCTCCACTCCCGCCCTCGCGGCCGACAAGCCCGCCGGCACGCTCGCGCCGCACATCGCCGCGCGGCTGGGCCTCCCGCCGGGCATCCCCGTCGCCGTCGGCGCGATCGACGCCCACCTCGGCGCCGTAGGCTCCGGCTGCGCGCCCGGCACCCTGGTGAAAATCATCGGCACCAGCACCTGCGACTGCATCGCCGTCCCGCTCGCCCAACCACTCGCCGACATCCCCGGCGTCTGCGGCATCGTCCCCGAATCCATCCTCCCCGGCTGCCACGGCATCGAGGCCGGCCAATCCGCCGTCGGCGACATCTTCAACTGGTTCGTCTCCCGCGTACTCGGCCATTCCGGCGACGCCGCGTCCGCCACCCACGCCTCCCTCACCGCAGACGCCGCGAAACTCTCGCCCGCCGAGTCCGGCCTCCTTACCCTCGACTGGCACAACGGCAACCGCACCATCCTCGTCGATCCCATGCTCACAGGCCTCACCCTCGGCCAGACCCTCGCCACCACGCCCGCCGATATCTACCGCTCGCTCATCGAGTCCACCGCCTTCGGCACCCGCATGATCCTCGATCGACTCACCCGGCACGGCGTCGCCATCGACCGCATCGTCTGCTGCGGCGGCATCGCCGAGAAGAACGCCCTGCTCATGCAGATCTACGCCGACGTGCTCCAGCGTCCCATGCACATCGCCGCAAGCGACCAGGCCTGCGCCCTCGGCGCCGCCGTCTTCGCGTCTGTGGTCGGCCGAGTTCATCCCAACGTCCCCGCCGCCCAATCAGCCATGACCGGCACGCGGGCGCAGGTCTACCGCCCCGATCCCCGGCATACCCCCGCCTACGACAGCCTTTTCAACCTCTATCGCACGCTGCACGACGCTTTCGGAACGCCACCCCCGCCGGGCTCACTCTTCCACGTCATGAAGGAACTGCTCGCGATCCAGGCCGCGGCCCGCAGGTCATAGCGTCACGCCGCCGCGGACCGAGGCTCCGATCTCTTGCCCCACTTCGCGCACACCGCGATCAGCGCCACCTTGTCGATGGGCTTGGTCGCGTAATCATCGCATCCGGCATCGATGCACTTCTCCCGGTCCCCGCTCATGGCGTGCGCCGTCAGCGCGATGATCGGCGTCCGGCACGCCAACCCGCGCAGCGTCCGCGTCGCCGTGTATCCGTCCATTTCCGGCATCTGCATGTCCATGAGCACCACGTCAAACGGCGCCGGGTCCCGCACGGGCGATTCTGTGTCTCCCCGGATCGTCATCGCCTGCACCGCCAGCAGCCCATCATCCACAATCGTCACGTCCGCTCCCGCCCGCTTCAGGTGCAGCACGATCAGCCGCTGATTGTCCGGGCCGTCCTCCGCCAGCAGAATCCGAACGCCCGCGAGCGGCGAATCGGCCGTACTCCCGCGTGCGACGCGACCGACGGGCTCCGGCGCGGCCGCCATCACCGTCACCTCCGGAACCCACAGGTTCGTCGTCGCAACCGGCCCCGTGGCGATCGTCGCGGTGAACACGCTGCCCTTCCCCGGCTCGCTCCGGACCGTAATCTCTCCGCCGAGCATCTCCGTAAGCCGCTTGGCGATGGTGAGCCCCAGCCCCGTCCCGCCGAACTTCCGCGTCGTCGTCGAATCCGCCTGCCCGAACGCCCGGAACAGCCGCTCAACCTGCTCCCGGGTCATGCCAATCCCCGTGTCCGAGACCTCGAACCGCAGCACAGGCCCCCCCGCCGAGTGCGACTCAAACCGCACGCGCAGCGTCACCGCGCCCCGTTCGGTGAACTTGATCCCGTTGCCCACCAGGTTCATCAGCACCTGCTTCAACCGCACCGGATCGCACTCAAACGCCCGCGGAATCTCGTTCTCGTACACGCGCTCCAGCCGGATGCGCTTGCCAAACGCCCGCACCTGCATCAGCGAGATCACGTCCTCCACCACCTTCGCGGGGTCGGTCGCCACCCGCTCGATGCCCATCTTCCCCGCCTCGATCTTCGAGATGTCCAGGATGTCGTTGATGATCGCCAGCAGGTGCTCCCCGCTCCGCTTGATCGTCGCGATCGTCTCCCGGCGCCGCTCCGGCGCCCGGTCCAGGTCCCCATCCTCCCCCAGCAGGTCCGTGAAGCCCAGGATCGCCGTCATCGGCGTTCGGATCTCGTGGCTCATGTTGGCCAGGAACTCCGACTTCGCGCGGTTCGCGGCCTCCGCCTGCCGCTTGGCCTCCAGCAGCGCCTTCTCCGCCGCGATCTTCTCCGTAACGTCCCGGAGAAACGCGTTGAACGTCACCTCCTGCCCAGCCCGAACCGCCGTGATCGCGAGTTCGACGGTCATCGACGTTCCACCCTTCCGAACCGCCGGTGTTTCCACGCGTCGCCCCAGCAGTTCCGCTTCGCCCGTCTCGAGGTACCGTGCCAGGCCCTTTGCGTGCGCCTCACGCAGCCCGGTCGGCACGATCAGTTCGTGCAACGGCTGACCGACCGCTTCGGCACGCGTCCACCCGAATGTCCGCTCCGCCTCCGTGTTCCAGTCGGTGATCAGCCCCCGCGAATCCATCGCCACCACCGCGTCCAGCGCGGTATCGATCACCGTGCGTATCCGCCGCTCGTTCCGCTCCAGCGCCTCCTGGGCCCGAAGGCGTCCAACCGCCAGCCCCAGCAAGGCCGCCGCGGAAGTCGTCGCCGCCAGTCGCTCGTCGGCAATCTCCCCGGGCCTGCCCCCGTACAGCATCAACTTGCCCACCACGCCCCGCTCGGTGACCACCGGCACGAACGCCATCGTCGCGATACCTTCCGCTCGGAACAGCGCGTGGTATTCGCTCATCGAGTTGTCGAGCGCCACATCTTCCACCACCACCGGCGCCCCGTCCCACGCTCCCTGCGCCCACGGACAGTGTCCCTCGACCCTCCGCCGATACTCCTCGCTCAGCCCCTTCCACCCCACAAACCGGCACACCCCGTCTTCCCCGTACAACAGCACCGCCGTTCGCGACAGGCCCGTCGTCTTCTCCAGCGAGTCGTTCACGCATCTCGCCGCTTCCCGCGCTTCTCCCGCTCGCGCCAGGGCCATGGACAACGCCAGCGCCGCGGCCTGCTCCGCCTGCGAACGCTGCTGCGCCGTCACGTCGCGGCTGGACCACACCACGTGCTCGACCGACGCCCCGTCCTTCGTCCACACCGGCGTGGCCGTGCACTCCAGCCACACCACCGACCCGTCCTTCTTCAACGCCCGGTACCGGACCGTCGTGGGTTCGCCCCGCCGATTCGCCGCGTACGCACGGTCCACACCCGGCAGATCATCCGCGTGAACTCGCGTTCGCCAGTTCGATCCGCCCATCTCTTCCGGCGAATACCCCAGCGTCCGGTACACCGACGGCGACAGGTACAAACTGCTCCCGTCCGCCGACGACAGCCCAACCAGGTCGCGCGTGTTCTCCGCGAGCAACCGCGTGGTCCGCTCGCTCTCCCGTAGAGCCGCGGTCATCCGTTCCGCCATGGCGCTCGCCCGCGCCGTCGTCCGTCCCATCGTCAGCACCAGCCCCGACGCCGCGAACGCGAGCAGCACGCCGCCCAACCCCACCGCCCACACCGCCGAGCGCGATGCCCGAGTGAATCTCTCCGATGCTTCGGTCACCAGCGACCAGCGCCTCCCACCCAGTTCCACGTGCGAGCAGTCAACCAGCCGCCCGCCGCCTCTGCTTTCCGCCTCGCTCACCCTCGCGAGATCCACGTCCGACGCGTACACAAGGTCCCCAGCCTCGTGCGAGTCGCCGGAGAACATCGCCACCCCCAGTTCGCCCTCAGAGACGCCCGTCGCCCCCGCGAACGCCCGCGATGCGACAATCCCCATCGCCACCCACCCGTCCAGCGCCGCCTCCCGCTCCCCCTCCGTCCCCGTCGGCATCCCGTTCTTGTACACCGCCAGCAGATACACGAATCCCGGCCCTTCGTCATCCCATCCCTTGATCCGGATCGGTGCCGACAACGCCGCCGCGCCCGTTCGCATCGCGCGTTCCGCGGCCTCGCGCCGCGCCGGCTCCGAGCCGATATCAAACCCCATCGCTTCCCCGCTTCCATCCGTGGTATGCAGGAACTCGATCACGTACAGGTCCGGCAGGTCGCCGTGGCTTTGGATCTCGAACTCGGGGGCCCCGTCGGCCCGCGTCGCCTTCAAAAACTCCTCCACGCCCGCCCGCTCAACCCGCTTGATGAACGCGAATCCCACCGCCCCGGGAAACTCACTCGCGATGTCGCGGCTCTTGATCATCGCCGTGAACTCGCTCCGCTCCACCGACTTGCTCGCCGGCCACAGCCCTCGCGTGCCCATCAGCCCGTGCCGGTACACCCCCATCCGCCGGATCACTTCAGACTGCACTCGGTCCGAGAGCCGATCAAACCGGTCCCGGTCCGACCGCCCCGCCTCCTGTTCAGCCAGGAACGCGACAACCCCCGATAGCGTCAGCCCGACCACAAGCACCGCCGCCGCCAGCACGACCGCCCGCCCCCCAACAATCGCCCCGTCAACGCCCGCCCCCTCGACATCCGCCTCGCCGCGAGAATGCCTCGCCAGGACCACCCCGACCACCACCGGCGCCACCACCAGCCCCACCAGGCACGCGTCCAGCACGCCGAGCAGCGAACGATCAACCACGGCCTCCAAGGCCGGCAGAACTCGCATCACGATGAGTTCGAGCCCGAACGCGACGGCCACGCACAGCCCGAGCGTAATCCACCGGTTGGAAGTTGCCCGCTCCGGCGCTCCCGTACTTGAGCACGCTCGCGTCAACCGATCCGATCTTGGGGAAACACCCATCCTTGTGCCTCCGATGCCGACCGCCGCTGATCTCTGCGGTATCGGACCTCGGGGCACGTCCCTTGCGGAGTATCGCCCACACCGGTGCGAAATCATGCCCAGCCCGGTAACTTCGGGCCGGGAGGGCCTCAGGGCCCGACCTTCTCTCCGCCCTTGTCCACGTTTTCTTTCGTGTACAACCTCGTTCCCAGCGTGATCGACTTCGGCGCCGTGCGTCCCGCGAACACGTCAAGCGCCGTCGCGACCGCCTCCCGCGCCCCGTTGGGGTACTCAAACGTCGCGTCGAGAATCCCCTTCCTCACCGCCTCGATCCCCTCGTTCGGCAGCGCATCCACCCCCACAAACTTCATCTCCTTCTCCCGCCCGGCGTCCTTCGCGACCTCGTACGCCGCGATCGCCGCGGGGTCGTTCGCCCCGTACACGAGTTGGATCGAGCCCGTCTCCGGGTTCCTCGCCAGCGCCGCCTGCATCTTCTCCCTCGCCTTCGATTTCAGCCACTCCATGTCCGCGTCGTACACCACCTTGACCTTCGTGCCCTTGATCGCCTCGCGAAACGGCTCCGACCGGTCCGCCGCCGGCGTGCTCGACGATAATCCCTTCAACTCAACCACGTTCCCCTCGCCCCCCAGCGCCTTCGCCACCCACTTCCCGACCTCCGCCCCGATCACCCGGTTGTCGGCCCCGATGAAAACCGTGTACTTGTCCCCCAGCACCTTCCGATCCAGCACGATCACCGGAATCCCCGCGTCAAACGCCTCCGCCACCGCCTGCGTCAAACTCGTGTCCAGCGGCGAGATCACGATCGCATCCACCTTCGCCGTCACGAACTCCTTCACGTGCGACATCTGCCGCGCACGATCATTCTGCGCATCCTTCGCGACCAGCCGGATCTCCACATGCCCCTTCGCCGCGGCCTTCATGTCCGCGTCCATCTGCGCCCGCCACGGCTCCGCCGAGTTGCACTGCGAGAACCCGATCGTGTAGGTCTTCTTCGCCTCCTGCCCGAGCGCGCCGCCCGCCAGCCCCAGAACAGCAACACCCATCGAAAGAAAGCACCTGCGATTCATGATGAACTCTCCTTGAAGGCAGTGTATCACTTCGCGCCCTCCATCCGTGGAATCGGCGGCCTCTTCACCCCCCACCGCTCGCGCAGCCGCACCGAATCCACCCCGAGTTTCCACCCCGTCGAACTCGCGCTCCGCCCCGTGCACTCAAAGCGAATCGTGTGCTCCCCCGGAGTCAGCGCCACGTCCCCCAGCGAATGTTCCCTCACCTCAATCGTCCGGCTGTAGAAATCGAGCGGCTCACGAATCCCCGCAACCGTCTTCCCGTCCAGCGTGATCCTGTAAATCCCAAAGTCGTACGAGTGCGTCACCGGCACCACCAGCCGCCGCGTTTCCGCCTTCTCGACGCCGAACCCCAACTCCATCCACGCCCCCTCGCCCGATTCGTTGTTGAAGAACAGTTGCCCATCACCCGTCCAGAACCCCCCGGCCTGCACCGACAGCGCCCCGCCCTCGCTCGTGCCCTTCGCCATGAGTTCCTTGCCTTCAACCACCCGGTCGATCAACGGCAGCCTCCGCTCCTTCGCGCTCGGCAGCGTCGTAAACCGCTTGGGCTGCCCGCGCTGATACCAGAACGCCACCGTCGCGAAGTCGTCCTCCCGCTCGACAAACCCCTCCACCTTCCCCGTCGTCGTCTCGTCCGCCGACATCCACCCCGCGTGCTCGATCTCCAGCCGCAGGCTCTTCCTGAACCGCACCGGATCGGCCAGGTGCCAGCGATACATCGTGCCCTTCTCCCCGAGATCCCCCAGCCACCCATCCAGCAGCGTGACCCCGAAGTACGGGTAGCACGCCTTCTCCATCCCCCACGCATTGCTGAAATAGTCCTCCGTCCCCGTCCCCCACATCGACGGCGTCGCTTCCCCATCCACGTAGAACTTCTCGTCCCCCTCCCCGAACCACTCCGGGCTGCGTGACCGCACCGACATCACCGTCCCCACGTACTGCCCGCCCTCCGGCGCCGCGATGTCCGCGATCAGGTAATCCCGCCCCTTCACCGCCGGAAACTCCTGCCGATACTGCGCGCAGAAATACGCCGCGCCCTCTTCCACCCCCTGCTCGTCGTAATCAATCTGGTAATACAGCGCCGCGAACGGCTTCTCGCTCTCGTTCGTCAAGGTGATCCTCGCGCCGCTCCGGAACGGCATCGCCCAGTAGCAGTTGTACGCGTCGCCCCCCGCCCCCCCCACCACCACCGGCACCGAGTTCACCTCCGCCCGCCTCCCGAATCCCGCCGCGAAAAAATCCCCGAACGGCGACTCCACCGCCGGCTCGCTCACGCCGTCCCAGTACATTCTCAGCACGATCTCCGATGGGTCCGCCGACCCCGCCTTCGACAGCCACGACGGCCCCGCCTCCGCGAACGTCACCCAGATGTGGCGGATCACGCCCGAACCCTGGATCTCCGCCAGCGTAATCGTCTCTCCGGGCTTCACCCACCGGTTGTCCCCATTGCTCCCCGGGTCCTCAGAGTTCGACGCAATCCGCCTGGATCTCGCTTCCGGAATCCGCGTCAGACTGTCGAGCAGCGTCGATTGCCCCGCGGCCGCGCCGGCCCACACGCACATTCCCAAAACCACCGCGCCGCGAACGACCGAGATTGATCGCATGGGAAGCCTCCCTCGCCACATGCTACCGCGCCGGCATCCCCGCGTGTCACCCCCGCCGCCGCAGCCCCTGCGCCAACACCGCCAACACGATGATCCCGCCCGTGATCATCAACTGCATCGCCGTCTCGATCGCGTTGATGTCCAGGATCTTGCGCAGATACCCGATCGTCAACACGCCCAGCAGCGTCAGCACCATCCCCCCGCGCCCGCCCGACAGCGGCGTCCCCCCCACCACCACCATCGCGATCGCCGTCAGTTCGTACCCCACCCCGCCGTCGGGGTTCCCCTGCCGCTCCATCGCCGCGAACAACACGCCCGCCAAGCCCGCGAACGCGCCGCACAACGTGTACGCCACGATCTTCGTCCGCGCCACCGGCACCCCCGCGTACCGCGCCGCCTCCTCGTTGTCGCCCACCGCGTACACATACACACCGGCCCGCATCTCCCTCAGGTACACCAGCGTCAACCCCGCCACGACGAGAAACACCACCACGTGCATCGACAACTTGAACCCGCCCAGCGCGATGCTCGCATTGAGCGACTCGACCAGGTCAGGGTACGGATACTTCGTGATAACCCGCCCCTCGGCCACGTATTTCGCCAGCCCCCGCGCGAACGCCATCATCGCCAGCGTCGCGATGAACGGCTGCACACGGACGATCGCGATCAGCGACCCCGAAACCAGCCCCGCCGCCGCTCCCACCCCCACCGCAACCGGCACCGCCACCACCCCCGAAACCCCGTGCCGCATCACCAGAATCGCGAACACCACCCCCGACAGCGCCACCACCGACCCCACCGCAAGGTCGATCCCGCCCGAAATGATCACCACCGTCATCCCGCACGCCAGCACGCCAAACGCGCCGTTCTGCCACAGCGTGTCGGCGTGCGTCCCCGCGCGAAAAAAGACGCCCCCCGCGTTGAACACCGAGCCCAGCACCGCAACCAGCAGCACCCCAAGCAGCGCGAAGACAATCTCCCGCCTTGAGGCCAGCATGCCGGGTTTGCCTCGACTCTTCAGCACCAGCCGCTCCCTGCCGGCGCGGGGGTTCCACCGGAACGCCCGCACCGGCACGCCACTCGCGCTCGCCGAGAATACCACAGACTCGCGCCCCGCATGTTCGGTAGACTGGCGCCATGGACCGACGAGACTTCCTCAAGACCGCCGGCGCAACCGGCGTCCTGGCCGGCCTGGGCGCCCTCGCACCCGCCGCGATCCGCCTGCCCGCCCGGCTCATCCCAGAAGATAAAGGCATCACCCACGAAATGCTCGCGGCCCTCAAACGCCGCGGCGAGCGTCGCTTCTACCGCGGCCCACAGCGCTTCGCCCTCGGCATGCCCTGCGGCGGTGTAGCCGCGGGCCAGTTGTACGTCCTCGGCGACGGCGCCCTCGGCGGCTGGCACGTTGACGGCCGCCAGAACTCCACCGGATGGGGCTCCGACAACTACAAGGTCCGTCCGCACCCGCGCGAACTCACCCAGGGATTCACCCTCCTCATCGAAGACCCTCAGGCCCCCGGCACTCACTGGATCGAAGCCCGCCTCGCCGACTCCCAGCGCGGCGGCTCGTTCGACGACATCGAGTTCGTCGGCGAATACCCCGTCGCGGAAATCCGCTACGGCAAGCCCCGCGAGCAGCCACTTCCCGTCGAAATCGTGCTCCGCGCCGGCAGCCCGTTCGTGCCCCTCAACGCCAAAGACTCCGCTCTCCCCTGCACCGTCCTGCGCTTCACGCTGAAGAACACCAGCCAACAGCCCATCCGCGGCCGTCTCGTCGGCTTCCTCGAGAATGGCATCGACAAGCCCGAGCCCGGCGAGATCCCGCCACTCCGGCGCAACCGCGCCCTCACTCGCGGCGAACTCTCAACCGTCCTCATGGAAATGCTGCCCCAGCCCGACCCGCCCGACCCCCGCCCCGACCGCATGCTCTTCGATTTCGAGTCCCCGACCTACGCGAACTGGGAAGTCAAAGGTGCCGCCTTCGGCCAGGGTCCCGCGAAGGGCTCGTTCCCGAGGCAGAACAAGGTCTCAGGATTCGAGGGCGCAGGGCTCGTCAACTCCTACGCCGACGACGACGACCTCCTCGGCGAAATCCTCAGCGAGCCCTTCAGCATCGACCGCCACTTCCTCACCTTCCTCATCGGTGGCGGCGCCCACGCCAAACGCACCTGCCTCAACCTGCTTGTAGACGGCAACGTCGTCGCCACCGCCACCGGACGAAACAACGAGCAACTCTCCCCCCGCGCCTGGGATGTCCGCGCCTGGGCCGGGAAACAAGCCCGCATTCAGGTCGTCGATGCTCAAAAGGGCCCCTGGGGCCACATCAACGTGGACGCCCTCCGACTTGTGGACCGCCTCCCCGCCTCGCTCAAGCGGCCCGCCCCGGATTCACTCACCTTCGGAACCCTCGCCCTCGCCGCAGCCGGTGCTCCGTCCCTGCGGGTGCCCCATCTCGCCACACTCCCCCTCGACGCCGACACCCGCGACTCCGCCGAGCAGCAAGGCGCTGAACCCCTCGTCGGAGCCCTCAGCGCACCCTTCTCGCTGGCCCCCGGCGAGTCCCGCGAGATTCCCTTTATCGTCGCCTGGCACTTCCCCAACCTCCACACTGCCAACGGCGTGATGTACGCCAACTGGTTCAGCGACGCGGCCGAAGTCGCCGCGTACGTCCACGACAACCTCGACCGCCTCTTCCGCGACACCGACCTCTTCCGCAAGACCTGGTACGAGGACACCACGCTTCCCTGGTGGCTCGCACTCCGGCTCTTCATGCCCACCGCCAATCTCGCCACCGGCACCGCGCAGTGGTGGAAAAACGGACGCTTCTGGGGCTGGGAAGGTGTGGGCTGCTGCCACGGCACCTGCACCCATGTCTGGAACTACTCCCACGCCGAGGCCCGCCTCTTCCCCGAACTCGCCCGCTCCACCCGCGTCATGCAGGACCTCGGCACCGCATTCGACGAAGCCACCGGCCGCGTCGCCTTCCGCGGCGAGGTCAACAACGGCTTCGAGTACGCCGGCGACGGCCAGTCCGGCACCGTCCTCAAGTGCTACCGCGAGCACCTGTGCAGCCCCGACGACTCCTGGCTCAAGGCCAACTGGCCGCGCATCCGCCAGGTCCTCGAATACCAGATCGAGCGCGACGCCATGTCGCGCGCCGCGGGCGCCATGCCCGGAGAGCCCGACGGCATCATCGATGTCACCCAGCACAACACCTACGACATCAACTTCGAAGGCCCCAACACCTTCGTCGGCTCACTCTACCTCGCCTCCCTGCTCGCCGGCGCCGCCATGGCACGTGTCATGGGCGATGCGACCGCCGCCGAACGCTACCGCTCCATCGCCCGCCGCGGCCGCAACTTCACCGAGTCTCACCTCTTCGAAAACGGCTACTTCATCCAACGCATCCCCGAAGATGCCTCGCCACGCTGGCAATACGGCAAGGGTTGCCTCTCCGACCAGTTGTTCGGACAAAACTGGGCCCGGTCCGTTGGACTGGACACGCTCTACGACGAGGAAAAAGTCCGCTCCGGCCTCCGCGCGGTCTACCGCCACAACTGGGCCCCCGCCGTCGGCCAGTACAACGCCAAGTTCCCCCCCGAGCGCTGGTTCGCCGAGGGCCGCGAGGGCGGCCTGTTCGTCTGCACCTGGCCACTGGGCGGCCGCGCCGGCGAGCCCGTCCGCTATCGCGATGAAGTCTGGACCGGCTGCGAATACCAGGCCGCGGGCGGAATGATCTGGGAAAACCTCCTCGACGAAGCCCTCGTCATCGTCAAGGCCGTGGACGACCGCTACGACGGCACCACCCACAACCCCTGGAACGAAGTCGAATGCGGCGACCACTACGCCCGCGCGATGGCCTCCTACGGCGTCTTCCAGGCCCTCTGCGGCTTCTCACTTGACGGACCCGCCGGCGAGATCGGAATCGCGCCAAAACTGGCCCCCGACAACTTCGCGGCCTTCTTCTCCGGCCCCCAGGGCTGGGGCCTCGCCACACAACATCGCGAAACGCTATCGCAGACCAACAAATTCGAAGTGCGCTGGGGGTCGCTGCGCGTCCGAACCGTCCTCGCCCAAGCCGCCTTCCCCGTCAAGGCCGCGGCTGTGTCGATCGGCCGGAGGGTGGTCCCGGCCACGCTCCAGCCATCCGATCGCGGCGTCTCCCTACGGTTGGCAACCGACCTCGTCGTGCAGACCGGTGAAACCATCGAGGTCATCTGGACCGGTTGATGATGGAGCGTTGAATGGCGAAGCGATCTTCGAAATCTCCCAAAGCGTCCGCTCGCGTGCCCGGCACCTACAAGATCTTTGTGTCAAAGTACCCCGAGTTGGGCGCCGCCCACGAGAGTATCGCCAAAACCGTCCGAAACGTCGGCAATCTCGACGCCGCCTCTCTCGCCCTCGTCAAGATCGGCATCTGCACCGGCGCCGGCCTCGAGTCCGCCCTCCGCAGCCACGTCCGCCGCGCGCTCCAGCACGGCGTCGCTCGCCGTGACATCGAGCAGGCCATCCTCTCCGGCATGAACACCGTCGGCTTCCCCCGCACCGTCGCCGCCTGGAGTTGGGCGCAGGAACAGTTCCGGCGCGGCCAATGATCGCGGAAGACCGACACATCCCCGCCCCACGCCCCCGCGGGCCGGCTATCCGCCTGCCTCTGCCCCTCATCCAGCCCTGCGCGCCCGCCATCTCATCTCGCCCCCCTCCCGCTCCCGACTGGGTGCATGCCGGTCGCGTGATGCTCGACTCCCACGGCCGCGCCATCCGCGACCTCCGCCTCAGCCTCACCGACCGTTGCAACTTCCGCTGCGTCTACTGCATGGAGCCCGACGCCCGCTTCGCGCCGCACTCCGACCTTCTGACTCTCGATGAAATCACGCAGACGGTGCGGGTCGCCGCATCGCTGGGCGTCCGCAAAGTGCGCCTCACCGGCGGCGAACCGACGCTCCGGAGCGATCTCGGGTCGATCATCGCAGCAACTCGCAACGCCGCCCCCGTCGAACTCGCCATGATCACCAACGGCTCGATGCTCTCCCGGGAATCGCCGCGAAGTTGGAAGCAGGCCGGCCTCGACCGCATCACCATCAGCATCGACTCACTCAGGCCCGACCGCTTCGCCCGCATCACACGATCCACCGTCACGCCCGCGCAGGTTATCGCAGGCATCGAGCATTGCCTCGCAGAACGCCTTACCCCGCTCAAACTTAACGCCGTGCTCGTGCGAGGCTTCAACGACGATGAAGCCCCCGACCTCGCCGATCTGGCACGCCGTTACGACATCGAGATGCGATTCATCGAGTACATGCCCCTCGATTCCGCGCACGCCTGGGACGCCTCCCGAATGGTCCCCGCCGCCGAAACCCGCGCCCGCATCCAGGAACGCTTCCCGCTCCTCGAACGCGGCGACGACGACCCCTCCAGCACCGCCCGCACCTTCCGCTTCGCCGACGGCGCGCCCGGCCGCGTCGGCTTCATCGCTCCCGTCACCAGCCCATTCTGCGGCGCGTGCAGCCGCCTCCGTCTCACCGCCGACGGCAAGGTGCGACCCTGCCTCTTCAGCACGCGCGAATGGGACCTCATGCCGCTCCTCCGCCCCGAATCCGCTCAACCCGCCACCGACGCACAACTCGCCGCCTTCCTCATCGACGCAACTTGGACCAAGCAGCGCGGCCACTCCATCACTTCCCCCCACTTCCAGCAGCCCGCACGACCCATGTCCGCCATCGGCGGGTAGACATGCCCGACGATCCGCTCCCCATCCTCGCCGCTCTCTTCCTCCTCGTCGGCGCCCTCTACTCCTCCGTCGGCCACGCCGGCGCCTCCGGATACCTCGCCGTCATGGCCCTCCTCGGCATTCAGGCCGCGGTCATGCGGCCCACCGCGCTGGTCATCAACGTCGCCGTCGCGGCCATCGCCTTCGTCCAGTTCGCGCGGGCCGGCCACTTCCGCTGGCGGCTCTTCCTGCCCTTCGCCCTCACCTCCGTGCCCCTGGCCTTCCTCGGCGGACGCATTCAACTCCCCGGCCACGCTCTCCATCCCGCCATCGGCGCCGTGCTTCTTTTCTCGACCGCATGGATGATCTGGACGGGGCTGCGCCCGCCCGCTTCTCTCGCGCCGCCGCGATCGCCGCCACTCGCCGCCGCGTTGCTCTGCGGCGGAATCCTCGGCCTGGTCGCCGGCCTCACCGGCACCGGCGGGGGCATCTTCCTCAGCCCTCTGCTGCTCATGCTCAACTGGGCCGATACCAGGCGCACCGCCGCCGTCTCTTCCCTCTTCATCCTCGTCAACTCGCTCGCCGGTCTCGCGGGCCTGGCCAGCGACGGCTGGACACCGCCACACGGCCTCACCTGGCTTGTCGCCGCCGCGGCGCTCGGCGGCTTGATCGGCTCGCAACTCGGCAGCCGCATTCTCGACCAGCGCGCCCTGCGACTCCTGCTCGCCGTCGTTCTCGCCATCGCGGGCGCGAAACTCATTCTCAAGTAGCCGCTACTTCCACACCGGAATCTTCCAGATCGGCACGTCGCGCTTCAGCCGGTCGATGAACTCCTCCACCGCCGCCAACGCCTCCGCCCGATGCGCCGCCGCCACCCACAACACGAAAGACACCTCTCCAACCGCAACCCGCCCGCGCCCGTGAATCGCCGCGATCCCCCGCAGCCCGTGCCGCGCCGCAATCTCCCCCGCAAGTTCTTTCAGCCGCCGCTCCGCCATCGGGTCGTACGTCTGGTAGTCGAGCGCCACGATCTCGCGCTCTCCCTCCATCCTCCGAACTATCCCCTCAAACCGCACCGCCGCACCGATCCCTTCGCCGCGAGCAAACACTCCCGCCTCGCACGCCGGCGTGACCGCACCGCCCACGATTCGCGCCAGAACCGTCATCCCCCACCTACCAGCGCGATGAGCGCAACCTCGTCCCCCGCGACAATCCGCGTCTCCGCCGCCGCAAATGCCTGATTCACGGCCAGCCTCGCCCCGCCCAGCGCGAACCCCACGTCCGGGTGCTCCCGCGCCAGCGCCGCCAGCACTTCCCCCGCCGACGGCGATTCCCCATCCGCGAAACGCACCCGCAGCCGGTCGCTCCCCGCCGCGCTCGCCGCAGGCCCGAATATCAGCACGTCGATCGTCACCTTCCAAGTCTACCGTCCCGAGTGCGACGGCACGTGAGGGCAACCATGGGATTCCGCGGCCAGGACTTCGCCTTCTCTTCCCCCGACGACGCCATCGCCGCCATGTCCGCACGCATCGGCCGCGCTTCATCCGAATCCATCCCCGCCGCCGCCGCAAGGGGCCGAATCCTCGCGCAAGACATCGCCGCCGACCGCGACAGCCCCGCCTTCGACTACTCCGCGATGGACGGCTTCGCGGCCCGCGCCGCCGATGCAGGCGGCGAGGACCTGCCCGTGTGCGGCGAGTCACGCATCGGCAACCCTCCCCCGCACCTTCCCGAATCCCGAGCCGCCATCCGCGTTGCCACCGGTTCCGCCATCCCGCCCGGCGCCGACTGTGTCATCCGCCGCGAAGATGTCCGCGAAATCACCGACGGCCGCACCACCCGCATCGCATTCGAAGCCGCTCGCCCTCGCCCCGGCGACCACATCCGCCGCCGCGCCGAAAACGCTCGCTCCGGAGACATCCTTCTTGATCGCGGCACGGCAATCACCGCCCCCGCCCTCGGCGTGCTCGCATCCGTCGGCGTGATTGAGGTTCATCTCTTCCGCCGCGTCCGCGTCGCGCTCATCACCACGGGCGATGAGTTGGTCCCGCCCGACCACCCTCCCGGCCCTTTCGCCCTCCGCAACAGCAACGCCCCCGCCCTCACCGCCGCGCTCGCATCCCGCGCCTGGATCGAAATGCGCACGATCCGGCACGCGCGCGACGACGCCCCGACCGTAGCCGGCGCGCTTCGCGCGGCGCTCGAAGACGCCGACGCCGTCGTTCTCACCGGCGGCGTCTCGATGGGCCATCGTGATCCCGTACGCGATGCAGTCAACGACGCCGGCGCCGCAATCATCTTCCACGGCCTGCCCCAGCGCCCCGGCAAACCGATGCTCGGCGCCGTCACCCCTTCCGGCCGCGCCGTCTTCGGCCTTCCCGGCAACCCCGTCTCCGCCCTGGTCACCTGCACCCGGCTCGTGCTCCCCGCGCTTTCGGCGTTCGCCGGCGCCACGTCTGTCGCCCCGGCCCCCCGTGTTCCGCTCGCCAATCCCGACGGCAAAGCGCTGGACCTCTGGTGGCACCGCCTCGTCCGCTTGAACGCCGCCGGCGAAGCCGAGTTGATCGACGGCCGCGGGTCCGGAGACCTCATCGCCGCGGGCCGTTCCGGCGGATTCATCGAAGTTCCCCCCCGCTCTCCCGCAACGGCACAATCGCTCTTCCACCATTACCCATGGCCGTCATAGCCGCCGATCCTCGCGTCCAATAATGCAACCGAATATGCCCGATCAATCCTCCAACCCGCTCTCCCATCTCGCCGCCGACGGCCGCGCCCACATGGTCGATGTCGGCGAAAAGCCCGTCACGCAGCGCCGCGCCGTCGCCGAAGGATTCGTTCGCATCTCGGCAGAACTCGAAGCCCGCATCCGTGACGACGCCGTCGCCAAAGGATCCGTGCTCGAAGTAGCCCGCCTCGCGGGCATCCTGGGCGCCAAACGCACCGATTCGCTCATCCCTCTCTGTCACTCCGTCCCCCTCGACGCCGTTGAGGTCGTCGCCGACCTTCAACCCGGGCGCGTCCATCTGCTCGCGATGGTCCGCACCCACGCCCGCACCGGCGTCGAGATGGAAGCCCTCACCGCCGTCGCCATCGCCGCCCTCACCGTCATCGACATGGGCAAGAGCATCGACAAGTCCATGTCCATCGAGGGCCTTCGAGTCCTCGAAAAGCACGGCGGCCGCGCCGGCTCCTACCTCGCCCCCGACCTCCCCGAAAGGCCGCGATGAGCACCCCGCCCCTGCCCATCCGCGCCGCCGTGCTCACCGTCAGCGACCGCTGCTCGCGCGGCCAAGCCACCGACACCTCCGGCCCGGCGCTCTGCGAACTCCTGCGCACACGCCTGGGCGCCGAGATCTCCCACACCCGCTGCCTTCCCGACGAGGCCGATCAACTCTCCGCGATCTTCGTCGAGTGGTCCGACCCCGCCGCCGCGATCGACCTCATCGTCAGCACCGGCGGCACCGGCCTGGCCCCCCGCGACGTCACCCCGGAAGCCGCCAGGCGCGTCCTCGAGCGTGAGCACCCCGCCCTGATGGAACTCGCCCGCATCCGCTGCCTCGAAACGACGCCCCGCGCCTTTCTTTCGCGCGGCGTCGCCGGCACCATCGGCAGAACGCTCATCCTCACCCTCCCCGGCTCTCCCCGCGGCGCCACCGAGAACCTCGAAGCCATCCTCGACGTCCTGCCCCACGCGATCGAAACCCTCCGCGGCGAAGTGCAGGACGACGGCCGCCCCGACGCGGCCGCGCACACCGGCCGTGTCGTCACCCACAAGGACTAGCGTGAACCCCGCCATCCAACCCGTCGTGCTCGTCGGCGGCCGCGCCCGGCGCTTCGGACGCGACAAACTCCTCGAACCCTGGCGCGGCTCGATGGGCGGTTCACTCCTTGTGGACCAGCCGATCCTCGCGCTCCGCGCGGCCCTCAGCACTCCGGTCTGGCTCGTCGGCGATTGCTCCCGCGACGCCGCCTCCCGCGCCGACCGCCACGTGCCAGATCGCTACCCCGGCTCCGGCCCGCTCGGCGGAATCGTCGCCGCGCTCCAGGAATCCAACCGGGACATCTTCGTCGTACCCGGCGACCTTCCGGCCTTCTCAAGCGCCGCGGCCACGCATTTACTCCACGCCGCCCTCGCCGCGCCAAACGCCCCGGCAGTTCTCGCCCAATCCGAGCGCCCCGAACCCTGCTGCGGAATCTACCGCCAGAGCGCCCTTGGTTCGCTTCTCGCCCGACTCGAGCGCCACGACCTCTCGCTCCGCCCCGCCGCGGAGGAAATCGGCGCGATCTGGGTGAGTCTTCCCCCCGCCGAACTCGTCAACGCCAACACACCCGAAGACCTCGACGCGCTACGCCCGCTTAAGTAGGATCGAACCGATGGCCCGCGACACCCACAAGGTGGAAGTACACCGCTACCGCCGAGACAAGGGCCTGCTCCCCGCCGCCGACGATGTCGCCGCCGAGGAACCCCTCGAAATCCGCGTCGGCGGCCGAAGCGTCAGCATCACCATGCGCACGCCCGGCCACGACGAAGAACTCGCCAGCGGATTCCTGCTCAGCGAAGGCCTCATCCAGGATCGCGCCGACGTCGCGCACGTCCACCGCTGCGACCAGTCCGATCACTCCGCGGTTGACGTGGTCGTCGCCTCGCGCGTCGCGGTGGACTTCGCGCGCCTCACACGCCACGTCTTCGCCTCGTCCAGTTGCGGAATCTGCGGCGCCGCCACCATCGACGCCGTGAGAAAGCACTGGCCCGCGGCCGCCAACGGCCCCGGCATCTCCGCGGACGTGCTGATCTCTCTCCCCCAGCGGCTGCGCGACGTGCAGGCCGCCTTCGAACGCACCGGCGGCCTCCACGCCGCGGGCCTGTTCGAAGCCGGCGGCCGACTGGTGGTGGCGCGGGAGGACGTGGGCCGCCATAACGCGGTCGACAAAGTGCTCGGGCACGCCCTGCTCGCGGGGCTGACGCCGCTGAACTCGCACGTGCTCATGGTCAGCGGGCGGGCGTCGTTCGAGATCGTTCAGAAAGCGCTCGCCGCGGGGACGCCGATCGTCGCCGCGGTTTCCGCACCGTCCTCGCTGGCCGTGGAACTCGCGGAAGATTCCAACATCACCCTCGTTGGATTCCTGCGCGAAGATCGCTTCAACGTGTACACCCATCCTTCCCGCATCCGCACGACTCACGCGGGTGAGATCGACACCGCGACGACTTTGTAGTCCGGGCACTTGCTCATGGGGTCGGCGCACGGCCCCACCACGCGGTTGGTTTGCGTTTCCGGAAAATGGAACGTCAG
This sequence comes from Phycisphaerales bacterium, assembly GCA_905339235.1. Classification (GTDB taxonomy): domain Bacteria; phylum Planctomycetota; class Phycisphaerae; order Phycisphaerales; family UBA1924; genus RI-211. The sequence goes on from CAJPFG010000015.1 coordinate 176,688, forward strand.
AAACGTCGTGCCGGGAAGCATGCGTCGCGTTACTCGCACCGCGGCCACCGCTTCGCCCCAGCGGCTGCGAATCCGCGCCGACGCGCCGTCCTCGATCCCCAACCGCGCCGCGTCCTCCGGATGCACCTCCAGATAGTCCTTCCCGACAATCTCGCTGCTGGGAGTGCGCCGGGTCATCGTGCCCACGTTGTAATGGTCCAGCACGCGCCCCGTGATCAGCACAACCGGGTGCGCCGCGTCGAGCGAATCCTGCGGCGGGCTGTACTCCACGCACGTGAGCATCGCCCTCCCGCGCACAAACCGTTCGGCGTGCACCGTGCGCGTGCCGGGGTGGTCGCGGGTCGGGCAGGGCCACTGAACGCCGTCGCCCTCGATCCGGTCGTACGACACGCCCCCGAAGAGGTCCGGAACGACCCGCGCGATTTCGTCCATCACCTCGGCCGGCCGCTGGTACTTCCACCCCGCGCCCATCGCCACGCCCATGTCGCGGATGACCTCCCAGTCCGCCCGCGCCTGGCCGGGCGGACGAACCGCCGGCCGCACGTGCTGGATCCGCCGCTCGCCGTTGGTGAACGTCCCCTCCTGCTCCAGCACGGCCGCGGCCGGAAAGACCACGTGCGCAAACTCCGTCGTCGGCGTTTGAAACAGTTCCTGCACGATCAGCAGTTCGAGGCTTCCCAGCGCACGGACGACGTGAGCCTGGTTCGGGTCGCTCTGCGCCACGTCCTCGCCCTGGATCCACATGGCCCGCAGCCCGCCGGCGACCGCGGCGTCGAACATCTCGGGGATCGTCTTGCCCGGTTCCGTCGGTGGGGCTTTGCCCCAGATCGCCGCAAGCCTTTCTCGCGCGATCGCGTCGTCGAGTTTCAGATAGCCCGTGAGCGCGTAGGGCTGCGAGCCCATGTCGGCGTTGCCCTGCACGTTGTTCTGTCCGCGGAGCGGGAGCATGCCCGCCCCGATCTTGCCCAGCGACCCCGTGAGCAGCCCGAGGTTGCAATAGGCCATCACGCCGCCGACGCCCTGTGTCTGCTCCGAGAGACCCAGCCCGCTCACAAAGAGCCCCGGCCCGCCCCGCGCGATCGTGTGCGCCGCCAGGCGGATGCGGTCCTCGGGCACGCGTGTCAGCCGCGAGAGCGCCGCGAGCGACTGCGACGCCAGGAACGCGCGCAGTTCTTCGAACCCCTCGCAGCGCTGGGCGACGTATTCCTCCGCGTGCATCCTCTCCTCGACGATCACCTTCGCCAGCGCGTTGAACAGCGCCACGTTGGTGCCCGGCCACAGTTGAAGATGGACATCCGCGTACCGCGCCAATTCGATCTCGCGCGGGTCGATCACCACCAACCCCGCGCCCCGCAGAGCCGCCTGCTTGATCCTCGCCCCCACCACCGGGTGCGCCTCGGTCGGGTTGCTCCCCGCGACGACCAGCACGCTGGCCTCCTCAAGATCCGCGTACGACGCCGTCGCCGCGCCCGTGCCCGTGACCAGCCCCAGCGCAATCGCCGTGGACGAGTGACACACTCGGGCGCAGCAGTCCGTGTTGTTGGTGCCGATGACCGTGCGAAAGAGTTTCTGGAGCAGATAGGCCGCCTCGTTCGTGGACCGAGACGAAGTCAACGTTCCCAGCGCGTCCGGACCGTGCCGGTCCCGGATCTCCATCAGCCGGCGCGCCGCAAACCCGATCGCCTCGTCCCACGACGCCGGACGCAGCGCCCCTCCGCCGTCGCGCAGCAGCGGCGTCGTCAATCGTTCCGGCGAGCGGTGATACGCGTGCGCGTACCGCCCCTTCACGCACAGGTGCGCCCGGTTCACCGCGGCGTCCTGCACCCCGCGCACCCGCAGCACCACATTCGAGGCCGCCTCCACGCGCACGCGGCATCCGACGCCGCAATACCCGCAGACTGAATCGGCCGCGTGATCGTGCTTCGCGGCCACAAGCCGGTCCCGGTCAGTGATCGCGCCCGTCGGGCACTGGTCCACGCAGGCCCCGCAGGAGACGCAGTCGCTCTCGGCAAAGGTCTCGCCGGGGCCGAAGATCAGCCGCGTACGCCCGCCGCGCAACTCGACGCCGTACACAAACTGCCCCTGCACCTGCTCGCAGGTGTTGAGACATAACCGGCACGTGATGCACTTGTCGCGGTCGAACCGCATGTACGGGTGGCTCGCGTCAACCGTGCGCGGCGCCGCGTGATTGCCGAACGCGCCCTCGTCCGCGCCGTACTGCGCGAGCAATCGCTCGAAAGGCGAGCCATCCGCGCCCGCCCTGAACGTCCCCCGCGGCGTGCTCGAGAGCGTCAGTTCCAGCAGCGTGCGCCGCACGTCGATCAGCCGCGGCGTCGCCGTGCGAACGATCATTCCCGCCGCCGCCGGCGTGTGGCACGCGGCCTGCGGCCTCTGGCCCTCGATCTCCACCAGGCACATCCGGCATCCGCCCTCGGGATGCTGCCCGTCGGCGTGGCAGAGCGTGGGAATCTCGATCCCCGCCCGCGCCGCCGCCGACAGGATCGTCTCGCCCCGCAGTGCGGGCACCTGCCGACCGTCGATCGTTACCGTTCGCGGAGTCTCGCTCATGCGCGCTCCTCCGCCATGACGCGCCCGCCGAACTTCTCGAGGATGGTCCGAACCGGCCCGGGCGTCTCTCGCCCGAACGCGCAAAGGCTGGCGTCGGTCATCGTTCCCAGAATGCGCCGCAGGATCGCGAGCGACTCGCCCGAGAGTCCTTCTCGCGCCAGTTCGTACGCCCGCGCCGAGCCTAACCGGCACGGCACGCACTTCCCGCACGATTCATCGCGCATGAACACGAGCAGGTGCCGCAGTATCGCCCGCCAATCGGACCCCTTGGGAATCGCCACCAGCCCCCCGTGCCCGAGCGTGATGTCGCGCCGCGACATTCCCGTGAAGCAGATCGGCGCGTCCCACTGGTCCGGCGTCACGATGCTCCCCATCGGGCCGCCCAGCAGCACCGCCTCGATCTCGGCCCCGCCCGCCCCGCCGCCCGCGAGGTTCTCGATCACCTCCCGAAGCGTCACCCCGAACTCAACCTCGACGATTCCCGGCCTCGCGAAGCCGTGATTCAGGCAGATCGCCTTGGTGCCGCGGCTGTCGGGCGTGCCCAGTTGCGAATACGCCTCGGCCCCGTGCTCGAGAATCCACGGAATGTCGGCGAGCGTCTCGACATTATCCACGACCGTCGGCAGGCCGAACAACCCCGCTTCAACCGGATACGGCGGGCGCGGCCGAACCTCGCCGCGCTGCCCCTCGATCGCGCTCAGCAGCGCCGTCTCTTCTCCGCACACGTACGAACCCAAGCCCTGCACAACCTCGATGCGCAGCCCTTTTTCCCTGCCCGGAGCCCCTTCGCCCAGCACGCCCGCCATCGTCGCGTCGGCGACGGCCCGCTTCATCCGCCACACCGAGACCGGGTATTCCGAGCGGATGAACACGTAGCCTCGCGTTGCGCCGATCGCGTGCGCTGCGATCGCCATGCCTTCCAGAATCGCGTGCGGGTCGCGTTCCATCAGTTCGCGGTCGATGAACGAGCCCGGGTCGCCCTCGTCGCCGTTGGCGACGATGAACTTGGGTTCACCGGGCGCCGCCGCGGCCAGTTGCCACTTCCTGCCCGTCGGGAACGCCGCCCCGCCCCGCCCGCGCAGGCCCGAGGCCATCACCGCGGCGACGACCTGATCCGGCGCCAGGCGCAGCGCCGCCGCGAGCCCGTCGTATCGTGGAATCCGCGTGGCCCCGGCGTCGGGCCGGAGCAGCCGCGCCGTCACGATCGCGTGCCGCGCGACGCACCGCACCGACGGCGGGGGCGGATGCGGAAGGGCCGAATCCTCCGCCACCGCGTCGATGGCCGCGGCGTCCGCCCCGAGCACGACACATCCCGAAGGCGTGAGCGCCGCCGGCGACCGGTCGCAGTAGCCCAGGCAATAGACCGGATGGCACGGCCGTCGCGCCGACAACTCACGGGCCAGCGGCCCGCCCCCCGCGAGCATGCAGGAGGTTCCCGCGCACACTCGCACCGAAGCGGGGTCGCGGCCGACTTCGCTGAAGGAGGACATCGCGCCCCGCACCGTCGCGACCGGAAGGCTTACACACCGCGCCAGCGCGCTCGCGTCGGCGGGCGTCCGGAGCGGACCGTCGGCCGCGGCCTCGTGCAGCACGGGCAGCACCGCCTCGACCGCCTGATCGGGCGCGTGCGTCTTTCGGAATGCTCCGCTGGCGGCGCTCATGAAAACTCCGTCGAAGACTGTACTCGAAATGTCCCCGGCGTAGTTAGAAGAGTCCGACCACTCGCCCGGTGCGGTCGTCGAGGTCCACATCCATGAAGGCCGCGCGGGGCGGGAGCCCGGGCATCGTGCGCATCGACCCGACGAGCGGGTAGATGAATCCCGCGCCGATGGAGGCGCGCATGTCGCGGATGGTGAGTCGGAAGCCGCTGGGCGCACCCTTCAGATCGGGGTTGTCGGAGAAAGAAAGGTGGGTCTTGGCCATGCAGATCGGAAGGCCGCCGAAGCCCGCGTCGGTGTAGAGCCGGAGTTTGGCGCGGGCCTCGTCGCTGTAGTCAACGCCCGAGGCGCCGTACGACTGGGCGATCGCGAGGACCTTGGCCTCGATCGTGGCGTCGGTCGGGTAGAGGTGCTGGAACCGACCCGGCTGCGCACACGCCCCGACCACCGCTTCCGCGAGTTCCACCGCGCCCGCGCCCCCGTCCGCCCAGTTCGAGGCCTTGACGGCCGCGACGGCGCCCGCACGCAACGCGGCCTTCCGCACCGCTTGAACTTCCGCGTCGGTATCGGTGGAGAACGCGTTGATCGCGACGACGACCGGGATTCCGTAGCGGCGGACGTTCTGGATGTGGCGTTCAAGATTGGGCAGGCCGGCTTCGACCAGCCCGAGGTTCTCCTTCGTGTAGGCCTCGTCCACGGGCTTGCCGGCGATGACCTTGGGGCCGCCGCCGTGCATCTTGAGCGCCCGCACGGTCGCGACGAGCACGGCGCAATCGGGAGCCAGGCCCGAGGCGCGGCACTTGATGTTGGCGAACTTCTCGAAGCCGATATCCGAGCCGAAGCCGGCCTCGGTCACGACGTAGTCGGCGAGTTTCAGCGCGATCTGGTCGGAGACGACGGAGGAGTTTCCGTGCGCAATGTTCGCGAAGGGCCCGGCGTGGACGAAGACAGGCGTGCCCTCCAGGGTCTGCATGAGGTTGGGCATGATGGCGTCCTTCATAAGGACCGCCAGCGCCCCGGCCGCGCCGATATCGTCGGCCGTGATCGGCCGCCCGCCCTTGCTGAAGCCGATGACCATCCGCTGAAGGCGGGCGCGCATGTCCTTGAGGTCGGTGCTCAGGGCGAGCACGGCCATGATCTCGCTGGCGACCGCGATGTCGAAGCCGGTGGTGCGAGGATGGTTTTCCTCGGGTCCCAGGCCGATCTGGATGCGGCGCAGCAGGCGGTCGTTCACATCGAGCACGCGGTTCCAGGTGATCGTCGCGGGATCGATGTCGAGTCGGAAGACCGCGCGAAGATCCTTCGGGCTCAGGTCCGAAGGCTTGCGTGCGAGGACTTCCATCCGCTGCATCCGCCGCTGGTGAAACGATGCAAAGATCGCCTCGCCGGTCGCGTCCTTCCGGCACTGCGCGCCCATCAACTGCGTGTCGTCGGAGTGTGTGTCTTCGTAGAGCAGCCGCGTATCGATGGCCGCGGCCAGCAGGTTGTTCGCGGCGGTGACGGCATGGATATCGCCGGTGAGGTGGAGGTTGAGGTCCTCCATGGGGATGACCTGGCTGTATCCGCCCCCGGCCGCGCCGCCCTTGATGCCGAAGGTCGGGCCCATGGAAGGCTGGCGGATGCAGGTGAAGACGCGCTTGCCGAGGTGAGCGCCCAGGGCCTGCGAGAGGCCGACGGTCGTGGTGGTCTTGCCTTCACCCAGGGGCGTGGGCGTGATGGCGGTGACGACGACATAGCGCCCATTGGGTGCGCCGGCCAGGCGATCGCGGATGTCGAGGTGCACCTTGGCCTTGGTGTGGCCGTAGGGCTCGAGTTCGGATTGCAGGATGCCCGCATCATCGGCGATCTCGCTAATCGGCCGCGGCGTGACGGACTGGGCAATCGCGATATCCGAAGGAACGGGCCGCTTAAGGGTGGGACGGGACGCGGAGTTGGCGGGGAGACGCGGGTTGGGCTGAAGCATCATGGGCAGTTCTCGCCGGAGGAAGGGACAGTGGACCGATAAAGGATATCCACGTCCGCTTCTGGTATCTTCGGCGAAACTATGCCTAACGCTCAGCGATTTTGTCGTTTGATGCTGGGTTTTCGGCGGGCCGGAGAAGTCGCCCGCAACGGGCCACTGCGCTGGTCGGCAAACGGGCCGAACCACGAGGCCGGGAGGGTGCCAATCTTGGCGCTACGGGGGTTGGGGTTCGGTTTCGCGGATTCGGGCGGCGATGGCTTCGAGTTCGTCGAAGCGGTGGTCGCGCATGGCGCGGAGGATTTCGGGGTGGGCG
>CAJPFG010000016.1 GCA_905339235.1 Phycisphaerales bacterium
ACGCTTTCGGCCGCATGGTGCAGACCACCGGCCTCATGACGGAGGAAGGCCCCACGATCGTCCAGAACCACCGCTACAACGGCCTCAACTTCCACATCATGGAGCAGAGCGACACCGACCTCGACGGCACGCTGGAGGACGCCGAGCGGCGGTACTTCATGTTCGACGAGCAGTGGCGGATCGTGGCGTCGTTCCTGGATGATGGGGGCGCCAAGGAAGCCTTCGTGAACCACGCCGCGGGCGGCGGCGGGTTCGGCGGCGCTTCGTACATCGACAGCGTGATCCTCCGCGACCGCGACGCCGCGGGCGATAGCACGCTTGAAGAGCGCCGCTACTACTGCCAGAACTGGCGGGCCGATGTCGTGGCCGTGACCAAGTCCGACGGTACGCCCCTGGAGTACACGCGGTACTCGTCCTACGGCGAGGCGACGGTCTACTCGGTCGCCGACCTGAACATGGACGGGGTGGTGAACACGTCAGACTCAAATGAGTGGGACTACCTCTACGGCGGCACGCCGGTGAACTCTGCGTATGCAACAGCGGACATCGGTTTCGATGGGGGAGAGGGGACCGAAGACGGCGACCTCTTCAGCGAGTCTTACACGGCCAACAGCGGGCTGAGCGGTAAGGGGCGGGTGTCAACGCGGGAGGTCGGGAACCGCATCGGGTACGCGGGGTATCGGTGGGACGGAGTGGTGCGGGCGTACGAGTGCAGGCATCGGTGGTACTTCGCTGAAATTGGGAGATGGGGGCGAAGAGATCCACTCGGGTACGTCGAAGGAGTTCAGCGATACGAGTACACGCAAAGCAGCCCTGTAGCTCGCCGCGATCCCGATGGGCGTTTCAGCGGTCCAGCAATCGACAGCGAGCCATGTTTCAACGGCAAGAAACCGGTAGGAGATGAGTTAGTTTGCAAGAAGTTTGAATCAGCCGCGAATAGCCTATGCGATTTTTTGCAGAAGTCTTGCCCGAACTTTGGCGGCTCAGGTGGCGATCCAGAGGTCTGCAGAACGTCCGAAGAGGATTGGAGGAACCGTTGGTCGATTTGGGAGAACGGATGTTGTTGGGCTTGGTCATACAATAAGCCTTCACCGAAGCAGTGTCTTCCCGTTCCGCCTGCGCCGCCTTGGTGGGAACGGTTCTTCTCTTCCTCTTCCTCTTCCTCTTCCTCTTCCTCCTCTTCCTGTGGACGTCTACCTAATACCCGGCCTGGGAGTTGGAGGCCGTTCGACCCGATGGGAGGCTGACGCCCGATTTTCGGGCTCTTAGACAACTGCTGTGGATATGTACGAACAGATATCAAAAGCCCCTCGCCGCGTACCGCGCGAATGCCTTCTAGCATTTCTTGCATGTATGACCATTTGGTTTGTGACGTGTATATGGTCATGGTCATTTCAGATAACATGGAACCGAAGTATTTCACTCCGACGTTGCAGTGTGGTAGTATCGTGGAGCATAGAAAAATACGACAAGTCGGACGTTGTCGCGTCGGCTATGGCAGACACGCCTAGGCTTCGCGTCACAACCGAATCGCCGTATTACCCACGCTTCCTTTCTGCTTTCGTTGTCGTTTCAGCGCAGCCACGCACTTGGGTGTGTGTAGTTCCACTGTGGCCCTTAGTCGTTGTGGCGTATGCTTGGGCGCGGTATCGATCATGGACTTCTGACGCGGTTAGTAGAGAAGGGGATTGCGCCTACTGCAGTTATGCCAAAGGGGGTGCTCTTGTCTGCCCCGAGTGCGGGAGGCGTGAGAAGCGAAATGTGCCGGTGGCATTGAGCAAATAACCTGCGGAACGACCGCGGCAGCTGGCTCGTCTCGTTCTGTCGCACTTCCAGGTTTGGTACCACTCGCCGCCCGTCGGTCCCGCCCGTCGACCGAGTTCTCCCGGGGCGGAGAGTGGTGCCGGACCCGGCAGGGCTCTCCTTTGTCCTTCCGGGAAACAGCTTCAGCCCTTCCGACTTCTCCTTTGAGATACGCCTTCAAGGACGGACCGAATCCATCGCCGTACCCTCACCCATGAACCTCAGCCGCCGCACGGAACGTTTGGAGCAGCAGCAACGGGCAGCCCACGAACCGCCGTGCCCCGCCTGCGGGCTGCCGAGGTCGTTCGTGGCCCGCGAGTTTCGGGTCGAGTTCGCCCACGCCCCGAACGACCCCGAGCCGGGCGACAAGTGCCCCGCCTGCGGCCGCGCGCTTGTTCTCCGGATTCAGTTCGACCAGGCCGGGTGACTACTTCGCCGTGTACACGCCCCGCTCCACGCGCTTGAACCGGGTCTTGTCTCCCGGCGCGATCGTGACTCCGATGCGGAAGTTGACCGAGTTCGTGCGGTAGCCCGCCTTCTGCACGGCCTCCATCGCCTGCCCGATGGTCATCTTCTTGCCCTTCAGCGCCGAGGCCAGGGCGTCGGGCAGGGTCACGGCGTTGCGCGCGCGGCGGCCGGGGACATGCCCGTTCCCGCCCGCCACGACCGTCGCGGCGATCCGGGCGTCCAGCGAGCGGACGCGCTTGACGAGCCGGTCCCGCTCGCGGGCCAGATCGGCGGCGCGGGTCCGGCGGCGGAGGTTCCGGCGGTGGCGGATCGGGTGGCGGCGGGTCCAACTGCCTGCTCTTCGGCACGCTCGTCCGACTGGCCGACGGCCGGGTCACGCCGATCGAGAACCTCACGATGGAAGGGCTTTCCGGAGGGAACTGGCCTTTGTTGCCAAAGACCAAAGACCAGTGTTATATTAGGGGGGCTCAGCAGGGTGCGCCGTTCACGCGTTGCTCCTCGGTCTCGATGTCGAATCCGTTCTCGCTTCCGTCGCTATTCAGGTCGGCGCTCGACTGGCAGAAGTTCGCGAAATCGCCGTTCACCGCCTCTTCCGTCGCCTGGATGTCAAAGCCGTTGACGGAGCCGTCGCAGTTCACGTCGGGGTCGCAGCCGGGTCCGACGATCGGGGCGGAGATCACAGACGGCGAGCCGGGTTTGAAGAGGGTGAGCGAACTTGTGGAGTTGCGGGGTGGCGCGTTGCATTCGAAGCGGAAGGAGTAGGTGGTGCCCCAGCGCAGGGCGTTGGCCGTGGGGAGTTGGTCGAACGTGTGGGCGGCGGTCCAGGTGGCATTGGAATCGAGCGAGAAGGTCCAGTCGGTTCCGTCGAACGGTTCGCCGCTGTGATAGGCGACGTCGTGAAAACCCGGGGAGCGAATGGCCGCGCCGGCGGGAATGGGGACGCGGAACGAAGCGCCCGCGCGGTCGCTGTTGAGGTTCTCGACGGCGAACTCGTAGCGCCACCAACTGCCGCCGGCGTCGAAGGCGCGGGAGGCGATGAGGAACCGGCCATCGTCGGGCACATCGATGGGGGAGATCTGCACGGCTTGATCGGGCTGATCCGGGCCCAGTCCATGGTCGCGCCAGGCGTGCACGGCGGGTGTGCGTTGCGACGCCTGCCCCACGAGCGAGGGAAAGAGCGTGGCGGGCGTGAACGTCACGCGGCGGTACGAGGCGTTGTTGGTGCGAGTGGCGGGGCTCTCGCCGGGATGCACGACGTGCACCTCCATGAAGTACAGGGCTTCGGTGTCGCTGGCATCGGCGATTGAGACCTGGCAGCGCTTGAAGATCGCGTTTCCGGTCGGGCCGCCGGGATTGGAGAACGGGTATGGGAACGCGCCGGTGGCGGCGTTCACTTCGAAGCGAGGCCCAAGGATTGTCTGCTGACCGTTGGTGGCGGCGCTGGTGGAGTCCATGCAACCGGCGCCGAGCACGCTGCCGTCCTGGCCGTTGCACGGCCCGCACCCGCTGCCGGCGAGCGCCAGGGAAGCGTGCCGGAGCCAGGAGACACCGACCTGCTCGAGTCTCCCGTTTGCGAGGCGATAGAGGCCGCACCCCCACAGCGGGTGCTGGTTGGTCATGCCCTGCCACGCGGCGTCGGCGGGTCCCTGGTTGCAGACCGACACCCCGACGGAATAGGCCATGATGCCGCTCTCGTGGCCCATGAGGGCGATCGAGGGGATCTCCGAGACGGAAAGGTCAACGTCCTGGCCGGAGCAGGCGTGAGCCAACGCGAACGCGGCCGAGGTCGCCAGTGGTCGGATGCGCATGCGGCCTCCTGGTCTCAGTGTACCGGGAGCGGGCCGCGTGGATGGACCGAAGTCAGGGGCAGGGCGCGCCGTTGACGGATTGCTCGACGGCTTCGATATCGAACCCGTTTACGGCGCCGTCATGGTTGAAGTCGGGGTCGGCCTGGCAGAAGTTGGAGAAATCGCCGTTGACGGCCTGTTCCATGACTTCGATATCGAACCCGTTGACGCCGCCGTCGCAGTTGACGTCGGGGTCGCACGAGGCGCCGGCGGTGCCGAACAAGAGGAACGGGAAGTCCTGCTGGAGGTCGGGGGCCTGCGGGGCTTTACCCTGGTCGCGCACAGGAACCCAGCCGCCGGAGAAAGTTCCGTACGCCTGGCGGAACTGGCGGGCGTTTCCGACGCCGCGTCGGCCGGGATTGGTGACGGTGGGGGAATAGGCGCCCCGGTCGGGGTTGGCGCAGGAGTATTGCCAGTCGAACCAGACGGTGCCTTCGGCGAGGTAGAGGCCGCCGATGTTGACGCGTGTGACCCAGAGCAAGCGGCTGGTATCGGGGCTGGGGGGGAGCGGTTGGGTGATGGAGTTGAAGATGCGGTAGATGCCGGTGGATTGCGAACTGATCAGGCGGTTGGTGGTGGCATCGCCCCAGATGACGAAGGAGCCGGGGTCACCGGGCGCACCGGACCAGATTCGGAGGGTGGCCCGGGTGAAGGGGGAACCGGGGCCCGAGGCGCCGGGCTGATAGGCGTAAAAGAGAATGGAGTCGAGGGTCCATCCTCCGGCGGGAATGGTTACGTCATCGGTGATGCGGAAGTCGCCGGCGTTGGAGACGAAGTGGGAAGAGACGCCGGCGGTGGAGTTGCAGAAGGCGCCTTCGAGAGGGGCTTCGCTCCAGGAGAAGCCACCTGGGGCGGGGGCGCCGTTCAGCGCGCTGGGTGAGGCGCCCAGCGCCGGGACAAAGGGGCTGGGGTTTCCGTTGCTGTAGAGGAACACGTCGGCGTGGGCGAAGGCGGCGAGAGAAAGGGGGGCGAGGAAAGCAAGCATGGTGCGCACGGCGTGATACTCCTTAGGCGGTGACGCCGCGGAACGTGGGGGTGTAACCGGGGAACACGTACGAAAGGTCGGCGCCGCCGAGGCGCTCCTGGACGATCTCGGCGAGGACGTCGCGGTAATCGATGGTGACGTTGAGGTCCAGGCCCTGGTAGAGTTGGCCGGGAGCAAGTCCGGGCCAGGTGCAGAGGACGCGACCGCCGGCTACGGCGTTGCCCATGACGATCGCGGCGTTTCCGTGCCCGTGATCGCAGCCGGCGCTGCCGTTCTGCGCGGGTCGGCGGCCGAACTCGCTCATGACGACCGCGAGGTGGCTGGGCTGGACCACGCCGTTGTTCATGTCGGCATGGAGTGCCGCCAGACCCTGCGCGAGTTGTGTCATCAGTCCGGACATGGTGCCGGTGAAGATGCCCTGGTTGGCGTGGGTGTCCCAGCCGTTGAGATCGATGGCGACGGCCTCGACGCCGACTTGGGCCTTGAGCAACGCGGCGGTGGATTTGAGGGCGGTGCCGAACGCGCCGGCGGGATAGACGGCGCCGCCGGAGGGCAGGTACCCCTCGAAGTTGATGGTGTTGAGCAGGTCGATGGTTTGGATGGTGGTGATGGCCGCGGCGTGGAGAGGGTCGGCGACGGGGCCGTACATGTCCTCGATGGCGGAGCGCCGGGCGGCGACGCTGGAGGTGCTGCCGGAGAGGTTGAACGAGTCGAGGTTGGGGATGGGCAGGGTGTTGGGCGCGCCGACGAGGGTCCGCATGAGGCCGGTGCTGATGCCGACGGCTCGGAGAATGGCGTTGGGGTCCATCGGGGCGACGCTGGCGAGGTGCCGGCCAAGCCAACCGGTTCCCAGGGCGGGGTCGTTGGCCTTTCCGACCTCCATGAAGCGTTGGGCGTCGAAGTGCGAACGGGAGGGGTCGGTGGAGCCGGTGGCGTGGAGGAAGAGGAGTTGGCCCGATTGGTACGCGGGGATGAGCGGGGTCATCGCGGGCGGGAGCCCGAAGAAACTGGTGAGGGCGGTGGCGCGGTTGGGATTGCCGCTGTCGGGGCGCGGGACGTTGAGGGTCGGTCGCAGGGAGTAGTAGTTGTTGTCGGCGTAGGGGACCAGGAGGGTCAGGCCGTCGGCGGCGCCGCGGAGATAGATGGAGATGATCACGTCACGGGCGGAAGAGCGATAGTCCTTGGCCATGGCGACGCGGGGCAGCCAGGAAGGGGCGGCCGCGGCGAGGGCGGTGAAAGTGGTCGCCGCGAGGAAGTTGCGGCGTGAGAGTTCGAGATACTCGTTGCACCCGCTGGGGCCGCCGCTGGGTGCGTCATGGACGGGCTGATCGGACATGGGAGGTTCTCCGGGAGGCTCAATACCACTGGAAACTCGGCGCGGCCATAGCCAGGCCGAGGGCCTCGCGCTGGCGGGTGAGGGTGGGGGTGTTCGGGAGCAGGTAATCGCGGATGCGGTCGCGTTCCGGGGCGGTGAGTTCGTCTCCGAAGGATGCACTGTTGATCTTGTCGGCCATCTGGTCGGCGGTGGTCAGCGCGGAGAAGTACCCCGCGGTGTCGAGCGTGAAGCCGGTGATTCCCGGGTTGGTGAGGTCGGCGCCGAAGTTCCAGCGCGGGATGATGAGTCCGACCCAGTAGTCCGGGTTGTCGGGGTAGCCGTCGGGGGTGGGCCAGCCGAAGCGGGGCATGCCGGCGCTGATGAGTCGAGAGCGCATGCCCGAGGTGGTGGTGATCGTGGTGTTCGCGACGCGCATGCACGAGACGAAGTGGTGCCACGGGCGCTTGTACTTCGGGCTGGCCATGGCGAGGTTGTTGGGCTGGAGCGCGGCGCGGATCATGGACTTGATGTCGCCGCTGGTGGAGGTGTAGGCGGCGGCGACGGAATCGACGACGCCCTGCGGGACGTCATACCCCAGGAGCCACCGGCAGAGTTTTTTGGAAACGTACGCGGCGGTGCTTGGGTGATTGAAGAGGATGTTGAGGACGTCGGCGCCGTCCTGGACTCCCGCGGCGGCCGAGCGCGCGGGGATGACGTTTCCGAGTACGACTTTCTGGCCGGTGTCGTGGACGGCGGAGTTGTAGCGGAAGGTGCCCGAGAGGGCGCCCTGCGCGTCGTTCCAGAACTGCCAGCCGGTGAAGCAGCGGGCCACCTCGATGACGTCGTTCTGGGTGTACCCGCCGTCCACGCCCAGGGTGTGCAGTTCCATGAGTTCGCGAGCGTAGTTTTCGTTGGGGTTTCCCGCGGTGCTGAGGTTGTTGTCGAGGTAGTCGAGCATCGCCGGGCTGTGGGCGCTGGCGGTGATGAGGTCGCGGAAGTTCCCCAGGGCGTTGGGCCTGATGACGTCGCGGTCGTCGATGGCCTTGAAGCGGCGCAGGCGGTCGCCGTTCATCTCGATGTTGACGTGGTCGGTCCAGAACTCGACCATGCGCTCGAAGAACTGCCGCTTGGAGAGGGCGGCCCGGATGATCGCGGCCTCGATGCATTCGTTCTGCACGGTGCCGCCGGTGACGCCGAGCATCTGCTGGTACGTCAACGTCAAGGTCGGGTAGTTGCCCATCTGCGCGAGCACGGCCGAATCGTCGATGGACTGCCAGTCCAGGTGGTACTCGAGATAGGCGTCGTAGCCCATCGTGCGGACGAGGTTCAGTTCGGACTGGGTGACCCCGAAAGTCAGGCGGCGCACGAGTTTGTTCAGCAGGCTCGAAGGATCTATGTCCGCCGGAGCGGGCGGGGGCACGGCGTGGGCCTGGGCGCCCCAGAACGCGGCCAGGAACCCCGCTCCTGCCAGCAGGTCGCGACGCGACCAGCCCGGAGTTTCAGGGCGCTCAGCAGCATTCTCGGGCACGGTGGTGTCGAGCATGGTCATGGGTGCCTCACGATCGGTGGCGATGTCGGGGTGGCGCAGACGCGGTGCATCTCGCTCATTGAGAGGAGTCTCCAGTCGCACAGCCCCGTGCAGTCCGCCGAACGTCCCGGTTCGGTGGGTATTGCACTACCGATGTGGTGAGGATCGCACAAGCGAAATCCGGCGAGTTTACTACGCCGGGCGGCGGCGACGGGTTGCCGCAAACAGAGTCGCCGAGAAAAACGCGGAAAAACCGGGCCCCGGAATGGGTGTGTACTCCACTTCCAGCACCGGTCGGAAGGCGGGCTCAATGTGCTCGCGTGTGTCGAACCGCTTGGCGCTGGCAGGATTGCCCTCGTTGCCGATCATAAACCAGCCAAAGTTCTCCGTAGGTTGATCCAGCCAGTGCTGAACGTCCGCGACCAACTGGCCGCCCAGCCCCCAGGAATAGAACCCGACCTCGGAAATCAGGATGGAATCGTTGGGAGCGGGATCGAACTCGCCCCCCGGGGTGGACCAGAAATCGTTCGGGAAAAACCGGTGGAGCCATGTCGCATCGCCGGGCTCCGCCGGCGCGCCCTGCCCTTCTTCCAGCAGGCCCGTCGAAGCCCCTTCTCCCCAGGAGGTAAGAGAGCGATGGACGGCGACGGGCTCGCCGGTGGAGATCGTGCGCGACATGTGCAGGGTCAGACGGGCGGCGGTGACGGTGGATCCGGCCGGGATCGCGGAAACGTCGAACGCGATCAGGGCGCGGCGCTGCACCTGGAACTGCGTCGCGCCGGCGAACATGTACTGGCCCCGCCCGTTGCTGATCCCGCCGAAGAGGTCTTCGTAGAGAGTGTTGTCCTTGGAGGCTTGGAGTGAAATGGAGTCGGCCGCCGCGATGGGCGCCAGTGCCAAGCACGAAAGAACGATAATCGGGATTCGCATACGACCGCCCTCCGCTTCCCCCTATATCATGCGCCATGACGGCTCGGAATGCCACCATTCCGGCGCCCGAAAACCGGCAATTCGCGCAGTTTGGGGTCAGCAGACCCCGTTCACACGCTGCTCCGCGGTTTCGACATCGAAACCGTTGTCGGCCCCGTCGTTATTCAGGTCGGCGGAGGGTTGGCAGAAGTCGGAGTAGTCACCGTTGACAGCCGCCTCCGTTGCGAGAACATCGAAGCCGTTCGCCGAGCCGTCGCAGTTCACGTCCGGGTCGCAGGGGGAGAGGTCGAGGCGGGCGGCGATGAAGGCCGCGGAGTTGAGGCCCTGGGCGGCGAACAGGCAGCCGAGGTCGTGAGCGCAGCCCGTTTCGACGTAGTCCACCGGGATACCCAGGGAGGTCAGGTGATCGCGGAACTGCCGGTTTCCACCGTCGAGGGCGCCCACGACCATGCGCACTGGATTGCCGGCCTGCAAGGCCGGGGCGTGCTGCTGGGTCCAGTGCCACGGCGAGAACTGATCGAAGTAGTCCTGGCTGTTTCCGAAAATGGCCGAGGCTTGCGCGGCGTGAAACTGCTGCATCGTGCTCCACGTGACGATCGCACCGTCGTACTCGACGCACGCCACGAACAACTCCGGGAACTTGGAGTAGAACTTGGTCGCGCCGAATCCGCCCATCGAGAAGCCCTGGATGACCCGCGCCCCGCGGGTCGGGAGCGTGCGGAAGGTCTGGTCCACGTGCGGGATCAACTGGCGCACGGCGTCGGTCTCGGCGGGCTTGTCGAACGAGACACTGTCGGCCCACCAGCCGTCGGTGTAGCCGTTGGGGAATACGACGATCACCGGTCCGATGAGACCTTGGGCGAGCGCGGCCTCGAACGACGCCGGAACGGTCGAGTTCTGCGGGCCGCCCTGGTTACCGCCGATCCCGTGAAGGTGGTAGATGACCGGGTATCGCTGCGTGGTGCTGTCGTAGTTTTCCGGAAGGTAGATGTTGAAACTGACGGTGCGCCCGGTGATGGGGCCGGGGAACGAGCGCTGCTCGACGCGCCCGCGGAGTTGGGCGAGCGCGGGGGCGGTCAGAACCAGCAACGCGAAAACGCACAAGGTCGAGCGCATGGCACCGGGGCAAACGAACGACCTTGCGGCGGATTGCCAGCGGGAAGAAGAAGGCCCCGGAGGAGTGGCTCCGGGGCCGCGGGGCGAACGTGAGGATGTGCGCGCCTCAGCAGGGAGCGCCGTTCACCCGCTGCTCTTCGGTCTCGATGTCGAAGCCGTTCTCGGCGCCATCGCCGTTGAGGTCGGCGGAGGCCTGGCAGAAGTTGCTGAAGTCGCCGTTGACGGCCTGCTCGGTGGCCTCGATGTCGAAGCCGTTGATGCTGCCGTCGCAGTTGACGTCGGGATCGCAGGGGGGCAGGACGACCACGGTGGCCTCGTCGCTGACCGTCGTGCCGCAGGTGTTGGTCATGACGCAGCGGTAAGAGCCGGAGTGCGCGGGATCGGAGGGGCTGATCATGAGCATGTTGGTGTCGGCGCCGAAGAACGGGGGCGCGTTGGGCACGGGGACGTTGTTGCGGCGCCATTCGTACTGGATCGGCCCGCCGTTGCGCTCGTCGGCCATGACCATGAGGTGCACGAAGCCGGGCGCGGTGGCGGTGAAGTCGTCGGGCTGGTCGGTGACCAGGGGCGAGCAGGGGATGGGGCGCCCGCGCCAGATCTGGCCGCGGATCTCGCCGCCGCCGAAGGCCATGGTGTGGATGTTCACGTAGGTGCGCGACAGGAGGATGTTGTTCTGGTTGGCGGCGCCGAAGGTCCAGGTGCCGAGTTTGCGTGCGCCGGCGGCGAGCGGCTGCACGACGCCCGCGGGAACGCCGGCGTCGGCGTAGCCGTGGATGTGCGCGGCGGTCTCGGGCGAGGTCAGGAATCCCACGCGGATGTCGTGCCCCATGATGTTCGAGCCGCGGTTGATGGAGATCATCGCGCACCCGGCGGAGGACGTGGCGTTCGGGGGCGTTTCCCGAGCGCCGTTCATCGGGTTGAGCCAGGTGACGATCTGGCCGCGGATCTCACCGCCGCCGAAGTTGGCGGAGTGGATGTTGACGTAGGTCATCCCGTCGATGATCCGCTGCTCTTCCGCGGCGGGGTAGGCCCAGACGCCGGTCTTTACCCCGCCCAGCGGGAGCGGGTGGACGATGCCGGCGGCCACCGTGTGGTGCGCGTAGCCGTGGATATGGCAGGCCGTCTCGGCGGCGGTCAGGCCGGTGAAGGCGATGTAGTACGACAGGGTGTGGGCGACGGGGTCGATGTTGAAGAGGCCGAAGCCCTGGCCGCCGGACGGGTTGGGGGGAACTTCCTGCCCGCCGTCCATGTCGCAGACGGCGGCGACGATCTGGCCGCGGATCTCACCGCCGCCGAAGTTGGCGGAGTGGATGTTGACGTAGGTGAAGCCGCCGAGGATGTTGGCCTCCTGGGCCTCGGCGTAGTTCCACGTGCCGCGCTTCACGGTGCCGGCGGGGAGCGGGAAGATCACGCCGGCGGGCGCGCCGGGGCCGGCCATGCCATGGATGTGCGCGGCGGTCTCGGCGCTCGAAAGCCCCCAGTACACGATCTCGAAGTCGAGGGTGTTGGCGTCGGTGTCGATGACGAACCGGCCGCATCCCTTGGCGGTCGTGCTGACGGGCGGGGTCTCCTGCATCCCGTTGAGCAACGCGACTCGGGTCACAACCTCCCCCCGGACGGTCGAAGATCCCAAAGCCAGAACGAGGCCGGCGCACAGGCCGGCAATGACAGAAGAGATCGGACGCATATTGAAATCTCCCAAAGAGTCCCGCCGAGTTCAGGGCGCACGAACACCCCGGCACACCACTATGTCATGAAGCAGGGCGTTCTTTGAGAGAATCTGACGGATTCTCGAACAAGCGGCCTTAAGAAACCCGGGGGCGCCTCCGTGGCCGAGCAGGGGACACGCGGGTCTCCAAATAAGGCGAAACGATGGTGTTCAGCAGGGAGCGCCGTTGACCCTTTGTTCCTCGGTTTCGATGTCGAAGCCGTTCTCGGCGCCGTCGCCGTTGAGGTCGGCCGTTGCCTGGCAGAAGTTGGTGAAGTCCCCGTTCACGGCCTGTTCCGTGGCCTCGATGTCGAAGCCGTTGATCGCGCCGTCGCAGTTGACGTCGGGGTCGCAGCACTGGCCGCCGCAGGGCAGGAGCATGAAGGCGCGGGGGACGCCGAAGTACGAGCCGCGGCCGACGATGGCGCCGCTGTCGCCGATCGCCCACGCCTTGTTGAGCACCCAGTTGGGCGCTGAGGCGATGCGGGCGTTGAGATCGCTGATTGCGCCGTTTTGCCAGATGACGGCGTGGAAGGTGCTGGAGCCCACGATGTCGCCGGCGGCGTTGATGTCGTAGGCGTAACTGGTGGTGTTGGGGCGCAGTGCGCCCAGGTCGGTGCGGGAGAGCACGGAGCCGTCGGCGGCGACGGTCCAGCGGGTGGCGTGGTAGGCGCCCTGCGCGGTTTGGGAGGATCCGACGATTGCTTCGGCGGCGCGGGCGCGGGCTTCGCCGGAAGCGCCGCCCAGCGTGCCCAGGTCGCGGGGCGTGCTGTTGATCCAGAGGCACGGGCGGGCCGCGCCTCCGCTGGTGAGCGCGGAGTTGCCCACGATGCTGCTATCGTCGGCGATGCCGAAGGCGTGGGCGCTCTCGCCGCCGAGCGTCGGAAGGGTGGCGAGCGAGCCGCCGGACCAGCGCGCGGCGCGGGGAAAAACAAAGCCGCCGGGAGTGACGCGGGTGGTGCCCGCGAGTTCGCCCGCGGCGTTTGCGTCGCGGCACTCGAAGGCGCCCAGCGGGACCAGGGTGCTCCCATCGTACATGAACGATGACGAGTCGAGGCGGCCGAAGGTGTAGGAGAAACCGTACACGCGGCCCTGCGCATCGGCGCCGGTGGCGATGTGCTCGCTGAATCCGGCCTGCGCGGGGAGCGGCGTGGGCGAGGTGACGAAGGACGCGGCGTCGTAGTGGAAGTCGATGGCGACGGAGTACCCCAGCGCGGCCGCGGCGGCCTGGTTGAGCCCGAAAGCCTCGGACTCGCCCCGGAACGTGCCGAGATCGATGAGGCGGTAGTCCTGCGCCAGCGCGGCGGGAGCGAAGAGCGCGAGGATGGTGAGTATGGAGCGGTTCATGATTGGAATCCTCAATCGGGGCGGCGGTGGGGGAAGGGGTCGCTGGGCGTCTGGCGGTGGCAGACGGTGCAGGTGTTCAGGACGCCGGAGTGGCCCTGGATGCGGATGGCCTGCGCGTTGTCGGTCTGGGTGGTTGCGGGTCCGATGACGTGGGGGCTGCCGTGGCAGGTGGTGCAAGTGGCCTTGCCGTGGCCGGTGCTGTTGCGGAAGAGCGTGCCGGGCTGCTCGAACTCGAAGCCGGCGCGGGTGTGGCAACTGTCGCAGCGGGGCTCTTCGAGCCAGGGGTTGCGGGCGGGGTTGGCCACGGCGAGCATGTCGCCGTGGCAGGTGGTGCAGGTAATCCCGCTCGCGGCGTGGACGTCGCGCTGGCAGTCGGTGCGCACGCCGGGATGGCAGGCGTAGCACTTGTTGGTGAGGTCGGTAAGGTCCATGCGCTCGGCGTGGGCGCGGTGCATGGCGTGGGAGAGGCTTGGGACGCCGGGAATTCCGGGCGCGCCGAGCGCGTTGTCGCTGTGGCAAGAAGCGCACAGGACGGGCTGCTGGTCCTTGAGGTTGGTGCCATGAAGAAGGTCGTGGTAGAAGAGAATATTGCCGGCGGTGCTGCGGACGGGGTCGACGTGGCAGAGGTTGCAGGACATCTCCCAGGAGACGGGGACCACCGCCTGGGTCTGAGCGACGATGACGCCGTTCTGGTCGCGCGCGGTGACGAGCGCCATCGAGTACGGGTTTTCCTTTCCGTCGTCGTCGATGGGCGTGATGGGGATGCCCTCGGCGAAGAAGTCGCGGCGGGTGGAGTTGCGGATCATGGGTCCGGACATGCCCGTGCCGGCGACGCCGATGTCGGGCGCGAGCGGCACTCCCAGCAGGGGCTGTACGTACTCCCAGAAGTTGGTCTTGTCGGAGGAGTGGGTGTTGCCGGGGATGGTGAAGGACAGGGAGAGATCGGAGGTGACGATGTCGGGTCCGTCGCGCCGGATGACTTGGGCGCGGAGCGTGTTGAAGGGCGGCAGGATCATGATCTGCGAGAAGTCGTTCTGCATGCAGTGCATGCCCAGGTCGTTCGCGGCGATGACGACGTAATCGCTCTGGGCGGCCGCGGCCTGCGTGAAGAACGCGAGGGTCGCCGCGACCGCCCAGAAGCGCTTGCGGCGGAACGGCGAAGCGTGATGGTTCAGCATGGGAGGCTCCAGTCCGAATATATCGGATACTATTATCCGATATTGTGGCATGAAGCGCGGCCGGGATCAAGGTCAAAGGGCGTGAAATCTCGCTGGACGAGTGCGCGGGTTTCCCCTTCGCGCCGGGCTTAGAAACCCCGGCGCGGGACCGGACTCGGGAATCGCGGTGCTCAGCACGGCTCGCCGTTGACGCGTTGCTCTTCGGTTTCGATGTCGAAGCCGTTTTCGGCGCCGTCGCCGTTGAGGTCGGCGGAGGCCTGGCAGAAGTTGGAGAAGTCGCCGTTGACGGCTTGTTCGGTGGCTTCGATGTCGAAGCCGTTGATGGAGCCGTCGCAGTTGACGTCGGGGTCGCAGGAAGGTGGGGGCGTGAAGTTGATGATGAGGGCGGGGCGGACGGAGGGGTCCAGGTGATCGCGGGTGTCGAAGCGCTTGGCGCTGGCTGGGGTGGTTTCGTTGCAGATGACGATCCAGCCGAAGTTGGAGGCCGGGTTGTCGAGCCAGGACTGGACGTCGGCGTTGAGTTCGCCGGAGGCGCCCCAGGTGTAACTGCCGATGCCGCCGACGGGGATGGTACAGGAGGGGGCGGGGTCGAAGTCGCCGCCGGGCGTCGTCCAGAGGTCGTCGGTGGAGAAGCGGTGGATCCAAGTGGCGTCACCCGGCTCGGCCGCGGCGCCGCGGCCTTCTTCGAGCACCGCCATGGAGTCGCCCTCGCCCCAGTCGGCGGCGAGGCGATGGAGCGAGACCTGCTGATCCAGGGAGATGGTGCGGGACATGTTGAGTTTCAGGCGGGCGCTCTCGATGGTGGACCCGGGCGGGATCGCGGAGAGATCGAACGCCATGACGGCGCGTCGGAGTTGGCTGACGACGGTGGCGCCGGCGAACATGTACTGGCCGCGGCCGTTGCTGGAGAAGCCGGTCGGGTCTTCGTAGAGCGTGTTGTCCTTGGAAGCGGGGATGGAAAGCGTGTCGGCGGAGACGGTGTGGCCGAGGGCCAGGAGCGAGGTGGCGGCGAGGGCGAGTTTCATGGCGCGGAATCTCCCAAGGGCTTTCACACAGATGTCCGGAAGCGGCGGACCATCGCAGGAATCGACGAAAACACCCCCGGAGGCGCCGACCTCCGGGGGTGTGAGCGAATCCGTCTGAGTGAATCTGGGCAAGATCAGCAGGGTTCGCCGTTGACGCGCTGTTCCTCAGTTTCGATGTCGAACCCGTTCTCGGCGCCGTCGTTGTTCAGGTCGGCGCTGGGCTGGCAGAAGTTGGAGTAGTCGCCATTGACGGCCTGCTCGGTGGCCTCGATGTCGAATCCGTTCACCGAACCGTCGCAGTTGACGTCCGGATCGCATGGCGGCGTGAGGGTGGGGAAACAGACGCCGGCCATCGTGACGCGATAGCCACCGGCACTTGTGGTGACGCCGTTCCAGGCCACCACCGCTCCACCGCCGCCGTCGGGGGCGCGCTCGACGTTGAAGGGATCGTCGAGCCAGATCTCGGCCGCGCCGTCGTTGATTGGGTCGTGGTCGTACCGGGAAACGGCGAGGTAGTACTGCCCGTTGGCCGGGACGAAGATGTTGGTGATGGTGGACTGCACTCCGCCGCTGTCGTCGTTGTGCGTGACGCCCGTACCGTCGAGGTTGAACAGGAAGAGTTGGGTGTCGAAGCCCGCGCCGCCGACGGTGGTGGCGGAGAAGGAGAAGACATCGCAGATCTCGATGAGGAACATGTCGGCGTCGTCGGCGCCCATGTCGCCGGCGATGGCGTTGAGCGTGCCGGATCCGACGGGCGCCTGGGCGCTGAAGGGCAGATCGCCGGCGTCGCTGCCGCCGTCAACGATCTCGTTCCAGGCGTAGGGGATGACGTTGGAGGCGAAACTGCCGTTGGTGGAACGGGACTGGGCGTCGGAGACCGTGAAGTTGACGGTGTAAGGGCCCGCGGCCTGCGCGGCCGGGACGGTCATGGCGTAGGAGAAGATGTTGTCGCCGGGGGTGACATCGCCGTTGGTGCCGTTGTCGAAGAAGGGCTGGGCGGCGCTGCCTGTGAAGGGCGAGAGATCGGCGACGACGGCCAGGCCCGTGCTGGGCGGATTGAGTCCGGGGGCGACATTGACAGTGAAGAGGACGGAGCGTCCGGCTTCGACGGGGTTGGGAGCCGCGCTGCCGCTGCCGCTGGGCGGGGTAGGGCTGTTGTCGGGGATGGTGTCGCGGAAGGTGACGGCGTAGACGGCGTAGGAGGCGGAGGTCTGGGGGTTGCCGTTCTGGAAGGAGATGCCGGTGAGGCGCTTGCCGTTTACATCACCCAGGCCCCAGTTGAAGATGGAGGAGGTGGAGAAGACGGACTCGACGACATTGAGGACTGGGGCGCCGGTGGCCGCGAGATCCTGATTCTGGGTGGCGGCGAAGGTGCCGAGCGACTGCTGGACCTCGACGCCCGGGAGCGCGCCGGGGGGATCCTGCGCGAGGTACCAGTCGGGGGCGGCGAGGGTGAGGACGGCGGTGGTGCTGTCGGAGAACTCGAGAACGCAGTCGAAGAGTCCGCCGCCGTTGGAGACGTGGAACAGGACCCCGACGCGGGTGTTAGGCCCCATGGCGATGTTGAGGGGGGAGAGGTTGGTGCGCTGGGGTCCGGTCTGGTCCTGGCTGGAAAGCCAGTTGGGCAGGGTTCCCATGGCGTCGCCATCGGCGACGGTGTCCCAATCGCGCGGGCTGCCGGGGCCGGAGAGGCCGAGGTGGACGATGTCGAGGACGCCGGCCTGGGACTCGACTTCGTAGGGGATGAAGTCATCGCCGAGGATGGTGCCGGCGTTGAGGGAGCCGGTGGCGCCGGTGGCGTGCAGAGCGCGATCGGAGATGGAGCGGAAGCCGTCCGGAGCGTCGGGGAGTCCCTCCTCGCCGGTGTGGACCATTCCGTTCCAGTTGTACGCGAGCGGAACGATGAGATCGGAGTGCGTGGCGGGAGCGTCGTCGAGGAAGAGGTCGTACTGGCCTTCGGCGCCGTCGGAGCCGGCGACGCGGACGAAGTAGGTGTGGCCGGAGACGGCGGTCCAGCGGACGCGGGAGGCGGCCATGCAGCCGTCGTCGTCGCAGCCCATGAGCGGGCCGGCGCAGCCGTCGTAGACCGCGATGGTGGTGTCGAAGCCCGCGCCGCAGGTGCGGACTTCGAGGGCGCCGGAGGCCGCGGCGGTGTAGCGGTACCAGACATCATGGGTGTCGTTGCTGCCGCAGGGGGAGGAAGCGGCGCCGGTGGCGCGGATGTTCTCGCCCGGGTTGCTGCCCACGTTGATGGCGAAGGCGCTCGCGCACTCGTCGTTGAGCGGGGGGCCCAGCCCGTTCACGACCGTGCACGCCAGGATCGCGTAGCCTCGACTCGGCTGGTTGGGGCTCTGGAACGTGATGGACGAGAGCGTCTTGCCGGCATGGTTGCCCAGCCCGTCGGCCTGCATCTCGGCGACGGTGACGACGGCTTCGACGACGCCCAGCGCCTGCGTGGGCCAGGTCTGGATGAACGGCGCGTCAATGTTGCTCGTGCCCTGGAACGTATTCCGCGTTGCCGGCGGGGGCGAGACGTTGGGGTAGGTCAGCAGCGCCTGGGAGGCGGCACCGGGCCCCGCGGCGGGCGGGTTGACCGGGCCGAACCAGTCGCCGGCCGCGAGCGTGAGCGTGACGGAGGAGGCGTCGGTGAAGGTGAGGACGACCTGGAAGTTTCCGCCGCCGTTGCTGATCTGGTAGAGGAAGCCGATGGAGGAGAGCGAGTCGAGGGTCAGGTTGAGGGCCGAGACATCGGTGGTCTGAGGAAGGGTGTGGGCGTTGAGCGAGGGCATCCACGCGGGCTGCACGCCGCGGTTGGCGTTGAGGCCGGCGGTGAGGTCCCACCAGCGGGTCGGGCAGCCGGTGCAGGTTCCGGCGGCGGTGGAGACGGCGGTGTTGCCGAGGTGAACGAGGTCGAGGGTGTTGGGGTTGCGCTCGAAATCGTACGTGATGCCCGTGTTGCCCACAAGAGCCATGCTCCCGAAGGAGTTGCCGCCGCCGTCGACGGAGAGGGCTCGATCGGCGATCGATCGGAAGCCGTTGAGATCGTCGGGATCGCCGCCTTCACCGGGGTGAAGGATGCCGTTCCAGTTGTACTGGAGCACGATGTAGTTGTCGGTAGCGAAACTGACGGAGCCCGCGCTGACAAAAAGCGTGGCGGCGGTCACCACTGCAAGCCGATTAAGCATGTGACGCACTCCCATGGTCCCCCCCGGCACGAACCCCTCTTCGGGGCAGCATACCGGTCGGCGGCATGTTCCACAAGACTGTTCCACGTTTCCGGCGAGATTCCGCGTGTTGGTATGCGCATGGTTGGTTTGGGATGTGCGAGGCGTCGTCGGATTTCGATTTCATGAAGGAGTCTCCTCTCGCCTCGGTCCGCGCGAAGTGCAAATCGCACAAGCGTTTCGCGTCATGGAGCCGATGCCAGTTCCCCTGGGACGTGAACTTGGGGTTGGCAGCCGGAGCGTTGAAATGCACCGAGTCCTGTGGGCGGCGGCGGTTGGCTCATGTTTCGTGACCGAGTGGGCTGGGGCGCAACCGTTTCTGGCGGTGCCTTACTGCTTCACTCAATCGGCTCCGGTTTTCCGCGATCTGTTCGCGCGTTCGCGATGCGGAACCGTGCGAGGCCTGATCCTGGGCGACTCGCAGGAAACGACGCCGGGCGGCTGGGGAGTGGTGTATGTGCCGCGATTCCAGTTCGAGTTCTGGTCGCGTCTCGGGAACGCTCCGGAGACGCCCTGGATGCAGTTCGGGCAGAGCACCGGGGGCGGCGCTCCGTACGCCGATTGGCTATGGCGCGGCTGGTACATCGCCGATCGCGGGCCCGCGCCGACGCGACTGGCCGCGTCCCGAATCCCGCCCTGGCTCTGTCCCGTGAGTTCCTCTACCACCAACGGCGCGAACATCAACAACAACCAGGTCTACGCGAATCTCCTCATGCTCCTGCACGACGGAGAACGCATGCACCCCGGCACGGGATTGGTGGGCTTGAACGAGTTCTTCGACCGGTCCGGGCCGACCTATCTCGACGTGCTCGCCGCCACGAATGCGAGCAGCGGGGAGGTCCGCGTTCAGGTGTCGCCATCTCCCTCGTCCCAGATCTCGTTCTACTACCCGGTCGTCGCAACGATCGAAACGTCGATGGGACTGCAGGGTTCGCCGCCGGGGATCCGGTCCGGACGGGTGGGTCCGTTGCCCATGGGCTCCGGTCAGTACATGCAGGTACTGGTTTCCGGGACCGATCCCAACGCGCTCACCGACCTCGTGACGGCGCGATTCGTGAACGTGGGCAACCCCCGGGGCTGGGCGTTCACAAGTCTCTCCGCCGGCGGCTACACCACGCGGGATTTTCTGAGAAACCATCCGGACTGCGGCCCGGTTCTCGCCGCCATGGAACCCGACGTGGTAATCCTGTGTTACGGCGCGAACGACTCGAACTGGTACAGCCCGGCGGTATACCGGGCGGACATCGAGGCGTTGATCGCCTACCTGCGGGCGCACGTCCGACCCGACCTGCCGGTGCTTCTGGTGTCGGACCCGGTGCGGAGCAACATCACGAGCCAGGAGATCGCCGACAATCTCGACGCTCAGCCGGGGGTGCACTACGAGATAGCGATGAGCGATCCACTCGTATGCGCGCTCAACTCGCGCCGGCTGACGCACGAGGCCGGGTGGACGCCCCAGAACACGGCCGCGTTCCTGGCCGACGGCGTGCACTACAACTCCACCGGGGCCGCGCTCAAGGCACGTCTCGAGGTGCAGACGCTGTTCGACGCGTTCATGCCCTCGTCGGAGGACTGCAATCAGGACGGGGTGGAAGACGGGTGCCAGATCGCATCGGGCGCGGCGGAGGACCGGGACTTGGACGGGGTTCCCGATGAATGCCAGTGCCTGGCGGACTTCAATATGGATGGGGCGGTCAACGGTTACGACGTCGAGTGCGTGGAACAGGCTGTGAACGGCAATACGGTGTGCTCGGTGTACAACCCGGACTTCAACCGGGATGGTGCGACAAACGGATTCGACGTCGAGGCAGTCGAGCAGGCGGTGAACGGAGCGCCCTGCCCATCCTGACGGTGGAACCCTTGGGTGGTTTTCGGACGCGCTTTGCGAGAGCGGGAAACCGGTGGGGTCGCTGCGGCGAATCTGTTGCTAAGCATCCGATTTCGCGGGAGACTGGAGCGCCTGCCCCAGGGTCATTCGGCGATCCGCGCCGTTCCTTGGTGTTTGGGAAGCCGATGTACACACGGCCCGTCCGGCCGACAGGGGTTGAAAATGAACCACGACGACGACGCTGTCCGCGGGTACGCCCGCGCCGCCCTCATACTCACGGCGCTGGCCGGAACGGCCATGGCTCAAGTGGCCGCGCCCCCCGGCGAGGAAATGGGGCACGAATCCTGCTCGTGCTGGAAGGAGCAGATGCTCGCGTGGCGATTTGGGCAAGGTCTTGCGATCGACGAACCGGGCGGGCCGGGTTACTCGGATCGCGAGGCGTTCACCGACACCGACGTGCTCTCGAACGACATCGACATCGAGGTCGTCCCCGGTTCGGCGAGCATTTTCGGGTCGAACACGATCCGGGTGCGATCGCTCGTGGACGGGCTGAGCCAGTTTACGTACATGCTCCGGGGCAACTTCACGGTGCAGCGCAACCTGTCCGGTAACTCGGGGGACAACAACCGGGTGACGCTGAACGGCTCCACGGTCGCGGTGTGCACTGCGCCGCCGGGCGACAATTCGAGTTACGCGCGCACGGTGACCCTTGATCGCGCGTACAACGCCGGGGAAGAGTTCACCGTGAAGATCGACTACACCGGGCCGGCGGTCTCCCGCGGTTTCGGTTCCATCGAGTTCGGCACGCAGAACGGACAACCGGTCATCGCGAGCCTGAGCGAGCCCTACTACGCCGCGACCTGGGTGCCCGTGAAGGACGGGGACGTTCTGCTTCCCGGGAACAACGCCGACAAGGCCGGGTTCACGCTCGCGGTGACGGCGCCCGATACGCTCCGCACGACCTGCAACGGCCTTCTTCAGAGCATCACGCCGGTCGCGGGGTCCAAGGCGAAGTACCGCTGGCACACCGACTACCCCACAGCCACGTATCTCGGCGCGTTCTGCACGACCGCGTACAACGTCTGGACGCGGACGTACACGTATCCGCTGGCTGGGGGCGGGTCCGGTGCGATGCCGGTTGAGTTCCACATCTATCCGGCGGACGACACGCCCGGCAATCGCACCTCGTGGGAGAAGTGCCTGACCATGCTCGCTGCGTACCGCCCCATCTACGGGGAATACCCCTTTGTCAACGAGAAGTACGGGATCTACGAGTTCCCGTTCGGCGGGGGGATGGAGCACCAGACCAACACGGGCCAGGGCACGTTCTCCGAATCGGTGACAGCGCACGAACTGGCCCACCAGTGGTGGGGCGACAACGTCACGTGCAAGACCTGGAACCACATCTGGTTGAATGAGGGGTTCGCGACGTACACCGAGGCGTTGTGGGAGGAACGCAAGCCCGGTTCGAGCGGTCTTCCCGCGCTGTTCTCGGCGATGGCGGCGCGCCGCCCCACGCAGGTCAATGACTCGGTCTACGTCTACGCGACCAACAGCGTCAACCGCATCTTCAGCACGAACTTCACGTACCGCAAGGGCGGGTGGGCGCTCCACATGCTGCGCCACGTGATTGGAGACGGGGCGTTCTTTCAGACACTCGCGGACTACCGGGCCGCGTTCGAGGGCTCCGCGGCCGAAACCGACGACTTCTCGGGAATCGCCTCGTCCGTGTCGGGGCAGGACCTCACGCGGTTCTTCCAGCAATGGGTCTACGGGATCGGGGCTCCGGCATACGCGTACGGCTCGCAATCCGTCACGATCAACGGCCAGACGTACCTGAGGCTGTCGCTGCGGCAGACTCAGGATGCCACCTGGCCGGGCGGGGGCGCGCCCGCGGGTGTCTTCGCGATGCCTGTGGACATCGATGTGACCACGCCCCAGGGGACCGTCACTCACGTGGTGAGCAATGATGCGCGGACCGAGCACTTCGTGATTCCCATCGCGGGTTCGCTGACCGAAGTGCTGGTGGATCCCCGCAACTGGATCCTCGCCACCGATAAGGTGCTCGAGGCGTACACGCCCGGTCCCGCAAAGATCGTCCAGGCGGCGCCATCCCCCGGGGCGTCGCTGACTGAAGCGCCGGCGTTCCTGACGGTGACGTTCAGCGAGAACGTTTCGACGCAACTCTCCCATTACACGCTTACTGGCCCGGGCGGAGTGGTTCCGTGCGCCTTTGCGTACGCCGCGGACAACTTTACTACCACGATTTCCCCGCAATCGGCCCTCGCGCCGGGTTCGTACACGCTGACGGTCGCGCAGAGCGTGAACTCGGTGGCGTCCGGGCAGAACCTGGACGGCGAGATGGCGGCGAACGTGCTCCCGTCGGGAGACGGGGTTGCGGGCGGAGCCGCGGCCCTTAGTTTCACGATTGCTCCCTCGTGCGATCCCGACGTGAACTGCGACGGCGCGGTCAACGGGTTTGATGTGCAGGCGACGGAAGAGGCCGTGAACGGGGATTTCTCCAACTTCTGCCAGTCCAGCGCGGACCTGAACGGTGACGGAACGGAGAACGGATTTGATATTGAGACTGAAGAGCAACGGGTCAACGGCGCCCCGTGTTAACCCGTATCCCACCCAAACCCGGGGGTGGCGGGCGTTCGCTCCCCAATTCGCACACACTTTGGGATCTAGGTCGAACATCGACTTGACGCCGATACCGATCTGCGTTAACTCTGTATGTCCGCCCGTGCGGGCGGAAGGGTGATTTTGCGCTCTCGTCCACTTCGTTGAAGGTTCGATATCGCACTCATTCGGGTCCAAGCCGTTTCATTCCTCTAGTTCCTCGTGGGTCGACGGAACGGAGATTCTTATGCGCCGCTCGTGCCGAACTCGTCTTGTTGGGTGGTCTGCTCTTGCTCTCACGCTCGCCGCGGGCACCGCGTCCGCGCAGGTCCAGTGGGCTTCTGGTGCGCCGGGGGTGGCGCTGGACCGGTCCACGGTGGCGACGGTCCTGGCCGGGGAGGCCCCGAAAGGGTCTCACATCCTGGTCCGCCTGACCCGTCCGATCACCGACGCGGGCCGGGCGGCGCTCTCGGCGCAGGGGCTGACCATCCTGGCGCCTCTGGGAGATCTCTCGTTCTTCGCGG